>VGBM01000001.1:0-275000 GCA_016870485.1 Actinomycetota bacterium
GCCCACTCGACCCACTCGAGCGCCTTCTCGATCTGGACGTCGGTGACGAGCAGCATCGCCGTCGCCCCGCACAGCGCGACCACGACAGGCTCCCCGTGCAGGGCGCTGGGGGCGAAGACGGTGAGCAGGGTCAGGCCGAGCACGCCGAGGACCACAGTGCGGCGGGTCGCCGATCAGGGTCGCGGTGCCACCGAGGTTGCTGGCCAGGATCTGCGTGATCGCGAGCGGGATCGGCGAGATCCCCAGCTGGCACGAGACGGCGAAGGCCATCGGCAGGACGTGCGGGATCGCCGTCAGGTTGTCCAGGGAGGCCGACATCACTCCGCTCAGGAGGCCGATCAGGAGCAGGAGCCGCAGCGGCCGCCCGCGCGAGAGGCGCGCGGCGCCGTCCGCCGAGACCGCGCCGACCAGCATCACGGCCGCCGCGCCGAGCAGCGCGGTCGTGGTGCGGTCGATCCAGTCGGCCACGATCGCGATCAGGGCGGCCGCGAAGATCGCGGAGACGAGTAGGGCTACGCGGAGCACCTCCTGCACCGTGCCCCGCGGGCGCGGAACCTCGAGGTGTGCCGACCGGGCTCCCCGGCGTTCCGTCCCGCTGTATACGGCGCTCAGGCGCGCCAGAAGGTGCGGCTCAGCACGACGAGCACCGGGAAGATCTCGAGCCTCCCCAGCACCATCAGGAGCGCGAGGAAGACCTTCGATTCGGACGAGAAGGGCGCGTAGGAGCCCATCGGCCCGAGGAAGCCGAAGCCCGGCCCGACGTTGCCGATCGAGGCCGCCGACGCGCTCAGCGCATCCTCGAAGTTGAGGCCCTCGGGGCGGTTCGGGTCGAGCAGGAGCAGCACGCCGCTGAGCATCACGAGGATCACGTAGAGCAGGACGAAGACCAGGACGCCGTGGATGATGCGCGGATTGACCGGACGCCGGTTGATGCGGATCAGGCGCACCTGCTCGGGATGGATCGTGGCCCGGATCTCGCGCAGAATCATGCGGCCGAAGAGGACGACCCGCATCACCTTGAGGGCGCCGGTGGGGCTGCCCGTGCAGCCGCCGACGAACATCAGGAGGAACAGCGTCCCGATCGCGAGCTCGCCCCACCGCGCGAAGTTCGCGGTCGCGTAGCCCGTCCCGGTGGTGATCGAGGCGACCTGGAAGAAGGCCTGGCGGATCCCCTCGCCGAGCCCGTACGTGCCGGACGCGACGAGCTCGATCAGGACGATCACGGCCCCCACGCCGATGATGCCGAGGTACCAGCGCAGCTCGTCGTCCTTGAAGCTCGAGATGCGGCCGAGGACGATCGCCCGAAACCACAGCGCGAGGTTGGTGCCCGCGATCACGATGGCGATCGCGATCAGCCACTGCGCCCACGGCCCGAACGGCTCGATCGAGCGCGGGTCGGGCGAGAAGCCGCCGGCCGACACCGTGGTGAAGGCGTGCGTGATCGCCTCGAAGGGGCCCATCCCGGGCGCGAGCCCCGCGGCCCCGAGGGTGGCGAGGCCGACGACGACGAGGATCGTGAGCACGACGTAGACGCCGACGATCCGGAACGTCGAGGCGCGCAGGTGCGGCGCGAGCTTCTCGAGCTGCGGCCCGGCCGTCTCCGTCTCGATCAGCTGGCGGCCGCCGACCGCGAGGCGCGGCAGGAAGATCACCGCGAGTACGATCAGGCCGATGCCGCCGATCCACTGCGTCTGGGAGCGCCACAAGAGCAGCGCGCGCGGCTGCGCCGTCAGGTCCGTGATCACCGTGGAGCCGGTGGCCGTGAACCCGGCGGTGCTCTCGAAGAAGGCGTCGACGACTCCCTGTGGGCCGCCCGGCGCGCTGCCGAGCACGTAGGGCAGGATGCCGAGCAGCGACAGGCCCAGCCAGGTCAGGACGGCCGCGAGCAGCGCCTCGCGCCGGTTCGGCGACTCCATGCGGCGGCCGGCAACGTAGGCGCCGAGGAAGACGGCCCCCGATAGGACGAGCGGCACGAGGAAGGGCAGGAGGGCCTCGCCCAGATAGGCGGCGTAGGCGAGCGGCGCGGCGAGCGTGATGCCCGCCCCGCCGACCACAAGGCCGACGACGCGCAGGGCCGGCGCGAGGCGGACGGTGGTCGGCCGGTGGGCGACTGAGCTCATCGCAGCCAGTAGGCCCGTGTCGCGAGGACGAGGATGGGGATCAGCTCCAGACGGCCGATCCACATCAGGAAGGTCATAACCGCCTTCGCCTCCCATGGGTAGGCCGCGAAGCTGCCCATCGGCCCGGCCTCCCCCACGCCCGGGCCGACGTTGCCGATCGTGGTCGCCGCGGCGACCATGGCGTCGAAGGCGCCGAGTTCGAACCCGTGCAGGGCGGTGATCAGCAGGATCAGTGCCGCCCCGACCGCGAACGTGACGAGGTAGAGGCCGATGAAGGCGGTAGCGCCTTGGAGCGCCGCCTCGCGCACGGGACGGCCGTTCTGGCGCACGGGCAGAACGGCCTCCGGGTGGACGGCGGTCTCGACGTCGCGGCGGGCGCTGCCGAGGGCGAGGCGGATCCGGATCACCTTGATCGCGCCGGAGGTTGAGCCCGCGCAGCCCCCGATGAACATCGCCGCGAACAGGATCAGGAGCGCGAACGCCGTCCAGACCGCGAAGTCCTGCGAGGCGAAGCCGGTCGTGGTCATCAGCGAGATGACCTGGAAGGCGGCCTGCCCGAAGGCGCCGAGGACGCCGGCCTCCGTGGTGGCGAGAAGTGCGATCCCGACGAGCGCGGAGAGGACGACGAGGATGGCGATGTAGCCGCGGAACTCGCCGTCTCGCGGCGCCGCGCGCAGGTCGCCGTGCACCGTCCGGTACCAGAGCGCGAAGTTCGCGCCGGCGATGACCATGAACACGGCGACGAGCAGCTGCGCGACCCAGCCGAACGCCTCCATGGAGCCCGGCTCCGGCGAGAAGCCGCCGGTCGACATCGTCGTGAAGGTGTGCGCGATCGCGTTGTAGAGGTTCATCCCCTGGTCCGGGTCCATCAAGCCGACGATCCAGAGCGCCGCCGCCAAGGCGACGCTGAGGCCGACGTAGACGAGCCAGAGGCGGATCGCGGTGTCGCGCAGCCGCGGCGTCAGCTTCTCGGCCTCGGGCCCGGGCGCCTCCTGCTGGAGCAGCGCCTTGCCCCCCGGCCCCGACTGGTTGAGCACCGCGATTGCGAGCACGATGATGCCCATCCCGCCGAGCCACTGGGTCAGGGAGCGCCAGAACAGGATCGCCTCCGAGTGGGAGGTGATGTCCGCCATCACGCTCGCCCCCGTGGTGGTGAAGCCGCTCATCGCCTCGAAATAGGCGTCGACGAAGGCGCTGATGTCGCCGCCGTCGAGCATGTAGGGGGCCGCCCCGATCAGCGCGGCCGCGAGCCAGGTCAGCGCGACCCCGGCGAAGGCCTCGCGCACCCCGACGTCGTTCGCGCGCCGGCCCGCGAGCCGCTCGACGGCGAAGCCGGCGACGATGCCGACGACGAGGGGGATCAGGAACGGCCGCAGGCTGTCGCCGTAGATCAGAGCCACCACGACGGGCGCGAGCAAGGCGAGGCTGAGCCACTTCACGATCAGCCCGACGAGGCTGAGGGTGGCGCGCAGGTCGACCCGGAGGCGGCCGTGTCGCGGCGGCGCGACGGCCGCCGCGCTCACAGCGCCAGCTCCAGGCCCTGCACGCGGTGCGCCTCGGCGAGGATGATCGCCGAGTCGCCGGCCTGGAGCGCGTCGTCGCCGCGCGGGAAGAGGACCTGCGGCCCGCGCACGATGGCCCCGACGATCGCGCCCTCGAGGGGACGGTCGCGGAACGGCCTCCCGATCACCTCGCTGGTCGGCCGGATCTCGAGCTCGAGGACCTCGACGCGGTCGTTCTCGAGCATCGCGAAGCCGCGGGTGCGTGGGTCGTGCGTGAAGCGCACGATCTCCTCCGCGACGACGAGGCGCTGGTTGAGGGCGAAGTCGACGCCGACCCGCTCGAAGATCGGCACGTAGTCGGGGTCGCCGACCACGGCGACGGCGATGCGCACGCCGAGCGACTTCGCGAGCAGGCTGATCAGGAGGTCGCGCTCGTCGCGCTCGGTGCAGCAGATGACGGCGTCGGCCCGGCCGACGTTCTCACGCTGCAAGAAGCCGGTGTCCGTGGCGTCCGCGCAGAAGACGTCGGCCCCCGCGATCTCCTCGGCGCAGAGGCGGGCGACGACCTCGTTGGCGTCGATGATCCGGACGCGCAGGCCCTGGCCGCAGAGGGTGCGGGCGATCGTGCGCCCCGTGGCGCCGCCGCCGACCAGGACGACCTCTTGGATGTCCTGCACGTCGCGGCGCGCCAGCCGCAGCGCCCACTCACGGCTGGCCGCCGGCGAGGCGATCAGGACGATCCGGTCGCCCTCCTCCACCACGTCGTTGCCGCCGGGGATCAGGACGCGGTCGGCGCGGATCAGGGACGCGATCACGCTCTCGTCGGGGATCCGCAGCTCGGCGATCCGGCGGCCGACGATGTTCTCGGCGGCGTCGGCGTGCACCTCGAACTCGACCATCTCCGCCCTGCCGTCGGCGAACATGTCGGTCTGGAGTGCACCCGGCATGCCGAGCGCGCGCGAGACCGCCTGCGCGATCTCGTTCTCGGCGGAGATCATCACGTCGACGGGCAGCTCGCCCGCGCGCCACGCCGACAGGTACTCGGCGCTCGATGTACGCACGAGGATGCGGCCCTGGCAGAGCGCCCGCGCCTGCAGCGCCGCGACGATGTTGATCTCGTCGCGGTCCGTCGCGGCGATGACGAGGTCCTGGGCGGCGACGTTCGCGCTCTGCATCGCGGCCCGCGAGGTGCCGTTGCCGGCCACCGTGAGGACGTCGTAACGCGCCCCGATCGTGTTGAGGTGCTCGGCGTCGACGTCGAGCACCGTGACGTCGTGCTGCGCGTGCAGCGCGGCCACCACGCTCGTCCCCACCCGACCGGCTCCGATCACCAGGATGCGCACGGGGACACCATACCGCTCGGTTTACGGGTAGGCGCTGTCCTTCGCGGGCTCAATGCGTCGATCACCTTCAGCTTCCTGCCATGCCCCGCATCCGCCGACCCCGGCTCCCCGCTGCGTCCGTGACGGCTCCCGCCGCCCTGGAGCCGCGCGTGAGCGTGCTCGAGCAGAGCGGCCTGCGCTGGATCCAGATCGAGTCGCCCGGGCCCGCTGAGATCGCCTGGCTCGAGGAGGAGTTCTCCTTCCACGAGCTCGACCTCGAGGACGTCCGCTCCCGCCGCCAGCGGCCGAAGGTCGACGACTACCAGGACTACCTCTTCCTGGTCCTCCACTTCCCCTGGTACGACAAGGCCTCGGGGCGCCTGTTCCCGGCGGAGGTCAACGTCTTCATCGGCCGTGACTTCCTGATCACGATCCCGAACGTCCCGCTGAAGCCGGTCCGCAACGTCTTCCGCCGGCTTGAGGCGAACGAGGAGGAGCGCGCCGAGTGGTTCGTCAAGGGCTCGGGCTTCCTCTTCTACGAGGTGCTCGACTCCCTCTACGGCTACTGCTTCCCGATCCTCGACCAGATCGGGCGCAAGCTCGAGGAGATCGAGGACCGCATGTTCGAGCGCGACCCCGACGAGTCGATCGTGCGCCAGATCTCGAACGTCAAGCAGGAGATCATCTCGTACCGCAAGATCACGAAGCCCCAGCGCCCGGTGCTGCGCCAGCTCGAGCGCGCCGGCGAGCGCTTCCTCGCCAGCGAAGATCTCGACATCTACTACGACGACCTGATCGACTCCGCGGAGCGCATCTGGGACCTCCTCGAGAACTACAAGGAGGTCGTCGAGGCCCTCGAGACGACGAACGAGACGGCGATCTCGCACCGCCAGAACCGGGTGCTGCGCGTCCTCACCGTGCTGACCGTGGTCTTCCTGCCGGTCACCTTCATGACCAACCTGTTCGGCATGAACGTGCCCGTCCCGTTCGACCACACGGTCGGCGCGTTCTTCGCGATCGCTGGCGTCCTCGTCGCCGCCGTCCTGGTCCTGCTCGGCGTGTTCCGCTGGTTCCGCTGGCTATGACGTTCTAGCCGCGCGGCGACCGGATCGACGTGCCCGCCGCCGTCTCCGCGATGCGGGTCACGGCCAGCTCGCCCGTCTCCGGCCCGAACCGCTCGAGCGCCCGGTCGAAGCGGGCGCGGGCGGCGGCGGCGGCGAAGTCGCTCGCGTAGCCGGCCTCGGCCCCGAGCTCGCCGATCAGGCGCAGGTCCTTCACGCAGAGGGCGAGCGTGAGCGAGGGGTCGTCGTCGTCCGCGAGGATGTTGGGGAGGTCGTGGCGCGCCACCCACGAGCTGGCGGCGCAGTCGATGCCCCGCACGAGCTCCGCGTAGCGGTCGATGTCGACGCCGCAGCGGGTCGCGAGGCTGAGGGAGTCCGACAGCGCGGCGACGTGGATGAACCACAGCATGGTGGTCAGGGGCTTCGCGGCGGTGCCGGCGGGCGGCGGGCCGACGTGCGCGATCTCCTGCCCCACCGCCTCGAGCTGCGGGCGCACGGCCGCCAGCGCAGCGTCGGACGCGCCACACATGAAGGCCAGCGTGCCGAGGGCGGCGCCGTCCGCGGCGCCGGTCACGGGGCCGTCGACGTCCAGGATGCCGGCCTCCGCGCAGGCCGCGTCGAGGTGCCGTGCCAGCTCGAGGTCCACCGTCGAGGCGTTCACGAGCGCGACACCCGCGCGCATGCGCGCGAGCAGGCCGTCTTTGCCGAGGCAGACGGCCTCCACGTGCTGGGGTGCGGGCAGAGACAGCACGACGAGGTTCTCGGCCACGGGGCCAGGGACGGCCGCGTGCGCGCCCGCCGCGACGAGCGCCTCCACGTGGGCCGCGTCGATGTCGTCGACGACGAGGTCGAAGCCGTGCTGAAGCAGGTTGCGGGCCATGCCGGATCCCATGGATCCGAGGCCGACGAGGCGGGTGGCGGTCATAGAGCGACCCCATCCCATCCCATCCCGCTTGCGCGGCCCAAGCCCGGGGACCGGCGCGTCTCACCCGGTGGAATCCGCGCCCCGCGGCGTGCCGGGTCGCGGAACCGCTAGTCCTTGCCGTCGAGCGAGAGCACGCTCAGGAAGGCCTCCTGGGGCACCTCGATCGCGCCGACGTACTTCATGCGGTTCTTCTTGCCCTTCTTCTGCTTCTCGAGCAGCTTGCGCTTGCGCGTGATGTCGCCGCCGTAGCACTTCGACAGCACGTCCTTGCGCTTCGCCTTGATCGTCTCGCGCGCGATCACGCGGCTGCCGATCGCGGCCTGCACCGGCACGTCGAAGAACTGGCGCGGGATCAGCGTGCGCAGCCGCTCGACGAGGGCGCGGCCGGCCTCGTAGGCCTTGTCGCGATGCACGATGATGCTGAGGGCGTCGACGGGCTCGCCGTTGAGGAGGATGTCGACCTTGGCCAGGTTCGAGGTGCGGTAGCCGATCATCTCGTAGTCGAACGATGCGTAGCCCTTCGTGCGGCTCTTGAGCTGATCGTAGAAGTCGAGCACGATCTCCGCGAGCGGCAGCGCGTACGCGAGCTGGACGCGGGTCGGCGACAGGTAGTCCATCCTCTCGAAGTCGCCGCGGCGGTCCTGGCAGAGCTCCATGATCGTGCCAACGAACTCCTTCGGCATGATCACGGTGGCGCGCACGTACGGCTCCTCGACGCTCTCGATCGTCGTCGCCGGGGGCATGTCGGACGGGTTGCGCACCTCGACGGCCTCGCCGGCAGTGGTGAGGACGTCGTAGAGGACGTTCGGGGTGGTGGCGATCAGGTCGAGGTCCGACTCGCGCTCGAGCCGCTCGCGCACGACGTCCATGTGCAGGAGGCCGAGGAACCCGCAGCGGAAGCCGAACCCGAGCGCCTGCGATGACTCGGGCTCGTAGACCAGCGAGGCGTCGTTGAGGCGCAGCTTGGCGAGCGCGTCGCGGAGGTCCTCGTACTGCTCGCCGTCGGACGGGAACAGCCCGGCGAACACCATCGGCTTGACGTCGACGTACCCCTCCAGGGCCTCGCTCGCCGGGCGGTTGGCGTCCGTGAAGGTGTCGCCCACGCGCACCTCGGCGACGTCCTTGATGCCGGTGATGACGTAGCCGACCTCGCCCGCGCCGAGCCGGCCGGTCGGCGTCATCTGCGGCGCCATCACCCCCACCTCCTCGATCGACTGCGTCTGGCCGGTCGCCATCGAGCGGATCGTCATCCGGGAGGTCAGCTCGCCGTCGATCACGCGGACGTACGCGACGACGCCGCGGTACTGGTCGTAGACGGAGTCGAAGACGAGCGCGCGGGCCGGCGCCGCCGGGTCGCCCGCGGGCGGCGGCACGCGCTTGACGATCGCGTCGAGGACGTCGCCGACGTTGAGGCCGCTCTTGGCCGAGATGCGTACGACCTGCGCGGCGTCGTCGCCGAGGAACTCCGCCGTCTCCTGCGCGACCTCGTCCGGGTAGGCGGCCGGGAGGTCGACCTTGTTGACGACGGGCACGATCTCGAGGCCGTTGTCGATCGCCAGGTGCGCGTTGGCGACGGTCTGCGCCTCGATGCCCTGCGAGGCGTCGACGACGAGCAGGGCGCCCTCGCAGGCCGCGAGCGAGCGCGAGACCTCGTACGTGAAGTCGACGTGGCCCGGGGTGTCGATCAAGTTGAGCTGGTACGTACGGCCGTCGTGCTCCCAGGGGACGCGCACGGCCTGCGCCTTGATGGTGATGCCGCGCTCGCGCTCGATCTCCATCGAGTCGAGCAGCTGGTCCTGCATCTCGCGCTCCTGTACGGCGCCCGTGATCTCGAGGATCCGGTCGGCGAGCGTGGACTTGCCGTGATCGATATGCGCGACGATCGAGAAGTTCCGGATCAGGTTCTGGTCCACCCCGTAAGGGTAGCCGTCATCACACCCTCGGCCGTCCGGGCTGCGTAGCGAGGACTCGCCACGTCGTGTGGACGCGCCGGATCGCGGCACCGAGCTCGGCGCCGAGCAGCGTGATGATCGAGCCGACGTAGACGAAGGCGAGGAAGGCGATGATCGATCCGATCGAGCCGTAGACGATGTCGTACGTGGCGACGTCGGTCACGTAGACCGCGAACAGGATCCGCGCCCCCTCGAAGAGGAGCGCCGCGGGCAGCGCCCCGAGCATCGGGTAGCGCAGGGCCGGGCGCGGCGTCGGCAGGAACTTGTAGGCCATGACGAGGATGACCCAGGTCGCGAGCACCGACACGACCGGCGCGACCGAGGAGCGGATCACGTCCGCGTACGCCTCGAACGGCGTGCCGGCGAAGACGTCGGACGAGATCCGCGGCAGCACGCTGACCAGCAGGCCCGCGAGGAACGAGGCGAGGATCACCGCCACCACCACGGTCAGGAAGACGGCGTCGACGAGCTTGCCCCGCACGAAGGGGCGTGTCCCGAGGCGCCCCTCCCACGCCAGCTCCATCGCCCCGCGCACGCTGCCGAGCATCCCGCTCGCCGACCAGACCAGCGCGAGGAGGCCGATCAGGCCGATCGCCGCCAGGTTGCGGGTCGCCTGCTCGAGCAGGCGGTCGATCTGCGCCTTGGCGGTCTCGTCGAGGGGCAGCGCCGCCATCAGCCCGTCGGAGATCTGGCCGCGCACGCCCTCGTTGCGGATGTCGCTGCCGATCAGGGCGGCCACGATCAGGATCAGCGGGAACAGGGAGAACAGGACGTGGAAGGCGATCGCGGCCGCCGCGGTGGTGCAGCGGTGCCGCTGGAAGCGCGCGACGGCGTCGCGCAGGACGAGGAAGGCGAACAGGGCCGGCGCGGGCACGCGCGGGCGCTCGCGGCTCACGCCTCGGCCCCGCGGCGGCGCAGGAGCGCGACGATCCGGTCGGCCTCCGCGAACCCGAGGGCGCGCGTGCCGACCAGGTAGGCGAGCGCGCTGAGCCCGACCGCCGCCCCGACCCCGACGATCAGGGCGAGGAGGTCGTCGCCGAGCAGGGCCTCGACCCCGCGCCAGATGCCGTAGGCGATCAGCGCGGCCACCAGCGCCGCGGCGAGCATGCGCAGGCCGGCCAGCACGACCGGCCACGTGGGCAGGGCCCCGATCCGCCGGCGCAGGACGACCCACATCAGCGGCACGACGACGAGGTTGGCGATCGAGTTGGCGAGCGGGATGCCCCAGACGCCGAATGGGCGGTACAGGACGAGGCTGAGGCCGATCGCGACGACGAGGTTGACGAGCGCGATCAGCGTCGCGACCCAGACGTGCTGCAGCGCGAACAGGCAGCGCGTGAAGAGCAGGATCAGCCCGTTGAGCGCGAGGCCCAGCGAGAAGGCGACCACGGCGTGCGCGACGCCGGGGGTGTCCGTGGCGGTCCACTCGCCGCGCTGGAACAGGAGCTGGACGATCGGGGTGGCGAGGACGGCGATCACGGCGCTCGCGGGCAGGAGCAGGTACAGGATCAGCCGCGTGCCGTCGGCGAGGGCGCCGCGCAGCCGCTCGAGGTCGCGCGCGGCCACCGCCCGCGCCATCAGCGGGAACATCACCGTCGAGACCGCGACCGAGAAGATGCCCTGCGGCAGCATGTAGACCCGGAAGGCGGCGTCGATCGCGCGCGGCGCGTAGTCGGGGTCGACGTAGGTGGCGATGTAGGTCGAGGCCGTGAGGTTGACGTTGGCGAGTCCGAGCCCGAGCGCGACCGGCACGAGCAGGACGAGGATCCGCCGCACGGCCGGGTCGCGCAGGTCGACGAGGGGGCGCAGCGTGGCGCCCTTGCCGCGCAGGCCCGGCAGCGGCACCAGCGTCTGGATCACCGTGCCCACCAGGGTCCCGACCGCGAGGATCAGCGCGCGGCGGTCGAGGTCGTCGGCGGTGAAGGCGTAGAGCAGGAACCCGATGATGACCGCGTTCCAGAAGACGGGGGCGATCGCCGGCAGGACGAACTCGTCGAACGAGTTGAGGATCGCCTGCACGAGTCCCGAGATCCCGAGCAGGATCAGGATCGGGAACAGGATCCGCGTCATCGTGACCGTCAGCTCCAGCTGCTCACCGGAGAGGTTCGCGAAGGACAGGAGCGGCCGCGTGAAGACGATCCCGAGGATCGTCAGCGCGCTCAACGCCAAAAAGGCGAGCGTGAGAGCGCTCGAGGCGACGCGCCACGCGCGCTCGCGCTCGCCCTGGACGAGGAGCTCGTTGAAGACCGGGACGAACGAGGCGCCGAGCGCCGAGTCGGCGACCAGGGAGCGGGTCGTGTTCGGCACGTTGTTGGCGATCACGAACGAGCTGGCCGGCCCGGACACGCCGAGGAGCTGCGCCGAGATGATCTCCCGCACCAGCCCGAGCACCCGCGAGACGCCGGTGGCCGCGCTGAAGAGGGCCGCGGACACGGAGCGGCTGCGCGCCCCCTCCGCGGGCGCATCCACCGGACTGCCCATGCCCCGATGATGGCACGCCTCCCGGTTGCGCGGCCGAATCGGCGCCCCTGCTACGCTCCGCCGCGGTCGTCGGGGTCCCCCCCGGCCCGCACACGAGGCTCATGGCGAACATCAAGCAGCAGAAGAAGCGGATCCGCGTGGCCGAGCGCCAGCGCCTGGAGAACATCCGCTACCGCTCGTCGATCAAGACCGCGTTCCGGCGGGTGGTCGAGGCCGTCCAGTCCGGCGACGCCGAGGCCGTGGCCTCCGCGCACGCCACGTTCGTCGCCCTGATCGACCGGGGCGCCGCCAAGCGCGCGCTGCACCCGAACACCGCCGCCCGCAAGAAGGCTCGCGTCTCCCGCGTGATCGCCCGCGGCCCCCAGGCCGAGGAGTCGAAGAAGCGCCGCGTGAGCAAGAAGGCCGCTCCGGCCCAGCAGGCCGCACCCGGCGCAGAGGCCGCGGCCGACGAGCCCGCCGCCGACGCGGTCGTCGAGGAGGCCGCCGAGGCCCCCACGGGCGAGCCCGAGGCCGCTGCGGACGCGTCCGCCGACGCGCCCGAGGCCGAGGCCGGCGACGACGCCGACCCGGCCGACGACGAGTCCTAGGCCGCCTGCGGCCCGAGGATCGCGATCGCCACGGCCGCGCTGGTCATGCGCGAGTGCGTGATCGATACGTCGATCGCCACGACGCCCCTGCGCTCGGCCACCTCGCGCGTCCAGCCGCTGAGCGTGACCTGCGGCTTGCCGCGGCCGGCCACCTCGATCTCGGTCCACGTGAAGTGGACGCCGGTGCCGAGCGCCTTGCCGACCGCCTCCTTCGCCGCGAAGCGGCCCGCGTAGCTCTCCGACGGGCGCGGCTTGCGGTCGAGCTCCTCGACCTCCCGGGCGGTGAAGCAGCGACTGCGGAAGCGCTCGGGGTGGCGCTCGAGAACCCGCTCGACGCGCTCGATCTCGATCAGGTCCATCCCGACGAGCAGCCGCGGCGGCTCGAGGCCGCTCATTCGACCGTGACCGTCTTCGCCAGGTTGCGGGGCCGGTCGACGTCGAGGCCGAGGCGGCCCGCGATCTTGTAGGCGAGGATCTGCAGCGGCACCACTGCGAGGATGGGCTGCAGCTCGGGTCGCGTCGCGGGGATCCGGATCACGTGCTCCGCGTGGCGCTCGATGTGCTCGTTGCCCTCCGTGGCCACCGCGATCACGTGGGCGCCGCGGGCGCGCACCTCCTCGAGGTTCGAGGCCATCTTCTCGAACACGTGGCTGTCGGTCGCGACGGCCACCACCGGGGTGTCCTCGCCGAGCAGCGCGATCGGGCCGTGCTTCATCTCGCCCGCGGCGTAGGCGTCGGTCGGGATGTAGGAGATCTCCTTCAGCTTGAGCGCGCCCTCCTGGCAGATCGGCAGGCCCAGGTGGCGGCCGAGGTAGAGGAAGAAGCGGTCGTGCGCGAAGCGGTCGGCGAGCAGGTCGAGCTGGCGGTCCATCGCCGCGTCGTCGAGCTCGCGCTGGATCAGATCGGGCAGCGCGCTCAGCTCCTCGCCGATCCGCGTCACCTCCTCGGGGGTCAGCGTCCCGCGGACGGCGGCCAGGTGCAGGGCCAGCAGGGTCATCAGCGTGACCTGCGACGTGAAGGTCTTCGTGGCGGCGACGCCGATCTCGAGCCCGGCCCGGGTGTAGAGGACGCCATCGGCCGCGCGCGCGATCGCCGAGCCCATGATGTTGGTGATGGCGACGACGCGGGCGCCGCGCTCCTTGGCGATCTGCATCGCGGCGAGCGTGTCCGCGGTCTCGCCGGACTGGGAGATCGTGAGGACGAGGGTGCGCGGGTCGAAGACGCCGTTGCGGTAGCGCCACTCCGAGGCCACGTCGGCCTCCGTGGCGACCCCGGCCCACTCCTCGATCAGGTAGCGGCCGGCCAGCCCGGCGTGCAGGGCGGTGCCGCAGCCTACGACCAGCACGCGGTTGATCTCGCGCAGCTCGTCGTCCGTCAGGCCGATCCCGTCGAGGTTGAGCTCGCCGTGGTGGAAGCGCTCGGCGATCGTGTCGGCGACCGCCGTGGGCTGCTCGTGGATCTCCTTGAGCATGAACGTCTCGTAGCCGCCCTTGGCGGCGACCTCGAGCGACTCGTCGGCCTGCTCGACCGGGTGCTCGCGCGCGGACCAGTCGTCGATCGCCCGGAACTCGGCGCCGGCGGCCGTGGCGATCACGACCTCGCCCTCGTCCACGACCTGGATCGAGCGCGTCTCCTCCAAAAACGCCGGCGTGAACGAGGCGAGGAAGGTCTCCCCTTTCCCGCGCCCGACGACGAGCGGCGGCCAGGCGAGGCGCGCCCCCACGATCCGGTCCGGCTCGTCGACGCAGACGGCGAGGAAGGCGAAGTGGCCCTCGAGGCGCGGGTAGATCCGGCGCACCGTCTGGGCGAGGTCGCCGTCGTAGTCCTCCTCGAGCAGGTGGACGAGGGCCTCGGTGTCCGTGTCGGACGAGAGCTCGTGCCCGTGCTCGGCCACCTCGGCGCGGAGGTCGACGTAGTTCTCGAAGATGCCGTTCATCAGGACCGCGAAGCGCCCGTCCTCGCTCAGGAAGGGGTGGGCGTTGCGCTCCTCCACCCCGCCGTGCGTGGCCCAGCGCGTGTGGCCCATGCCGACCGTCGCCGCGCGGGTCAGGCCCGTGGCGGCCTCGCGCAGCGCGGCCACGGGGCCGACAGCCCGGGCGCGCTCGAGCCCGGCCGCGTCGGCGAGCACCAGCCCCGCGGAGTCGTAGCCGCGGTACTCGAGGTGCTCGAGGCCGGTCAGCACGAGCTCCTTGCAGGGCCGCGCCCCGACGTACCCGATGATCCCGCACACGCGGGGCATCCTAGCCGTCGGGGCGCAGGGGTCAGCCGGTGACGGGCAGCTCGCGCTCGACGAGGGTCGCGAGATCGACGGCGATCCGCTCGCAGACCGCCGCGTCGCGGGCCTCCACCATCACCCGCACGAGCGACTCGGTGCCCGAGGCGCGCAGCACCACGCGGCCCTCGTCGCCGAGCTCCGCCTCCGCCTCCCGGACCGCGGCGTGCACGGCCGCCGCGTCCCCGAGGCCCGTGCGGTCGGCGCGCACGCTGATCAACCGCTGCGGGTACTTCTCGACCAGCGCGGTGGCCTCCGCGAGGCTCTGCCCGGAGCGCGCGAGGGCGGCGAGGACGAGCACCGCGGTCAGCGGACCGTCGCCGGTCGTCTGGTGGTCGAGCGCGATCACGTGGCCGCTCTGCTCGCCGCCGAGCGCCGCGCCGTCCCGGAGCATCGCCTCCAGCACGTAGCGGTCCCCCACGTCCGTCACCTCGACGACGCAGCCGAGCTCGGCGAGGGCACGGTGGGCGCCGAGGTTGGCCATGCTGGTGACCACAACCCGGTTGCCGGGCAGCGCGCCGCGCGCGAGGAGGTCGCGGGCGAGGATCGCGAGCACGTGGTCGCCGTCGACCGGGTCGCCCGCGCCCGTGCAGAAGAGGACGCGGTCGGCGTCGCCGTCGAACGCGATGCCGAGGTCGGCGCCCGCGGCGCGCACGGCGGTCGCGACGTGGTCGAGATGGGTCGAGCCGCAGTCGACGTTGATGTTGGCGCCGTCGGGTGCGCAGGCGATCAGCTCCGCGTCTGCGCCGAGGGCCGCGAAGAGCGCGGGCGCGACGCCCACGGCGGCGCCGTTCGCGCAGTCCACGACGACGCGCAGGCCGCGTAGATCCACGCCGGCGCGGCCGGCGACCCACTGCGCGTAGGCCTCCCCGGCGCCCGGGGCGGCCTCGCTCCAGCCCACGTCCGCGCCGGTCGGTCCGGGCCCCGCATGGTCGAGGAGGGCCTCGACCTCCTCCTCGGCCGCGTCGAGCAGCTTGTGGCCGTCGGGGCCGAACAGCTTGATGCCGTTGTCGGGGAACGGGTTGTGCGACGCGGACACGACGATGCCGCCGTCGGCGCTGTGCTCGCGGACGGCCCAGGCCACGGCGGGCGTCGGCACGACGCCGAGCCGCACGGCGCGGCCGCCGGCCGCGGCGATGCCGGCCGCGAGGGCGTCCTCGAGCATCGGGCCGGAGCGGCGCGTGTCGCGGCCGATCAGGATCGTCGGGGCGCCGCCGATCCGCAGCGCGGCCGCGCGGCCCACGCGCAGCGCGAGATCGGCGGACAGGCGCTCGTTCGCCGTCCCCCGGATGCCGTCCGTGCCGAACCAGGCGCGGGCCACCGCGCGTCGTCCTAGCGCTTCGAGAACTGCGGACGCTTGCGGGCCTTCTTCAGGCCCGCCTTCTTGCGCTCCACCGCGCGCGCATCGCGCGCCAGGTAGCCGGCGCGCTTGAGCTCGCCGCGCAGGTTCGGGTCGGCCTCGACGAGGGCGCGCGCGATGCCGTGGCGCGAGGCCCCGGCCTGCCCGCTGATCCCGCCTCCGTGGAGGCGGATCGCGACGTCGAAGCGGTCGGCGAGGCCGACGGCCTCGAGGGGGCTGAGGGCCATCGTGCGCAGCGGGGCGCGGTCGAAGTACTGCTCGACCGGGCGGCCGTTGCACGTGACCTGACCGGTGCCCGGGCGCAGGATCACGCGGGCCACGGACGTCTTGCGCTTGCCGGTCGCGCGGTAGCTGGCCTGATCGCTCACGTCTCGTCGTCCCCCTACGCCAGCGGCCTCGGCTGCTGGGCCTCGTGCGGATGCTCGGCGCCCTTGTAGAGCTTCAGCTTGCGCAGCTGCGCGGCGCCGAGCTTGCTCTTCGGGAGCATCCCCTTGACCGCGTGGCGCACGACCTCGGTCGAGTCGCGGTCGAGCTGTTCGGCGAGGGTGCGCTCGCGGAGCCCGCCCGGGTAGCCCGAGTGCCGGTAGTACCTCTTCTGCTCGAGCTTCTGCCCGGTCACGCGGATGCGGTCGCAGTGGATCACGACGACGTAGTCGCCGGTGTCGACGTGCGGGGTGAAGTTCGTCTTGCCCTTGCCGCGCAGCGCGTCCGCGATGCGGGTCGCGAGCCGACCCAGGATCTCGCCGTCGGCGTCGACGATTACCCAGTCGTGCTGGACGTCGGCGGGCTTGGCGCTGAGGGTCTTCTGCGGCATGGGATCGGGACGCGGTGGGTGACCGCACCGGCGCGGAACCGTAGCATGGGCGGCATGGACGACGTTGCAGCGGACACCCGTGGCGTCGCGGACCGCCTGACGGGCGCGCTCGGGCCCCTCGACGAGGCCGTCAACGCGCTCCACGACGACCTCAACACGCGCCTGCCGTGGCTCTGGTGGCCACTGACCGCCCCCGCCCCCGCGGAGCGGCTCGGGGGCCCGCAGCACGCCCTCTACGCGGCGCACGCCGGGCTCGGGCTGGCCGTGGCGGCCCTGGCCGCGCCGCGGCGCCTGCGGCCCGGGGTGCTGGTCGTCGGCGCCGCGATCGGGCTCGCCTCGTGGGCGCTCTTCACGGGCGCCTGGGACCGGCGCGCCGACCGCTGGCGCGACGAGGGCTGGGACGCCTACGACGCCGACGGCGGCGCGAGCGCCTGACGGCGGGCCCGGAAGGCCTCCGCGAGCTCCTCGCGCGAGCCGACGCGCAGCGCCATCCGCCGCATCAGGGCGCCCGCGGTCTCGAGGTCGGCGGCCGAGGCGGCGTTGGCGATCATCGTGCGCGCCGCGTCGGCCTCGTCGGGATGGCGGTCGGCGCCGAAGCGCACGGACGCGGCGGCGCGTCGCGTGCAGGCCATGGACGCGATGCGGGCCTGCTCCGCGCAGCCGAGCCGCGTGGCGATGCCCGCGAGCGTCGCGGCGAGCGGCACGAGCACCGCGGCGTCGAGCCCGGCGTACTCGAGCTGGCCGGCCGACAGCTCCTCGAGGGACCAGTCGGATGTCTGGAAGCTTTTGTCGAGCTCGAGCCCGAGGAAGCGCTCCACGAGCGTCACGAGCCGGGCGTCCTCCACCCCGCTGTCGGCCCCCGCCGCGGCCAGGTGCCCGGCGATCACCGACCACCAGGCCATCGTGTCCACGACGGCCCCGAACTCGATCCCCCAGCGGTACGCGATCCAGCTCTGCTCGAACTTCGCGTTGTGCGCGATCACCTGCCGCCCCGGCTCGCCGAGCAGGCGCAGCACGGGCAGGGGGTCGGCCTCCCAGCAGTCGATCACGACCGCGGCGAGGCCGCCGTCGGGGGCCGCGGCGGCGACCTGCACGAGCCGCACGGTGCCGTTCCACGGCTCGAAGGCGTCGCGGTTGTCCCGCTCCTCGGGCGGCAGCCGCGTGCAGGCGGTCTCGATGTCGACCGCGAGCACGGGCAGCCCGCTGAGGAGCTCAGCGGCCTCCCGCACCCGCGCGGCGTCGGCGATCACCTGGACGCGCGCCGCGGGCGGTGCGGCGGGCCGGTCGGGCAGGAGGTCCGCAGGCACGTCGGGGGGCACCGGCCCCGCGGGCTCGGGCACGGGCAGCTCCGGCGCGAGGTCGAGGATCTTGCGCACCTCGAGGTCGCCGAACGGGCTGGTCTCGAGCCGGCAGCGCAGCGTGGTCGCGGCGAGGCGCTCGGCGAGCCCCTCGAGGTCGTCGACGGCGGCGAGCGGCCCGAGCGTGCGCTCAAGGTCGCCCGGGCGGCGCGGCGGCCAGATCAGGAGCCCCGCGTGGCGCCCCGTCAGGGGGCCCTCGGCGACCCGCAGCGTGACCACGTCGAGCTCCGCGCCCGACTGCGTCTGCGCGTGGCGGATCATCGAGCCGTCGGCCTGCGGCACCGCACGGCACGCGACCTCGACCCGTTCGACCGCCCCCTCGCGGTCGAACCAGCGGGGATCGGAGAAGGCGGCCACCGCCGAGGTATATCGCCCGCTGCGGACGGCGCTAGGATCGCGGCATGGCCGACTGCCTGTTCTGCGGGATCGCCGCCGGCGCGATCCCTGCCACCCTCGTGGCGGAGGACGAGCGCGCCCTCGCGTTCATGGACATCTTCCCCGCCGTGGAGGGGCACGTCCTCGTGATCCCGCGCGAGCACCACGACGACGCGCTCGCCGCGAGCGACGACGCGCTCGCCGCCTGCATGGCCCTCGCGGGCCGGGTCGCGCGGGCGCAGGAGGCCGCGCTCGGGGCCACCGGCGCGACGCTCCTGTCCTGCGCGCGGGCCGACGGCTGGCAGACCGTCCTCCACCTGCACGTGCACGTGCTCCCGCGCCGTCCGGACGACGGCCTGACGATCCCGTGGCCGACCGCGCCCGGCGCTCCCGACGCCCTCACCCGCACCGCCGAGCGGCTGCGGGGCGCACTCTAGCCCTGGTCCGCGGTGGCGCCCTCGGCGTAGCTGCTCGGGGCGAAGGTGCCGGGGCCGATCGTCTCGGGCGGGCCCTGGCGCAGGAGCTCGGGGATCGTCACGGAGCGCAGGCCGCGCCTGCGCAGCCCGTCCATGATCGCCGGCAGCGCGTTGACGGTCATCGAGCGGTCCTCGCCGCCGTCGTGCAGGAGGATGATCGCGCCGGGGCCGAGGTTCGGGGCGTTGAGGACGTTGTCGACGACGGTGCGGGGGTCCTGGAGCTGCCAGTCGTTCGAGTCCACGTTCCAGAGGATGGGTAGCATGCCGTTGGCGCGTGACCAGCGGTTCGTGCGCCCGTCGAAGTCGCCGAAGGGCGGCCGCTGGATGGCCGCCACGCGGCCGGTGGCCTCGCGGATCACGGCGTTGGTGCGGTCGAACTCCGCGCGCAGTCCCTTGGCGTTGAGGGTCACCATGCTCGCGTGGCTCCAGGAGTGCGCGGCCACCACGTGGCCCTCGCGCACCATCTGCCGCAGCGCGGCCGGGTCCTGCTCGGCCTTCGACCCGAGCACGAAGAACGTGGCCTTCATCCGGTGGCGCTTGAGAAGCGCCAGCACGTCGTAGGTGTAGCGGCCCGGGCCGTCGTCGAAGGTCAGGGCCACGAGCCCCTTGACGGGCGCGCCGGCGGCGACGCCGTCCTCTTTCGGCACCTCCTCGGCGTAGGGCCCCGTCGACCACGTGCGCTCCTCGATCTCGCGCGCGGCCTTGGCCGCCTCCTGCGCGCTCGCGGCCGCCTCCTCGGCGGCGCGGTCGACCGCGCTCTGTGAGGCGTAGCTCGCCGGTGCGGCCGGCTCGTCCGGGCGCAGCGCGAGGGCGGCCGCGGCGACCGCGAGCAGGACGAGCGCGGCGACGCCGAGGACGAGCAGGCGCCGCCGTCGGACCTGCGCGCGGCGGGCGGAGGCGGATGCGGCCACGTCTCTAGGGTACCGCGCGGCCACCGCGTTCCGCGGTGCGGCGGCCTACTCCCATTCGATCGTGCCGGGCGGCTTCGACGAGATGTCGAGCGCGACCCGGTTGACGCCCTGGACCTCGTTGATGATCCGGGTCGAGATGCGCTCGAGGAGGTCGTAGGGCAGCCGCGCCCAGTCGGCCGTCATCGCGTCCTCCGAGGTGACGGCGCGGAGCACGATCGGGTACTCGTAGGTGCGCGCGTCGCCCATCACGCCGACCGACTTGACGGTCGGCAGGACCGCGAAGGACTGCCACAGGCGGCGGTACCAGTCGGCGGCGCGGATCTCCTCCTGCAGGACGGCGTCCGCGTGGCGCAGGATGCGCAGGCGCTCCTCGGTCACGTCGCCGATGATCCGGATCGCGAGGCCCGGCCCCGGGAACGGCTGGCGCCAGACCATCCGCTCCGGCATCCCGAGCTCGATCCCGACCTGGCGCACCTCGTCCTTGAAGAGCAGCCGCAGGGGCTCGCACAGTTCGAGGTCCATGTCGTCGGGGAGCCCGCCGACGTTGTGGTGCGACTTGATCGTGGCCGCCGTCTTCGAGCCGGACTCGATCACGTCCGAGTAGAGCGTCCCCTGGACGAGGTAGCGCACGCCCTCGAGCCGGCGTGACTCCTCCTCGAACACGCGGATGAAGGTCTCGCCGATGATCTTGCGCTTGGCCTCCGGGTCCGTGACGCCGGCGAGGAGGCCGAGGAAGCGCTCCTGCGCCTGCACGTGCACGAGCGGCACCTTGTAGTGCCCCCCGAAGGTCTCGACGACCTGCTCGGCCTCGCCCTCGCGCAGGAAGCCGTGGTCGACGAACACGCAGGTCAGCTGGTCGCCCACGGCACGGTGCACGAGCAGCGCGGCGACGGCGGAGTCGACGCCGCCGGACAGGGCGCACAGCACCCGCTCGTCGCCGACCTGGGCGCGGATCCGCTCGACCTGCTCGTCGATCACGCGCTGCGGCGTCCACGAGCCGTCCTGGCCGCAGACGTCGTAGGCGAAGCGCTCCAGCATCTCCGTGCCCTGCGGCGTGTGCACCACCTCGGGGTGGAACTGGACGGCGTGCAGGCGCCGCTCGGGGTGCTCCATCGCCGCCACCGGTGCGCCCGGCGTCGAGGCCGTCGCGCGGAACCCGTCCGGCAGCCGCGTGACCGAGTCGTTGTGGCTCATCCAGCAGGAGTGCGCGGGCGGGATCCCGCGGAACAGGACCGCGTCGGTCTCCAGCGCGAGCTCCGTCTTGCCGAACTCCCCCGCCCCGGTCCGCCCCACCTCGCCGCCGAGGGCCTGCGCCATCGCCTGCATCCCGTAGCAGATGCCGAGCACCGGCACCCCGAGGTCGAAGATCGCGGGGTCGAGAACCGGGGCGTCCGGCTCGTTGACGGAGGCGGGCCCGCCCGACAGGACGATCCCAGCCGGGTTGCGCGCCGCCAGCTCCGCCGCGGTCAGGTCGTGCGGGACCAGCTCCGACAGGACCCGCCGCTCACGGATCCGGCGGGCGATCAGCTGCGCGTACTGCGCGCCGAAGTCGAGGACGAGGATCGGCTGGTCGGAGGCCATCCGGCTAGCGCGACATCCCGATGCCCTGCTCGCGCTGGAGCTTCTTGCCCTCGGTCTGCAGGGACGGCGCGACCATGATCTCGGCCTTCTGGAACTCGTGGATCGTCTCGTAGCCGCAGGTGGCCATCGACGTGCGCAGCGCGCCCATCAGGTTGAGGGTGCCGTCGTTCTCGTTGGCGGGCCCGAGCAGGACCTGCTCGAGGGTCGCCACCTGCTGCGTGCGCACGCGGGCGCCGCGCGGCAGGGTCGGGTGGAACGTGGCCATTCCCCAGTGGGTGCCGCGGCCGGGCGCCTCGTGGGCGCGGGCCAGGGGCGAGCCGATCATCACGGCGTCCGACCCGCAGGCGATCGCCTTCGCGATGTCGCCGCCGGTGCGCATGCCGCCGTCGGCGATCACGTTGACGTACTGGCCGGTCTCGAGGAGGTGCTGGACGCGGGCCGCGGCCGCGTCGGCGATCGCGGTCGCCTGCGGCACGCCGACGCCGAGGACGCCGCGGGTCGTGCAGGCCGCGCCCGGCCCGACGCCGACGAGGACGCCGGCGGCGCCCGTCCGCATCAGGTGCAGCGCCGTCTGGTAGCTGGCGCAGCCGCCGACGACGCACGGGATGCCGACGCCGGCGATGAACTCCTTCAGGTTGAGCGGCTCGACGCTGCGCGACACGTGCTCCGCAGAGACGACGGTGCCCTGGATCACGAGCACGTCGAGGCCGGCGGCGACGAGGCCCTCCCAGTGGTCGCGGACGCGCTGCGGGGTTAGGCTGGCGGCCGTGATCACGCCCGCCGCGTTGATCTCGCGGACGCGCTGCGCCATCAGGTCGGCGTCGATCGGCGCGCTGTAGATCTCCTGCATGCGCTGGGTGGCGGTCTCCGGCGGCAGCCCGGCGATCTCCTCGAGAATCGCGTCGGCGTCCGCGTAGCGGGCCCACAGCCCCTCCAGGTTGAGGACGCCGAGCGCGCCGAGGCGGCCGAGCTGGATCGCCGTCGCGGGCGAGACGACGCCGTCCATGGCCGACGCGACGAGTGGCAGCTCGATCAGGTACGGACCGAGCTTCCAGCCGATGTCGACGTCCTCGGCGTCGCGCGTGCGCCGGCTCGGCACGATCGCGATGTCGTCAAAGCCGTAGGCGCGTCGCGCCTTCTTCCCCCGTCCGATTTCGATCTCCACCGCGCTCCGCCGGTCCTTTCCGCGGGTGGCGCCCCGGCTCCGGGGCCCGGCCCAGCCGTCCGTCGTTCTGTGCCCCTGACACTAGTCGGGGTTCCGGACGGCGCCGGGGCTTAGAGCGGCGTCGGCTCGAGCAGCTCGGTCTGGGCCAGCAGGCGCTTAACGTCGCGCGGGTCGAGGCGGCCCGCGCCGGGCGTCAGCGTGCTGGCGGTGCCGCAGGCGACCGCGTGGCGGAGCGCCGGCTCGACGTCCTGGTCGCGGCACAGGGCGGTCAAGTAGCCCGCGAGCAGGGCGTCTCCCGCGCCGACGGTCCCGAGGATCTCGACGCGCGGGGCGCGCACCAGAAAGCGCCGCGTCTGCTGGCCGTCGCGCACGAGCGCGGCGAGGCCGCCCTCGAACGTGATCAGGACGTTGCGCGGGCCCATCTCCACGATCTCGTCCAGCGCGGCGACGATGTCGTCCTCGCTCGCGAACTCGTGCCCGACGAGCGCCTCGGCCTCGCGCTGGTTTGGCGAGACCAGGTGCGGCTCGGCGGCGACGCCGTGGCGCAGCGGCTCCCCCTCGGAGTCGAGCACGATCATCGCCCCGGTGCGACGCAGGCGCTTGATCGCGTCGGCGTACCAGTCCTCGGCGACGTCGCGGGGCAGGGAGCCGGCGAGGACGACCCAGCGGGCGTCGCGGGCCACGTATTCGAGCCGCTCGAGGAGCCGGTCGAGCTCCCCGGCCGTCACCTCGGGGCCGTTCTCGATGATCTCGGTCTGGCCGCCGCTCGTCGGGTCGATCAGCACCGTGGTGCTGCGCGACTCGCCGCCGATCGGCGTGAAGTCGTTGAGGATGCCCTCGGCGGTCAGCTCGCGGACGATGCGCGCCCCGGTCTCGCCGCCGGCGAGGCCCGTGGCGATCACGGGCTCCTGCAGCACCAAGAGGGCGCGGGCGACGTTGATGCCCTTGCCGCCGGGCGCCACGATGCTCTGGGCGCCGCGGTGGCGCATGCCGATCTGCATGCTGGACACCTGGATCGTCTTGTCCAGAGCGGCGTTGGGCGTGACGGTGACGATCATGGGCGGGGTTTCAGGCGGAGTCGCGAAGCTTGATGCGCTCGCCCGGGATCAGGGCGAGGGGGTCGAGGCCGGGGTTGAGCCCGCGGATGTAGTCCTCGGTGAGGCCGTAGCGCTCGGCGACCGCGCTAAGCGTATCGCCTTTTCGGATCGTGTACGACGGCGGCACGTCCGCCCCGACGGTGACGGGCTCCGCGGCCTCCGCGTCCTCAACCACGGCGGTCTCCGCCGCCGCCGGCGCGGGAGCCGCGGGCCGGTCGAGGGCGTCGCGGACGAGCATGACGCTGAGCCCGAACACGCCGACGAGGGCGAGCGGGGCGACGATGGTCCAGACGGAGTAGCGATTGCGGCCGCGCACGGCCGCAATCGTACCCCCGCTGCGCGTTCCGTCAGGCGCCGAGGCGGCGGATGTCCTCGGCGTGGCGCCGCGCGGCCTCCGCGACGGCGCTCCGCCAGTCGGCATCCGTGTCGCGCCAGGCCTCGATGACGCTGCGCGCCGCCACCACCAGGCCCCCGGCCGGATGGCGCTCGAAGGCGGGCGCGAGGTCCTCCATGCGTCCGCCCTGGGCGCCGACGCCGGGCAAGAGCAGCGGCGCGTCGGGCATCAGGTCGCGCGCCGTCCGCACCGCGGCGGGCGCGGTCGCCCCGACCACGGCCCCGATGGACGCGAGCCCGCTCGTGCCCTTGCGCTCCCCGCCCCAGTCCGCGATCCAGCCGGCGACCGCCTCCCAGACCTGGCCGCCGTCCTCGAGTCGGCGCTCCTCGAGCTCGGAGGCGCCGGGGTTCGAGGTGCGCGCGAGGACGAACAGCCCCGCGCCGTGGCGGTCGGCGACGGCGAGGAACGGCTCGACGGTGTCGGGGCCCATGTAGGCGTTGACGGTGACGGCGTCCGCGAGGGGCGCGGTCTCGCCCGGGCGCAGGCCGATCCAGGCCTCCGCGTAGGCGGTCGCCGTGGAGGCGATGTCGCCGCGCTTGGCGTCGGCGATGATCAGGAGCCCGTGCTCGCGGGCCGTCTCGCAGACCCGGTCGAGGGCGTGCAGCCCGTAGCCGCCGAGCAGCTCGAACAGGGCGACCTGCGGCTTGACCGCGGCGCAGAACGGCGCCGCGGCCTCGACGAGGCCGACGGCGTAGCGCTCCACGGCGCGGGCCTGGCCGGAGCGCGAGTCGGCGAGGCCCCGCAGGACCTCGTCCGGGAAGGGGCCGCGCGGGTCGATCCCGACGCAGAGCGCGCTCCCGCAGGCCTCGACGCGCGCCGCGAGGCGGTCGCCGAACGGGATCACGCGGACGCCCCCGAACGCGCCGCGGCCGCCCCCCGGGTGGGAGACGGCCGCTTCGCGCGCATGGGAGCCGCAGGACGCGGCACCCGGCCTAGCCCTTGACGGCGGCCTTGAGCTGCGACCCCGCCGAGAACTTCGGCACCTTGGTCGCCGCGATCTGCACCCTGGCGCCCGTGCGGGGGTTGACCCCCATGCGGGCGGCACGGTGCTGCACCGTGAACTTCCCGAAGCCGGTGAAGGTCACGTCACCGCCCCGACTGAGCGTGCCGGAGATGGTGTCGAGCATCGCCTCGACGGCCTCCCCAGCGTCCTTCTTGCTGAGGCCCGTCTTCTCGGCGATCTGATCGATGAACTCCGCTTTCGTCACTGTTCCCTCCAGGACGGTTGTGAACGGGCGGAACGTACCACCCCCATCGGACGGACTTCCGCTCAACGATGCGGGTTTGCCGGAACGGCGCCGTGTAGGAAAGCCAAATCCGCCGGAAAACCGCTTGCCTATGCGGATCCCGCGCCGTCGGCCGGCACCGGTTCCGCGTGGCTATGCGGTTCTCAGCGGCCGAGCCGGAGGGCCTCGGCGTCGAGCAGCTGCTCGAGCCGCACGCCGGCCTCGGCCATCGCCTCGGCGCCGCCCTCGCCGCGGTCCACGACGCAGATCACGGTGTCGCAGACGAGCCCCGTCTGGCGCAGGGCGCGCACGGCGTCGAGGGCCGCGCCGCCGCTCGTGACGACGTCCTCGACGACGACGACCCGCTCCCCCTCCTCGCAGACCCCCTCGAGGCGGTTGGAGGTGCCGTAGTCCTTGGCGGCACTGCGCACGATCAGGAACGGCAGGCCCGACGCCATGCTCGCCGATGCGGCGAGGGCCACGGCGCCCAGCTCGGGCCCCGCGATCCGGACGGCGTCCGGCTCCACCTCGGCGATCCGGGCCGCCAGGAGTTCGCCGATCTCGCGCAGGAGGTCGGGCTGCGTCTCGAAGCGGTACTTGTCGAGGTAGAAGCTGCTGCGGCGCCCCGAGCGCAGCACGAAGTCGCCCTCGAGGTACGCGACGGCCCGGATCCGCTCCGCGAGGTCGCTCACGCGGTCCCCGCCCCGGCCACGCTACGCGCGGCACGCAGGAGCTGGTCGATCTCGGGCGCCGCCACGTCGAGCGACAGCATCGAGCCGTCCGCGAAATAGAGGTCGGCGCGGGGTTGGCCCGCGCTCGAGCGGCGCCGCACGAGGATGACCGCGGCCGCGGCGGTGCCGAGGGCCAGGGCGGCGCCGACGAGGCGTCCGGCGCGCATCAGGCGGCCTCCCCGCGCAGCGCCTGGCGCAGGTCGTAGAAGACGAGCCCGGCGGTGGCCTCGGCCCCGGTCACGGCGACCGCGGCGCGATCGCCCTCGCGGACCGCGAAGACGAGCCGGTCGCCAAGGCCGACCTCGCACTGGGCGACCGCGGGTCGGCCGAGGAGGCGCGCGGCTTCGTCGGCGGCGCGCAGGAGCGCGGCCGCGCCGTCGCCGACCCCGCCGATCGAGGCGAGGACGGCGCCCTCCGCGTCGAGGATCGCCGCGCCCTCGATCTGCGCCGAGACGTCGATCAGCTCCGCGAGCGCCTGGTCGGGGTTCACTCCTGCCGCCATGGCGCGGACCCTAGCACCTCGCCGTGGCCCGGCTCATCGCCCGCCGGCGCGGCCTCCAGGGGCTGCGTGGCGTCGTCAAGGAGCTCGGTCGCGTCCCCGTAGGAGCGGGTCGGGTCGAGCGCGGGCCGGACGGCCGCGTCGGGGTCGAGCACGGGCCGGACATCGACAACGAGGTCGGGCAGGATCTGCCGGATCCGGTGCTCCAGCTCGGCGCGGATCGCCAGCGCGCGGGCCGGCTGGACGGCGCGGCGCAGGAGCACCTCGACGGACAGGTACTGGGCGCCGCCCGTGCTGCGCACCACGAGGCGCCGATGCCCGGCGACCTCGGGCGGACCGTGGATGATCGCGTCCTCCACCGCCCGAACCTCGGCGGGCGTGGGCACGCGCCGCAGGCCCGCCCCGCCCGGCCGGGCGAGGGCGACGCCCTCGAGGACGGCCAGGAGACCGAAGCCGACGCCGACGACGGCGTCGACCGCCGGCAGGACGTAGGCCGCGACGAGGACGCCGAGCGCGAGGGCGATGCCGACGGCGGCGCAGCGCAGGAGCGCCGAGCGCTCGGAGGCGAGGACGGGCTGATCGAGCTCAGCCCGGCGGAGCACGAGGACCGCGACGGCCGGGACGAGCGCACCGAGCGCCCCCGCGGCGGCCACCAGCGGCCAGTCCGGGTTGAGGCCGAAGCCCTGTGCGAGCGCGGCCACCACCCCGACCGTGCCGAGGACGAGGGCCAGTGCGGCGCCCGCGAGTCGGCCGGCGGCGCGCCGGCGGGGATCGCGGGCGGAGACGGGCGGGTCGGCCACGAGCGCCAGGAGCAGCGCGCCGGCGAGTCCCGCCGCCGCGAGCGCGCTGCCGGAGCCGCTCGCGACCGCGGCCGCGACCCAGAGGGCGCCGGCGACCGCGAAGGCCGCGGCGAGCGCGCCGCCCGCGCGCCGCCTCACAGCCCGAGCGCCTCGCGCAGCCGCCGGGCGGCCGCGCCGCGGTGCGAGATCGCGTCCTTCTCGTGCGGCGCGAGCTCGGCGCAGGTGCGCGTCTCGCCGGCCGGGATCAGGATCGGGTCGTAGCCGAAGCCGTTCGCGCCGCGGGGCGCCTCGGCGAGCGCCCCCTCGAGCGTGCCCTCCGTCGCCAGCTCCGTCCCGTCGGGGGTGATCGCCACGAGCGCGCAGGCGAAGCGGGCGGAGCGGTCCGGGGCGCCCTCGACGGCGGTCAGGAGTGCCTGCACGCGCCCCGCGTCGTCGAGTCCGGGCCCGCCGTAGCGGGCGCTGAGGACGCCGGGGGCGCCGCCCAGCGCGTCGACGCAGAGCCCGGAGTCGTCGGCCACCACCCAGGCGCCGGGGCACTGCCGCGCACCCGCGCGGGCCTTGATGCGAGCGTTGTCGAGGAAGCTGGCGCCGTTCTCGTCGGGCGGGTCCCAGCCGTCGATCGGCAGGACGGGCGCCCCGAGCAGCCGCGCGAACTCCGCCGCCTTGCCGGGGTTGCCGGTCGCGAGGCGGATCGGGTCGCTCACGCCGCCTGCACGGCCGCCTCCTGCGCGGCCTTGAGGCCCTCGATGCCGCCCGCCGCGAGGTCGAGCAGGCCGTTCAGGTCGGCGCGCGGGAAGGGCGTGCCCTCGGCGGTGCCCTGCACCTCCACGAGGCCGCCCGCGCCCGTCATCACGACGTTCATGTCCACGTCTGCCGTGGAGTCCTCGACGTAGGGCAGGTCGAGGACGGAGTGGCCGGCGACGATGCCGACGCTGACGGCGGCGATCGAGTCGCGCAGGGCGTGCGCCATGCCGATCCGGTCGAGCGCGATCCGGAGCGCCACCCAGGCGCCCGTGATCGAGGCGCAGCGGGTGCCGCCGTCCGCCTCGAGGACGTCGCAGTCGACCCACAGCGTGCGCTCGCCGAGCCGGTCGAGGTCGACCACGGCGCGCAGCGAGCGGCCGATCAGGCGCTGGATCTCAACCGTGCGGCCGTCGAGCTTGCCGCGCGTCGCGTCGCGGGCCTTGCGCTGGCCCGTGGAGGCCGGCAGCATCCCGTACTCGGCGGTCAGCCAGCCGCGGCCCTGGCCGCGCAGCCACGGCGGCACGCCCTCCTCGCAGATGGCGGTGCAGAGGACGCGCGTGGCGCCGACCTCGATCAGGGCGGACGGGGCGCAGGCGAGGAAGCCCGGGGTGATAACGACGGGCCGGAGCTCGTCCGGGCGGCGACCGTCGGGGCGGCTCACGCCCCCTCCGCGCCCTTGGGCGCCGGCGGCGGGGGCACCGGCAGGCCGAGGTCGCGCCACTGCTCGGGGCTGGCCGGCGAGGGCGCGTCCGTGAGCGGGTCGAAGCCGCCCGCGATCTTCGGGAAGGCGATGACGTCGCGGATCGAGTCCGTGCCGACGAGCAGCATCACGGTGCGGTCGATGCCGGGCGCGATGCCCCCGTGCGGGGGCGCCCCGTAGCGGAGCGCGCGCAGGAGGAAGCCGAAGCGCTCCTCGGCCTCCTCGGCCGAGAACCCGACCGTGCGGAAGACGCGCTCCTGCAGGTCGGGGCGGTTGATCCTGATCGAGCCCGATGCGATCTCGGAGCCGTTGATCACGAGGTCGTAGGCCTCCGACAGGACGGAGCCCGGATCGGACTCGATGCGGTCCTCGTCCTCGCGCCGCGGCGCCGTGAACATGTGGTGCTCCGCGACCCAGCGGCCCGCCTCCGCGTCCCAGCCGAACAGCGGGAAGTCGACGACGTAGAGGAAAGCCCAGGCGTCGGGGTCGGCGAGCTCGAAGCGCTCTGCGAGGTGCGGGCGCAGGGCGCCGAGGACGCGCTGCACGATGGCGACCTCGTCCGCGGCGAGGAAGACGGCGTCGCCCTCCCCCGCGCCCGTGGCGGCGACGATCGCGGCGATCTCCGCCTCCGACAGGAACTTCGCGATCGGCGAGCGGATCTCCCCACCGGGGTCGAGCAGGAGGTAGGCGAGGCCCTTGCCGCCCCACTCCTTGGCGAACTCCGCGAGCTCGTCGAGGTCCTTGCGGCTGAGGGACGCGGCGCCCGGGCAGGCCAGGGCCCGCACGCAGCCGCCGCCCTCGAGCGCGCCCTTGAAGACCGCGAACTCGGAGCCCCGCAGGGCGTCGGAGACGTCGCTGATCTCCAGGTCGTAGCGGAGGTCCGGCTTGTCGGTCCCGTAGCGGAGCATGGCCTCGGCGTGCGTGAGCCGCGGGAACGGCCGCGGCAGGTCGATCCCGGCGATCTCGCGCCAGAGCTCGCAGTAGAGGTCCTCGGCGAGGTCGAGCACGTCGTCGCGCTCGACGAAGGACATCTCGACGTCGAGCTGCGTGAACTCCAGCTGGCGGTCGGCGCGCTGCGCCTCGTCCCGGAAGCAGCGGGCGATCTGGTAGTAGCGCTCGTAGCCGGCCATCATGTAGAGCTGCTTGAAGAGCTGGGGCGACTGCGGCAGCGCGTAGACGGAGCCCGGATTGAGGCGGGCCGGCACGACGAAGTCGCGGGCGCCCTCCGGGGTCGACTTGGTCAGGATCGGCGTCTCCAGCTCCCAGAAGCCGCGCTCCTCGAGGTGGCGGCGGATCAGCTGGGTGACGCGGAAGCGCACGTGCAGGTTGCGCTGCAGCTCGTCGCGGCGCAGGTCGAGCGCGCGGTGGCGGATGCGCAGCGACTCGTCGACGCCCTCGTCGTCGAGCTGGAACGGCAGCGGGTCGGACGGCGCGAGCTCGGACAGCGCGGAGACCATGATCTCCACCGCGCCCGTGGCCAGGTTCGGGTTGACGGTCTCGGGGGAGCGCGCCACCACGGTGCCCTCGGCCCGCAGCACCGACTCGACGCGCGCGGCCTGGGCGACCGCGAGGGCGTCGGGCGCCACGTCGGGGTCGATCACGAGCTGGACCATGCCCGAGCGGTCGCGCAGGTCGATGAAGACGAGCCCGCCGTGGTCGCGCTTGCGCGCCGTCCAGCCGGACGCCGTCACCGCGCTGCCGATCGCCGCCGGGGAGAACTCCCCGCACTGCTGGGTCCTGTAGCTCATGCCTGTGCCCCTCCGGCCAGGTCCGCGAGATGGCCGACGAGGTCGTCGAGGGCCACCTCGATTTGCTCGCCGCTCGTCATGTCGCGCACCAGGCAGACCCGGCGCGCCCACTCATCGTCGCCGCAGACGACCGTGCGTGCGGCACCGACGCGGTCCGCCTGCTTGATCTGGCCCTTGGCGGCACGCCCGGCGAGGTCCGCCTCGCAGGCCAGTCCCCGGTCCCGCGCCGCCTCCATCAGGGCGTGCAGGGTCGGTCGCGCCGCATCCGCGAGCACCATGAAGAAGGCGTCGCAGCGGGGCGCCACGCCGGGCAGCCGCTCCTGCGCCGCGAGGGCGAGCAGGACGCGCTCGACGCCGCAGGCGAAGCCGACGCCGGGCGTCGGCGGGCCGCCGATCAGCTCGGCGAGGCCGTCGTAGCGCCCGCCGCCGCCGATGCCCGACTGCGCGCCGAGCTCGGGCCACGCCACCTCCCAGGTGGTGCGGCTGTAGTAGTCGAGCCCGCGCACGAGGGTCGGGTCGAGGACGTACGCGATGCCGCGCGCGTCGAGGAACTCCCGCACCCGATCGAAGTGGGCGGCGGCCTCCGCGCCGACGTGGTCGGCGATCACCGGCGCCTGCGCCATCACCGCCTGCGAGGCGGGGTCCTTCGTGTCGAAGGCGCGCAGCGGGTTGAGGTCGCGCTGGCGGCGCACGTCGTCCGCTACGTCCCCGAGGTGCTTGTCGAGGAAGGCGCGCAGGAGCGCGAGGTACGGCTCGCGGTCGGCGCGGTCGCCGATCGTGTTGAGGCGCACCGCGAGGCCCTCGAGCCCGAGCTCCCGGAACCAGCCGACCTGCAGCGCGATCAGCTCGGCGTCGACGGCCGGGTCGTCGGAGCCGATCGCCTCGGCGTTGACCTGCGTGAACTCGCGGTAGCGCCCGCGCTGCACGGCGGCGTAGCGGTAGCAGGAGCCGGCCGACCACAGGCGCACGGGTTGGGCCTCGCGCGAGAGGCCGTGCTCGAGGTAGGCGCGCACGATCCCGGCCGTGAACTCGGGCCGCAAAGCGAGCTCGCGGTCGCCCTGGTCCGTGAAGACGTACATCTCCTTGCCGACGACCTCCGACGACGCGCCGGCCGTGCGGGCGAAGAGGCCCTGCTCTTCGAAGACGGGGGTCTGCGCCTCGCGGAAGCCGGCCCGCTCGGCCCGCGCTGCGAAGGCGCCGATCATCGCGCGCCGCGCCCCGCTGCGGGGCGGCAGCCAGTCGAGAGTGCCCCGCGGCGCCTGGAAGGAGTCGGTCACCGGGCGATCCCCGTCAGGAAGGGGTTGGTGGCGAGCTCGTGGCGCAGCGTCGTGACGGGGCCGTGGCCGGGCAGGACCGGCACGTCGGGGTCGACCGCGTCGACGAGCAGGGCGATGGAGGCGGCGAGCACGTCCCAGTCGCCGCCCTCGAGGTCGGTGCGGCCGACCGAGCCCGCGAAGAGGACGTCGCCCGCGGCCAGGACCTGGTCGCCGTCGGGGCCCGTGATGAGGAGCGAGACGGCGTGCGGGTGGTGGCCCGGCGTCGCGAGGACGTCGATCGCGAGCCCGGCGAGCCCGAGCCGCTCGCCCGGGACGAGCCGCCCCTCGGGGGCGTGCTCGACGTAAGGGCCGAAGCCGGGCCAGAGGTGGTCGTTGACGTGCGCGACCACGTCGGCGTCGCCCGCCGAGGTGTAAACTGGGCATGTCGCCGCCCGGGCGACCGCGCCGACGCCCCCGACATGGTCGAGGTGCGAGTGCGTCACCAGGACGGCGACGCAGCTCAGGCCCCGCTCCTCGAGCGCGGCCAGCACGCGCTCCGGCTCCTCGCCGGGGTCGACCACGACGCAGTCGGCCACGCCGTCCGGGTGGACGATGTAGCAGTTAGTCCCGTAGGGGCCGAGCATCAGCGAGATGGCCTGCAGGGGAATAGGGGCTCTCCGTCGTACGTTGGGGACAGCGCGGCGGTGCGCGAAGTGGGAAGTCTACCGGCGCCCGGCGCCGGACCATCGGAAAGGGACGCGGAAGCGATGATCGTCGAACAGCCGAACGAGATCCACGAGCTCGCCGAGTTCCAGCAGTTGCTGGAGCTGGGGCACGACCGCGGCACGCTCAACTTCTCCGAGATCGTGGACCGGCTCGCCGAGCACGAGCTCGAGCCGGAGCAGATGGACGAGGTCCGCCGCGCGTTCGAGGCCGAGGGCATCGAGATCGTCGACGAGATCGACCGCCCCGCCGAGCCGACCGCGCTCGAGAAGCGCCTCGCCTACGAGGGCACGACGGACTCGCTGCAGCTCTTCCTGCACGAGGTCGGCCGCTATCCCCTGCTCACGAAGGCCGACGAGATCCGCCTCGCCAAGCGCGTCGAGAAGGGCGACATGGCGGCCAAGCAGCAGATGGTCGAGTCCAACCTGCGCCTCGTCGTCTCCATCGCGAAGAACTACCGCGGCCAGGGCCTCGGCTTCCTGGACCTGATCCAGGAGGGCATCCTCGGCCTGATCCGCGCCGTCGAGAAGTTCGACTGGCGCCGCGACCTCAAGTTCTCGACGTACGCGACCTGGTGGATCCGCCAGGCGGTGGCCCGCGCCCTCGCCGACAAGTCGCGCACGATCCGCCTCCCCGTCCACGTCGTGGAGCGCCTCCAGAAGATCAACCGCGCGGAGCGCACCCTGATGCTGCGCCTCGGCCGCGAGCCCTCCAACGAGGAGATCGCGGAGGAGGCCAAGCTGCCGCTCTACCAGGTGCTCGACGTGCGCAAGGCGGCCCGCTCCCCGATCTCCCTCGAGGAGCCGGTGGGCGACGAGGGCGAGTCCTCCTTCTCCGACTTCCTGGCCGACGCCGAGGCGATCGACCCGATGGACGCCGTCTCCGATCAGCTGCGCCACGAGGCGCTGCAGGAGGGCCTCAACGCCCTGCCGGAGCGCCACCGCCGGGTCCTTGAGCTCCGCTACGGCCTCGACGGCCTCGACCCGCGCACGCTCGACGAGATCGGGCGCGAGTTCGGCCTGACCCGCGAGCGCATCCGCCAGATCGAGGTCGAGGCGCTGCGCGAGCTCGCCGCGATCCGGGAGATCCAGGGCCTGCGCGCCGTCCCAGGGGCGTAACCGCCACGGCATCCCCCGACCCGCATCGGGACGTGGCGCAGCCTGGTAGCGCACGCGCTTTGGGAGCGCGGGGTCGTCAGTTCGAATCTGACCGTCCCGACTCTGCGGATCGGACCCTCTACGAGCTGGCCGGCGGTGCGCCCGGCCTGGAGCGGCTGTGCGTGCGCTTCTACGAGCGCGCTCTCGCCGACCCGCTGCTCCTGCCACTCTTCCGCGACCCGGGCGAGGAGCACGCCGAGCGCCTCAGCCTCTGGCTGACCGAGCTCCTCGGCGGCCCCAAGGCGCACACGGAGGCCCGGGGCGGCTTCGCGGTCATGAAGGGCGCCCACCACGGCCTGCGCATCACGGAGGCGCAGCGCAGCGCCTGGGCGGCCCACATGCGGGCGGCCTGCGAGGACGTCGGCCTGGACGAGGAGTTCCGCCGGCGCTTCATGCCGCACATCGAGGGCGGCAGCACCTTCGCGATGCGGGTCTCCTGGCCGCGCGACCAGCGCGGGCCGCGCTAGGCGGCGACGGCCTCGACGCGGGTGGGCAGCGAGCGGTTCGCCCACTCCATGCCGGCGCCGAGCACGATCAGGCCGACCAGCTGGCCCCCGTAGAGGAGCTCCTCCCCGCCGAAGCGCGTGAGGGTGCCGGCCAGCGCGATCACGATCACGCCGGCGAGGATGGCGGCGTTCGGGCCCGGCTTGCGCCGGCGCGCGATCGAGACCACGGCGCCGGCGACGAGCAGCGCCGTGCCCACCGAGTTCATCGCGATCGCCCATAGGAACGCATGCCCGACGAGGGCCTCGTTCGGGGGCGCCCCGAGGCCCTCGGAGGCGGCGAGGAGCGCCTCGTCGACGGACGCGAGGATCACGCTCACCGCGGCGCCGAGGCACGCCGTCACGAGCGCCCCGAGCATCACGAGCGCGAACGACCGCGGCAGCGCCAGAAACGCCGACCCGGCGCCGAGAAGCGCCACGCAGAGGCAGGCGCCGGCCAGGTAGTAGACCGTGAACGAGGCCTCGCCCCAGCCGTCGGCGGTGCCGTAGGCGGCGGCGCCGTTCGCCGCCGCGAAGAGCAGCAGCCCGAGGGCCCAGAGCGGCTTCTGGGGCGCGAAGCGGCGGACGGCGCTGCCCGCCATCCGCGCCGCGAGCGCCCCCGCCACGAGCGCCGTCAAGAGCGGCAGGAGCGCGGAGTCGTGCAGCACGCCCCGTAGGCTACCGGCGATGGCGTTGTCGCGAACCGCATCGGGCACTCTGCTCGTGGCCGGCGCGGCGGCGCTGTGGGGCTTCAACGGCACCGTCTCGGCCCTGGTCATGGAGGCCGGCGTGCCGCCCTCGCGGCTGGCTGAGGCGCGCATCGTCCTCGCCGCACTGCTCCTGCTCGGGTGGCTGGCCTGGCGGGACCGCGCCGCCCTGCGCCTGACCCGCCGCGAGGCGCTCGCCTTCGCGAGCTTCGGCATCATTGGCCTCGTCGGGGTGCAGTGGCTGTACTTCGAAGCGATCAGCCGCATCCCGATCTCGATCTCCCTGGTGATCGAGTACTCGGCGCCCCTGCTCGTGGCCCTCTGGGTGCGCTTCGCCTGGGGCCGGCGGCTGCCGGGGGCCGTGTGGGCCGCGATCCCGCTCGCCCTCGTCGGCCTCGCGCTCGTCCTCGACCTCCAGGGCGGCGTCGACGGGCGCCTCTCCGCGCTCGGCGTCGCGCTCAGCCTCGGCGCCGCCTGCTGCTACGCCTACTACGCGCTGCACGCCGAGCGGCTCGCCCAGCACCGCTCGGCCACCGCCGTGCTCGCCATCGGGCTCGGCTTCGGGGCCGTCGCCCTGCTCGTGGCGCAGCCGCCGTGGTCGTTCCCCTTCGCCGCGGCGGCCGGCTGGTCGGACGGGCTCGGCGTCGACCTGCCGGTCTGGCTGATGCTGCTGTGGGTGTCGGTGCTCGGGACGATTGCGCCGTTTGCGATGCTGATCGCCGGCGTGCGGCTGATCGGCGCCGACGGGGCCAGCGTGACGGCGATGATCGAGCCCCTGATCGCGGGCGCCGTGGCCTGGGTCCTGCTCGGGCAGTCCCTCTCCCCCCTGCAGATCCTCGGCGGCCTCGTCGTTCTCGTGGCCGTGGCCTGGGCGCAGGTCAGCCGCGCCCGCGCCGAGACCGTCGCGCCCTGAGCGCCCGGCTCAGCCGTGGAGGATCAGGTCGGCGCACTTCTCGCCGATCATGTGCACGCCGACCACCGGGTTGACGGTGGTCAGGGCCGGGAAGATCGCGCCGTCCGCGACGCGCAGGCCCTCGACGCCCTTCACGCGCAGGTCCGGGCCGACCACGGTGGTCGGGTCGTCGACGGCGCCGATCTTGCAGCCGCCGAGAGGGTGGTAGACCGTGTGGTGCACGGCCCGGCCGTAGGTCGAAAGGTCCTTGCGCGACGTGATCTTCGGCCCGGGCGCCACCTCGCGCTTGATCCAGTCCTTGAAGGGGCCGGTGGCCGCGACCTCGCGGGCGATCTCGAGGCCGTCGACGATCGTCTGCTCGTCGTAGCCGTCGGGATCCGTGAAGTAGCCGAAGTCGATCGCCGGCTGGATGTCGGGGTTCTTCGAGAGCAGCCAGAGGCGTCCGCGCGACTTGGTGCGCGGGATGTTCGGGGTCATGCAGATGCAGTAGCGGTCGTCCGGCACCGGGTAGCCGTGCCGCTCCGTGTTGAACGTGAACGGCAGCTGGTACGTGTGGTACATCAGGTCCGGCCGGTCGTCCTCCTGGAGCCGGTTGACGAACAGCGCGCAGTCCGCGCCCATCACCGTCTGCGGGCCGAGCGGCTTCTTCAGCTCCCAGATGATGATCGACTCGGGGTGGTCGAGGATCTCGCCGCCGACGCTCGGCAGGTCGTGCTGGACGTCGATGCCGAGCCCGCGCAGCTCGTCCGCCGGGCCGATGCCGCTGAGGAGGAGCAGGCGCGGCGAGTCGATCGCCCCGGCGCAGAGGACGATCTCCTCGCGCGCCGTGTAGGTGACGGGGCCGTCGGGGCCGACGCAGTCGACGCTGCGGGCCCGCGTGCCCTCCAGGTCGATGCGCAGGCAGCGCGTGTCGCAGATCACGTGCAGGTTCGCGCGCGTGTCCATGATCGGGTGCAGGTAGGAGACGCTCGAGGACGAGCGCACGCCCGTGGCGGGGTCGTAGGCGACGTCGAGGAAGCCCGCGCCGTCCAAGAACGGCTTCGCGTTCCAGTCGGGCTGGCGCTCGACGCCGGTCGCGGCGACGGCGGACTCGATCCAGTCCGGCAGGATCGGGTCGCGGTCCTGCTCGGGCACGATCTGGTGCTTGTTCGGGAGCTTGGCGTACCACTGCTCCATGCCCGCGCCCTCCCAGCCGGTGGCGCCCTGCGCGGCCCAGTCGTTCCAGTCGCCGGGCAGCGGCTTGAACCAGATCATCGTGTTGTGCGACGAGCAGCCGCCGAGGACGCGTGCGCGGCTGTGCACGATGTGCGAGTTGCCGCGGGGCTGGTGCTGCGTCGTGTACGCGTAGTCGAGCGGACCCTCGAGCAGCTCGAGCCAGCGCTTGATCTTGAGCACCTCGTCGTACGGGCGATCGTCGGGTCCGGCCTCGATGATCGCGACCTGCAGGTCCGGGTTCTCGCTCAGCCGCGCGCCGATCACGGCGCCCGCCGTGCCGCCGCCGACGACGATGTAGTCGAACTCCGTGGCCATCCCTTTCCCCTTCACGTGCGTACGCGACAATCGTAGCCCCTGCGGGCCGCCCTGTCAGGAAGGAGTCAGGCCGCGGTGCGCCGGCCGGACGGCCGCACCCGCAGGAGGCGCGCGAACCGGACGGGCAGGTACCAGTTCGCATCGCCCGCGATCTGCATGAAGGCGGGCACGAGGATCATCCGGATCAGGGTCGCGTCGATCAGGATCCCGGCCGCGAGGCCGAGCCCGAACTGCTGGAAGGCAGACAGGGAGCCGAGCAGGAAGCCGCCGAAGGCGGCCACGAGGATGATCGCGGCGGCCGAGACGATCCGCCCGGTGCGCTGCAGGCCCTGGGCGACCGCGTCCGCGTTCGAGAGCCCGCGGTCGTAGAGCTCGCGCATGCGGGTGACGAGGAACACCTCGTAGTCCATCGAGAGCCCGAACAGCATCGCGAACAGGAAGATCGGGATCCAGGCCTCGATCTGCCCGACCGGCTCGATCCCCGCCCACGCGCCCCAGCCGTCCTGGAAGACCAGCACCAGGAGGCCGTAGGCCGCGGCCACGCTGAGCACGTTGAGGATCACGGCCTTGAGGGGCAGAAGCAGCGACCGGAACGCCCGCACGAGCAGGATGTAGCTGGTCACGAGCACGAACAGGACGAGCCACGGGAAGGCCCCGTAGGCGCGGTCGATGAAGTCGATGCCGGCCGCGGGGCCGCCGCCGACCTGGACGGTCGCCGCGGCGGGGAAGCCCGCCGCGGGGACGATCTCGGCGCGGATCCGCCGGGCCAGCGCCTGGCTCGACTCGGCACCGTACTGGTCGCGCGAGGCCGCGGTCACGAGGGCGTAGCGACCCGTCGGGTCGACGAGGCCGGCGGCGATGGCCTGCCCCCGCGCCGCGGGGGTGTCGCCCTCAGCGAGCAGGTCGGTCGGTGCGGCGACGGCTGTCGGCTGATCGCCGACCTCGGGGTCGTCGCGCAGGAGCCCGGCGAGCCGCCCGATCGCGGCGGCCTGGTCGGCGGACCAGACGCCGTCGGGCGCGCCCGTGTCGACGACGACCTGGGACGGGGCGAGCGGCCCCGCCCCCACCTCGCGCTCGAGCTTGAGCATGCCCTGGACGCTCTCGACCTGGGCGGGCAGCCCGTCGTTCGAGCCCGGGGTCAGCGAGATCCCGAACGTGGGGACCGCCAGAGCGAGCAGGATCGCGCTCCCCGTCACGAGGAACGGCCACGGCCGGCGCATGATGGCGCCGCTCAGGCGCACCCAGAAGCCGCGCTCGCCCTCCTCCTCCATGCGCTCGCGCAGAACGCGCCTGGGGACCACGCGCAGGTGGCCGAGCCGGTGCCCGAGGATGCTGAGGAGCGCGGGCAGGAGCGTGACGGCGGCGAAGATCGAGATCAGCGGGATCACCAGGCCGCCGACGCCCATCGAGCGGATGAAGGGCAGGGGCAGCACGATCAGGCCCGCCAGACCGACGGCCACGGTCAGGCCGCTGAAGACGACGGCGTGGCCCGCGAACCGCATCGTCGGCCGCAGCGCCTCGCGCACGGCGTCGCGGTCGAGCCGGACGAGCCGCGGCTCCTGGTCGGGCAGGGCGCGCTCGCGCTGGATGCGGTGCATCTCCTCGCGGAAGCGGTAGACGACGAGCAGGGAGTAGTCGATCGCGATCCCGATGCCGATCAGGGTCACGAGGTTGGTGACGTAGATCGCCATGTCGATCTGGTGGGCCGCGATCCAGACGATGCCGAGCGTCGTCGGCACCGTGGCCAGGGCGAACACCAAGGGCAGGAACGTCGAGATGATCGTCCCGAAGATGAACAGGAGGACGAACGCGGCGATCGGCACGGCGATCGCCTCCCCGCGGATCAGGTCGCGGTCGACGACGGGCTGGAGGTCGCGGTTGATCGCGACCTGGCCGCTCAGGTACGCGGTGCCCCCCTCCACCGCCCCGATCGCCGTGCGGACGTCCTCCACGCGCAGCTGGGCCGCGGCGGGCTCCAGGGTCGTCCCGATCGCGACGTAGGCGAGCGGCCCCGAGCTCTGGACGGGCCCCGGCTGGGCGTCGCCGAGCGCGGCCCCGGCGCGGGCGGCCGCGGCCTGCGTCGCCTCGAGGAGCGCCGGCGAGGCGTCCGCGCCGTCCGCGCTCTCGACGACGAGCAGGAACGTGGAGTCGCCGCGCTGCCCGAACTCGGTCTCGAGCGTCTCCAGGACCGCCGTGGACTCCGTGTCGGGGAGGTCGAAGCGGTTCGAGAGCAGGTCCGACAGGTTGCGGCTCGCCACCAGCGAGACCGCGACGAGCACGACCCAGCCGATCACGATCGGCCAGCGCAGGCGGTCGGTGAGGTTGGCGATGCGCTCCATTGGGGGACGGCGGGGCGGAATCTCCGCGGACTTTCCTTTCGCAGACGGCCCCGGTCAGGCGCAATCGGCGAGCGCGAGCTGCGCCGCGATCTTGCCGCTGAGGAGGACCAGCGGCAGCCCGCCGCCGGGGTGCGCGCTGCCCGAGGCCAGGTACAGGCGCTCGGCTGCGGGCGAGGCGTTGCGCGGCCGCAGGAAGGCCGCGCGTGGGCCCATCGAGGCGGTGCCGTAGATCCCGCCGCCGGGGGCGCCCGTCAGCCGCTCGAGGTCGGCCGGGGAGCGGCGCAGAACCACACGCGCCCGCCGGCGGGCGTCGAGCCCGAGCGCGTCGAGCCGGTCGAGCAGGTGCTCCTGGTAGCGCTCCGCCTCCGCGTCCCAGTCGACGGGGCCGCTCTGGGGTGCGTTGACGAGGACGAACCACGACTCGTCGCCCGGCGGGGCGCAGGACGGGTCGGTGGCGGCCGGGTTGCAGAGGTAGATCGTCGGGTCGTGCGGCGGCTGCGGATCGTCGAAGACATCGGCGAACTCCGCCCGGTAGTCGCGCGGGAAGAAGATGTTGTGGTGCGCGAGGCCTTCTGTCCGCCCCTCGATCCCGAGCATCAGCACGAAGCCCGACAGGCTCCCGGGCGCGCGCTCGATCGCACGTACCGCCTTGGGCGCGTCGAGGAGCGACCCGTAGAGCGTGGCGGCGTCGCAGTTGGCGATCACGCAGTCGGCGCGGTGCCGCTCGCCGTCCGCGGTCTCCACGCCGACGGCGCGGCCGTGCTCGACGAGGACGCGCCGCACGGCGGTCCCGAGCCGCACCTCGGCGTTCCGCTCGACGGCCACGTCGCGCAGCACCTCGGCGATCCGGTGCATCCCGCCCGCCGGGTGCCAGGCCCCGTAGGCCGCCTCGGCGTACGGGATGACGGCCATTGTCGCGGGCGCGCGGGCCGGGTCGGCGCCGGAATACGTCGCGTAGCGCTCGACGAGCTGGCGCAGCCGCGGGTCGGCGAAGCGGCGGGCGGCAAAGCGGTCGAGGGTCGTATGGGCGAGGATGTCGCGGGGGTCGACCGGGGTGCCGCTGCGCCGCGCCAGGTCGAGCGGGCCTCCGAGGGGCTCAGAGAGGAACAGCGGCAGGCTCAGTTCCCAGGTGCGCCGGCCCTGCTCGACGAGGGACCGCCAGGCGTCCCCCGCCCCTGGCTCGAGGGCCTCGACGGCGGCGGCCATGGCGTCGGCGTCGCAGTGGCTGTCGAGTTCCGTCCCGTCGGCCCAGCGGTAGCGGCAGAGCGGCGCGACCGGGAGGAGCTCGAGCCGGTCGGCGAGGTCGACGTCCGCGGCGGCCAGCGTGTCGGCGATCGTGAACGGCATCGTCAGGAGCGATGGGCCCGTGTCGAACGTGTGGCCCGCGGCGCGCTCGAGCCCGAGCTTGCCGCCGACCCGCTCGCCCGCCTCAAGCACCAGCACCTCCGCCCCCGCCCCGGCGAGGCGCACGGCGGCGCCGAGGCCCCCCACGCCCGCGCCGATCACGATCGCGCGCATCAGCCGGGCTCCCCGGCGCGCAGGCGCAGGAGCGCCGGCACGGCGAACAGGCCCATCGCGACGAAGGAGGCGATCGCCACGCCCCAGCCCGCGAAGAAGAGGGCGTGGGCGACGGTCTCGCCGATCCACGTCCACGCGAAGAGGAGCGGCCCGAGGGCGTCGACCAGCGTGCGGCGGCTCGGCACGTGCGGGACGCGGGCCACGAGCGCCCACCAGCCGAACAGGGCCAGGCCGACGGCGAACCAGCCGAGGAAGTTGACGAGCGGGATCCCCACGTAGGCGCCGCCGTTCGGCCACTCCCAGTACCCGATCCCCACCATCTGCGGGTCGAGCGCCACGTCCCACGCGGTCAGGGCGCCGGCGGCGACGACCGCGCGCACGAGCGGGGTCGAGCCGACCAGCTCCCCGACCCGCCAGGCCGGATAGGCCATCATCGCCCAGGCCAGCGGGATCATGATCGGCACGTCAAGGAGCTGCGGCTGGAGGCGCTCGGTGTAGAGGTACTCGCTGAACGGGAAGCCCGTGGCCACGCCGATGACCTCCGACAGGTAGCCGACGAGGAAACCGAGCCCCGCGAGCGACAGCGCGAAGCGCGGCCCGGACCGCGCCCAGGCCGCGGCCACGGAGGCGCCGAGGAAGAGCGCCACCGTCAGCACGGTCATGCGGTCGACCCAGGCGGCGGGCGCCTGCGGGTAGTAGAGCTGGGCGACCACGAGCAGCGCGAACAGCCCGAGGGCGATCAGGACGGCGGGAGGGCGGCGCGCCACGGCCGTCATGGTACGGCCGATCGGGTCGCCGCCTGCGATGGTGAAGCGGTACCCTTCGAGCCATGCCCCCCATCGAGCTGATTCTCGCCGCCCCGCGCGGCTACTGCGCCGGCGTAGATCGGGCCGTGGAGACCGTCGAGCGGGCGCTCGAGCTGCAGGGCGCCCCCGTCTACGTGCGCAAGCAGATAGTGCACAACCTCCACGTGGTGCGCGACCTCGAGGCGCGCGGCGCGGTCTTCGTCGACGAGGTCGCCGAGGTGCCCGAGGGCGCCACCGTGGTGTTCTCGGCGCACGGCGTCGCGCCGACCGTCCACGGCGAGTCCTCGGAGCGGCGCCTCGACGTGATCGACGCCACCTGCCCGCTCGTGACCAAGGTGCACAGCGAGGCGAAGCGCTACGCCCAGCGCGGCTACCGGATGCTGCTGATCGGCCACGCGGCCCACGAGGAGGTCGTCGGCACGATGGGCGAGGCGCCCGACGCGATAACCCTCGTGGAGACGGAGGCCGACGTCCCGCTCCTGCCCGACTACGACCCCGCGCAGCCCCTCGCCTACCTCACGCAGACCACGCTATCGGTCGACGAGACGCGCGGCATCATCGAGGCCCTGAAGGCGCGCTACCCCTGGATCGTGGCGCCCGCGAAGGACGACATCTGCTACGCCACCTCCAACCGCCAGGCGGCCGTCAAGGAGCTCGCGAAGGCCACGGACCTGGTGCTGGTGATCGGCTCGGCGAACTCCTCGAACTCCTGCCGGCTGGTCGAGGTCGCGCGCGAGGCGGGCGTGCAGAGCCACCTGATCGAGGATGAGACGGAGATCGACCCGGCCTGGCTCGAAGGCGTCGAGCGGGTCGGCATCACCTCCGGCGCGTCGGCCCCCGAGCGGCTCGTGCGGCGCGTGATCGGCTGGTTCGAGGAGCGCCACGGTCCCCTGCCGGTGTCGGAGCTCGAGACCGTCCACGAGGACGTCTCGTTCAACCTGCCGCGCCCGATCCGCCGCGCGCTGGCGGTCGTCGACGCCGACGACCAGTAACGGCCGTTCACCATGGACACGCCCCGCCGCGCGGCGTAGGATCCGCGCTATGACTCGTCGCCTGCGCGTTCTTACCCTGGCGATCACGACCCTCGCCGTCGTCGCGTTCCCCGTCGTCGCCTCGGCCCAGAAGGGCAAGAAGGTGACCATCACCGCCAAGCTGACCGGGAGCGCCGCCTCCATCAGCGGCCTGCGCGTGCTCGTCCTCCCGACCAGAGGCTCGTCGGTCACGGTCACCCCGAAGAGCGGCACGATCACGGCCAAGATCGCCGCGAGCGCCCTCAACGGCACCTCGCTGCAACTGGTCGCCCGGGACGGCGCCTACGCCGGCCCGGTCCTCCTCAACCGCACGGGGTCGACCGGCGCGACCCGGCTCGCGGCATCCAAGAAGACGACGATCGCGCTCGGCACGATTCGCGTCTCGAAGGGCTTCGCCACGCTCGTCACCCCCCTCCCGACCACCATGACCCTCGCCAAGGGCAAGGTCAAGTTGGCCAAGAACGGCGCTCCAGTCGGTGCCGGGCGCCTCGGCCTCGTCAAGACCAAGGGCGCTGGCAAGGCCACCCGCCAGGGCGGCGGCGGCGGTGGTGGTCAGGGCGGCGGTGGTGGTCAGGGCGGCGGTGGTGGCCAGGGCGGCGGAGGTGGCCAGGGGCAGGGCGGCGGCATCAGCGGCGCTCCGGGCGGCGCCTGCACCGATAGCAGCTCCGCCGACGCGGGCCCCGGCGGCGACTGCGACGCCGACGGCGTCCCGAACACCGTCGACGTCGACGACAACGGCAATCTCACCCTGGACGCCGTCGACGCCGTGTCGGCATCGGTCAGCGCCCGCATCAACCCCTGGTCGTCGCTGCGGCCGGCGCTCCAGAACGCCACCAATATCTACACGGGCACGACCCGCGACCAGATCAACGCCGCGCTCGGGTCCGCCCCGTCGCAGGAGGTCGGCGCGACCGCCAACCTGCAGCTGGCGTTCTACCTCGACCAGCGCTACATCGATCCGCTCGGCTCCACGGCGTTCGACCACCTCTGGATCGACTGCCCGCCGCAGATGACGTGGTGCGCGCCGGGGACGGCCACGGCCAGGGTCAGCGGCTTCTCCGAGGCGCCGAGGATCGTGCCGACGGTCGACGCCTACGGCAGCATACCCTGGCAGGACTACACCGGCTCCGAGTGCGTCCAGGGCCAGCCCTGCGTGGCGACCAACGGCCCCGGCGGCAACGCCATGGTCGAGTTCTACCGCGGCGGTGGAGGCGGCGGGGGCGGGAACGTGCCGACCTGGGTCGCGTTCGTCAACCCCTACTCCCCCGACACGCTCGGGAGCGTCGTCCCCGGGGACGTGGTCACACTCAACGCGCAGCGCGCGGGAGTCCTGACGCAGGTGCCGATCACGGTACCCCCGTACTTCGTCACCTCCCCGGCGGTCCAGAGCGCGAACGCCACCTCGTTCACGTACCCGCTCAGCGCCACCTCGCCGGGCGCGAACCAAAGCACCGCGATCACGCTCGGGGCGGACGGTCTCCTGTCCCTCCGGCTGTGGCGCCCGCAGCGCTTCGCCCTGCCGGGCGAGACGAGCCAGTACTACGACATCACGGGGCTCCACTGGGGTGCGACGTACGACTTCCTGTCGTCGCCGAACGGGTCGGAGCAGCGCCCGTCGCAGGAGGCGGGCTGCCCGCTGTCGAGCCTCGTCGGCCTGAAGGAGAAGGCGTACTCGTCCGATCCGCAGGACCCGTTCAACGCGATCGTGCCCGTCGTGGACGCCACCGAGGCCGACTTCCCGACCGATCTGGCCAACGCGGCGAACGCCGCGATCGGCTTCACGATCAACATCGGCGCCTGCGTCCGCAACGCCGGCAACACGGCCGTCTCGGGCTCGATCGCCTCGATCACGGTCCAGGCCGTCGGCGAGCCGATGACGGGCGGCGCGAACCGCTCGAGCATCACGATCTACGTGAGGTTCGCCTAGGCGTCGCGCAGCGTGCAGACGGCGCGGGCGGCCGATCGCAGGTCGCCCGCGCTGGCGCGCAGCGCGGCCCGCATCGGCTTGGCGCCGCGCCCGACGCCGAGGACGGCGCTGGCACCCGTGGCGTAGAGCGCGTCGACGTCGTCGTCGACGCGGCCGCCGAGGACGACGCAGGGCACGCCCGCGGCGTAGGCCGCGCCTGCGACCCGCGCCACGGTCTTGCCGGTGGCGCTCTGCGCGTCGACAGAGCCCTCGGCGGTGAGAACGAGCCCGGCGCTGGCGAGCCGTTCGTGGAAGCCCGTCTCCCGCATCACGAGGAGCGCCCCGGGCTCCGGCTCCGCGTCGAGCAGGAAGCAGGCGGCGCCGAGCCCGCCGGCGGCGCCGGCACCCGGGCGTCGGGCCCGCTCGCCGTAGAGGTCCGCGAGGCGGGCGAGGCCCTCGTCGAGGACGCGCACCTGCTCGGGGCTCGCGCCCTTCTGCGGCCCGAAGACCGGGGCCGCCCCGGTCGGTCCGGCGAGCGGGCTGTCGACGTCGACCGCGACCACGATGTCGGTTTCCCGGAGTCGCGGGTCGAGGCCGGACGGGTCGATCGCCCGCACGCGCGGGACGTCCTCGCCGCGACCGGCGAGCGGGGCGCCCTGGCCGTCATAGGCGCGCAGCCCGAGCCCGACGAGTAGGCCGAGCCCGCCGTCGACGGTGGCCGAGCCGCCCAGCCCCACGACGATCCGCGGCGCGCCGAGGTCGAGGGCGCGCAGGACCAGGGGCGCGATGCCGGCGCTCGAAGCGCGCATGACGTCGCGGCGCTGGCGCGGGATGTGCATCAGCCCGTTGGCCTCCGCCCCCTCCACGACGCAGGTGTCGTCCGGCAGGACGCCCAGCATCGCGGTGCGCGGGCGGCCGAGCGCGTCGGTGGTGGACACCGGCTCGCGGCGGCCGCCGCGGGCGCGCACGATCGCGTCGCAGGTGCCCTCGCCGCCGTCGGCGAGCGGGTGCTCGAGGGCCTCCCAGCCGGCGTCGCGGCAGCCGGCCGCAAGCGCGGCGGCGGCCTGCGGGGCGTCGAGGGCCCCGCGCAGCTTATCGGGGGCGCAGAGGGCGATGCGCGCGGTCATCCGAGGAGGTGTAGCCCGGACAGGGGGACGGACGCGGCGGGCGGGGTCTCGACCGGCTCGCCGTCCACGGTCACGCGGTGCGTGGCCGGGTCGACCCGCACCGCCGCGACCGTGTCGTTCAGCACCATGTCGGAGGCGCTCAGGGCGCGCGTCCCGGCGACGGCGACGCGCGCCTTGGCGGTCGGCAGCTCGTCCGCGCCGCCGCTCGCGGTCGCCGCCTGGCTGACGAAGGCGATCGAGCTGCGGGCGGGCGCCGCGCCGATGCCGCCGATCTGGGCCGCCACCTGTGTCGGCTGGCAGAAGGCGGTCGCCGCGTTGGGATCGCCGACGGCGCCCCACGTCGGGAACCCGCCTTTGAGCACCAAGAACGGCTTGACGGCGAACCAGCCGGGCTCCCAGAGCACGATGTCGGCGAGCCGGCCAGGCGCGAGCGACCCGACGTGGTCGGCCATGCCGTGGGCGATCGCGGGGTTGATGGTGGCCTTGGCGAGGTAGCGCAGGACGCGCGCGTTGTCGTCGCCCGCGTCGCCGAGGGGGCCACGGGCGTCGCGCATCAGGCTCGCGAGCTGCATCGCGCGGCGCAGGCTCTCGCCGATCCGGCCCATGCCCTGGCTGTCGGACGACACCATCTGCACGAGGCCCATGTCGTGCAGCACGCTCTCGGCGGCCATCGTCGCGGGGCGCACGCGATCGGCCGCGAGCTGGTGGTCGCCCGGCAGGTCGGCGCGCAAGACGTGCACGAGCTCGACCATGGCCTGGTGCTCGGCCGCCGTGTTGACCCCATACGGAAAGGTCGGGTTCGTGGACGACGTGAGCACGTTCGGCTCGCCCGCGAGGCGCAGGAGGTCCGGGGCGTGGCCGCCGCCGGTGCCCTCGATGTGGTACGCGTGGATGACTCGTCCGGCGATAACGTCGAGCGTGTCCTCGACGCTGAGCCCCTCGTTGAGGCCGTCCGTGTGGATGCAGAGCTGCACGTCGTGCGCGTCGGCCACCCGCAGCGCCGTGTCGATGACGGTGGCGTGGGCCCCGACGTCCTCGTGGATCTTGAGCCCGGCCGCGCCCGCCCGCAGCATCGCCTCGACGGGCGCGGGATCGGTCGAGGAGGCGCGGGTCAGCATCAGCGTGTTGAGCGGCGTCTGGTCGAGCGCGGCGTGGATCGTGCGCAGGGCCCAGGCCGGGTTGGTGCCGAGGTTCCAGACGGGGCCGTAGTCCTGGACGACGAGCGTGGTCACCCCGACGGCGAGCGCCTGGTCCGCGATGCGCGGACTGAGCAGGTGCATGTGCGGGTCGATCGCGCCCGCCGTGGCGATCAGGCCCTCGCCGGACACGATCGCGGTGTTGGTGCCGAGCACGACCTCGACCCCGTCCATCACGTCGGGGTTGCCGGCGCGTCCGACGGCGACGATGCGCCCGTCGACGATGCCGATCGACGTCTTGCGCACGCCGAGCACGGGGTCGATCACGAGCACCTGGGTCACGGCGATGTCGACCGCGTCGAGCGTGGAGCGGGCCATCAGCCCGTCGCGGGCCGACTTCGCGAACCCCGCGAGCACCTCCTGGCCACGCTCCTGATCGTCGGCCTCGACCCGCACCACCAGACTCGTGTCTCCGAGGCGCACGCGGTCGCCCGTCGTGGGCCCGTAGACGCGCGCGTAGGCCGCGGGATCCAAGGACGCGCTCACCGGTCCGCCCCCAGGTAGCCGCGCTCGCACGCGCGTCCGAGCGCCGCCTCGAATGCTCCGGGGGCGTCGAGCGGCCCGTTGACGAGCCCGCCGAAGCCCATCGCCACCCGTGCGCCCCCAAACGGCCGGACGGGGACCGTGCGCTCCTCGCCGGGCGCCCAGCGGATCGTGCTACCGGTCGGGATGGCGAGGCGCATCCCCCACGCCGCCCGCCGCTCGAAGGCGAGGCGCCGGTTGGCCTCGAACAGGTGCCAGTGGGAGGTGACGGCGATCGGGACGGCGGCGGTGTTGCGGATCGCGATCTCGGCCACGGGGTCGGGCGCGGGCGGCGCGGGCGCCGCCTGGATCGACCCCGGACCGTCGGGCGCCCGGGGACCGAGCGGCTCGGGCACCACGACGAGGCGGCTACCGTCCGCGAAGAGGGCCTCGACCTCGATGTGCCCGACGAGCGATGCCGTGCCCGGCAGCACCTCGTCGGGGCCGACGGCGGCGAGTCCGGCGGCGATGGCGCCGGCGTGGTCCAGGCCATCGCGCGCCGCCTCGCAGACGGCGTCCGCGACGAGCGCGATCGCCTCGGGCGCGTTCAGGCGCAGCCCGCGCGCCCGGCGCGCCCGCGCCAGCTCGGCCGCCTGGAAGAGCAGCAGCCGGTCGATCTCGCGGGGCGTCAGGAGCATCGGGCTAGCGTAGCCCGTATCCGTCCCGGTAGAGCTCCTGCAGGTGTCGCACCTTGCGGATGTAGGCGCGCGTCTCGGCGAACCGGATCGCGACCGGCTCGCCTGCGGGGGTCGCGTCGACCCACCCGTCGACGTTGCCCTGGCCCGCGTTGTAGGCGGCCAGCGCCAGATCGAGCGACTGCGGATGGTCGGCATACTTCTCCTGCAGGTGGCGCAGGTACCAGCAGCCGTAGCGCACGTTGATCTCGGGGTCGTAGAGGTCGTCGGCGACGAAGCCGCCACCGCCGGTGCGGTCCGCGATCCCTTGCGCGGTCTCGGGCAACAGCTGCATCAGCCCGATCGCCCCGGCCGGCGATTCCGCCGTCGGGTCGAAGCCGGACTCGGAGTAGATCACGGCGGCCACGAGCGCCGGCGACAGCTCGTAGTTGTCGGCGTGGGCGTCGATGATCCACTCGTAGTCGAGGGGGTAGCGCAGCTGCACGTACCAGCCCGGCTCCGTGCGCACCGCCCAGATCCCGACGAGGCCAACCGCGAGCCCGACCACGAGGAGGACCGCGAGGATCCGGCGCATCACCCCCCAGCGTATCGCGCGATGTACGCGTCCACCTGCTTCTGCAGGTCCCCCGTGCTGCCGGAGTTGTCGATCGCGTTGTCGGCGGCCGCGGCCCGCCGCGCGTGGTCCCACATGCGCGCCTCGCGCTCGGCCAGCCGCTCGAGCCCGCCGCGGGCGGCGATGCGGCGGCGGCGCACCTCATCGTCGGCGGTGACCACGAGGGTGCGGTCGAAGCGCGCCTCGAGGCCCGCCTCGAAGAGGAGCGGCGATTCGTAGACGATCAGGGGCGGCGGCGGATCGTGGGTCAGCACGTCGCGCACCCACGCCTCGAACTCGGCCTCGACCAGCGGGTGCAGGACCCCCTCGAGCCACGCCAGCGCGTCGGGGTTGTCGAAGACCCGGACGGCGAGGCTGACGCGATCGACCTCGCCGTCGGAGCCGAGGATGTCCGCTCCGAAGCGCTCGACCATCCGGTCGCGCAGGGCCTGGCGGTGGTAGAGGGTGTGCACGATCGCGTCCGCGCTCAGCACGGCGCAGCCGCGCGTCGCGAACGCGCGGAGCACGCTCGACTTGCCCGCGCCGATCGCCCCCGACAGCCCGATCAGGAGCGGCCGGGTCAGCGGCCGGCCCTACGCCTGGTCGTCGGCCTCGGCGGGTGCCTCGGCCTCGGCGGACTCCTCGACGACCGCCTCGATCTCAGCGGCCTCCTCGCTGACGGCCTCCGCAGCCTCCTCGGCGACGGCCTCGACGACTTCCCCGGCGACGGCGGCGGCCTGCTCGGCCGCGACGGCGGCCGCGAGCTCCGCGGCCATGCCGGGCGGGAGCAGCCCCTCGAGGTCGTACTCGCCCTCCTCGACCGTGTCGAGCGAGAGGTCGCCGGAGCCGCCGCCCTCGGCGACCGGCTCGTTCGGGTCGATGAACGGGTCGCCGCCGGGCACGAGGCTGATCGGCGCGACCACCGGGTCGCCGGGCAGGACCTGCTTCATCGACAGGCTCAGGCGGCGGCGCTCGGGATCGACCTCGATGATGCGGACCAGCACGTGGTCGCCCTGGGAGACGACCTCGCGCGGGTTCTCGACGTGGCGCTCGGCCAGTTCGGAGATGTGCACGAGGCCCTCGACGCCCTGCAGGATCTCGACGAACGCGCCGAAGGTGACGACCTTCGTCGCGCGGCCGTGGACGACGTCGCCCTGCTGGTACGACGAGAGGACGCGCTGCCACGGGTCGGACTGCGTCTGCTTGAGGCCGAGCGAGATGCGCTGGCGGTCGCGGTCCACGTCTAGCACCTTGACCTCGACCTCCTGCCCGATCTCGAGCAGCTCGGACGGGTGGTTGACGTGGCTCCACGACAGCTCGGAGATGTGGATCAGGCCGTCGATGCCGTCGAGGTCGACGAACGCGCCGAAGTCGACGATGTTGGAGACGACACCGGTGACGGTCTTGCCGGGCAGGAGGTCGTCGAGGATGCGCTGGCGCACCTCGCGGCGCTCCTCCTCGAGCATCGCGCGGCGCGACAGCACGACGTTATTGCGCGAGCGGTTCAGCTCGATGACCTTGCAGCGCAGCTCCTGGCCGCGGAACTCCTCGAGGTCCTGGACGCGGCGGATGTCGACCAGGGACGCGGGCAGGAAGCCGCGCACGCCGAGGTCGATGATCAGGCCGCCCTTGACGACCTCGATGACGGAGCCGGTGACGGCCTCGCCGCTCTCGGCGGCGGCCTCGATGCGCTTCCACGCCTTCTCGAAGCGGGCGCGCTTCTTGGAGAGGATCAGGCGACCGTCCGCGTCCTCCTTCTGCATGACGAGGGCGTCGACCTCTTCCCCCATCTCGACCTCGTCGCCCGGATCGACGCTGCGGCGGATCGAGAGCTCGGCGACGGGGATGACGCCCTCGCTCTTGTAGCCGATGTCGATCAGCACCTCGTCCTTGTCGATGCGCACGACCTTGCCCGTCACCACGTCGCCCTCCGAGAAGTCGGCGATCGTCGCGTCGTAGTTGGGCACCATCTCGCCGTCGATCTCGACCCACACGCTGGGGTCGGCGGCGATCATCTCTTCCTTGGTCTGCGGCATCGGTAGAGGACTGTCCTTGTCGTGGGAGTCGGCCGGTTCCGGCCGGTGAACGCGCGCAAGCGTACCAGCGGCCGGGAAACCGGGCCGCAAACCGACCCTAGCCCTTGGCGGCGGCCCAGGTCGGGCCGATTCCCGCCTCGGCGACCAGCGGCGGGTCGAGGGCGTGCGCCGCGACCATCTCCTCGACCGCGATCCGCCGGATCTCCTCGGCCACCGCCTCCGCCGCCTCGAACAGGAGCTCGTCGTGGATCTGCAGGACGAGCGCGGCGTCGCGGCCCTCATCGCGCAGCCGCCGGTCGCAGGCGATCATCGCCAGCTTGATGATGTCGGCGGCGCTGCCCTGGATCAGCGAGTTGACGGCTAGGCGCTCACCGAGCTGGCGGACCTGCCGGTTCCGCGCCCGCAGCTCGGGGATCGGGCGCTGGCGCCCGAGCAGCGTGAGGGCGTAGCCCCGCTGCTCCGTCTCGGCGATGGTGGCGTCGATGAAGGCCCGCACCGCGGGGTAGCGGCCGAGGTAGGTGTCGATGTAGCCCTGGGCCTCGTCGCGCGGGATCTCGAGCTGCTCGGACAGCCCGAACGCGCTGATCCCGTAGATGATCCCGAAGTTGACGGCCTTGGCGCGGTCGCGCTCGTCCTTGGTGACGTCCGCCGGGTTCTTGCCGAGCACCTCCGCGGCCGTCGCCCGGTGCACGTCGTCGCCGCGGCGGAAGGCGTCGACGAGGCCCGGCTCGCCGCTCAGGGCCGCGAGGATGCGCAGCTCGACCTGCGAGTAGTCGCAGGAGACGAGCAGCCGCCCGGGTGGCGCGACGAAGGCGGCCCGGATCTCGCGCCCGAGTTCGCTGCGCACGGGGATCGCCTGCAGGTTCGGGTTCGTGCTGGACAGCCGCCCGGTCGCCGCCGTGTGCTGCGAGAACGTGGTGTGCACGCGACCGGCGGCGTCCGCGGCCTCGGGAATCACGCGCAGGTACGTGCTGAGCAGCTTGGAGAGCTCGCGCCAGCGCTCGATCACGGCGATGATCGGGTGTTGGTCGCGCAGCTTGGCGAGCACGGTGCGGTCCGTCGACGGCCCGGTCTTGCCGGACTTCTCGACGGGCAGCCCGAGCGTCCCGAACAGGACCTCGCCGAGCTGCTTCGGGGAGCCGAGCGCGAACTCGCCCCCGGCCAGGCGGTGCGCCTCGCCCTCGAGCTCGGCGACCTCGGCGGCGCAGCGGTCCGCGATCGCACCGAGCACGGCGGCGTCGATCGCGATCCCGACGCGCTCCATCTCCGCGAGGACGGGCACCAGCGGCAGCTCGAGGTCGGCGAGCAGGCCGAGCAGGCGCCGCTCGCGCAGGCGCTCCGTGAGCTTGGGCCGCAGTAGGCGCACCCCGAGCGCCTCCCGCACCGCGTCCGCCCCCTCGCCGTCCGCTTCGACGCGCAGCGCGTGCTCGCGCAGGAGGTCATCGAAGGCGTATCCGGAGCGGCCCGGGTCGAGCAGGTAGGCGGCGAGCGCGGTGTCGAAGGCCGGTGCGACGCGCTCGGCGCCGAGCGCGCGCAGGGAGCGCTTGGCGTCGTGCGCGATCAGGGCCGGCCCGTCCAGGAGGTCCACGAGGCCGGGCAGGTCCGCGGGCACCACGCGAGCGCCGTCAGCGACCGCGATCGCGCAGAGTCCCTCGTGGACGGCGATCCCGGCCTCGTCGGCGTCGGCGAGCAGCGCCTGGAGCTCGGTGAGGTCGGCGCCGCGTCCGCGCTCGACCGGGCCCGTGCGCGCCTGGGCGGCGCCCTCCAGGGTCAGCGGGGGAAGTGACTCGTCGAGGTCCTCGAGCCGGCGCAGGAGGTCGTGCATCTCCCAGCGCCGGAACAGCTCCGCGAGCTTCGCACGGTCGGGTGGCCGATCGAGCTCGGCCGCCGGGTCGAAATCGGTGAGCTCGGGAATGTCGCGCACGATCGTGCCGAGCTCGCGCGAGCGAAACGCCTCCTCTCTGTGCTCGACGAGGCTCTGCTTGCGCTTGGGCCCGGCGATCTCGTCGAGATGCTCGTAGACCCCCTCGAGGGTGCCGAAGCGGGCGAGGAGGTCGGCGGCCGTCTTGTCGCCGATGCCGGGCACGCCCGGGATGTCGTCGGAGGTGTCGCCCTTGAGGCCGATTAGGTCCGGCACGGCCGTGTGCGGCACTCCGAGGCGCTCCGCGACCCGCGCGGGCGTGTACACGAGAACCTCCGAGAAGCCGCGTGGCGTCATCATCAGGCAGACCCGCTCGGAGACCAGCTGGAAGGCGTCGCGGTCGGTCGAGACGATGCAGGTCGGCACCCCGTGCTCGTCGGCGATCCGGGTCAGCGTGCCGATCACGTCGTCGGCCTCCCGGCCCTCCACGCTGAGGTTGCGGTAGCCGAACGCGTCGACGAGCTCGGGGAAGTAGGGCCGCTGCTCCTTGAGCAGCTCCGGCGTGGGACGCCGCGAGGCCTTGTAGCCCTCGTGCAGGGCGAGCCGCTCGGTGGGCTTCTCGTCCCAGCAGACCACGACGCCCTGCGGGCGGTAGTCCTGCAGCATCTTCATCAGCATGCGTGCGAACCCGAACAGCGCGCCCGTCGGGAAGCCCTCGCTGGTGGCGAAGTCCTCCGGCAGCGCGAAGAAGGCCCGGTAGGCCAGCGAGTTGCCGTCGACGAGGAAGAGCCGCGCCTCGCGCGCGGGCTCGTCGCCGAGGTCGAGTTCCGAGGCCTTCTTCACCATGCGCTGGAGGGTAGTCGCCCGGCACCACGCTACGCTTGAGCCGTGGCCGTCCACCACTCCGCGTCGTACAGCCTCACGATCCGCGCGGTGATCCCGCACGAGCCCGGGCAGTTCGCGCGTGTGGCCGCCGCGGTCGGCGAGGCGGACGCGATCCTGGGCGCCATCGACCTCGTCCGGGTCGACGCCGGGCATGTGGTGCGCGACATCAGTGTGCTCTGCGCCGACGAGGACCACGGGCGCCGCATCGTCGACGCGATTCGCGCGATCGACGGGATCCGCGTGGTCAGCGTCTCCGACCGCACGTTCCTGATGCACAAGGGCGGCAAGATCGAGATGGCAGGCAAGGTGCCGATCCGCACCCGTGACGACCTCTCGATGGCCTACACGCCCGGCGTGGCGCGCGTCTGCGAGGCGATCGGCGAGGACCCCGAGCGGGTCTGGAACCTGACCGCGAAGGGCAACGCGATCGCCGTCGTCACGGACGGCACCGCCGTGCTCGGCCTCGGCGACATCGGCCCCGCCGCCGCCCTGCCCGTGATGGAGGGCAAGGCGATGCTGTTCAAGGAGTTCGCCGGCGTCGACGCCTGGCCGATCTGCCTCGACACGACCGACGTCGACGAGATCGTGCGCACCACCGCGGCCCTGGCGCCCGGCTTCGGCGGGATTAACCTCGAGGACATCGCGGCCCCGCGCTGCTTCGAGATCGAGCGGCGTCTGCAGGAGCTCGTCGACATCCCCGTCTTCCACGACGACCAGCACGGCACGGCGGTTACGGTGCTCGCGGCCCTGCGCAACGCACTCCGGGTCGTGCACAAGGACCTCCCCGACGCGCGCATTGCGGTGATCGGGACGGGCGCGGCGGGCACCGCCATCACGGAGATGCTCCTCGTGGCGGGCGCGACGCACATCATCGGCGTTGACGTCGACGGCATCGTGCACCGCGACCGGCCCGGGCTCGACCCGGCGCTGCGGGCGTACGCGGAGCGCACGAACCCGCTCGGCCTGACCGGGGGGCCCGCCGACGCCCTGCGGGGCGCGGACGTGGTGATCGGCGTCTCCCGCCCGGGCGTGATCACGCCCGAGATGGTGCGCTCGATGGCTCCCGACCCGATCGTCTTCGCGATGGCGAACCCCAAGCCGGAGGTTCTGCCCGAGGCCGTCGAGGGCATCGCCGCCGTGATGGCCACGGGCCGCAGCGACTACCCCAACCAGATCAACAACGTGCTCGCCTTCCCGGGCATCTTCCGCGGTGCGCTCGACGTGCGCGCGCGCCGCATCACGGAGGGTATGAAGCTGGCGGCCGCGGACGCGATCGCCGACGTCATCACGCCCGAGGAGCTCGCGCCCGAATACATCGTCCCGAGCGTGTTCAACCGCCGCGTGGTCGAGAACGTCGCGCTCGCCGTCGCCGAGGCCGCCCAAGCCGATGGCGTCGCGCGCCGGCACGCCGTGCCCGACGCCGACGCGGTCGGCTAGCCCGCCACGACGACCGCGGCGCTGGTCGCGCGGGTCGCGCCGCCCGGTCCCGAGACCGTGACGCGGCAGCGCAGGGCGGTACCCTCGTCCGGGGTGCTGAGGCGAAGCGAGCGTCCGGTGGCGCTCGTGATGGCGCGCCCGTCGCGCAGCCACTGGCGGGCCACGACGATGGGGCGCGTGCCCGTCCAGCGCCCGATCTCGCACGCCACGCGGCGCCCGACCTCGGCGGCGCCGGTCACCCGCACCCGCCCGATCTGGGCGGGCTTCACGGGCTGCTCGAGCGCCGCGCTGCGGGTCGGCGTCGCAACCCCGGCCCGCTCGACGTCGAGGCGCACGCGCACGGCGGCCGCCGGCAGGCCGTCGACACCGATCCGCAGCCGCCGGGACGCTGGATCGGCCGGCAGGTCCGTCCACGGGCCGAGGAGCAGGCGGCGGCCGTGGGTGGTCGCGGTGCGCACGCGGATCGCCTCGGCCTGCGGCGGGACCTCGTAGCCGAGGGTGGCCGTGCCGAGCCCGGTCCAGGCGGCGCCCGTGGGCACGAGTGGCCCCGGGGCCGGCGCCCCGGTCGTGGTCGCCGCGGCGCTCTCGCCGTTGGCGTTGAGTGCGCTGACCGTGACGGTGTAGGCCTGCCCGTTAACGAGGCCGGTCAGCGCGGCGCGCGGCCGCGCGCCGTCGACGTCGACGACCTGCCCTGTCTCGAGCACGCGCACGCGGAACGCCGTCGGCTCGGGCGCCTGCGCGCACGGGCCCGACCACGTCCACTCCGCGTCGAGCACGCCATCGCCGGGCGCCGCGACCAGCTGGGCGACCGGCTCGGGCGGGAGGGTTACGCCGTTGATCCAGCAGGTGTGGTTGGCGACGACCGCGTAGACCCCAGGGTAGTTCGGCAGGGCGCAGCCGGTGCCCCACGAGACCACGCCCACGAGGACCGCCGCAGCGCCTTGACCCTGGACGAGGGGGCCGCCGCTGTCGCCCGCACAGGCGTCCTGGCCACGGAGGCTGGCGCAGACCATGTCGGCCGGGATGAACACCCCCGCGCCGTAGTCGGTGACGCACGTCTCCGGCGACCGCACGCGCACGGTCGTGGTGCGCAGGGCCGGGCTGCTCGGGCCGAAGCTGTCGTCGACCCGGTTGTAGGTCGTGGCGCCCCACCCCGCGACCCGTAGGATCTGGCCGGTCGCCGGGGCCGCGCTGCCGAGGGCCACGGTGGGTGCGGCGACGGGATCGCGCAGGCGCAGCAGCATCAGGTCGTTGCGCGGAGCCCCGGGCACGGCCCTGCGGTAGTCCGGATGGCGCATCATCCGGTCGATCGGCAGCCCTGCGGCGGAACCGCGCAGGTTCGTCTCCCCGACGACCACCCGCACGGCGCTCGCCGCGTAGATCCGACAGTGGCCCGCGGTCAGTACCCACTGCGGCTGTACGAGGGAGCCGGCGCAGAACTGCGTGCCGTAGTCGGTGGTGAGCGCGACGGCGAAGCCCCAGACGGCGGGGTCGGCCGGCACACCACCGATGACCCGGCCGACGGGTCCCGCCTGGGCCGTGCCCCCGGCGCTGACGGCGAATACGAGGAGCGCGAGCAGGAGGAGGACAGGACGGCGCACGGAACCCACGCTAGCGCGTCTAGACGGCGAGGCGCCTGCGGGTTTCCGCCACGTCCCGGTTGATCTGGGCGAGCAGCGCCTCGACGCCGTCGTAGACCTCCTGGACGCGCAGCATCGAGACGAACTCGAGCCGCAGCGGGGTGCCGTACAGCTCGTCGCCCGCGTAGTCGAGGAGGTGCGCCTCGATCCGCAGGTCGTCGACGTCACCGAAGTGCGGGTTGCGCCCGACGCTGATCGCCGCGGGATGGCGGATCTCGCCGGGCGGCACGAGCGCCCAGCCGGCGTAGATGCCCTCCGCCGGCAGCTGCTGGCCGGGCACGACGCCGAGGTTCGCGGTGGGGAAGCCGATCTCGCGGCCGCGCTTGTCGCCGTGCTGGACCGTGCCCTCGACGCTCGGCGGGCGCCCGAGCAGCTGCGCCGCCCTGTCGACCCGGCCCTCGGCGATCAGTCCGCGGATCCGCGACGACGAGATCCGCTCGCCGTCCTGGCCGAGGAGCTCGATCGCCTCGACCTCGAACCCGTGCTCGGCGCCGAGCCGCTCGAGCAGGGCCACGTCGCCCGACCGGTCCGAGCCGAAGCGGAAGTCGCGTCCGACGGCGACGGCGACGGTGCCGAGGCGCTCCACCAGGACGTCGCGGACGAACCGCTCCGCGTCGAGCACCGCGAGCCCGCGGTCGAAGCGCAGGAGCGCGACCTCGTCGGCCCCGGCCTCGAGCAGGAGCCGCGTCCGCAGCGCGACGCCGGCCAGGGTGTTCGACGGGGTCCCGGGCCGCAGCACCGTGACGGGCCGCGGGTGGAACGTGGCGGCGCAGGCGGTCGCCTCGCGGTGCGCGGCCGCGGCAACAGCGGCCCGCACGACCGCGCGGTGTCCGAGGTGCACGCCGTCGAAGGTGCCGAGGGCGACGGCGCGGCGCCCGGGCGTGACGTCGCCGAGACCCTGGAAGATCTGGCGCTCGGTCACGGCGCGGGCTCCAGGACGACGCGCGGACGGGCCTGTCCCACGTGGGCCTCGCCGAGCGCGACCAGCCGGCCGCCATCGTCGAGGAGCGCGACCGGGCCCTCGCCCGGGCACGGCACGCCGCGGCCGTGGGCGACGGCGCGCGCCTGGTCGGCATCGAGGGCGACCTGCGGGAGCCCGGCGGTGATCGCGGCGGCGGGCCGCCACGCCACGTCACGCGGCGCGGCGGCGCCCACGACGTCCGGTGCGGCCGCGTCCTCGACCCGGAACGGGCCGATCCGCGTCCGCCGCAGGGCGGACAGATGCGCGCCGGCGCCCACCGTGCGGCCGAGGTCGCGGGCGAGGCTGCGCACGTAGGTGCCGCTGCCGCAGACGATCTCGAGCTCGGCGGTCTGCGCGTCGGCGTCGAAGCGGATTAGGTCGAGGGCGTGGACGGTCACGGTGCGTGGGGGCACGGTAACGGCCTCCCCCCGCCGGAACCGCCGGTACGCGCGCTCGCCGTCGACGTGCACTGCGCTCGCCGCCGGCGGCACCTGCTCGATCTTCCCGGTCAGCGCGGGCAGGGCGGCACGCACGGCGGCCTCATCGGTGACCCGGCCGGTGGCGGTGCGCTCGCCCTCGGGATCGTCGGTCGTCGTCTCGGCCCCGAACTGCACCACGGCCGCGTACGCCTTGTCGAGCCCGTGCAGGTGGTCGACCAGCCGTGTCGCGCGCCCCGTCAGGACGAGGAGCAGCCCGGTGGCGAAGGGATCGAGGGTGCCCGCGTGCCCGAGCCGCTTGCCGTACACGGCCCGCAGGGGACGCAGGGCGGCGAAGCTGCTGACGCCGGCCGGCTTGTCGAGGAGGACGACGCCCGCCGGAGCGGCCTCAGGCACCGCCGAGCTCCCGCTCCACGAGCGCAATCGCGTCGGCGGCGCTGCCCTCGAGCGAGAAGCCGGCGGCCATCGGGTGGCCGCCGCCGCCGCCCGCGCGGGCGATGCGGGAGACGTCGATCCCGGGGTCTGCGCTGCGCAGCGACACCTTCTGCACGCGTCCGCCGCCCGCGCGGGGCTCGCGCGCGAGCGCGGCCACCTCGACACCGCGGAGCGCCCGCAGATGGTCGATCGCGCCCTCGGAGTCGGCCTCGTCAGCGCCCGTCTCGTCGAGGTCCGCGATCGTCAGCCAGGTCGCCGCCAGCCGCCCGCCGAGCCGCAGCTCGAATCGCGACAGCGCCCGGCCGAGGAGCAGCGCCCGTGCCGGCGGGCGGCCCTCGTACAGGCGCCGGAAAACCTCGTCGACCTCGACGCCGCGCTCGATCAGCTCGGCCGCCACGCGGTGGGCCTCGGCGTCGGCGTTGGCGTACATGAATCGGCCCGTGTCGGTGACGATGCCCACGTACAGCGCGACGGCCGTGTCGAGGTCGACCGGCACATCGAGGGCGGCGAGCAGGCGGTGCACGAGGATCGTAGTGGAGGCGGCCTGCGGATCGACCACGTTGACCCGCCCGAAGCCGGTGTTGTCGCCGTGGTGGTCGACGTTCAGCGTCGCGACCGCCGCCTGCACGACCTCGGGCCCGGTAGCGCCGAGCCGCTCGACCGAGCCGCAGTCGAGCGCGACGAGGAGGCGCTCGCCGACGTCGCCGGGCGGGTCGCGCTGGACGTCGTCGTAGCCGAGCCACGCGTAGTCGTCGGGGAGCGCCGCATCGCCCGGGGCCCACAGCGCCACGTCCCAGCCGCCGCGGGCGAGGGCGCGCCCGGCGCCGACGAGGCTGCCGAGGGCGTCGCCGTCGGGCCCCTCGTGGCAGGCCACCACGATCCGCGGGTGCTCGCGCAGGAGCGCGGCCGCGTCCGCGGTCGTGCCGCTCACGTCGCATCCTCCGGCGGCAGGACGGGTGGGTTGTCGCGCAGGAGCTCCTCGATCCGCAGGGCGCGGTCGACGGACTCGTCGTGGACGAAGCGCAGGACCGGCGTGTTGCGCAGGCTCAGCTCCGCGTTGATCGCGCCCTGCAGCACCGGGCGCGCCGCCTCGAGGCCCTCGAGCGCGCCCTGCTGGGCCTGCCTAGTCCCGTGCAGCTGCACGAACACGTCGGCCACGGCCGTGTCCTTCGAGGCGCGCACCTCGACCACGGTCACCACGCGCAGGCGCGGGTCGTTGAGCCGGGCGATGCGCTCGCCGATCACCTCGCGCAAGAGGCCGTCGATGCGCCGTCCCCGCTCCTTGCCGCCGCGCTTCACTCGAGGTCCCCCGGCGTCACCGCACGGGTCTGCAGGATCCCGACCTCGACCTCGCGCTCCTCGAGCCAGCCCTCGAGCCGCTGCACGAACGCGTCGCAGTCGGCCTGCGACTGCTGGGCCGAGGCCACGAGCAGGGCGCCGTGCTGCGGCGTGTCGAGGTCCCCCACCTCGGCGACGCTGGCGCCGAAACGCTCGGCGAGCCCGTTGCGCAACCGGGCCAGCGCGCTGCGCCGGTCCTTGAGCGTGGCGGAGCCCGGCAGGCGCACCTCGAGCTCCGTGACGGCGACGAATCCGCGTCCCATGCGACGAAGGCTAGCCCGCCCGCGGCGGGAGCCGGGCCGAGAGCCGCAGCCTCTCCAGCTCACGGGGGCTGATCGGCCGCCACGCGCCGGCGGCGAGCTCCTCGAGGTCGAACCCCGCGAGGCGCGTGCGGATGCCGTTGCGGTCCACCTTCTCCTTGAGGGGGTGGCGGCTGTCGCAGAGCCGGCGCGCGAGGCGCGGATCGGCGAGCAGGAGCTCGAGGCCGCCGCCGGAGACCGGCAGGGGCAGCACCGGGTGCAACTGCCCGGGATGCACGATCGCCAACGGCGCCCCGGGGACCCGGTGCAGCACCGCGCCCGTCGGGCCCGCACCGAGCCCCTCGCCGTCGACGAGCACCGCCTGGCCCGCGGCCACCTTCACCGCCGGGTCTTCCATCACGGTGCCGTCGACGGTGACGCGGCCCGCGCGCACGAGCCCCTCGACTTCGCGACGCGTGCCGAGGCCGGCGGCGGCGAGGAAGCGGTTGAGCCGGACCGGGCCGGCCATCGGGGGTCTAGGCCGATTCCTCGGCGGGCGCGTCGATGGAGGCGTGCCCGCCGGTGGTGACCAGGGTCGGGCGGACGCCGCGCTCGATCGCGTCCGCCGTGACGATGCAGCGCGCGATGTCGGAGCGGCTCGGCAGCTCGAACATCACGTCGGTCAGCGCGTTCTCGATGATGGAGCGCAGGCCCCGGGCGCCCGTCTCGCGCTCGAGGGCCTTGTCGGCGATCGCCCACAGGGCGTCCTCGTGGAAGACGAGCTCGGTGTCGTCGTACGCGAAGAAGCGCTGGTACTGCTTCGTGAGGGCGTTCTTGGGCTCGACGAGGATCCGCACGAGGTCGTCGCGGTCGAGCTGGTGCACGGCGCTGATGATCGGCAGGCGGCCGACGAACTCGGGGATCAGGCCGAACTGCACGAGGTCCTCGGGGCGCACCTCCTGCAGGAGCTCGGCGCCCCCGCGCCGCGAGATCGACGTGACCTCAGCGCCGAAGCCGACGCTGTTCTTACCGACGCGGCGCTCGACGATGCGTTCGAGGCCGGCGAAGGCGCCGCCGCAGATGAACAGGATGTTCGTCGTGTCGATCGACAGGAACTCCTGGTGTGGATGCTTGCGGCCGCCCTGCGGGGGCACGGACGCGACGGTGCCCTCGAGGATCTTGAGGAGCGCCTGCTGGACGCCCTCGCCCGAGACGTCGCGCGTGATCGACGGGCTCTCCGACTTGCGGGCGACCTTGTCGACCTCGTCGATGTAGATGATCCCGGTCTCGGCCTTCTTGATGTCGTAGTCCGCGGCCTGGATCAGCTTGAGCAGGATGTTCTCCACGTCCTCGCCGACGTAGCCCGCCTCGGTCAGCGCGGTCGCGTCCGCGATCGCGAACGGCACGTCGAGGATGCGCGCGAGGGTCTGCGCCATCAGCGTCTTGCCGCAGCCCGTGGGGCCGAGCAGCAGGATGTTCGACTTGCCGAGCTCCACGGCGTCCTCGGCCTCCGCGGCCATGCGCACGCGCTTGTAGTGGTTGTAGACGGCGACGGCCAGCATCCGCTTGGCCTCGTCCTGCCCCACCACGTAGTCGTTGAGGACGTCCCAGATCTCCTGCGGCGCGGGCAGCGCCCGCCCCTCGAGCGTCGTCGGGGCCTTCAGCTCCTCGTCGATGATCTCGTTGCAGAGATCGATGCACTCGTCGCAGATGTAGACCCCGGGACCGGCGATCAGCTTGCGCACCTGGCGCTGCGTCTTCCCGCAGAAGGAGCAGAGCAGCTGCTCGCCGGTGTCCCCCGTGCCGGTCATCTCAGCGGTGCTCGATCACCTGGTCGATGATGCCGTACTCCCGCGCCTCCTCGGCGCTCATGAAGTTGTCACGCTCGGTGTCCTGCTTGACCTTCTCGGCGGGCTGGCCGGTGTTCTCGGCCAGCAGGCGGTCGAGGTTGCGCCGCATGTCGATGATCTCGCGGGCGTGGATCTCGATGTCCGTCGCCTGGCCCTGGAAGCCGGCGGAGACCTGGTGGATCAGGATCTTCGAGTTCGGCAGGGCCATCCGCTTGCCCTTCGCGCCGCCGGCCAAGAGGAACGCGCCCATCGACATCGCGATGCCGACGCAGATCGTCTGCACGTCCGGCTTGATGAACTGCATCGTGTCGTAGATCGCCATGCCGGCGTAGACCGAGCCGCCGGGCGAGTTGATGTACAGCGCGATGTCCTTGTCCGGGTCCTCCGACTCGAGGTGGATCAGCTGCGCGACGATCAGGTTGGCGATCTGGTCATCGACCGGCGTGCCGAGGAAGATGATGCGCTCGCTGAGGAGGCGCGAATAGATGTCGAACGCGCGCTCGCCGCGCGACGTCTGCTCGACGACCATGGGGACAAGAGGACTCACGATGTGGCCTTTCGATGGGTGGGGTCAGGATTCCTGCTCGGAGTCGGCCGACGCGTCGTCGGCCTTCTCCCCATTCTGCTCCGCAGGGGCCGCGTCCGCGGCCGAACCGGAGCGCGCGTTCGCCCGCGCCTCCGCCTCGTCGGGCGTGATCGCCTGCGCCTGGGCGATGGCGTGGTCGAGCCCGTTCTTCAGCGTCAGGTCGCGGCGCACGTCCTCGCGCATCGCGGCGTCCCCCATGATCCGCTCGACGACCTCGTCGCCCTCGCCCTCCGCCTCGGCCTGCTCGGCGATGAAGGCGCGCAGGTCGTCGTCCGAGACGGCGATCCCGTGGCGCTCGATGTAGGCGTCGAGGGCGAGTTCCTCGCGGACCTCGCGCTCGCACTCGGGCGCGAGCTCCATGGCCAGCGTGTTGAGGTCGCGGCCCATCATGCGCAGGTACTGCTGGAGCTCGATGCCCTGCTGACCGAGTGAGCGGGCCATCGACTGGAGGCGATCGTCGATGCGGCGGCCGATCATGGCCGTCGGCACGTCGACCGCGACCTGGGCGCCGAGGTCCTGGAGCACGTTGCGCCGGAACTGGCCGTCGGCCTCGCGCTCGAGGTTCTGCTCGCGGCCCTGGCGGATGTCGTCCTTCAGCTCCTGCAGCGTGTCGAACCCGGCGACCTGCTTGGCGAACTCGTCGTCGAGCTCGGGCAGCACGCGGACGCGCACCTCCTTGACGGAGACGGCGAAGACCGCCTCGCGGCCGGCCAGCTTCTTCGGCTTCTGCTCGGCGGGCAGCGTCACGGTGACCTCGCGGGACTCGCCGGCCTGCATGCCGATCAGCACCTCGTCGAGCTCGTCGAGCAGGCGCCCGGCGCCCGCCTCGACCAGGAGGTCCGTGGCCTGCGCGTCCTTGATCGCGTTGCCGTCGATCGTGCCGTGCATGTCGACGAGCACCTGGTGGCCGCTCTCCACCGCCACCGCGGCGACCTCGAACGTCGCGCCGGCGGCGCGGATCCGCTCGACCTCCTGGTCGACGTAGTCGTCGGGGACGGTCAGCTCGGGCTTGACGGCGGCGAGCTCGAGGTCGGCCGGCAGGACCGCCGTGGGCGGCACCTGCACCGTGCCGGTGAACGTGAACGGGGCGCCCTCCACAGGCAGGTCGTCCCAATCGATCTCCGGCTGGCCGATGCCGTCGACGCCGGCGGCGGCCAGCGCGCGCCGCCACCAGCCGTTGAGGTGCGAGCGCAGCGCCTCGTCGCGGACCGCCTCCTCGCCGAGCCGCTGGCGCACGACGGCGACGGGGGCCTTGCCCTTGCGAAACCCGGGGACACGGACGTCCTTGGCGAGGTCCGACAGGGCGCGCTCGAACGCGTGGTCGACGTCATCGGCGTCGATCTCGACGCGGATCCGGACCTTGTCGTCCTCGAGGGTCTCTACGGCGGTCTGCATGCGGCTGGTCTCTCCGGCGGGTCACCCGTTGGCGGGGCACGGATGGTAGGCGATCCGCGCGGGCTGTCCGGTCAGTGCGAAGGCGCCTGGGCCGCGCGCCCGCTCAGAACAGCGTGCCGAGCGAGACGCCCGCGGGGTTGCCGAGCTGGACCAGCCGGACCGCGGAGTAGACGAGGATCACGGCGCCGACCGCGCCGAGCCCGATCTTGATCCGCTCCTGCCGCACGAGGCTGCCGACGCCGAAGAGGAACAGCGAGATGGCGATGATGATCGAGAGGACGTCGAAGTCGGTGCCGAGGGCGTCCTTGGCCGTCGCCTCCTCGAACTTGGCCTGCGCGTCGGCGTCGATCGCCGCGGCGTCGTCGTAGGCGACCGTCGACCAGTTCGGATTGTCCTCGACGAAGGGCGTGTCGTAGCCGGCGGAGTCGGGCTGGTCACTCCACCAGTCGACGGCGGCCGCGAGGTCCTCGCTCATCAGCGAGCTGTAGATGTAGTCCGCGGTGCCCTCGTCGCCGGCGTTCGCGGCCTTCGCGAACTCCAGAAACAGCGCCTCGTCGGCGATGTCGGTGGCGCTCGCGTCGTTGAAGGCCTGCGAGGCCGTGTCGGACAGGCGGATGCCCTCGCTGTAGGCCGCGGTCACGGCGGCGCCGAGCTGCGAGCTCTGGAAGGTCGCCCAGGCGGTCAGGATGGCCGCGATGCCGAGCAGGATCGCGATCGCGATCTCCGTGCGGTCGATGGTGCGCTGGCGGCGCTCCTCGTCGGCCTTCGCCGGGTCCGCTGCCGCCTCGTCCGCCGCCATCGCCATGCCCTCCCCGTCGGCCGGGCCGGAATGGCCTAAGGCCGCCGAGTCGATGCTACAGGTACCGCCCCCGAACGCAAGGGCCGATGCGGGCGGGAGGACTCGAACCTCCACGGGGTCGCCCCCACCGGGACCTAAACCCGGCGCGTCTGCCGTTTCGCCACGCCCGCACGCGCGGGGTAACGGTATCCGACGGCGGGACTCGTCGTCGTCCTCGGCCTCATCGTCGTCGTCCTCGTCCCACGCGCCGGGCTGCTCGGCCGCGGTGGGTGCGGCCGACTCCCAGCCCGCGTCGTGCTCGGCGACAGGGGCGGGTGCCGGCTCGGGCGTGCGCAGCCGCAACATGGTGGCGGGGTCGAGGCCCGTCCCGTCGGCGTCGCGGGCCTGCGACGAAAGCTCGAGTGAGGAATCGGCGGCGCCGGCCCAGGCGAGGCCGCCGACGGCGACGACGCTGACGGCGAGGCCGAGGACGATGCCGAGGAGGGCGCGGGTGGACATGGCGGGGCTCCGGTCGGGGTCGCGCTGGGTCGGGGTCAGTCGCCGCTCGCGGCGTGGACGCGCGGGGCGGGCTCGTCCTTGGACATGCGTCAGAAGGTGGCGCCGGCGACGAGGGCCACCGCGGCGCCCCAGAAGTCGTAGGCAATCGATCCGGTCAGCAGGGCGACGAGCGTGCCGGTGGTGATGCGGGTGATGCTGGTGCTCCTCATGGGGCGCCAGGGTCGCGGGTTCCTCCGCTCCGCCGGTCTGCGCCCCGAACCTGAAAGGCCCCTGAGAGGGGCGTTCGGGTTGCGTTCAGTCGCTGTTCACGCGCCGCGCAGCGAGGCGCGGCAGGACCAGCCGCTGCGCGATCGCGAGGGCGACGACGAGCGCCACGCCGATCACGGCGACGACACCGATCCGGTCGACGATCGACGTGACGCCGACGGCGTCGCCGACCACGCGCCCGATGATGCCGAAGGTGATCGCCCAGGTCAGGCAGCCGATCGCGTCGTAGACCACGAAGCGCAGGTATGGGTAGTGCGCGGCGCCCGCGAGGACCTGCACCTTGGTCCGCACGGCGGCGAGCATGCGGCCGCCCACGATCGCCTTCGCGCCGTGGCGGTGGATGTAATCCTGGGCGCTGACCCGCCGCTCCTCGCTGATCACGCGGCGGATCACGGGGTTGCCGATCAGCCGGCCGCCCCAGTAGGCGCAGTTGTCGCCGACCGCGGCGCCGACCCAGCCGATCAGGATGACGAGCAGGAGCGGGTACTCGTCGAGGCCGCTCCAGACCAGCATCACGAACTCGCCCGAGGAGGGCAGGCCGAACGAGTCCCCCATCGTGAGCAGGAACACGGCCCACAGGCCGAGCTCCTGGATGCGCTCGACGAGTTGGGCGAGCAGGTCGCCGATCGCGCTCCAGACGCCGCCGATGAGGGGAACGGACTCCATGACCTTCGGGATCGCCTTCGCGACGCGTGCGGCCTAATCCTGCCGCACGTCGGCGGAATCGTCCGGATCGCCGGCCTCGGCCCCGTAGGTGCCGAAGCGGCCCCAGATGCGCTCGGCGTCGTCAAGCCGGCGCCCGATGCTCGACGGGTTGCGCTCGAGCAGGGTCGCGGCGAGGAGCTCGACGAGGAAGATCCCGGTCACGGCGGTCGGGAACGGCGCGGGCGAGTCGTCGGCGCAGACCAGCACCTCGGTGGCGTGGCGGGCGGCGGGCGCGGCGGGCGAGTCCGTGACCAGGACCACCGGCGCCCCGGCCTCCTGGAAGAACGCCGCCACCTCGGTCGTGACCTTCGCGTAGCGCCGGAAGGTGAAGGCGAGCAGGCGGTCCTCGGGGCCGATCCCGATCAGCCGGTCGGCGAGCGCGGACTCGCCGGCCTCGACCCGCACCACGTTGGGGAGCATCGGGTTGAGCAGGAAGTAGGCGTACTCGGCGACGGCGGCGCTCGCCCGCTGCCCGAACACGTGGATCCAGCCCTCCCCCGTCTCGAGCAGCGCCGCGGCCTGCTCGAGGGTGGCGGGCGTCGTCGTGCCGGCGACCGCCCGCAGGTCGGCCTCGACGGCGGTCAGCCAGCGGTCAACCAGACTGCCGTGCGGGGCGGGCGCGTCGTCGACGGCCTCGAGCCGCTCGCGCACGCCGCCCTGCAGCGCCTCCTGGAGCCCGGCGAACCCGCCGTAGCCGAGGCGCGCGCCGAAGCGCACGACGGCGGCCTTCGAGACGCCGGCCTGTCCGGCCAGCTGGTCGGCGCTGTGGAAGGCGACTCCGGTCGGGTCGCGCAGCACGGCCTCGGCGACCAGCCGGTCGTTGGGCGAGAGGTCCTCGAGGCGATCGCGGATGCGATCGAGCGGCGGCTGGTCCTGCTCGGACACGCGCCGACCCTACCAGACCGCCAGCGCCTCCGGACGGCTCCGCCGGTACGGTTTCGGCCATGGCACGCGTGTTCAGCGGCATCCAGCCGACCGGGGACAAGCACATCGGCAACCTGCTCGGCGCGATCCGCCATTGGTCCGCGATGCAGGACGAGCACGAGTGCATCTACTCGATCGTCGACCTGCACTCGATCACGGTCCCCGTCGACCCCGCCGCGCTGCGCGCCTCGACCCTCGGCCTCGCCACCCTGCTCGTGGCCGCCGGCGTCGACCCGGACCGCTCGGTCCTCTTCGCCCAGAGCCACGTGCCCGAGCACACCGAGCTCGCCTGGTACCTCAACTGCACTGCCACCTACGGCGAGCTCAAGCGGATGACGCAGTTCAAGGACAAGTCGGGCGGGCAGGAGTCGGTCTCGGTCGGCCTCTTCGACTACCCGGTCCTCCAGGCCGCCGATGTCCTGCTCTACCGGGCGGGCCTTGTGCCCGTCGGCGAGGACCAGCGCCAGCACCTCGAGCTGATGCGCGACATCGCGATCCGCTTCAACGGCCGCTACGGCGACACCTTCGTCGTCCCAGAGGCGCAGATCCCGCCCGTCGGCGCGCGCATCGTGGACCTGCAGGAGCCGACGAGGAAGATGTCCACCACGGGCGGCACCGAGCAGGGCACGCTGCTCCTCCTCGACGACCCCAAGCGCCTGCGCAAGAAGCTCATGTCCGCCGTCACCGACTCGGACGGCGAGGTGCGCGCCGACCCGGAGGCCAAGCCGGGCGTGACCGGCCTCCTGGCCCTGCTCTCGGCGATCGAGGGCGCACCCGTCCCCGCGCTCGAGGCCCGCTTTGCCGGGTCGGGCTACGGCGACTTCAAGGGCGCCGTCGCCGACGCCGTCGTGGCGCTGCTGGAGCCGATCCAGGCTCGCCACGCGGAGATCGCCGCGGACCCGGGCGAGGTCGAGCGGATCCTCGCCACAGGCGCCGAGCGCGCCCGCGCGATCGCCGTGCCCGTGCTCGAGGACGTGCGCGCCGCGATCGGCTTCGCGCCACGCGGCTAGCCGAAGCGCCGCCGCGAGCGCCGCGCGATCCGCGCCATCGCCCCCGGAGCCATAGCCTGGGCGACGGCGGCGACCCGCCACCACTCCGGCTGGAACGACTCCGCCCGGCGGCGCCCGAGGGCGCGCAGGATACGCTCGGCGCAGGCGTCGTCGTCGATCACGGCGTGGCGCGCCCACGGGTGGCCGCGAAGGCGGTCGTGCGGGAACGCGACGGTGGCCACCGGGCCCGGGTTCGCGGTGAGGACGTGGACCCCGACCGCCGCCGCCTCCACGTGGAGCGCGCGCGACCAGGCGATCGCGGCGTGCTTGGCGGCCGCGTAGTGCGGCGCGGAGCCCGTGGCCACCGTGCCGGCGACGCTGACCACGTTGACCACGGACCCGCCGGCGGCCACGAGGCCGTCCCAGGCGAGGCCCGTGACGCGGACCATCGAGAGGTACAGCAGGTCGATCGCGTCGCGGGCGGCCGCATGGTCGTGCTCGAGGAGCGGCGCCCGGAAGGGCCCGCCCGCGTTGTTGATGAGGAGGTCGACGCGGGGCTCGGCGGCGAGGTGTTCGGCGAGCGCCGCGATCCCGTCGTCGTGGGCGACGTCGGCGACGAGGGCCTCGGCCCCGAGCGCCGAGGCGGCCGCCTCGAGCCGCTCTCGCCCGCGCGCGATGAGCAGCAGGCGGTCGCCGTGCTCGGCCCGTCGGCGGGCCAGCGCGAGCCCGATGCCCGACGAGCCGCCGGTGATCACGGTCAGGGGCGCCGTCATGCCGGGAGCCTACCCCGCAGCGCGATACACTCGGGCCGTGGCACACGTTCCCGAGCCCCCGCCGCGCGTCGAGGTCACCATCGCGACGCGGACCCTCGTCCGCATCCTGCTGACGCTCCTGGCGTTCGGAATCGTGGTCTTCGGGGTCTGGCAGGTGCGCTCGGTCCTGACCCTGATCGTCGTGGCCGCGTTCCTCGCGCTCGCGCTGAACCCGATCGTGTCGGTGCTGGAGAAGCGCCTCGGCGGCCGCCGTGGGATCGCCGCCGGGCTCGTCATCCTCGGCGTGATCGTTCTCGTGGGGCTGATCGTGGCGGCCCTGGTGACGCCCGTCTACAACGAGATTCGCACGCTGGCCGCGCGCGCGCCGGCCCTCGTCGACGACCTGCGCACGTGGGGGCCGTTCGCGGACCTCGACGCCCGCTACGACTTTCTCAGCCGGACCCGCGATCTCGTCGACGAGTACGCGGACCGCCTGCCCGCGCAGGCCAGCAACCTGCTCGGCGTCGCGACCGCCGTCGTGACGGGCTTCGGCAAGGCGCTGACGGTGCTGTTCATGACGCTGTTCCTCCTCCTCGAGATCCCGCGCATGACGCGCGCGATCACGGAGCTCCTGCGGCCGGGCTACGCCGACCGCTCGCTCGAGGTCTTCGAGCAGGTCAACGGCACGATCGCCCGCTGGACGGGCGGCGTCCTCCTGATCGCCCTGATCGCCGGCACCACGATGGGTCTGACCGCGTGGGTCCTTGGCGTGCCGTACGCGCTCGCGCTCGGGCTCCTGGTCGGCCTGCTCGCCCTGATCCCGCTGATCGGCGCCACGATCGGCTCGGCGATCGCCGTGCTCGTTGCGCTCACCCAGTCCGTCACCTCCGCGCTGATCCTGCTCGTCTTCGCGGTCGTCTACCAGCTCGTTGAGAATCACGTCATCCAGCCCGTGGTGATGCGCCGCACCGTCGACGTGTCGCCCTTCATCGTGCTCGCGAGCGTGCTCGTCGGCGCGTCGCTCCTCGGCATCATCGGGGCGCTGCTCGCGATCCCGGTGGCCGGCAGCGTGCAGGTCGTCCTGCGCGAGATCCTCAAGGCCCGGCGCGCCTCCGTGGCCGCGGAGCGCGAATTCCTGACCAGCGTCCGGCAGGCCACGCTTGACGCCGTCGAGCCGACCGTGGAGGGGGACTAGGTGGACGCCGCACCGCGCATCCTGATCTGGTCGGACTACCTCTGACCCTTCTGCCATGTCGCCTGCGAGCGGGCGACATGGCTCGAGCGCCCGTACGGCGCCGAGATCGAGTGGCTGCCCTGGGACCTGTATCCCGAGTACCCCCGAGGGCATCCCGCGCTCCGAGCTCGCCCGCGAGGCGAGCCGGCACCCGGCCTACCACGGGGCGGCGATGGCGGCGCTCTGGGAGCAGAGCCGCGACGTCTCCGACCCGGACGTGGTGCGCGCCGTGGCCGTCGGAGCCGGGCTCGACCCCACGCCGGTCGACGAGGCGATCGCGCCGCGCCGCTTCCGGACCGTCGTCGAGGCCTCCAGGCGCGAGGCGCACCGGCTCGGCATCAACGCCGTGCCCGCCTTCGCCGTCGACGAGCGCGACCTGATTCTGGGCGCCCAGCCGCAGGCCGCCTTCGAGCACCTCCTGACCGGGCGCGAGCGCCCCGACGCGTAGCCGACTCCCGCTGGGAATCGAACATATGTTCGACTAGAATCGGCAGGGCGTGCTGATCGCCCTGCTCATCCCGCGCCTGCCCCTGCAGGCCGCCCTCGCCGCCCGCCCGGGCCCGCCGCCGTCCGAGCCGATGGCCGTCGGCCCCGACCCCCTGGGCGCCCCGCGCGTCGATGCGCCGTCGGCGGCCGCCGCCGCGATGGGCGTCCGCGCCGGCATGCCGCTGTCGGAGGCGCTCGCGCTCTGCCCTGGCCTCGCGCTGGTGCCGCCCGACCCCGCAGGGGCACGGCGGCTCGGCGAGCGCCTGCTCGTCGGCGTCGAGGGGCTGGGGCTGCCCGTGGAGCCACTCGGCGCGGACCGCGCCCTGCTCGACGCCGCCCCCGGCCTGCGCCTGCACGGCGGGCCCGCGCGCCTCGTGGCGCGCCTGCAGGGGCTGCTGCCGGACGCGGGCCTGCGGATCGGGGCGGCGCCCGCCCGCTTCGCCGCGCTCGCCGCGGCCCGCAACGCCCGCCGGCGGCCGCGGATCCTCGCCGCCGCCGAGCTGCTCGCGGCGCTCGCGCCCCTGCCCGTGCGCCTCCTGCACGAGGACGGCGGCCTCGACCCGGACGTCTGCCGGGCGCTCGAGCTGGTCGGCATCGACCGCCTCGGCGGGCTCGCCACGCTGCCGCGGCTGTCGGTGCGCGACCGCTTCGGCGCCGAGGGCCTGCGCGGCTGGCGGATGAGCCGCGGCGAGGACGGCGGCGCGATCGCGCCCCGGCGCGCCGAGACCGCCGTGCGTGCGACGCTCGCGCCGCCCCACCCGGTGGCCACCGACCAGGCCCTCGAGCGGGCGCTCGCGGTGCTGGTCGCCGATGCCCTCGCCGACCCGGCCCGCGGGCTGCGCGAGCCGCGCCTCGTGCGGCTGGAGGCCGACCTGATCACGGGCGAGTCGTGGCTCTGCGAGGCGCCGCTGCGCGAGCCCACCGCCGACGCCCGGCGGCTCGTGCTGGCGCTCCTGCCGAAGGCACGGCGGCTGCCCGCCCCCGCGGAGCGCCTCGCCGTCGTGCTCGGTCGGCTCGCGCCCGGCGGGCGCCAGCTCAGCCTCCTGCCCACGGGCGGCGAGGAGCGCGACGACCGGATCGGCGACGCCGAGCGGCAGGTGCGCGCCGCCGTCGGCCCCACCGCGCTCCTGCGTATCGTCGGTGCGGAGACCGGCAGCCGGCTGCCTGAGCGCCGCTACGGGCTGCGGCCGCGATGAAGGCGCGGCTGCGCGGCCTGCCCGGCCAGCGCCCCCGCCGCTGCGCGGTCGCCGCCGGGCCCGACGGGCGCCCGCGGTCCGTCGACGGGCGCGCCGTGGCCGCCCTGCGGGAGGAGTGGCGCGTCGAGGAGGGCTGGTGGGGCGAGCCCGTGCGGCGGCGCTACTTCGAGGTCGTGCTCGAGCCGGGCCGGGTCGCGGTCGTCTTCGAGGACCGCCGCCGGCCCGGCGAGTGGTGGCGCCATGGGCGCTGAGGCGGCCTACGCCGAGCTGCACTGCCACTCGGCCTACTCCTTCCTCGACGGCGCCGCCCAGCCGGAGGAGCTCGTCGACCGGGCCGCCCGCCTCGGCCTCGCCGGGCTCGCCCTGACCGACCACGATAACCTCTGCGCCGCCCTGCCCTTCGCGCAGACCGCCCGCGCCGCGGGCCTCGCCCCGATCACGGGCTGTGAGCTGACCGTCGCGGACGCCGACGGCCCGTTCCACCTCGTGCTCCTGGCCGAGGACCGCGCCGGCTACGCCGCCCTCTGCCACCTGATCACGCTCGCCCACGCGGGCACGCGACCCGGCGGCGGCCCCGCGCTCGACCCCGTCGGCGACCTGGCCGCCGTCCTCGAGCAGGCCGGCGGCCTGACCTGCCTGACGGGCTGCCCGACCCACGGCGCGCTGGCGGGGCCCGATCCGGGCGTCGCGCGCCGGCGCCGCGACCTCCTGCTCGCGGCCTTCGGGGAGCGGCTCGCGGTCGAGCTGCAGCGCCCGCTGTGGCAGGGCAGCGAGGCCGTCCTGCGGCGGCTCATCGGCCTCGCCCGCGAGCGCGGCCTGCCCATCGCCGCCACGAACGACGTGCACATCCACCTGCGCCGCCGCGGCCCCCTGCAGGACGCGCTCGTCGCGATCCGCACCCACGCGCCGCTCGGGTCGCAGACGGAGGCCCTGCGCGGCAACCGCGAGCACGTCCTCAAGGGCCCCGCGGAGATGGCGCGGCTCTTCCACGACCTGCCCGAGGCGATCGCGGAGACCCTGCGGATCGCCGAGCGCTGCCGCTTCGACGTCACCGCCGACCTCGGCTACCGGCCGCCCGACGGCGCCCCCGACCCCGACCGGGCGCTCGCGGAGCTCTGCCGCGCCCGGCTCGACGAGCGCTACCCGACCGGACGCAGCGCGGCCCTCGGACGGCTCGAGACCGAGCTCGCGCTGATCCGCCGGCACGGCCTCGCCGGCTTCTTCCTCCTGCACCGCGACATCCTCGAGCTGGCCCGCGCGGTGGCGGCCGAGGTGCGCGGCGCCGATGCGGCCCGCGCGGTCCTGCCGCCCGGCCGGGGGCGCGGCTCGAGCGTGGGCTCGATCGTCTGCTACCTGACCGGCCTCTCGCACGTCGATCCGCTCGCCGCGGGGCTGTCCCTCGGGCGCTTCCTCAACGAGGAGCTTGCGTCCACGCCCGACATCGACCTCGACTTCCCCCGCGACATCCGCGAGCGGCTGATCCTGCGCATCCACGAGCGCTACGGCGCGGGGCGCTCCGCCCTCGTCGGGGCCTTCGCCACGTACCGGGCGCGCGGGGCGATCCGCGAGCTCGGCCGCGCGCTGTCTCTGCCCACCGCCGACATCGCCCGCCTGGCCGCGGCCTCGGACGGGTGGAACGCCGAGGCCGTCGGCGAGGAGATCCGCTGCGTACCCGGTCTCGCCGAGCGGGCCGACGAGCCGCGCCTGCGCCTGCTCGCGACGCTCTGCCGCCAGATCGCGGGCCTGCCCCGGCACCTCTCCCAGCACCCCGGCGGGATGATCGTGTCCGACCGGCCCCTCGACGGAATCGTGCCGCTCCAGCCCGCGGCGATGGCGGGCCGCACCATCTGCCAGTGGGACAAGGACGCCTGCGCGGACGCGGGCCTGCTCAAGATCGACCTGCTCGGACTCGGCATGCTCAGCGCCGTCGAGCGCTGCGTCCAGGAGATCGCCCGCACGGGGCCGGCGATCGACCTCTCGCGGATCCCGCTCGACGACCCGGGCGTGTACCGCGAGATCCAGGCCGCCGACACGGTCGGCGTCTTCCAGATCGAGTCGCGCGCGCAGATGCAGACGCTCCTGCGCGTGCAGCCCGAGTGCCTCGACGACCTCGTCGTGGAGGTCGCGCTGGTCCGGCCCGGCCCGATCCAGGGCGGCGCCGTGCACCCGTACATCAACCGCCGCACGGCCCGCCGCGCCGACCCGGACTGCCCGATCCCCTACGACCACCCGCTGCTCGAGGAGCCGCTGCGCGAGACACTCGGCGTGATCATCTTCCAGGATCAGGTGCTCGACGTCGCGCAGGCGCTCGCGGGCTTCACGCCGGGCCAGGCGGAGGCCCTGCGCCGCGCCATGAGCCGCCGCCGCAGCCGCGCCGCGATCGGCGCGCAGTGGCGGGCCTTCCGGGACGGCGCCGCCCGTCGCGGCGTGCCCGAGGAGACGGCGCGCACCGTCTTCCGGCGGATCCTGGCCTTCTCCGCCTTCGGCTTCCCGAAGTCGCACTCGGCGGCCTTCGCGCTGCTCGCCTACCAGAGCGCGTGGCTCCGCCACCACCACCCGGCTGCCTTCCTCGCGGCGCTCCTGGCCGAGCAGCCGATGGGCTTCTACCCACCGGCCTCGCTCCTGCGCGACGCCGAGCGCCGCGGCGTGCCGCTGCACCCGATCGACGTCAACCGCTCCGCCGTCGAGGCGCAGGTCGAGGCCGCGGACGGCGGCGTGCGCCTCGGGCTGCGCCAGGCCGCGGGCCTCGGCCGCGAGGACGCCGAGGCGCTCGTCGCCGAGCGCGCCGGCAGCGGGCCCTTCCGCGACCTGCGCGACCTCGCGCACCGCGTCGACCTGCCCCGCGACCGGCTCGAGGCGCTGGTGGCCGCCGGCGCCTGCGACGGACTCGGCGAGCGCCGCCATCTGCTCTGGGAGCTCGGCCTCGCGGTGCGGTCGGCGCGCGGACCCGGCGGGCGCCAGCTGGTCCTCGACCTGCGCCTCGGGGAGGCGCCGCCCCTGCCCGAGCCGAGCGCGTGGGAGCTGCTCGTGGCCGACTACGCGCACACCGGCGTGTCCCTGCGCACCCACCCGATCGCGCAGCTGCGGGCCGCGCTCGAGGGCGCCACGGACAGCCGGCGCCTGGAGGGGCTGCCGCACGGGACGCCGGTGCGGCTGCCCGGGCTCGCCGTCGCGCGCCAGCGGCCGGCCAGCGCGCGCGGCGTGGTCTTCCTGCTGCTGGAGGACGAGCACGGCCTCGTCAACCTCGTCCTGATGCCGGACGTCTACGAGCGCCACCGGCTGCTCGCCCGCGCCGAGCCGCTGCTCCTCGCGGAGGGCGTCGTCGAGCGCCGCGACCGGCAGCTCAACGTCGTCGTCGACCAGCTCAGCCCGCTCGGCGCGCCGGGGAGGCCGGCCCTCGCCGCGGAGGCCCGGGACCCGGCTGAGCTGCGCCGCGTCGCGCCGGCGCCACAGCACTTCGCGCAGGGCCGGCGGCGGGCGTAGGCCTCAGCGGTAGACGATCACGGGCATGCCGACCGTCGTGAACTCCCACGCGACGGGGGCGTCGCCGAACGGCAGCCGCACGCAGCCGTGACTGGCCGGATAGTCGGGCACGTCGGCGTACTCGTGGAACGCGATGCCCTGGTTGAAGTAGACGGCATAGGGCAGCCACTGCTTGAACGGCCTCGACCAGCTCATGCGCTCCTTGCGGGTGACGCTGAAGCGGCCCGGCGGAGTGTCGCCGGTGGCGCCCGTCGAGACCTGGATCGCGCGCTCCACCTTGCCCCGGCCGTTGACAAGCAGCGCCACCTGGTTGGTCAGGTCGACCTCGACGTGGGGCCCCTCCCCCGGGAAGCGCGCGGACGGCCTCTCGGCGCGCATCACGCGCGCGAACGTCCGCGCCCCGGCCGTGCCGTCGCGCTCGCGCCGCAACGTGCCCTGGAAGGCATTGACGGCATGCCACGTCATGGCGCCGTACTGCCCGTTGACGAAACGCGGGGAGAGGTACCCGAGGCGGGCGAGGTGCTGCTGCAGCGCGCGCACGCCGGGCCCGCTGTCGCCGAGCTCGTAGCCACCCGCGAAGCCCGAGCCGGGGTCGCGCCCGGAGGCGGCGCGGAAGCCGACGGCGAAGTAGCCGGAGGCCGCGACCTTGCCCCACCCGCTCAGGCGCTTGGCTCCCGCGCTCAGCGAGTTTCGGGTGTCGGTGCCCATGCCGCTGACGATCGCGCCGTCCCCGCCGTCGAGGACCGTCCAGCCGATCAGCCAGTTGAGGACGCCGCTCGACCAGTGCATGGTCTCGCGCGAGGTGCGCACGGAGCGCTCCATACGGCTCACGCCTTGGCCGCTCGTCCAGCGGCGCACGTCGACGATCGTCTGGACGCGGGCCACGTTGTCGAAGATCACGGGCACGTTGCGGGTGGCGTCGCGGAGGCTCGCGTCGAGCTGATCGCCGGAGGAGCGCGAGAAGCGCTGGCGCCCATCGGACGGCGGGTGGACGCCGTAGACCACGTTCCGGTCCCGCATCGCGGCGATCCAGTTGATGGAGACGGAGCGCGAGCCGTGGGGCAGGTTGACGACGATCGGGGTGCGCACGCCCGCGTCGCGCAGGGCGCGCAGGTGGCGCTGCTGCGACCAGATCCACGACTCGGTGTCGCCGCAGGCGACGCCGGTCAGGTGCACGCCGCAGTCGGGGTCGACGTCGGGGAGGTACCAGACGTTGTCCCGGCCCCTGAACCAGCTCGCGAGCTCGCGCAGCCACGGCGTCTGGTCCCGGTCGCCGATCGCGACGTTCGCGACCAGCAGGATCAGGCCGCGCGAGGCGGCCAGCCGCTGCAGCCGCAGGAGCGCGCGGCGATGCTCCGGCGTGTTGGCGAGGCTCGAGACGTTGACGCGCACGACGTTGCCGCCGATCCGCTGGATCTGCCGGAACGCGCGCGGCGCGCCCGTGATGGAGACGGGCGGGAGCGCCTGGCCGGGCCGGGTCGGGGCGAAGCGGCCCTCGCCCCAGAGCACGCCGCGCACCTTCAGCTCCTGACGGGAGCCGTCGAGGATGCGGTCGCCCTTGACGCGCGCGGGCTTGCCGTCGGCGACGGCCGAGCCCCCCATCAGGGCGACGAGGGCGAGCGCGGTCGCGGTCGCGGTGGTGCGTGTCCGGCGGCGCGGCACGTCGGACCCTTCGCCCCACGGGGGCCGTTTCCTCCCGGGTGTACCCTGAGGCGGTGTGCCGGCTCGGCGTCCTCGCGCTCGCGCTGATCGCCGCGGTCGCGGCGTGGCCGGCCGCCGCATCCGCCGGCGTCTACGGGATCGCGCTCGACGACGCCTTCTCGGCGTCGGGCACCGCGGCCTGGACGGACGCCCGGCAGTTGAGCGCGACCTGGGTGCGGGTCGACGTGCGCTGGTCGTCCGTGGCCCCGACCGCGCCCACGAGCGCGCGCCTCCCGAGCGGGCGCGGGTACGACTGGGGCGCCGTCGACGCCAAGGTGCGGGCCGCGGCCGATCCGGCGCATCCCGCGTCGGTCCTGATCTCGGTCTGGGGCACCCCCGACTGGGCGCGCCAGGACGGCGGCGCGGGTGGCGAGCCCGGCAACGGCGCCTTCCTGCCCAAGCGCGCGCACTGGCGCAACTTCATGGCGGCACTCGCGACCCGCTACAGCGGCGCGTACGTGGTCAACGGCACCGCGCTGCCCCGCGTCACCGTCTACGAGATCTGGCCGAACCCGAACCTGCAGTCGGGCCTGCGGCCGCAGCGGCTGGCCGGGCGCCTCGCCGCCCCGGCGCTCCTCAAGGGCCTCCTGGCTGGCGCATCGGTCGAGGTCGCCGCCGTGGCCGCCGCCAACGGCTTCACCGCCACCATCGTGTCGGGTGGCGTCGCCCGGACCGATCCGACCAGCACGACCGACACGCAGCCCGTCCCGTTTCTGCGGGCCCTGGCCCGCGCCAAGGCGAGCCTCGACGCGGTCGGCCTGCGCCTGTCGCCACCCAGCGGCGTCGAGGGCCCCTCGGAGGGCGGCAACCTCGGCGTATCCGACGTCAACGGCGCCGTGGCCACGGTCGACACCTACTGGCCGGGGCAGGCGCGCGCGCTGTGGCTGACCGGGTACGGCGCCCCTTCGGGCCCCGCCGAGGCGGGCCGCTCCGACGCCACCCAGCAGGCCGCCGTGGCGGCGTTCCTCGCCGCCACGCAGAACCCGCGCGTCGCCGTCGGCGTCTGGGACGCCCTGCAGGACACAGACGGCGCCCCGTACGCCGGGCTGCGGGCCAAGGCCCCGACCGCGAACCAGACGGGCGCAGCCAAGCCGTCTCAGACGACCTGGACGACGCTGGTCCCACCGCCCCCGGGCTAGCCCTGGCGCAGGGGCAGGACCAGCGCCTCGCCGTCGAGCGCGAACCCGAACGGCTCGAACAGGGAGCGCACCGCCTCGTCATGGACGTTGCCGGTCAGGACCGCGCGCCCGCAGGCGCGCTGGCGGGCGGCGTCGATCGCGCGGGCGATGAGCCCCGAGCCGATCCGCTGCCCCTGCCCGTCGGGATGCACGTAGAGCTCGACGATGCGCAGGTCGCGCGGACCCGGCGGTGCGGTCACGGTCTGCCACGCCACGTAGGCGGCGACGCGCCGCTCGACAAGGCCGACCCGGACGTCCCCCGCGGAGATGCGCGGGAGCATCCACTGCCCCCAGGCGTCGGCGTCCCGGTCTGCCCCCTCCCCCGTCCCCTCGCGGTAGCGGTCCCAGAGGACCCGCAGGGCGGGCAGGTCCGCCGCGGCCGCCGGTCGGATCACGCGCTCTCGTACTCCACGAGCGAGCAGACCGGGAGCTCGCCCAACTGCGCGCGGCCGGCGAGGCCCCGGAGTTCGGCGACGAAGCAGGCCCCCACGGGCTCGGCGCCGGCGCGGCGGATCAGTGCGAGGCTGGCCGCGGCGGTGCCGCCGGTGGCGAGGAGGTCGTCGAAGAGCAGGACGCGGGCGCCGGGCCGGACCGCATCGACGGCGAGCTCGAGGGTGCTCTCGCCGTACTCCAGGGCGTAGGCCTCGGCGTGCGCGGGGCCGGGCAGCTTGCCCGGCTTGCGCACCGGCGCGAAGCCGACGCCGAGGTCCATCGCGAGGAGCGGCCCGAACAGGAAGCCGCGGGCCTCGGCGCCGACCACGACGTCGGGGGCGAGCGGACGGGCGAAGGTCGTGAGCCCCTCGACGACCTGCCGCACCGCGCCGGGGTCGGCGAGGATGGGCAGGAGGTCCCGGAACAGGATCCCCGGCTTCGGGAAGTCCGGAATCTCGGCGATCAGCGCGCGTAGGTCGGGCATGGCGGCACCCTAGCGGAGCGGGCGTTCGCGGATCAGGTCGCGACGTCGCGGATCAGGAGCCGCTCGGTCAGCTCGGCGCTGAGCCCCGCGAGCTGCGCGAGCTCGTCGAGGCCCTGGTCACGGCGCTGGCTATTGCGCGAGCGCAAGGACGGCGCGAGCACCTGGTCGAGGAGCCCGGCCACGCGTTGCACGCCCGTGTGCAGCTGGCGCACGTGGCGCGGCCCGAGACCGTACTCGGCCATCCGCTGGCAGATGCGCACGATCTCGACGTCGCCCTCGCTGTAGAGGCCGTCGACGTCGGGGCCGACGATGCCGTACGAGGTGAGCTCGGCGAGGGACTCGTCGTCGATCCCCGACTCGCGCACGAGCTCGGAGCGGTCGACGCGGCGCGCCTCCTGCTGCAGGAGCTGGCGCTGCTGGCGGCGCGCCTTGCGCTCCTGCGGGCGCGGGATCGCCCCACCGCCGGCCTCGATCTCCTGGCGGATCACCCGCAGCGGCAGGAACTCGTCGCGCTGGAGGCGCAGGATCGTGCGCAGCCGCTCGACGTCCTGGCGGCGGTAGAGGCGGTAGCCGCCCTGGGTGCGCAGCGGCGTCAGGAGCTGCTGCTCCTCGAGGTAGCGGATCTTGGAGATCGAGACGTCGTCGAACTCCGCCTTCAGCTCCTTGCAGACGGCGCCGATGGTGAGCGGCTTCTCCTCGCTGGTGGCGCTCATCCGGTCACTCCAGGTACGTCAGCTTGAACTTGCCGATCTGCAACTCGTCGCCGTCGCGCAGCCGCACGCGCTCGATCCGCCGGGCGTTCACGTAGGTGCCGTTCAGGCTCGCGAGGTCGACGAGGTAGCGGCCGTCGGCCTCCTGCTCGATCGCGGCGTGCCGCCGCGACACGGTCACGTCGTCGAGGAGGATCGACGCCTCCCCGGCGCGCCCGATCGTCTCGCGGGCCTCGCGCAGCGCGATGTGCTCCCCGGCGCGCCCGCCCGTGCGGATAACCACCGCCGGCAGCTCGTGGCTCGGCGGGGCCGGCACCTCCTGGGTGTCGGTGTCGCCCTGATAGGTGGCCGTGTCGTCCAGGGCGTCGGGGTCGAGCAGGGTGCCGCACTTCGCGCAGTAGTGCGCGGTGGCGGCGTTCCGGTATCCGCATTCCTGACAGAACATCGCCGCGTGAGCATACACCGCCGCGACGGGAAGGGTGAGGCGACGGTTGAGGGTTAGCCGTGGCGGGCGCGCAGGACGGCCCGCGCGTAGAGGACACCGGCCGCGAGCAGCAGGATCACGCCGCTCCACAGGACGATCTCCGTCGCCGCGTTGCCCCGCGGCGTGACCATCGCGAGCAGGAGCCCGATCATCATCACGAGGGTGCCCGCCTTGCCGATCGGGTTGATGCGGACGCCGTGGTCGCGGGCCCACGGGAAGGCGAGCGAGGCCAGAAGGACCGCGTCGCGCCCGAGGATCAGAACGGGGATGGCCAGCGGCAGCCGGTCATCGAGGTAGAGCAGGATCACCGCCACGTCGATCAGGAGGCGATCGGCGATCGGGTCGAGGATCCGCCCGTAGCGCGACTGCACGGACAGCCGCCGGGACAGCTCGCCGTCGAGGAAGTCGGTCAGCGCCGCGAACGCGAAGACGGCCGCGGCGGCCGGCGACTCGGCGCCGTGCGCACTCAGCATCAGCACGGCGAACACCGGCACCGCGGCGAGGCGCAGCGTCGTCAGCGCGTTCGGCAGATGCCGGATCAGGGGGCTCCGGCCGGGGGCGTCCACGCCAGAAGTGTCCCACAGGGCCTAGCCGGTGCGAGGCTCAGGCGCGCTCGAGGCGGACCGCGCCGGCGCAGCCGTCCGCGTCGAACGCCTCGCCGGCGGTGTGGTCGGCCACCGTCAAGTCCGTGCAGAGGGTCTCGGACGCGATCTCGTCGCCGTGACGCTCCAGCACCCGGCGCAGGCGCTCGTCGGCGGCGATCTCGAGCCGGATCCGGTCCGCGACCCCAAGACCCGTGTCCTTGCGGCGGCCCTGGATGAAGTGGACCAGCTCGCGCGCGATCCCCTCGTCCTCGAGCGCCTCGTCGAGCTCCGTGTCGACGGCGACGGCGAGGCCGCCCTCGTCGGCGACGGCGAAGCCCTCACGCGGGCGGGTGCGCAGCTCGACCTCGTCGGGGCCGAGCCGGTGCCCGAGGACGACGATCTCGTCGCCCTCACGCACGAAGTCCCCGGCCTTGAGCGCGGCCTGCACCGCGGGCACGTCCTTGCCGAGCTTGGGTCCCAGCGCCCGGAAGTTCGGGACGACCTCGACGTCGAGGAGCTCATCGACGGCGTCGGCGATGCGGACGGCCTTGACGTTGAGCTCGAGCGCGATCTCCGCGGCGAGACCCTCGACTGCCGCGCGCGCGGCGGCGTCCGGCGTGGCCACGACGGCCTCGCGCAGGGGCTGGCGCAGCTTGCGGTTGCCCTGGGCGCGCGCCGCCCGGCCGAGGGAGATGGCGGTCTGGGCGAGGCGCATCGGCACCAGCGCGTCCTGGTCGGGCTCGCCCGCCCGGGGCCAGCCGGCGAGGTGCACGGAGTCGGGCGCGCCGGCCGCCTCGTCGCGGACGATGCCCTGCCAGATCTCCTCGGCGAGGAACGGCATCGCCGGGGCGATCAGCCGGCAGATCTGCGCGAGCGCCCACCACAGCGTGCGGAAGGCGGCGTGCTTGTCGGCGTCGGCCTCGGCGCGCCAGAAGCGCGCGCGGCTGCCACGGATGTACCAGGCCGAGAGGTCGTCGACGAGCGCCTCGACCGTGCGCGCGTAGGTTGGGGTCCAGTAGCCCTCGAGGGCGGCATCGCACTCGTGGACGGCCTCCTCGACGCGCGCGACGATCCAGCGGTCGAGCGCCGTGGCCGCGGGCGGGCGGCCGGCCAGGTCGGACCAGGTCGGCTTGAAGCCGTCGATCTCGGCGTAGCGGACGAAGAAGGCGTACGCGTTCCAGAGGGTGAGCAGGCGCCGGCGCACCTCGTTGGCCGGCCCGTAGCCGAAGTTCATGTTCTGCGAGGGCGTCTGCAGCGCGTACAGCCAGCGCATCACGTCGGCGCCCATCTCCTCGACGGCGTCGTCGAACCAGATCGCATTGCCCCACGACTTGTGCATCGCGCGGCCCGTCTCGTCGTGCAGCTTCTCGTAGCCGAGGACCGCGCGGTACGGCGCGCGGCCCACGAGGACGACGCTCATGAACAGCTGCGAGTAAAACCAGAGCCGGATCTGCTCGCGCATCTCGGAGATCCAGTCGGCGGGGAACCACTTCTCCCAGTACGCCTGGTCGGGCAGGTCGGCAAGGGTCAGCCCCTCCCCCGCCCCGGCGGCGTAGCCGGCGTCGGTGAAGCCGTCCCGGCCCCACCCGAGCGTCGAGAAGGGCACGATCCCCGCGTCCAGCCAGCAGTCCCCGACCTCCGTGACGCGCTCGGCGATCTGACCGTCGTCGGTACGGATCCGGATGCCGTCGATCCAGGGGCGGTGCAGCTCCTCGAGGTCGTCGAGCGGGTCGACGGCGCGCTCGCGCAGCTCCTCGATCGACCCGATCACGGTCATCGAGCCGTCGGGCGCGCGGTAGAACGGCAGCGGCAGCCCCCAGTAGCGCTTGCGGGAGATGCACCAGTCCCCCATGTTACGGAGCCAGTCCTCCATCCGCTTGCCGTACTGCTCGGGCACCCACTCGACGGTGCGGGCGGCCTCGATCATCGCCTCGCGCACCGGATCGGCGCTGATGAACCACTCCTCGACGACGCGGAAGATGAGGTCGGTGCCGCAGCGCCAGCAGACGGGGAAGCGATGGTCGATCGTCCCGGCCCGCACGAGCAGACCCGCTGCGGCGAGGTGCTCGCGGATCGGCTCCGCCGCCTCCGCGCCACCGTGCCCCGCGAGAAAGCCGAAGTCCGCGGTGAAGACGCCCGCCTCGTCGACCGGGACGAGCGTCGGCAACCCCTCGGCCACGCCCAGCTCGAAGTCCTCGGCGCCGCAGCCGGGTGCGATGTGCACGACCCCGGTGCCCTCATCCGCCGACACCATGTCCCACGCCACGACCCGGTGGGCGACCTCGGCCTGCGCGTCCAGCTCGTCGAAGGGACCGCGGTAGGCGCGTCCGACGAGCGCCGCGCCGGGCGCCCGCTCGACGACGTCGGCCTCCGCGCCGAAGAGGTCCTCCACGCGGCTCGCCATCACCCAGTCGAGGCCCTGCGACGTGCGCACGGCAGCGTACTCGGCGTCGGGATCGACCGCCGCCACGACGTTCGCAGGCAGGGTCCACGGCGTCGTCGTCCAGACCACGACCGCCTGCTCGGGATCGTCCAGGAACGGGAAGCGCACGTGCAGGGTCGGATGCGTGCGGTCCCGGTACGAGTCGATCAGCTCATGCTGCGAGAGCGACGTGCCGCAGCGCGGGCACCAGACCATCGGCCGGTTGCCGCGGTAGAGCATCCCGCGATCGTGGCACTCGCGCAGGAAGCGCCAGATGGAGGCGATGTTGGGGTCGGTCATCGTGTAGTACGAGCGCTCCCAGTCCATCCACTGGCCGAGCCGGATCGACTGGCGCGTCTGCACGGCCGAGTACTCGGCGACGCGGTCGCGGCAGGCCCGCGCGAAGCGGTCGAGGCCGTACTCCTCGATCTCGCGCTTCGAGTTCAGGCCGAGCGCCTTCTCGACCTCGACCTCGACCCACAGCCCCTGGCAGTCGAAGCCGTTCTGGTAGCGCAGCTCGTGCCCCTTCATCGCGCGATGGCGCTGCACCAGGTCCTTCAGGGAGCGCCCCCATGCGTGGTGCACGCCCATCGGGTTGTTGGCGGTGATCGGCCCGTCGATGAAGGAGAACGGGGCGCCGCCGGCGTTCTGCTCCCGGAGCCGCTCAAAGGTCCGCTCCGACTCCCACAGCGCCAGCACGCGGTGCTCGAGCGCGATGTGGTCGGGCGTGGCGGGGACGGTCGGGTAGGTCACGGGCAGACGAGTCGGATGACCGCTGAACTGTACCCGTGCGGGGCCGTCAGGCCTCCGCACCACCCGGCCGCGCGCCGTAGCGGCGCGCCTGCTCCTCGCACCACAGCTCGAAGGCGGCGTGGCGGGAGAGGTAGCGCTCGATGGAGGCGATGCCGCCCTCGACCCAGACCTCCTCGTCCCACTCCTCGAGACCGGTCAGGGAGGGCTCGTCGCCCCAGTCGTCGTCGTGGAACTCCATGACGGATCGGGTGTTCGCGGGTGCGCCGCGGACTCCTTCCCCTGGCGGTCGGCGAGTCGCCGCAGCGCCTCCGCGGCGTTCGCGAACGCGAGCTCCGCCGCCGGCGGCGTCGCGTCGAGTGCGAACCAGCGCAGCTCCGCGACGTCGTCGGCGGCCACGGACTCGCCGGCCACGATACGCGCGGTATAGAGCGCCTTGAGCGTGTGGTCGCCGCCCACGCCGTGCACGTCGATCACGTGCCCGAGGAACCCCGTCAGCTCGACCGTGCAGCCCGTCGCCTCGCGGAGCTCCCGTCGCGCGCACTCCTCGCGCGTCTCGTCGCGCCCGCGGAAGCCGCCCGGGATGTTCCATCGGCCGCCGGCCGGTTCGATCGTCCGCCGGCCGAGCAGGACGCGCCCCGTAGCGTCCTCGACCAGCACGGCGGCGCAGGGATTCGCGTCGTGGTAGTACGGCTCGCCGCAGCCCGCGCAGTCCTGCCCACTGCCGACCGGCGGCCCGAGCGGCCCACCGCGGAACCCGCAGAAGGAGCGCGTGCGCATGCGCCCTGTGTGACGGCTCAGGCGGCGATCGCCGCGCAGATGTCGGGCCAGCCGCCGGGCCCGAGCATCCAGCCCGAGTACGTGCCGCGGTCCGCCAGGACAACGCCGGCCGCGCCGGTCGCGGGGTCCCCGAAGGCGAGCGTCCCGGCCGCGCCGAAGTGCGTGAACGCCTGCTCCGACAGGGCCCTGCCCGTCCAGTGCGGCACCTTGCCGTCGCGCAGCTCGAAGCCCAGCGCCCAGTCGCAGCGGTCCCACTCCATGAACTGCCCGACGCCGCCGGGGAGGGCCCCGGCGTGGTTCGTGTGCAGGAGCGCGCAGGTCTCGGGAGCGAGCAGCCGTGACCCGTCCTCCCCCACCCCGTCGCGCAGGACGAGCCGCACGAGCGCGAGGTAGTCGGCGGCGCTGCCGTACGCGCCCGACTGCGGCAGCCCGAGGGCCCGGAAGCGCGGCCCGTTGAAGAGCTGCTCCCCGTGGCCGAGGAGGCCCGCCTCCCGCACGTCAAGGACCGTCGGATCGTCGACCGCGCAGCCGAAGGTCGTCGCCGACATCCCAAGCGGCTCGAGGACCGCCGCCCGCGCGTAGGCCGCCCAGCCCATGCCCGTGCCTTCCTCGAGGGCGAGGGCGATGCGGGCGTAGCCCACGTTCGAATACGTGCGCCGAGTCCGGGCGGGCAGCTCGGGCGCGACGGCCGCGTAGGCGGCGGCGACCTCGCCCCAGCCCGTTCCCGGATCTAGCTGGACGCGCCGCGCCGCAGTATCGTCGAAGGGCAGCCCCGCGCTGTGCGCCAGCAGATCCGCCGTCGTCGCCGCTCCGACGAGCGGGCCCTGCAGGTCGAGGCTGCCTTCCTCGGCGGCCACGAGACACGCCGCCGCCACGATCGGCTTCGTCAACGAGGCGAGGGCGAAGCGGGAGTGCGCGTCGGCGGTGCCGAACGCGCACGATCCGGCGACGCCCCGCGCGTCAACCCACGCCGCCTGCACCGCGCCCGCGACGCGGTCCTCCACGAGTCGCGCGCACAACTCGACGGGGTCCGGAGGCATAACCGGACGCTATCAGCGCCCGCCATGACCCCAGACCCTATGTGACCTTGAAGTAGATCTTGCGCGCGGCGTTGTCGCCATACACACTGCGCGCCTGGATGTCGAAGTCGAACGTCGCGCCGGCCGTCCCGACCCAGTCCGTACCGAAGCAGGTGGCGGCGTTGAGCGTGTACTGCAGCAGGCGCCCGAGGGAATCCGCCGGATCCGTCGCCGTGTCGGCCGCCGGGTCGAGCACGCCCGCGAGGGCGGGATCGAGCGCGAAGCCGGAGCCGTTCGACACCGGCGCCGAGTACGACGCGACCGCGCAGTTGTTGCTGCCGGTCCGCGGGCCGGCGTTGTTGGGCTTGTTCGGAGCATCCGCCGTGTACAGGAGCGCGCCCATGTCGATGTAGCCGCTGGCGGACGGCTCACCGGGAGCGGCCAGCCGCTGCGGCCGGAACCACTTAAGGGTGACGATGCCGTCGGCGCCGACGAGGATCGGATTCGCCGGCGTCATGCCGTAGTCGGCGGACGGCTTCGTCACGCGGCCGGTGGCCGCGTCGTAGGTGAACACGGTCTCCGTACCCCCCACCGTCACGGAGTGCACGGCGGGCGCGGTGTTGAAGACGAAGTTCAGGACGCCGGGATAGGTCGATCCTCCGGCGATCTGCAGGAACGCGTTGCCGGCGCCGATCTCCGACGGAGCGGCGCCGGGGGTGATCTGCGCGTCACCCGTGACACCCGTGGCGATGTCGACGACGGACCCGGTGACGCTCGCCGGGGCACCGTTGACGAGCGGGTACGTCGCGCCGCCGACCGTGTGCGGGGCGCAGTACACGTTCCCGAGGCAGTCGAGCTTGGCCGTGCTGCCGCCCATGACCTGCGTGGCGAGGGTGACCGTCGTCGGCACGGCCTGGTCGATCAGGGGCTGCACGGCAGCGGCGGAGCCCCCCAAGTAGAGGTTGATGCTCGACGGGTTCGTCAACTTGAAGTTGGAGAACATGCGGAAGTCCGTGGCGGTCGATCCCGGGGCCGAGGGGCCCGAGGGGGGCGGTTGCTGGCCGTCGATGGGCGGAAGCGGCTGGGCAGGGCCGCTCTGCCGGGCGCTCCGCGCGCCGGCGCTCTTGCCCGTGCGGGTGGTGCGGTCGACATTGTCCGTGATCAGGTTGCCGTTGTCGTCCGTGTCGAACGCGCCCACGATGCCGTCGAGGTCCGCGTCACGGCCCTGCCCGTTGTAGCCCTTGAGGGTGGACCGGCCGTCGCCGACCTTGACGCGCCCGAGTTTACCGGCGCCGATTGGCTTTCCGGCGCGCGCCGTCGCCGCGTAGGCCGCGGTCGTGTAGTAGCTGCCCATCGGGGCCGTCGCCTTCGCGTATCCGGCCTTGCGCACGATGGTCCCGAGGTCCACCCCTCGCGCCGTGGAGAGCGTTGCGTAGACCGCCCTGCCACCGCCGCCGAGGATGACGGGGCCCAGATAGGCGCCCTTCCCGGAGACCAGATGCAGGGACGCGCCCCGGAGGGTCGCCGCGATCCGGAACGAGCCGTTGGCGGGGAGCGTTGCCTTCTTGCCTTTCCCGTCCGCCTGGACGACGACGACCTGCAGACCCTTGCCGCCGGCGACGGTGCCCGATACGGTCGCGGCCGAGGCGGGGGCGGCGGCGGCCAACGCGCCCAGGAGGGCGACGAGGGCGATGGGGAGACGCTTCATGGTTTGAGACTACACTACGTGCCGACTGGCGGGTGCGCATGGAGACGTGCGGAACGCGGCGGCTGCGGAGAGCCGCCGCGCGAAAGCGAGAACGTCTGCTGTACCCTATCTCGGAGACGACCCGGAGGCACCCGTGGCTACCACCAGCGACCGCGCGATCGACCCCCTCGACTACGTCGGCATCGACGCGCTCCTGACCGATGACGAGAAGGCGATCCGCGACACCGTGCGCGAGGTCGTGCGCGAGCGCATCCTGCCGGAGGTCGGCGACTGGTTCGACAAGGGCATCCTCCCGCGCGACGTCTTCACCGAGTTCGGCCAGATGGGCTTCCTCGGGGCGCACCTGGAGGGCTATGGCTGCTCCGGCGTCAACGCCGTCTCCTACGGCCTGATCAACCACGAGCTCGAGTACGGCGACTCCGGTCTGCGCAGCGCCGTCTCAGTGCAGGGCTCGCTCGCGATGTTCGCGATCTGGCGCTGGGGCTCCGAGGAGCAGAAGGAGCAGTACCTCCCCCGCATGGCCACCGGCGAGCTGATCGGCTGCTTCGGGCTGACCGAGGCCGACGCGGGGTCCGACCCGGGCTCGATGCGCACCCACGCCCGTCAGGACGGCTCCGACTGGATCGTCAACGGCTCCAAGATGTGGATCACCAACGGCTCGATCGCCGACGTCGCGATCGTCTGGGCGCAGACCGAGGACGGCATCCAGGGCTTCATCCTCGAGAAGGGCATGCCGGGCTTCTCCGCGCCGGACATCCACAAGAAGCTGTCCCTGCGCGCCTCCATCACCTCCGAGCTCGTGATGGCCGACGTCCGCGTCCCCGACGAGAACCGCCTGCCGGGCGTGCAGAGCCTGCGCGGTCCCCTCTCCTGCCTCAACGAGGCCCGCTACGGGATCGTCTGGGGCGTCGTCGGCGCCGCCCGCGCCTGCTACGAGGAGGCGCTCTCCTACGCCAACGAGCGGATCGTCTTCGAGAAGCCGCTGACCGCGTACCAACTGACCCAGCAGAAGCTCGCCGAGATGGTCCTCGAGATCAACCGCGGCATGCTGATGTCTCTGCACCTCGGCCGCATGAAGGACGAGGGCCGGCTCCGGGCCGAGCACGTCTCGCTCGGCAAGATGGGCAACGCCCGCGGGGCCCTCGAGATCGCCCGCAGCGCGCGCTCGATCCTCGGCGGCAACGGCATCACGCTCGAGTACCCGGTGATCCGCCACATGAACAACCTCGAGAGCGTCTTCACGTACGAGGGCACCCACGAGGTGCACACCCTGGTCGTCGGCGGCGCCGTGACCGGCATCCAGGCCTTCCGATGAGCCCCCTCGAGGGCCTCGAGTACATCTCCTACGCGGTCGAGGCGTCGCCCGCGTGGGAGGCGGTGCTGCACGAGCCGCATCGCCGTGTCTACGGGCCCGGCGACGCGACGCGCTACAGCGCCGTCGGCTGCGACGCGGCACCCGTCGAGGGCACCGCGCAGTTGATCGCGGAGCAGGGTGACACCCTGACCATCCTGATCACGGGCGCGGACGAGCCGAAGACCGTCGCCCTCACGGTGCTCAGCCCGACGACGGGCGAGATGACGATCACGCGCGGCGCCGACTGGGCCCGCTGCGTCGTCAGCATCATCGGCCTGCCGGCCGCCCACCACGACCACTAGGTCAGGTGCCGGCCGGGGGCCGGATCTCGAAGCCCTCCTGCTCGCGCGCGGCCTGGACGGCCGCCAGCGCGTGAAAGCGGTCGTAGAACGCGCCGAGGGCGGGCTCGTCCCACCACGGCTCCGCCGTCAGCCGCGTCCAGCGGATCAGCATCCCGAGGAAGACGTCGTCGACCCCAGGCTCGTCGCCGCGCGCGAAGGGCGTCTCCGCGTACCAGGCCGCACAGCGCTCCCGCAGGACGGCGAGCTCGGCCTGCGCATGGGCCACGACCACCGCCCGGGCCTCGTCGCCGTCGGCGAACCGCTGCGGGTAACGCGCCCGCAGGATCGCGACCTGCACCGTGTTGGTCAGGAAGACGAGACGGCTCAGGAACGCGGGCCGAGCGGGGTCCGCGGGGGCCGGCGCGAGAGCGTGGCGCCCGGCATGCTCGGCGAGCGCGAGGCTGATCGCGGCCGACTCCGTCTGCACCGTCCCGTCGGGCCAGATCAGGGTCGGGATGCGGCCGGAGGGGTTCAGCGCGAGGTACGCCTGCGGCTCGACCGGGCGGCCGTCGTCGTCACGCACGACGCGCACGAGCTCGTGCTCCATCCCCGTCGCCTCGAGGAGCACGTGCGGCGCGAACGACCCGGCACCCGGGAGGAAGTAGAGGAGCGCAGTGGACACGCGCGCAATCTAGCGCGCGCGACGCCCCCGCCTGCCACGCTGCCAAGCGAGGCACACCGAAGGGAGCACCCATGGCGCACGTCATCGCCGTCCGCTGGACGATCCGGCCCGGTCACGAGCAGGAGGCCCTCGAACTCGCCCGCACGATGGTCGAGCCGTCGAACGCCGAGCCCGGCTGCCGGACCTACGTCCTGCACACGGACCCGGCCGATCCCGCGATGCTCTTCCTCTACGAGGTCTACGACGATGCCGCCGCCTTCCAGGCGCACTGCGACAGCGCCCACTTCAAGGCCACGGTCGAGGCGCAGATCTTCCCGCTGCTCGACGAGCGCCGGCTCGAGATCTACGCGCTCGCGTGACCTGTTCGTCGCGTCGTCCCCCGCCGTCCGGATGGGCGGTACTGGGCTCGAACCAGTGACCCCCAGCTTGTCGAGCTGGTGCTCTACCAACTGAGCTAACCGCCCGGACGGACGCGGAATCTACCAGACCCCTGCGGCCCGCGGCCGCGGCTAGAGCACCTCGAGGGGCGCGTACTCGACGCGCAGCCGCCGCTCGCCCGACTCCGGGAAGCGCACGACGATCTCCTCCGGCGTCGGGCAGGCGATCACGATTCCCTCGCCGAGCGTCGCATGGCGGACCGTGTCCCCGGTCGAGATGTCCGGCAGATCGACGGGCTCGCGGCGCCCGAGGCGCGGGCGCCGCGGGGCGGCCGACGGCGGCGGGAGGTCGGACCAGCGGCCGCGGGCCGCCGGCATCGCCGTGCCGCCGCGCACCCCGACCCGCTCCTCCTCGCGGTGCGCGGCCGGGATCTCGTCGATGAACAGCGAGCGCGGGTTGCTCTCGGTGCGCCCGTAGAGGCTGCGCTGGCGGGCGTGCGTCATCACCAGCCGTTCGCGGGCGCGGGTCATGCCCACGTAGCAGAGCCGCCGCTCCTCCTCGAGGTTGGCCTCCTCGAGGGCGCGCGCGTGCGGGAAGATCCCGTCCTCCATGCCGACCATGTAGACGTGCGGGAACTCGAGGCCCTTCGCGGTGTGCAGGGTCATCAGCGTCACCATCGCCCCGTCGTCCGCGTCGGGAATGTCGTCGGCGTCGGAGCGCAGGCTGAGGTCGGCGAGAAAGGTCGCGAGGTCGTCGAGCGGCACGCCCGTCAGGGTGGCCTCGCGGGCCACCCCGATCAGCTCCTCGAGGTTCTCGAGCCGCCCGTGCGCCTCCAGCGTTCGCTCGGCCCGCAGCGCCTCGACCATCCCGGTATCCTCGTAGACCCGCTCGAGGAGGTCCGGCGGATCCAGCTCGCGGGCGGCGTCCGCGAGCCTGTCCATCAGGTCGGAGAACGCGGCGACCGCCTTGCGGGCCGCCGCCCCCGGCAGGAGCGCATCGGCCTCGTCGAGGACGTCGCGCAGGATGCGGCCGGTGGCGAGGGCGTGGTCGGCGAGGCGACCCAAGGTGGTATCGCCGATCCCCCGCCGCGGGACGTTGATGATGCGGCGCAGGGCGACGTCGTCGGCCGGGTTGGCGAGCGCCCGCAGGTAGGCGAGAGCATCCCGCACCTCCTGGCGCTCGTAGAACCCGGTGCCGCCGATGATCCGGTACGGGACGTCGGCCTGCAGGAGCGCCTCCTCGAGGGCGCGGGACTGCGCGTTCGTACGGTAGAAGACGGCCACATCGCGCAGCGACCCGCCCTCCCCCACGATGCGGCTGATCTGCCCGACGACGAAGCGGGCCTCGGAGCGCTCATCCTGGCACTCGACGATGCGCACCGCCTCGCCGTCGCCGAGCTCGCTCCACAGCCGCTTGTCCGGGCGGTCGACGTTGTGGGCGATCACGCCGTTGGCCGCGTCGAGGATGTGCTGCGTCGAGCGGTAGTTCTGCTCGAGCCGGATCGTCCGCGCCGACGGGAAGTCCTCCTCGAAGTCGAGGATGTTGCGGATGTCGGCGCCGCGCCAGGAGTAGATCGACTGGTCAGAGTCGCCGACGACGAAGACGCTCTGGTGCTCGGCCGCGAGCGCCCGCACGAGGCGGTACTGGGCGTGGTTGGTGTCCTGGTACTCGTCGACGAGGACGTGGCGGAACGCGCGCTGCCAGCGCTCCCGCGCCTCCGGGATCCGCTCCAGGAGGTGCACGGCGTGGACCAGGAGGTCGTCGAAGTCCATCGCGCCGGCCTCGCGGAGCCGCGCCTGGTAGCGCTGGTAGACCTCGCCCACCGTGGTGTCGAAGTAGCCGTCGTTCTCGGCGATGAACCGGTCCGGGTCGATCATCCGGTTCTTCGAGTCGCTGATCCGCGCGTGGATCCCCCGTGGCGGGTAGCGCTTCACGTCGAGCCCGAGGTCGTCCTCGAGGATCGACCGCACGAGGCGCACCTGGTCGGCGCTGTCGTAGATCGTGAACGTCGAGCGGAACCCGATCCGGGTCGCCTCCGCGCGCAGTATCCGGGCGCAGGCGGCGTGGAAGGTCATCACCCACATGCCGGTCGCACGGCCGCCGAGGAGGCGGTTGACGCGCGCCACCATCTCCTGCGCCGCCTTGTTGGTGAAGGTGATGGCGAGGATCGCCGACGGTGGCGCCCCGTGCACCTCGACGAGGTGCGCGATCCGGTGGGCGAGGACGCTGGTCTTGCCCGAGCCGGCCCCGGCCACAACGAGCAGGGGGCCGGGCTCCGCCGTCACGGCGTCGGATTGGGCGGGGTTGAGTCCGGCGCTGCGCTCGCTCGTCACGGACCCAACCTAGCAGGGGCGCAGGGCCCCGCCCGGGCCTCTAGTCGGCCGTCAGCCGGATCGAATCCGAGACGGCGCCGCCGACCCGTGCGCGGACGGCGTATGCGCCGCGCGCAGGGAGCCGGACCGGAGTCGCGAAGGCGCCGCGACGGTCGGCCTCCACCCGGACCACCGCCACCCAGCGGCCCCGCACGCGGGCCTCGATGGCCACCGACGCTCCGCTCGGAGCAGACCCACTGAGACGCACGCTGGCGCCGGCCGCTACCCGACGCGCCGCGCTGCGGAGCTCCACGCGCGGGGCGGCCACCGCCCGCACCACGGCCTCGGCCTCGAGGGCCGTGATCCGCAGGGACCCCGCCGTGCCGCGCGGCAGGGGTAGGCGCACCACGCCCTCCCCGTCCGTCACGGCCGCGGCGATCCGGCCTCCCGCGGCCGAGGTGGCGACCACCGCGACACCCGACGCCGGGGACCCGTCCGTGACGACGCGCACCCGCAGAGTGCGGCGCACGCCTCCGACGCGCACGCGCTCGGGGACCTCGATCGACGTCACGGGCGGGTCCACCGGCGGCGCGACCGCGCCATCGCCAACCGCTACCGATGCGGGTGCCGGCTCCGGTGCGGCAGGCGGCGCCGGTGGCGCCGGCACGGAGAACGTCCACGCCGTCTGGGCGCGGTTGCCCGAGCGGTCGTGGGCGACGACCGCGACCGCGTGCTCGCCGGGGCCCCAGCCGAGGGGGTGGCGCAGGCGCAGGTAGCCGTCGGCGAACGTCGCCGCCGCCGTCATGTCGACGCCGTCCACGGCCACCCTGACCCCGTCGACGGCGATCCCCGACCCCGGGTCCTGCACGCGCGCCCGCAGCTGGGCCTCCGCGGTGGCGGGGCCGACGGGTGCGACGTCGTCGATGGCCGGTGCCACGTCGTCTCGAACCGCGAACACGGCCTGGCCGGCGGCCTGGTTGCCGGCGGCATCCGCCACCTGCCAGGTGACCAGGTGCAGCCCGTCCTGCAGGGGCTGCGGCGGTGCGAAACGCAGGTCGGCGCGGGGCGTCACGACCACCGGGATCCCACCAATGGCGACCTGCACGCGGTCGAGGCCGCTCGCGCCGTCGGCGAGGGCGAGGCGCAGCTCGGGGAGGCGTGCCGCGGAATCAACCGGCCCCGTGAACTCGACCGACGGGGGCGTGTTGTCGACGCGCACCAGCGCGCCGGCGAGCGTGGTGCGGTTGCCGTCCCCCGTGCCGTCGATGGCCGCGGCCGTCGTGCCGTACGCGCCGTCGGGCAGCTGCGCGGTGTCCACGCAGAGCCGCCCCTCGAGGGCCGTCGGCCGTGGCTGCAGCCGGCTTCCCTCGGGGCCCTGCAGGGTCGCGACGGCGGCGCCGATGCCGTACTCGAGCCGGTCCACGCCGAGCCCGACGTCGGTGGCGCCGAGAGCTGCGCAGACCGGCCCGCGCAGCCAGCCGCTGCCCGCCGCCTCCGGCTCCACGCGCAGCTCCGGCGGCGAGGCGTCGCGTACCCGCAGCACCACGGACTCGACCGTGACGGCGTTCTCGCCGTCCGCGCGCACCGCCGTGCGCGGAATCGCGGATTCGGCGACGAGGGCGACGGCGAGGGCGGAGGCCCCGCGACCCGCGGTGACGGTCCGCGTCGCCTGCTGCTCGCTGCGCACGCGGGCCAGGTCCAGCCAGCGCCCCCCGTAGCGGCCCTGCACCTTCGCGACGACGCCGGCCTGCCGGGTGCGCACGCGCAGGCGCACCTGCGCGTCCACGATCTGGGTGCCCGTCGGGGCGGCGTACTGGAGCAGAGCCTGGCGCCGGGCCGGGACGGCGACCCACGCGGGCACGCGCAGCGTGGAGCACCCGGCCGCGCATCCGGCGAGCCCCGGGGCGATCTGCGCGCTCAGCCCCGACGGGTCGGGCGAGGCCTGCTCGTACCTGATCAGCGCCTCGCCGGCGCGGGCCTCGCCGCCGACGGCGAGCACGATCAGCGGCACGAGGAGCAGGGGCAGACGGCGGGCGACGCGCAGGACGGTGGTCATGTGCGGACCATCGCCCCTCGGCGCCGCGGCCGAGGTGCCGGATCAGCGCCGGAGCCGCGCGGCTTGCGCGCACAGGTGCACCGGGGTGCGACGGCCCTCGCCCGGGCACGCGCCGATAGGCTTCGGCCGTGCGCGTCCTCGCCTGCCTGCCCGCTCTCCTGATCGGGGCCGTGATCTGGTGGCTCTCCTCCACCCCCGACCTGGCCGTCGCCGAGGGGACCCTCGACACCGTGCTGCGGAAGACGGCCCACGTCGGCGTCTTCGCCGCACTCGCCCTCGCGTGCGTGCTCGCGCTGCGCGCCAACGGCGTGCGCCCGCCCGTCGCGATCGCCCTCGGCGCGCTCCTCGCCCTGGTCTATGCCGCCGTCGACGAGCTGCACCAGACCACCGTGCCTACGCGCAACGGGGCCGCGACCGACGTCCTGATCGACGCGATCGGGATCGGCCTCGCCTCGCTGATCCTCGTCGCGCGCACCCGCCGGGCGGTCGCATGCTGATCGTCGTGGACCAGGCCCTCGCCGACGTCGACGCCCTCGTCGCGGAGGCCGCCGACTACCTGGCGCGGCGCCTCGGCGGCACGCCGCCCCTCGACGCCGCGAGCCTCCCGGCAGACGCCGGTGGCGCCCTTGCCGCGATCGACGCCTGGGCCGGTGACGAGGTCGCGAACTGGCGTCAGGAGCTGATCCGCTGGTTCGAGGCGCACGCGCCCGTGCGGCTCGTCCCCGACCCCGACGTCAACGCGCTCCTGCGCCGGGCCGCCAAGGGGGGCCAGCGGCTCGCCGTCGCCAGCGCGCTGCCGCCGGAGGTGCTCGAGCTCGTGCTGCAGCACCTCGGCTGCGCGCGGGCCTTCACGGCGTCCTGCGCCGGGGACGGCTCGCTGCAGGACGCCCTCGACGGGGCCCGCGCCGCGCTCGGTGGCGACCCCGCCGTGGTCGCCACCCGCGCCGAGCTCCTGACGGCCCTCGCGGGCTAGCCCGGCAGGGCGAGGAGCACCACCGCAACCACGATCAGGGCGAGGCCCACGAACTGGACGGCGCGCAGGCGCTCCTTGAGGATCAGGACGCCGATCAGCGCCGCGACCGTGCCGTACTGCCCGGTCAGCACCGAGGCCTGCGCGACGCCGTACTCCGACGCCACCAGAAACAGGGTGAATCCGCACACCTCGCCGATCCCCGTGATCGCCGCGAAGCCGAAGGCGCGGCGGTCGCGCACAAGCGGCCCGCGCATGAGGATCGGGATGCTGAAGGCGAGCACCCCGAGCACGCGCATGAAGGCGACGACCCAGGAGGCGCCGACGTCGTCCTGGATCTCCCCGCCGGCCCACAACTGTACGCCCCAGGCGAGCGCGGCACCGCCGGCGAGCAGCGCGGCCTTCGTCTGGTGGGGGTACTCGACGCCCGGCGTCGACACGTCGCCCCGGGTCGCGAGGACGGCGCCGACCACCGCCAGCGCGAGGCCGGCGAAGGCGAGCGCAGACGTCGGTTCGCCGAGGAGGATCGCGATCACGGCGCCGAACCCGCCGTACGTGCCGGAGATGGGCACGAGGGTCGAGATCTTCCCCATCCTGATCGCCGTGTAGAGCAGCATCAGGCCGCCGATCCCCGTGCCCGCGACGAGCAGGAGCCACAGGATCGCGCGCGGGTCGATCCGGCCGGGCATGCCCGTCGCGAGGGCCAGGGGCACGGCGACGAGGACGCTGAACAGCATCGAGTAGCCGACGGCCCGCATCCCCCCGAGCCGGCGCGCCGCGAGCCCGCCCGTGACGCCCGCGATCCCCCACAGGAGCGCCGACAGGAGCCCGAGCGCGATGCCCATCAGAGCGAGCCGGAGAGGGAGATCGCCACGACGCCGAGGATAACCACCGCGACGCCGGCCAGCTGCGTGCGCGAGAGCCGCTCGCGCAAAAGCACCCACGACAGGAGGGTCGCGACGGTCGCGTACTGCGTGGCCATCACCGCGGCCACGGCGATCCCGTCGCCGGCCCCCCACAGGAAGCCGAGAAACCCGATCGACTCGCAGAGTCCCGCCGCGAGGGCGAACCACAGCCCCGGCCGCGCCCACTGCAGCTCGCGGCGGAGCACCAGCGGCAGACCCATCGTGAGCAGGCCCGTCAGACGGGCGCTCAGGACGACCCAGGGGCCGCCGAGCTTCTGCGCGATGTCGCCGCTCACGTAGAGCGCCGTCCCGAAGATCACCGCGGCGCCGCCGGCGCTGACCGCGGCGCGGCGGTTGTCCCGCACCACCGCGTCCGTGTCGTTGTCGTGACGCCCGAGGCCGACGACGGAGACGCCGGCCGCGGCCATCACGATCCCCGCGGCGGCGAGCCACCCGATCGTCTCGCCCAGGAGGACCGCGATCACGGCAGCGATCGCGCCCTCGGTGCTCGTGATCGCGACGACCAGCCCGACCTTGCCGCGGGCCAGCGCCGCGTAGGTGAAGCGCAGGCCGATCGCCGAGGAGAGGCCCGCGTAGATCAGGAGCGCGACGTTGGTCCACGTCCAGTCGCCCCGCACGCCGTACCAGGCGACGATCGGCAGGATCAGGACGAGGCCGCCGGCCCCGACCCAGGCGAGGGTCGAGGACGGGCCGATCTGGCGGGACGCCCGCCCGGCGAGGATCGTGCTGAGCCCCCACATCAGGGCGGCGATGCCGCCGCCCGCGAGTGCGATCATGCGCCGTCGCCGAGCACGACCGCCTCGAGCGCGGTGCGCTCGGCGGGGATCGTGACGGGGGGCGCGCTCTCGGCGATGGCGTTGTCGGGGTCCTTCAGGCCGTGGCCCGTCAGGACGCAGACGACCTCGGCCCCCTCGGGGACGAGACCGTCGCGGCGCGCGTTGGCGAGCCCGGCCAGCGACGCAGCGCTCGACGGCTCGCAGAAGACGCCCTCGTCGCGCACGGCGTGGCCGAACCAGTCGAGGATCTCACGGTCCGTGGCGGCCGCGAAGCCGCCGCCGGAGTCCCGCGCCGCGGCGCCGGCCTCCTCGCGGCGCACGGGCGCGCCGATGCGGATCGCGGTGGCGATCGTCTCGGGGCGCTCGAAGTCGACGCCGCGCACCATCGCCGCCGAGCCCTCCGCCTGGGACCCGAGCATGCGCGGCAGGCGGTCGTAGTCGCCGCGCTCGTGCGCCTCGCGGAAGCCGCGCCAGTACGCCGTGATGTTGCCGCCGTTGCCGACGGGCAGGCACATCCACTCCGGCACGTGGCCGAGGTCGTCGAGGACCTCCCAGGCCGCGGTCTTCTGCCCCTCGAGCCGGTACGGGTTGAGGTTGTTGACGAGGGTGATCGGGTGCTCCTCGCTCATGATCCGCACGAGCCGGAGCGCGTCGTCGAAGGAGCCGTCGATCTGGACGACGACGGCGCCCGCGATCTGCGCCTGGGCGAGCTTGCCGAGCGCGACCTTGCCGCCGGGGATGACGACCACGCAGCGGATCCCGGCGCGCGCGCTGTAGGCCGCCGCCGAGGCCGAGGTGTTGCCCGTCGAGGCGCAGATCACGGCCTTGGCGCCGTCCTGTGCGGCCTTCGACAGGGCCACGGTCATCCCGCGGTCCTTGAAGGAGCCCGTCGGGTTCATGCCCTCGTACTTGAGCCACAGGTCGACGCCGAGCCGCGCGCCGAGCCGCGGGGCGCGCAGGAGCGGCGTCGAGCCCTCGCCGAGGGTGACCACCGGGGTCTCGTCGTCGACGGGGAGCCAGGCGCGGTAGCGCTCGATCAGCCCCGCGCTGCGCATCGAGGTCGACATGACTCCGAAACGGTACCCGACCGCTAGGCTGCCGAATCCAATGGCCGCGGACCCCATCGGCATCGGACTGCTCGGCTGCGGCACCGTCGGCTCCGCCGTCAACCGCCTGCTCGCCGCCCGACGCGACGACGTCGCGCGCGTTCTCGGTGCCCCCGTCGTGGTGCGCCGGGCCCTGGTCCGCGACGTCACGCGCCCCCGCGGCGAGGGCGTCCGCGATGGGATCCTGACCGACGATTTCGCCGCGATCCGCGACGACCCGGCGATCGCCGTGGTGGCCGAGGTGATGGGTGGCGTCGAGCCGACCCGCACCTGGATGCTCGAGCTCTTCGCCGCCGGCAAGTCGGTCGTCACCGCCAACAAGCAGCTGCTCGCCCGCCACGGCGCAGAGCTCTTCGCCGCCGCGGAGGAGCACGGCGTCCAGCTGCGCTTCGAGGCCTCCGTCTGCGCCGCCATCCCGGTGGTCAAGGTGCTGCGCGAGTCGATGGTGGCCAGCGAGGTCAACGCGGTGCTCGGCATCGTCAACGGCACGACCAACTACATGCTCACCGCCATGGCGGCGGGCGCCGACTACGCCGACGTGCTCGTCGAGGCCCAGCGGCTCGGCTACGCGGAGGCCGACCCGACCGAGGACGTGACGGGCGCAGACGCCGCCGCCAAGATCGCCATCCTCGCCTCGATCGCCTTCCACACTCGGGTCACCATCGACGACGTCCCCCACGAGGGCATCGACCGCCTCGACTCCCTCGACGTCGCCTTCGCGGACGACCTCGGCTACAGCGTCAAGCTGATCGGCCAGGCCCGCCGCGTCGAGCAGGGCGTCGTGGTCGGGGTCGCCCCCACCCTCGTCCCCCGCGCGCACGGCCTCAGCGCCGTCAACGGCTCCTTCAACGCCGTCATGCTGCGCGGCGACGCGATCCGCGAGGTCACCCTCGTCGGTCCCGGCGCCGGCGGCGACGAGACCGCGAGCGCCGTGATCGGCGACCTGATGGGCGTGCTCGGCACCTCCGGCACGGGCTTCCCCCGCGGGGACGGCCTCTTCCGCGACCTGCCGCTGGTGGCTCCCGACGACGCCGTGTCGGCTCTCTACCTGCGCCTCGACGTCAAGGACGAGCCGGGCGTCCTCGCCCGCATCGCCTCCGTCCTCGCCGACGAGCGCGTATCGATCGACAGCGTGGTCCAGCGCGCCGAGAACGGCCGCGCGCAGCTCGTGATCGTGACGCACCCGGCCGCGGAGGGCTCGGCCCGTCGCGCCATCGCCACGATCGCTGACCTCGACATCTGCGCCGGCGACCCGGTCGTCCTGCGCGTGCTCGCGGACGGTTAGGATCGTCGGCATGGACCGCCTCGCCGGCAAGCGTGCGCTCGTGACCGGTGGCGCCTCGGGGATCGGCGCCGGCATCGCCGGACGCTTCCGTGAGGAGGGCGCCGAGGTCGTGGTCCTCGACCTGCAGGGCGGCGACCTCGACTGCGACATCCGGCACGGCGCCGCCGTCGCCAGCGCGGTCGGGGATGCCGTCGCGCGCCTCGGCCGCCTCGACCTCCTCGTCCTCAACGCCGCACGCCCGTGCGTCGGCACCCTCTGGGAACTCGACGACGTCACCTGGGACGACGCCGTGGCCGTCAACCTCACCAGCGTGCACCGCTTCGTGCGCGCCGCCTGGCCGCACCTGACCGCCGTACGGGGGACGATCCTCCTGACCGGCTCCGTCGTCGGCCTCGACGGCTCCGGCAACCAGGCCGCCTACTGCGCCACCAAGGCCGGCGTCGTGATGCTGACCAAGTGCCTCGCCATCGACGGCGCTCCCCACGGGGTGCGCGCGAACTGCGTCTGCCCCGGCTTCACGGAGACCCCCATGCTCGAGCGCTTCCTCGCCGAGCAGGAGGATCCCGACGCCGTGCGCGCCTACGCGACGGGCCTGCACCCCGCGGGCCGCCTCGGCACGCCGCGCGACGTCGCAGACGCCTTCGTCTACCTGGCCAGCGACGAGGCGGCGTGGGTCACCGGGGTCGCCCTGCCGGTCGACGGCGGCCTCCTCGCCGGGATCTAACGTCCACTGAGACGCGAACGACCCCGCCGGCCGGAGCCGACGGGGCCGCGCGACGCAGGTCCTAGATGAGCGCGATCAGCGCCGGGATCAGGAGGATCGCGACGATGTTCGCGATCTTGATCATCGGGTTGATGGCCGGGCCGGCGGTGTCCTTGTAGGGATCGCCGACGGTGTCGCCCGTGACGGCGGCCTGGTGGGCGATCGAGCCCTTGCCGCCGAACGCGCCGTCCTCGATCAGCTTCTTGGCGTTGTCCCACGCGCCACCGCCCGAGGTCATCGAGATGGCCAGGAAGAGGCCGGTCACGATGGTGCCGAGCAGGAGGCCGCCGAGCATCTGCAGGGCGGAGTCGGTGAAGACCACGATCAGGCCCACGAGGATCGGGATCACGACCGGGATCGCGGCCGGGACCAGCATCTCGCGGAGCGCGGTGCGCGTCACGATGTCGACGCAGGTGCCGTACTCCGGCCGGTCCGTGCCGTCCATGATGCCCGGCTTCTCGCGGAACTGCCGCCGAACCTCCTCGACGACCGCCTTGCCGGCCTTGCCGACGGCGCTCATGCAGAAGGAGGCGAACACGAACGGCATCGCGCCGCCGATCAGGAGGCCGACGACGACCCACGGGTCGGACAGGTCGAACGCGATGTTCGTGAGCTCGAGCTTGCCCGCCTCCTCGAGCTTGATTTTCAGCTCGTCGCGGTACGAGGCGAACAGGATCACCGCGGCGAGGCCGGCGGAGCCGATCGCGTAGCCCTTGGTGACCGCCTTGGTCGTGTTGCCGACCGCGTCGAGCGGGTCGGTGACCTTGCTGCGGACCTCCTCGGGGAGGCCCGCCATCTCGGCGATGCCGCCGGCGTTGTCGGTAACGGGGCCGAACGCGTCGAGCGCGATGATCACGCCCGCCATGGAGAGCATCGCCACGACGGCGATCGCGATGCCGACGAGGCCCGCGAGGGCGTTGGCGATCAGGATGCCGCCGCCGATCACGATCACGGGCAGCGCCGTGGCCTGCATCGAGTAGCCGAGGCCGCTGATGATGTTCGTGGCGTGGCCGGTGGTCGAGGCCTCCGCGACGTCCTTGACGGGCCGCCAGCGGGTGCCGGTGTAGTACTCGGTGATCGCCATCAGGAGCGCCGTGATGACGAGGCCGACCATCGCGCAGATCACGATGTCCCACGTGCCGGCGCCCGAGAGGGCGTCCGTGTGCTGCTTGATGGCGTCGTCGAGGCCGAGGATCGCGGGGATGAAGAGGATCGCGGAGATCACCGCCGAGACGAGGACGCCGCGGTAGAGGGCGCCCATCACGCTGCCGCCCTCGCCGACGCGCACCACGAGGGTGCCGACGATGGAGGCGAGGCCCGACAGGCCGCCGAGGATCAGGGGCAGGCCGACGAGGGCCTCGGAGCCCGTGAACTGGCTGAGCAGGAGCATCGCGGCCACGATCGAGACCGCGTAGGTCTCGAACAGGTCGGCCGCCATGCCCGCGTCGTCGCCGACGTTGTCGCCGACGTTGTCGGCGATCACGGCCGGGTTGCGCGGGTCGTCCTCGGGGATGCCGGCCTCGATCTTGCCCACGAGGTCCGCGCCGACATCGGCGCCCTTCGTGAAGATGCCGCCGCCCACGCGGGCGAAGACGGAGATCAGGGAGCCGCCGAAGCCGAGGCCGACGAGGCCGTAGATGGCCTCGCCCTGCGTGGCGCCGGTCTGGAGCAGGATGCCGTAGTAGCCGGCGACGCCGAGCAGGCCGAGGCCGACGACGAGGATGCCCGTGACGGTGCCGCCCTTGAAGGCGACGTCGAGCGCCGGGCCGAGGCCCGACTTGGCGGCCTCCGCGGTGCGCACGTTCGCGCGCACGGCGACGTTCATGCCGATGAAGCCGGCGGCCGCGGACAGGATCGCGCCGAGCAGGAAGCCGACGGCGACGCGCCAGCCCCCGAGGTCGGGGACGACCAGCAGGATGATCGCGAGGATCACGGCGACGATCGCGACGGTCCGATACTGGCGGCTGAGGTAGGCGGAGGCGCCCTCCTGGATGGCGGCGGCGATCTCGCGCATCCTGTCGTCGCCCTGGGGCTTGGACAGTACCCAGCGCGTCAGGATCAGCCCGTACAGGACGGTGATCGCGCCGCAGATCAGCGCGATCAGCACGGCATGCTCGGAGAAGAAGGTGGACATCTGGCTCGCTCGGCTCCTTGAAGTCGACTCGCCGTCGGCGGGGGACGGCCGCCGAACGGTAGCAATCCGCACCGTCCGCGCCCGCCGCTGGGCGACCGGAGGGGGTGTCCGGGAACGGGACGGCGACCCCGCCTACGGAGCCGGGACCCGCCCCCGCGGCGTCATCCGCGGCGGGCGCGCGCGAGGTACGACGCCCGGCCGAACAGCTCGTCGAGCGAGACGGGCTGGAGTCCCTGCGCCCGCAGCCCCCGCACCATGCCCGGCACGGCTGCGGCCGTGTTGGCCTCGACGTGCAGCACGACGATGGAACCGGGCCGCGCCTTCGACACGACGCGGTCGACGAGGACCCCGACGGACGGCCTGAGGTAGTCGGACGGGTCGACGTCCCAGAGCACGGTCCAGGCCATGCCCTCCGCCCCGGCCGAGGCGCGCACGCCCGCATCGACGTCGCCGTACGGCGGCCGGAAGAACGGCCCGGGCGACGCCTTGGCCACGCTCCACCAGATCTCGCGATCACCCCGGATCTGGCTGCGCTGCTCGCCGGCGTCCTTCTGCGTCATCCAGGGGTGCGACCACGTGTGCGAGCCGATCGTGTGGCCGTCCGCGACGGTGCGCCGCGCGGCCTGGGGGTTGGAGCGCACGTTGACGCCGTTGCAGAAGAAGGTGGCCTTGACCCGCGCCCTGCGCAGTGCGGCGAGCAGCTGCAGCCACGGCCCGGTGTCGAGGCAGTCATCGAACGTCAGCGCGACCTTCGCGCCCGCCTCGGGCAGGCGGTAGATCTGGGTGCTCGTCACGGCGCGCTCGACGCGCAGGAGGTGGGCCTCGCCCTGCCCGCGCCGGCCCACCGCGTCGTCGGCGGCGACCCGCAGCCGGTAGGCCCCGGGCAGGAGCAGGCGGCCCTTGACGCGCAGGTTCCAGGCGAGTTCGGAGGCGCCGTCCACGGGCGCCGGCATCTTCACCGTCCCGATCTCGACGCCGAGCTGGCTCTCGACCACGAGCCGCATGGCGGTGGCCCCGGACAGGTCCGTCGCCGTGGCCCGCACGCGGACCGGCCCGCGGGCCGTCACGGACGGGGCCGGGGCGGGCACCGTCACCACCGGATCGGCGCCATCCCGGGTCACGGGCGTGAGCGACTCCTGGACCGCACCCGCGGCATCCGTGAGCCGCGCCCGCACCGCGTAGTGCCCGTCCGGGACGCCAGCGCCGTCCCACGTCAGAGTCTGCGTCTGTCCGGCCGTGACCGCCGTCGGCGCGAGCAGCGCCCTGACGACGATGCCGCCCGCGGTGACGACGTCGACCTGGAGCGTGCCGGCGGCCTGCGCGGTGACGGTGACCGTGGCGCGGTTCGCCTGCGGGGTCGCGGCGGGGTCGAACGCGGCCGGCACCACCTGGGCGCCCACCGACGCGCTGGTGACGGGCGCGATCGGCGCCGGCGCGGCCGGGGCGGCGAAGAGGGTCAGTCCGGCGGCGACGGCGGCGAGCGCGGGCATGGATTCCGCCCCTAGAGCCGGGCTCCTGCCAGCGCGGACCGGCACGGGTCGTCCGCGGGGCGCACGGAGAGCGACCCGATCGCGTGCACGAGGAGGTCGCGCAGGATGTCGAGGTTGGCGGCGAACGCGGTCAGCACGTCGTCGGCGGTGACGGCCTGCCCCGCGTCGAGGTCGACCCCCGTGTCGTAGTCGGTGATCAGGGCGATCGACGCGTAGCAGAGCTCCAGCTCGCGGGCGAGCGCGGCCTCGGGGTAGCCGGTCATGTTGATCACCTGCCAGCCCATCTGGCGGTACCAGCGCGACTCCGCACGCGTGGAGAAGCGCGGACCCTCCACCACCACCATCGTGCCGCCGTCGCGCACGTCGGCCCCCACGCGGCGTCCGGCCTCGAGCAGGGCGTCGCGCAGGTGCGGGCAGTACGGATCCGCGGTCGAGACGTGCGTCGCGCCGGGCCCGTCGTAGAACGTGGGGACGCGGCCGGACGTGCGGTCGACGAACTGGTCGACGACGCAGAACGCGCCCGGCGGCAGCCCCGGGTCGAGCGAGCCGGCGGCGCACGGCGCGAGGATGCGCTCCACCCCGAGCTCGCGCATCGCCCACAGGTTCGCCCGGTAGGGGATCCGGTGGGGCGGCAGCGCGTGGTCACGGCCGTGCCGCGGCAGGAACGCCACGGGCTGCCCCTCGACGTCCGCGATCCGGATCGCATCCGAGGGGTCCCCGTACGGGGTCTCGACCCGGACCTCCTCGGCCCCCTCCAGGAAGCGGCCGAAGCCCGAGCCGCCGAACACGCCGATCGTGGCGCGTCCGCTCACACCTCGCCGCCCGGCGTCCAGATTTTCGGCCGCGGCACGTCGGTGCGCGGCGGCGCGGCGGGTGGGGGCTCGGCGGCCGGGGACGCCCCGGCGGCGGGCGGCGGTCCGGGCTCGCCCGTGGCGCCCATGGCCTCATCGGAGAGCCGCACGGCCTCCGCGAACGCGAGCTTGAGGTCGGCGAGGGCGCGGCGCAGCTCCTCGACCTGGGGCGGCAGGGGCGCGCCCTCGGGGAAGGCCGCCGCGAGCGTCTCGATCAGGGCGTCGGCCGAGGAGATCGCGAGGCTGGCCTGCACGGCGTCGCCGCCGTTGACCATCCCGGGGATCATCCCGAGCTGGCCGGCGCCGATCGACAGCAGTTCGGAGGCCACCTGCAGGATCAGGCCCTCGACGCGCACCTGCGCGAGGTCGAGCTCCTGGGGCAGCTCCCCGCCCGCGGCGGGGTCGGCCGCGGGGGCCGGGTCGTTGAGCGGCTCATCGGCCATCGAGCACCTCCTGGAGGCGCCGGGCGGACGCCATCGTGATCTCGACCTGCTCGGCGTGGATCGCCGACATGTCCTCTCCCGCCTCGACGCGGGCCTTCCAGCGCGAGGCGTGGTCCCCATTCTGCAGCAGATCCCCGAGGGGCTCGAGCCACGGCGCCAGGCCGAGCGCATCGACCTCGGGCGCGCAGGCCTCGAGCAGCGCGCGGGCGTGGTCGGCGGCGCTGACCACCCGCCGGTGCACGAGGTCGATCTGGCCGCGATCCGTCCCCCAGCGCAGCGCGCGCCAGAGGTTCTCCTCGATGTCGCTCGGACGGTCGGGCGGGGGCAGCTCGCCGGCGTCGTAGAGCCGCGCGGCGCGGGCCGCCAGCGCGGTCTGGAACGCGGCGAGGGCGATCGACTGGCCGATGTCGGGCAGCGCGTCGCAGGCGCGCACCTCGACGGTGCCGAACGACTGGTGCGGGCGGACGGTCCACCAGATCTCGGTGTGCTCGCGGATCGACTCCGTCTCGAGCAGGAAGCGCACGTAGCGGTCGTAGTCGGCCCAGTCGGCGAAGACATCGGGCACGCCGCAGCGCGGGAACATGCGCGTGAAGATCTGCGTGCGCGTCGAGCGCAGGTGGGTGATGCGGCCCTCGAGCCACGGCGACGAGCAGGACAGCGCGAGCAGGATCGGCACGTGACTGCGCAGGTGGTTGGCCACCGCCATCGCGCGGTCGGCGCCGTGGATGCCGACGTGGACGTGCATCCCGAACGTGTTGTTGCGCCACGCGATGTAGCGCAGCGTGCCCTCCACGATCCGGTAGTGCGGGGTGTCGATGATCCGCTGCTCGGTCCACGGCGAGGTCGGGTGGGTGCCGGTGGCGCCGACCGCCACGCCGAGCCGCTCGGCCTCCGCCACCAGCGCGACCCGGCGGTCGACGAGCATCCGCGCCGCCTCGTCGAAGGTGGCGCCGCGCCCCGTCTTGACCTCGATCTCGGAGGCGATCAGCTCGCCGGCCACGTTCCCGTGGAGCGGGCCCGCCTCGCAGGCGTCGCGGAGCTCCTCGAAGCGGTTCGTCATCCGCAGGGAGTCGCGATCGAGAATCTGGAACTCCTCCTCGATCCCGATCGTGAAGTCGGTCGCCCCCGCGAAGTGCGCACGCGCGGCGTCGAGCGCCGCATAGGAGTCCTCGACCGACGCGCCCATCGTCGGGCAAGGGTACCAGCGGCCGCGCGGCGCCCTCTCCGCATGGGCGCTACCCTTCCGCGCGTGGACGACCACGACGAGACCGCGATTCACCCCGCGGAGGTCACGCTGCTCGACTACGTCGTCGGCGATCTGGAGCAGGAGCGCTCGAGCGAGATCCGCCGCCACGTCGCCGGCTGCTCCGAATGCCGCGACCGGATCGTGCAGCTGTCCCTCGTGATGGACGAGCTCGATCGCCTGCCGAGCGTCGGCAACCCCCACGACGTGCTTGGCGCGGCACGCCCGCCCGCGCGGCGCACGGGCCGCCTCGTGCCGGCCCTGCTCCTGGTCGCCGCGGCGCTCGGCGTGGTCGCCCTCTTCGAGGTCGGCGGGCCGCAGCCCTCCGAGCCGCGCTCCGCAGGTAGCCGGGTCGTCCTCGAGACCGCGAGCGAGCAGCCCGAGCTGGTCGTCGCGGAGCTGCTCGGCGGCTTACCCCACGACATCGTCGTGGACCGAGACGACGAGCGCCGGATCGTCGTGCTCGTCCCGGCCGGCGACGTCGCCGTGGCGACGGACCGGCTCAGCGGCACGTCCTCGCCAGACGGCCGCGCCTACATCGTCGACATCGCCGCGACGCCTGCCGCGCCGTAGGTTTGCCCCGCCTCAGGCGAGGTGGAAGTAGAGCGCGTAGAGCAGCTCGACCGCGGGGCTCGTCGTGTGCACCGTCACGTCCGGCGGCACGTCGATCAGCGCGCCCGAGTAGTTGAAGACAATGCGTACGCCAGCGCGCACGAGCTGGTCGGCAACGTCCTGGGCGGCCTCCGCCGGGACGGCGACGACGCCGACGATGATCTGCTCCTCTTCGACGATCCGCGGCAGCTCGTCGGGGTCGCGGACCACGAGCGGCCCGCAGGCGCTCCCGACCTTGGCCGGATCGGCGTCGGCGATGGCCGTGATCGAGAAGCCGTGGTCGGCGAAGACGTCGGCCTCGGCGATCGCCTGGCCGAGCCGACCCGCGCCGACCAGCACGATGTTGTGCTGTCCGGCGGTGCGCAGAATCTGCCTGATCTCGCCGATCAGGGCGTCGACGCTATAGCCGACGCCACGCTTGCCGAACGTGCCGAACCCGGACAGGTCACGGCGGATCTGCGTCGCGTTCACGTGCGTGTACTCGCTGATCTCATGCGAGGTGATGTGGCTGCGGCCGGCCTTCTTGGCCTGGGTCAGCACTTGGAGGTAGTGCGCGAGGCGAGCGGCGATGCCGCCGCCGAGGCGCTCCGTCGCGGGTGTTGGAACCGGGTCGTCCACTGTCACGACCATCGTACAAACTCTCGGAACGCGCGGAGGCGACTCGGTCAGGCGTCGAGCAGCGCGGCGAGCTCGCCCGCGGTGACCGCATAGCGCGCCACCTCGACGCCGTCCAGGAGGACGACCGGGATCGCCGCCCGGTGGCGCAGCTCGAGCTCGAGGTCCCCGTCGATGTCGATCACCTGCAGATCGACGTCGGCGCGGCCGCGGACGGCGTCGCGGGCCGCCTCGACGGCCGCCGGGCAAAGCGTGCAGCCCGCCGCCACCATCAGCTCGAGGCGCCTCATCCGAGCGGGCTGCGGGCGTGCGCGTCGAGGGACAGGAGGGCGGCCGGCTCGAGCGGGTCCAGCTCGAGCGCGGCGCGGGCGATCATGGCGGCGTTGTCCCCGCAGAGGGCGAGCGGTGCGGCCACGACGCGGGCCGGGAGGCCGGGGAGGGTGGCGCGCAGGCGCGCGTTGGCGGCGACGCCGCCGACCAGCCCGAGCGTGCCCCGGCCGGTGGCGGCGAGCCCGAGGGCGGCCCGCTCGACCAGGTGCCGCACGATCGCCTCCTGGTAGGCGGCGGCGAGGTCCGCCGGCGGCGCGGCGTCCGCGGCCACGGCCATGGCCAGGGCGGTCTTCAGCCCGGAGAACGAGAACGCGAGGTCGTCACGGCCCGCGAGCGGCGTGGTGAACGGGTGCACCTGCGGATCACCCCCGGCCGCGAGGGCCGCGAGCGCCGGCCCGCCGGGGTAGCCGAGCCCGAGCAGCCGCGCGCCCTTGTCGAAGGCCTCGCCGGCGGCGTCATCCTGGCTCCGCGCCACGGTGCGGATGCGCGGCCCGTCGACGTCGAGGAGCAGCGTGTGCCCGCCGGAGGCCAGCAGGACGAGGTGCGGGCCGGCCGGCGGGTCCTCGGCGAGCTGCAGGGACGCCACGTGCCCGTGCAGGTGGTCGACGGCCACGAGCGGCAGCCCGCGCCCCCAGGCGAGCCCCTTCGCGTACCCGACCCCCACGAGGAGCGCCCCGATCAGGCCCGGTCCGGCGGTCACCGCGACCCGGGTCACGTCGGCGAGGGTCGCCCCCGCCTCCGCCAGCGCCGCACGCACGGTCGGATCGACCAGCTCGAGGTGGCGGCGCGAGGCGATCTCGGGCACGACGCCCCCGAAGGCCACGTGGTCGGCCGACTGGGAGGCGACCACGCTGGCGCGCAGCGCGCCGTCGAGGCCCATCACGGCCGCGCAGGTCTCGTCGCAGGAGGTCTCGATTGCGAGGATCATCGGACCAGCGGCTCGTCGCCGGGCCCCTCGCCCCGCCACATCACGAGCGCGTCCTCGCGGTCGTCCGTGTAGTAGCCGCGGCGCATCCCGGACGGGCGGAAGCCCAGCTCCTCGTAGAGGCGGATCGCGCCGTGGTTGGACACCCGCACCTCGAGCGTATGCCCGTGCGTGCCGTCCCGGTCCGTCTCGCGCAGCAGGGTCTCGAGCATCAGGCGCGCGACGCCGCGGCGCCGGTACGGCTCGTCGACGGCGACGTTCATGATGTGCCAGGCGTCCGTGTAGCGGGACACGATCAGGTAGCCGACCAGCGTCTTGCCCTCGAACGCGCCGTAGCAGCGGCTGCCGGGCCGTGCGATCTCGCCCTGGAACATGGTCCGCGACCACGGCGTCTTGTACGACCGCCGCTCCACCGCCTCCACGGCCGGCAGGTCGCCGAGACCGAGCCGGCGCAGGGTGAAGGCGGGCTGGGCGACGGGCTCCGCGCTCATCGGGCCTCCGCGGGGATGGCGTCGGGCTCCCGCAGGTAGCGCGGCACGGGCGGCAGGGGCGCCCGCTCGGCGAGCGCGAGGAGCGCGGCGGGCTGCGGCGCGTGGCGCGGATCGTCGTCAGGCGGTACCTCCACCCCGGCCGCCTCGAGCACGGCCCGGTGGCGCACCGCCCCGTCGCCGACGGCGACGGTCCCCGGGGCAAGTCGGCCGGCCAGCATCGCCGGAGCGAGTACCTTCTCGCCGTCGAGCCCGGTCCCGGCCGCGAAGACCTCGCCGCGGCGGGCGTCGACCACGGCCACGGCCCCGGCTCCCGCGCCCTCGCGCAGGGCAGCGAGCGTGGACACCCCAATCACCACCGCGCCCGTGGCGGCCGCGAGGCCGCGCGCGGTAGCGATGCCGATCCTCAGCGCCGTGAACGACCCCGGGCCGCAGCCGACGGCGATCCGCCCGATCGCCGCGGGCTCCGACCCGACCTCCCGCAGCGCCTGATCGGCGAGGACGAGCGCCGACTGCGCGGCGAGCGCGACGTCGGCCGTGCGCGAGGCCAAGCGGCCGTCGGCGCAGGCACCGACGGCGGCGCGGGTGGTGGCGGTGTCGAGGGCGAGCGCGACCACGCGGGGATCCTAGAGGGATGCGGGCGCGGGGTCGCCATCGACCGCGAACCGGCGGGCCCCGTCGAGCTCGAGGTCAATCAGCACGCGCCGGGTCGGCGGCGGCAGCCACGGCGCCCCGACCTCGGGCCACTCGACGAAGGCGAGGGCGTCGCCGGTCAGCTCGCCGAGCAGGTCGGCGGGGTCGCGCAGCGGCTGGTCCCGAAGGCGGTAGAGGTCGAGGTGCACGACCGGGATGCGCCCCGCGTAGCGGTGCGCGAGCGCGAACGTCGGGCTGGTCACGGGCTCGGCCACCCCGAGCGTCTCGCAGGCGGCCCGCACGAGGGCGGTCTTGCCGGCCCCGAGCGGCCCCGACAGGTGGATGACGTCGCCGGGTCCGAGGCCCCGCAGGATGGTCTCCGCGATGGGCGTCAGATCACCGTCGAGCGGGACCGCGTAGAGCGACACGCCGTCAGTGGCCGCAGCCGCAGCCACCGCCGCAGCAGCCGCCGGAGCGCGCGGGCGCGCCGGCCAGCACCGGGGCCGCGGCACCGCCGCTGGCCCGCACGCGCTGGAAGCTCGAGAGCTGCCTCTCGACGCGGGTCGAGCCGCAGGACGGGCAGCGGACGCTGTCGGCGGTGCTGAGCGACACGAGCTCCTCGAAGTCGGCGGAGCAGCCGCGGCACACGTACTCGTAGATCGGCATGGCCATACGGTAGCGGCTCGGGCTGCAGGCGGTCCGGTACGATGTGCGCTCGGACTCCATCCACCGCGAGGGGTACCAGTGAGGATCACCGTGATCGGTCCCGGACGGGCCGGGACGACCATCGACGAGGCGGCCCGCGCGGCGGGCCACGCGAGCCGGCTGACGCGCGATGCGGCGGTCGCCGACGGCGACGTGGTGATCCTGGCCGTCCCCGACGCCGCCGTGGCGGAGGTCGCCCGCGCCGTGCCGCTCGGACCGGCGCTCGGCACCCTTTCGGGCAGCGTCCCCCTCGCCGACCTCGGGCCCCGGGAGCGCGTCTTCTGCCTGCACCCGATGCAGACGATCCAGCCGGGCGGCGGGCTGCAGCTCACGGGCTGCACCGCCGGGATCACAGCCTCCGACGCGGCGACCGCGGAGCTGGCGCGCGGGCTCGCCGCCGACCTCGGGATGCACCCCGTCGACGTGCCGGAGGCGTCCCGGCCCCTCCCCCACCTCGCCTGCGTGTTCGCGTCGAACCTCGTGCTGCCCGCGCTCGCCGCGGCACTGCGCACGCTGGAGCTCGCGGGCCTCGAACATGACCGGGCCGCCCTGCTCGGGCCGCTCGCCCACCGCGCGCTCGACAATGCGCTGGCCGACGGGGCCCGGGTGCGCCCGACCGGCCCCGTGGCGCGCGGCGACGCCGGCACCCTCGCCGCCCACCGCGCAGTCCTCGCCGCCCGCGACCCCGACCTCGAGCGCGCCTACATCGCCCTGTCGTCTCTGCTCCTGCCCCTCGTCGACGCGCGCTCCGCGGACCGTGCGGCCGCTGCCCTCGAGGTGCCGGCGTGATCGTCGCCCAGAGCGCCGACGAGGTCCGCGCCGCCGTGGACGGGGCGGTCGCGTTCGTCCCGACCATGGGCGCCCTGCACGCCGGCCACGCCTCCCTGATCCGGCTCGCGGCCGGTTACGGCGGGCCGGTCGTCGTATCCGACTTCGTCAACCCGCGGCAGTTCGGACCGCGCGAGGACCTCGAGCGCTACCCGCGCGACCTCGAGGCGGACGCCGCGATCGCCGCGGCCGCGGGCGCCGACGTGCTCTACGCACCCGACGTGGCGGAGGTCTACCCCGAGGGCTTCGCGACCACGGTCGACCCCGGTCCCCTCGCCGCGGACCTCTGCGGTCGCAGCCGCCCGGGGCACTTCGCCGGCGTGGCCACCGTGGTGGTGCGCCTGTACGGCCTCGTGCGTCCGACCCGGGCCGTCTTCGGCCGCAAGGACTACCAGCAGCTCGTCCTGATGCAGCGGGTCGCCCGCGACCTCGCCCTCGGCGTCGAGGTCATCCCCGCGGCCACCGTCCGGGAGGCCGACGGCCTCGCCCTGAGCTCGCGCAACCGCTACCTCGACCGGCCGGAGCGCGAGCGCGCCGCCCGCGTCCCAGGCGCCCTGCGCGCCGCGGCGGAGGCCTTCGCCGACGGCGAGCGCGACGCCGCCGCCCTGCTCGCCGCCCCCGACCTCGACGGCCTCGACCTCGAGTACCTGGAGCTGCGCGCCGACGACCTCGGGCCGCACGACCCGGAGCGCCGCGCCGTGCTCCTGATCGCCTGCCGCCTCGGCGCCACGCGCCTGATCGACAACGTCCTCCTCGACCCCGACCACCCCGATCGCGCCGCGCTCGAGCTCGCGGCGAAGGAGCCAGCATGAGCACGCGCCCCCGCCGCCCCGCGCCCGCCACGCCCGCCCCGGGCAAGGTCGCCCTGCCCGACCTCGCCGGCCAGAAAGCCGAAGGCGTCCCGATCGCCATGGTCACCGCCTACGACGCCCCGAGCGGCCAGGCCGCGGCCGAGGCCGGCGTCGACATCATCCTCGTCGGCGACAGCGCCGCGATGACCGTGCTCGGCTACGACTCCACGATGCCGATCACGCTCGACGAGATGCTGGTCCTGACCGCCGCCGCGACGCGCGGGGCGAGCAGCGCCGACCGCGCACCCCTGGTGATCGCCGACATGCCGTTCCTCAGCTTCCAGCCGTCGGATCGCGACGCCATCCTCGCCGCCGGCCGCTTCGTCAAGGAGGCGGGAGCCGACGCCGTCAAGGTCGAGGGCGCGGGCCCGACGCTCGAGCGGATTCGCGCCGTCACCGGCGCGGGCATCCCGGTCATGGGCCACCTCGGCCTGACGCCCCAGAGCGCCACCCAGCTCGGCGGCTTCAAGGCCCAGGGCCGGACCGCGGACGCCGCCCTCCAGCTCGTCGAGGACGCCCTGCTCGTGCAGGAGGCGGGCGCCTTCGCACTTGTGCTCGAGTGCGTGCCCGCGGAGATCGCCGGTGCGATCACGGAGCGCCTGCGCATCCCCACGATCGGCATCGGCGCGGGCAATCGCACCGACGGCCAGGTCCTCGTCTGGCACGACCTGCTCGGGCTCGGCGCCGGCTCGAGTCCGCGCTTCGTCGAGCGCTACGCCGACCTCCACCGAGCGAGCGTCGACGCGCTCGGCCGCTACGTGGCCGACGTGCGCAGCCGCGCCTTCCCGGAGGAGCGCCACACCTACGCGATCGCCGACGAGGAGCTGGCCGCCTTCCAGGCGGGGCTCGCCGCGGCGGCGCTCTGACCCGCTAGGCTGGCCGCATGCGCTACGCCCACGTCTGCTACCGCGTCTTCGACCTCGACCGGGCGATCGAGTTCTACTGCGGCGCCCTCGGATTCCTGGAGCTGAAGCGGTTCCCGATCCGCGAGGAGGCGATCAACGTCTTCGTCGCCCCGGCCGGCTCCGAGGACACGCCGCTCGAGCTCACGTACAACTTCGACCGCGACGCGCCGTACGAGATCGGCACCGGCTACGGGCACATCGCGCTCAACGTCGAGGACCTCGACGGCACGCTCGCGCGGCTCGCCGCGATCGGCATCGAGCCCGAGCGCCCGCCGTACCAGGTGCGCGAGGGCGGCTCGCGGCTCTGCTTCGTTCGGGACCCCGACGGGTACCGCATCGAGCTGGTCGAGAAGCCCGCCGCCTGACGTGGCCGCCCGCGCGCCCGGGGTCGTCCTTGTCCTCCTCGAGCAGTGGACGCTGGTGGACGGGCGCGACATGGAGGCGCTCATCCAGATGGCCGTCGACGCGGAGGCCGCCGGCGTCGAGACGGTGATGCTCTCGGAGCACGTGCTCCTGACGCCGAAGGCGGGCGCCGCGGGTCGCATGGCGAACCCCCGCGAGTACGCCGCTCCCGGCAACCAAGACCCGTTTACGCCGTGGCCGGACTCGCTCGCCCTGGCGGCCGCGATCGCGGCGCGCACGAGCCGCATCCGGATCGCCCTCAGCGCGCTGATCCTGCCCCTGCGCCATCCGCTGGTCGCGGCGACGCAGCTCGCGACCCTCGATCTGATCGCGGGCGGGCGCCTGATCGCGCAGCCAACCGTGTCGTGGCTTGACGAGGAGTACGCCGCCCTGGGCGTGCCGTTCAACCGCCGTGGTCGCATCCTCGACGAGCAGCTCGAGATCCTGAAGCTGGTCTGGCGGGAGAGCCCCGCCACGTACCGGGGCGAGTTCCACGCCTTCGAGGACGTCTACGTGGAGCCGAAGTGCGTGCGGCCGGAGGGGCCGTGGATGTGGTTCGGGGGCCAGCACGTCCACGGGCCGATCCTGCGCCGCCTCGTGGCGCACGGCCACGGCTTCCACCCGTTCGGCACGCCCACCCCGGATGATCTGGCGGCGATCCGCTGCGCGATGGAGGCCGCCGGCCGCGACCCCGCATCGATCGAGATGATCGGCGGCATCCGGCCGCGCTTCCCGTCGGACGACGCCCCCGGCGACCTCGACGAGGCGATGGCGGCGATTCCCGGCAAGCTCGCCGAGGGCTACACGTCGATCTGCTTCAAGCCGTCCCAGTACACGGACGACGTCGCCGAGGTGCCGGACCTCTGCCGGCGCATGGTCGCCGCGGTCGACGCCGCCGCGTCCGCCTAGGCGGACGGGCCGCCGCGCAGGTCCTCGCGGAAGCCGTGCACCGGGCGTCCGAGCGCGCGCCACTGAAAGATCGAGATCGCGGGCAGCGAGTCCTCGTAGGCCACGATGCGCGCGTTGCGGCCGATCTTCTGGCACTGGGCGGCGATCTCGAGCAGGTCGTCGCGGGTCGGCGCGACGAGCACGAGGTGGGCGCCCGTCACGTACTCGAAGACGGCGCCGCAGGCCGGGCACGGCCAGGGGTCGGTGCGGATCGCGTACCACTCGCCGTCGGAGGTGTCGACGCCCTCGAAGGACTCGATCTCCTCCTCGGTCCAGACGACCTGATCCGTCTCGGTCGTGGTCGGGACGCTGGTCTGCAGCCGCGGGTCCATGCGGGCAGCGTACCCGCTACGCGGGCTGGGCGGCGGCCGTGAGCAGCGGCCTCAGGAACCGGCCCGTGTGCGACGCGTCGATGTCGGCGACGTCCTCCGGGCTGCCCACCGCGACCACCTCGCCGCCGGCGTCGCCGCCCTCAGGGCCGAGGTCGACGAGCCAGTCGGCCTGCTTGATGACGTCGAGGTTGTGCTCGATCACGAGGACCGTGTTGCCCGCGTCGACGAGCCGCTGGAGCACCTCGAGGAGTTTCTCCACGTCCGCCATGTGCAGGCCCGTGGTCGGCTCGTCGAGGACGTACAGCGTGCGGCCGGTCGCCACCTTCGAGAGCTCGGTCGCGAGCTTCACGCGCTGCGCCTCGCCGCCGGACAGGGTCGTGGCGGGCTGGCCGAGGCGAACGTAGTCGAGGCCGACGTCGTGCAGCGTCTGGAGGCGGCGGCGGAGCTTCGGGATCTTCGCGAAGAAGACGAGCGCCTCCTCGACCGGCATCTCGAGGACGTCGGCGATCGACTTGCCCTTGAAGCGGACCTCGAGCGTCTCGCGGTTGTAGCGGCGCCCGCCGCAGGCCTCGCAGGGCACGTAGATGTCGGGCAGGAAGTGCATCTCGATCTTGAGGGTGCCGTCGCCGCGGCAGGCCTCGCAGCGGCCGCCCTTGACGTTGAAGGAGAAGCGGCCCTGCTTGTAGCCGCGCGTCTTCGCGTCGGGGGTGTCCGCGTAGAGCTGGCGGATGTGGTCGAACACGCCGGTGTAGGTCGCCGGGTTGGAGCGCGGCGTGCGGCCGATCGGGGACTGGTCGATCGCGATCACCTTGTCGAAGTGCTCGAGGCCCTCGATCGCCGCGTGGCGGCCGGCGCGGACCCGCGCGCCCGTCAGGTGCTGCTGCATGGCGCGCAGGACGACGTCGTTGACGAGGGTCGACTTGCCCGAGCCCGACACCCCCGTCACGGCCACCAGCCGGCCGACGGGGATCTCGACGTCGATGCCGCGCAGATTGTGCTCGGCGGCGCCGCGCACGGCAAGGACGGACTCGCCGGGTCCCCGGCGCTCCGGCACCCGGATCGCCCGCCGCCCAGACAGAAACTGCCCCGTGACGGAGTCCTTCGACTTCATGACCTGCTTCGGGGTGCCCGCGGCGACGACCCGCCCGCCGTGCTCGCCCGCGCCCGGGCCCATGTCGATGAGCCAGTCGGCGGCGCGCATGGTGTCCTCGTCGTGCTCGACCACGATCACCGTGTTGCCGAGGTCGCGCAGGCGGGTGAGGGTGTCGAGCAGGCGGTGGTTGTCGCGCTGGTGGAGGCCGATCGACGGCTCGTCGAGGATGTAGAGCACCCCCACGAGGCTGGACCCGATCTGGGTCGCGAGACGGATCCGCTGGGCCTCGCCGCCCGACAGGGTCGAGGCGGCCCGGTTCAGGGACAGGTAGCCGACGCCGACGTCCTGCAGGAAGGAGAGGCGCTCGACGATCTCACGCAGGATCCGCTCGGCGATCAGCGTCTCGGTCTCCGACAGGTCGAGCGACGTGGCCCAGCGCACGGCCTGCTCGACGGACTGGTCGGTGGCCTGGTGGATCGAGAGGCCGCCGACGGTGACGGCGAGGCTCTCCGGCTTGAGCCGCGCCCCGTGGCACTCCGGGCAGGGCCGCAGGGTCATCCACTCCTCGATCTTGTCCTTCTGCAGTTGCGACTCGGTCTCGTCGTAGCGCCGCTTGAGGCTGCGCAGGAGCCCCTCCCAGGCCACCGCGTAGGCCCGCTTGCGGCCGTAGCGGTTGCGGTAGGAGACCATCACCCGCTCACCGTCGGTGCCCTCGAGGAAGAGCGCGCGCTGCGCGTCGGAGAGCTCGCCCCAGGGCGTGTCGAGGTCGACCTCGAAGCGCTCGGCGATGGCGACGACCAGCGACTCGAAGAAGTTGGTGCCGGCGACGTTCCACGGCTGCAGTGCACCGCTGGAGAGGGTCTGCTCCGGATCGGGCTGGACGAGGTCCGGGTCGAGCTCGGGCAGCGCGCCGAGCCCGTGGCAGTGCACGCAGGCGCCGTGCGGGGAGTTGAACGAGAAGACGCGCGGCGCGAGCTCCGCCAGGGAGACGCCGTGGTCGGGGCAGGCGAAGCGCTCCGAGAAGGTCATCGTTTCGCCGTCGACGATCGCGATGTCCACGAGTCCATCCGCGAGCTGCAGGGCCGTCTCCACCGAGTCGGTCAGGCGGCGGCGCAGGTCGTCCTTGAGGACGAGCCGGTCGACGACGACGGCGAGGTCGTGCTTGAACTTCTTGTCGAGGACGATCTCGTCCTCGAGGAGCAGCGTCTCACCGTCGACCTTGATGCGCGTGAAGCCCTCCCCGCGCAGGCGCTCGATGACGTCCTTGAACTCGCCCTTGCGGCCCCGCACGATCGGCGCGTCGACTGTGAACTTGGACTCGACCGGCAGCCGCAGCACCTGGTCGACGATCTGCTCCGCGCTCTGCCCGGTGATCGCGCGGCCGCAGGTCGGGCAGTGCGGGTGCCCGACGCGCGCAAACAGGAGGCGCAGGTAGTCGTAGATCTCGGTCACGGTGCCCACGGTGGAGCGCGGGTTGCGGGAGGTGGTCTTCTGGTCGATCGAGATCGCCGGCGAGAGGCCCTCGATGCCGTCCACGTCGGGCTTCTCCATCTGCCCCAGGAACTGGCGCGCGTACGCCGACAGGGACTCGACGTAGCGCCGCTGGCCCTCGGCGTAGAGGGTGTCGAAGGCCAGGCTCGACTTGCCGGACCCCGACAGACCCGTGATGCAGATCAGCCGGTTGCGGGGCAGCTCGACCGTGATGTCACGCAGGTTGTGCTCGCGCGCACCGCGGATCGTGATCGACTGGTCTGCGGGCATCCGACCAGCCTAATCGCACGGACGGCGCCCGCGGCGGTCAGGAGGCCAGGCGGAAGGGCGGGTACCGGTCCGTGGTCAGGAGCAGCGCGTAGCAGTAGACGCGCGCCGACCAGCGCAGGTAACCGACCACAAAGTCGTGGATGCCGCGCGGGCAGCGGCCGCTAAGGACGATCGCGAACCAGGCGATGATCACGGCCACGACGACGCCGATCGAGAGGATGACCAGCACGATGTAGTGCGGGATCGCAAGCAGCCACTTGACCAGCGGCAGGCCGCGCGACAGCGCCGTCTTGGCGTCGGGGTACGGGACCCGCAGGTCGAGCGCCTGGCGGTCCTCAGTCGACGGGTACTCGTCGCGCAGGAGCAGCAGGTAGACGCTGATCCGGTTGACGAGCGCGAGCAGTTGCACGTTGAAGTCGAACCACCAGCGCGGGTAGCGGTGGCGGAACAGGAGCAGGAGCAGCGTGGGCAGAAACAGGAAGCCCCCGAGGAGGGCGCCGCCGTTCGGCGTGTCGACGGAGACCGACGTCCCCTGGAAGAGCGCGAGCAGCAGCACGACGGGGACGGCGAGCACCACCCGGAACAGCACCGTGACCCGGTTGCGCGGCTCCGTCGGGTACTGGACGTCGAGGTCGACCGGGTAGGGCGCGGGGCCACTCGGGGCCGCCGGCGCCGCGGGGGAAGCGGGTGGTGTGCTCATCTCTCAACCGTACCACCGCGGCACCGCGTCTCCCGGGGCGCCGGGCTACGCTACGGCGGACCCCGACAGGAGGAACCCGTGAAGCAGGAGAAGCTGCATCCCGAGGGCGCGCCGCCGCCCAGCGCCCCGTACACGCCCGTGATCAAGGTCGGCGAGACCGTCTGGACCTCCGGCCAGGCGCCGTTCGGCGCCGACGGCGCGATCCACGGCGCGAACGTGGCCGAGCAGACCGAGGTCGTGTTCGACAACCTCGAGGCCGCCCTCAAGGCCGCCGGCGCCACGCTGGCCGACGTGGTCAAGGTGACCGCGCACCTGCAGGACCTCCACGGCGACTTCGACGCCTACAACGAGGTCTACGCGCGCCGCTTCGGCAGCCACCGCCCGTGCCGCACCACCGTCGGCTCCACGCTCGGCGGGTTCCTCGTGGAGATCGACTGCGTGGCCGCCGTCGGGTCCGGGGCGTAGCGAGTCCGGCATCAAGGTCACACCGACCCTTCCTGCTCCTGCTTCTCTTGATCGCGGCGCTCGGCGTGGCCGCCTGCGGCTCGGACCAGTCGTCCGACAGCTCCGTCGCCGGCGGCGGTGAGGTTGGCGGCGGCACGGCCGTCTGCGACCAGGCCACGTTCGACGGCTGGGTCGGGTCCTACGGCGAGAGCAACAACACGACGGCGACCCTGCCGGCGAACTCGTTCGAGTGCGCCGACGGCTGGGCCGTCCTGCTCCCGACGGTCGGCGACGCCGACTCCGAGGTCACGGAGACCGTCGTCGTCCAGACCGAGGGCGGCATCTGGGCCCTGAGGGACCGCGAGATGGCCTGCGGCACGGACGAGGCCTCGGCCGAGGTCCGGGCCTCGCTCGACCAGCAGGCCTGTCAGACCAACTGAGCTGAGAGCCGCCGGGGCGCATGCCCCGGCGGCCTACAGCGCGGCGAGGTCGCCGCGCACGCCCTTCAGCTCGTCGCGCAGGCGCGCGGCCTCCTCGAACCGGAGCTCCTCCGCCGCGAGGAACATCGCCTCCTCGAGCTCGACGGACAGCTTCTCGAGCTCGGAGCGCCCCATCCCGTCCGGCTTGGGGCGGCGGCCGCGCTTCGAGGACGGCACCGTCGGCGCCTCGAGCGACAGGAACTCGGCGATGTCCGAGACCCCCTTGGAGATCGTGGCCGGCGTGATCCCGTGCTCCTCGTTGTAGGCGAGCTGGCGCTCGCGCCGGCGCTGCGTCTCGGCGACCGCGCCCCTGATCGCGTCGGTCTCGCGGTCGCCGTACATGACGACGCGCCCGTTGACGTTGCGGGCCGCACGGCCGATCGTCTGGATCAGCGCCGTCTGGCCGCGCAGGAAGCCCTCCTTGTCGGCGTCGAGGATCGCCACCAGGGACACCTCCGGCAGGTCGAGGCCCTCGCGCAGCAGGTTGACGCCGACGAGGACGTCGTACTCGCCGAGGCGCAGGTCGCGGATGATCTGGATCCGCTCGAGGGTGTCGATCTCGGAGTGCAGGTAGCGCGTCTTGACGCCGCTCTCCAGCAGGTAGTCGGTGAGGTCCTCGGCCATCTTCTTGGTCAGCGTGGTGACGAGGATGCGCTCGCCGGCCTGCTCGCGGAGCCGGATCTCCCCAAGCAGGTCGTCGATCTGGCCCTCCGTGGGGCGCAACTCGACCTCCGGGTCGATCAGGCCGGTCGGCCGGATGATCTGCTCGACGATACGCTGGCCCTCGCGCAGCTCGAAGGTGCCGGGCGTCGCGGAGACGAACACGGCCTGGCCGATCTTGCCGAGGAACTCGTCGAACTGGAGCGGCCGGTTGTCGAGCGCCGAGGGCAGCCGGAAGCCGTGCTCGATCAGCTGCAGCTTGCGGGAGCGATCGCCCTCGTACATGCCGCCGATCTGCGGGATGGTCTGGTGCGACTCGTCGACGAAGAGCAGGAAGTCGCCGGGGAAGTAGTCGATCAGCGTGAACGGGGACGACCCGGGCGGGCGGCCCTCGAAGATGCGCGAGTAGTTCTCGACGCCGTTGCAGTAGCCCATCTCGCGCAGCATCTCGACGTCGTACTCGGTGCGCTGGCGGATCCGGTGCGCCTCGAGCGGCTTGCCGTCCAGTTCGAAGCGGTGGGCGCACTCCTCCATCTCCGCGAGGATCGCCTGCGTCGCGCGCTCGATCGTGACGGGATCCGTGACGTAATGCGTGGCCGGGTAGACGACGAGCTCGGTGGGCTTGCCGAGCACCTCCCCGGTGAGCGGGTCGTAGTGGGTGATCGACTCGACCTCATCGCCGAACAGGCTGATCCGGTACGCCGACTCCATGTAGGCCGGCTGCAGCTCGATCACGTCGCCCTTGGCCCGGAAGGCGCCACGGCCAAGCGCCGTGTCGTTGCGGCGGTACTGGATATCGACGAGGCTCCTGAGCACCGTGTCGCGGCCGCCCGTGTCCTCCCCCACCTTGAGGATCACGAGGCGCTCCCGGTACTCGTCGGGGGAGCCGAGGCCGTAGATGCACGACACCGACGCGACGATGATCACGTCGCGCCGGGTCAGGAGCGAGGCGGTGGCGGCGTGGCGGAGCCGGTCGATGTCGTCGTTGACGACGGCGTCCTTCTCGATGTACGTGTCGGTCTGGGCGATGTACGCCTCGGGCTGGTAGTAGTCGTAGTAGGAGACGAAGTACTCGACCGCGTTGTCGGGGAAGAACTCCCGGAACTCGTTGCAGAGCTGCGCCGCGAGCGTCTTGTTGTGCGCGATCACGAGCGCCGGGCGCTGCAGGCGCTCGATCGTGTACGCCATCGTCGCGGTCTTGCCGGTGCCGGTGGCGCCGAGCAGCGTGACGAAGCGCTCGCCCGCCTCGACGCCACCGACGATGCCCTCGATCGCGCGCGGCTGGTCGCCCGTCGGCTGGAAGGCACCCGCGAACCGGAACGGCGGCATGCGGGTAGCGTGCCACACCGCCGCGGGGCGGTCACACGTCGCGTGCGAAGAGGTCGTCGACGGACTCGCGGCGCGTGATCACGCGGGCCGCGCCGCCGTCGACGAGGACGGCCGCGGGGCGGCCGAACAGGTTGTAGGTGTGCGCCATCGTCTGGTGGTAGGCGCCGGTCGCGGGCACGGCCACGACGTCGCCCACGGCGGGATCGGCGAGCGGCACGTCCTCGGCGAGGACGTCCGTCGACTCGCAGTGGCGCCCGGCGAGCCGGTAGCGGCCGGTCGGCTCGGCGGTCGGCCGCTCGGCGAGGACGGGCGCGTAGTCGGCGCCGTACAGCCCGACGCGGAGGTTGTCGCCCATGCCGCCGTCGACGGCGACCCAGGTCGACCCGTCGCCCGCCGTCTTGACACCGACGACGCGGTAGAGCGTGACGCCGCTGGTGCCCACGATCGAGCGGCCCGGCTCGACCACGATCTCGGGCACCGCGAGGCCCTCGTCGCCGCAGACCGCGGCGATCGCCGCGACCAGCGCCTGCGTGTGCGCGCCCGGATCGGGCTGCGGCTGATCGGGCGTATAGCGGATGCCGAGGCCACCGCCGACGTCGAGCACCTCGAGGGGTATGCCCTCGGCCTTCGCGAACGCGGGCAGCCAGCGGGCGGCGGCCACGAGCGGCTCGGGGTCGAGGACCTGCGAGCCGAGATGCACGTGCAGCCCGCGCCCGACGAGTCCGGCCGGGAGGTCGCGCAGGAGCGCAGCGCCCTCCGCCGGCGTGACGCCGAACTTCGAGCCGTGGTGCCCGGTGGCGATGTGCCGGTGCGTGTCGACCTCGATCCCGGGCGCGATCCGCACGAGCACGTCCTGCGTGCGGCCACGCGCGCGGCAGAGGGCGCCCAGCCGCTCCGCCTCGTTGCGGCCGTCGAGGACCACGAGGCCCGCGTCGGCGTCGAGCGCTGCCGCGAGGTCTGCAGCGCACTTCGCATTACCGTGGATCACGAGCGACGCGCCCTCGAAGCCGGCGCGTCGGGCCGCCTCGATCTCGCCGGCGGAGGCGCAGTCGGCGCCGAGCCCCGCCTCCCGCACGAGGCGCAGGACGGCGAGCGCGGACTGGGCCTTGAGGGCGAAGGCCGCGCGCCCGCCGCTCGGGGCGTCCCGCACCGCGGCGGCGACGGCCGCCGCCCGCGTCCGGATCGAGGCCGCGTCGTGGACGTAGAGCGGCGTGCCGTGCTCCTCGGCCAGCGCCGACAGGGCCACGCCGTCGAGCTCGATCCCGTACGGGCCGAGCACGGCCCCCTCGGGGAACGGCAGGAGCGCGTCCGGCCGGTCGCTCACGGCGCCGGCTCGGGCAGGGAGCGGGACTCGGCCACGTGCTCCCGCAGCCGCGCGAGCTGGTCGCCCACGGCGCCGGGCATGCCCGGGCCCGTGCGCGCCGCGATCGCCTCCTCCGGCGTCGGGGACGTGAAGCGCTCGCCGGAAGCGATGCGGCGGGCCACCTCGGCGTGGGCGTCGCGGAACGGCAACCCGTCGCGCACCAGCGCCTCGGCGACGTCCGTGGCCACGGTCGTGCCGTCGGCGGCCGCGGCGCGCATGCGCTCGCGATCGACGACGAGGCCCGCGTAGGCGAACTCCAGGAGCCGCAGCACGCCCAGGACGGCGTCAACCTGCTCGAACACGGCCTGCTTGTCCTCCTGCAGGTCGCGGTTGTAGGCCAGCGGCAGGCCCTTGAGCACGGCGAGGAGTCCGGTCAGGCGCCCGATCGCGGTGCCGGCCCGACCGCGGGCCAGCTCGCCGACGTCGGGGTTCTTCTTCTGGGGCATCATGCTCGAGCCGGTCGCGACGTCGTCCGGCAGGGCCGCCCAGGCCAGCTCCTGCGAGGTCCACAGCACGAGCTCCTCACCCATGCGCGAGCAGTGCACGAGGCAGAGCGCGCAGGCGTAGGCGAGGTCGGCCGCGAAGTCGCGGTCGGAGACGGCGTCGAGGCTGTTCGCGAAGCTGTCCGCCATGCCGAGGTCGGCGGCCACGCCGGCCGGGTCGAGCGGCAGGCTGGAACCGGCGAGCGCGCCGGCGCCGAGCGGCGACACGTCCGCGGCGGCCTGCGCCGCCCGCAGCCTCCCGATGTCGCGCTGGAGGGCGAAGGCGTGGGCCGCGAGATGGTGCGCGAGCGGGACCGGCTGCGCGCGCTGCAGGTGCGTGTAGCCGGGCAGGACCGCGTCGCCATCCCGCTCGGCCAGCACGAGCAGGGCCTCCTGAAGGTCGGCGACGCGCTGGACCACGCGCCAGGCGTGCGCGCGGCACCAGAGCCGGAACGCGGTGGCGACCTGGTCGTTGCGCGACCGGCCCGCGTGGACGCGGCGGCCCGCGTCGCCAAGGGCGGCGACGAGCTGGCGCTCGATCAGGGAGTGGACGTCCTCGTCGGCGGCTCCCGCGTCGATCGCCACGCCGTCGAGCGCGGCGACGATCGCGTCGGCCTCGGCGGCGGGGATGATGCCCTGCCGGCCGAGCATGCGCACGTGGGCCTTAGAGGCCGCGACGTCGTACGGCAGCAACTGCCGGTCGACGTCCAGGGATTGCGTCAGCGCAAGGACGTCCGGGTGGAGTCCCCCTTCCAGCCGCCCCGACCAGAGCGGCCCGTCGGTGTCGGTGCCGCCCATGTCGCGGCCCCTAGTCGTCCGACTTGAGGAAGTCCGGGACGTCGATGTCGCCGTCGCCGACCTCGAGGGTCGCCGGACGGCTGATGTCGAACTCGCGCGTCGACAGCGCGCCGAGCGACGACTCCGAGGTCCGCTGGGCGGCACGCGGCATCGGGGCGGGCTTGCGGTCGAAGCCGGTGGCGACCACGGTCACGCGGATGTGATCACCCATGCCCTCGTCGATGACGGCGCCGAAGATGATGTTGGCGTTCTGGTCGGCCGCGTTCGCGATCACCTCGGCCGCGTCGTTGACCTCGAACAGGCCGAGGTCCGGACCGCCCGTGATGTTGAGCAGGATGCCCGTGGCGCCCTGGACGCTCGACTCGAGCAGCGGCGACGAGATCGCGGCCCGCGCCGCTTCGCCCGCGCGGCGATCGCCGGCGGCCTGGCCGATGCCCATCAGGGCCGTGCCGGAGTCGCGCATGACGGTGCGGATGTCGGCGAAGTCGAGGTTGATCAGGCCGGGGATCGTGATCAGGTCGGTAATGCCCTGCACACCCTGGCGCAGCACGTCGTCGGCCATCTGGAAGGCGTCGACGATGGAGGTGCGCCGCTCGACCAGGTTGAGCAGGCGGTCGTTCGGGATCACGACGATCGTGTCGACGTTGGCGGCGAGCTCCTCGATGCCGCTGTCGGCCTGTTCGGAGCGCCGGCGGCCCTCGAAGCCGAAGGGCCGGGTGACGATGCCGACGGTCAGCGCGCCCATCTCCTTGGCGGCCTCCGCGATCACGGGGGCGGCGCCGGTGCCGGTGCCCCCGCCCTCGCCGGCCGTCACGAAGACCATGTCGGCGCCGCGGAGGGCCTCCTTGATCTCCTCCTTGGACTCAATCGCGGCCTCGCGGCCCACGTCCGGGTTCGCGCCGGCCCCGAGCCCGCGCGTGATCTTCGCGCCGAGCTGGATCTTGACGTCGGCGTCCGTCATCTGGAGCGCCTGGGCGTCCGTATTGGCGGCGATGAACTCCACGCCGCGCAGACCCGCGTCGACCATCCGGTTGACGGCGTTCGTGCCGCCGCCGCCGACGCCGACGACCTTGATCACCGCCAGATACGCGCCACTTCCGTCGCGAGCCGCCATCGTGTGCCTCCGCTCCAGATCTCTACGTCTACGTCAGGTTGAGGTTAGGGTCCTGAAATGCGAAAGGCCCGCCGCCGGGAGGCGGGAGCCGTTGCGGAGTGTACAGAACATGCCGGATCCGCGTCAACGGGGAACCCTCAAGCGTGCCCTGATCCGCTGGCCGGAGGAGTCTCAAGGGTCAGCGGAGATCAGCCGAACACCGTCCGGATGCTCTCCGCGGGCGCGGCCCCGGCGACCCAGTCGCCGAGATCACCCACCGGCGGCAGCGCACCCGGGTTGAGGGCGGGCGCGTTGGCCGTCAGGGGGTCCCCCGTGGCCGTGCGCAGGACCGGTGCCGTCGGCACCGTCACGTCGATGTACGCGAAGGCGCCGTCGGCGCGGCGCATGACCGCCCGAGCGACCTTGACCTTGACCGGGAGATCGCGGCCGTCACCGAAGCGGACCTGGCCGCCGCCGGCGAGGAGGCCGACCATCCCGTCGTCGCCGAACCCGATGGCCCGCAGGCGGATGGCGCGCGAGGGCAGCGCGGCCAGCGCGATCTGCTCGCGCACCCGCGGCGCCGTCACGACGCCGCCGGGACCCGGAATGTCGGCCGGTGCGGAGCTGATCACCGGCAGCTGTGTGCGCTCCGTCGGGCGCCCGAGGACGGTGCCGGATGCGCCGACCAATACCAGCCCGTTGCCGGTCGGGGCGAGGGCGACCGCACGCTCGCGGGTGACGGTGACGCGCAGGGTGCCGGGGAACGAGCGGTCGACCTCCGCGGTGCGGATCTGCGGCAGCTCCTCAACGGCGGTCGCGACATGGTCCGCATCGACGCTGAGCATGCTCGCGGAGCCGACGGTGGCGAGGGCGGCCTCGCGCACGGCGGTCGCGGTCGCGCCCTTCGCGCCGACGACCTGCACCTGCGAGACGCCGAAGGCCCCGACGCGGTCGAGCCCCATCAGACCGAGGACGCCGAGGCCGACGACCGCCATGCCGGCGAGGAGCGCGAGCGGCGCCAGCGCAGCCGTCCTCAGCCCTCTCCCCCGCAGTCGCTCCCGCATACACCAAACTACGCCGCGGGAGCCCGCTTTCCTCCCGCCCTCAGGTGATCAAGGCCGTCGCGGCGAGCCCGATCGCGAGGCCGAGCAGGATGCACAGCGCGAGCAGCAGCCCCACCCCCAGGCCGGCGCCCTCGCGCTCGGCGTGCCCCCGGGCCCAGCGCACCACGAGCGCGAACGCGACGACGACGCAGGCCGCGACGCCGGCCAGCCACGGCCAGGCGATCCCGTCCATCGGGGCCAGCGTCAGCTCGAGGCAGCGAACGGCGCCGATCACCGCGAGGAGGGGCAGGCACCACAGGACGCCGGCGGCGGGCCAGTGCGGCGGCCGGAAGAACAGGTACGTGGCGATCAGGCCCGGCAGGGCCGACACGAGGATCAGAGTCCAGGGGCCGACGCCGGGGCAGGCGTCGGCCGCGCGCACCGAGCGGTCCGCGAGGCAGTAGCCGCCGATCCCCGCCTCCCCGCCGATCAGTGTGACGGCCATGGCGGTGGTCGCTGCGACGAGGACGGCCACGAGCAGCGCCAGCCGCGGCCTGCCGGTCTCGAGCCCCCGATCGAGCACGCTAGGATGTTCCCACGTCGGCCGGTCAGCCACCGCGGCGCCAGACGAACGGGATCACAGCCACGAGCGGCAGGACACCGAGCCAGGTGTCGAAGAGCCACGCGATCGCGACCGACAGGGCGATCGCGACGGCGCCGATAACCACCCACGCCCGCACGTCCACGCATCAAGGGTACCGGCGCGGGCACGCCGCGCAGCGCCACGGCCCCACGACGCCCCACGGACGCGCTACCGTCGTGGCGTGACCCTGCTCGCGGCCGCTCTGATCGTGATCGGCCTCGTCGTGATCGCGGTCACGCTCCGCGACGAGCGGGACGTCGCCGCGATTGGCATCGCCGCCGGCGGCCTGGCGCTCGCCAGCGCCGGGCTGACCGGGCTGATCTCGTCCACGACGTGGAACCCGTCCGACGCGCTCCGCGTCGGGGCGGGGGCAGTTGCCGCGCTGGCCTGGGTCGCCGCGCTCGGCGCGGGCACAGGCGGGCTGATGCGGGGCGACCGGCGGCGTGGCGGCGCCGCACTCGCGCTCGCGGGCCTGACCGCGGTCGCCGCCATCGCTCTGGCCTCCGCCGCCGGGTGACGACCCCGAGAGAGCGGGCGATGGGTCTCGAACCCACGACCTACAGCTTGGGAAGCTGTCGCTCTACCAACTGAGCTACGCCCGCGTGGACACGGATCCTAGCGCGTCGCGACGTAGGCGGCCCACCCGCCATGCGCCGTGATGTCCTGCGCGGCCAGCCAGTCGCGGTCGGCGAGCATCGCCACCGCGCGGGTGCCGTTCTCGAGCTCGACCTCTCCTACGACGAGGCCCGGCGGCTCGTTCGTCACCTTCGCGTACCACATGCGCCGTGGGATCCGGTAGATCTCGCACGGGAACGAGACGCCCCGGCCCCGGTCCTCGATAGGCAGCGGGTGGGGTTCTGTCGGGGCTCTGCATTCGGTCGACGGCGCCGTGCGCGCCTCCCGCACGAGAGCACGACCCTCGATCTGGTGACGGTTCGGCAGCCCCCGCAGGGTCGTGCCGGAGATGGCGCTCTCGACGTGGTCGCCCACGCGGGCACCCTAGCGCCCGTGCCGGTGCCCCGGCACGGGCCGCTCGGGTCTAGTAGCGGTAGGTGGTCGCCTTGTACGGGCCCTCGACCGGGACACCGATGTAGGCGGCCTGGTCGTCGCGCAGCTCGGTGAGGGTGCCGCCGAGCGCACCGACGTGCAGCCGGGCGACCTTCTCGTCCAGGTGCTTCGGCAGGACGTGCACGCCCAGCGCGTACGCCGCGGTGTTGCCGAACAGCTCGATCTGCGCGATCACCTGGTTGGTGAAGGAGGCGCTCATCACGAACGAGGGGTGACCCGTGGCGTTACCGAGGTTGAGCAGACGGCCCTCGGAGAGGACGATGATCGCCTTGCCGTCGGGGAAGACCCACTGGTCGACCTGCGGCTTGACGTTGATGCGGTCGATCCCCGGGTAGGACTGCAGCCCGGCCATGTCGATCTCGTTGTCGAAGTGGCCGATGTTGCCGAGCACGGCGTTGTGCTTCATCGCGGCCATGTGGTCGACCGTGACGATGTCGCGGTTGCCGGTCGCCGTGATGACGAGGTCGGCGTCGGCGATCACGTCGTCGAGGGTGACCACCTCGTAACCCTCCATCAGGGCCTGCAGCGCGCAGATCGGGTCGATCTCCGTAACGGCGACGCGGGCGCCCATGGCGCGCAGCGACTCCGCAGAGCCCTTGCCGACATCCCCGAAGCCGCAGACCACGGCGGTCTTGCCGGCCAGCATCAGGTCGATGCCGCGGTTGATGCCGTCGACGAGCGAGTGGCGGCAGCCGTAGAGGTTGTCGAACTTGCTCTTCGTGACCGAGTCGTTGACGTTGATCGCCGGGAAGAGCAGGCGCCCCTCCTCCGCCATCTGGCTGAGGCGCAGCACGCCGGTGGTGGTCTCCTCCGTAACGCCCCTGATGCCCTCGGAGATGCGCGTCCACTTGCCCGCGTCCGTGGCGATCGACTCCTGCACCAGCGCCAGGAAGACCTGAAACTCCTCGGAGTCCGCCGAGGCGGGGTCGGGCACGGCGCCGGCCGACTCGAACTCGCGGCCCTTGTGGACCAGCATCGTGGCGTCACCGCCGTCGTCGAGGATCATGTTGGGGCCGCCGTCGGGCCACGTCAGCGCGGCCTCGGTGCACCACCAGTACTCCTCGAGGGTCTCGCCCTTCCAGGCGAAGACGGGGACGCCGCGCGGGGCGTCGACCGTGCCCTCCGGGCCGACCACGACCGCCGCGGCGGCATGATCTTGCGTCGAAAAGATGTTGCAGCTGGCCCAGCGCACCTCGGCGCCGAGCGCCGCCAGCGTCTCGATCAGCACGGCGGTCTGGATCGTCATGTGCAGCGAGCCCGTGATGCGGGCGCCGGCCAGCGGCTGCTCCCTGCCGTACTCCGCGCGGAGGCTCATCAGACCGGGCATCTCGTGCTCGGCGATCTGGATCTCCTTGCGCCCCCACTCGGCGAGCGAGAGGTCGGCGACGCGGTAGTCGGCTGCGGTCAGGGTCGGGGCGGCGGTGCTGCTCATGGACACTCCTTTACTCCGGGGCAGATTATCATTCGCGCCCGGATACGGCGCGGCTCAGCGCCGCGCGGAGGGCCCCGGAGGGCTCAGGCGGCCTCGTCGAGCACGAGCACGAGACGCTCGAGGGCGACGAAGCGGCCGTCGACATGTGCCCCGAAAGGATCGACCTCGCGCCGCACGAACCCGAGCCGCCCGTACAGGCTCCAGGAGGGGTCCTCGTTCTCGACCACCTCAAGGTAGACCGCGCGCACCTCGGCCCGGGCCGCCCAGTCGAGCGCCCCCTTCACGAGCCGCCGCCCGACGCCGCGCCCGCGGCAGGCCGGGGCGAGCCAGACGCCCCAGAGGGTCGCGCGGTGCCGCCGCCGCTGGCCGATGTCGCGCGCGATGCCCGCCATCCCGACGGGCCGCCCGTCCGCCAGCGCCAGCAGGACCAGCTGGTCGCCCTCCCCCGTGCTGGCGGCGGCGCGCGCCGCCCACACGTCGTCGGAATCCGCGGCGACCTCGTCGTAGGTCTCGAGGAAGGCGCCCGGGTTCGCCGCCAGGGCGGCGAGACGCACCTCGTGCAGGAGCCTTCCCTCTCCCGCCCGCACGGCGCGCACCTCGATCATGCGCGCAGCCCCTCGAGCGCGGGCAGCTCGCGCCCGGCCAGGAGGTCCAGCATCGCGGCACCGCCGGTGCTCACGTAGGTGACGGCGTCCGCGCGGCCCGCGCCGCGCAGGGCAGAGGCGGTGTCGCCGCCGCCCACCACCACGGTGCCGGGGCAGTCTGCGACCGCCGCGATCAGCGCGTCGGTCCCGGACCGGAACGGCTCCATCTCGAAGGCCCCGGGCGGCCCGTCCCAGACCACGTGCGCCGCGCCGCGGATCCGCTCGGCGTAGCGCGCAGCCGTCTCGGGGCCGATGTCGAGCGCGACCCGTCGGTCGCCGATCGCGTCGGCCGCCTCAACGCCGATACGGGCGTCGGTGGTGAGGCCGTCGGTGGAGACCAGGTCGGTGGGCAGGACAAGCTCGCAGCCGGAGGCGGCGGCCGCGGCAACGACCGCGCGGGCGGCGTCGATGGCCCCGCGGTCGACGATCGAGGCGCCGAGCGCGCCGCCCTCGGCCGCCAGGAAGACGTTGGCGAGCGCGCCGCCCACGAGGATCGCCTCCGCGATGCCCGCGAGGCGCTCGAGCGCGGGCAGCTTGTCGGCGGCCTTCGCGCCACCGGCGACCACGACGCCGGACGTGACGCCGCCGATGCGCAGCTCCTCGAGCGCGGCCACCTCCTGGGCCACGACGAGACCCGCGACGCTCGGCAGGTGGCGGGCGATGCCCGTCGTGGAGGCCTGCCGGCGGTGGGCGGCGCCAAAGGCGTCGAAGACGAAGGCGCGTCCCGGACCGGCGAGCTGCGCGGCCAGCGCGTCGTCGTCGTCGGCCTCGCCGGGCTCGAAGCGCACGTTCTCGAGCAGGACGGCATCACCGGGGCGCAGGTTGAGGACGGCGGCGCGGGCCAGCGGCCCGACCGTATCCCCCGCGTGCGCGACGAGCGAGCTGACAGCGCTGGAGAGCCGGTCGGCGACGGGCAGGAGCGACCCCGCGGGCACGACCCGCCGGCCGCCGGGCCGGCCGAGGTGCGCGAGCACGATCGTGAACGCGCCGCCCTCCATCAACGCGCGGATCGTGGTCGCCGCGGCGACGATCCGCGCGTCGTCGATGATCCGGCCGTCCTCGTCGATCGGCACGTTGAGGTCCGCGCGCACGACGACGGGCAGGTTCTCGAGCCCGCCCAGCTCCGCGAGCCCGCGCAGCGCGCTCACGCGGCCTGCCGGCGGTGGCGGGGACGGGGCACCGGGGCGGCGCTGTGGGCGGGGACGACCACGAGCGGAATCCTAGGCGCGTCTGGCGGGCGACCACCCCGGTTGCCCGCCGGATAGGATCCCCGCAGTCCACGAGGAGGAGCGCACGATGGCGCAGACGATCATCAACCCCCCGGATGGCCCGCCCCACGGCGGCCCCTACAGCCACGGGATCCGCGTCGGCGACATGGTCTTCACCGCCGGCCAGGGCCCGTTCAACGCGGCCGGGGAGCTCGTCGGCGACGACGTCGCGGCGCAGACGGAGGTCGTGCTCGACAACATCGAGCGGATCCTCGCCGAGGCCGGGGCCACGCTCGACGACGTTGTGCGCGTGACCGCGCACCTGCAGGACCTCAAGGGCGACTTCGCCGCCTACAACGAGGTCTACGCGCGCCGCTTCGGCGACCACCGCCCGTGCCGCACGACGGTCGGCAGCACCCTCGGCGGGTTCCTCGTTGAGATCGACGTGATCGCGATCGCCAGCAGCGGCGGCTAGCCGCGCACCGACACGTCGAGCCGGATCAGCCCGTGCTCGATCGCCGGGTTGCGGCGCCCATCCGGGTGTCCTCGCCGAGCTTGCGCAGGACGTGCTCGACGTGGGTCACAACCATGCGCGGCGCGACGCCGATGCGCTGCGCCACCACGCGCTTGCAGGCCCCGTCGGCGACGTGGTGCAGCACCGTGGTCTCCCGGGCCGTCAGCCCGACGGCTGGCCGGCGTGGCGCAGGCTGACCAGGGCCACGGGCTCGTCGGCGAGCCGCGTCGAGCGCGCCTGCAGCACCTCGACCTGCACAAGCACCCCTCCACGTCGGCGACGAGCCCCCGGGTGGTGGTGAGCGGGTCGACCATCGCGGCCAGCAGGCCGACGTAGCGGCCGTCCGGGGCGTAGAGCGGCGTGGTCATGCCGTCGCCGTACCCCTCGGGGCCCCAGCACTCGACGTACGAGTAGGTCTCGCGGTAGTCGGACTCGGTGTCGCACATCCGCACCGACCGCCCCCCGACGATCGCCGGCATCGAGGGGTCGCGGTCCGGGTAGTCGGAATCGACGAGGACCAGGACGCGCTCGCTGTGGCCGCGGCTGACCAGTGTGCGGTGGCCGTCCGCGAAGGAATCCCGGATCGTGATCTGCGCGGCCGCGTACGGCAGCACCCGGTGCAGCTAGTCGATCAGCTCGTCGGCGACCTCGGCACGCGGCCGGGCGCTGCCCACGGCGGCGCCCGCCGCCGCCAGCAGCCGCTCCTGGGCGCGCACCCGCGGCACGCTACTCCGCGGTCCCGCCCGGCGTGCGGCGGGCGCGGCTCACAGGGCCCGCTCCCGCGGGATCCGGTAGTCCTCGACCCACGGGCGCACGCGCTCGTAGGCCGCGCTCGCGGCGATCACCGCGGCGTCGTCCTGCATCGGCCCGATCAGCTGCATCCCGACCGGCAGGCCGTCGGCGAGGCCGGCGGGGATCGAGGCCGACGGGTGGCCCGTGAAGTTCGTCGCGAAGGTCAGGCAGAAGCCGATGCTCGGATCGATCTCCCGGCCGGCGACCTCGTTCGGGCCCATCGTGTCGCCGTTGTCCGCGTTGAGGGGCGGCAGGGTCGACAGGGTCGGCGTCACGAGCAGGTCGTGCGTCGCGAAGACGGCCTGGATCGCGTCGAAGACCTGCGAGCGCATCACGTCGTCACGCTCGAGGTCGGCGAGGGTGGCGCCGCGCGTGCGCTCGACCCACGCCTTGTAGACCGGCGGCAGGTCGTCCGTCGCCATCAGGTCGAGCCCGAAGCCCTTGAGCCCCTCGAGGCCCGCGATGTTGAGCGGCATGATCATGCGGCACCACAGCTGCGCGAACTCGAGCTGGTCGATGTCGAGGCCGAGCTCGACCTCCTCCACGAACGCGCCCGCCTGCTCGAAGGCGCGCACCGCCTCGCCGACGGTCGTGCCGACGCGCGGGTCGATCGGGTAGAAGTCGAAGGCCGGACTGTAGGCGATCCGCATCCCCTCGATCGGGCGCTGGAGCGCGCCCACGAAGTCGACCTCGTCGCGCAGGCTGTAGGGGTCGCGGGGGTCGTAGCCCTGCAGGATCTGCATCACCAGCGCCGCATCCGCGACGGTGCGGGCGATCGGGCCCTCGGCGATCGTCGGCTGGGTGCCGGCGAAGGCGTTCGGGCGCAGGACCAGCGGCACGCGGCCGAACGAGCCCTTGTAGCCGTAGGTGCCGGTCCAGGCCGCCGGGATGCGGATCGAGCCGCCGCCGTCCGTGCCCTCGGCGAACGGCACGATGCCGTCGGCCACGCAGGCCGCGCTGCCGCCCGAGGAGCCGCCCGGGTTGCGCGCCGTGTCGAACGGGTTGCAGGTCGCCCCGAACAGCGGGTTGTCGGTGATGCCGCGGTAGCCCATCACGGGGCTGTTGGTCTTGCCGACGATGATGCCGCCGGCCCGCTCGACGCGCTCGGCCCACGGGCAGTACGCGTCGATCACGTTGTCGGCGAGCGAGCGGATCCCGCCGAAGGTCGACTTCCAGCCCGGCTTGTAGTCGAACAGGTCCTTCATCAGGGTGGGCACGCCGTGCAGCGGCCCGAGCGCGTCGCCGCGCTGGACGGCCGCCTCGGCCTCGGCCGCGCGGGCGCGCGCGTCGTCGTACCCCTTGAAGATGACCGCGTTGAGGGTCGGGTTGCGCTGCTCGATCAGCTCGATCGCGCACTCCACCGCCTCCACCGGCGAGAGCCTGCCCGTCCGGATCAGGTCCGCGATCTCCGTCGCGTCGCGATAGGCGAACTCCTGGGCGTTCATGCGATCGCGATCCTCTCTCGACCGCGGGACGGACCCGCGGGGTCAGGCCACGCCGCACCAGTCCATGGCGGCGACGGCGAAGGTCTTGCAGCTGGTGACGACCTCGTCGATCAGGACGTACTCGTCGTCGGCATGGGCGACCCGCAGGTCGCCCGGGCCGTAGGAGATGGCGGGGACGCCGCCGAGCGTGAGGAACGTGCAGTCCTCGACGGCGGCGAAGCCGACCACGTCGGGCGCGCCGGCGAAGCGGGTGCCGACCGCGGCCTGCTCGTGCGCGGCCACGGCCACGGCGGTGATCGCCTCGGCCTCGGGCACGTTCGCGGGCCAGTGCAGCTTCCACTCCACGGCCGGCGGGTGCGCACGCAGCCACGGATCGGTCTGGGCCGCCCGCTGGATGTGCGTCTCGATCTCCTGCTTGACGGCCTCGGGGTCGTCGTCCGGGGAGTACCAGACGCAGTAGTCGATCGTCATGAACTCGCTCAAGAAGAACGGCACCATCACGCCGTGCGGCCCACCCTGGACGACGCCCGGGTGGATCGAGAAGTGGCCGGGGCGAAACAGCGGATGCTGCTTCGTCTGTCCCCACTCCTCCTCGAGCTGGCGCAGCGCGTTGAAGAGCAGGATGCCCTTGTCGATCGCGTTGACGCCGACGGAGGCCCCGTCGCCGCCCGCCCGGATCGAGTTGCCGCGCATCGACGAGTGCGTCGCCTTGCCGACGGCCGTGACCGAGAACCACAGGAGGCCGGGCGAGATCGGGACCACGGCGAGGGGCGACGGCGGCGAGCTCGGCTCCGACACGATCGCCGCGTCCGCGCTGTACCCGCGCTTGATCGCCGCCGTGGTGCCGCACTCGTGGTCCATGACCTCCTCGCCGACGACGGCCTCGAGGATCAGGTCGCCCTGGAGGGCGATCCCGCACTCGCGCAGGGCGCGCGCCGCGAAGGCCTGGGCCACGATCCCGGACTTCATGTCGGTGGCCCCGCGGCCCCAGACGCGGTCGCCGTCGATCCTCCCGCTGAAGGGGTCGCCGCCCGTCCAGTTGGCGGGGTCGCCGACCGGCACGACGTCGACGTGGCCGTTGTAGATCAGTGAGCGCCCGCCGCCCGCGCCCTTGACGACGCCGATCGCGTTCTCGCGTCCCGGCTCGACCGCGAACAGGTCGACCTCGGCGCCGAGCGCCGCGTAGTGGCGCGCGAAGACCTTGCTGACCTCGCCCTCGCCGCCGACGACCTCGTCGTAGACCTGGCCCGGGTACTTCGGGTTGACGCTGGGGATGCGCACGACCTCGCTGAGCGCGTCGATCATCTCCGCGGCGAGCCCGTCGATCGCGGCGGAGACCCGGGTGACGAGTTCCTGATCGGCCATCTCTCCTCCTTCGTGCCCGTGGGCGAACGCTCAGCGCTACCTCGGCTCCGGGCGCGAGCCCGGCGGCATGTGCGCCTCCTGCTCGATCGCCCCGACGTCCTCCGGCGGATCCCCCTCGGCGTCCGTGCCGCGGGCGCCGCGCCGGCGGCGGATCTGGTCCGGGATCGCAATCAGGCCGTCACGGGCGACAATCGTGACCACGAACAGGAGCAGGCCGATGAAGACGTAGCGCGCCTCCGGCGGATCGACGTCGACGAAGCGCTTGTCGACGTACATCAGGAGCATCGTGCCCACGAGGATGCCGCGGGGGCTGTTGATGCCGCCGATCATGATCATCGCGAACAGGAACAGCACCGTCGAGAAGTTGAAGAAGCTGGGAGAGATCGACCCGTAGTAGGCGATGTAGAAGCCGCCCGCCCCGCCGAGCACGGCGGAGGAGATCAGGAACACCCACAGACGCGCCCGCACGACGTCGGTGCCCAGCACCTCCGCGACCGGCTCGCTCTCGCGCGCCGTGCGCAGCAGCAGGCCGAGGCGCCCGTAGTTGACGCGCCAGTAGATGATCAGCGCGAGGACGGCCAGGCCGGCCGCCGCCACGTAGGCGATCTGGTAGCCCGCGAGGCTGCCGGCGATGCTCTCCGGGATGAAGCTCGACGCGCCGTACAGGCCCTGGCCGCCGCCGAAGTTGCACTTGTCCTGGACAACGTAGGCGCGGGCCAGCTCCACGAGGCCGATGGTCAGCAGCGCGAAGTAGATGCCGCGCAGGCGAATCGCCGGCAGCGAGATGATGAACCCGACGATCAGGCCGACGACCACCGCCACCGGGATCGCGACCCACCACTCGAAGACGGGGATGCCAAGAATGCGCTCGCCGCCGCCGACGCACGAGAGGTTGCCGGTCTTGCCCAGCTCGATGGACAGGTAGCCGGCCACGTAGGCGCTGATGCCGGCGACCGCGACGGTGGCGAAGCTCTGCAGGCCCGCCGTGCCGAGCACGAGTCCCCACATCACGTTCCACGACAGGTAGATCAGGAACGTCACCATCACGGCCAGGAAGTACGAGGTGCCGGCGATGATCGGGATCAGGATCGCGATCACCGCGGCCATGCCCCAGAACAGCCAGGCCGAGCGGTCGCGGACCCCGGCGAGGGTGTCGCCGCCCTGGCGCCGCCAGGAGATGCTCCAGGACAGGAGCAGCAGGAAGACGGCCATCGACCCGAGGATCGAGAGGGTGCCGAACACGAACGGGACCGCCAGCGCGACCACGAACAGCACCGCGAGTCCCGCGTAGTGGAGCATGTCCTGGCGGCTCCTAGGCACGCGTGCCCTCCAGGACGCCGGCGATGCCGCGCGGGCGGATGATCAGGACCACGGCGATCAGCACGAACAGCGTGATCAGGACCCACGCGCCCCCGAGGTACTGCAGGGTCAGCGCCTCTGCGAACGCGACCAGGAACGCTGCGATCACCGCGCCGCGCAGCGAGCCGAGCCCGCCGAGCAGGGCGACGATCAGCCCCTTGATCATCGGCGAGTAGCCGGAGTTCGGCTCGACGAAGTAGATCTGCCCCAGCAGGACGGCGGCGAGGCCGATGAACGCGCCGGACACGCCGAGGATCGCGAACGCCGTTGTGCGGCGGTCGATCCCGACGAGCGCGGCCCCCTCGACGCTCTGGGTGAGGGCGCGGACGCCGAGGCCGATCCGCGAGTAGCTGATGAAGGCGAGGATGATCGCGACCAGGATGCCCGTGGCGATCACCGTGCCCGTCTTCGACGGCTGCACGAGGGTCTCGCCGATGCGGAACTCGCGGATGAACGCGAACAGCGGGTCGAACTGCTTGAACTGCGGCCCGAACTGCCAGAGGTAGATGTTCGTGCCGACGAAGCTCAGGGCGAGCGTGGCCGTGAGCGTGCGCAGCTCCCAGTTGGGCTTGCCGTCGAGCGGCAGGAACACGGTCAGGCAGATCAGCGCGCCGAGCGCCGCGCCGGCGATGACGCCGCCGAGCAGGACGACGACGACGTTGGAGCTGATGTTGGTGGCCACGAGCCAGGCCCCGTAGGCGGCGCCGGCGTACATGGCGCCGGTCGACAGGTTCAGGAACCCGAGGCCCGACCAGGTCAGCGAGACGCCGAGCGCGACGAGCGCGTAGATCGCCGTCAGGTTGATCGTGGTGACGATGACGCCGGTCATCAGTGGCCTCCATCCCCGCCGGTGTCCGGCGTCAGCTCCCCGCCGTGCATGCGCAGCGTGCGGTCGATCCTGCCGTCGATGAGGGCCCGGTTCTGCTCCGCGATCAGGAGCGCGCCGCCCTGCAGGTCGAGGCCGAGCAGCGTGTCGCAGATCCCCTTGGCGATGCCGGGGCCGAGACCGAGCGACGGCTCGTCCACCAGGTAGATGCGCGCATCGCACATCAGGCCGCGGCCGATCGAGCACATGCGGCGCTCGCCGCCCGAGAGCGTGCCGACGACCTGGCCCAGGCGCTCACCGAGGCGCGGGAAGATCTCGCAGACGTGGTCCCGGCGCTCCTTGCGCCGCTTCCACGACCCGCCCGGGTAGGCGCCCGCGTCGAGATTGTCCTTGACGGTCAGGCCGGGGAACAGCGCGTCGCCCTGCGGCATCAGGACCACGCCGCGCCGGGCCAGCGCGTGGGTCGTCGCATGCGTGATGTCCTCCCCGTTGAGGAGGATCTCGCCGCGCTTCCAGTCGACGAGATCGACGATTGCGCGCAGCATGGTCGTCTTGCCGTGCCCGTTCAGGCCGAGGATGCCGACGCGCTCGCCTTCGGCGATCGAGAGGTCGACGCCGTGGAGCACGCTGAGCGGGCCGTAGCCCGCCTCGAGGCCCTTGATCTCGAGCGCGGCGCTCACGCCCCGGCCCCAGCGGGCGCCTCGAAGTACGCGGCGCGCACCTTCGGGTCGTTGAACACCTGGTCGGGCGCGCCCAGCGCGATCTCCTCGCCGGCGTCGAGCACGAGCACGCGCTTGGCGAGGGCCTCGAGGATCTCGAGGCGGTGCTCCACCACGCACACCGCCATGCCCGTCTCGGACACGAGTCGGCGGATCACCTCCTCGATCTCGCCGATCTCGTCGGCCATCAGGCCGGAGCACGGCTCGTCGAGGAGCAGCACCTTGGGCCCGTGCAGGAGCACGCAGCACAAAAGCAGCTTGCGGCGGTCGAGGGTGTCGAGCGCGCCCGCGTACTTCTCATCCGGCGCGGTGAAGCCGATCAGATCGCGCAGCCGCCCCTCCTCTTCGGCCGCGACGCGCGGCGAGAAGGCGGTGCGGCCCACCTCGAGCGTCTCGCCCACCGTCAGGGACGGCGGCACGAGCGGCGCCTGGAAGGTGCGGGCCAGGCCGCGCCGGGCCCGCTTGAACGCGCTCTGCCGCGTCACGTCCTCGCCGTCCAGCAGCACGCTGCCGCTGTCCGGCCGAACGCGCCCGGTGAGCACGTCGAACAGCGTCGTCTTGCCGGCACCGTTCGGGCCGGCGACGCCGAGGATCTCGCCGCCCTCGACGGAGATCGAAACTCCGCCGAGGGCGACGAAGGCCCCGTAGGTCTTTCGGATGTCGTGTCCGGAGAGCATCGGGGCCGGGTTCCGCGCTAGCTCTGCCAGGGGGCGAGCACGAACTCGCCGTTCGTGAACGGGGCGGGCGCGATGATCGTGCCGTTGGCGCCGTTCTGGATCTGGAAGAACAGGTGGGCCTGCGAGAGGCTCATGTCCGGCTCCTCGGCCGGGAAGGACAGGCCGTAGTTGCTCGGCATGTAGTAGCCGCCGTTCACGCCGCGCCAGATGATCTTGCGCAGCATGTCGTTGACCTTGGTGAAGTCCTTGCTGTCGCCGAGCATCGCCCAGACGTTCGCCAGCATGTAGACCTCGTCGTAGCCGGAGCCCGAGTTGGAGTAGCCGGCCGGCTTGTCGAACGCCGCCTGGTAGCGCTCGGCGAACGACGTGCCGATCGCGTCGCCGTAGACGCCGGTGACGGTCGCCCAGATGACGCCGTTGGCGGCCTCGCCCGCGAGGTCCAGGTACTCCGGCACCGAGGCGCCGTACTGGACGTACAGGAGCGAGTCCATCGGGTCGGCGGCGAAGCCCGTCGTGAAGGTCGCGAGCTCGGACGGCAGGTAGTGGGTGTTCATGACCACACCCGCGTCCGAGGCCTTGACCTTCGCGAGGATCGGGCCCCAGTCGCTCATGGCGCCCTCACCCATCGGCTCGACGCCCGCGATCTCCCAGCCGTACTCGGCAGCGGTCTCCTGGGTCACCTTCGAGATGACCTGGGAGTAGGGGACCCAGCCCTCGACGATGAAGATCTTGCGGTTGCGCGGCTTCCACGCACCCGTCGCCTCGAGATCGTTCAGGAACTTCGGGAAGCCCTTGCCGTACCACGTCTCCGGCGGGTCGATCTGGAAGACGCACTTGTACTTCTCGTCCGAGTTGATCTGGTCGCACTGGGCCTGCGACGTCGACGCGTTCAGGAACGGCGCGCCGTAGCCGGCGGCCGCGTCCATCGCGGCGTCCCACGCGAGCAGGTAGCCGTTGATGACGGCGTCGACCTTCTGGTCGGCCAGCTTCTGGTAGTTCTGCTGGATGATCTCCGGCGCCGCCAGGTCCGTGTCGAGGACCTCGAACTTGATCATGCGCCCGGCGATGCCGCCCGCCGCGTTGATCTCGTCGACGGCCAGCTGGGCGCCGTTGTTCATCTGCTCGCCGTCGGCCGCGTTCGCGCCGGTCAGCGGGTAGAGCGCGCCGATGACGAAGTCCTCGCCACCGCCGCCGCCGCCCGAGGCCGTGTCGCCGCCGCCGCCGCCGTCCGAGCCGCCGTCATCCGACGCGCTGCAGGCCGCGAGGACGCCGCCCGCCATCAGGGACGCGCCGGCGATCGCCGCGCCCTTGAGGACGGTGCTGCGGCTGACGCCGCTCTTCTCCTCGACCTCCGTGGTCACCTCTTCCTCCGCCATCTCTCCTCCTCGTTGGTTGTCGCTTCCCATCGGAAGCCTCACGCCGGCACGCGCTCGACGAGCGCGGCCGCCTGGTCGATCACCGCAGCCTGGTGGGGCTGCAGATCCTGCCCGCCCACGCCCATGAATATGGGCAGGAACGGATCCTCCACGGGCGTGCGGTGCCCTGTCAACTCCTCGAGCACCGCGAGCCCGCAGAACGGCACGTACGCCGCCGAGTAGCCACCCTCATGGGTGAAGACGATGTGGCCGTCGTACGACGCGGTCACGTCCACGAGCTGCCGCGTCAGCGCGCGGTAGCCGTCGGAGTGCATCTGCTGGCGCGCGAGCGGGTCCAAGATGCTCGCGTCGAGGCCGGAGGCCACGATCAAGAGCTGCGGCTTGAAGCGCGCGAGCGCCGGGCAGACGACCCGCTCGAAGGCGCTCACGTAGGCGCCGACGCCCGAGCCGGCGGGGAGCGGCACGTTGATGTTCGCGCCCTCGCCCGCGCCCTCGCCGATCTCCTCGACCATGCCCGAGTCGCCCGGGTAGTAGCGGTCCTGATGCAGCGAGATCGTCAGCACGCTCGGGTCGTCGTAGAACGCCCACTGCGTGCCGTTGCCGTGGTGCACGTCCCAGTCGACGACGGCCACGCGGTCGAGGCCGAGGCCCTGCCGCGCGTGGAAGGCGCCGAGCGCCGCGTTGGAGAACATGCAGAAGCCGCGCCCGATGTCCTTCTGGGCGTGGTGGCCGGGGGGGCGCACCAGGGCGTAGGCGGTCTCGACGGTGCCGTCGAGGGTCTTCTCGATCGCGGTCAGCGTGCCGCCGACGGCGAGCAGGGCGGTCTCGAAGCCGCCCGCGCCGAACGGGGTGATCTCACCGGCGTCGCCGCCGCCCGCGTCGCTGAGCTCCTTCATCCGCGCGACGTACTCGGCGGTGTGGTAGCGCTCGACCTCCGCGACCGTCGCCATCCGCGGCGCGAGCGGGACCAGGTGGTCGGCCATGCCGCTGACGTCGATCAGGTTCTTGAAGCGGCGCTTCGTCGAGGGGTTCTCGGCGTGCTCGCCGGGCTCCAGCCAGCCGCCGGCCGGCATGAAACCCGCGCCGTGGCGGGTGTCCCACCACATGTAGCGCTCGTCCCACACGAGTCCGGTCCTCATCCTTGATCTCCTCTCGAACGCATCCGCGAATCCGCGGTGCCGGGGAATCTACACGCGCCACCCCGCTCTGCGCAATCGGCAGGTCTGCCGATGCCGGACCGCATCCTCATACCGCCTCCACGGCGCCCGATGCGATCGACCGGTTCGCGGCCAGCGCGATGCGGAGCGCGCGCAGCGCCTCCTCCCCCGTCGCCCGGTCGACGGGCGCGTCCACGGCGATCCGGTCGAGCAGGTACGCGCACTGCCGCGCCCACGGATCGCCCGACGCGACGTCGACGCGGGCGGCGTGGCCCGCGGCCGGGTGGCGGGTGAGCGCGTTGGCCGACTGGTCGACGCCACCGATGTTGCCGCCGTCCTCGCTCGCCCCGGCCGAGAACGGATACTCAAGAATACCGGCGTCGCCGAGCACCCGGATCCCGCTCGTAAAGGGGTACGACGGCGGCAGGAGCAGCCCGCCCTCTACCACCCCGGTCCCGCGCTCGCAGGTGACGGTGGCGACGACGTGCTGCGACGCCCCGTACGGACCGCCGGGGACGGCGCCCGCGTGGACGCGCAGGGGCTCGCCGAGCAGCATCGAGACCTGGTCGAAGTCGTGCACCATCAGGTCGACGGCCGCGCCACCGGACTGGGCCGGATCGATCATCCACGTGTTCCAGTCGGGCGGCGGCGACAGCCGTAGCGCTGCGACGGAGCGGACCGCGCCGATCGCCCCCTGGGCGGCGAGGGCGTGGAGCTCCTCGTACTCGGGCCAGAAGCGCAGGACCAGCCCGACGAGGAGCCGCCGGCCGCTGGCGTCGCGGGCGGCGATGATCGCCTCCGCGTCGGCGGGGTCGAGCGCGATCGGCTTCTCGCACAGGACGTCCTTGCCGGCCGCGAAAGCCGCCTCGGCCCACGGCCGATGCAGGGACGTGGGCAGGCAGATGTCGACCACCTGGACGTCGTCGCGCGCGATCGCCGCGGCGAGGTCGTCGGTCGCCTCCGCCCCGCAGCCCTCGGCCACGGCCGCGGCCCCCGCCTGCGTGCGCGAGGCGACGACGCGCACGGCGGCGCGGTCGGCGTGCGCCGCCCAGGCCGCGGCGTGCGTCCGGGCCATAAAGCCCGAGCCGAGGATCGCGACGCCGGTCATCCGAGCTCGAGGCCGTGGAGGTGGTCGTGCGCCCGCGTCATCGCGGCGGTCACCTCGTCGAGCGGCGGCCAGGGCTCGCCCTGGAACTCGACCTCGACCGACAGCGGTCCAGTGTAGCCGCCGTCCTCCAGCACGCGCAGGATCGCCGCGAAGTCGACGTCGCCGTCGCCGGGCGCCGGGAAGTCCCACTCGCCCTTGCCGCCGCGCTTGTCCTTGAGGTGCACGTTGGCGAGGTACGGCAGCATCGTGGCGATGTCGTCCGCCGCGGCGGTGTCGCCGTAGAACTCGCAGTTGGCGGTGTCGTACGCGACCTTCACGCGCGGGTGGCCGATCCGCTCGAGCAGCGGCACGGTCAGCGCGCCGGTGGCCATGATGTCCCCGTGGATCTCGAGGGCGACGTCGACCCCCGCCTCGTCGGCCGCGGCGGCCAGCCGCCCGATGCCCTCGAGGAAGGCGGACTCGTTCTCGTCCTGGCTCGAGTGGCCGCCGATCGCGGTGTTCATCACGGGGCAGCCCCACTCCGCGCACCAGCGCACGGCCTTGATGCCGAGGTCGACGCCCGCGGGCGTGGTCAGGTCCGAGTGGCCGCTCAGCACCGTCAGGTCGAGGCCGTAGTGGTCGAGCCGGGCCTTCAGCTCGGACTGCGGCGCGTCGAGGTCGACATGCTCCGTCCAGCCGAGGACGGCCGTCATCTCGACGGCGTCGTAGCCGGCCTCGGCGATGCCGGCCAGCGCCTGGTCGACGTCGTACGTGTGGTAGCTGTTGCTGTGCCCCGCCAAGCGGTTGCGCATCAGAACCATCCCTCCTCATCGGGGTCGCGGTACTCCATGAACTCGACGACACCGCCGTCGACGAGGACGAACGCGACGCGCGCGAAGCCCTCCCCGACGACGAACGGCTCGAGCAGCACCTCATGCCCCGCGATGGAGGCGTCGAGGTCCGTCGTGCGGTAGGCCACGTGCGGCGCGGTGCGCAGCGGGCCGGTCACCTCCGAGTCGTTACGGAAGCGCAGGAACTCGACGTTGTGCGAGTGGTCGCGCGGGTTGGTCACCCAGACGCGCGTCGCCTCGACCCAGGTCTCCCTGGGCCGCTCCTCCTCGGTGATCACGCCGATGTGGTCGAACTCCACGCGTCGGACCGCGGCCATCGCACCCTCCTCTCCGCAGGGCGCAATCGAACCAGTACTCCGGGGTTCGGTCAAGCGACCGATCGCGGTCGGCGGTGCGGCGCGGGTCAGGGCACGCGGCCGGCGAGCCCGAGGCGGTCGAGGCAGTCCGACACGGTCGCGTCGCACCGCAAGGGTCCGGCGGGCTCGGGCATCGCTCTATAGTACGCGCATGCCTGGCCACCGGGTCGACCGCCTCGCCGCCCCGGAGGTGCGCGCCCTCGCCGCCGCCGGCGCGCCGGCGCTGTGGGCGATCGGCTCCACGGAGCAGCACGGCGGCCACCTCGTCACGGGCTTCGACCGCTTCAGCGCGGAGGCCGTCTGCGTCGGCGCCGCCGAGCACGCGGGGATCGACGTCGCGCTCCTGCCGCCCCTGCCGTACGGCGCCTCCGACCACTGGCTGCCACTCGGCGCCACCTGGTCGCTCAGGGCCGCGACCCTCGTCGACGTGCTCGCTGACGTCGCCCGCTCCGCCGACCACGCCGGCTTCCGGCGGCTCGTGATCGTCAATGGCCACGCCGGCAACATCGGGCCGGGCCTGACCGCCCTCGCCGAGACGGGCGCCGGCGCCTGCCGCGTCGAGTTCGTCTCCTACTGGACCCTCGTCGACGGCGCCGAGGCGCGGGCGCTCTCGCCCCGCGACGAGGGCGGCGTCGGCCACGCCGGCGAGGTCGAGACCGCGATCGCCCTGCACCTCGGCGGCCTCGCCGTCGAGGAGCGCCTGCCGGCCCCGGCGGGCAAGGCCCTCGCCGAAGGGCCCGGCTCGCCCGATCCCGTGGCGCGCCTGCCCCGCCCCCTCGACGAGTCACCCGGTGGCGTCTACGGCGACCCCGGCGGCGCCACCGAGGAGCTCGGCCGGCTGATGATCGAGCAGGCGATCGCGCGCCTCGCGGCGCGCCTGACCGGGTGATCGGCCTCGTCGTCAACCCCGTCGCCGGCCTCGGCGGAGCCGTGGGCCTGAAGGGCACGGACGGCATGGTCGACGAGGCGCTCGCGCGCGGCGCGGTGCCGCGGGCCGGCGAGCGGGCCGCGCTCGCGGTCCGGGCGCTCCCCGCCGACGTGCCCCTGGCCACGGCCGCTGGCGCCATGGGCGCCGACGCGGTGCGCGCGGCCGGCCGCGAGCCCGAGCTCGTGGTGGCGGGCGGCGCGACGGACACGACCGCCGACGACACCCGGCGCGCCGTCGCGGCGCTCGCCGACGCCGGCTGCGAGCTGATCCTGTTCGCCGGCGGCGACGGCACGGCGCGCGACGTCTGCGCCGTGATCGGCGATCGCGTCCCCGCGCTGGGCGTGCCCGCCGGCGTCAAGATCCAGAGCGCCGCCTTCGCGGAGTCGCCGCGCCGCGCGGGCGAACTGGCCGGCGCCTGGCTGACGGGCCGCCGCCGCGAGCGCCCGGCCGAGGTCGTCGACCTCGACGAGGACGCCGTTCCCGCCGGCCGCGTCGGCCCGAGCCTCTACGGCGCCCTGCGCGTACCGCTCGGGCCCGGCCTCGTGGCCAGCGCGAAGTCGCCGAGCCACGACGAGGACCCCGCCGCCGTCAGCGGGATCGCGGCCCGCATGGCCGAGCGGATCGGCGACGGCACCGCCATCCTCGGCCCCGGCACGACGGTAGCCGCGGTCGGCCGCGAACTCGGCCTCGACACCACCCTCGTGGGGGTCGACCTCGTCCGCGCCGGCGCGCTCGTCCTGCGCGACGCCGCCGAGCGCGACCTGCTCGAGGCCCTCGACGACGACGGGGCCATGATCGTCGTGACGCCGATCGGCGGGCAGGGCTTCGTCCTCGGCCGCGGGAACCAGCAGATCTCCCCCGCCGTGCTCGGGCGGGCCGGGATCGGTCGTTTGACCGTCGTGGCGACCCCTGCCAAACTCGCTGTGCTGGGCGCCCGCCCGTTGATCGTCGACACCGGCGACGACGCGACGGACGCCGAGCTCCGCGGCTGGCACCGGCTGGTCACGGGATACGACGAGGAGACCATCTACCGGGTGGAGTGAGGACATGCCGCATCCGTACATTCCGAACTCGGCGCCCGAGGTCCGCCGCGAGATGCTCGACGCCATCGGCGTCGACTCCGTGGAGGACCTCTACCGCCCGATCCCCTCGGAGCTGCGCTTCCAGGGGCGACTGCCGCTCGAGGAGGGCATCCCCGAGGAGGGGCGCCTGCGCCGCCACGTCGAGGGCATCCTGCGCCGCAACACCCCGGCCACGGACGTCCTCAGCTTCCTCGGCGCCGGCTGCTACCAGCACGAGGTGCCCGCCGTCTGCGACGAGATCAACCGCCGCGGCGAGTTCGTCACCTCCTACGCCGGCGACGTCTACGGCGACCACGGCCGCCTGCAGGCCCTGTGGGAGTTCCAGGACGTGATGGCCGAGCTGATCGAGATGGATGTCGTCACCACTCCGAACTACGACTGGTCGACGGCCGCCGCGATGTGCCTGCGCAGCAGCGTCATGCTGACGGGCCGCAAGCGCGTCCTCGTGCCCGCCGCGCTCCTGCTCGACCGCCGCCTCGTCTTCCAGGACTACCTGGCGCACGACGTGCAGGTCGACGAGATCCCCTTCGACGAGGCGACCGGCCTGCTCGACCTCGCGGCCCTGCAAGCCGCGATCGGCGACGACGTCGCCGCCGTCTACGTCGAGTACCCGAACGCGCTCGGCGTGATCGAGCACCAGGCCGGCGAGGCCGTCGAGATCGCCCACGAGCACGGCGCGATGGCCGTCGTCGGCGCCGACCCCTCGGGCCTCGGCGTGCTGGCCTCGCCCGGCTCGCTCGGCGCCGACTTCGCGGTCGGCGACCTGCAGCCCCTCGGGATGCACATGTCCTACGGCGGCGGGCTGTCCGGCTACATCGGCTGCCGCAACGACGCCGAGGTGATCGGGTCGCTGCCCGTCTTCATCTTCGCGAAGACGGCGACCCTCGAGCCCGGCCAGCACGGCTTCGGCTACCTCAACTTCGACCGCACGCACTACGTCAAGCGCGGCGAGGGCTCCCAGAACGGCGGCACCACCACCGCGCTGTGGGCGATCACCGCCGCCGCATACCTCGGCCTGCACGGCCCCGAGGGCATGCGCGAGCTGGGCGAGGGCCTCCTGCAGCGGACGCGCTACGCGGCCGACCGGATCGGCGCCCTGCCGGGCGTGACGGCGCCGCGCTTCACGGGCGCCAGCCTGAAGGAGTTCGTCGTGACGTACGACGCCCACGACGTGGCGAGCGTCGACGCCGCCCTGCGCGAGCGGGGCATCTTCGGCGGCAAGGACCTCTCGGTCGATTTCCCCTCGCTCGGGCGCAGCTCGCTCTGGGCGGTCACCGAGGTCCACACGAAAGACGACATCGACCGCCTGGTCGCGACCCTCGGGGAGGTCCTCGCATGAGCCCGCAGTTCCAACAGGCCCGCTGGAGCGAGCCGCTCCTGTCCGAAATCGGCACCCCCGGCGAGCGCGGCTACGTGCCGACCGCCCCGGAGGCCGAGATCGCGGCCCACGCGCCCGACCCGCTGGCGGCGATCCCGCCGGCGTTCCGCCGCGCGACCGCGCCGGCCCTGCCGCAGGTCGCCCAGCCGCAGCTCCTGCGCCACTTCTACCGGCTCTCGCAGGAGACCCTCGGCAACGACGTGGCCGTCGACTTCGGCCTCGGCACCTGCACGATGAAGTACTCGCCGAAGGTCAACGAGCACCTCGTGCGCATGCCCGAGGTGCAGGACCTGCACCCCGCGCAGCACGAGGACACGGTGCAGGGCATCCTCGAGGTGCTCTGGCGTCTCGAGCAGATGCTGTGCGCGATCTCCGGCCTCGACCGCTTCACGCTCCAGCCCCCGTCGGGCTCGGCCGCGGTCTACACGAACGCCTCGATCATCCGCGCGTACCACGCGTCGCGCGGCGAGGGCGAGCAGCGCGACGAGATCGTCTCGTCGGTGTTCTCGCACCCGTGCGACCAGTCCGGTCCGTGGTCGGCCGGCTTCAAGGTCGTCGAGCTCTACCCCGGCCCGAACGGCTACCCCGAGCTGGACGCCCTCAAGGCGGCCCTCTCGAACCGCACGGCCGGCATCGTGATCACGAACCCCGAGGACACGGGCATCTACAACCCGCACATCGCGGAGTTCACGCGGCTCGTGCACGAGGCCGGTGGCCTCTGCGTCTACGACCAGGCCAACGCCAACGGCATCCTCGGGATCGCCCGAGCCCGCGAGGCCGGGTTCGACCTCTGCCACTTCAACATGCACAAGACGTTCTCGTCGCCGCACAACGGCATGGGCCCGGCGATGGGCGCCTCCGGCGTCAAGGAGGAGCTCGCGCGCTTCCTGCCGGCCCCGGTCGTCGAGAGGCGGGGCGACCGCTTCGAGCTCGACTGGAACCGGCCCGAGTCGATCGGCAAGATCCGCAGCTTCGTCGGCAACGCCCAGATCGCGGTGCGCTCCTACGCGTGGATCCTCGCACTGGGCCCCGACGGCATCCGCGAGGTCGCGGAGACGGCGGTCCTGAACGCGAACTACCTGGCCACGCGCCTGCGCGAGGTGCCGGGGATGTCGCAGCCCTTCCCCACCTCGAACACGCCGATCGAGCAGTTCCGCTGGTCGCTCGAGGCGCTGCGCGAGGAGACCGGGGTCGGCTCGGCCGACGTCAGCCGCAACCTCGCCGACTACGGCTACCAGCCCGTGTTCGGCAGCCATCACCCGTTTATCGTCCCCGAGCCGCTCACACCGGAGGCCTCCGAGTCGTTCTCCAAGGAGGACATCGACGGCTGGGCCGACGCGATGATCGACATCGCCAAGCGCGCGCAGACCGACGCGGACGACGTCCTCGAGGGGCCGTACCGCAACGCCTGCCGGCGGATCGACGCGGCCGCCCTGGACGATCCAGAGCGCTGGGTGCCGTCCTCGCGGGCGGAGCGGACGAAGGGCGCCGTCAGGGGCGACTAGCCCCCACCGGCCCCGTGCCGGCGGCCTAGAAGAAGGTGTGGATCGCGCCGGTCACGCGGCGCTCGGCGTCGACGAGCGGCAGCATGCGCCACTTGTCGAACGCCGTGCACGGGTGGCTGACGCCGCAGCCGACGAGATCGCCCACGCGGAGATCGTCGGCCGCGGGGCCGCGCAGGAAGGCGTGCTGGTCGTTGAGGGCCACGATCGCGCACTCGCCGATCGGCGCGAGCGCCCCGTCGCGGGCCTGCCAGCGCGGCAGCGGCAGGTCGATGTCGAAGGGCACGTCGCGCTTGCCCATCCCGAGGATCGCGAGGCCCGACTCGGGCTGCGAGAGGACCGCGGCCCACGCCTCGAGCGCGGGCACGAGCGCCCCGACGCCGATCCGGCCGCGCTCGAACGGCGACAATCGCCGGTAGAGCCCCTCGTCGTGGGTGACCGTGCAGCCGGAGCGCAGGACGAGCCGCACGGGGCGGCCGATCTGCGGGCGCAGGACCGCCTCGACGCGGTCGAACCAGGCGCTGCCGCCGGCGCTCGCCACCACCTCGTCGGCCTCGTCGAGGAGCCCCTCGGCGGCGAACCGCTCGAGGGCGGCCCGCACCTCGCCGAGGTAGGCGTCGACCCGGGCCTCCACCACCGCGGGATCGTCGCCGTGGATGTGCCCCTCCCAGCCGGCGACGCCGCCGAGGATGACGCCCTCGGCCGCTGCGGCGGCGCGTGCCGTCGCGTCGGCGGCCTCCGCATCGCGGGCGCCCGCGCGCCCGTCGGGCATCCCGATCTCGACCAGGACCCGCACCGGCGGGTCGCCGTCCGCGCGGGCCGCAAGGAGCCGATCTACGCCGGCCGGGGCGTCGACGAGCAGCCAGACGTCGCTGCCGCCGCGCTGCGCCGCCCCAATCCAGCCGAGCCCCGCCGGGTCGACGACCTCGTTGGCGATCAGGATCCGGGGCACGCCGAAGTCCGCACAGACCCGAGCCTGCGCGATCGTGGCCACGGTGATCGCCCAGCAGCCCGCGGCGAGCTGGCGGCGGAAGAGCTCCGGCGCCATCGTGGTCTTGCCGTGCGGCGCGAGCGAGGCGTTGTGCGCGGCGCACCAGGCCCGCATCGTGGCGATGTTCGCGTCGAGGGCGTCCTCGCGCAGGGCGAGGACGGGCAGCGGAAGGTCGCCGTCGAGGAGCGACCAGCCCCGCTCGCGGACGTCGGCGGGCGTCGGCGGCGGGTCCGCGGCCGGGAAGCCCTTGTAGCGCCAGTCGATCGGGTCGACGCTCAGCGCCGCGAGAGCCGCCTCGTCCATGGGGCCAGTGTACGATCACCGCCGGAGGGGGGCGCATGGATCTGCAGGGCAGAAGTGCGGTCGTCACGGGCGGCGGCGGCGGGATCGGCAACGCGACGGTCGAGCTGCTCGCCGGGCGCGACGCGCGGGTGGCGTTCAACGACATCCGGCCGGAGCGGGCCGAGCCGGTCGCCGAGGCGCTGCGCGCCCGCGGCCTCGCGGTGGTCGCCGCGGTCGGCGACGCCGGCACCCCGGAGGGCGTGGACGGCCTCGTCGCACTCGCCGAGCGCGAGCACGGCCCCGTCGACATCCTCGTCTGCAACGCCTTCGCCTGCATCGCCGACGGCGTGGCCACCATGCCGCTCGCGGACTGGCGCCACGACGTCGAGGGCACGCTGACGAGCGCGTTCATCGCGATCCAGCGCGTCCTGCCCGGCATGCTCGAGCGGGGCCGCGGATCGATCGTCACCGTCGGCTCGGTCAACATGCGCGGCTACTACGGCGGCGAGGCCTACTCCGCCGCCAAGGCCGGCCTCGAGAGCCTGACGCGCGGCGTGGCGGTGCGCTACGGGCCCCGCGGCGTGCGCGCCAACATGGTGATGCCCGGCTCGATCCTGACCGACGTGCACCGCATCCGCGAGGAGGCCGAGCCCGGCTACCTCGACCGCCTGCGCCGCTGGTACCCGCTCGGGCGCATCGGCGAGCCCGGCGACGTGGCCGAGGCGATCGCCTTCCTCGCCTCCGACCAGGCGGCCTGGATCACCGGCGCCACGCTCGCCGTCGACGGCGGGCTGACCGCCGGCAACGGCGTGATGACGGGCGAGCTCGTGGTCGAGTTCGGCGACGGCGAGCGGTGAGCGGCGCGCTCCTCCTGCGCGGCGGCCGCGTCGTCGACGGCTCGGGCGCGCCGTGGGTGCGCGCCGACGTCCTCGTCCGGGACAGCCGGATCGCCGCCGTCGGACGCGTCGACGACGCCTCCGCGGAGGTCGTCGACGTCGACGGGCTCATGGTCTGCCCGGGCTTCATCGACATGCACACGCACTCCGACCTCGTGCCCCTCTACGACCGCGCGCACGCCTCCAAGGCCCTGCAGGGCGTCACGCTCGAGGTGATCGGCCAGGACGGCCTCAGCCTCGCGCCCGCCACGGCGGGCGTGGAGCAGGAGCTCGCCGAGGCCCTCGCCGGCTGGAACGGCGCGCCCGACCTCGAGCGCGGCTGGCGCAGCGTGGCCGACTACCTCGCCCGCTTCGACGCGGGCGTGGCCACGAACGTGGCCTTCCTCGTGGGGCACGGCACGCTGCGGATGATCGCGATGGGGTCCGCCGAGCGCGCGCCCGCGCCCGACGAGCTCGAGACGATGCGGCGGCTCCTGCGCGAGGCCCTCGCCGACGGGGCGTTCGGCCTGTCGGCCGGGCTCACCTACGCCCCCGGGATGTACGCCGATGACGACGAGATCGTGGCGCTCTGCTCGGCGATGGCCGGCACGGGCGCCTTCTACTGCCCCCACCACCGCTCCTACGGCCGGGGCGCCGTCGAGGCCTACGCGGCCGCGATCGCCTGCGCCGAGGCCGCGGGCGTCCCGATCCACCTCGCCCACACGCACCTCGGGTTCACGGTCAACGCGGGCCGCGGCCCCGAGCTGATGGCGATCATCGACGACGCGCGGGCGCGCGGCGTCGACGTCACCTTCGACACCTATCCGTACCTCGCCGGCAACACCTACCTGCACAGCATCCTGCCCGGCTGGGCCTTCGAGGGCGGCACGGACGCCACGATCGCGCGCCTGCGCGACCCCGACCTGCGCGAGCGCCTGCGCGTCGAGCTCGAGGAGGAGGGCACCGACGGCTTCCACGGGGTGCCCGTCGACTGGTCGTGGATCGTCGTCGGCGGGACCGGCGACGAGGCCAACGCCTGGGCCGTGGGCCGCTCCATCGCCGACCTCGCCGGCGAGCGCGGCGAGCGGCCCGTCGACCTCTTCTGCGCGCTGGCGGCCGACGACCGGCTGATGGCCACGGCGCTCCACCACGTCGGCAACGAGGAGCACGTGCGGCTGTTCATGCGCCACCCCGCCCACACGGCGGGCAGCGACGGGATCCTCGTCGGCTCGCGGCCGCACCCGCGCGGCTGGGGCACGATGCCGCGCTACCTGGCCCACTACGTGCGCGAGCTCGGCGTGCTCGGCCTCGAGGAGGCCGTCCGCCACATGACCTCCGCGCCGGCGCAGCGCCTCGGCCTCTGGGACCGCGGCCTCGTCCGGCCCGGCATGGTCGCGGACCTCGTCGCCTTCGACCCCGAGCGGGTGCGCGACACCGCCACCTACGAGGACCCGCGCCAGGCGCCCGAGGGCATCCCGCACGTCTGGATAGCCGGCGAGGCGACGGTGCGCGACGGCGAGCGCACGGAGGCCCTGCCGGGCCGCGCCCTGCGCTCGCGCTTCGGGGCCTAGCCGAGTGCCGCCGCGATCCGGTCGAGCACCGGCAGCGGCATCAGCCCGTAGTGGTAGAGGTCGAACCGGCGGCAGCCCGCGGCGCGGGCCAGCTCGGCCTTCGCCCGCAGGTTGGCGGCGTCGTCGCAATCCGGCCCGAACGGCCGCACGATCGCGGACAGCGCGCCGTCGCCGAGCGCGGCGCGGTAGGCCGCGAGGTCGAGCTCGACCCGCGCGGGGTCGCGCGCGTAGGCGATCGCCTCCACGGCGCAATGCGGCGCGAGCGCGCCGACGTCGAGGCCGAAGCGCCAGCCGACTTCGACCGCCGGGCCGCCCGTCGGGAGGCCGTCCGCGTAGCCCTTGGCGGCGCCCGACGAGTCGAGCAGGGTCAGCGCGCCGCCCTCCTCGCGGCAGGCCGCGGCCACCTCCGCGACGAGCGACGTGACGGCGGCCTCGCGGGCGTCGAGGAGCGCCCCGAGCTCGCCGCCGAGGAGCGCGGCCGCCTGGTCGCGCGTCTCGACCTCGCCCGTCAGGGGCTCCCCGCGGTCGAGCATGCCCTGCAGGAGGCCGCGGACGCCGGCCCGCAGCGCGGAACCATCGGCGCCGTGGGCGCCCGCCCCGCCCACGCAGTCGTCGCACAGGCACAGCCCGAGCAGGAGGCGCCCGACCGGGCCCGGCTCGAACAGGTGGCGCTCGTGGTGGACGCCGTGCTCGAGGCCGTGGTGGTGGAGGGACTCCGCGAGCACCTCCCCCATCCCCGCCCGTAGAATCGCGCGGGCCAGCGCCACCGCGTAGGCCCGCGCCGCGGGGCGGCTCGGGCAGAGCTGCTCCGGCAGCGGGTCGCCGAAGGCCGTCAGGTGCGTGCCCGGACCGGGCTCCGCGGCGTCGACGTGCATGAAGACCGCCCAGCCGTCCACGGTCGCCCCGCGGGCGGCGGCCGCCGCGACGACCTCGCGCACCGCCGCCTCGGTCGCATCGTCGCCGGCCCTGGTCGGCGTCACGGGACAGCCGTCCCAGATCGCCGGGTCGCGGGCGATCCAGAGGCCCGCCGGGAACGCCCGCAGCCGGGCGCCCCGGGCGTGCGGGAGGAGATCGCGGGCGGCGTGGTACGAGGCGGCGACGGCGAGGCCGTCGACCCCGGCCCGACCGAGGGCGTCGTCGAGGACCGCGGGCGGCCCCGCATCGGCCACGTCGACGGCCGAGCAGAAGAGGGCGGTACGCACCCGGCGCTAGAGGACGATGCCGTCCCAGTAGGCCTTGGCGCGGCGCGCCTCGGCGATGCACTCCTCGTACGGGGGCCACTGGTAGTCGGTGAACTCGATCTCCATCGAGACCGGGCCGGCGTAGCCGGCCGCGTCGAGCGTGCGCAGGATGCGCGGGATGTCGATGTCGCCGTCGCCGAGCGGCGGGAAGTCGGCCACGCCCTTGCCGCCACGCTTGTCCTTGAGGTGGACGTGCCCGAGGTGCGGGAGCGCGAGCTCGAGGTCCTCCTCCGGCACAGCCTCCGTGTAGTAGATGACGTTGCCCGGGTCGTAGTTGATGCCGACCCACGGGTTGTCGATCCGCTCGAGGATGTCGATGCCGACCTTGGCGGTGGGCAGCAGGTTCGAGTCGGTCTCGATGCAGAGCCGGATGCCCGCCGCCTCGGCCTCCTCCGCGACCGCGTTGACGTTGCGGACGAAGGCGTCGATCTGCTCCTCGGTCTCCGCGTCGCCCGTGAAGGTGTTGAGCACGCTGATGCCCAGGTCGCGGCCGGCGCGCAGCACGTTCGTGAGGCGCTCGCGGCCGATGTCGAGGTGGAGCGGCGCATGGCCGCTCATCGAGACGCAGGTGAGGCCGTGCTGGTCGAGCAGCCGCTGGCAGTTGGCGACCTCGGCGGGCCCGAGGTTGTCGGGGTTGAGGTGCTCGAGGAAGTCCTTGACCGCCCCGATCTCGACGTTCTGGAAGCCGGCGTCGGCGAGGCCGGCCAGGGCCTGCTCGAGCGTGTAGGGCAGGAAGATGATGGACGAGCCGGTCTGGGTCCAAGCGGGCATGTCGCGCCTCCTAGTCGTCGGTGCCGCACCAGGCGAGGACGGCGAGGGCGAGCGCCTGCGCCGACAGGGTGAGCTCGTCCACGCGGACGTGCTCGTCGATGCCGTGGGCGATGCGGAGCTCGCCCGGCCCGTAGACGATCGCCGGGATGCCCTCCGCCTGGTAGAACGTCGCGTCGCAGGCGGCGCCGAAGTTCGACGGGTGGTCGGGCGTCGGGTCGGGCTGGCGGGCACCGCTGGCCGCCGCGTGCGCGGCGACCATCGTCTGCGTGATCGGGGCGTCCCACGGCTGCTCGTAGCCGGGCCACGAGAGGTGGAAGGTGACCTCCGGCGGGTGCTCGCGCAGCCACGGGTCGAGCTGGGCCGCATGGTGCACCTGGTCACGGATCGCCTGCTGCACCTCCGCCGGGTCGATCCCGGGGCTGTGCCAGGCCACGTACTCGATCCGGCCGCGGTCGGCGAGGGACGCGGGGAACGGCATCCCGGCGTCCGCGTGCAGGACGTTCGGGCCGATCGTGAACCAGCCATGTGGGAAGCCCGAGTGGCGCATGTCGACCGCCCACTGGCGCTCGAGCTCCTGCAGGGCCTGCAGGAGCGGGATGATGCGCTCCACCGCGTTGACCCCGATCGAGGCGCCGGGGCCGCCGGGGCGCAGGGCGAGCGGGCGGTTGCCGCAGTGGGTCGCCTTGCCGACGATCGCGACCGTGAAGACGAGGGCGCTCGGCGCGACGGAGTTGACGCTGAGGGGCAGCGGGATCGACGACGGCTCGGTCACGATCGCCGCGTCCGCGCGGTGCCCCGCGCGGATCACGGCCCCGGTCCCGACCTCGTGCTCCATCATCTCCTCGCCGACGACGGCGTGGAGCTGCAGGTCGCCCCGCAGGCGCACGCCGCAGTCCTCGAGCGCCTGCGCGACCGCCCACATCGTCGCGCCCGAGCCCTTCATGTCGGTCGAGCCGATGCCGTACAGGCGCCCGTCGATGATCTGCGGGTCCCAGGGGTCTCCGGTCACCCAGGCCGACGGCTCGACGGGCGACACGGTGTCGACGTGCCCGTTGAGGGCGAGCGAGCGGCCGCCGCCTGTGCCCCGCCGGGTGCCGACGAGGTTCGAGCGCTCGGGATCGGCCGCCACCCTCGCGGTCTCCAGCCCGGCGGCCCGGTAGCGCTCCTCGAGCAGGTCGTTGACCCGCGTCTCGCCGCCGATCACCTCGGCGCGCTCGACGCCGGGCAGAGTCGGGTTGCGCGAGTCGATCCGCACCATCTCGCGCGTCAGCTCGACCGTCTGGTCGGCCAGCTCCTCGATGCGGCGCAGGACCGCCGTCCGGGTGTCCTCCACGGGCTCCTCCTCGTGCCGCGCCGTCGGCGGGATCCTAGTCCAGCCGGGCCGTCGCGGGTAGGCCACCCGCACCGCTACATGCGCTCGGGTGCGGACACGCCGACGAGGTCGAGGGCGCGGGCGAGCGCCTCGGCCGTGGCCCGCACGGCGGCGAGCCGGAACGCGCGCACGTCGTCGTCCTCGTGGAGGACGTAGAGGTCGTGGTGGAACACGTGGAAGTCGCCCGCGAGCTCGTGCGCCCAGGCGACGATGCGGTGCGGGGCGCGCAGCTCGGCGGCGGTGCGCGCGATGTCGGGCCACTCGGCCAGGCGCCGCACAAGGGCCGTCTCCGGCCGCTCCGGCACGTGCGCCGTCCCGACGCCCTCCGTCAGGCGCCCCTCGTCGGCCGCCTTGCGCAGGATCGAGGCGCAGCGGGCGTGGGCGTACTGGACGTAGTAGACGGGGTTCTTGCTGCTCTCCTCGACGGCGAGGTCGAGGTCGATGTCCAGCGTCTGGTCGTGCGAGCGCTGCACCAGGAAGTAGCGCGCCGCGTCGACGCCGATCGCATCCACGAGGCCGTCGAGCGTGATCACGTTGCCGCGGCGCTTGCCCATCCGCTCGCCCGAGACCGTGACGAGCTGGTAGATCAGCACCTCGACGGACGCCGGATCGTGGCCGAGGCAGGCCGCGCCCGCCTTGAGCCGCTGGATATAGCCGTGGTGGTCGGCGCCGAGCACGTAGATCGCGCGCGTCGCACCGCGCGCGAACTTGAGGTCGATGTAGGCGAGGTCGGCCGCGAAGTAGGTGGTCTCGCCGTCGGCCTTCAGCAGGACGCGGTCCTTGTCGTCGCCGAAGGTGGTGGTGCGCAGCCAGGTCGCGCCGTCCTGCTCGAAGACGTGGCCCTCCCCGCGGGCCCGCTCGATCGCGGCCCCGACGGCCCCCGACGCGTGCAGCGTCTGCTCGCTCGTCCAGAGGTCGAAGCCGACGCGCATGCGCTCCAGGCTGCCCCGAATCCGCCCCATCATCGTCTCGGTGCCGAGGCGGGTCCACTCCTCCACGGGCGCGTCGTCGGCGAGGGGCAGCGCCGCGGCGATCCCGACGACCTCCGGGCCGGGGTAGCCGCCCTCGGGCACGTCCTCGCCGCGTCGGCGCGCGAGCAGCGACGCGCCGAACAGCGCGATCTGGTTGCCGGCGTCGTTGAAGTAGTACTCGCGCACCACCGGTTCGCCCGTGAAGGCCAGGAGCCGCGCCACGCAGTCGCCGTAGGCCGCGTTGCGCGCCGAGCCGATCGTGAGGTCGCCGGTCGGGTTCGCGGAGACGAACTCGACGAGCGTCTCGACCCCCGCCGCGGGCGCGCCGCGTCCGAACGCGGGGCCGGCGGCGAGCATAGCCGCGAGCGCGGCGCGGTACCAGTCCGCGCCGAGCCGCAGGTTCAGGAAGCCGGGGCCGGCGACCTCGGCCGCGTCGACACCGGGCAGCACCCCCACGACGCCGGCGAGATCCTCGGCGATCTCCCGCGGGGGCCGCGACAGGACGGGCGCCAGGCGCATCGCGACGCTCGTCGCGTAGTCGCCGTGCTCGGCGCTCGCGGGCCGCTCGAGTCCGAGGTCTGGGACCTCCCCACCGCTGACGCCGCGCACGGCGTCCGCGAGGGCATCGTGCAGGTCGCGGATCGGATCGGCCACGGCGGCATGGTCGCAAACGGGCCGCGCCGGCGGCGGCGGTCCCTCAGCGGTGGTAGGGCAGGCCCGCGCGGATCGCGAGCGCCCGGTAGAGCTGCTCCGCGGCGACGACCCGCGCCAGCTGGTGCGGGAGCGTGATGGCACCGAGCGCCAACCGCTCGGCGGCCCGCTCGAGCACCGCCGCGTCGAGGCCCTCCGCTCCGCCGATCACGAACGCCGTGCGCTGCGGCGGCACCTCCTCAAGCCGACCGACGAGCGCGGCGAGGCCCTCGGAGTCGATCGCCCGCCCCGCGCGGTCGAGCGCGACGACGGTCCAGCCGTCGAGCGCGCCCAGCAGGCGCTCGCCCTCGCGGCGGCGGATCTCCGCGGGGGTGCCGCGGTCGAGCGGCTCGTCCTTGACCACCTGGACGTCGAACGCGGCGAGGTGCGCGATCCGCGCCTCGTACTCGGCAGCGGCCTCCGCGAGCGGGCCGCGAGCGCGCCCGACGACGACGAGCCTGAGCGAGGCCTACGCCTCCGGGTGGTCCCCGCCGACCTCGGGGAGGTCGCGGATGCTCTCGCGGGCCGACCACTTCTCCCAGTTGTCCTGCATCGCGTCGAGCAGCTCGCCCATGAACTGGGGCGAGAGGTTGACGCGGCTGACGACGACGCCCGGGATCTCCGGCCCGTCGAACTCGTGGTCGACGCGGGCGAAGGTGATCGTGAACTCGTAATCGGAGTGCGAGACGTTGGCGAAGTTGGCGTAGTGCCCCGCCATCTCCTCCGGCGTGAAGTGGATGTTGAGCTGCCGCTCGACGGGCTGGTCGTCGTCCATGGGACGGAGTCTAGCCCGCGGGGGCGCCCGGGGTACTCGCCTATCCTGCGACCGGCATGCGCGTCCTCGTCGTCTCCGACATCCACGGCAACCTCCAGGCCCTCGAGGCCGTGCTGGAGGCCGAGGGCGACCGCTACGACGAGCTCTGGTGCCTGGGCGACACCGTCGGCTACGGGGCGCGCCCGAACGAGTGCATCGACCTCGTGCGCCAGCACGCCACGGTGGCCCTGGCCGGCAACCACGACCTCGCCGTCCTCAACCGCGTCAATGTCGAGCGCTTCGGCGCCGACGCGGGCCGCGCCGCCCGCTGGACGCGCGAGGTGCTCGGCATCGAGCAGCAACTGTGGCTGTCGAGCCTCGAGCCCGACGCCTTCGTCGGCGCCGTCGCGCTCGCGCACGCCTCACCGCGCGACCCGATCTGGGAGTACGTCGTCGACGGTCCCGGCGCGGCGATCGCCCTCGCCCACGCCCACGAGGCCAAGGTCGTGATGGTCGGGCACACGCACGTACCGATGTCCGCCCGCACGATCGGCGACCGCGTCACGGGCGGGCACGCCCCGCCCGGGCGCGAGGAGCTGATCGGCGAGGACGTCCGCATCCTCGTCAACCCGGGTTCCGTCGGCCAGCCGCGCGACGGCGACAGCCGCGCCGCCTACCTCGTCCTCGACTGCGACGAGGGCGTGCCGGTGCGGATCGAGTTCCGGCGGACGGACTACGACGCCCAGACGGCCGCCCGTGAGATCGCCGCTGCCGGCCTGCCGCCCCAGTTCGGGGACCGGCTCCTGTTCGGGATGTAGCGCCTAACGCTCGACGAGCGAGGTGCCCGTCATCGCCGCGGGCTGCGGCACACCGAGCAGGTCGAGGACGGTCGGCGCGAGGTCGGCCAGCCGCCCCTCGGGCCGCAGCCGCACGTCGGCGCCGACGACCAGCACCGGCACCGGGTTCGTGGTGTGGGCCGTGTGCGGCTCGCCGTCGGCGTCGAGCATCTGCTCGGCGTTGCCGTGGTCGGCCGTCACCACCACGACCCCCTCGACGTCGCGCACCGCGGTGACGACCTCGTCGAGGCGGTGGTCGACCTCCTCGACCGCGGCCACCACGGCGGGGATCGACCCGGTGTGCCCGACCATGTCCGGGTTCGCGAAGTTGACGACGATGAAGCCGAACGCGCCACCGCGGATCGCCTCGACGACGGCGTCGGCGACGCCGCCCGCGCTCATCTCGGGCTTGCGGTCGTAGGTGGCGACGTCGCGCGGCGACGGCACGAGGATGCGCACCTCGCCGCGGTGCTCGGCCTCGCGCCCGCCGTTGAGGAAATAGGTGACGTGGGCGTACTTCTCGGTCTCGGCCACGTGCAGCTGGCTGATGCCCGCCGCCTCGAGGGCGTCGGCGAGGACGTCCCGCGGGCGGTCCTCGGGGAAGGCGATCGCACCCGGCTGGCCGTCCCAGTAGGCCGTCATCGCGGTCAGACGGCAGACGCCGGCCGCTCCGCGGTCGAAGGCGTCGAAGCCCGGGTCGGCGAGCGCCCGGCAGATCTGGCGCGCGCGATCCGGGCGGAAGTTGAGGAACACGACCTCGTCGCCCGCCGCGATCCGCCCGCCGCCGTCCCCGATCACGGCGGGCGCGACGAACTCGTCGGTGACGCCGGCGGCGTACGCGGCGGCGATCGCCTTCTCGGCGGTCGGGTACGCGGCCTCGGCGCCGCCCGTGTAGAGCCGCCAGGCGCGCTCGGTGCGCTCCCAGCGCTCGTCCCGGTCCATCGCGTGCATGCGCCCGCAGACGTCGACGATGCGGGCGGGCCCGTCCGCCCACTCGGCCTCAAGCCCGGCCAGGAGACCCCGGGCCTGCTCGGGCGAGACGTCGCGGCCGTCCGTGATCGCGTGCACGGCCACCTGCGGCACACCACTGCCGGCGGCGAGCCGCACGAGGCCGCGCAGGTGGTCGACGTGGCTGTGGACGCCACCGTCGGACACGAGCCCGACGACGTGCAGGGTGCCGGACCCGTCGCGTGCCCGCTCGCAGGCCGCGACCAGCGCCGGGACGTCCGCGAAGCCGCGCGCGGCGGCGTCGGAGATGCGCACGAGGTCCTGGGCCACGATCCGCCCCGCGCCGATCACGAGGTGGCCGACCTCGGAGTTCCCCATCTGCCCGTCGGGCAGCCCGACGTCGCGACCCGAGGCGCCCAGTCGGCCGTGCGGCGAGCTCGCCCAGAGGCTGTCGAAGACGGGCGTGTCGGCGAGCTCGACGGCGTTGCCCGGACCGGGCGGAGCGAGACCCCAGCCGTCGAGCACGATCAGGACGACGGGGCGCGTCACGGGCGCGTGGCGGCGGCGATCGCGAGCAGGCTCGCCGCCGCGAGACTGGCGCCGCCCACGAGCGCGCCGTCGACGTCGGGCTGCGCCGTCAGCTCGGCGGCGTTCTCGGGCTTGACGGAGCCGCCGTAGAGGATCCGGATGCCGTCGGCGGCGTCGCCGGCGAAGTCGCGCAGGACGCCGCGGATGAACGCGTGCGCCTCCTGCGCCATCGCCGGTGTGGCCGTGCGACCGGTGCCGATCGCCCAGACGGGCTCGTAGGCGACCGTGACGCGGGCGACCTGCTCGGGCGCGGCCTGGGCGAGGCCGCGGCGCAGCTGCTCGTCGAGGATCTGCTCGGTCGAGCCGGCGTCGCGGGCGTACTCCAGCTCGCCGATGCAGAGCACAGGGTCGAGGCCCGCCGCGAGGCAGGCGACGACCTTCTCGGCGAGCTGGTCGTCGTGCTCGTTGAAGAGGGCGCGCCGCTCGGAGTGGCCGAGGAGCGCCCCGCTCGCCCCGGCCTCCACGAGCATGCCCGTCGAGATCTCGCCGGTGAAGGCGCCGCTCTCGGCCTGGTGCACGTTCTGGCCCCAGACGCCGACGCCGCTGCCGGCCAGCGCCGCGGCGACCTCGGCCAGCGCCGTCGCCGGCGGGCAGACCGCGAGGTCGACGCCCTCGGCGTCCGCCAGCCCGGCCGTGAGGTCGGTGCACCAGGCGACGGCCTCCGCCCGCGTCTTGCACATCTTCCAGTTGCCGGCCACGAGGGGACGTCGGCTCATCGGGTGACCTCCGGGATCGCGGCCACGCCCGGTAGCACGCGCCCCTCGAGCAGCTCGAGGCTCGCGCCCCCGCCGGTCGAGACGTGCGTGACCCGGTCGGCGAGGCCGAACTGGGTGATCGCGGCGACGCTGTCGCCGCCGCCCACGACGGTGGTGCCGCCGCAGCCGGCGACGGCCTCGGCGACCGCGCGCGTGCCCGCCGCGAAGGGCGCCATCTCGAACGCGCCCATCGGGCCGTTCCAGAGCACCGTGCGCGCCGCGGCGGTGCGCTCCGCGTAGCGGGCCGCCGTGGCGGGGCCGATGTCGAGGCCCATCCAGCCGGCGCTGATCGCGTCGGCCGGCTCGGTGCGCGACTGGGCGTCCGCGCTGAAGGCGTCGGCCGCGACGACGTCGACGGGCAGGAGCAGGTCGCAGCCGGTCTGCCGGGACTTGGCGACCGCACGCCGCGCGATCTCCTGGCCGTCCGCGTCCTCGTGCAGCGACGCCCCGACCTCGCCGCCGGCGGCGACGATGAACGTGAACGCCATCGCCCCGCCGATCAGCACGCAGTCGGCGACCTCGACGAGGCGGTCGAGGACGGCGATCTTGTCAGCCACCTTGACGCCGCCGACAATGGCAACGAACGGGTGCTCCGGGGCCTCCAGGAGGCCCGTCAGCACGTCGACCTCGCGCTCCATCAGGAGGCCGGCGTGGGCGGGCAGGAGGTGCGCGACACCCTCGGTGGAGGCGTGCGCGCGGTGGGCCGCCCCGAAGGCATCGTTGACGAAGACGTCGCCGAGCGCGGCCAGCTCGGCCGCGAAGGCGGCGTCGTTGGCCTCCTCCTGCGCGTGGTAGCGAAGGTTCTCGAGCAGGCACACGTCGCCGTCGCCGAGGCCGTCCACGACGGCCGCCGCCGCCGGCCCCACGCAGTCGTCGGCGAACGCCACCGGCGCGCCGAGCAGCTCCGCCAGGCGCGCCGCCACGGGCCGCAGGCTGTCCTCGGGCCGGCGCTCGCCCTTCGGCCGGCCGAGGTGGCTGCAGAGCACGACACGCGCGCCCTGCCCGCGGAGGGCCGCGATGGTCGGCAGCGCCGCCCGGATGCGCGTGTCGTCGCCGACGATGCCGTCCGCGAGCGGCACGTTGAGGTCGACGCGCACGAGCACGCGCCGCCCCCGCACGTCGCCGATCTCCGCGAGCCCTCGCCGCGCCATCGTCAGACCCGCTGGAGCAGGTCGACGACGCGGTTCGAGTAGCCGAACTCGTTGTCGTACCAGCTGACGACCTTCGCCATCGAGCCGTTCGCCATCGTCAGCTGCGCGTCGAAGACCGACGAGTACGGCGAGCCGATGACGTCGCTCGAGACGATCGGGTCCTCCGTGTACTGGAGGATGCCCGCGAGGGCGCCCCGGTCGGCCTTGGCGCAGACCGCGGCGTTGATCTCCTCGATCGACGCCTCGCGGCCGAGCTCGACCACCAGGTCGACGACGGAGCCGTCCGGCACGGGCACGCGCATCGCGATGCCGTCGAGACGCCCGTTCAGCTCGGGCACGACCAGCCCGATCGCCTTCGCGGCGCCGGTCGACGTCGGGATCACGTTCATCGCGGCGGCGCGGGCGCGGCGCAGGTCCTTGTGCGGCAGGTCGAGGATCTGCTGGTCGTTCGTGTACGCGTGCGTCGTGGTCATGAAGCCGCGCACGATGCCGAACTCGTCGAGCAGGATCTTCGCGACGGGTGCGAGGCAGTTCGTCGTGCACGAGGCGTTCGAGATGATGTGGTGGTTCGCCGGGTCGTAAGCGTCGTCGTTGACGCCGAGCACGAGAGTCACGTCCGGGTCGGTCGCCGGAGCGGAGATGACCACCTTCGACGCGCCCGCCTCGAGGTGCTTGCCCGCTCCCGCGCGGTCCGTGAAGAAGCCGGTCGACTCGAGCACGACCGGGACGTCGAGGTCCTTCCACGGCAGGGCCGCCGGGTCGCGCTCGGAGAGGATGCGGATCTCCTCGCCGTCGATCGCGATCCCGCCGTCGGTCACCTCGACCGCGTAGTCGAAGCGGCCCAGCACCGAGTCGTAGCGGAGCAGGTGGGCGAGCGTCTTCGGGTCGGTCAGGTCGTTGATGGCCACGACCTCGAGGTCGGCGCCGCGCGCATGGGCGGCGCGGAGCACGTTGCGGCCGATGCGGCCGAAGCCGTTGATGGCGACGCGGGTCGACACGTGGGGTCCCTCCTTCGGGGGCGTTCGCTGGCGTGTGCGGGCGCGCGGAGGCGCCTGTCGGGGATCCTAGGCGCTCGCGCTCCCGGATTCGGCGGGTCCGCCGCCCTCCTCGGCCAGCGCCGCGATCCGGCGCAGCCGAGCCGCGAGGGTCGGCCGCGGGCAGCCGCCGCGCTGCGCGAGCTCCGACAGGGGCAGGTCCGGGTGCGCGGCCCGCAGCACGGCGGCCTCGCGCAGGGGCGCCGGCAGGGCGGCCAGGCGCCCGTCGGCCGCGAGGACCTCTATCGCCCGCACCTGTCGTCGCGTCGCCGCCACCTGCCGGCCGAGGTTCGCGGTGTCGAAGTTGGCGCGCCGGTTGGCGGCGCCGCGGGCCTGCCGCACGACCTCGTCCTCCGCCATGTCGAGCGCCGCCGAGTCCGCGCCGATCACGCTGAGCAGGCCCTGCACGGCCTCGCGCCGGCGCGTCATCACCTCCGCCCAGCGCGGCCGCTCCCGCACCCGCAGGTCGATGCCGAGCCGGGCGCCGCAGGCCCGCAGCACCTCGGCGTGGTCCGCGCTGTGCGTGCGCACCTCGAGCAGCGCGGGCCGTCCCGGGCCCGAGACGGTGCCGGCCACGGCGAAGGCCCCGGCGAGCGCGCTCGCGGCGCAGCAGGCCCGCCGCGCGATCGCCGGATCGGGCGGCAGCGGCCGGCCGGCCGGGTCGACGACGCCCGCGGCGGCCAGGGCCCGCGTCGACGCCGCATCGTCGGCGAGCACGAGCAGCACCCGCTGGGCCGCCGGCAGCCGCGCGGGGCGGTACGTCCGGATGCCGCAGGTGGCGCCCTCCTCGCGCAGGAGGGCGAGCAGGAGCCGCCCGACCGCGTGGCCCGCGACGTCGAGCTCGGCGTGCACGTGGCCGCCGCCCGTCAGGTGCAGAGTGCCGGCGCCGCGCAGTGCGGCGCCGAGCAGGGCGCGCCGGCAGCAGTCGCCGGCCGGCGGGTGGTGCGCGACCTCCTCGCGGACGTCGCTCGCGTACGTCATGCGCGCCCGTCGGGGCGCGGGCGCCGGGCCTGCGCGATCAGGGCGCGGCCGAGCCGCAGGGGGTCGTGGTGGTGGCCGTCGGTGATCCGCGCGACGACGACCTCGACCCCGCTGTCCACGAGCGGCTGGCGCTCGAAGTCGACGGGGATCAGCCCCGGCGCGTCGACCCGGCGCACCGTCGGCACCAGCACGGTGTCGACCACGCCGCGGCCGACGTGGCGCTCCAGCCGCTCGAGGTGCGTGGCCGCGTCGTAGCCGATCGTCTCGCTCGGCTCCTGCAGGAGGTTGGCGACGTAGACGCGGCGGGCGGTCGACGCGCGCAGGGCGTCGCCGAGGCCGGGTACGAGCAGGGGCGGGATCGTCGACGTGAACAGGGACCCGGGACCCAGCACGACGAGGTCGGCGTCCCGCAGCGCCTCCACCGACTCGGGGTGCGGCTGCGGGCGCTCGGGCTGGAGGCGCAGGCGCCGCACGGCGCGCCGCTCGGACGCCACGGCGGTCTCGCCGGCGACCACGCGGCCGTCCTCCATCTCCGCTACCAGGACCGCCTTCTCGCGCGTGGCCGGCAGCACGCTGCCGGAGATCGCGAGGACGTGGCTCGACAGCGCAACGGCGGCCTCGAAGGAGCCGGCGACCTCGGTCAGCGCGGCGAGCACGAGGTTGCCGAGGGAGTGGCCCTCGAGGTCGCCGCGGTCGAAGCGGTGCTGGAAGACCTCCGCGAGCACCGACTCGTCGTCGGCGAGCGCGACCAGGCAGTTGCGGACGTCGCCCGGCGGTGGCATGCCGAGGTCGCGGCGCAGGCGCCCCGACGAGCCGCCGTCGTCGGTCAGGGTCACGATCGCGGTCGGGTGCGCCCCGGCCAGCTTGAGGCCGCGCAGCACCGTCGACAGACCCGTGCCGCCACCGAGACAGACGATGCGGGGCTCAGCGCGCACGCGCGCCCTCCAGCGCCAGGAGGCGCCGCTTGCGCTCGTCGCCGGGCGCGCCGTACCCGCCGATGGTCCCGTCCGCCCTGATGACGCGATGGTACGGGACGAGCACGCTCAGGGGGCCGTGCGCGCAGGCCGCGCCCGCCGCGCGCCAGGCGCGGGGCCGCCCCGCCCGCCGGGCCACCTCCGCGTAGGAGGCGGTCTCGCCGCGGGGGATCGCGCGCACGGCGCGCAGGAGGCGCCGCTCGTCCTCCGGGATCCCGTGCCAGTCCCAGGCGGGCTCAAGGTCGAGGTCGGCGAAGTCCTCGTCGGCGCCCGCGTAGAAGGCGACCAGGCGGCCAGCTAGGGCCTGCGCCGCCGGGTCCGAACCGACCCGGGCGGGCGGGCGACCGTCGGGCGCAGGCTCCTCGTGGTCGACCACGCGGCCGTCCTCGACGAGCAGCGACCCCGTGCCCCAGCCCGGGGCCGCGTAGAGGCAGGCGATCACCGACTCGCCTCGGGCAGCCGCCGGCGTCCGCCGCGGGCGCCGCTCGGGGCCGGGCCGCCGATCCGGTGCAGCGCGGCGTGGATCGCGTGCGCGGTCTTGGCGGGCAGGCCCGGCACCGCCTCGATCTCGCCGGGGGCCGCCGCCATCAGCGCCTCGACGGACCCGAAATGGTCGAGCAGGGCCCGGCGGCGGGCCGGCCCCACCCCGGGCAGTTCCTCGAGCGCGGACCGCGTCGCCTGGTTCGTGCGGTCGCGGCGGCTCTGGCGCACGGCGAAGCGGTGCGCCTCGTCGCGGATCTGGCGCAGGAGCAGGAGCCCCGGGGCGTTCGGGTCCAGCACGACCGGCCGGCCGCGGCCCGGCAGCCAGACCTCCTCCTCGCGCTTGGCGAGGCCGACGACCGCGGTGCGCGGCGCCTCGGCGCGGGTCATCGCGGCCACGGCCGCGTTCAGCTGGCCCTTGCCGCCGTCGATGACCACGAGGTCGGGCGCCGACCCGAACGACGGGTCGTCGTCCTGGGCGGCGAGCCGGGTGAAGCGGCGGTCGATCGCCTCCCCGATCGAGGCGAAGTCGTCGAGGCGACCGTGGCGGATCCCGAAGCTGCGGTACTGGTCGGTGCGCGGCACCCCGTCGAGCATCACCGCCATCGAGGCGTACTGGCTCTCGCCGCCGAGGGTGGAGACGTCGTAGCACTCGATCCGCCGCGGCAGGCCCTCGAGCCCGAGCCGCTCGCGCAGCTCCTCGAGCGCGTCGGCGCCACGCGTGCGGGCCCGGTCGTCCTGCAGGCGCACCCCCTCGAGCGCGAGCTCCGCGTTGCGCTGCGCGAGCTCGCGCAGGCGCCGCCACTCACCCCGCATCGGCGTGCGCAGCTCGACCGCGCTGCCGCGCCGCTCCGTCAGGAGCGCCTCCAGCTCCGCGCGGCGCGCGAGGCCGGACGGCGCGATCACGAGCGGCGGCACGGCGGCGCCGCCGCCGTAGCGCTCGTCGAGGGCGGCCTCCACGACGTCGTCGGCGTCGGCGGTCCGGGCGTTGTCGAACACGAACTCGATCCGCTCGGCGAGGCGCCCGCCGCGCTGCGGCCAGATGTGCACCACGGCGGTGTCGTCACCGAGGGCGACGCCGAGCACATCGCCGTCCCCCGCGTCGGCGCGGTCGACGAGCTGCTGCTCGTCGAGCATCCGCACGGCGGCGAGCCGGTTGCGGGCGCGGGCCGCATCCTCGTAGCGCTGGTCGGCGGCGGCGGTGCGCATCTCCGCCTCGAGCTGGCGCGTGATTGTGCGCGTGTCCCCCTCGAGGAAGCGCACGACGTCGTCGATCAGACGCCCGTACTCCTCCTCCGAGACGCGGCCGACACACGGGGCGAGGCAGCGTCCGATGTGCAGGTCGAGGCACGGCGATCCGGAGCGGCGTCCCGGCGTCGGGCCCTCGCACGGGCGGTACGGGAACACCCGGCCGAGGATGTCGAGGGTGTCGCGCACCTTGCGCGCGCTCGGGTACGGCCCGAACAGCCGCCCCTTCGAGCGGTTGCCGCGGCGCGTGAACATCACGCGCGGGTAGGCCTCGCCCTCCGTGACCACGATCATCGGATACGACTTGTCGTCGCGCAGGCGCACGTTGAACGGCGGCCGGTGCTGCTTGACGAGGGTCTGCTCGAGCAGCAGCGCCTCCGTCTCCGTGGCCGTGACGGTGACGTCGACCTCGCGGACGCGCAGCACGAGCTCCGCGGTGCGCCGCTCGAGGCCGCGGTCGGGCCGCGCGTACGAGCCGACCCGCCGGCGCAGCGCCTTCGCCTTGCCGACGTAGAGGACCTCACCGTCCTCGCCCCGGAACACGTAGACGCCCGGCTCCTCGGGCAGCGTGCGCGCGCGCTCGCGGATCAGGTCGACGCCCTCGCTCATGCGGCTAATCGTAGACCGCAGACGGGGCCGATCAGGGTGTGATGACCGCGACGCGGCGGCCGTCGGGGTCGATCCGCGCGACGGCCGTCGCCCGCCCGGCCACGGGCAGGGCGAGCCGGTGGCGCCCGATCCTGAGCCCCGCGCCGGGGTCCTCCACGACCGCGGTGGCGCGCTCGGCCCCGTCCGCGACGGCCTGCAGGGCGCGGCCCTCGGCGATCCGCTCGGCGGCCGCTCGCCGCGCCTCGAGACCCAGCACCCCGAGCGCGGCGAGGGCGACGATCCCGAGCGGCGCCGCGAGCGCGATCGCGAGCGCGGCGGCCTGGCCGCGCCGCCTCATCCGACCCGCACCGCCTCCCGTCGCACCGCGCCGAGGGGCGCCGCGACCCGCACCTCGATCCGCGCGCCGGCGACCCGCACCCGCACGCCCGGCGCAGGCGCGGGCTGGAGGCCCATGACGTCGGCCCGCACGGCGCGGGCCAGCTCGCGCTCCGCCTGCGTGACCGCGGCGATGCGCCCGCAGGCGATCGCGAAGGCGCAGCCGCAGGCTGCGAGCACCGGGCACAGCGCCAGGAGCTCCACGAGGGCCTGGCCGCGCCGCGCCCCGTCGGGGGCGTGGACCGCGTCGGCCGCGCGCTGCCACGCGCCGGCGGCGGCCCGCGCGGTCGCCGCGACCAGGACCACCAGCAACACGCAGACCACCACCGCCTCCACCCCGGCCTGGCCCCGGCGTCGCATGCCCGCAGCGTGGCGCTGGTGGGGCGCCCGCGGGCGCGCGGGGGACGCGCGGAGGCCGACGGCATCCGCGCGCGGCGGGTCCTAGTACCAGCCCTCCGTCTCGCGCCAGAGGCGCCACATCACGTATCCGCACGCGCCGATGATCGCGAAGAAGAGCAGCGCCGTGAACAGGGTCCAGGAGATCAGGAACGACCCGACCACCACGAGCACGATGATCAGGCCGGCCCCGTAGAAGAGCAGCTTCTGGCCGCGGCTCAGCCAGCTCAGGCGGCTGCGGTTGTCGCGCCAGATCCGGTAGACGAAGTAGAGCAGCGCGGCGAGGATCGCGATCCGGACGACGATCAGCAGGATCTCGACGACGGGGCCCGCCACGACCTGCAGGGCGGTGAGGACGAGCGCCGCCGCGACGACGATCCCCCAGCTGAGCCACGGCTTCGACACGCCGTCAGGGTACCCGCATCAGACCGCGCCGCTCGAGAGGAAGGCCCGGACGGCAAGCGCGGCGGCGAGGAGGGCGGCGATGGAGAAGATCAGGATGTTGCGGTGGATGTCGTCGCGGCGCGCCGAGTACGCAAACACGACGAGCGCCGCCGGCAGGAGGCCGTAGACGTAGTGCAGCTGCTCGGCCGCGCGCAGGTTCTGGCTGAGCAGGAGCAGCCCGATCAGGGCCTGCCCGATGATCACCGTCTGCGAGGCGGCGAGGACCTGCGCGTAGACCTTGCCGGTCGGGAGCCAGCGGCGCCAGATCGCGACGCCCCACAGGCCCGCGATCAGGTTGATCGCGATCACGACGACGCCGAGCCAGTAGTGGAGCGTGACCGTCACCCCGGGAAGTATGCGCGAGCCCCGCCCGGCGCGGCTAGCCGCCGAGGTTGAACTGGGCGAGGGTCTTCTGCGACCGGAAGACCGGCTTCGCGCCGGCGCCCTCGGCGACGGGCCAGGCGGGGGCGCGGTAGATCGCGATGCGCGCGCCCTCGGCGCAGTCGCCCGTCGAGCCGCAGGTCAGGCGGCCGGACAGGCCCTGGTACCCGCGCACCTCGAGGAGGGCCCGACGCAGGGCCTCGCGGTCGATCACCAGGACGCCGCCCGGCTCGATCACCGCCGTCCGCCGGATCGCGTCCGCGATCACCGCGAAGGCGTCGAAGGCGTGCGCGTGGTAGACGCCGATCGGGTCGCCGCCGGTCTGGCGGCGGTAGGACGGCAGAAAGCCGTCGCGGTAGAAGGCGTTCTCCTCCAGGTAGGTGAAGTCCGGGCTCGAGGCGTAGACGCCCTTCGCGTCCGCGCCGAGGACCTGCAGGAACTCCGTCGTCTGGCAGGCCTCCGAGACCACGATCGGCAGGCTGCTCAGCGCCGGCACGGCCCGGATCGCGGCCGCGGTCTGCTCGCACTCCGGCGAGAAGGCGCTGATCAGGACCATGTCGGGCCCCAGGGCGGCGATCTCCCGTGCGGCCGCCGCGGCGGGCGCGTCCGCGCCGACCTTGAGGTCGGCGAGCTGCTGGCCGCCGAGCGCGTTCAGAGACGATCCGAAGGCGCTCGCGAGCTGCTGCGAGTAGACGTCGCCGGCGGCGTGGACGGTGACCGCGCTGCGCCAGCCCTCGCGCACGTAGGCGAAGTCGGCGACGGCCGAGGCCTGCAGCGCGTCGTTCGGCGACACCCGGAAGTAGGTGCGCCGGCGCTGCTTGGGGTCCGTCAGGGAGGGCGCGGTGTTCGAGGCCGACACCATCAGCACGTTCGCCTCGGCGAGGACGGCGTCGGCCGCCCCGAGCGCCGCGGTCGAGCAGGTGGTCCCGACGACGGCCACCAGCGACGGCTCCTGCAGGAGCCGCAGCGCGCCGGTGCGGCCACCGGCCGCGCTGCACTGGTCCTCCTGCGACAGCACCTCGACGTCGTGCCCGAGCAGCTGGCCGGGCGCGCCGTCGAAGACCCCGTCGAGGTAGTCGACCGACAGCCGCAGGCTCTGCTGCACATCGATGCCCGACTCCGTCGTCAGGTTGAGGAGCTCGCCGAGGTAGATCGGCTGGCCGACTCCGACGCGGACGCAGGTCGGGCCCGACGCCGGACAGGACGCGGTCGTCGGGACGGCCGCCTCGTCCGCTGCGCCGCAGCCCCCGAGGACGGCGCCGGCGGCGACCACGGCGAGCGCGAGCAGGAGCCGGCGGGTCACGACGCGGCCACCCACGGCGCGTAGCCGCCCGCGCGGAGCTCGTCGGCGACCTGCAGGATCGGCACGGTCGAGACGGCGAAGGGCCCGTCGAACGGGGCGCTAATGGCGAGGATCGCGGCCAGGTCGAGGCCGACCACGAGCACGATGCCGGCCGCGACCAGCGCGAAGCGCGGTCCCGAGCGCAGCGCCACGAGGACCGCGCCGAGGATCAGCACGGCCCCCGTCACCACGCTCAGCGCGAAGAGCGGCGCCGGCAGCACCTGGGTGGCGACCACGATCCGCTGCCGGCGCGCCTCGTTCATGGTGCCGAGCGCCCCCTGCATCGCATCCGCCGCCCCCGGCGGCGCGTACGAGCGCGACCCGAACAGGATCACGGACTGCGAGAGCGCGGACACCTCGTCGGCGGCCGGCGACGGCAGCGCCGGCGTGCGCGCCAGGTGCGGCCACTCGCGCCGGGCGACGGCGTCGAGCTCCCGGACGAGCGCCGCCTGGACCAGCGCCGCGTCGACCGGCGGGAGGCCAGCCGAGCCGTAGGCGAGCTGGCTGGCGGCGGCCATCTCCACGGCGACGAGGTTCTGGGACTGGCGCAGGGTGCCGTACTCGGAGTTGATCAGGAAGCCGGTCAGGATCGCGAACAGGCTGCCGAGCACCGTCATGTAGGCGGCGGCGGTGACGCCGATGCCCTCGCGGCGGTCGTGCGGGAACACCCGGGCGGCGACGAGGATGACGACGAGGGCGTATGCGACCGCGCCGCCCACGCAGAGCGCGAGGATCGCCGGCCCCGAGAGCGAGGTCAGCCAGCTCATCCGTCGGCCTCCGGGGCGAGGGCGCGCCGCCAGGCGGCCCGTTGGGCCTCGGCGTCCCCCGTGGCGAGGGCCACGCCCCCGACCGCCGTCGCCGTGGCGATGCCCCGCTCGGAGAGGACGGCGTCGACGAAGGCGCGCAGCGCGGGGTCGGTCCGCGCCGCCGCGACGTTCACGTAGAGGTAGAGCAGGCGCCCGAGCGGGTAGTCGCCGGAGCGGAGGTCGGCGAGGTCGGGCGCGACGCAGCCCTCACCCCCGTCGACCGCCAGGAGGCGCACCCGATCGCCCCACTGCGAGGCCCTGGCGAGGCCCGCGAACCCGAGCCCGCTGCCGCTGCCCGCGAGCCGGTTCGCGATCTGCTGCTCCCGCGGCTCCGCCACGTAGTCGGGGCGCAGCGCCGCCTCGCGCCCGCGCTCCTCGGCCACCGGCGCGATCGCGAGGTCGACGAGGAGCCGCTTCGTCCCCGACGACTCGCCCGGGCCGATCGCCACGAACGCCTCCGCCGGCAGACCCGCCGCGCTGCCCGGGATCACCTCGTCGGCCGCCTCCCAGCGGTCGATCCCCGTCGACTCGGGCCCGAGCAGGGCGTAGAGCTGCTCGCGGGTCAGGCAGGCGGGCTGGGCCATCTCCGCCTTGGTGAACACGACGACCGCGTCGTGCGCGACGGTCAGCCGCAAGAACTGCACGCCGGAGGCGATGCACGTCTCGCGCTCACGCGCCGTCATCTCGCGCGAGGCGCCGGTGACGTCGACCATCCCGTCGCAGAAGAGCGCGAACCCGTCGCCCGTGCCGGTCATCTCCACGTCGAGGTTGACGAGCGGGTGGGCGGCGGCGTAGTCGCCGGCGATCGCCGACAGCATCGGCAGGAGCGTCGTCGATCCCGCGACGCGCAGGCTGCCCGTCGGCTCGTCGTCCGCGCCCGCGCAGCCCACCGCGACGGCGACCGCGACGGCGATGGCGAGGAGGGCGCGGAGCTGGCGCGGGCTGGTCACGGCGGCGATCGGCCGTAGACTACCCGCATGGCGCTCTCCGTCGGCGATCCCGCTCCCCCCTTCGATCTGGCCGACGACGCGGGCGGTCGCGTGGCCCTGGCCGACCTGGCCGGGCGGCGCGCGGTCCTCTATTTCTACCCCAAGGACGACACGCCGGGCTGCACGACGCAGGCCTGCGGGCTGCGCGACGGCTGGGACCGGCTCGCCGACCTCGACGGGGTCGTCTACGGCATCTCCCCCGACCCGCCGGACAGCCACGCGTCGTTCCGCGCCAAGTTCTCCCTGCCCTTCGGCCTGCTTGCCGACGAGGGCCACCTCGTGGCCGAGGCGTACGGGGTCTGGGTCGAGAAGTCGATGTACGGCAAGACGTACATGGGCGTCGAGCGCACCACCTTCGTGATCGGCCCCGACGGCGTGATCGAGGCCGTGCTGCCGAAGGTCAAGCCCGCGGAGCACCTCGACCTCCTGCTCGGCGCGCTCGGCTGACGATGCCCGCCGCGCCCCCGACCTCGGACCCCCTGCGGGGCGTCCGCGTCCTCGACCTCTCGCGCGTCCTCGCCGGTCCGTACTGCGCGATGATGCTGGCCGACCTCGGCGCCGACGTGATCAAGGTCGAGCGCCCCGACGGCGGCGACATCACGCGCGCCTGGGGCCCGCCGTGGGCGGGCGGCGAGGCGACGTACTACCTGGCCGCGAACCGCGGCAAGCGCTCGATCGCGATCGACCTGCGCGACCCCGCGGGGCTCGCGATCGCGCAGCGCCTCGCCGGCACCTGCCAGGTCGTGATCGAGAACTTCATCCCGGGCGGCGCGGAGCGGATGGGCCTCGGCTTCGAGGCGCTGCGCGCGGACAACCCGGGCCTCGTCTACTGCTCGCTCTCGGGCTACCCGGCGGACAGCGCGGAGGCGGCCCTGCCGGGCTTCGACTTCGCGATCCAGGCCGAGGGCGGGATCATGAGCATCACGGGCGAGGAGGACGGCGCGCCGATGAAGGTCGGGGTCGCGATCGCCGACATCACCTCGGGGATGTTCGCGGCCAGCGGCATCCTCGCCGCGCTCCTCGACGTCGAGCGCGGCCAGCCGGGCCGCCACGTGCGGGTCTCGCTCTACGACGCGCAGCTGGCCTGGCTCGCCAACCGCGGCACCGAGGCCTCCGTGGCCGGCATCGAGCCAGAGCGGCTCGGCAACGCGCACCCGTCGATCGTCCCCTACGAGACGTTCCCGACGCGCGGCGCGCACATCGTGATCGCCGTCGGTACCGACGACCAGTACCGCGCGCTGTGCGGGGTGCTCGGCCTCGACGAGGCCGCGGCCGACGCGCGCTTCGCGACGAACCCCGAGCGCGTCGCCCACCGGGCGGCGCTGGTGCCGCTCCTCGCCACGGCCACCGCGACCTGGGAGGCCGCCGACCTGCTCGCCGCGCTCGAGGCGGCGCGCGTGCCGTCGGGGCCCGTCCGCAGCATTCCCGAGGCGCTCGCCCAGTCGCCGCAGGCCCTCGTCGCGCACGCGCACCCCACGGCCGGCGAGGTGCGCACGATCCGCTCGCCGATCGACCTCGACGGCGCCCACCGCACGAGCGACCGCCACCCCCCGCTCCTCGGCGAGCACACCCGCGAGGTCCTCGCCGAGGCCGGCTTCGACGCCGACGAGGTCGCGGCCGCGCTCGCCGGGCCCTGCGCGCTGCCCTAGAGGGCGTCCGCGTACTCCTCGATCTCCCACGCCGTCAGGCGGTTGAGGTGGGCGTTCCAGCGGTCGAGCTCGTAGCGCTTATTGCGCAGGTACGTCTCGCACAGACGTGCGCCGAGGGCGTCGGTCAGCACGCTGTCCGCCTCGAGCGCGTCGAGCGCCTCGCCGAGGCTGGTGGGCAGCGGCTCGCCGAGCAGCTCCTCCGGCCCCTCGTAGAAGTTGCCCTCCACGGGCGCCGGCGGGTCCAGCTTGCGCTCGATCCCGTCGAGGCCGGCCGCGAGCACCGCGGCCGTGACCAGGTACGGGTTCGCGCTGCCGTCGCCGTTGCGGACCTCGATCCGGGTCGCCGGGCCGCGCTCCGAGCAGAAGCGCACCATCGCCATGCGGTTGTCGTGGCCCCAGTTCGCAAACTTGGGCGACAGGCCGCCGGTGATGATCCGCTTGTAGGCGTTGACCGTCGGGTTGAGCACGCCACTGAGGCCGCGCCCGTGGGCGATCACGCCCGCCGTGAAGTGGTAGGCGAGGTCGGAGAGACCGGCCGCGCCGCGCGGCTGGTCGAGCCGGTTCTTGTCCGCCTTGTCGCACAGCGACACGTGCAGGTGGAACCCGGACGACTCGTCGCCGTCGACCGGCATACCCATGAAGGTGGCGACGATGCCCGCCTGCGCCGCGATCTCCTTGATCAGCGACTTGAACAGGAAGGCGCGGTCGGCGGCCTCGACGGCCGGGCCGTGCGTGAGGTTGATCTCGTGCTGCGCGTGGCCGTACTCCTGCGCCATCGAGATCGGGTCGAGGCCGAACGCCTCGCAGGCGTCGAACATGCGCCGGGCAATGCCCGTCGGGTCGGCCAGCGGGCCGACCGTGTAGACGCACGAGTCGCGCATCGCCAGGGGTGCGAGGCCGCCCACGCCGTTCGGGTCGTGCTCCATCAGGTAGAACTCGAGCTCGTGGGCGGCGACGGGCCGGAGGCCGCGCTTCTCGAGCCGGCCCACGATGCGCTTGAGGGCGCCGCGGGGGTCGAGGTCGGCCGGGGCGCCGCCGGGCACCTCGACGAGGTCGCACAGGACAACCGCCACCTCGGGGTCGCGCGGGTCGATGCGGGCCGTGGAGAGGTCCGGGACGGCGGCGAAGTCGCGGAAGCCGTCCTCCTCGCCGGAGACGATGTTGTGGGCGTGGTCGATCGTCATCACGGCCTCCACGAACGGCTTGCCGTGGCTGATCGCGTGCGCCGCCCGGGTCAGGAGCACGTCCTTGCCGCGCTGGACCCCGTAGAGGTCGCTGTAGACGAGCCGGAGGATCCGGACGCCCTTGGCCTGCAGCTGCTTGACGGTCACCCTCGGCTCCTCTCCCGTGGACGCGCGCCAGCATAGCCCGAAGTGGATCCAATAGGCGACCGCACGTCGCCCGCCGCGGATCTGGCACAGTTCCCCCACCTGCGGGCCCCGGCGGGCCCACGCGCTGCGCCAGACGGAGGAGCACCATGACGAACGCGGTCCGCTATCGCACCGGCTCGGGCGAGGCCCGGCTCGGACGCCTCGACGGGGAAACCATCACCGACGCGGGCCCGGCGCCCGAGGCCGGCTTCGTGCCCACCGCCGAGAACTGGGCCCTGATCCGCGATGCCACCGGCGCCACCTGCGCCGCCGCCGACGTGCAGCTCCTGCACCCCGTCGTGCCGCGCAAGATCATCGCGATCGGCCTCAACTACCGCGACCACGCAGAGGAGTCCGAGCTCGAGATCCCCGAGGTGCCCGTCGTCTTCGCGAAGTTCCCGTCGGCGCTGATCGGCCACGGCGAGACGATCGTCGTGCCGCGCGAGGAGACCCGCCCCGACTGGGAGGCCGAGCTCGCCGTCGTGATCGGCACGCGCTGCTATCGGGCCACGAAGGCCAACGCCCTCGACCACGTCGGCGGCTACACCGCGATCAACGACGTCTCCGGGCGCCGCGCGCAGCTCGAGACGCCGCTGCGCCAGTTCGTCTATGGCAAGAGCTTCGACACCTTCGCGCCGCTCGGCCCGTCGATCGCCCCCGTGGACGGCGTCGACCTGGCCGACCTCCGCGTCTCCTCGAGGATCGGCGACGAGGTGCTCCAAGACTCGAACACCCGCAACCTGATCTTCTCGGTCGCCGACATCATCGAGTACGTCAGCCGCGGCACCACTCTCGAGCCGGGCGACGTGATCGCGACCGGCACGCCGGGCGGCGTCGGCGACGGGCGCGACCCGAAGCGCTACCTGCAGGACGGCGAGGTGATCGAGGTCGAGGTGGCGGGCATCGGCACCCTCTCCAACCCGGTCCGCCACGAGGCCTAGGCCATGGCCCGGGCCGCGCTGATCACCGGGGGCGGCTCCGGGATTGGCGCCGCCACGGCCCGGCGGCTGGCCGCCGACGGCTGGCTGGTCGGCCTGGTCGGACGCCGGCCCGAGCCCCTGCAGGCGATCGCGGCGGAGACCGGCGGCCGCGCCTTCCCCGGCGACGCCGCCGACCCGGCCCTGCTCGCCCACGCCGTGCAGCAGCTCGTCGCCGCGGCGGGCGGCCTGCACGGCCTCGTCTGCAGCGCCGGCGCCGGCAACCCCGGCACCGCCGTCGAGCAGACCCCCGCGGGCTGGGACGAGGTCCTGCGGGTTAATCTGACCGCGCCGTTCATCGCCGCCCGGGCCGCGGTGCCCGAGCTGGAGCGGACCCGCGGCGCGATCGTGATCGTGGCCAGCCTCGCCGGGCTCCGCGCCGGCCCGGCGTCGGTGGCCTACTGCTCCGCGAAGGCCGGTGCCGTCCACCTCGCCCGCTGCCTGGCCGTCGACCACGGCCCCGCCGGCGTGCGTGCGAACGCGCTCTGCCCCGGCTGGGTGCGCACGCCGATGGCCGACGACGTGCTGGCGGGCCTGGCCGAGCGGACCGGCGGGCTCGACGCCGCCTACACGGCGGCCACGCGCCTCGCGCCCGACCGGCGCCCGGCGACCGCGGACGAGGCGGCGGCCGCGATTGCGTTCCTGCTCTCGGACGCCGCCCACGGCATCAACGGCGCCGCGATCCCGCTCGACGGCGGTGCCCACGTGGTCGACGCCGAGAGCGCGATCTTCCTGCCCGACGCGCCCTAGTCGCGCCGGCGCCGCACGCCGAGCACGAGCCCGACGAGGGCCAGCGCGAGGCCGATCGCGGTCAGCGCGCCGGAGACCGCCGTCCAGCCGTTGAGGACGGCGTCGACGACGACGGGCGTGAGCGCGGCGACCGCCTCGTCGCGGGAGTCGGCCGCCGCCAGCCAGGTCGTGCTCTCGCGGGCCAGCGGCCGCAGGAAGAAGGCGGAGGCGGCGAGGATGAGGCCCAGCGCCAGCAGGGTCAGCCCGCGCCGGCGGGCCGCGAGGAGCGCGACGAGCCCGAGCGCGGCGGCGGCGACCGCGAGCCCGGTCGGCAGCCACGGCTGGCGGTCGAGGAGGCGCAGCGCGCGCTCGAAGCCGGGCGACAGCTGCACCCACGGGATCACGACGGCGATCTCGCCGGGGATCGCCGCGAGCAGCGCGGTCACGAGCGGCGGCGGGTCCGCGGCCCCGGCGAACGCGCGCACGTCGAGGCGCAGCGTGCCGTCCTGCGTGCCGGTGAGGATCCCCTGCTGCAGGCCGATCGCGGTCGGCCCGAGGACGCGCGCCGCCGCCTTCGAGTTGACCGCCGCGACCGCCCAGTCGCCGGCGATCAGCGCGGCCCCCGCGGCGAGCACGGCCGGCTGGTCCGCGGCCAGCCGCTCCACCTCGCGGGCGACCCCGCCGCGCAGGAGCGCGTTGCCCTCGGGGGACTGCGCGGTCGCCACCACGACGCGCGCGAACCCCTCCGGCTCGATCACGTTGCGGGTCAGGACCGCCCCGAGACCCGCGAGGAGCGCGCACGCGACGGACAGGACGACGAGGACCAGGACGAGCAGGGCGCGCACGGCCGCACCGTAGGCCCGCCGCCGGACGCGGGCCCGGCCTGCGACGATCCGCCCGTGTTGACCGACGACCCGCAGTTGGCCGGGGAGCGCCTGCGCGCGGGCGGCCTCGTCGCCCTGCCCACGGAGACCGTCTACGGCCTCGCCGCCGACGCCGCGGACGCCGCGGCGCTGCGGCGCCTCTACGCGGTCAAGGGCCGACCCGCGGACCACCCCTCGATCGTGCACCTCGCCGACGCCGCGGACGCCCCCGCCTGGGCCGCCACGTGGCCCGCGGCCGCGCAGGCCCTCGCCGACGCCTACTGGCCCGGCCCGCTGACGCTCGTCCTGCCGACCGGTGGACGCGCCGCCCCCGAGGCGCTCGGCGGCACCGGCACGATCGCGCTGCGCGTCCCCGACCACCCCCTCACGCGCGCGGCGATCCGCGCGGCCGGCACCGGCGTGGCCGCGCCCAGCGCAAACCGCTTCGGACGCGTCAGCCCGACGACCGCGCTGCACGTGGCCGAGGACCTCGGCCGCGACGTCGACCTGATCCTCGACGGCGGGCCCTGCGCGGTCGGCGTGGAGTCGACCATCGTCGACCTGACCGGCGAGCGGCCGCGCATCCTCCGGCCCGGCGCCATCACGGCGGCGATGGTCGCGGCCACCCTCGCCGCGGAACTCGGCCCCGTCGGCCCAGACGCCCCGCGCGCGCCCGGGACCCTCGCCGCGCACTACGCGCCGCACCTGCCGGTCGTCCTCGTCGAGGACCCGGCGGCGGTGGCCGATCCGGGCTCCAGCGTCCTGATCGCCGCGTCGGGCACCGCGGCGAGCGGCTTCCACGCCGTCGTCGACGCCGGCCCGACGGCCGCCGACTATGCGATCCGCCTCTACGCGCTCCTGCGCGCCGCCGACAGGTCGGGCGCGGCCCGGATCGTCGTCGTGCCGCCACCCCCGGGAGGCATCGGCGACGCGGTCCGGGACCGCCTGCGCCGCGCCGCCCGCGGCGCCAGTGCGGATGAGAGGACTTGAACCTCCACGACCTTTCGGCCACACGGACCTGAACCGTGCGCGTCTACCAATTCCGCCACATCCGCTGGCTCGCGCATCCTAGCGTCCCGCCGCGCGCCGGGCGACGTCAGCCGAGCTCGCCGAGCGCGGCCACGAGCCGGTCGACCTCGGCCGGCGTCGTGTAGTGCAGGAAGCCGATGCGGACGGCGCCGCCCCGCTCCTCGAGGCCGAGCGCGACGCTCGCCGAGTAGGCGTAGAAGTTGCCGTCCCAGACCGCGAGGCCCTGGCGGGCGAGCCGCTCGGCGACCTCCGCCGGCGGCGCCCCGTCGACCGTGAAGGAGAACGTGGCGACGCGCTCGTCGAAGCGGGCCGGGTCCGTGACGCCGTAGATCGTCAGGTGCTCCATCTCGCGGACGCCGTCCCAGAAGCGCAGGGCGAGCGCGTCCTCGTGCGCGCGGATGGCCGCGTAGGCGTCGAGCAACCGCGCGCGGCGCGTCGCGCCGGTCCCGAGCCCCGCGAAGTAGTCGACGGCGGCGGTCATGCCGGCCATCGCCTCGTGCGACTGCGTCCCGGTCTCGTAGCGGTGCCCGGCCGGCGTCTCGTCGGCGGGGCGCACGCGGTCGGCGGGCCACGTCTCCGCAAGGTCGCGGCGGATCGAGGCGATGCCGAGGTGCGGCCCGAACCACTTGTACGGCGACGTGAAGAGCACGTCGATGCCCATGCCGACCCGGTCGAGCGGCCGGTGGGGCGCGTAGTGGACGCCGTCGCCCCAGGCCAGGGCGCCGACGCTGTGCGCGAGGTGCACGATCTGCTCGATCGGCGTGACGGTGCCGAGGTGGTTCGAGGCGAGCGTGAAGGCCACGACCCTGGTGCGCGGCGAGAGCAGGCCCTCCAGGTGCTGCAGGTCGAGGGTGCCGTCGGTGCGGCGCAGACGCGCCTGCTGCACCACGAGCCCGTGGTCCTCCCCCACCCGCAGCCACTGCGCCACGTTCGAGTCGTGGTCGAGCTCCGTGGTGATGATCTCGTCGCCCGGCTCGAAGGTGCGGGCCACGGCGTGCGCGAGCAGGAACTGCAGCGTGGTCGCGTTGGGCCCGAAGGCGATCTCGTCGGGCTCCGAGCCCGTGAAGTCCGCCGCCGCCCGGCGCGCCGCCTCGATCGCCGCGTCGGACTCGACCGACGTGGCGAAGGCGCCGCCGCAGTTGGCGTTGGCGTGCAGGAGCGACTGCGTCATCGCGTCGGCCACGGCCAGCGGCACCTGCGAGCCGCCCGGCCCGTCGAAGTACGCGAAGGGCTGCCCGTCGTGGGCGCGCTGCAACGAGGGGAACTGGGCGCGGATGCGGTCGAGGTCGAGCGGGGGCGTCGTCACGCCCGAACCCTAGCGAGATCCCGCGGGGCGTCCTGCGGGGAAGGCACTAGGATCCAGCGCATGCCCGAGAGGCTCCCCTCCGCCCTCGCCCTCGACCTCGCCCGCGTCACGGAGGCCGGCGCGATCGCCGCCGCCCGCTGGCTCGGCCGCGGCGACAAGAACGCCGCCGACAAGGCCGCCGTCGACGCGATGCGCGACGCGCTCGAGACCTGCCCGATCAGCGGCGTGGTCGTGATCGGCGAGGGCGAGAAGGACGAGGCGCCGATGCTCTACATCGGCGAGGAGGTCGGCGCGGGCGGCCCGGCCGTCGACATCGCCGTCGACCCGCTCGAGGGCACGACCCTCACCGCCAAGGGCCAGCAGAACGCACTCTCCACCTTCGCGATCGCGCCGCGCGGCACGATGTTCAACCCGGGGCCCGCCGTCTACATGGAGAAGATGGCCGGCGGCCCCGCGATCGCCGACCTGCTCGTCCTCGACCGGCCGATCGAGGACCTGCTCGGCGCGATCGCCGACCGCAAGGGCTGCGCGGTCCGGGACCTCGGCGTCGTCGTCCTCGACCGCGACCGCCACCTGGAGATGATCGGCCGCATGCGCGCGGCCGGCGCCCGCGTCCGCCTGATCCCCGACGGCGACGTCGCGGGCAGCCTGATGCCGATCCGCGCGGGCACCGGCATCGACCTCCTGTGGGGCGTCGGCGGCACGCCCGAGGGCGTCCTCTCCGCCGCGGCGATCCGCAGCGTCGGCGGCCGCATCATCGGACGCCTCTGGCCCCGCTCCGACGAGGAGCGCGCCGCGATCGTCGCCGCGGGCCTCGACGTGGACCGGGTCCTCGACGTCGATGACCTCGTGGCCAGCCAGGACGCGCTGTTCGCCGCCACGGGCGTCTCCGACGGCGACCTCGTCCACGGCGTCCGCTTCGGCGCGGCGCAGGTCGAGACGCAGACGATCGTCCTGCGCGGCCACTGCCGCACCCAGCGCGTGATCGGCTCGACGCTCGACGTCGACCGCGTGCGACGCATCCCGGGCTCGGGCTACTAGGCGACGGCGCGCGCCGCGGCGTACGCGAGCGCGCCGAGGACCAAGGGCAGCACGACGACGACCAGCGCCGTCCGGGCCGGCCCCGTGCGACCGGCCTCGTCGGCCTCGACCATCCACGTCGAGAAGGTCGTCATCCCGCCGAGCAGCCCCCCGCCGAGCACGAGCATCGCCGGGTCGCCGCCGAGGGCCGCCACGAGCCCGAGCAGCGCCGCGCCGACCACGTTGACGACGCCGGTGGCCGCCGGCGCCCCGCCGGGCAGGCGCGTCTCCCCGAGCTGGGTGGCGAGCACCCGCACCACGGCCCCGACGCCGCCGAGCGGGATCGCGAGGAGGAGCCAGCCGCTCACCGGCCGCCCCTTCCGAGCCGGCGGCCGAGGGCGGCGGCGGGCAGACCGAGGCAGATCGACGCCGCCAGGTACAGGAGCGCGCCCTCCCAGGCGCCGTCGCGCATCAGCTCGACCGCCTCGAACTGCAGGGCGCTGAACGTGGTCAGGGCCCCGCACAGGCCGGGGCCGAGCGCCGACCACGTCCCGCTGCGGCCGAGGCGGTGCTCGCGCAGCCGCTCGTAGAGGACGCCGAGGAGGAGCGCGCCCGCGACGTTGACGGCGAGCGTGGCCCAGAGCAGGGGCACGGTCTCGGCGACGCCGAGGCGCAGCGCGGAGCCGGCCATGCCACCGAGGAGGACGGCGAGGAGCGCGTGGCGCCCGCCCGGCGCGTCGTCGGCGTCCGGGACCCGCGCGCTCACGGGGCGCGCAGGGGCCGGGTCGCGATCGGCGGCTCCCCGCCGATGCCCGCGAGCCGGGTGCTCAGGTCGGCGAGGCCGCGCGCGCGGACGGCGTCGTCGGGGCCGTCCGCCTCGTACACCACGTGCGGGTCGAGCACGTCGAACGCGCAGTACGCGAAGGTGCCGTGCAGCACCGGGTTGAGCAGGGCGCGCAGGTCGCCGGCCCGTCCCTCGGGCCCGTAGTAGCTGGCCTCGTCGCCCGCGGTGGTCACGATCGCGAGCGCGCGCTTGCCCTTCAGGGGGCCCTCCGTGAAGGGGTGGTCGGAGTAGCCCACGCCGTTGGCGAGCACGCGGTCGAACCAGCCCTTGAGGATCGCGGGCGGGCCGAACCACCAGAGCGGAAAGGCAGTGATCAGGAGGTCGCAGGCCTGCAGGCGCGCGATCTCCCGGGCCACGTCCGGCGCGAAGCCCCCACCGGCGGCCGCGCGCTCCTGGGCGGCCATCACCTGCAGGGCGCCCGACGGCTCCTCGAGCACGTCGTGCCAGCCGGCGTCGGGCCGGAAGCCCTCCGCCGAGAGGTCGTCGATGACGACGTCCCAGCCGTCGGCGGCCAGCGCCTCCGCCGCGGTGCGGGCGAGCGCCGCCGTGTAGCTCTGCGGCTCGGGATGGGCGACGACGATCAGGGCGTGAACGGCGCGGCCCTCCGGTCGCAGTCGCGCGTCGGCTGGTAGTCGGCGTCGGTCACGGGATCGAGGCGGAGCATACGCCCCCACTCCAGCGCGGCCCGGCCCGCCGCGTCCTCGTGCAGCGCGCCGAGGACGTCGCGCAGCGCGTCGGCGAGCCCGGCGTCCCCACCGACGAGGACGACCGGCGGCGCGGGCGACGGCCCGTAGGCGGCGAGCTCGACCAGGGTCTCGAGCCGGTCGTCGCGGGTGCGCTCGCCGGTGAGCAGCATGGAGTCGATCGGGGCGGCGTCGGCGCCCTCGTCGAGGAGCATGTCGAGCGATGCGCGGTGCGCCCCCGTGACCTTTACGGCCCCGAACCACTCGAGCGGCAGGCCGCTGCCGACGGGCAGGACCCACCCGGACATCGAGTCGTAGCCGTTGATGGCGAGCCGGGCATCGTGGAGATCCTCGAGGGTGCGGCCGGCGAGGCCGGGCCGGCCCAGCAGGACGCTGTGGTAGCGGGCCCCCGCGTCCGGGTCAAGCGCAGAGACGGGCGCGGCCAGGGGCTCGACGGCGAAGCCACGGTCGCGCAGGCGCGTGTACGGCAGCCCGCACAGGAAGAGGAGCGCCGGCTCGCCGCCGGCCACCGCCTCCAGCTCGTCGAGCGACGCCGAGCGCGTCTCCCCGATCGCGATCCCGAGCCGCGCGGCGGCCTCGGCGGTGACGGCCGCCTGGTACGGCAGGAGCGCCTCGCCGAGGAACGCGTGGGAGCGCACCGGACTAGCGGCGGCCGCGGGCGGCGTTGCGGCGGCGCAGGGACTTGCGGACGCGGTGCGGCTTGGGGGTGGGGCGGCGCTTCTTCACGGGGTGCTCCTCGGTCGGGACGCCCGCAGGGTAGCGATGCTCAGCCGAGCAGGCCACGGGCGGCGAGCTCGGCCCGCACGACCTCGCGCTCGGCGTCGGTCGCGGCCACTAGCGGCAGCCGCAGCCCGCCCGTCGCGAAGCCGATCAGCTCCGTCGCCGTCTTGACCGGGATCGGGTTGACCGCGACCGAGAGCGCCGTGTACAGCGACTGCAGCGCGTCGTCGAGACGCCGCGCCTCGACCTCGTCGCCGGCATCCGCCGCGGCCTGCACCGCGAGCATCTCGGCGCCCGCGACGTGGCTGGCCACGCAGATCCCGCCGACGCCGCCGAGCAGCGCGAACGGGAGCACGAGGTCGTCGTTGCCCGCGTAGAGGGCGAGCCGGCCCGCCTCCACGATGGCGCGCGCCTCGTCGAGGTCGCCGACGGCCTGCTTGACGGCGATCACCTGGTCGATGCGGCTGAGCCGGTCGAGGTCGGCCGGGCTCAGGTGCAGGACCACGCGCTGCGGGATGTTGTAAAGGATGATCGGCAGGTCGCCCGCTGCGTCCGCCATCGCCTTGACGTGGCCCTCGATGCCCGCGATCGGCGGCTTGTTGTAGTACGGCGTCACGCTCAGGAACCCGGCGACGCCCCGCAGGCGCGCGGCCTGCGCCGTCAGGTGTGCGGAGTGCGCGGTGTCGTTGGAGCCCGTGCCCGAGATGACGGGCACGCGGTCGCCGACGGCGCCGGCGACGGCCTCGGTCAGGGCGAGCTTCTCGTCGTCGGTGAGGGTCGAGGCCTCCCCCGTCGTGCCGTGCACGACGAGGCCCTCCGAGCCGTGGGCGATCAGGTGCTCGGCGAGGCGCACGGCCTCGTCGTGGTCGACCGAGCCGTCCGCCGCGAACGGCGTGATCATCGCGGTGAGTATGCGGCCGATCGGCGCGCCCATCCGGGTCCCTTCGCTCGGGTGCGCGGCAGCATAGCCTCCGCGCTCGACCGACGCGGGACCTCAGTCGAGGACGAGCTCGAGGCCGACGTGCAGGCCGCCCGCGAGGCCGCCCACCCGCCGCGCGGCGAGGAGCGCGCCCGGCACGAACGCCTCCACCGACGTGGTCACGTTGCGGATCTCGAGGGTCTGCGCGGGGGCCCCGAAGACGACGCTCTGGTTGGCCACGACACCGGGCAGGCGCAGGCTGGAGATCGGCGGCCGGGCCCCGGCCGCGGCCTCGATCAGGTCGGCCGTGCGCTTCGCGGTGCCGCTCGGCGCGTCGACCTTGGCGACGTGGTGCTCCTCGACGATCGCGGCGTCCGGCAGGACGCGGGCGGCCTCGACGGCGAAGCGCATCATCAGGACGGCGGTGATCGCGAAGTTCGGGCAGGACAGCACCGGCACCCCCGCGGCGCGCGCGGCGGCGTCGACCCGCGCCGCGCCCTCGACCGCCATGCCGGTGGTGCCGAGCACCAGCGGGACGCCGGCGGCGATCGCCGTCAGGCAGTGCGCCTCGGCGGCGTCGGGGCGCGTGACGTCGATCACGACCTCGGCGCGGGTGTCCGCGATCGCCGCGGCGAGGTCCGGGAAGCCGTCACCGCCGCCCAGGGAGCGCGCGACGCGGCCGGCGAGCACGAGGTCGTCGGCGGCGGCCACCGCCGCGCAGATCGGCGCGCCGAGCCGGCCGGTGGCGCCGGACACGAGAACGCGGGTCACGCGGCGCCCCCCACCGGCTCCCGGAACGCCCCGAGGGCGGCGTCGAACGCCGCCTCGTCAGGGCCGATGCCGGCCACGCAGAGGGCGCCGGACGCGAACAGCTCGGCGGCGAGGTCGCGCACGTCGGCCTCCGTCACCCCGTCGATCCGCCGCGCCACCTCCGTGTCGGACATCAGGGGCACGTCGGAGACGAGGTGGCGTCCGAGCCGGCTCATCCGCGCGACCGTCGAGTCCATAGTCAGGAGCAGCCGCGCCTTCAGGTTGTCCTTCGCGCGCTGGACCTCGCCGTCGCGGAAGCGCCCCTGCGCGAGGTCGTGGATCTCCGTGCCCGCGACGCCGAGGGCCTCGGCGAGGTTCTCGGAGCGGGTGCCGAGGGCAAGCCCGACCTGTCCGGTCTCCTGAAAGTAGGTCACGTACGAGTAGACGCTGTAGACGAGGCCGCGCTGCTCGCGGATCTCCTGCCAGAGCCGCGACGAGGCGCCGCCGCCGAGGATCTGGTCGAGCACGGCGAGGGCGAAGCGGCGGTCGTCCGTGCGGCCGATCCCGCAGCCGCCGACGGCGATGTGCGTCTGCTCGAGGTCGCGCCCGACGAAGGCGCGGCGGCCGGCCGCCGCGACCGCGGCGGGCCGCGCGTGCGTCGGAGCCGGGGCGAGGCCGTCGAAGGCCGCCTCCACGAGCGCCACGAGGCGCTCGTGCTCGAGCGGGCCGGCGGCCGCGACCACGACCTGGTCGCCCGCGTAGTGGCGGGCGTGGTGCGCGCGCAGCGCCTCCTCGTCGAGGGCGCCGACGGTGTCGGCGCGCCCGGCGATCGGGCGTCCGATCGCCTGCGCCGGGAACAGCAGCTCGCCGAGCACGTCGTGGACGAGGTCGTCGGGCGTGTCGTCGTAGAGCGCGAGCTCCTCGAGCACGACCTCGCGCTCGGCCTCCACGTCGTGGAAGCCGGGCCGGGCGACCATCGAGCCCATGATGTCGAGGGCCAGCGGCACGTGCTCGGAGAGGACGCGCGCGTGCAGGTCCGTCTCCTCGCGCGAGGTGGCGGCCTGGAGGTCCGAGCCGAAGCGGTCGAAGGCCTCCGCGATCGCCATCGCGTCGTGGCGTTCCGTGCCGCGGAACAGCAGGTGCTCGAGCAGGTGGGAGACGCCCGCCACGGGCGCCGCCTCGTCGCGCGAGCCGACGCGCACCCACGCGCCGAGGGCGACGCCGTGCACGTCGGGGCGGAGCTCGCTCGCGACCCTGAGGCCGCTCGCGAGCTCCGTCACCTCGACGCCGGGGCGCATCGCGGCCCCGTTACTCCGAACGGCGCCGACGGCCGCGGTCGCGGCCCCCGCGGTCACCGCGGTCGCCCCGATCGCCGTCGTCGCCGCCCCCGTTCGGGAACTGTTCCTTGTAGCGCTCGCCGACCATCTCCGGGGACACCTCGACCCCGTCCTCGACCTTGGCGACCAGCTTGAGGCCGATGCGGCCGCGGTCGGTGTCGACCTCGGTCACCTCGACGTTGACGATGTCGCCGCGGTCGAGCACCTGGTCGGCCGACGAGATGCGCGTGCCCGGGGCGATCCGGGAGACGTGCAGGAGGCCGTCCGTGCCCTTGCGCAACTCGACGAAGGCGCCGAAGTCGGCCGTCTTGACGACGCGCCGCTCGGTGAACACGTCGCCGACCTGGACCGGGCGCATCATCTGCTCGATCTGGTCCTTCGCGGAGACCGCCTCCGGGCCGACGCCGTAGATGCGCACGGCGCCGTCCTCCTCGACGTCGATCTGGACCCCGAACTCCTCCTGGAGCCCGCGGATCGTCTCGCCGCCCTTGCCGATCAGCAGGCCGATCTGCTCCGGCAGGATCTGCGTCTGCAGGACCTGCGGGGCGTGCTCGGAGAGCTGCTCGCGCGGCGCGGCCAGGGCCGTCGCCATCGTCGAGAGGATGCTCAGCCGGGCGGCCTTCGCGCGGTCGAGGGCGTCCTTCAGGAGCTCACGGGTGACGCCCGTGATCTTGATGTCCATCTGCAGGGCGGTGATGCCCTCCGCGGTGCCGGCGACCTTGAAGTCCATGTCACCGAGGTGGTCCTCGGCGCCCTGGATGTCGGTCAGGATGACGAGGCTCTCGCCCTCCTTGATCAGGCCCATCGCGATGCCCGCGACGGGGGCCTTGATCGGCACGCCGGCGTCCATCAGGGCCAGCGTCGAGCCGCAGACCGACGCCATCGACGACGACCCGTTCGACTCGAGGATCTCCGAGACGGCGCGCATCGTGTACGCGAACTCGTCCGCGGCCGGCACGACGGCGACGAGCGCCCGCTCGGCGAGCGCGCCGTGGCCGATGTCGCGGCGCTTGGGGCCGCGCATGAAGCCGGTCTCCCCGACCGAGAAGGGCGGGAAGTTGTAGTGGTGGATGTAGCGCTTCGTCGTCTCCAGGGAGAGGTCGTCGATGCGCTGCTCCTCCTTGATGGTGCCGAGCGTGACCAGGGTCAGCGCCTGGGTCTGCCCGCGGGTGAAGAGCGCCGAGCCATGGGTGCGCGGCATCACGCCGGCCGCCACCGCGATCGGGCGGATCTCGTTCTCGCCGCGCCCGTCGGGGCGGCGCTTGTCGACGGCGATCTTCGTGCGCACGATCTGCTTGTAGACCGAGTCGACGGCGGACCGGACGGCGGCCTGCGTGGCCGCGTCGAGGCCGCTATCCGCGCCGCCCGGGAAGGGCAGCCGGATCTCCTGCACGATGCGCTCAATCAGCGCGGCGCGCTTGGCGGACTTGAGCTCCTTCGAGTCCTGCTCCGCGTCCGAGAGGGCGCGGATGTCGGCCTCGAACTGCTCCTGCACGGGCGCCGTGACGGCGGCCGCGCGGCGGCGGTCGCTGATGAAGCCGAGCGCGAACTTGACCTGGGTGCGGCGCACCATCACGTCCTCACCGGCGTCGGCGGCGACGGGCGGACACTCGGCGGCCAGCGCCTCGGCGGCGGCCTGCTCCACCCCGGCGACGCCGTGCTCGGCGATCTGGCGGTCGAACGACGCGCCGTAGCGCTCGTCGAGCTCGCGGTCGACGCCGGCGTCGTACCACTTCGGCTTGCCGACCTTCTGCTGCAGCTCGATCTGCGCGGCGCAGATGCCCTTGATCGTCTCGTGGGCGAGCTCGAGCGCCTCGACCATGCGGTCCTCGGGCACGATGTTCGCGCCCGCCTCGACCATGGTGATCGCCTCGGGCGTGCCGCAGACGATCAGGTCCAGGTCGGACTCGAGCATGTCGGGCATCGACGGGTTGACGCGCAGCTGGCCCTCGATCAGGCCGACGCGCACAGCGCCGACGGGACCCGCGAAGGGCAGCGGCGAGATCATCAGCGCCGCGGAGGCGCCGTTCATCGCGAGGATGTCGTGGGAGGTGATCTTGTCGACGGACAGGACCGTCCCGATCACCTGGACCTCGTTGCGGAAGCCCTTGGGGAACAGCGGCCGGATCGGCCGGTCGATCATGCGCGCGTTGAGGGTGGCCTTCTCCGTGGCCCGCCCCTCGCGCTTGAAGAAGCCGCCCGGGATCTTGCCGGCGGCGTACATCTTCTCCTCGACGTCGACGGTGAGCGGAAAGAAGTCCGCCCCGGGGCGGGCCTCCTGCGCTCCGACGACGGTGGAGAGGACGACGGTGTCGCCGCTCTGGACGAGAACCGCCCCGTCGGCCTGCTTGGCGAGCTGCCCGGTCGCGAAGCGGAGGCTGATGTCCCCCGCGGCGACCTCGACGGCGGTCTCGGTGCCGAGAACGTCACTCATGTGTGGATGCTTCCCTTCTGCTGCCAGCGGCGCGCGTCCCGCGCACCGCCATCCGCGTATGACTCGGGCGCCCTTAGCGGCGCAGTCCGAGCTCCTTCACGATCGCGCGGTACCGCTCCACGTTCTCCCGCTGGAGGTACTGGAGCAGGCGCCGGCGGCGGCCCACCATCTTGAGGAGGCCGCGCCGCGAGTGATGGTCGTGCTTGTGGTACCGGAGGTGCTCGGTGAGCTCGTTGATCCGCTGCGTCAGCATCGCGACTTGGACCTCGGGGGAACCCGTGTCGGTCGCGCTCTTGCCGTGCTGGCCGATGATCTCGGCCTTCTGCTCGCTGGTCAGGGCCATCTGGCGCCTCCGTGTTCAACAGTCGCCCGATCCGCAGCCCCGGGGCGATCGCCCCGGCAGCCGTCCGGTGGGTCGCCGCGCACGGTATCACCCATCCGGGGACGGGCACGCCGGTTGCGCGGCCCGGACCGCACGGAGGCGGGCGGTCCGGACCGCGAGCGACCGTCGCGGAGGCCTAGAAGGTCTCCATGTAGTGCTCGATCTCCCAGCCGTGGACCTGGGCCTGGTAGGCGCGCCACTCGGAGCGCTTCTCAGCCAGATAGGCCTCGGTGATGTGGGACCCGAGGGCGCCGGTCAGGACCGCGTCGGCCTCGAAGGCGTCGAGCGCCAAGGACAGATTGTGCGGCAGGCCCTGGATCTTGAGCTTCTTCGACTCCTCCTCGGAGAGGTGGTAGATGTTCTGGTTGACCGGCTTCGGCGGCTGCTTGCCCGTACGCATGCCGTCGAGCCCCGCCGCCAGCATCACGGCGAAGAGCAGGTACGGATTCGCCGTCGGATCCGGGGTGCGCAGCTCGGCGCGCGTCGAGTTGCCGCGCTTGTCGGGGATCCGGATCGCCGCCGAGCGGTTGCCCGGCGACCACGCGATGTAGACGGGCGCCTCGTAGCCGGGCACAAGCCGCTTGTACGAGTTCACGATTGGGTTGGCCAGGGCGGTGATACCGGGCAGGTGCTCGAGCAGGCCGGCGATGTAGCCGTACGCCTCGCCCGACAACTGCTCCGCGCCCTTCGGGTCGAAAAAGATGTTCTTTCCGCCCTTCGAGAGCGACTGGTTGCAGTGCATGCCCGAGCCGTTCTCGCCGAAGATCGGCTTCGGCATGAACGTCGCGTGCATCCCGTGCTGCGCGGCGATCGAGCGCACCACGTATCGGAAGGTGATCAGGTTGTCGGCGCAGCTGAGAGCCTCCGCGTGGCGGAAGTCGATCTCGTGCTGGCCGATCGCAACCTCGTGGTGCGAGGCCTCGAGGTGGAAGCCCATCTGCACGAGGGTGTCCTCGATCGCGCGGCGGACCTCCTCGCCCTTGTCCATCGGGCCGACGTCGAAGTAGCCGGCGGTGTCGTGCGGATCGACGCGCGGCGTGCCGTCGGCGTCCCGGTTGAAGATGAAGAACTCGGCTTCGGGGCCGACGTTTAACGTGTAGCCGAGCTTCTTCGCCTCGGCGATCACGTTCTTGAGGGCGACGCGCGGGTCGCCGGCGAAGGGCGTGCCGTCGGCCTCGGCGACGTCGCAGATGATGCGCGCCACGTTGCCGGACGTGCCCTCGAGCCACGGAATCACGCAGAACGTGTCCATGTCGGGCACGAAGTACATGTCGGAGCGCTCGATCCGCTTGTAGCCGCGGATCGACGAGCCGTCGAACATCATCTCGTTGTCGAGCGCCTTGTCGAGCTCCTCGACGGGGATCTGCACGTTCTTGAGCTGGCCATGCAGCTCGGTGAACTGCAGCCGCACGAAGCGCACGTTATGCGCCTTGCACGTGGCGAGCAGGTCCTTCTTGGTCATGCGGCCTCCGATCTCAGCGGCGCCGCCCCTCCGGGCACGCCGCGACGGAGGGACGCCACGTCGCGTCGTGGCGGGCCCCATCGCCAGCCACGTGGCCAAGATAGCACACGCCCCCGCGCCCGCGGTACCCTGCCCGTACCCGGCCGGGGTGGCGGAATTGGTAGACGCACCGGACTCAAAATCCGGCGTCGGAGACGACGTGCGGGTTCGAGACCCGCCCCCGGCACTCGGGACGCGGCGCGGCTAGCGCCCGCACTCCCACTCGACGAGGGCGCGGCGCATCGCGTTGCGCACGATCGCGATCCCCTCGTCGACGCCCATGCCGGGCTTCGCGAGCACCTGGTCGGCGTCGACGGCCATCGCCAGCTGCGCGCTCAGCTGCGCGCTGAGGTCGGTCTCGGCGCAGGAGCCGCCGATGAAGACGCCGAGGCCGCCGGCCCGGCAGGCCGCGGCGGCCTTGAGCGCCTCGGTCAGGCAGCCGAGATCGGGCATCTTGATCTGGATCAGGTCGACGGCGCCCGCCTGAACGAAGCGCAAAACGTCCTCGTCGCCGTTGCAGAACTCGTCGGCCACGAGCCGGACGCGCGTGCCCTGCGCGACGAGGCGCGCGCGCAGCGCGGCAAGCAGCTCGATCGTGGTGTCGGTGTCGTCGCCGAGGCAGGGCGCCTCGAGCGCCACCTCGAGCCCGTCGGCGATCGCCTCGACCTCCGTGAGGAAGGCGGCCATCCGGTCGACGTCCTGGCCGGTCACGAGGCCGAGCATCCCGTACACGTCGAGGTGCAGGCGCGGGCGGTAGTCGGCGCCGCCGATCTCGCGGGTGCGGGTGACGAGCCAGCGCACGTAGTCGAGGAAGGCACCGCCGTCCACCCCGAACGCCTCGGTCGAGTTGAAGAGGCCGTGCGGCAGCACCTCGACCCGCCGCAGGATCATGCGGTCCGCGTTCAGGCGGCGCTCGTCGCCGGACTGCGCGTAGACGGGCACGAGCCGCGGCGCGACCAGCCCGGTCTCGTCCGCGAGGACGCGCAACGGGGTGACGCCGCGGTCCGCCGCCTCGACGCTGAGGAGGGCCTGCGAGAGCCCGTAGCGCAGCGCGGTGTGGAGCTGGCGGCCGTCGGCCAGCCGGTGGGCATCCACGAGATCCGACCCGGCGCGGAAGCCCGTCTCGCCGGCGCCGAGCAGGAGGTCGCGGGCCGCCGCGAGCTCGTCCGCGAGGGCGGCCGGGTCGACGGGCAGGTCGCGACCGCCGACGCCTGCGTACTGCACGGACATCGCGTCGCCCCACCCCACCGCCCCGCTCTCGGCCTCGATCCGCAGGAGCAGCGCCCGGGCGGGCCGGCGCACCGCGTCGAGGCCGGGCGTGACGGGGTCGCCGCCGTAGACGAGGCCGTCCTTCGGGGCGCCCGCGCGGATCGCGAGCAGGTCGTCGTTGTAGTAGGCGCCCTCGCCCTCGACCCAGTCGACGCGCGCGACGCGGAGGGCCACGGCCTACCCCTCGACCGCGAGGTCGACCATGCGCTCCATCTCGTCGAGGCCGCGGGCCCAGGTGGCCGGGTCCGCGAGATCGATCCCGAAGGCGCCGAGCTGCTCGCCCGGCGAGGCCGCGCCGCCCGTCCGCAGGAACTCGAGGTACGGGCCGACGAAGGCGTCGCCGTCCTCGCGGTAGAGCGCGTAGAGGGTCAGGCTGGCGAGGTGCGCGAACGCGTAGGCGTAGGTGTAGAAGCGCGTGTTGATGAAGTGCGGGATGTACGACCAGCCGCGCCGGTAGCCCTCGGGCAGCTCGACGGAGTCGCCGTAGTAGCCGGCGTTGCGGTCGATCCAGAAGCCGCTCAGACGGTCCGCGGTCAGCGCCTGGCCGCCCTGGCGGGCCCCGTAGGCGTCCTGCTCGTAGCGCACCATCATCGTCTGCCGGAAGACGGTCGCGAAGCCCGACTCGAGCTCCTGGCGGACGAGCGCCGTGCGCGTCGCCGGGTCGGGCTCCTCCTTGAGCATGCGGTCGAAGACGAGGAGCTCCGCGAAGGTGCTCGGCACCTCGCAGAGCGCGAGCGGCGCGTGCATCGAGAGCGCCGACTGCGCGGCGCTCGCGAGCGCGAAGTGCATGCCGTGGCCGAGCTCGTGGGCGACCGTCATCAGGTCGCGCAGCGTGTCGGTGTGGTTGAGCAGGATGAACGGCTGGGCGTCCTGCGCGACGGAGCTGCAGAAGGCGCCGCCGCGCTTGCCGGGCCGGGGCTCGGCGTCGACGCGGCGGTCCTCGAAGACGGCGCGCGAGACGTTCAGGATCTCGTCGGAAAAGCGCCCGAACGAATCCTCGACGATCCCGACGGCCTCCGCGTACGGCATCGCGCGGCCCGCGCCGAGGGGCGCGTACTGGTCGGCGAGGTGCAGCCGCTCGAGGCCCATCAGCTCGGCCTTGTGCCGGAACCAGCGCTGCGCCATCCCGTAGCGGTCCTCAATCGCCGCCATCATCGCGTCGACCCAGGCCGGCTCGAGCTCGTTCGACAGATGGCGCGGGTCGAGCGGCGTGGCGTACCCGCGCAGGCGGTCCTGCACGAGGCGGTCGGCGACGATGCTGTCGTAGCAGGTGCTGAGCACGTCGGCGTGCGGCTCGAGCGCGGCGTAGAGCGCCTCGAGGGCCGCGAGCCGGACGGGGCGGTCGGGCGTGTGCAGGTAGGACAGGAGCTCGTCGACGGTGCGCTCCGCCGCACCCGTGCCGTCGTCGAACGGCGCGCGGATGTTGGCCACGGTCTGCGCGAACAGGTTCTGCCAGGCGGACAGGAGCGGGTCGCGCTCGGCGAGCATCCGCTCCTGGTCGTCGGGCAGGACGTGCGGGCGGAAGCGCCGCGACGAGCGCAGGTGGTGGCGGTCCGCCGCCACCTCGGGCGCCGCCATCAGGGGCTCGGCGACGGCATCATCGAGGTCGATCCACTCGAGGTCGAAGAAGCGCAGCGCGTTCTGGGCGCGCACGAGGCCCTGGTCGACGACGGTCTCGAGGTCGCGCGCCTCGTCGTCGTTGACGTCGACGCTGCGGCGCAAAGACACGTACGAGCCGACCCGATGCAGCGCGTTCGAGATCGACGCGAGCTCGGCCAGGGCGGCGGCGAGCCCGGCCGCGTCGAGCTCGGCCACGCGGCCGCGGTGACGTGCGTCAAAGGCGTCGGCGCGCGCGATCGCGTCGTCGAGGAGCGCGCGCGCCGCCTCGGCGTCCGCGCAGATCGGGGCGAGGTCCCAGCGGACCCCGGCGGCGTTCGGACCGGTCGGCGTGATCTGAGACATGCCCGAAGTGTCACCCATCCGCGCCGTCGAGGCGACGTCGCGCGAGCAGCAGGGCCAGCGACGACGAGGCGGCGAGGATCTCCGTGCCGATCAGCCCGATCGCCTCGTCGAGGCCAAGTCGCACGGGCTCGGTCGGCTCGTGCTGGCGGGCCGCCGGATCGGGGCGGCAGTCGCGGGCCAGGAACAGGAAGCCGCGCTCGTCCATCCGCCCCGGGCTGGTCCGGAACTCCCCCAGCGGCTCGAGCGCGTCGCACGCGAGGAGCGCCTCCTCGGCGAGCTCCCGGCGGGCCGTCGCGGCGGGGTCCTCGCCGTCGTCGATCGCGCCGGCGGGCAGCTCGAGGGTGGTGTCGCCGACCGCGTAGCGGTACTGGCGCACCAGCACGACGTCGCCGTTCGGCAGGAGCGGCACCACCTTCGCGAAGCCGGGCGAGCGCACGAGGGGGAAGCGGTAGCGGCGACCCTCCGGCGTCTCGACGTCGTGCTCCTCGATCGTGACCACGTCGTCGTGGAGGATGCGCACCGCGTGCGTCGTCCAGACCGGGTCGTCATGCGCGGAGGCCACCCGGCCACTCTACCCGCGCCGGCGAGCGTCTACGCTCCGGGCATGCGCGCGACGCCCGCGATGCTCGTGCTGACGCTCCTGACCGCGGTCGTGATCGGCGGCTCCTGGTGGCTCGGCCGCGACCGCGTCGAGACGGCGCGCGCGGGCGCCGACCCCGACCAGCCCGCGCAGGCGCTGGAGTCGACCCGCGAGGTCGCCGCGCTGGCGCTCCCCGACCCGCTGCCCCAGACCACGGCCGACGTGCCGATCCTGCTCTACCAGCGCGTCTCCGTCGTCACGGGCGAGGAGGAGCCCGCCCTGCTCGCCAAGACGGTCGAGGCGCAGGAGTTCCAGCTCCAGCTCGAGTGGCTGAAGGGCGAGGGCTACGAGACGATCTCCCTGCTCGAGCTCTACAAGGCGCTGATGGAGGGCGGCACCCTGCCGGAGAAGCCCGTCGTCCTGGCCTTCATGGGCGGCTACCGGGGTACGGCCTCGGTCGCCGCGCCGCGGATGGCCGACGCCGAGCTGATCGGCGTCGTGTGCTCGGTGACGGGGAAGCTGCTGCGCCGGCGCGCCGCCTCCCCCGACCGTCTCACGTGGGGCATGCTGCGCGAGCTCGAGGCGCGCGGCTGGGACATCGCCTCCGAGACGACCGCAGAGGAGCCGATCACCGGGAAGGGGGCGGCCGAGGCCCCTGAGCGGCTGAGCGCCTCGCAGGCGAAGCTCGAGAAGATCCTCGGCCATCCCGTGCAGTGGCTCTGCTATCCGGGCGGCGCGGCCGACGCAACCGCCGCCGAGGCCGCGCGGGCCGCCGGCTACGTGCTCGGCATCGCCGCGGGCGAGGGCACGGACCAGAGCGCCGCCTCCCCGCTCGAGCTGCGGGCGATCCCGGTCGACAACAAGACCGGCGTGCGCGACCTGACCGACCTGCTCGGGGACTGACGGCCCCGGGGAATACGCTACGGGCATGTCGAGGGTCCACCTCGCGCTCCTCGCCGCGCTCGTCGCGGCGCTGATCGGGATGGTCGCCGTGATGGTGCGCGCGTCCACCGGCGGCGACGGGCCTCGCCCCGCCGCGGAGGCCGCGGTCGATGAGGCGACGCCCACCACCGCCGAGCCGACGACCACGGCGACCGGGTCCGCGGCGACCGAAGCGGCGGCCGCGACCGCCCCGGAGGCCGCCACGACCACGGGCGACGGCGAGCGCCTCGTCCTGCCGCGGCCGCTCCCGGAGCGCACCCTGAACGTCCCGATCCTGATGTACCACCGCATCGCGCGGCCCTCGGCGGGAGCCGGTGCCTACGAGCGCGACCTGACCGTCGGCCCCCGTGACTTCGCGCGGCAGATGGCCTGGCTCGCGGACGCCGGCTACGCGTCGATCACCCAGCGTCAGCTCTTCGCCGCGCTGATGGAGGGCGCACCGCTACCGGAGCGGCCCGTCCTGATCACCTTCGACGACGGCTACCGCGAGATCGCCGAGACGGCCGCGCCGATCATGGCCCGCCACGGCCTGACGGGTACCGCGTACGTGATCACCGACCGCATCCTCGCCGACCCGGCCGCCGCGCCGCTGTGGATGACCGAGGACCAGCTGCGGGACCTCGCGGCCGCCGGCTGGGACATCGGGTCCCACACGGTCACGCACCGGGAGCTGTCGCTGGTCGACGAGGCGACGGCGCTGCGCGAGCTGCGGGCGTCGCGCTTCCGCCTGGAGCGCATCCTCGGCCGGCCCGTGCAGTGGTTCTGCTACCCGGTCGGCAAGTACGACACGGCCTCCGAGGGGCTCGTGCGGCGGGCCGGGTACGTCCTCGCCGTGACCACCGACGAGGGCACCCTGCAGCGGGCAGATCAGCCCTTGCTTCTGCAACGCGTCCGGGTCAGCGACGACACCGGCGTCGCCGGGCTGCGCGCGCGGCTCGGCGGCTGATCAGCGGTCGCTGTCGCCGCGCAGGAGGTCCGCCGTCGGGGCCCCGACCCGGTTCGCGCCGGCCACGAGCAGCACGGCGGCCTCGTCCGCCCCGCGCACGGCCCGCACGGCCTTCAGCGCGATCCCGGCGCCGAGCTCCTCGCGCATCAGCTCGACGTCGAGCGCGTCGGGGGCCTCGGGTGCGAGCCCCGTCGACGTGACCAGCATGTCTACCCCGCCGGCCGCGACGGCGCGGGCGAGGAGCCGCAGGGTGCGGTCGTCGAAGGCCGCGGTCTCGATCACGGCGCGCACGAGCGCCTCGGGCCGCGCCTCCCGTGCGGCGCGTGCGCACAGCCGCAGCTCGTCGCGCACGTGGTTGGGGTCCCCGGAGGCGAAGCGGGCCAGGTCGACGACCACCTCGACCTCCTGGGCGCCGTCCTCGAGCGCCTGCCGGCAGGCCCGTGCCTTCACCGGGGGACGATCGGCGCCGAGTGGATGGGAGATCAGCGCCACGAGCTTCACGTCCGAGCCGCGCAGGGCCTCGGCCGCGCCCGGGACGTGCGTCGGCAGCACGCAGACCGCCGCCACGTGCAGCTCGCGGGCCTGGGCGCAGAGCCCCGCGCAGTCCGCGTCGGTGGCGCGCGGGCGCAGGAGCATCAGCTCGACGCTTTTGGCGATATCGGACGGCCGCGGGCCCACGGGCGGAGCGTATCGGCAGCGTGACCCCGCTCGCTGCCGATTGACCGCCCTTCGTCTAGACTGGCCGGTCCAGAGATGGGCGACTTCCGCGACCAGCAGCGCTACGACGCGCACCAGGAGGCGCTGCGCAACTCGCGCCGCGCGAAGCAGCGCGCCGCCGCCCGCGCGACGCAGCGCAAGCGCCGCGTCGTGCTGGTCGCGCTGCTCCTCCTCCCCGTGGCCGTCGCCGCCCTCGCCTTCACCTGGAGCCGCGAGCAGGCGGCGCCGGCGCCCGTCGAGGCCGAGCCGGCGAAGCCGCTGACCTCGCAGGCCCTCGCTGCCACCGGTGGCCGCGTGCCGATGCCCGACCACATCCGCGGCGTGCACGTGACGAGCTACGCCGTCGCGACGCCGAGCCTGTGGGAGCCGATCATCAACCTCGCCGACCCCGGCGTCGGGATGAACTCGATCCAGATCGACATCAAGGACGAGCGCGGCGAGGTCGCCTTCACCACGCCGATCCCCACGGCGCGCGACTCCGGCGCGCACATGAACGTCTACGACCCGGTCAAGACGCTGCGCGAGGCGCACCAGCGCGGGCTCTACGTGATCGGCCGGATCGTCACCTTCCAGGACGGCTACGCTTCGCGCGCCAATCCGGGGATCGCCGTCAAGCGCAAGAACGGGCAGCTCTGGGAGAACAACCTCGGCATCACCTGGCTCGATCCGTCAAACGAGGAGGCGTGGGAGTACCCGCTGCAACTCGCGGCCTACGCCGCCGAGCTCGGCTTCGACGAGATCATGTTCGACTACGTCCGCTACCCGACGGACGGCGACCTCGAGTCCGTCCGCCTCAGCGACCCCGGCCGCAACAAGGACGAGGCGATCACCGCCTTCCTGAAGCGCGCGTCCCGGGAGCTCAAGCCGCGCGGCGTGCGCGTGTCGGCCGCCTTCTTCGGCCTCGCCGCCTCTGAGGACCTCGGCATCGGCCAGAAGCCCGGCAAGCTGCGCAACTCCCTCGACGCCTTCTACCCGATGATCTACCCGTCCCACTTCGGGGCCGGACAATTCAACATCGACGATCCCGACGGCGCTCCCGGGCCCACGATCGCCGCCGCGATGGCCGACTGGCGCCGCCGCACGAACGGCGGCTCGGCCGACCTGCGCCCCTGGCTCCAGGACTTCACGATGGGCGAGCGCGAGTACGGCCTCGCGGAGGTCAAGGAGCAGATCGCCGCCGCCGAGGCCACGGGCGCCGGCGGCTGGCTGCTCTGGAACGCCCGGTGCATCTACACGCCGGGCGTCTTCGAGGGCACCGCGGGCCAGCCGTAGCCGGCTACGGCCCGAGCCGGTCGAGCAGCGCCGGGTCGTCGCGCCAGCCCCGCTGCGTTCGCACCCGCAGGTCGAGCATCGCCTTCGCGCCGAGGACCCGCTCGATCGGGGGACGCGCGGCGGAGCCGATCGCCTTCACCATCGCACCGCCGGCGCCGACCACGATGCCCTGCTGCGACTTCGACTCGACGTAGATCACGGCCTCAATGCGGGCGGCGCGCCGCCGCGTGGGCGGCTCGTACTCCTCGACCACCACGGTGAGCGCGTGCGGGACCTCCTCGCGCAGCCGTCGCAGTGCCTGCTCGCGGATCAGCTCGGCGATCTGCAGGCGCACGGGATCGGACGAGCGGGCCTCCGGCGGGAACAGCGCCGGGCCCTCCGGCGCCAGCCGCACGAGGTCCGCCACGAGCGCGGGGACGCCGTCGCCCGTCTTCGCCGAGACGGGGTGCAGCTCGGCGAAGTCGCCGAGACCCGAGGCGGCGGCCACGGCCTCGGCGATGCGCTCGGGCGCGAGCCGGTCGACCTTGTTGAGGGCGATCACCACCGGCACCCCGCTCCCGAACGCAATCTCCGCACTGGCCCGGTCGCCGCCGCCGATCGGCTGCGAGGCGTCGAGGACGAGCAGGACGACGTCCACGTCGGCGAGGGTCTCGGCCACGCTGCCTGCCATCCGCTCGGTCAGGCCGTCGCGCGGGACCTGCACGCCGGGCAGGTCGCAGAGGACCAGCTGCCACGCGTTGCCGTGCGCGATCCCCGCGATCCGCCGACGCGTGGTCTGCGGGCGGCTGGAGGTGATCGTCACGTGCTCACCGACGATCGCGTTCACGAGCGTGCTCTTGCCGACGTTCGGTCGGCCGGCGAGGCCGACGAGGGCGCAGCGGTGCTCCACGGGCAGAGGGTACGCGAGCCGCCGCGAACCGGAGTCGTTCTGTACTCTGGCCCGTGGAGTTCATGGTGAGCGTCCCGCAGACCGCCCGCGACAGCGTCTTCCAGCCCCTCCAGGTGGAGGGGGCCGTCGAGCGCATCGTTCGCCGCCTCGGCGAGGCGATCGGCAGCGGCGTCCTGCGCCCCGGTGAGCGGCTGCCGCCCGAGCTCGAGCTCGCGGAGATGCTCGACGTCGCGCCGATGACCCTGCGCCAGGCCCTCGCGATCCTCCGCGACGCGGGCTACGTCGAGACCCGTCGCGGCCGCGGTGCCGGCTCGTTCGTGGCCGCGGACATCGCCGGTCCGCTCGGACAGGGCGGGCGCGTCCCCAGCGAGCGCGAGCTCGTCGACCTCGTCGACTGGCGCCGCGCGGTCAGCGGCGAGGCGGCCTTCCTCGCGGCGGAACGGGCCGACGCGGACGCGCTCGACGCGCTGTCGGCGGCCGCCGCGGCCACGGAGCGGGCCGCGCTCGGCGGCTTCGCCGACTACCGCCTCGCCGACAGCGGCTTTCACCTGGCCGTCGCGGAGGCCGCGGGCAGCCCGCGGCTCGTGGCCGCGGAGGCCTCGCTGCAGGCCGAGCTCGGCGAGATCCTCGCCGCGCTGCCCGGCACCTGGTCGACGGACGCGCTGCGCTCCTCGACGAGCGGGCACACCCCGATCCTCGCCTCCGTGCTGCAGGGGCGACCCGAGGCCGCACGCGCGGCGACGCTCGAGCACATCGAGGCGACGCGGGACTGGATCGTCGGCCTGCACCTCGGGCGGCTGTCCGCCTAGGATTGCATTTTGAACCCTACTGCATAGAGTTCTCCGCATGGCCCCGACCGAATCCCCCATCGACGCCCCGGACCTGCCCTTCTTCGACGTCAACGACCTCGCCTTCTCGGTCCGCTCCGACCTCGTGCGCGCGGCCCGTGACGCGGGCCCGTACGCCCGCACCCCGTACGGCCTCGCGGTCCTGCGCTACGAGCAGGTCAACAGCCTCGTCAACGACAAGCGGCTGATCCAGGGCAGTGCCCGCTGGTCGGAGCACAACGGCATCACCGGCGACTGGGCCCGCTGGTGGGCGAACATCGTGCTCAACAAGGAGGGCGCCGAGCACGTCCGCCTGCGCAAGCTCGTCAACCCCGCCTTCGCCTCGCGCCACGTCGAGGGCCTCGTGCCGAAGTTCCAGGAGCTCGCGAACGAGCTGATCGACGGCTTTATCGGTGACGGGCGGTGCGAGTTCATGCACCGGTTCTCCGAGCCGTACGCGACGCGCGTGATCTGCCGACTGCTCGGCGTCACGGACGCCAACTGGGAGGAGCTCGCGCTCTACGCCGAGAAGATGAGCCTCGCGCTCTCGATCGCCGCGAGAGACCGCCTCGACGAGGTCGAGTGGGGTCTCGCCCAGATGGGCGCCTACGCCGACGAGCTGATCGCGGAGCGCCGCCGCACGAAGCACGAGGACTTCCTGCAGTCCCTCGTCGACGCCAACGAGGACGGCGACCGCCTAACCGACGAGGAACTGCGCGACACCGTGATCCTGCTCTTCCAGGGCGGCATCGATACGACCCGCAACCAGCTCGGCCTCGGCATCGACCTGTTCGTGCGCCACGCCGACCAATGGTCGCTGCTCGGCCGCCATCCGGAGCTCGCCGCCAACGCCGTCGAGGAGGTCATGCGGATGCGCCCCACGACGACGTGGGTCACGCGCGAGGCCGCAGAGGACTGCGATATCGACGGCATCCACGTGCCGAAGGGCACGACGGTCCACCTGTTCACCGAGTCGAGCGGCACCGACACCCGCGCGATCCCGGACCCAGACTTCGACATCACGAAGGACGACCGCCCGAAGCACTTCGGCTTCGGCGGGGGGCGCCACTACTGCCTCGGGCACTTCATCGCCCGTGGCGACATGACCGAGGCGCTCGCGCTGCTCGCGCGGCGCCTCCCCGGCATCCGCTACGCCGAGGAGCCGACCTGGCTCCCCGACTCGGGCAACACCGGCCCCGTCCGGCAGGTGATCACCTGGAGCCGCGCGGAGGCCCGATGACCGATGCCCTGACCGCCCACCGCGAGGCGAACGCGAAAGCGGCGGACGACATCGCCGCCCGCGTCAAGCAGGTGAACGTGGAGTTCATCTACTACCAGTTCGTCTCGATCAACGGCCGCGTTCTGGCCAAGGTCGTCCCCGCCGCCCACGTCCGCCGCAGCCTCGACAAGGGCGTCCAGTTCCACGGCTCAGCCGCCGCGGACGTGGCCGCCGACCGCCACGGCGAGCTCTTCGGCGGCGGCATCGAGGCCGCCGAGTTCGTCGTCATGCCGGACCCGGAGACCTTCCAGGTCCTGCCGTGGGAGCCGAGCGTCGGCCGCTTCCTCTGCCGCCTCTACCGCCGCGACGACGCGCACACGGACCCCGGCGCCCCCTTCGGCCCCGACTGCCGCGGCAACCTGCGCCGCCAGCTCGAGGCGCTCGAGGCCCGCACCGGGTACGAGCTGCGCTCCGGCTGCGAGCCGGAGACCACGTGGCAGGGCGAGGGCTACGACGCCGCCACCCGGCCCGGCGTCAGCACGGCGTACCACGCCGGCACGCTCGAGCAGGTGCGCGAGATCTACCAGCGCGTGATCCGCTACGCCCAGGCGCTCGACATCGACATGATCGAGGGCGACTACGAGGACTCGGGCCAGATCGAGCTCAACTTCATGTTCGACCGGGCCGACCGCACCGCCGACCGCCTGATCACCTACCGGCAGATCTGCGTGCAGGTGGCCCGCGAGCTCGGAATCGGGGTCACGTTCATGCCGAAGCCGACGCTCGGGATCATGGGCAACGGCTGCCACCACAACCTGTCCCTGTGGCGCGACGGCGCGAGCGCCTTCGCCGACCCGGGCCCCGCCCCGGCCGCCGGTGAGCCCGGCCCCGAGCGCTTCACGCCGCTGCCCCTGATCCTCGGCGACGCCGTCGAGGCCTTCGCGGACTCGGCCTTCGCGCGGGCGGCGTTGGGCGACGAGCTGCACGCCCTGTACCGTGACTTCAAGCGCGACGAGTGGGCCCGCTTCTGCGGCGCCCTGACCGATTGGGAGTTCGAGATGTACCGGAACTGGATCCCGTGAGCGGCGGCCTCGACCTCGTGGCCGACGGCCGCCTGACCCTCGGCTGCGGTGACCTCGACGCGATGCCCCTGATGGGCCTGATCCGCCCTGACGGCACGCGGCCGGGCTACGAGCCCGCTGCCGCCGCACTGGTGGCCGCGCAGCTCGGGCTCGAGCTGGTGTGGGTGCCGCTCGAGTGGAGCGCCTTCTACCCCGCCCTGCACGCCGGCACAGTGGACGGCATCTGGTGCGGGCAGGGCATCACCGAGCACCGCCGCACGCTCGCGGACTTCACGCGGCCCTACGCGGTCTTCAGCGAGTCCCTGGTGACCCGCATCGAGTGCCCGGCCTCCACCCCGGAGGAGTGCGCGGGGCTGCGCGTCGGCGCGATCGCCGAGAGCACCAACATGGCCCTCACCGAGACGTTCCCCGGCGTGATCGCCGTGCCCTTCGACGGCGCGACCGACGACGTCTACGCCGACATGATCGCCGCCACTCGCTCCGGCGAGATCGACGGCTTCGTCGATGACGACGTCGTCATGGTCCCCCTCGATGCGGACCCCGAGCTGCGCCTCGCCTTCACGGTCGAGACCCGTAACCCGTGGGGCATCGCGGTGCGCAAGGGCGAGGACGGGCTGCGCGACGCGCTCGACGGCGCGCTCGGGGCGATCATCGCCGACGGGTCCCTCGAGGCCGCCTGGCGTCGGCACATGCCGGACCTGCCGTGGCCGCTGGGCTAGCGGGAGCTGCGTGCGCGCACCCGTCATCGGCCTGACCGGCATCCGCCGCGACCTGCCGACCTACCTCGGCGAGCGGACAGACCTCGACACGCTCCACCCGGGCTACGCGGACGGCGTCACGTGGCCGGTGGCCTGCCGCTGATCATCCCGCACAACGAGGACCCCGATGCCGTTCTCGACCTCCTCGACGGGCTCGTCCTGACCGGCGGCGGCGACCTCCATCCCGAGCACCACGGGGCCGCAACCGAGACGGAGCTCGAGGACGTGAGCGCCGACGACCTCGTGGTCACCGGGCGCGTCGGCGACGTCGTCGAGGCGCTCGAGAGTCCCGACGCGTGGCCGATGGTGGGCGTGCAGTGGCACCCCGAGCAGATGCCCGAGCCCGAGCAGCAGGGGCTGTTCCGCTGGCTTGCGGACGCGGCCCGCGGCTACCGCAACGGGAGCGATCCGCGTACACTCGGAGCATGAGCCGCCTCGTCCACGGCGCCTGCCCGCTCGACTGCCCCGACACCTGCGCCTGGCAGGTCGAGGTCGAGGACGGCCACGCCCTGCGCCTGCGGGCCCGCAAGGACCACCCGTTCACCCGCGGCGCCCTGTGCGGAAAGGTCAACCGCTACCTCGATGCGGTCTACTCACCCGACCGCCCGACGACGCCCCTCAGGCGCGTCGGTGCCAAGGGCGACGGCGCCTTCCAGGCGATCGACTGGGACGAGGCGATCGGCCTCGCCGCCGACGGGATCCGGACCGCGATCGACCGCGACGGCCCCGAGGCCGTGATGCCGTACTACTACGCGGGCACGCTCGGCCACGTGCAGGGCTGGTCCCTCGGCCAGCGCCTGTTCAACCACCTCGGCACGACGCGCATGCTGGGCACGATCTGCACCGCCGCCGCGTCCGCCGCGATGCGCGCGACGACGGGACGCCCGCTCGGTCCCGACCCGGAGGACATGGAGCACGCCGACCTGATCCTCGTCTGGGGCACGAACCTGCTGACCTCGAACATGCACCAGTGGCACTTCGTCCACGCCGCGCAGGCGCGGGGCGCGCACCTGGTCTGCATCGACCCCCTGCCGACCGACACCGCCCAGCGCTGCGACGAGCACCTGCAGATCCTCCCCGGCACCGACGGCGCGCTGGCGATGGGCCTGATGCGGGTCGTGCTCGACCACGGCGCGGCGGACGAGGAGTGGCTGACCGCCCACGCGGAGGGCTGGCCCGAGCTGCGCGAGCGCCTCGGCGGCTGGTCCGCCGAGCGAGCGGCTGCGATCTGCGGCATCGAGACGGCGGCGGTCGCAGCCCTCGGCGCGCGCATCGCCACCACGCGCCCGACCGCAATCCGCATCGGCCTCGGCCTGCAGCGCCACGGCGGCGCGGGTTCGGCGATCCGCACGATCCTCGCCCTCAGCGCCATCGCGGGCGACTACCGTCACGTCGGCGGCGGCGGGATGTGCATGACCGCCGGCCGCTTCGACCACCTCACGCATGAGCTCGAGGAGCCCGCCGACCTGCCGATGCCGCCCGGGCGCATCATCAACATGTCGCGGCTCGCCGAGGCCCTTACGGATCCCGACCTCGCCCCGCCGATCCGCTCGCTCGTCGTCTGGGACACCAACCCCGCCGCGACCGTGCCCGACCAGCTGCGCGCGCGCCGGGGGCTCCTGCGCGACGACCTGCACCTGACCGTGCTCGAGCAGCGCCTGAGCGACACCGCGCTCGTCGCGGACGTCGTCCTGCCCGCGACGATGCAGCCCGAGCACCTCGACATCCACGCCTCGTACGGGCACCACTACCTCGCCCTCAACCTGCCCGCGATCGAGCCCCCCGAGGGCTGCCTGCCCAACACGGAGATCTTCCGGCGGCTGGCGCGCGCCCTCGGGCTCGACCACCCGCGGCTGTTCGACTCCGACGAGGAGCTGGCCCGGCAGTACCTCGACACGGAGGCCGCCCGCGCGCGCGGCATCACGTTCGAGTCGCTCTCCGAGACGGGCTACGCCCGCGTCGACGACGTCCGCGGCACCGCGCCCCACGCCGAGGGCGGGTTCGCGACGCCGTCGGGCCGGATGCGCATCGTCTGCCCGGAACTCGCCGCTGAGGGCCTCGACCCGGTCCCCGACTACATGGCCCCCGCCGAGGCCGCGGACCCGGAGCTCGCCGCCCGCTTCCCGCTCGTCCTGATCACCCCGGCGACCCGCTTCTTCCTCAACTCGACGTTCAACGACCTCGCCGGCCACCGCGCGAAGACCGGCGGGCCCTGCGTCTACCTGAGCGCCGAGGACGCGGCGGCCCGGGGCGTCACCGACGGCGACGTCGTCGAGGTCGCCAACGACCGCGGCGCCTTCACCGCCCCCGCGGCGGTCCACCCGCTGGCCCGGCCCGGGATCGCGTGGGCCTACAAGGTGCACGCTACCGACGGCGTGCGCGGCGTCAACGTCAACGCCACCACGGCCGTGCGCGACGCCGACATGGGCGGCTCCCCCACGTTCCATGACAACCGCGTCGAGATCGCGCTCGTGGCGACGGCAGCGGCCGAACGCGACGCCCAGGCCGCCGCCGCGGGCGACTAGCCGCTCTTCGCCTTCGACTTCTTCGGGATCATCCCGGCCGGCGCGAGGCGCGCCAGCGCGTCGGCGACGCGTCCCGGGGCGCGCCCCTCGGCCTCGCGCGCCTCCTTGGCGGCGACGCCGGTGCGCACCGCATGCGCGCCGATCCAGCGCACGGGATCGGGCGGGAACGAGCCGGGGTGGCCGTTGACGAGCGCGCAGCCCGCGAGGCCCGAGCGGTCGCCGACGGCGAGGTCCGCGAGGATCCGCCCGCCGACGCGGCACGGGCCGACGCCGTTGCCGGAGAAGCCCGCGCCGTAGAGGATGTGCTCGCGGCCGCCGAGGTTGCCGAACAGGGGGATGCCCGTCGGCGAGCGGTCGATCGGGCCCGACCAGTCGTGCGCGATCGGGACGTCGGCGAGGTTCGGGTAGAGCCGCCGGAACCCGCGCGTGACGTCGGCGGCGCGGCGGGCGTCGCGGTCGAAGCTCGCCCCCATGCGCGCGCCGAGGGCAATGCCCCATCCGCCCTTGCCGAACGCGATGCGGCCGTCCTCCGTCGTGCGGTAGTAGTGCACCTGCAGCTGCGAGTCCGAGATGCACTCGCCGCCGGTCCAGCCGATCTCCCCCAGCCGCTCCGGGATCGGCGCCGTCGCGACCATGTCGCTCGAGATCGCCACGATCCGGCGGTGCAGCTCGCGGATGCCGGCGCTGTGGGCGTTGACGGCGAGGATCACGCGGTCGGCGGTCAGCGCGCCACCCGGCGTGCGGACGACGGCGGGTCGCCGACGGTCCAGCTCGACCATCGGGCTGCGCTCGTAGATGCGCACCCCGAGGTTCAGCGCCACGCGCATCAGGCCGCGCACGAGGAAGCCCGGGTGCACCGTGGCGCCCGACGGCTCCAGCACGCCCTCCAGGTGCACGGGCGAGCCGGTGCGGCGCGCGACCTCATCGGGCGTCAGCTCGACGAAGGGCGTCACGCCGAGCTCCGCGCACTGCGCGACCGCCGGAGCCCACGAGCCGCGCTGCACCTCGGTGGCCGCCGTCCACAGGTAGCCGCCCTGGCGGAACTGCGCATCGATGCGGTGCTGCTCGCAGAACGCGCCGATCTCGCCGATCGCGGCCTCCGAGGCGCGGGCAAGCTCGACCCCGCCCTCCGCCCCGGCCAGCTTCACGAGCGTGCCGATCTTCGGCCACCAGCTGAGGACGAAGCCGCCGTTACGACCGGACGCGCCGCCGCCGCAGACGTCGCGCTCGACGATCGCCACGTCGATCGCCGGATCGCGCTCCTTCAGGAGGATGGCGGTCCAGAGGCCGAGGTAGCCGCCGCCGACGATGGCCACGTCGGCGCGGTCGCCGCCGCGCAGCTCCGGGGCCGGCGTGGAGCCCGTGTAAGCCTGCTCGAGCCAGAGGGAGCGGTGGTCGCCGTTCATTCCCCGTGATGGTGACAGGGTGCCGGGCCGCAGTCCACCGGACACGGCGCCGGATCTGGGTAACACTACGCCCGTGCCCGTCCGCTTCATCGCGATCACCGGCCTCGTGCTCATCGCCACGGTCCTCCCGGTGCCGACGGCGCTGGCCTCCGGCCCGCGCCAGATCGAGGAGGTCGCGCCGCCACCCGAGCCGACCCTCGCCGACCTCCCCGTGCTGGAGCCGAGCTACCGGCCGACGAACGCCGTCTCCTGGACCGCCCGCATTGTGACGTCGGTGACCGTGCGCTCCGTCCCCGGCGCGGGCCTCCTCGGCCGCGGCCTCAAACCGTGGGTGCCCGGCACCGGCAACCCGATCGAGCTGATGATCCTCGAGCGTCGCGCCGACGCCGAGGGCCAGCCGTGGCTGAAGGTGCTGATGCCGTACCGCCCCAACGGGCTGACCGGATGGATTCCCGAGGCCGCGACGATCGTGCGGCGAAACCGGGTCCTCGTCGTCATCTCGCTGCGGCGCCACACGCTCACCGTCTACCGCGACGGACGCAAGGTGCACCGGGTCGGGGTCGCGCTCGGCGCGCCGGATACCCCGACTCCGAAGGGCCGCTTCGCGGTCTACCAGGAGGTGCGGGAGCCCTGGTTCAGCCCGCTCGGTCCGTGGGCGCTGCACCTCACCGCCCACTCGAACGTGCTCTTCGAGTACGCGGGAGGTCCGGGTCGCGTGGCGATCCACGGCGCCCGCGGCGCGCTCTGGGCCGAGGCGGGCACGAACCCCTCGCACGGCTGCATCCGCGTCCCGGACCCCGGGATCGGCCGCGTCGCGGCCCTCGTCACCCCGGGCACGCCCGTCGTGATCCGCGGCTAGACGACGAGCAGCACGTGCACGCGGCCGGGGCCGTGGACCCCGAGGATCAGCGTCTTCTCGATGTCGGCGCTGCGGCTCGGACCCGACTGCAGCGCGAACATGCTGCCGGCGGCGGCGAGGACGTCGCCGTCGACCAGTGCGTGCAGGCCGTCGACGACCTGATCGGCGCGTACCACGCAGACGTGCGTCGGGGCGATCAGAGCGGCCGCGCGGCCGGTCGCGCCCGTGGTCACGATCGACCCCGTCGCGGCCACCGCGGCGAGGCAGCCGGTGACCGTCGCATCCAGCGCAGCCGCCCGGGCCCGCTCGGGCGCGACGTCGGCGTAGTCGTCGACCTGAAGCCCGGCGGACCGGCACGCCTCGCGCACCGGCTCGAGCAGGTCGCCGAGGTCCGCGGCGATGGCAACCGCGCCTGCACCCGCCGCTTCGAGGGCGGCGGCGACGGCCGATGCGGCCCCCGCGGCGTCGACGCGCTCGACGATCGTGGAGACGGCCTCGGCCTCGGTCTGGAAGCGGTCGAGCGGCGACTCCCCCGCGCGCAGCTCGGTCGGGGCGTCCGGCGCCGCGGCACGATCCGGCAGCCCGGGGTCGTGCCCGCGCGGCGTCGAGGCGACGGCCGCCATGAAGGAGGCACGGTCGGTCACCGACGGCGGCCCAGAACGAGGTCGCGAGTCGCCGTCCAACGCGCGAGGCCGGGCACGCGCCGCGAGACAACACCGTCGCGGGCCAGCACGGCGAGGCCCGCACGGGCGACCGCGGTGCTGGCGCGGTAGGTCGCCGGGTGCCGCCAGGCAAGCCCCCAGGCGCGGAAGGCGAGGCGCTCGCTCAGGGGCGCGACGTCCTCGGCCACGCGCCGGCGGCGGAGGCCCAGGAGGAGGTCGTGCAGCGGGATCCGGACCGGGCAGATGTCGTCGCAGGCCCCGCACAGGGTCGTCGCGTGCGAGAGCTCGCCGCCGTCGGCCTGCCCGCGGAAGAGCGGGGTCAGGACGGCGCCGATCGGCCCGCCGTAGACCCAGCCGTAGGCGTGCCCCCCGACCTGGCGGTAGACGGGGCAAACGTTCTGGCAGGCGCCGCAGCGGATGCAGTGCAGCGCCTCCTCGAACTCGCCGCCGAGGAGCGCGGAGCGGCCGCCGTCGAGGAGCACCACGTGCATCTCCTCGGGACCGTCGGGCTCGCCGGCGCCGCGCGGCCCGCCGAGGACGGAGACGTAGGTGGTGATCTGCTGGCCCGTGCCGTGCCCGGTCAGGAGCGGCAGGAGGACGGCGAGGTCGGTGCGGCGCGGCAGCATCTTCTCGATGCCGACGAGGGCGATGTGGATGCGCGGCAGGGACGTCGTCAGGCGCCCGTTGCCCTCGTTGGTGACCATGGCCACCTCCCCGGTCTCCGCGATCAGGAAGTTGCCCCCGGAGATCCCCGCGTCGGCGGTCAGGAAGGCGTGGCGCAGGCCCTCGCGCGCGAAGCCGGTCAGGGCCTCCGGGTCGTCGGGCAGGTCCTCACCGGCCATCGCGCTGAACAGCTCGTGCACCTCGCCCTGCGTGCGGTGCAGGATCGGCGCGATCACGTGACTCGGACGGTCGCCCATCGCCTGCACAACGAACTCCCCGAGGTCCGTCTCGACGACGTCGATCCCCGCCCCCTCGAGGGCGCTGTTGAGCGAGACCTCCTCGGAGGCCATCGACTTCGACTTGACGACCCGGCCGACGCCGCGCTCGGCACAGAGCCCGGCGACGATCCGCCGCGCCTCGGCCTCGTCGGCGGCGAAGTGCACCTGCGTGCCACGGGCCTCGGCGCGGTCGACCCACTGCTCGAGGTACGTCGGCAGGTTGGTGATCGCGTGAGCGCGGATCCGCCGGGCCTCGTCGCGCAGCGCGTCGTGGGCCGTGCCGGCGAAGCGCCGCTGCAGCGCGAAGACGGTGTGGTCGGTGGCGTTCGCGATCGCCGTGCGCTGGAACGGACGCGCGAGGTTCTCCCGCGCGCGCTCCTCGAACGTGGTGTCGGCGAGGCTGTCGGCGCCCGGCTGGTGGGCGGGTGCGGCCCAGCCCGGCGGCAGCGGCCGACCGCCGACCTCGGCGTCCTCACGGGGGGTCGTGGCGCTCACGCGAGGGCCTCCCGCAGCAGGCTCGCGACGTGCCGGACGCGGACGGGCGAGCCGGTGCGCGACATGCGCCCCTCGAGCTGCAGGAGGCAGCCCGGGTCGGCCGAGACCAGGAGGTCGACGCCGGTGGCGTCGACGTCGGCGATCTTGCTGTCCGCCATCGCGGTCGACACCTCGGGGTAACGGCCGCTGAAGGTGCCGCCGAAGCCGCAGCAGCGCTCGCCGCTTGCGAGCGGCACGAGCTCGAGGCCCTCGACCTGCGCGAGCACCGTGCGCGGCTCCTCGCGCAGGCGCAGCTCGCGCAGCATGTGGCAGGAGTCGTGGTACCCCACCCGCACGTCCAGCCGCGGCCCGAGCGCGCGCAGCGCCGCGGGGTCGTCGGCGAGGAAGGCCGACAGCTCACGCACGCGCCGGGCGACGCGGGCCGCGCCCTCCGCCTCGGGCCGTCCGTGGAAGAGCTCGCGCCAGTGCAGCCGCAGCATGCTCGTGCACGAGCCCGACGGCAGCACGATCGGGTCGTCCGTGCCGTCGTCGAGCGCGCGCAGGGTCGCCGCGGCGACCGCCCGGGCCGGCTCGTCGAAGCCCGAGTTGAAGGCGGGCTGGCCGCAGCAGGTCGCGCCGTGAACGCGCTCCACGTCGTGGCCGAGCGCGCGCAGGACGTGCTCAGCGTCGTCGGCGGTACGTCGGGCGACGACGTCGGCGAGGCAGGTCGTGAAGAGGCGCACGCGGCGGGTCACACCAGAATGATCCGCGATGGGCCCGCGGGTGTCCACGTCGAGGCGGCCGTCAGACGACGGCGTGGCCCTCGGCGACCGCCTCCTCGAGGCCGCGCGGACCGAGCGCGTCGCCTACCCGCACGACCCGCGGGTCCCCCTCAAGCGCGAGCCACAGCTCGTCCGCGGGCGCCCGCCCCTGCTCCAGGACGACGGTGCCCCAGGTCCCGAGCGCCTCGGTGCGGCCGCTGAACACGTTGCGCAGGACCACGCGGCCACCCTCCTCGGCGACCTCGATCCCGACCCGCAGCTCGACACCGAGGTCGTCGAGGCGACCGAGGTAGCGGTTGCGCTGGTACTGGTGCACCGCCTCCCCGACCATCGGGCCGGCGCAGGCGAGCGTGACGGCGAGGTTGCGCTGGGCGAGCGCCTCGGCGACGTCGCAGCCCGTCCAGCCGCCGCCCCAGTCGAGCACAAGGACCGGTCCGCGCACGGCCTCGGGGCGCTCGAGCGCCGCCCAGGCCGTGATCACCGCCTGGCGCTTCGGCCACGGCAGCTCCGGGACGTACGGGCGAGCGCCGGTGGCCAGCACGACGCGCTCGGCCCGGCGCAGGTCGCGCGGCGTCGCCGCCGTCCCGAGCCGCACCTCGACCCCCGCCTGCTCGAGGTCGCGGTCGGCATCGGCCCACCAGCGCCGCCAGGCCTCGGCGTGCCCCGGGGCGCGTCCGGCGAGGCGCCACTGGCCCCCGATCATCGCGTCGCGCTCGTAGAGGACCGTGCGGGCGCCGCCGCGGGCGCAGGCCAGCGCGGCGGCCACCCCCGCCGGGCCGGCCCCGACGACGACAGCCGTCGCGAAGCGGGCGCGCCGCGGACGCCGCGGCGCCGTGCGCTCGCGTCCCGTGCGCGGGTTGACGACGCAGGCGATCGGCAGGCCGGCGTGGTAGTGCCCGATGCAGCCCTGGTTGCAGCCGATGCAGGCGATCACCTCGTCGGCGCGGTCGGCGGCGGCCTTGCGCAGCAGGTCCGGGTCGGCGATCAGGGCGCGCGTCATCCCGATCGCGTCGCACACTCCGGTCGCGGCGATCTCCTCGGCGTGGGCGAGGTCGACGATGCGCGTCGTGGCCACGAGCGCGACGTCGGCGGGCAGGGCGCGGCGCATCAGGGCCGCTGGCTCCGCGACGGCGTCCTCGGGCTCGGGCGGCGGGGGCACGATCCACACCGAGCCCTCGTAGGAGGAGGAGTCGCCCATCGTGGCGGAGGCGAAGTCGAGCCGGACCCGCTCGGCGAGCTGCCCGGCGATGTCGGCACAGGCCTCCGGCCCGAAGCCGTCCCACGAGCGCTCGTCGGCGGCGAGTCGCACGCCGACGGCCATGCCGCCGGCCTCCGAGCGCACGGCCTCGAGCACCTCGACCAGAAAGCGCAGGCGCCCCTCCGCCGTCGCACCGTAGGCGTCGGTGCGCTCGTTCCGGCGCGGGTGCATGAACTGCGCCGCGAGGTAGGCGTGCGACGCCGAGACCTCGACGCCGTCGATGCCGCCGAGACGCGCGAGGCGCGTCGCGGTCGCGAAGCCGTCCACCAGCGCGCCGATCTCGGCGACGCTCAGCGCCCGCGGCTCGGTCTTGAAGCGCTGCGACGGCACGGCTGACGGCGCCACGGCGGGCGCGCGCGGCGCGGACGAGATCTGCTCGCGCCCCCCGTGGAAGAGCTGCACGAAGACACGCCCATCGTGCCCGTGCACGGCGTCGGCGATCGCGCGGTAGCCGTCGCGCACCGCCGGCAGGTAGCCGCCGATGGTGTGGGCCGTGAGGAGCCCCGAGGGGTGGACGGCGGTCGCCTCGAGCCAGACGGCGGCGGCACCGCCGCGGGCCCGCTCGGCGTGGTAGGCCACGAGGTCCGCGGTGGGGACGTGGTCGTGGACGAGGCTCGTCTGGTGCGACGTCGAAACCACCCGGTTGCGCAGCTCGACCGGACCCAGCCGCGTCGGTGCAAGCAGGTGTGGGAAGGGGCCGCTCACGTCATCATCCCGGACGTGTACAGAGGGATCGCGAGGGCTCGCCCACCTGAGTGGGCGAGCCCTGGCGTTCCCCCACACTTGGTTTCGGTCGTCGGGGCGCGGCGGCCGATCATCCGCGCACGATCCGGGCGTCGAGCGCGGTCGCTCCGGACGACGTCGCGCGCAGCGGGTTGACCTCGACCTCGGCCACCTCGGGGTGCGCCGCGAGGAAATCCCCCAGTCTGCAGGCGATTCGCGCCACCGCCTCGCAGTCGACGGGTGCCTGCCCGCGGACCCCGGCGAGGAGCGGCCAGGCGCGGAGCCCGCGCAGCAGCCCCGCAAGATGACGAAAATCCGTGGGCGCCGGGGCGAGCACGACGTCGTCGAGGACCTCGACGAAAATGCCGCCGACCCCGACCAGGATCACGGGGCCGAAGGCCGGGTCCCGCCGCGCCCCGACCACGAGGTCGACGCCGCCCGCCTCCGCCATCCGCTCGACCCAGACGCCGTCCGGGGCGATCCCCGAGGCCGCCTTGACCGCGTGGCACATCGCCGAGTACTCCTCGGCGGCGATCTCGGGCCCGCTGACCCCGAGGACGACGCCGCCGGCGTCGGTCTTGTGGAGGAGGTCGGCATGGACCGCCTTGAGGACCGCGGGGGCGCCCACCGCCTCGAGCGCGGCCGCGGCCTCGTCCGGCGACGTGGCGAGCCGCCCCGCGGGGAACGCGATGCCGAGCTCCTCGAGCGCGGCCCGCGCCTCCGGGTAGGCCGGCCGCTCGCCCAGCTCGCGTGAGGGGACCGGCGCGTGCGCCGCGGCGGCCGCGAGCGGGGGGCGATCGAGGCAGGTCAGCGCCCGCACGGCGTCCTCGATGCGCGCGAACACGGGCACGCCCGCGGCGCGCATGCGGCGCAGGGTGTCGGTGCCGCCCGGCTCGACCATCGACTGGACGACCATGGGCTTGCCGTGCTCGACCGAGCTGCGGGCGATCGCCTCGGCCACCTCGATCTCGGTGTCCCCGGCCTCCGGGTGGTAGTCGCCGTAGCCGCCGAAGTAGCCGGTCATCACGAGCGCGTCGACCTCCGGCGCGGCCAGGATGGCGTCGGCAACGGCGTGGAAGTCCCAGACGCGCGACCCGTCGACCCCCGCGAGGTCGACGGGGTTCCGCGGCAGCGCGTTGCGCAGGACGGGCTCGATCCGCGCGCTCGTCTCGGCCGAGAAGGCGGCCACCTCGAGGCCCGCCTCCGTCACGGTGTCGCTCCCCACCACGCCGTGGCCGCCGCCGTCGGCGAGGATGCCGATCCGCCGGCGCCCGAGGCTGAGGCCCCCGCGCAGGACCGACACGGCGTCGACGAACTGCCCGGGCGTGTCGACGACGACCGCGCCCGCGTCCCGGCAGATCGCGCGCAGGACGCGCGACTCCACGGCGAGGACGCCGGTGTGCGAGACCGCGGCGTGCGCCCCGGCCGCCGAGCGGCCCGCGTTGAACAGCACCACCGGCTTGATCGCCGCCGCCTCGCGCACCGCCTCCGCGAAGGCGACCCCGTCGCGTGGCGCCTCGATGTAGGCGCCGATCACGCGCGTCGGCTCGTGGTGGGCGTAGTCGCGGATGCAGTCGGCGAGGGTCAGGTCCGCCTGGTTGCCGACGCTCGCGAAGCGCGTCAGACCAAGCCCGGCGTGCTTGAGCAGGAGGGCCACCTCGAGCGCGAGGTTGCCGCTCTGCGTCGCGAAGCCGAGGTCGCCGGACGGGAACGTGCCGCCGTAGACGTTGAGCCGCTGGGCGTCCTCGTAGAGGCCGAGGCAGTTCGGCCCGAGCAGGCAGGCCCCGGCGGCACGCACCTCCTCCACCATCGCCGCCTGGACCGCGGCCCCCTCCGCCCCGGTCTCCCCGAAGCCCGCGCTGATCACGACGATCGCGCGTGCACCGAGGGCGAGCGACTGGCGAATCGCGTCGGGCACGCCCGCGGCGGGCACCACGATGACCGCGAGGTCGACCGGGGCGTCGACCGCGGCCACCGTCGTCTGCACCGGAATGCCGTAGAGCTCGCCGCCGCGCAGGCTGACGAAGTGCGTGGCGCGCAGGTCCTGCGTCTCGGCGAAGGACCTCGTCACCCAGCCGCCCCACTTGCGGGTGTCGCCGGTGGCCCCGACGAGCAGGACGCTGCGCGGCTCGAACAGCGCCGACAGGTCGCGCCGCTCACTCACCCGAGCTCGCCCGGGTCGACGGCGAGGGCCGCGGGCACGCCGCGCTTGACGAGCGCGTTGGCGACGATCACGCGCTGGATCTCGGAGGTGCCCTCCCAGATCCGGTCGACGCGGAGCTCGCGCAGGAGGCGCTCCGCCGCGTTGCGGCGCATGTAGCCGCGCCCGCCCCAGACCTGGACACAGCGGTCGGCGCAGGCGTACGCGCGCTCGGAGGCGAACAGCTTGGCCATCGACGCGCGGGCGTGGACGAGCTTCGGCGGGGCGCCGTCGTCGAGCATCTGCGCGCACTGGTAGGTCATCAGCCGCGCGGCGACGCAGTCGGCGGCCGAGTCGGCGAGGGGGAAGCTGACGCCCTGGAAGTCCATGATCGGCTGCCCGAACTGCTCGCGCTCCGCGGCCCAGCCGACCGCCTCGTCGAGGAGCCGCCGCATGGCGCCGACGCAGCGGGCGGCGATGTGAATGCGCTCCTCCACGAACCAGGCGTGCTGCCCGGCGTCGCCGCGGCCGACCTGGTCGGGGCCGCCGAGGACGGCCGACTCGGGCACGACGCAGTCGAGGCGGTACGTGGGGTGGCCGTCGGGGAAGACGTGCGTGAAGGCCGGGTCGTCGATAATCTCGACCCCCGGCGTGTCCCGGTCGACGAGGAAGAGCGTCGGCAGGAGGTCCTCCCCGTCGACCACGTTCGCCATCACGATCAGGAAGTCGGCGTGGTCGCCCGAGGTCACGAACCACTTCTCGCCGGTGATCCGGAAGCCGCCCGCGACGCGCTCGGCGCGCGCCTCGATCCCGGCCGCGTCGGACCCCGCGTTGCGCTCGGTGACGGCGTAGGCGTCGGCGCGCTCGCCGTCGAGGGTCGGCCGCAGGTAGGCGTCGATCTGCTCCGGGGTGCCGAGCGCGAGCACGTTGTAGGCGCCCCCCATCAGCCACCAGAGCCCGTTCGTGACGCGCCCCAGCTCCTCGTGCACGATCACGTGCTCCATCATCGACCAGCCCTGCCCGCCGTGCTCGGGGGCGTGGTTGCCGCCGACGAGGCGCAGCTCGCGAGACAGGCGGCGGATCTCCGCCCGGACGTCGTCGGGGACCCGCCCGCCCGCCCGCTCCGCGGCCTCCTCGTGGGGCATCAGCGCGTCGGCGAACGTGCGCGCCCGCTCGCGCAGGTCGCGCTGGGCCGGGGTCAGAGCGAAGTCCATCAGGCGTCCTCGGCGAGGACGATCAGGGCGTCGAGAGCGACGCCAACCCCGTCGCGCACCACGAGCGGGTTGACGTCGATCTCGGACACGCGCGGATGGTCGTGCGCCACGCGGCCGAGCACCACGAGGGCGTCCGCCACGGCCCGCACCTCGTCGTCGCCGAGGCGGTGCGCGAGCGGGCCGACTGCGCGCACGAGGCGCTCGGCGTCGCCCGGGCCGATCGGGGCGAGCGCGGCGCGCGCCGTGTCGCCGACCGCCTCCGCCCACGAGCCGCCCACGCCGACCACCACGACCGGGCCGTAGAGCGGGTCGCGGACGAGGCCGCAGAGCACCTCGGCGCCGCCGCGGACCTCCTCGCAGACGAGGACCGGCCCGCCGATCCGCTCCGCGGCCGCCGCGGCCCGGTCGGGGTCCGTGCAGCCGAGGATGACGCCGCCGTGCTTCTCCTTGTGGGCCGGGCCGTCCGCCTTCACGACGACCGTGGCCCCGATCTCCTCCGCGGCCCGCCGCGCCCCGTCCGGGTCGGCCGCGCGGATCTCGCGCGGCGCGGAAACTCCGTAGCGGACGAGGACCGCCTTGGCATCGGCCTCGGCGAGGTGGCCATCGGGCCGGTCGAGCTCGGGGGCCTCGACCGGGCTCGCAGCCGGTGGCGCCTCGGGCACCCGCGGCGCCCACTGGGCGGCCCGCGCGATGGCGCGCATCCCCATCCCGGCACCGATCAGGACGGGCACACCGCCGCGGGCCGCCTCGAGCACACACTCGTCGGCCGGGTCGGAGACCGCCGTCGAGAGGACGGCGCAGAAGGCGCCGCCCGCGAGCGCGGCGTCCGCCATCGCCCGGCAGGCGTCGATCGCGTTTTCGCGCTCGCCGTTCGAGAAGCGCCACGACTGGTCGATGTTGCTGACGACGATGTCGACCTCGGGATGCGTCGCGCAGCGCATGGTCAGGTCCGGGACGATCACCTCGGGGTCGGCGAACGCCCAGTAGTCGATCGGGTTGTGCACGCCGTGGAAGGGGTAGGCGGCGTCGATGTCGCGAGCGAGGTCGTCGGGCAGGGGCGTCAGCGGCATCCCCGCCGCGTCGGCGAGGTCTGCCACCAGCTCGGCCTCGCCGCCGGAGTTCGTCAGCACGACGGCGCGGAGGCCACGGGGCCGGCGCGGGGCGCCGAGGACCTCGAGCTGCTCGAGCCACTCGCCGTAGTCGTCAACCCGGATCGCGCCGTAGGAGCGGCAGAGCGCGTCGAAGGCCCGGTCCGACCCGACGATCGCCCCCGTGTGGGCCATCGCGTTGCGCGCGGCGGCCTCGCTGCGGCCGACCTTCATGACCACGACGGGCTTCTCCGCCTCCGCGGCGCGCGCGAGGGCCACGCGGAAGGCGGCCGGTCGGCGCACGGCCTCGAGGAACAGGCCGATCGCCCGCGTGCCCTCGTCGGCCGCGTGGAAGGCGAGCCAGTCGGAGGCGTCGCGGCTCGTCTCGGAGCCGATCGACACGACGTTGCGGAAGCCGACGCGGGGCCCGAGCGCGAGCACGGCCTCGCCGATCGAGCCCGACCCGACGATCGCGGCCACGGCGCCCGGCCGGAAGCCCGGGCAGATCGTGCCGATCCAGCCCGAGGGCCGCTCCGGCACCGCGAAGCCCATGCAGTTGAAGCCGACACAGACGGCGTCCGCCGCGTTCAGCCGCTCGCGCACCTGGGTGCGGGCCGTGTCACCCTCCTCCCCGGCCGCCTCGGCGCCGAGGCCCGGGATCACGAAGGTGCGGTGCCCGGCGGCGATCGCCTCGTCCAGCGCCGGCACGATCGTGCGCGCCCCGAGCCCGATCGCCACCACGTCGGGCCGCCACGGCAGATCGGCGATGGACGGGACACACGGGACGCCGCCCGCCGTCTCGCGGGTCGGGTGGACGCCGATCACCTCGCCGCCGTGCGCCGACAGGTTCTCGATCAGCGTGGAGCCGAGCCCGCGGTCGGAGGCCCCGACCACGGCGGCGCGGCGCACGTCGAGGAGCGGGGCGAAGTCGGTGCGCAGGGCGTCGGTCATGACGGGTCGAGCATCTCCTCGAGTCGGCTTGAGCGGGCCGCGTCGTCGGGCCCGAGGCGCAGGACGCCCGGGGCGAGACGGTACTGATCGCGGAGGATCTCCGCGAGGATCACCCGCTCCGGCTCGACCACGCCCGCCTCCCGCCCGCGCTCGACGAGGGCGGTCAGGGCGGCCAGGTAGGCGAGCCACGCCGCCGCGTCACCCGTCTGGATCAGGTCATGGATGCGGTCCTCGCCGAGCCCGTCGGGGGCCTCGCCGAGGGCGCCCGCGATGCGGTCGACGAGGAGCGGCCCGAACCGCTCCACCTCGGGCGTCAGGCCGAGCCAGTCGTGCCGGCCGTGCCTAGGGCCCGTCATCGATGCCGGGCACCGCCTCGCGCAGGAGGTCGTGGAAGTGGCCGACGGCGTTCTCGTTGTCGTTGAGGACGCCGCGGGTGTACGTGAGGGACGCGAGCCCGGCCCGGACGCCGTCGCAGAGCACGACGTCCTCGTCCATCACCTCGCTGTTGATCGCCTTGTTGAGGCGGCGCGCCAGCCGATCGCGGATGCCCTCCGACGGCGAGCGGAAAACCATGAACAGGGTGCGCGTGCCGCGCACCCCGTCGGGATGGAGCTGCCAGATGTCGATCGAGTCCGGGTAGATGTCGATGAACTGCGCTGGCCACAGGTGGACGTACGTCCACTGGTCGCGCAGCTCGCCCGGGAACTCCGGCATCGGTCGCTGGAGGCGCTGGTAGAGGCGCTCGACGAGGTCGCGCGACGGGTTGTCGCGCAGCGGGCCGTCGATCCACGCCGCGCGCCGGTGCAGCGTGGCCCGGTACCTCGGGTAGTCGAGGAGGCGCAGGAGGCCCGGGTGCCCGATCGGCACGTGGTAGCCCTCGAGGTAGTTGTCGGCGAGGGCCTTCCAGTTGTGGTCGTGCGACGACCAGACGCGGCTCGTCTCGGCCTCCGGCACGAGCGCGCGGGCGTCCTCGAGCCGGCGCGAGCGCACGACGTCGGGCACGCCGCGGATGATCTCCCGCGGCTGCCAATCCCGGGCCGTGACGGGCACGAGGCGCTCGATGCCGAGCCCCTCGAAGCGCTCCGCGATGTCCCCGAACCACTCGCGCAGCGGCTCGGCGGCGGGATCCATGTTCACGAACACGAGGCCGCCGAGCGTGTCGACCTGGAACTCCGGCAGACGCACGGCGTCACGGTCGAAGTCCTCGCCGAAGCCGCGGCCCTCCGGCATCGCGGCGAGCGAGCCGTCGAGCCGGTACGTCCAGCCGTGGTACGGGCAGCGCAGGACCTTGCCGCACGAGCCGCTGCCCGTGGCCAGCTGCGCGGCCCGGTGGCGGCAGACGTTCGAGAAGGCACGCAGGGCGCCCGCCTCGTCGCGCACCGCGACGACGGGCTCGCCGGCGATCTCGCCCGCCGCGAAGTCGCCGGGCTCGCGCACCTCCGAGACGTGCGCGATCGCGATCCACGCCCGCGCGAACACCTCGCGCCGCTCGCGCTCGAAGAGCGCGGGGTCCGAGTAGGCGTGCGCGTGCAGGGTCAGGGCCGCGCCGCCGGAGCGGGTCGGACGCGCACGACGACGGGTCGCGCTCATGCGCCGAGCACCTCCACGAGGACGCGGTCGACCAGCCGCCGGGCCTCCGCGGGCGGCACTGAGCCGATCAGGACGTGCTCGCCGAGGCTGTCGACGAGGGCGGTCAGGCGCAGGGCGCTCTCCGCGGCGTCGAGCTCCGACGGAACGCGACCGGCCGACTGGGCCGCGCCGATCAGCTCGGCGATCGACCCCACCCAGCGCAGCGAGCGCTCGACGACGCTCGCGCGCAGGTCATCGTGGAAGAGCGCGAGGTGCTGCATCTCCGCCCACATGACCCAGCCGTCGCGCACGTCCGGATCGTCGGCGAGCTGGGAGATGAGCTTGTCGCGGATGCGCTCGACCGGATCGGCGATCCGCGCGACCCGCTCGGTAGAGGCCGCCGCGGCGATCCGGTCGTGCAGGTCGAAGGCCTGCCGGATCATCTCTTCGCGCGTGGCGAAGTGGTAGTGCAGGAGCGCGCTCGAGACGTCGGCCTCGCGGGCCACGGCCGCCATCCGCAGCCCGTCCACGCCATCGCGGACGATCACGCGCACGACCGCGAGCAGGATCCCCGTGCGCCGGTCTTCGATCTCCTCCCCGAGCCCCCGGGTCGGACTGACTGCATGGTCAGGCACGGACGGAGCGTACCCGAGGCACCCGGCGCCGCGCAAGACCGCCGCTAAGAGACGTCCGCGAGGGCCCGCACGTAGGCGGGGTCGCCGGGCCGCAGCCACGTGGCGAGCCGGTAGCTCCCCCGCGCCGCGGCGAGATCGCCGACGCCCTGCAGGGCCCGGCCCTGGAGGAAGTAGGCGTAGTGGTCGTTCGGGGCCGCCTCGACAGCGGCGTTGGCCTCGGGCAGGGCGTCCCGGAAGCGCCGGGCCCGCAGATACGCGACGGCCAGCATCTCGCGGATCGACCCGCTGGCGGGCTCGCGGTCGCGCGCCTCCTCGAGCGGCGGGATCGCCGCCAGGTACTCGCCCGCATCGAGGTGCGAGCGCGCCTGCGCGTAGAGCTCGTACACGCCGCCGTCCACGTCCCGAGTCTAGCCCCTGCCGCGCCGGGGGCCCCGTCGCGGCCGCACCGCGCCGCGCAGGCGCTCGCGGCGGTCGAGCCGCGCCCGCACCTGGCTGACGGCGATGCGCGTCTCGCGGCGGGCCTCGCGCAGCGCGTCCCGCGCCTCGTCGGGCGGTGCGTAGCGGGCGCGCTCGAGCGCGCCGACCCAGGTCCCGCCCGGGATCCCGTAGAGCCGCTGGAGGGCCCCCGCCACGTCCGCGGCGGGCGCGGCGGGCGTGGCGGCGCCCTGGTCGGCGAGCCAGCCGGCGAGCACGTCGCGCAGCGCGACCGCGCCCGTGCCCGGATCCTCGACCGCGAAGGCGCGGGCCTCACGCCGGCGCTTCGGCAGCCACAGGGCGAGGCCGAGGAGGGCCACGGCCGGCACCGCGAGCCCGAGGAGCGCCGCGCGGCGCCCCCAGCCCGCCCCCTCCTCGGCGACCGCCCCCGATCCGTCCACGGCGCCGGAGCCGCCGCGGTTGGGGCCGTTCGGGCCGCCCGGGCGGTCGCCCGGGCCGAGGAGGCCCGCCAGCGCGCCGGCCGCGACCCCGGCCGCACTCTGCGGGAAGACGGGCGACGTGCTCGACGTCGGCAGCGGCAGGGAGCGCGTCGGGGTCGGCTCGAAGGCGACCCAGCCGGCGTACGGGAAGCGAACCTCGACCCAGGCGTGCGCGTCGCGATTCGTGATGATGCGGCGATCGCCGTCCTCCGCGCCCTGCGTGAACCCGACGACCACGCGCGCCGGGACGCCGTGCATGCGCAGGAGCGTCGCCATGGCCCCCGCGAAGTACTGGCAGTGGCCGCGGCGCGCCGACGACAGGATGAACCCCGGCAGGGGGCCGCCCGGGCTGCCCGAGGCGTAGCTCGCGGTCTCGTCGTACTCGAACTCGCGCTGGAACCAGTCCTCGAGCAGGACGGCGGCCTGGTAGGGGGTCTGGGCGGCCTGCACCACCGGCCGGGTGAGCCGGTACGCGCTGCGCCAGCCCCCGAAGGCGCCGGCGTCGACGCCGCCCCGGGCGATCTCGTCGGCGAGGATCCGCTCGACCTCCGTCTCGCGGCCGGGCGCGCCGAAGGCCGGGAAGGCGACGCCCGCGACCGAGACCTGCGCCGCGGGCGGGAGCGGCGCGTCGAGGAGCCCGTCCGTACGGGGCGGGCGACTCGCGTCGAACGCGTCCTGCCCGTACGGGCCGGGCTGCTCCTGGCCGGCGCGCTCGTCCGCGTCGTCGCTCCACGGAGCCCCGGCGTCCTGGTTGGCGTTGCGCCCGACGATGGGATCCTCCGCGAACTCGGCGACGAGGGCGGCCGTTGGGTCCGTCGGCGCGCCGAGGACGTCACGGTCGAGGAGCTGCGGGGTGACGGGCACGCGCACGGTCTCCGCCGCGTACACCGACCCGACCGGCAGCGGCGAGCGCAGTCGCACCACGCCCTCGGGGCTGACGCCGACCGGGCGGGCGACGTCGGTCAGGCCGCGCACGGCGACCGTCCCGCCCGGGAGCGGCAGCTCCTCGGTCTGCAGGGCCACGTTGCGAATCTCGACCTCACGGACGGCCCGGTCGCCCGTGCGGGCGAGCTGCGGCACGGCCTCGTCGGGCAGCGGGAAATCAGGACCCTCGACCGCGCGCACCGCGCTGCCCGCGGTGCGCCAGCGCACACCGTCGAACACCTCGAGCACGCCGACCCGCAGGTAGCCGATGTCGCGCCCCGCGACCTCGAGCACCGTCACCTCCTCGCCGGCGAAGTCGAGGGCCCCGAGCGACTGGTCCCAGACGAACCCGACCGTGACGGGTTCCGGCTCCTCGATGGTCCAGTCCTGCCAGGCCCACGTCCCCGACCCGACCGCGAAGGGACCGGCGAGAGCGAGGAGCGCCGCGACCCCGAGCAGGCCCCCCGACCAGAGGACGGCGGCCGGGGCCCGTCCGTGCGCCTCCCCGCCGACCAGGGCGAGCAGCGCGATCCCGAGGACGGCGAGGCCGAGGGCGTAGGCCCAGACCGGGCCAAGGCCCAGGAACAGGCTGCCGACGGCGGTGGCCGTCACGACGGCGAGGACCGCCGGGAGCGGCGAGCGGTAGGCGATCAGGGCGATCGCGGCCGCGAGCACCAGCACGAGGCCCACCAGCCGCACGACCGCCACCGCATCGGGCTCCGCAGCGGCGTCCGCCGGGTAGAGGACCTGCACCCAGGCACGGGCGATCTCGCCGAGCGCGAGACCGGTGTCCCGCAGGTAGCCCGCGGAGCCGAGGTACCCGTCGGGGCCACCGACGTCCTCCTGCAGCGGCCAGCGTCCCGTCCGCAGGCCGACCACGCCGAGCACCGCCGCGAGGAGCGCGGCGGCGGTCGCGCTGATCCGCGTCAGCCCCGCCGGTGCGAGCCGCACGAGCCAGGCCAGGACGAGGCATGCGGCGATCGCCGCGGCGATGCCCGGCCACGCCTCCGCCGGCTCCAGCATGCCCCGCAGCTGCGCCGCGATGGCCACGGCGCACACGAGCGCGAGGCCCGTGACGAGCAAGGGCCCGCCGGCGCGCCTCATGCCGGGATCGCCGCCTCCGCCGGCTCCACCCGTCCGTCCGTATCCGGGCCGGGCCCCACCACGACGATCTCGACGGGGCAGCGGCGCCCGGCCCGCTCGGCCCAGGCCGCGAGGCCGTCCGTCGGTGTCGCGGTCACCACGATCACGGTGCGCGCGACGCGGGCGTCGGGGCAGCGCGCGAGGCGCGTGCCGAGGTCCTCCGCCCGGTCGGCGGCGGCCCCCGAGAGGGCGTCGAGCGCCAGCGCCCGCGCCGTCGCCGTGCCGTCGAGGGCGACGCGCTCGCGCCGCTCGGCCTCGACGGCGAGGACCGCGCCGGCCTCGGCCCGGGACAGGGACTGCGCGAGGGCCGCGGCGCGCCGCAGCGCGGCGTCGACCCGGTCCGGGTCGGCACCGTCGCCCGCTCCGCCGGGATCCGCGACGACGAGAACCTCGACGCGGCCCGAGTCCTCGAGCTCCCGCACCATCAGCTCGCCCGTGCGCGCGGACGTCTTCCAGTCGACGCGGCGCAGGGACTCCCCGGGCTGGTGCTCGCGGATCCCGCGGAGGTCGAACCCGACGGCGCGCACCCGCACGCCGTGGCGGCGCCCGTCGCCGTCCGTTCCGCCCGACCCGTCGGCCTCGGCACGCGCGGCGTCGAGCCACACGATCGCGTCCCCCCGCACGGCAGCCGGCCGCTCGACGGCGGCAAGCCCGAGCGGGTCGACGACCCGGACGCGGGCCGCGCCGAGGGGGTAGCGGCCGCGGCGGCCGGCGATCCCCGCCAGATCACCCCGCGCCTCGCCCTCGCGCCGGCGCAGGTCGACCGCGTGGGTGCGGCCGAGGATGTCGACCACGAGGCGCGCGTGACGGGGCAGGCCGCCCCGCACCGCGACGCGGCACGACCACGGCCGCCCCTCGACGGGGCGCACCGGGCTGAGCCGCAGCGCGAGCGCGAGGTCGGCGGCGCGGTGGCGCAGGCAGCAGATCACGGCGGCCACCGGTCCGAGCATGAAGGCTAGGGCGACGACGCCGAGCACCGGGGCGCCGAGCCCGCGGGCGGCGACGTAGAGCCCGATCCCGCAGGCGAGGACGACCCATCCGCGGGCGGTCGGCACGGCTACAGGGGCAGCGGCGTGCGGGCGACGATGTCGACCACCACGTCCGCCGCGGCGGCACCGGCGGCGCGGGCGTCCGCGGACGGCACGACGCGGTGCGCGAGGACCCGCGGCGCGACCCGCGCGACGTCCTCGGGGGTGACGTAGGCGCGACCGGCGAGGAGCGCACGGGCCCGGGCCAAACGCATCATCACCACGCCCGCGCGGGGGCTGGCCCCGAGCGAGAGCCGCGGATCGTCGCGCGTGCGGCTGATGATGCCCACGGCGTAGTCGTTGACCGCCGCCTCCACGTGCAGCTCGCGGGCCAGATCGATCGCGCTGCGCAGCTCCTCGACGTCGGCGACGGGCGCGATCGCGGCGACGGGATCGCCGGCCGCGTGCTCGGCGAGCAGGCGCGCCTCGTCCTCGCGCGACGGATAGCCGAGGGAGAGCAGCATCGCGAAGCGGTCGAGCTGCGCCTCCGGCAGCGGGAAGGTGCCCTCGAACTCGATCGGGTTCTGCGTCGCGATGACCATGAAGGGAGCGGCGATGGGGTGGCTCGTGCCGTCCGCCGTCACCTGCCGCTCCTGCATCGCCTCGAGCAGCGCGGCCTGCGTCTTCGGCGAGGCGCGGTTGGCCTCGTCGACGAGCAGCAGGTTCGTGAAGATCGGGCCCGGGCGGAAGCGGAACTGGTGATCGCGCTGGTCGAACACCTCGACGCCGGTGATGTCGCCGGGCAGGAGGTCGGGCGTGCACTGGATGCGGGAGAAGTCGACGCCCACGGCGCGGGCGAGCGAGCGAGCGAGCGCCGTCTTGCCGACCCCGGGCACGTCCTCGAGCAGGACGTGCCCCTCCCCGACCAGCGCGGTCAGGAGGTCCGCGATCAGGCCGGGCGGCGTGCGCACGGCCCGGTCCACCTCGTCGTGGATGCGCTGCAGCGCGCCCACCGCGCGCTCCGCCGCGAGTTCGGTCTGCCCTCCGGCCATCTCGGTGAGTCTATCGGCGTTCGAATCGCGGCGGCCGAACGCCGCCTCAGGCCGCCACGACGGCCAGAAGGCGGTCGAGCAGGCGGTAGGTGATGCCCCACAGGACCACGTCCCTGGCGTCCGCGTGCGGCAGCCGCCAGGCCGAGACCCGCGTCGGGGCCTCCGACACCTCGGCGCTGACGTGCTCGAGGTCGGCGAACGGCGTCCACCAGGCGGCCGCCAGCTCGTCGGAGAGCACGAGCGGCGTCAGCGCCGTGACGTGGGCCACGTAGGCCGCGATCAGGATCGGGAAGGCGCGCGGCTGGAGCGGCTCGAGCATCCCGATCACCGTCCCCGCCGCCCGCGGGTCGAAGCCGACCTCCTCCAGGGTCTCACGCGCGGCGGCCGCGAGCGGACCCGGGTCGTCCAGCTCGACGCGCCCCCCGGGCAGCCCGACGTGCCCCGACCACGGATCGCCCGCACGCGTGGCCCGCCGGCAGAGCAGGATCTCCGTGCCGCGGTCGCCGTCGCGCAGGCACAGCATCACGCTGGCCGTCGCCGAAGGCGGGTCGCCGTCGAGCGTGCCGGCCAGGCGCGCGGCGAGTACGGGGATCTCGGGCACCGGCGCCATGCCCCGAGGGTACCCGCCCCCGTGCGCGGCGGGTACCCTCCGGGGCATGGAGCGGCTATGGGCACCGTGGCGCCTCGAGTTCGTCAAGGCGGCCTCCGGACACGACCCGCTGGAGTGCGTCTTCTGCGTAGCGCCCGCGCGCGGCGACGACCGGGCCGCCCTGATCGTGCACCGCGGCGAGCGCTGCTTCGCGATCCTCAACCTCTACCCGTACACCAACGGGCACCTCCTGATCGCCCCCTACCGGCACCTCGCGCAGCCCGGCGAGCTCGACGCCGACGAGCGCGCCGAGCTCTGGGACCTGCTCGACCGCGGGCTGCGCACCCTCGACGCCACGCTGCGCCCGCACGGGTCGAACGCGGGCCTCAACCTGGGCCGCACGGCCGGCGCCGGCATTGAGGGGCACCTCCACCTGCACGTCGTGCCCCGCTGGAACGGCGACACCAACTTCATGCCCGTCCTGGCCGACACCCGCGTGATGCCCCAGTCCCTCGACGACTCCTGGCGTCTGATCAGCGAGGCATGGGTACCCTCCACCCCATGACGCTCGATCCCGCCATCTTCAAGGCCTACGACGTCCGCGGCACCGTCCCGGACCAGCTCGACCCCGAGGGCGCCCGGCGCATCAGCCGCGCGTACGTGGAGGCCTTCCGGCCGAAGCGCATCGCGATCGGCCACGACATGCGCCTCTCCTCCCCCGCCCTCGCCGAGGCGGCGATCGAGGGCGCGCTCGCCGGCGGTGCTGACGTCGACGTGCTCGGGCAGATCGGCACCGAGATGCTCTACTTCGCCGTCGCGGAGAACGGCCTCGACGGCGGCCTGATCGTGACCGCCTCGCACAACCCGGCCGAGTACAACGGTATGAAGATCGTGCGGGCCGGCGCCCAGCCCGTCGGCAGCGCCTCGGGCCTCAACGAGGTCAAGGCGGCCGCCCTCGGCGAGCCCCTGCCCGACGCGGCCCGGCCCGGGACCGCGACCCCCGTCGACGTCCTGCCCGCCTACGCAGACAAGATGCTGTCCCTCGTCGACGTGGCCGCGATGCGCGAGCTCGACGTCGTCCTCGACGGCGGCAGCGGCATGGCCGGCACGATGCTCGGCCCGGTCCTCGAGCGCCTGCCCGTCCGCGCCGTGCCCTTCTTCCTCGAGCCGGACGGCGCGTTCCCCGACCACCAGCCGAACCCCCTGCTCGAGGAGAACCGCGCCTTCATCGAGGGCAAGGTGCGCGAGCATCCGGGCGCGCTCGGGATCGCCTGGGACGGCGACGCCGACCGCTGCTTCTTCATCGACGAGGACGGCGAGTTCGTCCCCGGCGACTTCATGACCGCGCTGCTCGCCGAGGAGGTCCTGCGCCTGCACCCCGGCGCCACGATCCTCTACGACGTGCGCGCCTCGCGGGCCGTGCCCGACACCGTCGAGCGCTGCGGCGGCACGGCCGAGGTCTCGCGCGTCGGCCATGCCTTCATCAAGGTCGCGATGAAGGAGACGGGCGGGATGTTCGCCGGCGAGGTCTCCGGCCACTACTACTTCCGCGAGTTCTACGGCGTCGACACGGGCATCCTGCCCGCGCTGCTCGTGCTGCAGCTCGTCTCGCGCTCGGGCCGCCGCCTCGCCGACCTGCTCACGCCCCTGCGGGAGCGGTACCACATCACCGGCGAGATCAACTCCCCCGTCCCCGACGTCGCCCTCAAGCTCCAGGAGCTCAAGGACCGCTTCGGGCCCGGGGCGGCCATCAGCCACCTCGACGGCATCTCGATCGACCATCCGACGTGGCGCTTCAACGTGCGCCCCTCCAACACCGAGCCGCTCCTGCGCCTCAACCTCGAGGCCCAGAGCGCGGCCGGGATGGCCGCGCGCCGCGACGAGGTGCTCGCGGTGATCCGCGGGTGAGCGATCACGACGCCCTCGTCCGGGCGGTCGCCGCGATCGTGGAGGGCGGCGAGGAGTCGGACGCGATCCTGCGCGCCGCCGTCGACGCCCTGGCCCGGGCGAGCGGCGCCGGCGCGGGCATCCGCTTCGTCGAGGAGGGCGCCTTCAGCGACGGCCCCTGGGCCGGGCCCGCCGGCGAGCGGGCCGCAGAGGTGCCGATCCGCTACGAGGACGACGTCGTCGCCGAGCTCGTCTCTGGGGCGCCCCTCGACGACGCGGCGCGCGCCGCGTGGAAGCGGGTCGCCGACCTCCTCAGCCCCTTCTGCCTCGTCGGCTGGGACATCGGTGGCGAGGACTGGGAACCGTAGGCGCTAGACGCCGCTTGACGACGGGCTGCGGCCGATCAGGATCCGGTCGAGGTTGTCGCGCACCTGGTGCGGATCGTTGACGCCGCGCAGCGCGAGCTCCGCGTCGCCGACCTCGGACCCGGCGGTGTCGAACTCGACGTCGCCGAAGTTGAGCAGGCGCCCGAGCAGGCCCTGGCCCGTGTTGACGTTCTGGATGCGCTCGAGGCTGGCGCTGCGCTCGTTGCGGTTGAGGATCCCGTGGCGGACGATCAGGCGCCGGTCGGTGACCGTGTAGTGGGTGTCGAGCCGACGCACCCAGGCGAGCACGATCACGATGGCGACGAGGATCACGGTCGCGGCCAAGAACCACGTGACGGAGACACTCGAGACCTGGCTCAGCACGACGCCCACGATCAGCGGGATCAGGGCCAGGATCCCCCACTTGAGGATGAAGGTCAGCGACCACTTCCAGGTGGGCCGCCCGGCCCAGATCAACTTCTCACCCTCGAGGATGTCCGCCATGAGTGGCCCTCCCGCCGCAGTGACCCGACAACGGTACAGGACGCACGCGCGGTCGGCAGCGGCGGCTGGTAGGGTCCGCGCGTGACCGCTACCTGCGACATCTGCGTGATCGGGGCGGGCCTCGTCGGCTCCTCCACCGCTAACGCGCTCCTGCGCGCCGGTGCGGGCTCCGTGACGGTCGTGGATCGCGCCCATCCGGGTGACGGCGACTCCGGCCTGACCTTCGGGATGGTGCGCCGGCACTACACGAACCCCGTCCTGATCGGCCTCTCCATGCTCGGCACGGAGATCCTGATCCACTGGGACGAGGAGGTCGGCGTCGGCGCGAGCGGGTACGTGCCGACCGGCTACCTCCTGCCCGTCCCCGAGCGCCTCGCGGACGTCTGCCGCGGCCAGGTCGAGCGCCAGCGCGGCCTCGGCCTGGACACCCGCTTCCTCGCGCCCGACGAGATCGGCGCGGTCGAGCCGCTGCTGGCGCTCGACGACGTCGCGGGCGCCGCCTACGAGCCCGCCGGCGGGGTCTGCGACGCGCGCCAGATGATCGCGGGCTGGACCATGGACTCGCTCGCGCGCGGTCTCGACCTGCGCCAGGAGCGCGCGGTGGAGGAGGTCCTCGTCGTGGACGGTCGCGCCGTCGGCGTGCGCCTCGCCGGCGGCGAGGAGATCCACGCCGGCCGCGTCGTCGTCGCCACGGGCGGGTGGTCGGGCGAGCTGCTCGACCCGCTCGGCTGGGAGACGCCGATCGCGCTGAGCCGCATCCAGGTCGCCGTGCTGCGCCTCGACCCCGGCCAGCCCGCGCCCGCCGCCGTCACCTCCGACGCCGTCTCGAACGTGGTCGTGCGGGCCGCCGCCGGCCGCGACCTCTGGGTCGTCGCCTACCAGGCGGGCACGCCCGAGATCCACGTCCGCGACGACTGCCAGCGGCCGCTCCTCGCCGGCTATGAGGAGGCGATCCGCACGGCGCTCGCGGCGCGCTTCCCGTCGCTCGCCGCCCAGCCCCTCGTCGGCGGCTGGGGCGGCGCCTACGACCACACGCCCGACTGGCACCCGGTCGTGGGCCCCGTGCCGGGGATCGAGGACCTCTGGGTCTGCGCCGGCTGGTCGGGGCACGGGCTCAAGTCGACGCCGGCGATCGGCCGCGCCCTCGCCGCCGTGATGACCGGCGCCGAGCCCCCCGTCGACATCGCGGCGCTCGCGCCCGACCGCTTCGCCCGCGGCGAGCTCAATCCGCTCGCGTACGGCCCGGGCGCGCGCGCCTAGTCGGCCGCGCCGGGCGTGATCCGGTAGGCGTCGATCACGGAGTCGACCTGGCGCAGCGAGGCCAGCACGGCCTTCAGCTCGCGCAGGTCGCCGATCTCCAGCACGTACCAGTTGCGGGCCATGCCCTCGCCCGTGTGGCCGCCGTACTCGACGACGTTGCAGCCGTGCTCGGCGACCGTGCGGCCGATGTCCTCGAGGAGGCGCGGGCGGTCCCAGGCGTCGACGCTGATCCCGACCCGGAACGACGCCTCCGGGTCCTCCCCGCTCCACGTCACCCCGGCGAAGCGCTCCGGGGTGCGGGCCAGGTGGCGCGCGTTCGGGCAGTCGCCACGGTGGATCGTGATGCCGCGGCCGACGCTGATGTAGCCGACGATCGGGTCGCCGGGCACCGGCGTGCAGCACTTGGCCATGCGCACCATCACGCCCGGGTCCTCGACGCCGTCGACGACGATCCCGTACGAGTCGGACGCGAGAGCGCGGGTGCGGCCGCCGCCCTTGCGGGTCGGGGCCGGCTCGGGCGCGACCTCCTCGGTCTTGAGGTGCGCGAGCAGCTTGCCGATCACCTGCGACACCGTGATGTTGCCGGCGCCGAGCGCGACGTAGAACTCCTCAGCCTTGCGGTAGCCCATCTCGCGCATCACGCCCGCGAGGACGGGCGAGGAGGCGATCCGCTGGGTCGGCAGCTTGTTCTGGCGCAGCGCCTGCTGCAGGAGCTCGCGGCCGCGGGCCTCGGTGTCCTCGCGCTGCTCGCGCGCGAACCAGGCGCGGATCTTGTTGCGGGCGCGCGTCGTCTGCGCGACGCCCATCCAGTCGCGGGACGGCCCGCGCTCCGCCTTGGAGGTCAGGATCTCGACGATGTCGCCGCTCTTGAGGGTGGCCGACAGCGGCACGATCCGGCCGTTGACCTTCGCCCCAACGCAGCGGTGCCCGACGTCGGTGTGGACGGCGTAGGCGAAGTCGAGCGGCGTCGCTCCCGCCGTCAGCGCCTTCAGCTCGCCCTTCGGCGTGAACACGAACACCTCGTCGTCGACGAGGCCGCTGCGCAGGTCGGCGAGGTAGCCGGCCGGGTCGCCCTCCGGCGCCTCAACGAGGTCGGCGAGCCACTGGTTCGGGCCGCGGTCCTTGTCCTTGTAGAGCCAGTGGGCGGCGACCCCGTACTCGGCGCGCTGGTGCATCTGCGGCGTGCGCACCTGGATCTCGAGCGGCTTGCCGTGCGGGCCGATGATCGTCGTGTGGAGGGACTGGTACCCGTTCGTCTTCGGCACCGCGATGTAGTCCTTGAAGCGCCCCGGCAGCGGCTTCCAGAGCGCGTGGATGACGCCGATCGCGCCGTAGCAGTCGCGGTCGGTGTCGACCATCACGCGCATCGCGGTAAGGTCGTTGATCTCGTTGAACTCCTTGCCGCGGCGCGTCATCTTCTCGTAGATCGAGTGGAAGTGCTTGGCGCGGCCCGCGATCGAGGCGCGGATCCCGACCTGCTCGAGCTCGGCCAGCAGGATCTGCCCGGCCTCGGCGACGTAGCGCTCGCGGTCGGCGCGGCGCTCGTTGACCATCGACTCGATCTCCGCGTACTTGCGCGGGTAAAGCGTCGCGAAGGCGAGGTCCTCGAGCTCCCACATGACGGAGTGGATGCCGAGGCGGTGCGCGAGGGGCGCGTACACCTCGAGCGTCTCCTTGGCCTTCTGGAGCTGCTTCTGCTTGCCGAGGAAGGACAGCGTGCGCATGTTGTGCAGACGGTCGGCGAGCTTGATCACGATGACGCGGACGTCCTCCGCCATCGACAGGATCATCTTGCGGTAGTTCTCGGCCTCCGCCTCCTCGCGCGATGCGAACTGGATCCGCGAGAGCTTCGTCACCCCCTCGACCAGGGTCTGGACCTGGGGCCCGAAGCGCGCGCCGACCTCGGCCGCGGTCGCCGCGGTGTCCTCGACCACGTCGTGCAGGAGCGCGCCGATCAGGACGTCCTCGGGCTGGCGCAGCTGCGCGCAGATCTTCGCGACGCCCCACGGGTGGTAGACGAACGGCTCGCCGCTCTTGCGCAGCTGCCCGTCGTGGTGCAGGCAGGAGAGCTCGAAGGCCTGCGCGATCCGCTCCTGGTCGGCGTCGGGGGCGTACTCGCGCACGTCCTCGAGCAGCTCATCCAGGAGGTCGCGGTGGACCTGGGCGGCGGGCGCGAGGCTGGAGACGGCGGACATCGCCCCTCCGATGGTACCGGAGGCCGCCGCCCGAGCCGGTCGGCTACGCCGCGTCGAGGGTGGCGCGGGCCCGTTCGGCGAAGGCGCGCTCGGCCGGCCCGTCGAGCCGCGTCCAGCGCGGACCCGCCGGGACGCGCCAGCCCGCGGGGCCCGGGTCGAGCAGCACGGCGTCCGGGAAGCCGGCGGCGATGCGGGGCCGCAGGGCGAGCGTGTCGTGGTCGACGAGGGCCACGAACGGCCCCTCGGCGAGCAGGTCTGTGCGGGCGTCAAGCGCCGTCTCGCTGCAGACCCGTGAGAAGAGCAGCGCCCCGCGCAGCCCGAAGCGGGCCGGGTGCAGCGCCCGGTCGAGCATCGCCCGCCGCCGCGCGACGTCGGCCACGACCACGAGCAGCCCCTGGCCCGTGGCGGCGAGCCGCGTCAGCTCCGCGATCGCCCCGCCGTCGCGGCGGTCCGCCATCGCGGCGGGGTCGACGCCGTCGGCCGGCGCGACGGTCGCGGCGGCGGCCGCCACGAGGTGCGGGCAGGACGCGTCGCACGGCGTCGGGCAGATTCCCGGGGCCGCGGGCAGGTCGTCCGGCAGGGTCTGGATCGCGCGGGCCACGAGCTCAACGCGCTCCGCGCCCTGCCAGACGTTGCGCTCGATCCGCGCCGCGACGTCGACGCGCCCCCCGGCCGCGAGCTCGGCCTCGCGCTCGCCGTGGGACCACGCCACGCAGCGGCACGAGCCCGCGGCGGTGCGCACGCGCATGTCGAGGTGGCGCCCCTCGGCGCCGATCCGCCGCACGGCGTCGAGCTCGGCGGCGGGCACCAGTACCGTGATCGGCGGGTTGCCCATGCCGACCGGCTCGAGCCGGGCGAGGTCCTGCGCGGTCTCAAGCGACACGTCGGTGAGGGCGACGACGGCGTCGATCCGCTCGACGGGCCGCAGGTCCGCGCCGGTCAGGACCTCGGTGGCGTGCGCCTCGAAGGCCGTCGTGAAGGCGTCGAGCCGGTCGATCGCGACCGTGACGCCGACGGCGGCGCGGTGCCCGCCCCAGCGCTCGAGGTGCGGATCGCAGACGGCGAGCGCCGCGTGCAGGTCGAAGGCCTCCACGCTGCGCCCCGAGCCGCGGCCGGTGTCGCCGTCGATCGCCACGAGCACCGCGGGGCGCCGCAGCCGCTCGACCACGCGGCTGGCCACGATCCCCACCACCCCCGCGTGCCAGCCGTCCTGGGACAGCACCGTCCCGAGGGCGGAGCGGCGCGCCTCCGGCAGGGCCTCGTGCTGCGCGAGCGCCTCCCGCAGGATGCGGTCCTCGAGGGCGCGCCGGCGGCGGTTGAGGCCGTCGAGCTCCTCAGCCAGCTCGTGCGCCTCTTGGGGGTCCTGCGTCATCAGGAGGCGCAGCGCCGCGTCCGCGTGCTCGAGCCGGCCCGCCGCGTTCAGCCGCGGCCCGATCCGGAACCCGATCGCGCCCGCGTCGACCGTGCGCGCGTCGACCTTCGCGACCCGCATCAGCGTGTCGAGCCCGAGCCGCCCGCCCGCGGCGATGCGCCTGAGGCCCCAGCGCGCGAGCGCCCGGTTCTCGCCGACGAGGGGGACGAGGTCCGCGACGGTGGCGATCGCCACGAGGTCGGCGACGCCCTCCAGGATCGCGGGGTCGCCGTCGAGGCGCGCGACGAGCGCCTCGAGCAGCTTGAACGCCGTGCCGGCGCCGCAGAGCTGGTCGAAGGGGTAGCGGCCGAGCGCCGGCGCGAGCACCGGACAGGCGGGCAGGTCGTCGCCGTGGCGGTGGTGGTCGGTGACGACGAGATCGACCCCGAGCTCGGCGGCGCGAGCGGCCGCCGCCACCGCCGTGATCCCGCAGTCGACGGTGATCAGGACCTCGACGCCGTCGCCATGGAGACGCTCAACCGTCTCGACGGCGAGGCCGTAGCCCTCGTCGAAGCGGCTCGGGATGAACGGCCGCACGTCCGCGCCGAGGGCCGTCAGGCCCTCCGTGAGGAGCGCGGTCGCGCAGACCCCGTCGGCGTCGTAGTCGCCGTGCACCACGATCCGCCGCCGCGCTCCGACGGCGTCCGCAATCAGCTCGACCGCGCGCGCCGCGTCGCCGAGGAGCAGCGGGTCGTGGAGCGGCCCCTCCGCGTCGAGGAAGGCGCGCAGCGCGTCGGGATCGTCCCAGCCGCGGCGGGCCATCGCGTCGGCGAGGACGCGCCCGCAGCCGATGCCGTCCGCGATGCGCGCAGAGGCCTCCTCCGCACACGGGCTGATTGCGAGGCGCCGGCTGTGGTCCACGAGGGCAGGCTAGGCGCGCTGGCGGACGCGCGTCAGCGGCGCTTCTTGCCGCGCCGCTGCTCGCGCCGCTGGCGGGCCGCCTCGATCGCGTTGTCATCCGGGCCGCCTGCGGACGGCGCGGCGGGCGGTGCGGCGGGTGCGGCCCCGTCCGGGGTCTTCGGGGCGGGCTCCGCGGGGGCCACCGGGGCCTCGAGGTCCGCGGCCTCCACCTCGAGCTCGGCGTCCGGGTCCGCAGCGCCGCCGCTCGCGACGGCGCCGGCCGCCACCGGCACGCGCTGCACGGCCGCCGCCTCCTTGCCGAGGATGAAGGCGGGCAGCTCGTCTGAGCCGCGCCGCCCGCGGTACTCGGGCTCGCGCGACTTGAGCACGCTGAGGAGCGGCGAGGCGATGAAGAACGAGGAGTAGGCGCCCGAGGCGATGCCGACGATCAGCGCAAAGGCGAAGTCCTGAAGGGTCTCCCCGCCGAAGATGAAGAGCGCCAGGATCGGCACGAGGGTCGACAGCGACGTGTTGAGGGAGCGCGTGACCGTCTCCCACAGCGAGATGTTGACGATCTGGTCGTAGGTGTGGCGCTTGAGCGCGCGCTCGTTCTCGCGCACGCGATCGAACACGATGATCGTGTCGTAGAGCGAGTAGCCGAGGATCGTCAGGAGGGCCGCGATCGAGGCGCTCGTCACCTCGCGCCCGGAGATCGCGTAGACGCCGGCCGCGAGGACGAGGTCGTGCAGGAGCGCGACGACCATCGGGACGGAGTACTTCCAGTCGAAGCGCACCGCCATGAAGATGATGATCAGAAGCAGCGAGAACGCGAGCGCGAGCAGGGCGCCGCGGAGGATCTCCGAGCCGAACGATGCGGACACGGTGCGCACGTCGATCTCCTGGGCGAGCCCGTACTCCTGGTTGACCTGCTGCGCGATCGTCTGGATCTCGCCGGCCGGGATCTCCTTGGCGTCGACCTGGAAGCTCGTGAAGGTGCTGCCCGTCTGCTGGCCCTCGCCGCGGACGACCGCGGTGCGCAGGTCGCCGTCGACGCCGGTCAGGACGCCGCGGACCTCCTCCACGGTGGCGGGCTTCTCCGTCACGATTCCCATCCGCGTGCCGCCCGTGAAGTCGAGGCCGAGGTTGAGGCCGCGGAACCCGATGGCGGCGGCGCAGACGACCATCGTCAGCGCCGCGATGCCGAACCAGAGCCGCTTGCGGCCGGCGAAGTCGAAGCGCCAGCGGACGGGCTTCGTGGTCGCGCCGATCACGCGCGGGTTGTCGAACCACTTGAAGCCCGACAGGACGCTGAGGATCGCGCGCGTCGCGAACACGGACGTGAACATGGACACGATCACGCCGAGCGCGAGTAGGAAGGCGAAGCCCTTGACCGTCGACTGGGCGGCCACGAAGAGGACGCCGGCGGTGATCAGGGTGACCGCGTTCGCGTCGAGGATGGTGCGGAAGCCGCGCGAGTAGCCCGCGCTGATCGCGGCGCGCAGCGTCTTGCCGGAGCGGTACTCCTCGCGCACGCGTTCGAAGACGACGATGTTCGCGTCCGCGGCGACACCGATCGTGAGGATCATGCCCGCGATGCCCGGGAGGGTCATCGTCACCGGGATCGCCAGGATCACCCCGTAGAAGAGGGCCGCGAAGATGATCAGCGCGAGGTCGGCGACCAGCCCGAGGAAGCGGTAGAAGACGACCAGGTAGATCATCATCAGGAGCAGGCCCGCCAGGCCCGCGATCAGGCCCTGGCGCAGCGACTCCTCGCCGAGGGTCGCCGAGACCTGACTCGACGAGAGGGCGACGAAGCGCACGGGCAGCGAGCCCGACTGCAGGACCAGCGCGATGTCGTTGGCCTCGCCCGGGCTGTCGAGGCCCGTGATCTGGGCGCTGCCGCCCTCGATCCCGTTCGGGTTCTGGACGAAGTCGATCGTCGGGTACGTCTGCAGCTCGCCGTCGAGGATGATCGCGAAGTTCTGGAAGAACCCGGCCTCGGTGCCCTGCAGGGCGCCGGCGGCGCTCCACCCGGAGCGGCCGCGCTCGGCGAGCTGCTTCGTGATCGACCCGAACAGCTCGGCGCCGCGGTCGGTGAAGTCCATCAGCACGACCGGCTGGCCCGTCTGCGGGTCGAAGTCCGAGCGGGCGCTGTCCAGGTCGTCGCCCGTCAGGCGCTGGTCGGGCGGCGGCAGGTCGAACAGGTACCAGAAGAACCTCTCCCCGGCCGTCGACGGCACGGGCGTGATGTTCGGCGGGCAGCCCGCGGGGCTCTGGTTCGAGCAGCGCACGGCGATGGTGTCCTTCGGAACGCCGAACACCTCGACGTCCGCCGGGATCGACTGCTCGCCGAGCTGCAGCAGGAGCTGGTCCTCGTCGACCGCCCCGAACTCGTTGAGGGGCTCGTCCGTCGCGCCCTTCTTGAAGGCGTAGAGCAGGCTCTGGTCGCCCTCCCGGAGCTCCTTCGGGACCGCCGTGAGCAGCTCGTAGAGCGATATCTTGGGGGCGATGCCGGCACCGGCCACGAAGGAGCGCGAGACGCCCTGCGTGAGGCCCTCCTGCAGGTCGATGAAGTAGAGCTGCCCGGTCGAGCCGACGAGTGCGAAGACGCGCGAGGGATCGTCCTCGCCGGCCACCGCGATCGAGATGCGGTTGCCCTGCTCCTTCTGGATCTGCGGCTCGGAGACGCCGAGGGCGTCGACGCGGTTGCGCAGGATCTGCACCGCCTGGTTCATCTGCTCCTCGGTGACCTCCTGCCCCTTCTCGGGCTGGGCCTCGAGGGTCACCTCGGCGCCGCCCTGCAGATCGAGCCCGAGCACGGGCACGCGCAGGAACGACAGGACGCCGGTGCCCACGAGCAGCGCGAGCACGGCGACGAGGATCAGGAACGTGCTGCGGCGGAGCATCGGCCTCAGGCGGGGCGTTCGGCGTCCCCGGCGGACGGCTCGTCCGCGTCCGCGCCCGCACCGGCGTCGTCGTGGGCCGCCGCGTCCGCGACCGCCCCGGCGTCGACCTCGTCGACCTCGTCGCCGAGGTCCTCGTCATCCTCGTAGTCCTCGTCGTCCTCGTCCTCGTCGGACGCCTCATCCTCGGGACGGGCCGTCGCGGAGATGGCACGGCGGTCGAAGGTGACGACGACGCCGTCGGCGATCTCGACGTCGGCGGTGTCGGCGTCGATCGCCCTGATCTCGCCGTGCAGGCCGCCGATCGTGACCACGCGCCGGCCGACGTCGAGCGAGCGGTCGAGCTCCTCGCGCTGGCGCTTCGCGCGCTGCTGCGGCCGGAAGATGAGCAGGTAGAACAGCGCCGCCATAACGACAAGGAGCAGAATCAGCTGCTGGTTCACGTCAGTCGTCTCCCGCGAGTCTCACAAGGGCCTCGCGCAGGAAGTCGTCGAAGCGTCCCGCCACGATGGCCTCCCGCACCTGCGCGGCCAAGGCTAGCAGGAAGGCGATGTTGTGCACCGAGAGAAGCCGCATGCCGAGCAGCTCGCGCTGCGCCACGAGGTGCCGGATGTAGGCGCGCGAGAAGCGCGTGCAGGTCGGGCAGCCGCAGTCCGGATCAAGCGGGAGCGGGTCGCGCGCGTAGGCGCGGTTGCGCAGGTTGAGCCGCCCGCGCGCGGTCAGCGCGGCCCCGGTGCGCCCCAGCCGCGTGGGCAGCACGCAGTCGAACATGTCCACGCCCGCCGCGATCACCCGCAGGATCCCCTCGGGGTCCCCGATGCCCATGAAGTAGCGCGGCCGCTCGACCGGCAGGAGGGCCGCCGTCTGGGCCGCGACCCGGAACATCTCGTCGCGCTCCTCGCCCACGGCGAGCCCGCCGATCGCGTAGCCGTGGAAGCCGATGTCCATCAGGTCCGCGGCGCTGCGGGCGCGCAGGGCCGAATCGGTGCCGCCCTGGACGATCCCAAAGCGCAGCTGTCCAGGCGCCGCGGGGCTGGCGCGGCAGCGCTCCGCCCAGCGCGTCGTACGCTCGACCGCCCGCGCCACTTCCGCGAGCGGCGCGTCGGCCGCAGGGACCTCGTCGAGGCACATCGCGATGTCGGAGCCGAGGTCGGCCTGGATCCGCATCGCATCCTCGGGCCGCAGGCGCACGAGGTCGCCGTCGTAGGCGCTCCGGAAGGTGGCCCCGTCGTCGTCGACGGTGCGAGTGTGCGCGAGCGAGAAGACCTGGAAGCCGCCCGAGTCGGTCAGGATCGGCCCGTCCCAGCCCATGAAGCGGTGCAGCCCGCCGAGCTCGGCCACGAGGTCCTCGCCGGGGCGCAGGTGCAGGTGGTAGGTGTTGCCGAGCAGGATCTGCGTGCCCACCGCGCGGAGCTCGGCCGGGTCGACGCCCTTGACCGTCCCGAGCGTGCCGACCGGCATGAAGACGGGCGTCTGCACGGGCCCGTGCGCGGTCATCAGCACGCCGGCACGGGCCGTCCCGTCCGTCGCCTCGAGGGTGAAGTCGCCGGGCGCGCTCACGCGATCAGCATCGCGTCGCCGAAGGAGTAGAACCGGTAGCGCTCCCGCACGGCGTGAGCGTACGCGGCCCGCAGCGCGGACTCGCCGCCCAGGGCCATGACCAGCGCAAGCAGGGTCGAGCGCGGTAGGTGGAAGTTGGTGACGAGCGCGTCGACCAGGCGGAAGCGGTGCCCCGGCTGGATCAGGAGCGCCGTGCGGCCGCGGTCGGGGGCGACGGGGTCCGCGATCGTCTCGAGCACGCGCACCGTCGTGGTGCCGATGGCCACGATCCGCCCGCCGTCCGCCCGGGCCGCGAGCAGGCGCTCGCGCACCGCGGAGTCGACGGCGTAGCGCTCCGAGTGCATCGCGTGCCCGTTGAGGTCGTCGGCCTGCACGGGCCGGAACGTGTCGAGCCCGACCTGCAGCTCGACCTCCTCGACGCGGCACGCCGCGCGCACCCGGTCGAGCAGCTCCGCAGTGAAGTGCAGGCCGGCCGTCGGCGCCGCGGCCGAGCCCGGCTGGGCCGCATAGACCGTCTGGTAGCGCTCAGGGTCGGCGAGCGGCTTTCCGATGTAGGGCGGCAGCGGCATCTCACCGGCCCGCGCGAGCGCCACCTCGAGGGGGCCCTCCGCATGCAGGCGCACGACGGCCTCCCCGGCGTCGCGCAGCTCGATGACCTCGACCTCGAGCCCCGCCGCCGCGAGGCGCTCCCCGGGTCTGAGGCGCCGCGCGGGGCGCACCAGCGCCTCCCAGTCGCCGTCGGCGCGGGCCTCGAGCAGGAGCGCCTCGGCGGCCCCGCCCGTGGCGCGCCGGAGCCGCAGCCGCGCGGGGATCACCCGCGTCGTGTTGACGACCACCACGTCGTCGGGGCGCAGGAGCGACGGAAGCTCCGAGAAGACGCGGTCGGCGAGCGCCCCCGTCGCGCGGTCGACCACGAGCAGCCGGCTCGCGTCGCGCGGCTCCACGGGCTCCTGCGCGATCAGATCGGGCGGCAGCTCGTAGTCGAGGTCGTCGAGGCGCACCCCCGGACCCTACCCGCTGGACGGGTCGCGGTATCCTGCCCGCCGTGGAGGGCACGGCGACCGGCACCTTCTCTGCCCGCTTCGAGCGGATCGCGGAGTCCGAGCGGTTCCAGAACGCGATCATCGCGGTGATCCTGCTCAACGCGATCGTGCTCGGCGTCGAGACGTTCGACGCTGCGATGGAGGGCTACGGCAGGCAGCTCGAGGCCCTCAACACCCTCTTCACCGCGATCTTCATCATCGAGCTCGCGGTGCGCCTCGTGGCCTGCGGCACGAAGCCGCAGCGCTTTTTCCGCTCCGGCTGGAACCTGTTCGACTTCGCGATCATCGCCGCCCTCTTCATCCCCGGCGTGCGCGAGAACGCCGCACTCCTGCGGATCCTGCGCCTCCTGCGGGTCGCGCGCCTTCTCAAGTCGCTGCCCGACGTGCGCGTACTCCTGCGCGGCGCCGCGCGGGCGATCCGCCCCGCCGCAGGACTCGTGATCATCACGGGCCTGCTCGTCTTCCTCTACGGCATGGTCGGCTGGACGCTCTTTGGCGACGTCGATCCCACGAACTGGGGCAACATCGGCCTCGCCAGCCTGACCCTGTTCAGCATCCTCACGCTCGAGGGCTGGAACTCCCTGTTCGCGACGGTGTTCGCGGCCCGCCCCTTCGCGTCGCTCCTGTTCTTCCTGTCGTTCATCCTGCTCGGCACGTTCGTCGTCCTCAACCTGCTGCTCGGGATCATGATCGGCAGCCTCGAGGAGGTGCGCGAGGAGGAGCGGATCCGCGCGGGCGGTGACACCGCCGACCTCGAGGGCCGCCTCCGCGACCTACGCGAGGCGCTCGACGCGGTCGAGCACAGCCTCCGCGTCGAACGCGAGCGGCGCGGCCCCTGACCTAGTCGAGCAGGCTCGGCAGGCCCGGGTCGGCCGGCATGCCCGTCAGCACGCGGCCTCGCTCCGTCAGGACGCGGCCGCGGGCGGTGCGCTGGATCAGGCCCTGCTGGATCAGGTACGGCTCGTAGACCTCCTCGAGCGTGCCCGCGTCCTCGCCGAGGGCGACCGCCAGGGTGTTGAGTCCGACGGGCCCGCCTCCGAAGCGCTCGGCGACGGCCCGCAGGTACTCGCGGTCGGCGCGGTCCAGGCCGTCCTCGTCGACGCCGAGCAGGTCGAGCGCCTCGAGCGCGCCCGCCCGGTCGACGAGGTCCCAGCCGCGCACCTGCGCGACGTCGCGGACACGCCGCAGGATCCGGTTGGCGACGCGCGGCGTGCCGCGCGAGCGCCGGGCGATCTCCTCGGCGGCGGCGTCGTCGAGGGCGACGGCGAGGATGCCCGCGGAGCGACGGATGATCAGCACGAGCTCCTCGGGGCGGTAGTACTCGAGCCGCAGCGAGATCCCGAAGCGGTCGCGCATCGGGGTGGTCAGGAGGCCCGCCCGGGTCGTCGCCCCGATCAGGGTGAAGGGCGCGAGGTCGAGGCGCAGGGTGCGCGCGCCAGGGCCCTGCCCGATCACGATGTCGATCGCGCCGTCCTCCATCGCCGGGTACAGGAGCTCCTCGATCGCGCGCGGGAGCCGGTGCACCTCGTCGACGAAGAGGACGTCGCGCGGCTCGAGCGCGGTCAGGATCGACGCAATGTCGCCCTTGCGCTCCAGCGCCGGCCCCGAGATCGTGTGGATGCGGCTCTCCATCTCGATCGCGACGATGTGCGCGAGGCTCGTCTTGCCGAGGCCGGGCGGCCCGGCGAGCAGCACGTGGTCGCAGGGCTCGCCGCGTCCGCGCGCCGCGGCGACGAAGGTCTCGAGCTGGCGGACGGCGTGCTCCTGGCCGACGAACTCGTCGAGCCGCTGGGGCCGGAGGCCACCCTCGGCCTCGTGCTCGCCGGGCTCCTCCTCGCCGTCGATCAGCCGTTGCGGGTCGTCCGTCATCCGCGGCCCCCGCCGAGCGCCGCGAGGCCGGCCTTGACGCGCTCCTCGGTGGTGCCGTCGGCGCCGGCCAGCGCCGCCTCGGCGTCCCCCGGGGCGTAGCCGAGCGCGACAAGGGCGTCGCGGGCCTCGCGATGCGGGTCGGCCGGGGCGGCGGCCGCGCCCGGGGCGGCGGACGTGCCGGCCCCGGCGCCGTCGATGCGGTCCTTGAGGTCGAGGCAGATCCGCTCCGCCGTCTTCTTGCCGACGCCGCTGACACTGGAGAGGAGCGCGACGTCGCCGAGCAGCACGGCGCTCTCGATCCGCTCGGGCGCGTGGGCGGAGACGATCGCCAGCCCCAGCTTCGGCCCCACGCCGTTGACGCCGATCAGGAGGCGAAAGACGCGCCGCTCCGCCTCGCTACCGAAGCCGAACAGTTGCAGGGCGTCCTCGCGCACGTGCAGGTACGTGGGCACGGCGACCTCGGCGCCCGGCTCGCAGCGGGCCAGCGCCGCGAGGGTCGCGGTCAGCTCGTAGCCGACGCCGCCGACGTCGACGACGACGGTGTCGCCCTCGCGGTCGGCGACGACGCCCCGGACGTGGCCGATCACCCGCGCACCCCGGTGGCGCGCAGCCTCTGCTGGAGCGGCCCCTGGCCCGCATGGCAGATCGCGGCCGCGAGGGCGTCGGCGGCGTGGTCCGGGCTCGGCGGCTCCGGCAGGCCGAGGACCGCGCCCACCATCAGCTGCACCTGGCGCTTGTCCGCCCGGCCATAGCCCGAGACGGCGGTCTTGATCTGGGAGACGGTGTACTCGGCGACGGCGATGTGGCGCAGCCCGGCCATGGTCAGGGCCGCGCCGCGGGCCTGACCGACGGCGAGCGCGGTGCGCGGGTTGCCCCCGACGTAGACCTCCTCGACGGCGACCGCGTCGGGCTGGAACCGCTCGAGGAGCTCGTCGAGTGCCCGCGCGATCACGGCGAGGCGTTCCTCGGGCGGGGTGTGGGCATCGGTGCGGATGCAGCCGTAGTCGACCGACCGCAGCCGGCTTCCCTCCGCGCTGACGACGCCCCAGCCGGTCGCCGCCGTGCCCGGGTCGAGCCCGAGGATCACCATGGACTGAGTCTACGAAGGCACCCGGTCGCCGCACCGGTGCCGTACCATGCGCCGCATGGCCGAGCGCCCCCCGCGTCGGATCGCCTTCATCGAGCGCCACCCCCGCTGGTGGCCGGACGTCGAGGCGGCCGCCGAGGAGCTGGTGCGCGCCACCGGACGGGACGGCACCTTCCTCCTCGTCGACGGCGAGGGCGAGTGGGAGGCGGTCTGCGTCGAGGTCGGCGAGGACCAGTCGGCCGCCCGCTGGATCGAGACGCGCACCCTGCCCGCGGGCGAGTGGGCCGTGTCGACCATGGCCGGCCGCCCCGCCGAGCGCCTGCGCGAGCGCGCCGACGGCCGCCCCGGCTGGCTGGCCCGCGCCGAGGAGGCACCGACCGGCGAGGGCGAGTACGAGCCCGGCGGCGAGACCTTCGGCCTCTCGACCCGACTCGGCGAGCACGCGGGGCTCCGGCGCATCGGCGTCAACGTCGACGTCGTGCGGCCCGGCGAGCGCTCCACGAAGTTCCACTGGCACCACGAGGAGGAGGAGTGCTTCCTCGTCCTCTCCGGCACGGGCGTCCTGATGGTCGGCGACGACGCCTTCCGGGTCGGCCCCGGCGACTTCTTCGCGAAGCGCGAGGGGCCCGAGCGCCCGCACCAGTTCGTCAACGACACGGACCAGGACCTGCGGATCCTCACGATCGGCGAGCACCGCGGCGACCAGGCCGAGTACCCGGCGGCGGCGTGGCAGCCGGGCGATCCGCCGCCCGCCGCGCGCTAGCGCGCGGCGGCCAGCGCCGCGAGCCGCCCGAGCAGCAGCGCCCGGAAGCGCTCCACGTCGACGTCGACCGCCCAGTGCGCGTTGGCGTGGCCGCCGAAGACGCCGAGCCGGTCGACGAGGGTCGCCCCGCGCGCCGGCCCAAACGAGGTGTCCACCTCGACGTGGCAGTGGGCGAGCTCGAGGATCCCCGGGTCGACCAGGTGAGCGACGGCGAGGGCGTCGTGCTGGAAGACGACCTCCTCGCCGTACCAGTCGACGTGCTTGCGCATGTAGAAGCGCAGCATCCCGCTGACGGGGCCGCCGAGCACCGGCAGCGCGGCGATCGCGTCGATCTCGGCCGCGCCGAGGCGGGCGCGGCGCGTGACGTCGAGGCCGACAAGGACGGGGTCGTGCGCGGAGGCGACGACGCGCGCCGCGGCCTCCGGGTCGTACCAGACGTTGAACTCCGCGTACGGGGACATGTTGCCGCCCGTGGCCGCGCCGCCCATCACGACGATCCGGCGCAGCGCCTGGAAGGCCTCGGGCCGGAGCGCGGCGAGGAGCGCCACGTTGGTCAGCGGTCCGACCGCGCAGAGCGTGATCTCGCCGGGCCGATCCGTCGCGAGCCGCGCGATCAGGTCGACGGCGTGCTCGGGGCCCGGGCCGCGCGACGCGTCGGGCAGGCCGGAGCCGTCGAGGCCCGTCTCGCCGTGGGTCTCCTTCGAGTCGTCGGCGGGCAGGTGCACGAGGCTGCGCTCGGCGCCGCGCCCGACGGGCAGCTCGGGGCGCCCGGCGAGATCGAGGACGCGCAGCGCGTTGGCGGTCGTGTTCGCGAGGGGCACGTTGCCCGCCACGGTGGTGACGGCGAGCACGTCGAGCTCGGGGCTCGCGAGCGCCAGCAGGATCGCGACCGCGTCGTCGATCCCCGGGTCGCAGTCGAGGATGACCGGCGCGGCCACGGGACCGCTACTGCTCGGCCAGGACCGTGTCGGGGATCTCGGCGTCGAACACGACGTCCTGGACGTCGTCGTCGTCCTCGAGGGCGTCGACGAGCTTGAGCAGCTTGCGCGCGTCCTCGTCGTCGATGTCGGGCGCCTGCTTCGGCACCAGGGTCAGCTCGGCACTCGCGACGGCGTAGCCGCCGGCCTCGAGCGCATTGCGCACCGCGCCAAGCGCGGCCGGGTCGGTCGTGACCGAGTAGATCCCGTCCTCGCCATCGGCGTCCTCCGCGCCCGCGTCGGCGGCCGCGAGCAGGAGCTCATCGCCGTCGGCGACGCCGTCGAGCGCGATCACGCCCTTCTTGTCGAACTTCCAGGCCACGGAGCCGGGATTGCCGAGCGAGCAGCCCGCCTTCGTGAAGATGCTGCGCACGTTGGCCGCGGTGCGGTTGCGGTTGTCGGTCAGCGCCTCGACGACGAGCGCGGCGCCGCCCGGGCCGAAGCCCTCGTAGACCACCGTCTCGTAGTGCTCGCCCTCGCCCCCGCCCGCGCCCTTCTGGATCGCGCGCTCGATGTTGTCTTTCGGCAGCGAGTAGGCCTTCGCCTTGACGATCGCGTTGGCGAGCGCCGCGTTGCCGTCGGGGTCGGGACCGCCCTCCTTGGCGGCGACCATGATCGCGCGCGACAGCTTCGAGAACATCTGGCCGCGCTTCTTGTCGGTCGCGGCCTTCTTGTGCTTGATGGTGGACCACTTGGAATGGCCGGACATCGCGGGTCCTCCGTGGGGGTCAGGAAGCGAGGCCCGCGAGGAAGCGGGCGTGCAGCCGGTCGTCGCCGGTCAGCTCGGGATGGAACGTCGCCGCCATGATAGGGCCGGAGCGCACGCAGACGGGCTCGTCGTGGAGCGCGGCCAGCACCTCGACGCCCGGCCCGGCGCGCGTGATGCGGGGCGCGCGGATGAAGACGCCGCGCATGGGCACCGCCTCGTCGGCGAGGTCGAGGTCGGCCTCGAACGACGAGACCTGCCGGCCGTAGCCGTTGCGGCGGGCCGTCACGTCGAGGGCGGCGAAGGTGCGCTGGCCGTCGGCGCCGTCCTCGAGGTCGCGGGCCAGCAGGATCAGGCCCGCGCAGGTGCCGAGGACGGGCAGGCCGCCGGCGATCGCCGCGCCGAGGGGCTCGCGCAGGCCGCTCGTGCCGAGCAGGAGGTCCATCGTGGTGGACTCGCCGCCCGGCAGGACGAGGGCGTCGACGTCCGCGACGTCCGCGGGGCTGCGCACCTCGACCGCGTCGGCACCGAGCCGCGCGAGCGCCTGGACGTGCTCCCGGAAGGCGCCCTGCAGGGCGAGCACGCCGACGCGCGGCGCGCTACCAGCCACGTCCGGCGAGCAGCTCCGCCTCGGGGATCGACTTCGCGCTGCGGCCGACCATCGCCTCGCCGAGGCCCTTCGAGACCTCCGCGATCTTGGCGGCGTCCCGGAAGTGCGTGACGGCCTCGACGCAGGCGCGGGCGCGCTTGGCGGGGTCGCCGCTCTTGAAGATGCCGGAGCCGACGAAGACGCCGTCGGAGCCGAGCTGCATCATCAGCGCCGCGTCCGCCGGGGTGGCGACGCCACCCGCGGTGAACAGGACGACGGGCAGCCGGCCGAGCCGCGCGGTCTCCTGGACCAGCGCGAGCGGGGCCTGGAGCTCCTTGGCGCGCGTGTAGAGCTCGTCCGGGTCCATGGCCTGGAGCTGGCGGATCTCGCCCGTGATCGAGCGGATGTGGCGGACCGCCTCGACGACGTCGCCGGTACCGGCCTCGCCCTTCGAGCGGATCATCGCGGCGCCCTCGCCGATCCGGCGTAGCGCCTCGCCGAGGTTCGTCGCGCCGCAGACGAACGGCACGGTGAACTTCCACTTGTCGATGTGGTGCGCCTCGTCGGCCGGCGTCAGCACCTCGGACTCGTCGATGTAGTCGACCTCGAGGCTCTCGAGGACCTGCGCCTCGACGAAGTGGCCGATGCGGGCCTTCGCCATCACGGGGATGGAGACGGTCTCCTGGATCCCGATGATCATCTCGGGGTCCGACATGCGGGCGACGCCGCCGTCGGCGCGGATGTCGGCGGGCACGCGCTCGAGCGCCATGACGGCGCACGCGCCCGCGTCCTCGGCGATCTTGGCCTGCTCGGCGTCGACGACGTCCATGATGACGCCGCCCTTCAGCATCTCCGCCAGACCGCTCTTGATGCGCGTGGTGCCCTGCTCGGACATGTCCTTCACCTCGTGGACGGATCTCGGACGGCCGCCATGTGCGACCGCTGCACCTGCATGGTACGGCACCGGCGCGGATTCCGTCGGCGGGTCGGCCCCGGTCCGGCGTGCTTGACGGATCCCCGCAGATTGCTAATCTGCCGCACGCGAACCATCACGAGTCGCCGAGGGACCTGGCCCGACGACGCGACAGCAACCGGGGCGACGCCCGTCAGGTGCTACATCCAGCGCGGACCCGACCACAGTCCCGGGCGGGCGAGCGGAAGATGGCCAGCCGTCGTCGCGGACGAAGCCGCGGCGCCGCCGCCCCGGAGAGGTTCCCGGGGCGACCCCCCACCGGGACGCGACGCCGACAGGCAAGGAGACGACCGCACGATGAGCACCCACAAGCCCGAGACCCTCGCGCTCCACGCGGGGCAGAGCCCGGACCCCACCACGAACGCCGTGGCCGTCCCGATCTACCAGACGACGAGCTACGAATTCAACGACGCCCAGCACGCCGCCGACCTGTTCGCGCTGGCCGTGCCCGGCAACATCTACACGCGCATCATGAACCCCACCTGGGACGTGATGGAGCAGCGCATCGCCGCCCTCGAGGGCGGCATCGCGGCCTGCGCGATCGCCTCCGGCCAGGCCGCCGTCACCTACTCGGTGCTGAACATCTGCCGCGCTGGCGACAACATCGTCAGCGTCTCGACCCTCTACGGCGGCACGTACAACCTGTTCGCGCACACGCTGCCGCAGTACGACATTGAGGTCCGCTTCGCCGACCCCGACGACCCGTCGAAGGTCGCCGAGCTGGTCGACGACAAGACCCGCCTCGTGTTCGCCGAGACCGTCGGCAACCCGCGCATCAACGTCGTCGACATCGCCGCCTGGGCGGACGCCGCGCACGCGCAGGGCCTGCCCCTGATCGTCGACAACACGATGGCGACCCCGATCCTGGCCCAGATCATCGGCCAGGGCGCCGACATCGTCGTCCACTCCGCCACCAAGTACATGGGCGGGCACGGCACCACGATCGCCGGCGTGATCGTCGACTCCGGTAAGTTCGACTGGGTCGCGAACGCGGAGCGCTTCCCCGGCCTGACCCAGCCCGACCCGTCGTACCACGGCGTCGTCTGGTCGGACGCCCTCGGCCCTGCGGCCTACATCGGGCGCATCCGCACGGTGCTCCTGCGCAACACGGGCGCCGCGCTGTCGCCATTCAACGCGTTCCTGATCCTGCAGGGCCTCGAGACCCTGCCGCTCCGGATCGAGTGCCAGTCGGCCAACGCGCTGGCGATCGCCACGCACCTCAAGGCGCACCCCGACGTCGCCTGGGTCAACTACCCGGGCCTCGCGGACGACGCCTACCACGCCAACGCGGTCAAGGTCCTCGACCAGGGCAAGGGCTTCGGCGGCATCCTCTCGTTCGGCGTCAAGGGCGGCCGCGACCAGGGCCGCAAGTTCATCGAGGCGCTCTCGATCTTCACGCACCTCGCGAACATCGGCGACGCACGCTCCCTGGCCATCCACAACGCGTCGACCACGCACTCCCAGCTCAACGACGAAGAGCTCGCGGCGGCCGGCGTCGGCCCGGACATGGTGCGCCTGTCGATCGGCATCGAGAACGTCGCCGACCTGATCGCGGACATCGACCAGGCCCTGGCGGCCTCGAAGTAGGACCCGTGGGAGCGACCGACGACACGCGGCGCTCCCTCGGACTCGTCGAGACGCAGCGGGTCGTCCTCTACACGGAGGACGACCCGCTCGTGCTCGACTCGGGCGAGACCCTCGCGCCCGTCGAGGTGGCCTACGAGACGTACGGGGAGCGCGCACCCGGCGACGGCAACGTCGTCGTGGTCTGCCACGCCCTGACCGGCGACGCCAACGCGGCGGGCCACCACGGCGACCCGACACGCCCCGGCTGGTGGGACACCCTGATCGGGCCGGGCAAGCCGGTCGACACGGACCGCCTGTTCGTGCTCTCGTCGAACCTGCTCGGCGGCTGCCAGGGCACGACCGGCCCGTCCTCGACCGACCCGGCCACGGGCGAGCCGTACGGCCTGCGCTTCCCCCTCTTCACCGTCTCCGACCTCGTGCGCGTGCAGCGGCGCCTGCTCGCGCACCTCGGGGTCGAGCGGGTCCTGGCCGCGATCGGCGGCTCGCTCGGCGGCATGCAGGTCCTGCAGTGGGCGCTCGACCACCCCGACGAGCTCAACAACGGCATCGTCGTCTGCGCGACCGCGCGCCTGTCGGCCCAGAACATCGCCTTCAGCGCCGTCGCCCGCGCGGCGATCATGAACGACCCCGACTTCCAGGACGGTGACTATTACGGCACGGGTCGGGGCCCCGACCACGGCCTGTCCGTGGCGCGGATGATGGCCCACATCACGTACCTGTCGGAGGAGTCGATGCGGCAGAAGTTCGGGCGCCGCATCCAGGACCGCGACGAGCCGCGCTTCGACCTCGGCGTCGACTTCCAGGTCGAGTCCTACCTGCAGCACCAGGGCAAGGCGTTCCTCGACCGCTTCGACGCGAACTCCTACCTGTACCTGACGCGCGTGATGGACTACTTCGACCCGTTCGCCGACCCGACGCGGGTGCGCGAGCGTCTCGCCCGCTGCCGCACGCGCTTCCTCGTCCTCTCCTTCGACACGGACTGGCGCTTCGACACGTCGCATTCCAAGCAGGTCGTGCGCACCCTGACCGCGCACCGCGTGCCCGTCACGTTCCGCGAGATCGCCTCGCCGCACGGCCACGACTCGTTCCTGCTCGAGGTGCCGGAGTACCACCGCACCGTCGCCGCCTACCTGGACCGTGCGCTCGCCGAGGCCCGCTGATGCGCCCCGACCTCGACGTCATCGCGTCCCTCGTGCCGCCCGGCGCGCGCGTGCTCGACCTCGGCTGCGGCGACGGCGCCCTGCTCGAAGAGCTGATGCGGCGCGGCAACGACGTCCTCGGCGTCGAGATCTCCGACGACGGCGTGCTCGCCTGCATGGCCCGCGGCGTGCCCGTCCTGCAGGACGACATCGACGAGGGCCTCGGCGACCTCGCAGACGACGCCTTCGACATCGTGATCATGTCGCTGACTCTGCAGGCCGTCCGCAACCCGGCGCTGATCCTGCGCGAGATGCACCGCGTCGCCGGCCGCGGCATCGTCTCCTTCCCGAACTTCGGGCACTGGCGGCTGCGCGCCCAGCTCGCGGCCAAGGGACGCATGCCGGTCTCACCGCTCCTCCCCTACGCCTGGCACGAGACCCCGAACATCCGGCTCTGCTCGATCACCGACTTCGAGGCCCTGGCCGGCGCCGAGGGCTTCCGGGTCGAGCAGCGGATCCTGCTGGACGACGGCGGCCGCCCGGTCGGCGGCCTCTCCGAGCGCGCACCGAACCTGCTCGCCGCCGGCGTCGTCTACCTGCTCAACCGCTAGGCCACGGGCGCGCCGAGCTCGGCCGCGGGATCCGCGTCGAGCAGGAGCACCGTCCCGTCCGCCTGAATCGACCCGAGCAGCAGGAATTGGCTCTCGAAGCCCGCGATCCGGCGCACGCCGAGGTTGACGCAACCGACCACCCGCCGCCCCAGGAGCGCCTCGGCGGGGTAGTTCGTGACCTGCGCGCTCGTCCAGCGCTCCCCGAGGACGGGCCCGAAGTCGACGCGGATCCGCCAGGCCGGCGTGCGGGCCTCCGGGAAGGGCAGCACCTCGCGCACCTCCCCCACCCGCATGTCGACGGCGGCGAACGTGTCGACGGGGATGTCGGGGCGGGGCTCCACGCGCGCCACTCTAGGCCACGGCGCAGCCGGTAGGCTCCCGGCTATGGAGCGCAGCGCGATCGTGATCGGAGCCGGCCTCGCCGGGCTGACCGCAGCGGACCGCCTCGTCGCCGCCAGCTGGGACGTGACCGTCCTCGAGGCCCGCGACCGGGTCGGCGGGCGCACCTGGTCGGACCGCGCGGCCAACGGCGCCCGCATCGAGCGCGGCGCCGAGTGGGTCGAGGAGGCCCAGCACGAGCTGATCGCGCTGTGCGCCCGCTTCGGCATCGAGCTCGTGCGCGCCGGGATGAGCTACCACGACCGGCGCCCCATCGGCGGGCCGCCCGTGCCGCAGGAGGCGATCGTCCGGGGCCGCGCCGCGGTGCGCGACCTGCTCGCCGAACTCGGCGACGGCGCCGCCGATCTTTCGGTCGCCGACGCCCTCGCCCGCCTCGACGTGACCGACGGCGTGCGCACGGCGTTCAGAGCGCGGATCGAGTGCACCGCCGGCACCCCCGCCACCGGCCTCGCCGCCACGCACCTGTCGATGCTCGCCGAGGCCCCCGACGACGCCGACTCGCTCCGGATCGGCGCGGGCTCGGACGCGCCGGCCCGCGCCCTCGCCGAGCACCTCGGCGCGCGGGTCCGGCTCGGCGAGCCGGTCACCGCCCTCGACATCGACCCAGACGGGGTCCGCTGCACCACCGCCGTCGGCACCTACGCGGCGGCCCGGATCGTGCTCGCGGTGCCGCTTGCGCTGCTCGGGGACGCGCCCTTCGCCGACGCCCTGCCCGCCCCCGTGCGGGACGCCGCGGCCGGCTTCGGGGTCGCGCAGGCCGCCAAGCTGTTCGTGCCGCTGACCGGCGACGTCGACCCGCAGGCCCACCTCGACGCGCACCGCGACTACTGGGTGTGGACGGCGAACGAGGGTGACGCGGGCCTCCGGCCGATCCTCGCCGGGTTCGCCGGCTCCATGCCGATGCTGGAGCGCCTCGAGGTCGACGCAGGGCCGGCGACATGGGTCGAGCGCATCGGCGAGATGCTCCCCGACCTGCCGCTCGACCTCGCGGCGGCCGGCGTGCAGACCTGGCATGACGATCCCTACGCGCGCGGCGTTTACAGCTGCGTGCCACCGGGGTCGCGCCCCGACGGCGACGCCCTACGCCGCGCGCACGGGCCGCTCGTCCTCGCCGGCGAGCACACCGACGACGTCTGGTCGGGCTACATGGAGGGTGCGATCCGCAGCGGCGTCCGCGCGGCGCACCTCGTCGACCCCGCGCTGCCCCCGCCCGGGCCGGCGGCGCACTGAGGCGATAGGGGCGCCTGGATTCGAACCAGGGCCTTACCGGTTATGAGCCGGCTGCTCTACCGCTGAGCTACGCCCCTGCCGCCGTGAACGATAGGCGGCGCGGCGGGTCAGCCGTCGCCGCCGCCGCGCAATGGCGCGCCGGCCACATCGAGGGCGCGCGTCGCACGCGCGGTGACCAGTTGGTAGAGCACGAGCAGCTGGGTGATCGCGAGCGCATCCGACCGGAACAGGTCCATGCCGCGGGTGAACTGGCCGAGCCGGTCGAGCTGCAGGTGGCGGGCGAAGTGCAGGCGCTCCCAGATCGCCGTCTCGATCTCCTCCGCCCGACCCTGCGGCAGCATTCCGGGCACCGTCAGGAGCTGCTCGCCGTGGGGCAGCTGCTGGATCGTGAAGTCGCCGGGGGCGGACCCGCCCAGCCCCGAGAGGTCCGGGTGCGGCACCGTCGGACGCAGCAGGATCTCCGCATCCAGGTTCTTCTCCTCGGGGTCGCCGCCCCGCCGGAACGTGATCACGAGGTCCGCGAACGCGCGCTGCGGGCGCACCCACCTGACCGAGTCGCGCTCGCGCCGGTCCATCTCGTCCAGCACCTCGTCGGTCGTGTAGCCGCGCCGAGTCGTGTCGCGGATCAGCTTCCACTCGCGGCGGAGCTCCTCGGGCGGATCCATGTAGACCGCGCAGTCAAAGCACCGCCGCAGGCCGTCCGTGGACAGGCAGAGCAGCCCGTCAACCACGGTGTAGGGGCCGGGCACGAGGTACTCCGGCGGGCCGTGCGTCCCGTCCGCGTGCCGGTACGTCGGCTTCAGGACCGGACGCAGCTCGCCGAGCGTCTCGAGGTCGCGCTCGAGGATGTCGAGGTAGTTGGCCTCCGGGTCGAGCGGCGTGATCGCCATCACCCGGCGCTGCGCCCGGTCGTAGCGGTGGTAGTCGTCCGTCGGCAGGTGCGCCACCTGCTCCTCGCCGAGTACCCGCGCGAGCCCGCGCGTGAGCGTGGTCTTGCCGCTCGCCGAGTCTCCGACGACCGCGAGCATCGTCGAGTGCGCGGAGGTTCGGGGGATGGCCATCGCGCGCAATGGTCGCAGATCCCGGGGCGCGGTACGATCTAGCCCCGTGGAGGGGACACCCGGACGATCGTTGCGCAGCGCGTTCCTCGAGGACGGTGCGGTTAGCCGCGACGTCGTCGTGCCCGAGTACCCCGAGCTCGGCCTGATCGCGTTCGCGAGCCCCCACGACCCGGAGCCGTCGATCCGCGTCGAGGACGGCCGCATCGTCGAGATCGACGGCACGCCCGAGGCCGAGTTCGACCTGATCGACGCCTTCCTCGCCGCCCACGCGATCGACCCCACGGTGGCCGAGGAGGCGATGGGGATCGACGACCTCAGCTGGGCGCGGATGATCGTCTCGACGGACGTGCCCCGGACCGACGTGCTGCGCCTCGTCGAGGGCGCGACGCCCGGCAAGCTGGCCCGCGTCCTGAGCCTGCTCAGCCCGCTCGAGCTGATGCAGGCGATGGCGAAGATGCGCGCGCGCCGCACCCCCTCGATCCAGGGCCACGTCACGAACCGCATCGACCATCCGCTCCTGATCGCCGCCGACGCGGCGAGCGCCGTGGCACTCGGGTTCCGGGAGCTGGAGACGACGGTGCCCGTCCTGCGCGACGCGCCGCTCGTCGCCCTCGCGCTCCTGATCGGCAGCCAGGTGCCCGCCCCCGGCGCCCTCACGCAGTGCGCGATCGAGGAGCGCCTCGAGCTGGAGTTGGGCATGCGCGGGCTGACCACCTACGCGGAGACCGTGTCCGTCTACGGAACGGAGCGCGTCTTCCTCGACGGCGACGACACGCCCTGGTCGAAGGCGTTCCTCGCGGCCTCGTACGCCTCGCGCGGGCTGAAGATGCGCTTCACCTCGGGCTCCGGCGCCGAGGTGCTGATGGGCGCGGCCGAGGGCAAGTCGATGCTCTACCTCGAGGCGCGCTGCCTCGCCGTGACGCGCGCCGCCGGCTCCCAGGGCACGCAGAACGGCGGCATCGACGGGATCAACGTGACCGGCTCCGTCCCGAACGGCATGCGCGAGATCCTCGCCGAGAACGTGCTCGCGGCCCTCTACGGCCTCGAGACCTGCACGGGCAACGACACGCAGATGAGTGCGTCCGACATCCGCCGCACCGCGCACACCCTGCCGCTGCTCCTCGCCGGTTCGGACTTCCTGTTCTCGGGCTTCGGGTCGATCCCGACCTACGACAATGCCTTCGGCCCCTCGAACTTCAACGCCGAGGACATCGACGACTACATGATGATCCAGCGCGACTGGGGCTTCGAGGGGGCGCTGCGCTCGCGGGACGACGCGACGCTCCTGCCGCTGCGCCGCCGCGCCGCCGAGGCCTGCCGGGCCGTCCTCGAGGAGCTCGAACTCCTGACCTTCGACGATGCCGAGGTCGAGCGGGTCGTCCACGCCCACGGCAGTCTCGACGTCGCCCAGGAGCAGACCGACGACACGGCCACGGCGGGCGACGCCGTCATCGAGCGCGGCATCACCGCCCTGGACGTCGTGCGCGCGCTCGCCGCCCGCGGCTTCGACGTCGAGGCCGAGCGCGTCCTCGAGATGACCCGCCAGCGGCTATTCGGCGACCACCTGCAGACCTCGGCGATCTTCGACGAGGAGATGCGCGTCCTCAGCGCCCTGACCGACCCGAACGACTACACGGGCCCCGGCACCGGCTACCGCGTCTCGCCCGAGCGCCAGACCGAGATCGCCCGCGTGCGCCAGGAGCGCACCCACGCGGACCTGCTCGCCGAGCAGGCGCCGCACGCCGGTTGCGTGACCCTCCAGGAGACCGGCCCCGCCGCCGCCAAGGTGCGCCCCGACGAGGTCGTGATCGGCGTCTCGCCGGCCTTCGCGAAGGAGGTCTGGCTGACCCTGTCCGGCGTCACCGTGGGCGAGGCTCTGCGGCAGCTGCTGGCGGGCATCGAGGAGGAGGGCGTCCACGCGCGCGTCGTGCGCGTCACCCACTCCCTCGACCTCGGCATGGTCGGCTGGACCGCCGCGACCCTGTCGGGCAGCGGCGTCGCCCTCGGCATCCAGGGCAAGGGCACGTCCCTGATCCACCGCGCCGACCTGCCCGTGCTCGCCAACCTGGAGCTGCTCAGCGTCGCCCCGCTGATCGGGCCCGAGCACTTCCGCGCCCTCGGCCGCAACGCGGCCCGCCACGCGAAGGGCGGCAAGCCCGCGCCCGTGATCCTGCCGGAGTCGAGCGCGGCGATGGGCCCGCGCTACCACGCGAAGGTCGTCGCCCTGATCACCCGCGAGAGCGCGTGCCTCGAGCCCGGCCCCGCCCGGGCCGTGGAGGTCTCGTGGCCGAGCTGAGCTACCCCCTCGGTGAGCACCACCGCTCCGAGGTGCGCGCCCAGACCGGCCGCACCGCCGACGAGCTGACCGTGGAGGCCGTCCGCGCGGGCCGCGTCAGCGCGCAGGACGCCGCGATCGACCCGCAGACGCTGCTCCGCCAGGCCGACTTCGCCGAGCGCGGTGGCAACCCACAGCTGGCCGAGAACCTGCGCCGCGGCGCCGAGCTCGCCACCTTCGCCGACGACGACGTCCTGCGCTTCTACGACGCGCTGCGCCCCGGCCGCTCCTCGGCCGCCGAGCTCGAGGAGATCGCCACGGCCCTCGCGGCGGGCGGGGCGAACCGCTGCGCCGCGCTGGTGCGCGAGGCGCGCACCCACTACCTGCGCCGCGGGCTGATCTCCTGACGTGGTCGTCGCGGGCGTCGACGTCGGCAACGCCACCACCGAGGTGGCGATCGCCCGCCTCAGCCCGGGCCGCGAGCCCGAGTTCCTGAGCGTCACGCGCGGCCCCACCACCGGCGCGAAGGGGTCCGCCGCGGCCGCCGACGGCGTGCTCGACCTGATCATCCGGGCGAGCCGCCGGCTCGGCGAGGAGCCGAGCCGGATCCTGCTCGCCGACCTGCATCCCGTCGAGACCGGCCTGCGCGAGCTGGCCGCCGATGAGGAGCGCGACCTCGGCGGCGTGGCGATCGCGCGGCCCGTCAGCGCGACCCCGTCGGGCCTCGGCGCCGCCGCCGGGCGCCTCGTCGACCTCGACGACCTCACGGGCGACCCCGCGGGCGACCCCGTCATCCCGATCGTGCCCCCGCTCGACTTCGACGCCGCCGCGGCACGGCTCAACGACGCGCGCCAACGCGGCTGGCGGCTCGCGGCGATCGTCGTGACGAACGACGACGGCGTCCTGATCGGCAACCGCGTCGACCGGACCCTGCCGATCATCGACGAGGTCGCGGACGCCGCCGATCTGTCGCGCGGCGCCTGGGCCGCGATCGAGGTGGCCCCGCCCGGCGGCGTCGTCGAGCAGCTCGCCGACCCGCTGCGGCTCGCCGTGCTCCTCGCCCTCGACCCGTCCCGAGCCCGCGGCGCGCGCAACGCCGCCCGAGCCCTCGTCGGGCACCGCGCGGCGATCGCCGTGCGCGGCGAGGCCTCGTCGGGCGCCTCGCACCGCGACGCCCCGCCCCTCGCCACGCTGCAGGACGGGTCGCAGGTCGCGGTCGACCATGCCGTCGCCCCGCCCGCGCACGGCGCCGTCCGCAGGGTCGAAGGCGTCGACGCCGAGTTGATCGACGCCTTCTGGGCGCCGCTGCCCGCCCCCGACGACGATGCGCGCCTCGCGCTCGCGCTCCACGCGCGACGCGCCGTCGGCCTCGCGGTACTCGCCGAGCGCGGCGACCGCGTGCTCGAGGCCGCCCTCGCGGAGCGCGCCGGCTGCGAGGTCGTGGTGGTCGGCGCCGAGACCGCCGCCGCAGTGGCGGGGGCCTCGACCACCCCGGGTGCGGGCCACGCGCCGATCGTCATCGACATGGGCGGCGGCACCGTCGACCTCCACGTCGGGCTCGACGGATCGGCGCGCGCCGTCGCCGCCGCGGGCGCCGGGCACCTCGTCGACCGCATCTGCGGCGCGATCCTCGGCGTCGACCACCTCCGTGCCGAGCAGGCCAAGCGGCTGCCCACCGTGCACGTCGAGACCCCGTTCATCCTGCGCCACGAGGACGGCGGCCGCACGTTCCTCGAGCGCCCCGCCCCGGCCCGCTGCGTCGCGCACCTCTGCCTCGCGGAGCGCCGGGACGGCTCCCTGGACCCGCTCGAGGCGGCGCTGCCGCCGGAGCTGTGGGCGCGGCTCAGGCGCGCGGCCAAGCGCGACGTGATCGCCGCGAACCTGCGGCGCGCCGCCGAGGCCGTCGGCGGGCTGCCCGCCGGCGAGCTGGCCGTGCTGGTCGGCGGCTGCGCCGAGGACCAGGAGGTCGTCGACGAGGTGTCCCTGGCCCTCGCCGACCTCGACCTCGCGATCGCGCGCGGCGACATCCTCGGCCGTCACGGCCCCCGGGCCGCGGTCGCCGTCGGGCTCGTGCTTCTGCACGCGGAGACCGCATGAGCGCCCCCGCCGTCGTCCTGGCCACGGATGACGCCGAGCTCGTCCGCCTCGTGCGCGCCGCCTTCGAGGAGGAGGCCGTTCCCCTCGCCGTCGTCGCGCCCGCGCCCGCGCGCGCAGCGGCCGTGCGCTCGCCGCTCGGAATCGGCCTCGCCGCCCGGGGCGACCGGCTCGAGCTCGCCCTCGCGACCGGTCCCGACGAGCCGTGGCTCGTCGATGACGATCCACGCCGGCTCGGGCGGATCGCGGCGCGGCTCGCCGCGCGCCGCCCGCTCGGAGAGCTGCCGTGAGCGCCCGCGCGCTCGTCACCGGCGGCACCAGTGGGATCGGCGCCGCCATCTGCCGGCGCCTTGCCGCCGACGGCTGGCGGGTCGCCGTCGCCGGCCGCAGCGCCGAGCGGGCTGGCCTGATCGCCGACGAGATCGGCGGGGTCGCGGTGGTGGGCGACGTCGCCGACCCCGGCCACGACCCGGTGGCGCTCGCCGCCGAGGCGCTCGGCGGCCTCGATTGCACCGTCCTCAACGCGGGCGTGATCGCCGACCGCAACCTGCCGGGGACCGCCGACGACGACTGGGCGCTCCTTCTCGCGGTCAATGTGCTCGCGGTCCACCGCCAGGCGCGCGCCGCCCGCGCCCACCTGGCCGCGAGCGGCGGCTCGATCCTGATGACGGCCTCCGACGCCGGCGTCTGGGGTGAGCCCGCGATCGCCGGCTACTCGATCACGAAGCGGATGGTGCTGCAGCTGATGCGCTGCCTCGCGGCCGAGTGGGGACCCGACGGCGTGCGCGTCAACGCGCTCTGCCCGGGCGACACCGAGCCCGGGATGGTGACCACCACGGCCGGGCGCCGCAACCCCGGCGCCACCGACGGCTGGCTGGCGCCGCCGCTCGGCGCGATCGTGCAGGCGACCGACGTCGCCGGCGCGGCCGCGTTCCTCGCCGGCCCCGACGCGGCCCGCATCACGGGCGTCGGACTCCTCGTCGACGCCGGCATGCGGGCCTCGGCGACGGGCTGGAAGGACGGTGCCGCGTGAGGGGCCGCCAAGTGATCGGGACGGACGGCCCCGTGGCCCGCGCGCTGCGCGAGCAGCCGCCGGCGGGCGAACGGGTGGAGCTCGTGGTCGTCGCGCTGCCCGCGCCCGCGGGACCCGTCGGCGCGCTGCCCTCCGGGGACCTCGCCGCGCTCGTCGACGCCACGCTGACCCCGGCGATCGCCGCGCTGCGCGCGGCGGCCGGGGACGGGGAGCCCACGCGGGTTGCGATCGTCTGCCCCGCCAGCGCCGTCCTGCCGGATCACCGGGACGGTGCGCGCTCGGTGGTGGCGGCCGGTCTCGCGATGCTGGCCGAGGTCGCGGCCGCGACGCCGGGCCTCGCGGCCAACGTGGTCGCGGTGGCGGACGACGTGCCGCCGCACGAGGTGGCGGAGGCGGTGGGCTTCGCGCTGGCGCAGCCGTCCCTGAACGGCGCGACGATACGACTGGACGGCGGGCGCGATGCCGCGCTCGCCGCGGAGACCCGAGCGGAGGGGGACTGACGGATGGCGGATCAGCGGCTGCGGGGCAAGGTGGCCCTCGTGACGGGCGCGTCGAGCGGCAACGGCCGCGCGATCGCGCTGCGCTACGCGGCGGAGGGCGCGGCGGTGGTCTGCGCGGACATCGAGCCGCTGCCGATCGCGGGCGGCTGGGAGGAGCCCGTGCCCACGCACGAGGCGATCGCCGCGGCGGGCGGGCGCGCCGTCTGGGCGCCCTGCGACGTGACCGACGGCGCGCAGGTGGCCGCGGCCGTGGCCACGGCCGTCGAGGCCTTCGGCGGCCTCGACGCCTGCGTGGCCAACGCCGGCATCTCCCCGAAGGCGCACCCCCTGCGCGACGAGCCCTGGGAGGACTACAAGCGCGTCCAGTCCGTCAACGTCGACGGCGTCTGGTGGACCTGCCGCGAGGCCTCGCGGCTGATGGTCGAGCAGGATCGCGGCGGCAGCATCGTCACCCTCGCCTCCATCGCCGGCATCACCGGCGTGCAGACCGGCAACCACTACAACATGAGCAAGGGCGCCGTCGTGCAGCTGACGCGCACGCTGGCGATCGAGCTGGCCCCGCACATGATCACCGTCAACGCGATCTGCCCGGGCTGGGTGCGCACCGCGATGACGCGCGACATGTGGGACGAGCCCGAGCGCCTCGCCGACCTCGAGCGGCGCACACCGATGGCCCGCCTCGGCGAGGTCGGGGACATCGCCGGCGCGGCGTTCTTCCTCGCCTCGGACGACGCGCGCTGGCTGACCGGCGCGATCCTGCCGGTCGACGGGGGCTACTCCACGCTGTGAGCACGGGATGGGGCGAGCCGCGGATCGTGCGGGCGCGCGGCGACGTCGCCGTCTGGGACGTCGGCGCGGGCGATCCCGTGCTCGTGCTGCACGGCTTTCCCGACTGCCCGCAGGGCATGCGGCCGCTCGTCGAGCGGTTGCTCGCGGCCGGCTTCCGCTGCCTGGTGCCGAGCCTGCCGGGCTACGACCCGTCGGGGCCCGTCGACGACTACCGCACGGCCGCCGTGGCGCGGGACATGGTGGCCGTCCTCGACGCCCACGGGTTCGACGCCTGCCCCGTGGTCGGCCACGACTGGGGCGGCTGCGTCGCGCTCGACCTCGGCGCCGACCACCCCGAGCGGGTCGGCCGCGTCGTCTCGCTCGCGATCCCCCACCCCGATGGCTTCGCAGCGCGCCGGATGGATCTGCAGGAGCAGAAGACGGCAGCCTACGCCTGGATCCTCGCCTACTCCGGGGCCGCGGCGCGCCTCGCGGCCGACCCGGTCTGGCTCGACCAGATCCAGGCCGAGTGGTCGCCCGGGCTCGAGCGCGAGGCATGGGACGCGGTCAAGGACGTCCTGGCCCGCCCCGGGGTCGGCGAGGCCGTCCACCGCTGGTACCGCGACGACTTCGAGGCCTCGGGCGGGACGGGCGACGTGCGCGTGCCGACCCTGATGCTCCACGGCACAGACGACGGCTGCATCCGGCCGGCCTGTTTCCGGGGCTTCGCGGGCCGCTTCCCGGCCGGCCTCGACCTCGAGGAGCGCCCCGGGGTCGGACACTGGCTGCACGTCGAGGACCCGGACGGCGTCGCCGACCGGATCGTCGCCTTCCTCAGGACCCGCTGAGGAACTCGGCCAGGGTCCGCGCCGCCGGGCTGGGCCGCCGCGCCGGCAGGATCGCGTACCACTCACGCGTTGGCGGCGCCGGCGTGACATCGAGGCGCACGACCCGGCCGCCGTCGATCTGCTGCTGCACGCTGATAAGCGGCACGAGGCCCACGCCGAGCCCGACCATGGCCGCCGCGGCGATCGCGCCGTTCGAGCCGATCGTGGTGATCGGCGGGTCGATGTCCGCGCTCAGCAGGTACTCGTCGACCAGCCGCCGGGTGCCCGAGGCCTCCTCCCGCACGAGCCAGGTCTCGCCGGCGAGCTCCGCAAGGGGGATGCCGAACCGACCGGCGAGCGGGTGCTCCGGCGACGCGACGACGACGTGCGGGTTGGGGCCGATCGGCAGCGCCTCGAAGCCCTCGTCGGGCGCGCGCCCGCCGACGGCGACGTCGGCCTCCCGCCCGGCCAGCCGCCCCAGCACCTCCTCGCGGTTGCCGATCTCGAGCTGGATCGGGATCTCGGGGTGCGCCTCCCGGAAGCGCCGCAGGAGCGGCGGCAGGAGCGACTCGGCGGCCGTGTAAACCGCGGCGATGCGCACCGTGGCGGTGGTCGCCTCGGCGGCCGTGCGGGCGAGGCGGGTGCCCTGGTCGAGCAGGCCGAGCGCCTCGCGGGCGTGCGGCAGGAACGCCTCACCGGCCGCGCTCAGCTTGAGCCCGCGCCCCTCGCGCTCAGTCAGGGGCACCCCGACCTCCTCGCTCAGCGCGGCCAGGCTGCCGGACACGGAGGGCTGCGAGATGTGCAGCGTCTCGGCGGCCGCGCGCACGGAGCCGTGCTCGGCGACGGCGATGAACGTGCGCAGCTGGGAGAGTGTCATAGCCAAGAGGCTATCGATTACACACGATCTGCTGTTGGAAGTCCAAGTATCGATCGCTAGGGTGTCCACCATGCCCGACAAGGACCGCCTCCACCGCTCCGAGCTCGCCGTGCCGGCCTCGAACCTGCGCATGCTCGAGAAGGCCCCGACCGCCGGTGCCGACATCGTGTTCCTCGACCTCGAGGACGCCGTGGCACCCGACGACAAGGTCCAGGCGCGCGCGAACGCGATCGATGCCCTCACCTCGCAGGACTGGTCGGGGTGCGCCGTCTCGGTGCGCATCAACGGCCTCGACACCCACTGGGCCTATCGCGACGTCGTCGACATCGTGGAGGCCGTCGGCAACCGGCTCGACATGATCCTGGTGCCCAAGGTCGGACGCCCGTCAGACCTCGAGTTCGTGGCGATGCTGCTGAGCCAGATCGAGCAGGCGTACGGCTACGAGCCCGTCGCCCTGACCGCGCTCATCGAGACGGCGCCCGGCATGGCGAACGTCGAGCGAATCGCGGAGACCTGCCCCGACCGGCTTGAGGCGCTCTCGTTCGGGGTCGCGGACTACGCCGCCTCGACGCGGGCCCGCACCGTCGTGATCGGCGGCGTGACGCCCGAGTACGCAGTCCTGACCGATCCGGATGCCGCCGGCGAGCGCGCCCTGCACTGGGGCGACCCCTGGCACTTCGCCCTGTCGCGCATGATCGTGGCCTGCCGCGCCAACGGCATCCGCCCGATCGACGGCCCGTTCGGCGACTTCAACGACCCCGACGGCTACCGGATGGCCGCTCGCCGCGCCGCCGCGCTCGGCTGCGAGGGCAAGTGGGCGATCCACCCGTCTCAGATCGAGCTGGCCAACGAGATCTTCTCCCCGCTGCCCGAGGAGATCGACCGCGCGCGCCGGATCATGGTGGCGATGGAGGAGGCGGCCCGCGAGGGCCGCGGCGCCGTCTCCCTCGACGGCCGCCTGATCGACGCCGCCTCGATCAAGATGGCTGAGAACGTGATCGCCCGCGCGGACCGGCTGCCCGGAGCCTGATGCCGACGGCGCACGCCCCAGCCACCGGGACGCCGCGCGGCGACGAGGAGCTGCTCCAGGCGCTCCTGCTCGAGGCCCTGGTGGTGGGCAAGGCGCTCCTGCTGCGACTGCAGGCGGCCGACGTCGCCGAGGGGCGCGAGCGCATCCGGCGGCTCGAGGGATCGTCCGCGCACCGAGCCTCGCTGGCCGACGCCCTGCGGGACGTCGAGGATCCGGGCGCCCTGCGCGCGCACCCCGACGACCTGCACGTCGAGATCGTGCTCACCATGCACCCGTCCGACGCCACCCGCCGGGCCGTCATCCACAAGCTGCTGCTGATCGCGGAGCAGCTCGACGACCTCGACCGCGTCCGCGGCGATGAGGCGCGTGTGCAAGCCCGCGCCGATCTCGCGGAGACCGTTGCGGCATGGTGGGCGACCGACGAGGTGCGACGCAGCCGCCCGCCCGTCGAAGAGGAGGTGCGCCGCACCCCAGACGAGGCGAGGCGCCAGCCGCTCTTGACCACGATGGCCGGGGTCGCCGCGGGCGTGCAGAGCGTCGGCTGATCATTCACATCGGATTATTCCGATGATTTATCATGAGAATCAATATGGATCTTATGCGTCGCACGGCGTACCATCCGCTCACCAGCGAGCCAGGAGCCACCCCGTGAGCGCCACCGCCCCCTCCCCCGTGATCCACGCCTTCGCCCCGCCCGAGCGGCTGCTCGCCGGCCCCGGGCCCTCGAACGTCGATCCGCGGGCGCGGGCGGCCATGGAGCGCCCCCTCGTCTCGCACCTCGATCCGGTGTTCTGGGATCGCCTGCCGATCCTGGCGGACATGATCGGCCGCTACTACGGCCGCGCGGATGGCGCCTCGCTGTGCCTGTCCGCGAGCGGAACCAGCGGCATGGAGGCCGGCATCCTCAACCTCGTCGCCCCCGGCGAGACGGTCGTCGCGGCCAGCGCCGGCTTCTTCGGGAACCGGATCATCGAGATGCTGCGCCGCCGCGGCGCGGAGATCGTGGAGGTGCGTGCGCCGTTTGGACAGCACGTCCCCAACGACGAGATCATGGCCGCCGTGGCCGCCCACCCGCACGCCGTGATGGTCTGCGTGGTCTACGCCGAGACCTCGACCGGCGTCCAGCACCCGCTCGCCGAGCTCGGCGCGATGCTGCGCGCATCGGACTCCGACGCGCTGCTCTTCGCCGACTGCGTAACGGCGATCGGCGGCATCCCAATCGAGGCAGACGCCTGGGGCGTCGACTACGCCTACGCCTGCAGCCAGAAGTGCCTGGCTGCGCCGCCGGGGCTCTCGCCGATCACGCTCTCCAGCCGCGCGATCGAGCGCCTCGGCCGCGACGGCATGCCCGTTCCCTACTCCCTCGACCTGGCCGAGCACCTGCGCTTCTGGGCAGACCGGCCGATGACGTACCACCACACCACCCCCAACCTGCACTACTACGCGCTGGACGAGGCGCTCCGCCTCGGCCTCGAGGAGGGCCTCGAGGCGCGCATCACCCGCCACGCCGCCGCCGGCGCCCACCTGCAGACCGGCTTCCGCGAGCGCGGATTCGACCTGCTCGCCGACCCCGCCCGCCAGCTGCCCCAGCTGACCGCCGTCCGGGTGCCCGACGGTGTCGACGGCAGGGCCGTGCAGGTCGAGCTCCTGCACACCCACGGCATCGAGGTCGGCGGCGGGCTCGGGCCCGACGCCCCACCGATCTGGCGCGTCGGGATGATGGGCGTCAATGCCGAGCCCGAGGTCGCGGAGCGGATCCTCGCCGGCTTCGACGCCATCCTGCCCGCCGGGGCCCACTGACATGGATGTGCCGACGACCATCGGCCCGCTCCGCGGCCTGCGCATCATCGACATGGCCACCGTGTTCGCCGGGCCGAGCGCCGCGCGTCGGCTCGCGGATTTCGGCGCCGACGTGATCAAGGTCGAGCGCGTCGGCGACGGCGACGGCGCGCGCGCCCTCGGCGAGCGCGACGCCGACGACAGCTTCTACTGGCGCCAGGTGGGCCGCAACAAGCGCCCGATCGAGCTCGACCTCAAGCAGGACGCGGGCCGCGGCGTGCTGCTGCGGCTGATCGCGGAGGCGGACGTCCTGATCGAGAACTTCCGGCCCGGCACGCTGGAGCGGCTCGGCCTCGATCCCGAGGAGGTGCTGCTGCGGGCGAACCCGGGCCTCGTGGTGCTGCGCGTCACCGGCTTCGGCCAGGACGGCCCCTACGCCGGCCGCGCGGGCTTCGGCACGATCGCCGAGGCGATGTCGACTCTCGCCCACACGACGGGCCAGGCCGACGGTCCACCGACCCTGCCGTCCATCGCCCTCGCCGACGAGGTCACCGGCGCCCTCTCCGCCTTCGCGGTCCTCGCGGCCCTGCGCCATCGCGACCTGACCGGCGAGGGGCAGGTGATCGACGCCACGCTGCTCGAGTCGATGCTCGACATCGTTGGCCCCGGACCCACGATCGCGCAGCGCACCGGCGTCCCGGACCGGCGCATTGGCTCGCGCCTCTGGTTCTCGGCGCCGCGCAACGTCTACGAGTGCGCCGACGGCTGGATCTGCATGTCGGGATCGGCCGATTCCGTGGCCAAGCGCATCCTGCTCGTCGTCGGCGGCGACGAGCTCGAGCAGGATCCCCGCTTCGCGACGAACGCGGACCGCATCGAGCACGTCGAGGAGCTCGACGCCCTGATCGGCGCGTGGACCCGTGCGCGCACCTGGCGGGACGCCGTCCAGACCCTGACCGACGCCGGCGCCGCCGCCGGGCCGATCTACGACGCCACGCAGCTCCTGCAGGATGAGCACGTGATCGCGCGCGGCTCCCTCGCCACCGTCGCCAACCCCGACGGGGACGGCGAGCTCCTTCAGCCCGCGGTCACCCCGCGGCTGTCGCGCACCCCCGGCGCCGTGCGCCACGCCGGGCTCGCACGCGGCGCGAGCACCGACGAGGTGCTGCGCGAACTCGGCTACTCGGCGGCCGAGATCGCCGAGCTCGCCGCCGCCGGCGCGGTCGGCGGCCTGCCGGTCGGCGCCTGACCGCGGATCAGCCGGCCGTGCGCCACGGGAACAGGCGCACGGGGACCCGCAGCGCCTGCTGCTTCGTGGCCACGGGCCCGTCGGTGGCCTGGAACGTCGTGGTGATCGTCATCCACAGCGACGTGTAGCGCAGCGTCCTGCGCGAGGCGTACGGCAGCCGACAGACGATCTGCACGGCCCCGCCGCCCCCCACGCGCTGCTCGACGCCACAGCGGTGGACGGTGCGGCCGCCCTGCGTCGTCGTGCCGACCTGCGTGATCCGCCCCGCCCACGAGGTCGTGACCGTGCTGCGCAGGAGCACATCGCGCTGCCGGTACTCGATCGTCGGCTTCGTGACCGTGAAGGCGCTCGTCGGGACCTGCGCCGAGACCTCGGTCGGCGCGCCGGCGCTCGTGCCGTTGAGGTTGACGGCGACCACGGAGGCGCGCAGGAACTGACCCTGATCGGCGTTCGTGATCGTGTACGTGGCCTTCGTCTGGCTGGGAACCGTCGAGCACTTGGTGGCGGCCGCCGTCGTGCAGCGCAGCCAGCGGTAGCGGTACGAGGTCGGCAGGTACTTCCAGGTGCCCGTGGTCACGGACAGCGCGGTGCCGATCACGGGCGAGCCGCTCAGCTGCGGCGCGGCCGTGACGACGGGCTCCACGCCGGAGAGCAGACGCCCGATGCGGTTGCCCGCGCTCTCGGTGAACCAGAGATTGCCGTCGGGGCCGGCGGCGATGCCGAGCAGCCCGGCGTTGGCGCTGATGCCGTTCTGGTACTGCGTCATCGCGCCCGCCGTGGTGATGCGCAGGACGTTGTTGCCCGTGTTGGAGGCGCCGTTCTCGGTCACCCACAGCGCGCCGTCGGCGCCGGCGACGATCCCGGACGGGGCCATGCCGGCCGCCGCGATCGGGAACTCCGTGACCACGCCGGCCGGGGTGATGCGACCGACCCGGTTGCCCGCCTGCTCCGTGAACCAGAGGTTGCCGTCGGGGCCGCTGACGATGGCGTAGAGGCCGGCGCCGGCGGTGATCCCCGCGCTGAAGGCGTTGACCACGGCGCCCTGCGTGCTCATCTGCACGATCGAGTTCGTGCCCGCCTCGACGAACCAGAGGTTGCCGTCGGGACTCGCCGTGATGCCGAGGGCCTGCACCGTCGCGCCGGGCCCGGACGTGAACTCCGTGACCTGGCCCTGCGGCGTGATCCGGCCGATGTTGTTCGCCGACGACTGCGACTCGGTGAACCAGAGGTTGCCATCGGAGCCGACCGTGATCCCCCACGGCTGGCTGCCGTCCGTGGGGATCCTGAACTCGGTCACCTGCCCCGTCGGGGTGATCCGGCCGATCGCGTTGCCGCCCTTCTCCGTGAACCAGAGGTTGCCATCCGGACCCGCGACGATGCCCCACGGCTGCGCGCCAGCCTGGATGCCGGCCGTGAACGTCGAGACCTGCCCCGTCGGCGTGATCCGGCCGATCGCGTTGACCCCGGGCAGCGTGAACCAGAGGCCCCCGTCCGGTCCAGCGGTGATCGCCTGCGGCGCGCCGCCGGCGGGCATCCCGGTCGAGAACTCCGTCACGCCGCCGACGGCGCCGACGGCGACGGGGACGGCGCAGAGGACGGAGACGAGGGCGAGGACGAGAAGCAGGGGGAGTCGGCGCACTGTTTTTGACCCTATCACCACGTTATGCCGTTGACGCCCCGACCGCGAGCTCCTCGGGTAGGACTCGAACCTACAACCCTCCGGTTAACAGCCGGATGCTCTGCCATTGAGCTACCGAGGATCGACGGCGCAAGTATAGCCCTACCCCGAGCCCAGCCGCTGGCCGCGATGGCGGCCCACGAGGCCACGATCGAGGGGGTGAAGCCGACGATCAGCCAGCGTGTGGAGGGTGGTTCGCGCATCGGACCTCCGGGCCTCCCCCGGTGCGCCCCTCCGCGGTCCGGCCCGATCACGCGGACCCCGGAGGAACTGAGCCGTTCGGCCGTCGGTGCCGATGACCCGCCCTCGCGGGCTGGGCCCCGGCGTGACTCCCTGGAGTTGGCGCCCCGCGGCCGAGCGGGTACGAGACCCGGCCGACGCAGAAACTGCCCGTCACGGTACGAGCCACCCGGGCCCCTGCGTGCGTGATCCCCCGCGATTTGGTGCGGCGGGCTACGCGATCGCGCCGGTCGCGCGCAGCTCGGCGCGCAGCGCCTCGGCCTCGCGCTGGAGCGCGAGCAGCGCGCGCTGCTCGTCCTGATCGGCGGAGCCGTCCTCGACCTTGACCCGCAGGGGGCCGATCGCGTCGTCGGCGGCGCGCAGGCGCAGCTGCAGGACGAGCTGGCGCAGCGCCACCTGCCCCTCCCCGGGCGTGCGGATCTCGCCGCCCTCGGGGTCGTAGCGCCCGGCGAGGGCGTACAGCTCCGCGACGACGTCCTCCGCGCCGGGCGGCGTCGCGGGCTCGGCGCCCGCGGCCCGTTCGCGCACCCAGCCGACGAGGGCCTGGTGCGTGGGGTCGGCGATGCAGGGCCCGGCCTCGTCGAGGGACGCGGCCGCGAGCGCCGGCTGGGCGAGGCAGGCGGCGAGCAGCTCGCGCTCGGCGCGGGCGCGCTGGTCGAGCCGCCGGCGGGCGCGGGCGAGCGTGCGGTCGTCGGCGGCCGGCTGGCCGACGCGGGCGCCGCGCGTCAGGCGCGCCTCGAGCTCGGCGTCGAGGCGCAGCTGGTCGGCGACGCGGCGCACCTGCGCCTGGCGCTCGGGGGTCGGCGGGGCCTGCGAGAGGATCGAGCGCAGCTCGGCGTAGACGCGGTCGGATCCGTCCTCGTCGCGGCGCGCCAGCGCGCGCCCGACGAGGAAGGCGAGCACCGACACGGCGCCGTCGAAGGCCCGGTCGACGGCCTCGCGGCCGCCCTGGGCGATCTCGGCCGGGTCCTGGCCGGGCGGCAGCGGCACGATGCGCACGTCGAAGCCCTGCTGCTCGGCGAGGCGCATACCGCGCAGCGCCGCCTCCTGGCCGGCCTGGTCGGCGTCGAACGCGAGCACGAGCGCCGAGCACAGCCGGCGCAGCTCGGCCAGCTGCTCCTCCGTCAGGGACGTGCCCATCGAGGCGACGGCCTCCTGCACCCCGGCCCCGTGCAGGGCGATCACGTCGGTGTAGCCCTCGACGATCACGGCGCGGCCCGCCTTGGCGATCGCCGAGCGCGCGTGGTGCAGGCCGTACAGCATGCGGCCCTTGTGGAACAACGGCCCCTCGGGCGAGTTGATGTACTTGGGGCCCTCCTGGCCGGGCAGGATCCGCCCGGCGAAGCCGCGCACGCGCCCGCGCCCGTCCGCCAACGGGAACACGAGCCGGCCGCGCAGCCGGTCGATCGGGCCGCGCCGGCCCTCGCTGGCGACGCCCGAGGCCATCAGCTCCTCGTCGGTGTAGCCCTTGCCGCGGGCGCCGCCGACGACCCGCTCCCATGCGTCGGGCGCCCAGCCGATCCGCCAGTGCGCGACGGCGGCGGCGTCGAGGTGGCGCTCGGCCAGGTAGGCGCGCGCGGCCTCCGCCTCCGGACTGTCCAGGAGGACGCGCTCGTAGAAGGCGCAGGTCTCCTCGAGCAGGCGCTCGACCCGCTTCTCGCGGTCGCGCTCCTCGGCCTCCCGCGGCGACAGCTCGTCGTATTCGATCGGCACGCCGTAGCGCTCCGCGAGCCGCTCCACCGCCTCCGGGAACTCACACGCCTCGAGCTCCATCACCAGCTTGAACACGTCGCCGGAGACGCCGCAGCCGAAGCAGTGGTACAGCTTCTGCGTCGGCTCGATCGAGAACGACGCCGTGCGCTCCTCGTGGAACGGGCAGCGCGCCATCGCGCGGCCGCCCGTCATCCGCACCTGGCCGGTGCGGGCCTGCACCATCTCGACGAGGTCGGCGCGCTCGCGCACCCGCTCGACCGTGCCCCGGCTGATCCGTCCCGCCATCCGCACCCCCTAGAAGCGCCAGGCGTCCGGCTCGAAGCGCGCCCGGTAGGCGCGCAGGGCGTAGCGGTCCGTCATCCCCGCGAGGTAGTCGACGACACGCACCTCGAGCGGCTCGGGACCCGTCGGCACCTCCTCGGGGTGCGCGAGCAGCCAGGCGAAGAGCGACTCCACGACGTTGCGGATGCGGCCCCGCTCCGTCTCCGTGGCGGGCCGCAGGTAGACCTCCTCGAACATGAACGCGCGCAGCTCGAGCAGCGCCTCGGCGTACGGCTCGGACTGCTCGATGTCGCGCGCCTCGGCGGAGCGCTCGACGAGGTCGTGGACGAGGGCGTCGATGCGCCGCGCCGCGCTGGTGCCGAGCAGGGCCACCGGCCCTGCGGGCAGCCGCGCGGGGTCGAGCACCCCGGCCCGCACGGCGTCGTCGATGTCGTGGTTGATGTAGCCGAAGCGGTCGACCAGCTTGACGATCCGCGCCTCGGGCGTGCGCGGCGCGACGGGCCCGGTGTGGTTGAGGATGCCGTCGCGGACCTCGTCGGTGAGGTTGAGGCCGCGCCCGTCGCGCTCCAGGTGCTCGACGATCCGCAGCGAGTGCTCGTTGTGGTGGAAGCGCCGGCCGAAGCGCTCCTGGAGGGCGTCCGACAGCGCCTCCTCGCCCGTGTGGCCGAACGGCGGGTGGCCGAGGTCGTGCCCGAGCGCGATCGCCTCGGTCAGGTCCTCGTTGAGGGCGAGGGCGCGGGCGACGGCGCGTGCGATCCCGGTCACCTCGAGCGTGTGCGTGAGGCGCGTGCGGAAGTGGTCGCCCTCGGGCGCGATGAAGACCTGCGTCTTGTGCTTGAGCCGCCGGAACGCCTTGGCGTGCACGATCCGGTCGCGGTCACGCTGGAACGGCATCCGCAGGAGGCAGTCCGCCTCCGGGTGCGCGCGCCCGCGCGACGCCGCGGTCCGCGTCGCCCACGGGGCGAGGCGGGCGTCCTCGTCACGGAGCACCCGCGCCCGGAAGCCGTCCGCGACGGGACCCGCGGGTGCTTCGTCGCGCTCCGCGGTGGTCTGCTCGCTCACGTGCCGTAGCGTACTCAACAACCGCCGGTCGGCCGCGGTCGCGAGCGCCTTACGCCCGCACGCACTGCGACCTACTCCGCTCCGGCGAGCGCGCGATAGCGCTCGTTGAACGCGTGCAGCGCGGCGTCCTTCTCGGGATACACCCCGTGCGCGAAGGCGCGCGAGCCGAGGCCGCGCTGCGCGCGCTCCGCCACGTCGGAGTCCTGGTCGATCACGATCTCCATGAAACGCACGAGCTCGTCGATCCCGTCGGCAAGCGAGGGCTCCGCGATCACCCCGGGCGGCAGGAGGTAATCGGTCGCGACGATCGTGCTGCGCTCGCTGCGCGGCAGGAGCGTGGTCAGGTTCGCGTAGGTGCCGTTCACGTCGACCATGCAGTTCGGGAACAGGTACGCGCCGTATACGGACTGGGCCTCCTCCTCGCTGAGTCCCGGCAAGGGCGGCACGGGGCTGGAGCCCGACAGGGTCAGCGCCGAGGCGCCCTCCTTGATGCCGACGCCGTAGTCGCCACGCGGAACGGCCTCCTGCACAGCGCCCGTCCGGTACGCCGGAATCATGTCGATGAGCTCCGGGTGGACGGTCGGACAGTGCAGGCACTCGCGGTAGTTCTCGACCACGATCTTCCAGTTGGCCGCGACCTGGCGCATCGTCGTGCAGGCGATGCGCAGGTCGCCGAGGCCGAAGCGCTCGAACGCGGCCGGGTCGTCGTCGTGGGAGGCGATGTAGTCCTCGAAGGGGCCCGCCGCGCCGCCGAGATCGACGAACAGAGTTCCCTGCCACTCGGCGATCGGCATACCCAAGAGGCCGTAGGCCGCCCGATCGATCTCATCCGGGCGCACGTTCGGCGTCCCGATCAGCTCGCCGTCGAGGCCGTAGGCCCACGCGTGGTAGGGGCACTTGATGGCGCGCTTCAGCGTGCCCGTGCCGGCGTCGCAGAGGAGCGCCCCGCGGTGGCGGCAGACGTTGTGGAACGCGCGCAGCACTCCGTCGTGGTCCCGCACCACCAGGACGTTCTGGCCGGCCACGTCGGTGGCGTGGAAAGAACCCGGCTCGGCGACGTGCTCGGCCCGCCCCGCGCACGCCCAGCTGCGCCGGAAGACGGCGTCGATCTCGTGCTCGAAGGCGGCAGGCGAGCGGTACAGGTCGGCGTGCAACGTCGACGGGGCCGCGGCCATGGCGCCAGTCTAGCAGCGCCCTGACCGTGTGATCAGGACACGTCCCTGCTCAGATGATCACGGGCACGGTGCCGCCATCCACGCCCCAGGCTGCACCCGTCACGTACGAGGAGCGCGCGGAGACGAGCAGCGCGATCACGTCCGCGATCTCCGCGGGCTCCGCGAACCGGCCGATCGGCCGCCCGGCCCCCGTCTTCGCGAGCGCCTCCTCGCGGGTCCCCGCGCCCTTCGTCTGGTCGGCGAGGCCGCCCTCCGCAAGCCATGCGTCGGTGGCCGTGGGCCCCGGGCAGATCGCGTTGACCAGAACCCCGTGCCGGGCCTCGAGGTCCGCGACGAGGCGCGAGAAGGAGAGCAGTGCCGCCTTCATCACGCTGTAGTCGGGCATCCCGGTCGACGGCCGCTTGCCGGCCGTCGAGGCCACGAGCGCGATCCGCGCCTGGTCGCTCGCCCGCAGGTGCGGCAGCGCCGCGCGCACGGCGCGCACGTGGCTCATCAGGTTGAGCTGGAAGGAGGCCTCCCAGTCGGCGTCCGTCAGATCGTCGAGCCGGCGCGCCTCCGCGTAGCCCACGTTGCCGACGAGGGCGTCGAGCCCGCCGAAGCGGGCGACCGCCTCGGCCACGGCCCGCTCCGGCTCGCCGGGCCGCGCGAGGTCCGCGACGACCGCGAGGGCGTCGGGCGCGCCGAGCGCCACGAGCTCCGCCACGGCGGCCTCGAGCCGGTCGGCCGAGCGCGCCGCGATCGCCACCCGCGCGCCCTCACGCGCAACGGCGCGGGCGGTGGCGAGGCCGATGCCCCCGCTCGCGCCCGTGATCAGGATCGCGCGGCCGCCGAGTCCCAGGTCCATGCGGGCAGGGTAGCCGCGACGGGGGTCCGGGGACGTAGCCTGTGGGCATGGCCCGCGTGATCCTGCTGCGCCACGGCGAGACCGACTGGAGCCGCGACAGCCGCTGGCAGGGGCACACGGACGTCCCCCTCAACGCGGCCGGCCTTGCGCAGGCCCGCGCCCTCGCCGAGCCGCTCGCCCGCCACGCCCCGACGCAGCTCGTCGCAAGCGACCTCGTGCGCACCCGCGAGACCCTCGCGCCCCTCGCCGACCTGACCGGGCTCGCGATCGCCGAGGACCCGGACCTGCGCGAGGTCGACGTGGGCTCGTGGGCGGGGCTGACCCATGCCGAGGCCCGCGAGCGCTTCCCCGACGGGGTCGAGCGCCACGACGCGGGCGGCGTCGGCTGGACCGACGGCGAGACCTACGAGCGGGTGGCGACCCGCGGGATGGCCGCGCTCGTCCGGGCCACCGACGGCCTGCCGGCCTCCGCGCTGGTCGTGATCTGCGCCCACGGTGGGCTGATCGGGGCCGTCGCCGGGCGCACGCTCGGCCTCGACGCGGAGGCGCAGCGCCGCCACATGGGCCGGATCAGCCACGGCCACGCCGTCTACCTGCGCCGGCGCGAAACGCCCGAGGGGCCGCTGTGGCGGATGCTCGGCTACAACGCCCCGCTCCTCGGCGAGTCGGGCCCACCGATCGAGATGACGATCCACTAGGGCCCCGACCAACGCGAAAGGCCACCCCTCGCGGGGTGGCCTTTCAGCGGTTATTCCGGCGGCGTCCTACTCTCCCGGGCGGTTTCCCACCAAGTACCATCGGCGCTGAGGGGCTTAACGACTCTGTTCGGAAAGGGAAGAGGTGGATCCCCCTCGCCATGACCACCGGAAAGCGGTCGGGCACAGCTGGGCGTCGTCGCCCGCTCCCTGAGAACTGCATAGTGGTGAAGGGTGTTCCAGCGCGAAATCAAGACCTCGGACTATTAGTACGGGTTAGCTGCACGCATTGCTGCGCTTCCACATCCCGCCTATCAACCTGGTGGTCTGCCAGGGTCCTTACTCCCTCGAGGGGATGGGAGAACTCATCTTCAGGTGGGCTTCCCGCTTAGATGCTTTCAGCGGTTATCCCATCCAGACGTAGCTATCCAGCGATGCCGTTGGCACGACAACTGGTACACCAGAGGTCTGTCCACCCCGGTCCTCTCGTACTAGGGGCAGCTCCTGGCAATTCTCCAACGATCACAGCAGATAGGGACCGAACTGTCTCACGACGTTCTGAACCCAGCTCGCGTAACGCTTTAATGGGCGAACAGCCCAACCCTTGGGACCTACTTCAGCCCCAGGATGCGTTGAGCCGACATCGAGGTGCCAAACGATGCCGTCGATATGGACTCTTGGGCATCATAAGCCTGTTATCCCCGGAGTACCTTTTATCCGTTGAGCGACCGCAATTCCACTCTCCACGGCCGGATCACTAAGCCCGACTTTCGTCCCTGTTCGACTTGTTGGTCTCACAGTCAAGCTCCCTTGTGCCTTTACGCTCTGCGCATGATTTCTGACCATGCTGAGGGAACCTTTGGGCGCCTCCGTTACATTTTAGGAGGCGACCGCCCCAGTCAAACTGCCCACCTGCCACTGTTCCCCACCCGGATCACGGCATGGGGTTAGAAATCCGAAACATCCAGGGAGGTATCCCAAGGGCGGCTCCACCACGACTGGCGTCGCGGCTTCACAGCCTCCCTCCTATCCTGGACGGGATGAACCGGATCCCAATAGCAAGCTGCAGTAAAGGTTCACGGGGTCTTTCCGTCTAGCTGCGATTAATCGGCATCTTCACCGATACTACAATTTCACCGAGTCCCTCGTTGAGACAGCGCCCAAGTCGTTACGCCATTCGTGCAGGTCGGAACTTACCCGACAAGGAATTTCGCTACCTTAGGACGGTTATAGTTACCGCCGCCGTTTACCGGGGCTTGGATTCGGAGCTTCGCCGAAGCTAACCCCTCCTCATGACCTTCCGGCACCGGGCAGGCGTCAGCCCCTATACGTCGTCTTTCGACTTAGCAGAGACCTGTGTTTTTGGTAAACAGTCGCTTGGGCCTCGTCACTGCGGCCTCCTCAGGCTCGGGGAGCAAGTCCCTCCACCTTAATGAGGCGTCCCTTCTCCCGAAGTTACGGGACGATTTTGCCGAGTTCCTTAACGAGGGTTGTCTCGATCGCCTTGGTATTCTCTACCCGCCTACCTGTGTCGGTTTTGGTACGGGCGCGCGCCACCTCCCTAGAGGCTTTTCTTGGAGGCATGGCTTCAGGGACTTGCGGTCTACGACCACGGCATCGCGTCTCAGAGTTGCCCGGCGGATTTTC
>VGBM01000001.1:280000-357716 GCA_016870485.1 Actinomycetota bacterium
CCCGCGGGGCAGGATACCGGCCGCGGACGGGCGCGCGCGGGATACCATTGGGCGTGGGACCCGGATCCCGCGCCCGCCTGATGGCCCGACGACGCTCACTCCTGCCCCGCGCCGGCCGGCTCGTCCTCGATCTGCCGGAGGACGCGCCGACCCCCGGCACCCCGCGCCGGCGGCGCTGGCACTGGCTGCGCGTGCTCGTGATCGCGGCGCTCGTGGGCACGATCGCCCTGGCCGCCGCCTCGTACGGCTTCGCCACCGCGATCACCGCCGACCTGCCCTCGCTCGAGCAGTTCGACGGCCGCGAGACCGCGCTCGCGCAGGACGGGTCGATCTGGATCACGGGCGAGACGGGCGCGCCGCGCCGGATCGCGATCCTGCGCAGCACGGAGTCACGCAAGATCGTCGGCAGCAAGGAGATCTCGCCGGACATGAAGAACGCGGTCGTCGCCGTCGAGGACAAGCGCTTCTACGACCACCGCGGCGTCGACCTCCCCGGCATCGCGCGCGCCGTCTTCAACCGCGTCACCCTCGGCACCAACGAGGGCGCCAGCACGATCACGCAGCAGCTCGTCAAGAACACCTACCTGTCGAACGAGCAGACCGTGGAGCGCAAGGTGCGCGAGGCCTCGCTGGCCTGGCAGCTCGAGCAGCGCTGGTCGAAGGACCGCATCCTCACCGCCTACCTCAACACCGTCTACTTCGGCCACAACACGTACGGCGTCGAGGAGGCGGCGAAGTTCTACTTCAACACGACCGCCAACGCCCTCGACCCGGCCGACTCGGCGCTGCTCGCCGCGATCCTCAAGTCGCCCTCCACGTACGACCCGCTGCAGAACCCCGAGGTGGCGCTCACGCGCCGCAACGTCGTGCTCGACCAGATGGCGGAGCAGGGCTTCCTCGACCCGGAGGCGGCGGAGATCGAGCAGAGCCGGCGCCTCCTGCCGCTCTCGCGCGAGGAGCTGAGGGAGCCCGACACCGCCTACCCGTACTGGGTCCAGTTCATCACGGAGCAGCTCGTCAACCGCTTCGGCACCGGCCAGACCTTCGGCGGCGGCCTCAAGGTGATCACCACGCTCGACGCCCGCGAGCAGCGGATCGCCGAGACGGCGCTCGCCCGCACCCTGCCGAAGCCCGGCCCGCAAGGCGCGCTCGTGTCGATCGAGCCCGAGACCGGCGAGGTCAAGGCGATGGCCGGCGGCAAGCCGTACTCGCTCAAGCACCAGTTCAACGTGCCCGCCTCTGCCCGCCGCCAGCCCGGCTCCGCCTTCAAGCCGTTCGTCTACCTGGCCGCCCTCGAGCAGGGCATCCGCCCCTCGACGGTGTTCCGCTCGCAGAAGGTGCTCTACGACCTCGGCGGCAAGCAGTTCTGGTACGTCCGCAACTCGGAGCACGACTACGGCGACGACCTCTCCCTGCCGCAGGCCATGGCCGTCTCGGACAACACCGTCTTCGCCCAGCTGACCTGGCTGGTCAAGCCGGCCCCCATCGCCGACGTCGCGCGGCGCCTCGGCATCACCACGCCGATCGACGACGGCCAGCCCGCCATCGGCCTCGGCGGCCTCTTCATCGGGGTCTCGCCGCTCGAGATGGCCCACGCCTACGCCACCATCGCGAACGAGGGCCGCCGCACCGGCGGATCGATCCTGTTCCACACGCCCGACGCCGGCATCGAGGACCCCTCGCTCGATCCGATCTCGATCCGAAAGATCGAGTTCCCCGACGGCTCCGTGCTCGCCAACAAGCCCCGCGTGGTCGAGGCGGTCAGCCGCGAGGACGCCCTCACCACCATCGACGCGATGCGCGCCGTGATCACCGACGGCACCGGCCAGAACGCCCGGATCGGGCGGCCCGCCGCGGGCAAGACCGGCACCACCACCGACTACAAGGACGCCTGGTTCGTCGGCATAACCCCGCAGCGCGCCGTCTCGACCTGGGTCGGCTACGAGAACCCGGCCCTGCCGATGACCCGCGGCTACTACGGCAGCCCCGTCTACGGCGGCACCTTCCCAGCGATCATGTGGTCGACGTTCATGAGGGCGGCCCTGCGCTACCAGCCCGCCGAGGACTGGCCGTACCCCGACGGCGTGCCGTCCGAACCGATCGCGATCGACCCCGCGACCGGCCTGCGCGTGGACCCCGGCTGCGAGTACGCGCAGATCGTGGTCTGGGCGATCGACCGCCTGCCACAGGAGGTCCTGCCCTGCGAGGCCGACCTCGTGCCCGTCCCCGACTTCACCTCGTCGACGAAGCGCAAGGCGACGAGCCTGTCGACCGGCTCGGGCCTCCTCCTGCGCTTCGAGTACCGCCCCGCGGAGCCGTCGGAGGAGCCCGGGACCGTCGTCGCCCAGACGCCTGCGCCGCTCAGCGCCGTCGAGCCCGGCACCGTGGTCACGCTGGCGATCGCGCGCCGCGTCCCCAGCGTGCTCGTGCCCTCCGTGATCGCGACCGACGACGTCCCGAGCACCGCCGAGACCGCGATCTCGCGCCTGCGAGCCGCCGGATTCCGGGTCGTCGTGCAGGACCAGCAGGACGCCCGCGGGCTGCCGATCGGGTCGGTCGTCTCGCAGGACCCGGCCGCCGTCGCGCTCGCCCCGCGCGACTCGGTGATCACGATCTGGACCAGCGGCGACTACGCGGGCGCGCTCGTCCCGAACGTCGTCGGCCGCACCTTCGCCGAGGCCGAGCCCCTGCTCGACCAGGCGGGGCTGATCCCGCAGGGCATCAACGCGGACGGCTCGCTCCTGCCGCAGGACAAGGTCTTCCGCCTCGACCCGTCGGCCGGCAGCAAGGTGCCGCCGGGCACCCCGGTCACGGTCTTCGTGTCGCCGTTCTAGCCGCGCACGGCGGCCGACAGGACGCGCGCCCGCACAAGCGACGAGCCACGCAGCTCGGTCTTCGCCCAGACCAGGCGTCCGCCGCCGAGCGCCGGGTCCGACAGGCGCTCGCGGGCGCGGTCCGCGGCCGTGACGCGCTGCTTGGCGCCCGTCGCGAGGTCGAACACCCAGATCGCGTCACTCGCGCCGCCCCGGCCCTCGCGCAGCCGCGCGGCGACGCGGGTGCCGCTGACCGCGGGCCGCATCGCCTCGAGCGGGCCGCCCCGGCCGAACGGCGTCGACTGGGCGAGGACCCGCCGCGCGCCGTCGGGGGCGATCGCGATCAGGTCGATGGCGTAGCGGCCGCGCACGATGCGGCGGCTGACCGCGACGATCGTGCCGTCGTCCATCAGGAGGGGCTGGGCGAGCTGGGCGCCGCCCGCGGGCTCCTCCGCCCGCACCGCGACCTGTCCGGTGATGGCGCGCACGACGATCGCGCTGCCCCCGTCGAGGCGGCGCACCGACCAGGCGATCCCGGCCGGGCCGGCCGAGATCGACGTCACCTCGCCGCCCGTGGCCTCCGCGCCGACGAGGACCGCCGCCGTGCCGCCGACGGCCGGCGCGATCCGCACCGAGCCGTCCTCGACCCAGACGACGGCCGCCGCCGTCGTGGTCACGAGGTGCGGGTCCCGGATCAGCTCCGGATCGGTGACGTCCTCGGCGACGACGTTCGAGCCACCGGCCCGCGACACGCTCGCCACGTAGCCCGCGGTGCCGGGGAACGCCACGCTGTACGCGAAGGCGCCGTCAGCGCCGGCGACGGGGGCGCGCACGATGTCACAGTCGCCCGGGTTGCAGTCCTCGTGGACCACCGTGCTGGTGCGGCCCTCGGCCCACAGGACGAGGCGGTCGCCGCGGAAGGCCGCGACGGTCCGCGTCGATCCATCGGCGCGCCCGACCTCGAGCCAGGCGAGGTTGCCCTGCCCGACCACGGGCGCGGCGATCCATGACGTCGTCGTCGTGTACTGCGCCACGGGTGTCGCCACGAGCGCCGGCATCGACCCTCAGACTATCTACCGCAGGGGCGGATCGGCGAGGATCGCCGCCAGCTCGGCCACGATGCGCTCCTGCTGGTCCGCGGTCAGCGCCCCGAAGAACGGCAGGGCGAGGCAGCGCGCCGAGACGGCCTCGCAGACCGGCAGCTGGCCCGGCCCGTGGCCGAGGTCGCGGTAGAGCGGCTGCAGGTGGATCGCCGGCAGGTACGGCTTCGAGGCCACCCCCCGCGCGGCCAAGAGGCCGATCACGGCGTCGCGGTCGACAGCCGGGTCGAGCAGGACCGTGTAGACGAACCACGAACGCGTATCGCCCGGCACCTCGACCGGCAGCTCGACGCCGTCGAGCCCGGCGAGGAGCGTGCCGTAGCGGTCCGCCACCGCGGCGCGGCGCGCGAGGATGCCGTCGAGCCGCTCGACCTGCGCGAGGCCGACGGCCGCCGACAGGTCGTCCATGCGGTAGTTCCAACCGAGGCGGTCGTGCGCGAGCCATTGGCCGGAGTCCGCGCGGCCCTGGTTGCGCAGGCTGAGAATGGCCTCGTGCACCGCATCGTCGTCGGTGGTGACGACGCCGCCCTCCCCCGTCGTCATCTGCTTGTTGGGGTAGAAGGCGAACACGGCCGGCGAGCCCGTGGTGCCGACGAGGCGGCCCTGGCGGCGCGCCCCGAGGGCCTCGGCCGCGTCCTCGATCACGGCGACCCCGTGGCGGTCGGCGACCGCCCGGATCTCCTCGATCCGGCACGGCAGCCCGAAGACGTGCACCGCGACGATCGCCTTGGTGCGGGGCGTGATCGCCACCTCGACCGCGGCGGGGTCGAGGTTGAACGTGGCGGGGTCGATGTCCGCGAAGACGACGTCGGCGCCCGTGTAGAGCGCGCAGTTGGCGCTGGCCACGAACGAGAACGGCGACGTGATCACCTCGCCGCCGGGCCCGGCGCCCGCTAGGTGCGCGAGCAGGTGCAGGCCCGCGGTGCCGCTCGAGACGGCGGCGGCGTGGCGCACGCCCAGCCAGTCGGCGAAGGCGCGCTCGAAGCGCGGCCCCATCGGGCCGAGCGAGAGGTTGCCGCTGCGCAAAACCTCGAGGACCAGCTCCTCCTCGCGCGGGCCGATGTCGGGCCGTGCGATCGGGATCGGCTCGGGCGAGCCGCTCACGTCAGGCGGGGTACTCGAGGTAGGTCGCGGAGAGCTCGTGCTCGCCGTGCACGACCGCGAAGAAGATCTCCTGGATCTTCCCCGTGATCGGGCCCTTGCCGATGTGGTGGTCGTCGAGCGAGGCGACCGGGGTGACCTCGGCGGCCGTGCCCGTCAGGAACACCTCGTCGGCGAAGTAGAGCTCGGCGCGGGTGAGGTCGCGCTCGACGGTCTCGACGCCGAGCGTGGTGGCCATCTCCATCACCGCGTGGCGCGTGATGCCGGGCAGGCACGAGGCGCTGATCGGCGGCGTGTAGAGCGTGCCGTCCTTGACCGCGAAGACGTTCTCGCCGGAGCCGTCGGCGATCATCCCCTGCTCGTTGAGCAGGATCGCCTCCTGGTAGCCGTGCTTGATCGCCTCGATCTTGGCGAGCTGAGAGTTGAGGTACTGGCCCGAGGCCTTGGCGGTCGCCGGGATCATGTTGGGGCCGATCCGGCGCCACGACGAGATCATGCAGCGGATGCCGTTCTTGATCGCCTCGTCACCCAGGTAGGCGCCCCACGACCAGACGGCGACCATCGTGTGCACGGGGCAGTTGAGCGGGTTGATGCCCATCTCGCCGGCGCCGCGGAAGACCAGCGGGCGGATGTAGCAGGCGGGGAGCTTGTTGGCCGCGATCGTCTCGTGGACGGCCGCGGCGAGGTGCTCGTCGCCGTAGGGGATGTCCATGTAGTACTGCTCGGCGGAGCGGCGCAGGCGGGCGATGTGGTCCGAGAGGTGGAAGACGCCGGGGCCCTTGGGCGTGTCGTACGCGCGGATGCCCTCGAAGACGCCGGAGCCGTAGTGCAGCGCGTGCGTGAGGACGTGGACCTTCATGTCCTCGTAGTCGATGAGCTCCCCGTCGAACCAGATCTTGTCGGACTTCATGCGCCTCTCCAGCGTGTGAGGGGGGTAATCGTACCCGTGCCGGGCGGCCCGCGCCGCCCCTAGGCGGTCAGCCGCTCGCGCAGGAGCGCCTGCAGGGCCTTGGCGTCGGCGCGCCCGCCGGAGGCCTTCATGCACTGCCCGACGAGGAACCCGACCACCTGCTCGCGGCCGCCGCGGAAGGCCGCGACCTCGTCGGGATGGTCGGCCAGCACCCGGTCGACGATCGCGCCGAGCTCGTCGGCGTCGCCGACCTGCGCGAGGCCGCGCCCCCCCACCACGCCCGCCGCAGTGGCCGCCGGGTCCTCGACGAGGGCCTGGAAGACCTCCTTGGCCGAGGTCTGGTTGATGGTGCCGGCGACGACGAGCGCGACGAGGCCCGCGAGGCGCTCCGGCGTGACCGGGGTCGCGTCGGCGACGATCCCCGCCGCGTTGAGGTGCGCCTGGAGCTCGCCCATCACCCAGTTCGCGGCCACCTTCGCGTCGCCCACCCGGCCGGCGAGGTCGTCGTAGTAGGCGGCCAACTCGACCTCGGTGGCGAGGAGCAGCGCGGTGGCCTCGGGGAGGCCGGCACCCGTCAGACGCGCGAAGCGCGCGACCGGCAGCTCGGGCAGCTGCCCGGCGAGCGCCGCGAGGTCGTCCGGGTCCTGCGCGACGGGCAGGAGGTCCGGCTCGGGGAAGTAGCGGTAGTCGTGCGCCTCCTCCTTCGAGCGCAGGCTGGTCAGCCCGCCCGTCGCCGGGTCGAAGTGGAGCGTCTCCTGGCGCACCGCCTCCCCGGCCCGCACGAGCCCCAGCTGCCGCTCGAGCTCGGCCTCGATGCCGCGCTCGAGGAAGCGGAACGAGTTCATGTTCTTGAGCTCGGTCTTCGTGCCGTACTCCTCCGACCCGAGCGGGCGGATCGAGACGTTGGCGTCGGCGCGCAGCGAGCCCTTCTCCATGTCGCAGTCGGAGGCCCCGATCGCCACGACCGTGGCGCGCAGGAGCGTCAGGAAGCGGCGCGCGTCCTCAGGCGAGCGCAGGTCCGGCTCGGTCACGATCTCCAGCAGCGGCGTGCCGGCCCGGTTGAAGTCGACGACGCTCCCCGCGGAGCCCTGGATGCGCCCGGCGTCGCCGCCCGCGTGGATCATCTTGGCCGCGTCCTCCTCGAGGTGCGCGCGCGTGATCCGCACCGAGAAGGCGCCCTCGCCGGGGACGTGGAACGAGCCCTCGGCGCACAGGGGCTGGTCGTACTGGCTGATCTGGTACGCCTTCGGGCTGTCGGGGTAGAAGTACTGCTTGCGGCTGAACTCGCTCGCGGCGGGGATCCGGCAGCCGAGCGCGAGCCCGACGCGGGCCGACTGGCGCACCGCCTCCGCGTTGGCCACGGGCAGGGCGCCCGGGTGCGCGAGGCAGACCATGCAGACGTTCGTGTTCGGCTCGTCGCCGTAGCGGTTCGGGCAGGCGCAGAACATCTTCGAGGCCGTGTTCAGCTGGACGTGGATCTCGAGGCCGATGACGGCCTCGTAGCCGTTCCGCTGCCAGGCCCCGCTCACGCCGCGCTCCGTAGGCCCGGGGGCACGGGGTCGAAGGCGTGCTCCGCCTCGAAGGCGGCTCCGAGGCGGAGGAGCAGGTTCTCGGAGTGCGCGGGCCCGATGATCTGGAGCCCCGTCGGCAGCCCCTCCGAGAGCCCGTTCGGCACGGACAGGGCCGGGATGCCGGCGAGGTTGACCGGGAGCGTGAAGATGTCGTTGGCGTACATCGCGAGCGGGTCGTCGAGCCGCGCCCCGATCGGGAAGGCCACGCTGGGCGCCGTCGGCAGCAGGATCGCGTCGACGTCCCCGAAGGCCGCGTCGAAGTCGCGGCGGATCAGGGTGCGCACGCGCTGCGCCTGCACGTAGTAGGCATCGTGGTAGCCGGCCGACAGCGCGTAAGTGCCGATCATGATCCGGCGCTTGACCTCCGCCCCGAAGCCGGCGTCGCGGGTCGCCTCGTACATCGCGCGCACGTCCGGGGCGTCGACGCGCAGGCCGTAGCGCACGCCGTCGAAGCGCGACAGGTTCGCGGACGCCTCCGCGGGCGCGATCACGTAGTAGGCGGCGAGCCCGTGGCGGGCGTACGGCAGGTCGACGTCGACGAGGCGCGCGCCGAGCGACTCCGCGATCGCGAGCGACTCGTCGAAGCGGGCGCGCACCCCCTCCTCCACGCCGGCCTCGAGCTCGACGCGGGGCACGCCGAACGTGATGCCGTCGAGGCGGCCGGGCTCGGGCACCTCGATCGGCGCGCGCGGCCCCGTGCAGGTCGCGTCACGGTCCGTGTCGCGGGCGATCACCTGCTGCAGCAGCGCCGCGTCGCGGACGGTCAGGGTCATCGGCCCGACCTGCTCGAGCGAGCAGGCGAAGGCGACGACGCCGAAGCGGGAGACCGAGCCATACGTCGGCATCAGGCCGACGAGCCCGCAGAACGCGGCCGGCTGGCGGATCGAGCCGCCCGTGTCGGTGCCGAGCGCCCACGGCGCGCAGCCCGCGGCCACCACCGCGGCCGACCCGCCCGACGAGCCGCCGGGGACCCGCGTCGGGTCCCACGGGTTGCGCGTCGGGCCGTAGGCCGAGTGCTCGGTCGACGAGCCCATCGCGAACTCGTCGAGGTTGGTCTTGCCGAGGCTCACCAGCCCCGCCTCGTTGCCCCAGCGCACGACGTCGGCGTCCTCGATCGGCACGAAGCCCTTGAGGATCCGCGACCCGGCCGTGGTCGGCACCCCGCGCGTCGAGAGGAGGTCCTTGTAGGCGATCGGCACGCCCGCGAGGCCGTCCACGCCCGCGGCGTCCTGCTCCCGCGCGGCGGCGAGCGTGCGCTCGGGGTCGACGTGGAGGTACGAGTGGATCTCGCCGTCGACGGCTGCGATCCGGTCCAGGTAGGCCTGCGCCAGCTCCTCGGCCGTGCACGCGCGGCCGCGCAGGAGCGCGGCGGCGCGCTCGGCGGTCAGCCCGATGACGTCGATCGCCACGGCCTACGCCCCGATCGGCGGGACGCGGAAGCCCTCGGGCGCGGGGTCGGGTGCGTTCGCGAGCGCCTCCGCACGGGGCGCGCCGGGGCGCGCGGCGTCGGGGCGCAGCGCGTCGCCGTGCGGGTTCGCGTGCGTGGTCGGCGGCACGTCCGCGATCGGCAGCTGCGCGATCGTGTTGACGTGCCCGAGGATCGAGGTCAGCTCGCGGCCGAGCCGCTCGACCTCGGCGTCGTCGAGGCCGAGCCGCGCGAGCGCGGCCACGTGGCGCACCTCGTCCGGGGTCAGCTCGACGTCGGACACGCGCGCCTCAGCGCCCCGCGCTGCGCTCGGCCGCCGCGACCGTGTTCTTCAGCAGCATCGCGATCGTCATCGGCCCGACGCCGCCGGGGACCGGCGTGATCAGCCGGGCCTTCGGCTGCACGGCGTCGAAGTCGACATCGCCGCAGAGGCCGTCCTCGAGGCGGTTGATGCCGACGTCGATCACCACGGCGCCGTCCTTGACGTGCTCGGCGCCGATCATGCGCGGGCGGCCGACGGCGGCGACGAGGATGTCGGCCTGGCGGCAGATGCCCTCGAGGTCGCGGGTGCGCGAGTGGCAGATCGTGACGGTGCAGTCCTCCTTGAGCAGGAGGTGGGCCTGCGGCTTGCCGACGATCTCCGAGCGACCCACGACGACGGCGTGCGCGCCCTTCATCTCGACGTCGTACGCCTGCAGCAGCTCGATGCAGCCCGCGGGCGTGCACGGCAGCGGCCCGGGCTGGAGGGTCATCAGGCGGCCCATCGCGTCGGCCGTCAGGCCGTCGGCGTCCTTTTCGAACGGGATCCGGTTGAGCGCCGCGTCGGTGTCGAGGTGGTCGGGCAGCGGCATCTGCACGATCATCCCGTGGATCGCCGGGTCGTTCGCGACCTCGTCGATCTTCGCCTCGAGCTCGATCTGCGTGGTCTCGGCGGGCATCTCGACCTGCAGCGAGCGCATGCCGGCCTCCTCGCACGCGCGGTGCTTGTTGGCCACGTAGACCTGCGAGGCGGGGTCCTCGCCGACGATGATCACCGCGAGCCCGGCGCGGATGCCGGTCGCGTCGAGGAGCCGCTTGGTGCGCTCCGCCACCTCGCCGCTGACCGTGGCCGCGACCGCCTTGCCGTCGATCAGATTGCCCATGGGCGCAATGTACCGGCCGCCGCGCCGCGTCGGCTCAGTCGCCGGTGCGGATGAACTGGATGCGGCCGATCGCGCTCGCCTTCCCCGGCGCGTCCCACGGGGCGATCTCGACGTCGCAGACGGCGAGCGTGCGTCCCGCCTTGCGGCAGCGCGCCGTCACGCGCAGGGCCGAGAGGTCGGCCATCCGCAGGAAGTCGCAGCGCAGATCGGTGGCCACCCAGGTGCCCGGGCTGGCGGCCATGACCGCGTACCAGCCGGCGGTGTCGACGAGCGTGGCGAGCGCGCCGCCGTGCAGCATCGGCGGGTCCTCGTAGCCGAGCGCCGCGTGCGTCGGCTCGAGCCGCAGGACGACGTCGTCGCCGTCACGGCCGTGGTAGCTGAGGCCGATCGTCGCATCGAGCGGGGAGTCGGCGTGGTCGCGCAGCGGATCGTCCATGGGGGCAAGCCTAGCCCCTAGACTCCCCGTGACGACGACCGAGGAGTCCCGCATGGCCCCCACCGCACCCCACTTCGACGACCCGCTGACGCTCGCCCTCGACGTGATCGGGCCCAAGCCGAACGCGACGCGCGGCGAGCCCGTCGAGTCCGGCAAGGTGCTCTTCTCCGACGCGCACAGCGAGACGGGCGTCTGGGAGTGCACCGCCGGCGCCTTCGCCGCCCGCCGCGAGGGCTACCGCGAGACGTTCTGCGTCATCGCCGGCCGGGGCGTCCTGCGCAACGAGGATGGGACGGAGACGCAGCTCGCGCCGGGAGCGCTCGTCGTCACACCCGAGGGCTGGGTCGGCGAGTGGGACATCACCGAGACCGTGCGCAAGGTCTACGTCGTCTCGTACACGGAGCCGCGCGCCGCGTAGCGGCCCGGCAGGGGGCACGCGGCCCCCTCGGGGTTGCGGCGCTTGGCGATCTGGGCGTAGCCGAGCGCCCCGAGCGCGTGCAGCCCGGGCAGGTACAGGAGCCAGGCGAACGGCGCCCCGAGCGGCGTCCGGATCGAGATCGCGCGCACGGCATCGACGCCGATCGCCACGCCGCCGTCCGGGTAGCGCACACGCAGGCCCTCGCCGACGGCGCCGCGCGCCACCTCGGGGAAGCGCGTCTCGGCCACGGAGTAGCCCATGTCGTCGAGCCGCCGCAGCCAGTCGAAGCGGCGCACCATCCGCGCGCTGCGCCGGCACATGCCGCAGCGGTCGTCGTAGATCACGATCGGCTTCTCCATCGTCGCTCGGCCTTTCGCAGCGGTGCTCAGCGGGAGCCGACCTCGAGCGCCAGCCCCGCGCCGCGCGCGGCGGCCCACACGAGGTCGGTGAAGGCCTCGCGGTCGGCGAGCGCCACGGGGTACATCGGCACCCAGGCGATCGCCTCGGCCGTTCCGCAGTCGCGCAGCGCCTCGCCGACGGCCCAGTGCAGGTCGGGGCCGACGTCGACGCGGTCGAGCCCCGCGGCGGCGAGGAGCGGTGCGAGCCGCGCGGCCGCGGGGCCGACGAGGACCGCCCGGCCCGCAGCGCGCGCCGCCTCGGCGCAGGCGTCGCGCAGCATCCGCTGCTCCGCGGCCGAGGCGTGCACCTCGCCCGCGCTCGACGCGACGAGCCCGCCGAGGATCAGCGTCGTCGAGCCATCGCGGACGCCGTGCAGGAAGGCGGTGGCCTTCGCGGGCGTGGCGGCCATCCCGTTGTGCAGCACCGCCGTGCCCCGGATGCGGGCGATCTCCTCGCCGCGCCACGCGGGCTGGGCGAACGCCCCGAGCGCGCCGCCCGGGTGGACGTCGAGGAGGAGCGACGAGCACACGCAGGCCAGGGCGGCGGCGACGTTGCCCCACAGGTACGGCGCCAGGGGCAGCCGCTCGAGGTCGGCGAGCGCGCGCACGGCATCGCCGGTCGCGTCCTCGAGGACGCCGTCGCGGACCCCGACGCCGCCGGGTACCGGCGCGGCGCCCGAGAAGCGCGTGGCGCGCACGCCGGGCTTGGCCGCGATGCGCGTCTCGCCGAGGGGCAGGACGGCCGTGCCGTCCACGGGCTGACGCGACAGGATCCGCTGCTTGGCGGCGATGTAGCGCCCCTCGCCGCCGTGCAGCTCGACGTGGTCGGGCCAGAGGGTCGTTACGACCGCGTGGCGCGGGGACGTCGAGACGTAGGCGAGGTGCGTGCTGGTCAGCTCGAGCACGATCAGGTCCGGGACGGGTCCGTCGGCGAGGAGCGCGAGCGTGTCGGCGCTCGGCCAGGCGTTCTCGGCGCGACCCGTGGGCGGCACGTGCACGGCGAGCCCGACGGCCGCCACGAGGTCCGCGATCAGACGCGTGGTCATCGTCTTGCCGGCCGTCCCCGTCACCCCGACGACCGGGCAGGGGGCCTCGTGGAGGACGAGGTCGGCGAGGGACGCCACGGAGATGCCGCGGTCGCGCGCCCGCACCACGTGGGCCGCCGTCTCCCCCGTCCAGCAGTCGGCCATCAGCAGGTCGGCCCGCTCGACCGCGCGCAGGGGGTCCGGCTCAAGCCGGCAGCCGGGCGGGGCGTCGACGGCGGGATCCGGGTCGGCTAGCACGACGTCGGCGCCGCGGGCCGCGAGCGCCACAGCAAGAGCCGCGCCGTCCCGGTCCGAGCGGTCCAGGACGACGCGGCGGCCGTTGAGGCGATCAGCGGTGTAGGGACCGCTCATCGCACGACTGCTACTCGCGTCCGCCGAGCATGGGGAGGACGTACGCGAGCAGGAGCGCGACGCTGGAGATCGCCGCGACAACGTAGGTGCTGGCCGCTGCGGTCAGCACGGTCTTGGTCTGCTGCGCCTCGCCGGCCGTGACCAGCTGGTAGCGCTGCATCAGTTGCCCGGCCCGCCGGGAGGCGTCGAACTCGACGGGCAGCGTGACGACGTGGAAGGCGATGACGATCAGGTAGACGGCGATCGCCATCCAGACGAAGCCGACGGCCCCGAGCATCACGCCGATGATCAGGAGGGCGAACCAGCCCCACTGCGCGACCATCGCGGCGGGGGCGACGGCGGAGCGCAGCCGGAAGAAGGCGCTGGCCTGCGCGTGCTGGATCGCGTGGCCGACCTCGTGCGTCGCGATCGCGATCGCGGCGGGGGTCGGGTGGTCGAAGGTGGACTCGCTCAGGCGCACGGTGCGCGAGCGCGGGTCGTAGTGGTCGGACAGCTGGCCGGGGACGCGCTCGACCGGGACGGACGAGAGGCCCTCGCCGTCGAGGACGACGCGGGCCGCCTGGGCGCCGGTCAGGCCGCTCGAGACACGCACGTTGCTGCCCTTCTTGTGCGCCGAGCGGACCCACGCCTGCGCGGCGAAGCCGGCTCCCAGCATCGCGATGATGATGATCCAGGTGATGCTCATGGTGGTGCGGGGCCTCCAGATGAAACGGTGCACCCGTCATGGTGGCAGCGCATTGCGGGGGTTTCCCTGTCGGATTCCGGCAAGAAACGGGTCATCAGCCTTACCCGAAGTTGCCGGAAGCAGTCCGACCGGCGCGATGGCCCCGGCACCCGCGGGGCGTTCGCGGGGCGACCCCCAGAGGCGACGACCGGAATCGAACCGGTGTGGACGGCTTTGCAGGCCGCTGCCTAGCCACTCGGCCACGTCGCCACGCCTCCGCAGGGGGGCTCGGGAAAGACTACAGCGCCTCGGGCCGCATCAGAGGCGGAGGGTCGTGAACACGGCTCCGCCGAGGGTGACGCGCACCGTCGCGACGCCCTTGACCCCCTTCAGCGACACCATCCGCGTCACCGTCCCCGGCTTCGCCTCGGTGGACGAGCGAGTGACGAAGCGCCCGCGCACCTTGACGGCGATCACCAGCGGCTTCCCGGCGGACGACGCCGGGACGGTCACCCTGACCTTGGCCTTGTCGCCGACGCGGGTGGCGACGGCACGAGCCGTGGTCGCGAGGGACGGTGCGGTCAACCGGTAGGTCGGGCGTGAGAACGTGACCCGCGGGACGTCGATGAGCAGCCCGCCGACGCCCGCCGCCACCGTGAACTGCGTCCCGGGAGTGAGAGTGGTCGATTCCTCGGCGGTCTCGCTGCGGGTGATCTGCAGGGCCGTGACGATCTGCGCCAGCGTTGCTCCGCCGAAGCACGCCGAGGCCGTCGCCTCGGGGATGAGGGCCTGAAGCGCACCCGTGTTCAGCACCGGCGGACTGAGAGTGCCAGCCGTCAGGTGCGGTGCCGCCATGACGACCGAGATCGAGCCGCCCTCGGCGGATCCGCTCGCTCCCCCGGTGCCGTAGTTCGGGCAGGAGCCGCCCATCTTCACTTCGTACCAGCTCGCGCTGGCGCCGATCCACATGCCGACGAGCCCGTGGGGCGGTGCCCCGCTCGGCGTGAACCGGATCCCTCCGGTGATACGGGCGATGCTGTCCTGCAGCGGAACGAGGTCCGGGCCCGCGCTGGTCGTCGCGACCGGGGTCAGCACGAGGGTGATGTCCCGGCCATTCGGGCCGATGACGTACGACCTGACCCCCGCGTAGAGCTCGGCCGACGTGGTGGACGCGCCGTCGGGCAGCGCGAAGCCGAGGGTGAAGACGCGCGTCGCGTTGGCAGTGCCGAGATCCTCGATGCCGTCCGCCTGGGCGATGACGATCGAGTACGCCTCGCTGCCGTTCGGGAAGACGCAGGCCATGTAGCCGGTGCCGTCCGCTGTCACCGTCGTACCGGTCGCCTCGGCGACACTGAGCGTCGCGGCCAGCGCAGGCGATCGATTGCACGCCGTGATCGCCGCGTCGGCCGGCGCGGGCAGGACCGAGGTGGCCGTGACGGCGATAACCGCGAAGAGGACAGCGGCGAGCACGGATGGCGGCCTGCGCGTAGCCCTACGCTACGCCACTACGCTTGCGGACGCTAGAGTCCTCCCCGCTACAGCGCCTCGGCCAGCGCCCGTTCCAGCACGAGCGCCGGCGGCATCCGCGACATGCCCTTGAGCGCCGCGTCGGCCTCGTGCATGCGACTGAGCGCGTGGCTGGCGTCGGCCGGCGACCAGACGCCGAGGGCGGCGAGCATCTTGCCGGCCCGAAACGGCGCCACGCCGAGCTCCTTGGCCAGCGCCTCCCGCGAGGGGCGCCCCTCCTCCCCCAGCTCGACCGTGCGCCGCACGAGCTCCACATGCCGCGTCAGCTGCGGCAGCACGCGATGCGGCTCCGCAGCGCCCGCCATCAGCCGCGTCAGCTCGCCGATCGCGCCGCGCCGGTCGCGTTCGGTGACGCAGTCGAGGAGCGCCCACGGCGCGTCGTCGTGGCGGGCGGCAACCATGGCCTCGACGAGGCCGAGCTCGACGGGGCCGTCGGGGCCATAGGTGGCGAGCTTCTCCAGCTCACGCGTGATCTCGTCGGGGCGGTCGCCGAGCAGGTCCGTGAAGCGGGCCATCGCGTCCGGCGCGAACGCGAGGCCGAGGCGCTCCGCCTCCTGGCGAGCGAAGGCCGCGCTCTTCGGGGCGTCGAAGCGCAGGACCGCCTCCTTGCCGCCCGCCGTGCGCACGGCCTTCAGGAGCGGGTCGTCGTCGGGCCAGACGGGCTTGCGCGGATCGGCCGGCGCGTCGGCGACGAGGAGCAGCACGGTGCCCGGGCTCGGGTCCTGCACGTAGGCCACCAGCGGGTCGAGCCGCCCCGCGCGGCGGGGCTTGACCCAGGCGTCGATGCCCTCCACGACCACCAGCCGGTCGCGCGCGAAGAGGCCCTGCTGCGCGCACAGGAGCGCCACGTCCTGCGGGTCGGATTCGGACGCGAGCAGCACGTCGACGGCGTCAGCGGGGAAGCGCCCGCGCAGCCGCTCGGCGGCGCGCCGCACCTTGCCGCGGTCCGTGCCCATCAGGAGGTAGGCGGGGCTGAGGGGCTGCGCGGCCACGGCCAGATCCTACCCGCCGGGCCGCGACGAGGCAGGCCGCGCCGGCAAGCGCCGGCACGGCCCACGCGGGCACCGCGGCGCCGATCGCCGCGCCGCCGCGCGCGCACAGCACGATCCACGCGGCGGGCCACTGCGCGCACCAGGCAAGGCCGTCTGCAGCGGCCGGCGCGACAGGGTCGACGGCGACCGCGGCGAGGGCGGTCCAGAGGACCAGCGGCACGGCCGGGGCCGCCGCGAGGTTGGCCGGTACGGACGCCGCGAGCGCGACCTGACCGAAGTGCCACCAGCTGATCGGCGCCGTGGTCAGCGTCGCGGCGGCGGTCACCGCCGCGGCCGCCGCCACGACGTGTGGCAGGCGCGTCGCGGCCGCGAGGGCCCGCGTGTGCGGGGCGACCAGCAGGATGCCCGCCACCGCGGCGAACGACAGCTGCAGGCCGGGGTCGAACAGGCTGTGCGGGTTCCAGACGAGCAGAGCGGCCGCGCCGAGCCCGAGCACCCGCCACGCGGCCCGCGGCCGTCCAGCGAGCAGCGCGATGCAGCCGGCGCCGCCTGCGATCCCGGCCCGCACGACGCTCGGGTCGGGCCCGACCACCGCGACGTAGGCGAGGATCGCGGCGATCGCCGCCCCGAGCGCGTGGCGGCGGCTCCCCCCGAGCGCCCACGCCGCGAGCACGACGAGGGCCACGAGCAGGGCCACGTTGCCGCCCGACACGGCCATCAGGTGCGCGAGGCCCGAGGCGCGCAGGTCGGCCACGGCGCCCGGCGAGAGCCCGGCGTCCGCCCCGAACGCGAGCCCCCGCACGACGGCGCCGGGATCGCCCTCGCCGGCGCCGGCGAGGGCGTCGAGGGCGTCGATCCGCAGGCGATCGGCGGCGCCCCACGCCCCGCCCCGCATCCCGACGACCTCGTAGCGGCGGATCCGGAGGACGGCGTGGACGCCCTGGCGGGCGAGCCAGGCCGCCTCGTCGAAGCCGTCCGCGGACGTCCGCGGCCGCTCCAGCCGCCCCGCGACGCGGAGCACGGCGCCGCGCGGAGGCGGCGCCCCCGACTCGAGGCGCAGGAGCACCGGGCCGCCGCCGGCGAGCTCCCCGACGGCGAGGCGCAGCCGGCCACCGCCGCGCCAGGCCTCGGCGACCGTGACCCGGCCGTCGACGACGGCCTCGCCGATCCGGACGGCGAGGGGCTCGCGGGCGAGCGCCCCGAGCCGTGCGCCGCCCACGAGGCCGCCGAGCACGGCGAGGACCACGAGGGCGACCCCGCTGCGGCGGCGCGCGAGGACGGCCGCGCCCGCCCCGGCGAGCGCGATCGCGAGCGGCCCGGCGAGGAGGCTCGCGGCGGCCCCGGTCGCGAGCGCCGCCCCGACCAGGTCCGCCGTGACGGGGCGCCTCACGGGGCGACGAGGTCGCGCAGCTGGTCGAGCTTCGCCGGCCCGATCCCGGGCACCTCGACGAGCTGCTCGACGCTCGAGAAGCCGCCGTGCTCGTCGCGCCAGGCGATGATCCGCTCCGCCGTCGCCGGCCCGATCCCGGGCAGGGCGTCGAGGTCCTCGACGCTCGCGCCGTTCAGGTGCACGAGGCCCGTGGTGCCGGTCGCGTAGCCCGCGCCGGCCTCGGGCACCGCGCCGATCGGGGCGAGCTCCGGCACGAGCACCTGCTCGCCGTCCGCGAGGAGCGAGGCGAGGTTCAGGGCCACGGCGTTGCCCTGGCGGGTGATCCCGCCGGCCCGCTCGATCGCGTCCACGACGCGGGAGCCGCGCGGCAGCGCGTACACCCCGGGCTCGCGGACCGCTCCCGTCACGTGCACGATGACGGGCTCCTCGGGCACCGGGGCGACCGCGCCGACCGTCTCGACCGACGCGGGCGGCTGCCCGTCCCCGCGCCCGCGCACGGCCGCGACGGCGGCCGCCAGGAGGAGGGCGACGGCCAGGCCGATCAGGAGCGTCCGGCGGCGGGGCGGGGACATACCCGGATCGTCGCCCGGCGCCGGGCACGGGACGGTGCCGCAGGCGCGCGGGTCGCGCGCGGCGGCGCACGCGGGGCGCGCGCTAGCGCACGACGATGTTGACGAGCTTGTCGGGGACCACGATCTCCTTCACGATCGTCTTGCCCTCCACGAGCTCCGCGATGCGCGGCAGCGCCTTGACGGCGGCCAGCACCTCGGACTCCGGCAGGTCGCAGGCGAGCTGCACCCGCTCGCGCAGCTTGCCGTTGACCTGCACGACGCACTCGAAGGCGTCGGCGACGAGCAGCGCCGGATCGGCCACGGGCCACGGCGCCTCCCACAGCCGCTCCCCGCCGAGCCGCCCCCAGAGCTCCTCGGCGATGTGCGGCGAGAAGGGCTGCACGAGCCCCACCAGGGTGCCCGCGGCGTGGCGCAGGGCCTGCGCGCCCACCGGATCCCCGATCAGCTCGTCACGGCCCCGCTCGATCCCGTTCAGGAGCTCCATCGTGGCCGCGATCGCCGTGTTGAACTGCAGGCGCCGGTCGATGTCCGCGGTCACGCGCTGGATGGTGCGGTGCGTCAGGCGCAGGAGCTCGAGCACGTCGCCCGCGGCGTCGGCGGGTGCGGCCGGCACGGGCGCGCCCGTGGTCTCCGCGGCGATCCGCCCGACCGCCTTCCAGAGCCGGTCGAGGAAGCGCGCCGGGCCGAGCACACCCGAGTCGGACCACTCCTTGTCCTGGTCGGGCGGACCCATGAAGAGCACGTACATGCGCAGCGCGTCGGCGCCGTAGCGGTCGACGATCGCGTCCGGGGCGACGACGTTGCCCTTGGACTTGGACATCTTCGCGCCGTCCTTGTAGATCATCCCCTGCGTGAACAGGTTCGCGAACGGCTCGCGGAAGCCGACGTAGCCCGCGTCGTAGAGGACCTTCGTGAAGAAGCGGCTGTAGAGCAGGTGCAGGATCGCGTGCTCGACGCCGCCGATGTACTGGCCGACGGGCAGCCACCAGTCGACGTCGGCGCGCGTGAAGGCCTCCGCGTCGTCGTGCGCGTTGACGTAGCGCAGGTAGTACCAGGACGAATCGACGAAGGTGTCCATGGTGTCCGTCTCGCGCTGGGCGGGGCCGCCGCAGGACGGGCAGGCAACGGCGCGCCACTCCTCCGCGCTCGCGAGCGGCGAGCGCCCCTTGGGGGCGTAGTCGTCGATCTCGGGCAGCCGCACCGGCAGGTCGGCGTCGGGCACGGGCACCAGCCCGCAGGCGGGGCAGTCGACGATCGGGATCGGCGCGCCCCAGTAGCGCTGCCGTGAGACCAGCCAGTCGCGCAGCCGGTAGGCGGTCGTGCGCTCGCCGCGGCCGTCCTCGGCGAGCCAGGCCGGGATGGCCTCCTTCGCCGCGGCCACGGTCAGCCCGTCGAAGCGCCCCGAATTGACGAGCACGGCGTCGTCGCCCGCGTCCGTGAAGGCCTCGGCCTGCACGTCGACCGCGCCCTCGACCGGGGCCACCACCTGGCGGATCTCGAGCCCGAAGGCGCGCGCGAAGGCGTGGTCGCGGTCGTCGTGGGCGGGCACCGCCATGATCGCGCCCGTGCCGTACTCGACGAGCACGTAGTCGGACACCCAGACCGGGATCTCCTCGTCGGTGACCGGGTTAAGGACGCGCCGGCCCGTATCGACGCCGGTCTTCGGGCGGTCCTCGCGCATCCGGTCCGCGACGGACTCGGCGCCGCGCCGGCGCACGTACTCCATGACCTCGTCCTCCGCGGGCGTGCCGCGCACCAGGTCGTGAACCAGCGGGTGCTCGGGGGCCAGCACGAAGAAGGTCGCGCCGAAGAGCGTGTCGGGGCGCGTCGTGAAGACGGGGATCGCCGCGTCGCCCCCGATCACGGGGAACCGCACCTCGGCCCCGTGCGAGCGGCCGATCCAGTTGCGCTGCATGGTCAGGACGCGCTCGGGCCACGACTCGAGCAGCTCCATGTCGTCGAGCAGCCGGTCCGCGTAGTCGGTGATCCGGAAGAACCACTGCTCAAGGTCGCGCGCCTCGACCTCGGTGCCGCAGCGCTCGCAGCGGCCGTCGACGACCTGCTCGTTGGCGAGCACCGTCTGGTCCTGCGGGCACCAGTTGACGGCGGCGCCCTTCTTGTAGGCGAGGCCACGCTCGAACATCCGCAGGAAGAGCCACTGCGTCCAGCGGTAGTACGCGGGGTCGGAGGTGGCGAGCTCGCGGCTCCAGTCGATCGACCAGCCCATCCGCAGCATCTGCTCGCGGATCCGCGCGATGTTGCGAGCCGTCACCTCGGCCGGCCTGCCGCCGGTCTTGATGGCGGCGTTCTCGGCGGGCAGCCCGAACGAGTCGTAGCCCATCGGGTGCAGCACCTGGAAGCCGGTGCGGCGGCGGAAGTGCGAGACGACGTCACCCATCGTGTAGTTGGTCACGTGCCCCATGTGCAGGTCGCCGGAGGGGTACGGCAGCATCTCCAGGACGTAGGCGCGGGGGCGCGCGTCCGCCGCCGAGTCGGCGGGGTTCGGGGTCTCAAAGGCCCGCTCGGCGGCCCAGAAGGCCTGCCAGCGGGCCTCGATCGCGTCGGGCTCGTAGCGTTCCACGGCAGGCAGGATACGGACTCACCCCGGGGGCGGAGCCGCCCGCCGCGTTGACCCACCCCTCACCCTCATGACGGAAACTTGTTAGAGCAGTCGCCCGAAAAGTTGCGATTCTTTCGTCAGATCGCCGGAATCACTCCGGCAGGGACAGAGCAGGGGGAACACCACGATGGAACTGACCTCGTCGCAGGAGCTGATCCTGTGGCTCGGCACCGCAGGCATGGCCGCCGGCGCCGCGATCATCGCCGCAATCGGCTTCAGCCTGCCGAACCACCAGCGGCACCACGTCACCGCGAGCTTCTTCGTCTGCGCAATCGCCGCCTGCGCCTACCTCGCGATGGCCACCGGCTCGGGCGTATGGATGGTCGACGACCAGCCCGTCTACTACGCCCGCTACCTCGACTGGCTCGTGACCACGCCGCTGCTCCTGCTCGGCCTGCTCACGGTCGGGTTCGCCCCGCTCACGGGCGGTGGGGAGGCCGGACGCACCCGCAACGGCCTGATCGGCTGGGTGCTCGGCGCGGACGTCCTGATGATCGCCACCGGCCTCGTCGCGTCGCTGCGCGGCGACAGCAGCGATCGCTGGATCTGGTACGCCATCAGCCTCGTCTTCTTCCTGCTCGTGCTGTGGGGCCTGTTCGGCCCGGTCAAGCAGCACCTGGACGCGAAGATGACGCCGCTCTACACGAAGCTCCTGGGGATCCTGACGATCCTCTGGGTCATCTACCCGATTCTCTGGGTCCTCGGCACCGAGGGCACCGGCGCGATCGGCCTGACCGGGGAGATCCTGGTCTTCGCGGTGATCGACGTGCTGAGCAAGGTCGGCTTCGGCATCCTGCTGGTCCTCGGCATCAAGAGCATGTCGCGCTCGCACGCCGCGGCCTGACGCTCCTCGGACCCCCGCGCGGCGCCCCCGGGCCCGCGCGGGGGCCTAGGCGTCCCCCCACGGCTCAAGCCGCCCGCCGTCCGCCCGGACGGCGCTCTCGCGCAGGAGCCGGTTGTACTTCGCGAGGCGCTCCGACCGGGTCAGCGAACCGACCTTGAGCTGCGCCGGGCCCGCGGCGATCGCGAGGTCGGCCAGCCAGTCGTCCTCGGTCTCCCCCGAGCGCGCCGACACGACCGCGCGCCAGCCCGCCGCGCGGGCGCGGGCCGCCACGGCCAGCGCCTCCGTCAGCGTGCCGACCTGGTTCGCCTTCACGAGCACCGCGTTGGCGGACGCGTCGCCGATCGCCCGCTCGAGGCGGTCGAGCTGCGTGCAGAGCAGGTCGTCGCCGATCACCTGCACGCAGTCGCCGACCGCGGCCGTGAAGGCGGGCCAGGCCGGCCAGTCGTCCTCCCCGAACGGGTCCTCGACGGACACCACCGGGTAGCGGCGCGTCCAGTCGGCGACCCGCTCGCCCCATGCCGCCGCGTCGAGGACCGCGTCGTCGGCGGCCAGCCGGTAGCCCGCGGCCGTCGCGAAGTGGCTCGCCGCCACGTCGAGGCCGATCGCCACGTCGCGGCCCGGCTCGAGGCCGGCGCGCTCGATCGCCCGGGTCACGATGATCAGGCCATCCTCGTTCGCGCCGAAGGCCGCGAAGCCGCCCTCGTCGGCGCGCAGGAGCGTCCGGCCAAGCTCGCCGAGCTCGACGGCGAGCGCGGCGAGGACGCGCGAGACGTCCTCGATCGCCTGCGGGAACGTCTCCGCGCGCAGCGGGATCGCCAGGTAGTCCTGCAGGTCGACGGCGCGCCCCGCGTGCAGCCCGCCCGAAAGCGCGTTCACCATCGGCCGCGGCAGGGCCGCGTGCTCCGCCCCGCCGAGGTGCCGCCAGAGCGGCAGGCCCAGGCTCGCCGCACCGGCCCGCGCGCACGCCACGGACGCGGCGAGCAGCGCGTTGCCGCCGAGCCGCGAGCGCTCCGGCGTGCCGTCCAGGGCCACCAGCGCGGCGTCGATCGCGGCCTGGTCGGCGGCGTCCATGCCGCGCAGCCGCTCCGCGATCTCCCCGGTGACGTGGGCCGCGGCACGCAGGACGCCGCGCCCGCCGTAGCGGTCGGGGTCGCCGTCGCGCAGCTCGAGCGCCTCGTGGCGCCCCGTGGACGCGCCGGACGGGACGCTGGCACGGGCCAGGGTGCCGTCCTCGAGCACGACCTCGGCCTCGACGGTCGGCCGGCCGCGCGAGTCGAGGATCTCGAAGGCGCGCACCGCGTCGATCCGGCTCACGCCCCCACCTCCACGCGCTCGAGCGCGCGCATCACGGTCGCGGGCGGGTCGAGCACCAGCGAGCGGCCGAGGGCGCGGGCGCGGTCGCGGGAGCGCGCGTCGAGGTACTCGGCCGGCGACTTGCCATCGACCCGGGCCACCATCAGGACCCCGAGCTCCGCCACGACCGCCGGCTCGTCGGCGAGCCCGGGCGCCGCCTCGGCGTGGGCGCCGTGGAGCGCCCGCGCCAGCGCGACCAGGAGCGCGCGCTGGCGCGGCAGGTGCAGGGCCTTGAGGCAGAGGTGGTTGAGACAGAAGGCGACATCGAAGGCCGGATCGCCCCAGTGCGCCACCTCGACGTCGATGACGAGCATGCGGTCCGGGTAGGCCAGCAGGTTCTTCGGGGCGTAGTCGCCGAGGACGAGCGCGCGGCGGGTGCCTAGGAGCCGCTCGACCTCCGCCGCGATCGCGGGGGCGAGATCGGGGTGGCGGGCGGCGGTGAAGCGGTGGTACGGGTCGATCCGGCCCTCGACCAGCGTGGTCAGGTCGTCGAACGCCGCCGACACCGCCGGATCGGCCGCCGAGGCCGCGTGGACCCGGCCGAGCAGGTCACCCGCGCGATAGGCGTCGCGCATGTCGATCTCGCCGGCTAGGAGCCGCTCCTTCCACGGAGCGCCGCCCGCGGGCGCGCACTCCATCGCGAACACGTGCCGGTCCTCGTCGGCGAAGACCACCGCTGGCGCGTGGCCCGGGCCGAGCAGGCGGCCGATCGTCGCGAGCGCGCGCTGCTCCACGGAGCTGCGCCCCACGTCGTACGCCCACACCTCCTCCACGCGCAGGAAGGGCAGCGCCTGCTTGACGACGATCCCGTCGCCGCCGCCCGGCCAGCGCACGCGCCAGACGTCGTTGGAGATGCCGCCGCCGAGCGCGTCGATCTCGAGCGCGACCCCGGCAGGGACGGCGCCATGCGCCGCCAGGTACGCGGGCAGATCGGCGGCGGTGAGCGCCTCCACGGCCGGAGTATCCCCGATCGCGCCTACCCTGTGCCCGTGAGCGGACCCCCCGCCATCGAGGTGCGCGGCGCGGTGCGCCGCTACGGCCCGGTCGTCGCGCTCGACGGCGTCGACCTCAACGTGGACGCAGCCGCCACGGGCCTCCTGGGTCGCAACGGCGCCGGCAAGTCGACGCTGATGAAGGCGATCCTCGGCCTCGTGCGCCTCGACCAGGGCGCGGTGCGCGTCCTCGGCGCCGACACCGCCCGCGAGGGCGATCACGTGCGGCGGCGCATCGGCTACGCCCCGGAGCACGAGTGCCTGCCGCCCGAGCTGACCGCCGCCGACCTCGTCCGCCACCTCGCCGAGCTGCGCGGCCTGTCGCGCGCCGACGCGATCCGCCGCGCCTCCGAGGTGCTGTTCGCGGTCGGCCTCGAGGAGGAGCGCTCCCGCGTGATCGGCTCCTTCTCGCTCGGCATGCGCCAGCGCGTCAAGCTCGCGCAGACCCTCGTGCACGCCCCCGAGCTGGTCATCCTCGACGAGCCGACCAACGGCCTCGACCCGGCCCAGCGCAGCGAGATGCTCGAGGTGATCCGGCGCGTCTCCCGCGACCTCGGCGTGCGCATCCTGATCTCGTCGCACATCCTCGACGACATCCGCCGCACCTGCGACCACGTCGTCGTCATGCGCGCGGGGCGGGTCACGCTCGACCGTCCGCTCGCCGCCCGGGCCGGCGAGGACGACTCGATGCTGATCGAGACCGTCACCGACTCCGCGCCGCTCCTCGCGCTCCTGGCGGGACGCGGGCTCCAGGTCGAGGCGGCCGGCGACCTCCGGCTGCGGGCGCGGATCACCGGCCCCGCCGACCGCGCAGCGATCCGTGACGCCGCCGCCGAGTCGGGTGCGGGCCTGCGCCGCCTGCACCCCGACGGGCCGTCGATCGAGGACGAACTCCTGGAGGCGATCGGGTGAGCGCGCGGATCCACGACGTCCGCTACCGCCCCTTCGGCGGGGAGCTGCAGGGCTCGACGCCCCGCGCCGTCACGTCGATGGGGCGCTGGAGCGCGCTGCGCGCCCTCGGCGCGCGCCGGCCCTGGACGGCGAAGGTGGTGCCGGTCGTGCTTGCCCTGATCGCCCTCGGGCCCGCCGTCACCGTGCTCGGGGTCAAGAGCCTGATCGGCGGCGACTTCGCGGAGCAGCTGCCGACGGACCTCGTCCCGTACGCCTTCTACTACACGCTGATCGGGTTCGCGATCTGGGCCTACGCGGCGATCGTCATCCCCGAGACGATCTGCCCCGACCGGCGCAGCCGCGTCCTCGACCTCTACCTGTCGACGGCGATGAGCCCGCTCGAGTACGTGCTCGGGAAGATCGTCGCGTCGCTCGTGCCGCTCCTGGCGGTCACCACCCTCCCCCTCGCCGTCCTCTACGTCGGCAACGTCTTCTTCGCAACCGACCCGTTCGGCTACATCGGCGACAACCTGCGCGAGATCCCCGCCATCCTCGGCGGTGGCATCCTAATCGCGTTCGTCTACACGCTGATGGGGCTGGCCGTGGCCTCCCTGACCAGCCGCCGCGCGTTCGCAAGCGTCGGCTTCATCCTGCTGCTCGTGATCTCCGGCCTCGGGGCCGGCGCGCTGGCGGAGGTCGCCGACCTCGGCCCGAACGCCCGCATGGTCAACCTGCAGGCCCTGCCCGTGTGGGTCGCGCAGATCATGATCGGCGGCGAGCAGATCGACGGTGGCGACGGCCCGTTCGCCGCTGCCAACCGCCCCGACCTCGTCCCGCTGTTGATTGCCAACGCCGTGGTGATCGTCGTCTGCACGGGCGTTCTCTGGCTGCGCTACCGGAGGCGGGGCACGTGAACGCGCTGCTCGAGTTCGACCGAGTATCGAAGTGGTTCCGCGACACGGTCGCCGTCGGCGACGTCTCCTTCGCGATCGAGCCCGGCGTCACCGGCCTCCTGGGCCACAACGGCGCCGGCAAGTCGACGGCTATCCGCCTCGCGGCGGGCCTCGCCCGCCCCGACGAGGGCGCGGTGCGCATCCTCGGCGAGGACCCGCGCACGAGCGGCGCGGCCCGCGCCTCGCTCGGCCTCGTGCCGGACGGCGACGGGATCTGGCCCGGGCTGACCGCGCGCGGCTTCGTCGAGGCCTGCGCGCGCCTGCGCGGCGTCGGCGGCCCCGGCGCCGCCGCGGACGCGGCGCTCGCCGCGGTCGACCTGGCCGACGTCGCGGACCGCGACGTCAAGGGGTTCTCGCAGGGCATGCGCCAGCGGGTCAAGATCGCGCAGGCGCTCGTGCACCGCCCCCGCGTCCTGATCCTCGACGAGCCGCTCAACGGCCTCGATCCGGGCCAGCGCGAGAGCGTGATCGCGCTCCTGCACCGGCTCGGCGCCGACGGCACGGCGATCGTCTTCTCGAGCCACGTGCTCGGCGAGGTGGAGCGGATCGCCGACCGCGTGCTGGTGCTCGTCAACGGCCGGCTCGTGGCGGAGGGCGCGCCGCCCGCGCTGCGCGCCCTGATGGAGGAGCGCCCTCGGCGCGTGCGCGTCGAGACCGATCGCCCGCGCGTCCTCGCGGCGGGCATCGCCGGCCTCGAGGGCGTCGGACGCGTGGACGTCGACGAGGACGCGCTGGTCGTCGAGACCAGCCGCCCCGCCGACCTCGCCCTCGTCCTGCCGGGGCTCGCCCGCGACGCCGGCGCCGACCTCACCGCCGTCGAGCCCACCGACGAGGACCTCGAGAGCGTCTACAGCTACCTGACCGAGCGGGCCCGCGGGGTGCGCCGGTGATCGTCACGCGGCTCGCGATCCGCGCACTCCTCCTGCGCCGGCGCTCGCTCGCGCTCCTCCTGCCCGTCGCCAGCGTGCCGTTCTTCGTCGCGCTCGGGATCGTGCGTGGCGACGTCACTCCCGACTCGCAGGCGATCATCGTCGGACGCCTGCTCGTGACCACCGTAACCCCGCTCGTCGCGCTCGTCCTCGCGGTGACGGCGATCGGCGACGAGCGCGAGAGCGGCACCATCGTCTACCTGGCCACGGCGCGGCTGTCCCGGATCCGGGTGGCCGCCGAGAAGGCGCTGGCCGCGATCGCGTGCTCCGTCGTCCTGCTCTCCCCCGCTCTCCTCGCCGCAGCCTACTTCGGCGTGCACCTCGGGGTCGGCGTGGACAACATCCTGCGCGGCGTGCTCGGCACCATCCTCGTGGCCGCGGTCTACGCCGCGGTCTTCGTAGCCGTCGGGCTCCTGCTCAAGCGTGCGCTCGTGGCCGGCATCGTCTACGTCCTGATCTGGGAGGGCGCGATCGCCACGGTCGCGCCGTCCGCCGAGCGCTTCTCCCTGACCGCGTGGGGCCGCGCCATCACCGACGGCGGCCTGTCGCCGCTCGAGGACGGCCTCGTGCCCACCCTGTCGGCCCAGACCGGCGTGGTCGCGCTCCTCGTCGTCACCGCCGCGGCCATCCTGCTCGCCGGGCTCCGCCTCGGCCGCATGGACCTGCCCTAGGCCGGTCCCGCGAGGGCGGCGAGCTCGGCGTCGAGCAGCCCCCGCACCGCACGCGGCGCCTTCGTGCCGCAGCGCAGGTGCCAGATCAGGCCGCCGAGGAGCGTGCCGAGGCGCTCCGCGGCCACGCGCGGCTCCACGTCCGCGGGCAGTTGGCCGGCCACCCGGGCGGCCTCGATCTCCCGGGCCAGCGCCCGCTCCCAGCGCTCGTTGCGCGCGCGCACGGCGCGCCGCACCGCCGGGTCGAACGCGGCGATCCGCTCGTACTCCGCGAAGACAGCGCGGTACTCGCGCGCCGCCGCCGTGTCGGCGATCTCGTGGACCAGCAGGAGGCGCAGGCGCGCGAGCGGGTCGTCGAGCCGGGCCAGGGCGCGGTCCGAGCGCGCCCACTCGCGCTCCTCGTGGTGGGCGAAGGCGGCCAGCACGATCGCCTCCACGGTCGGCCAGTAGTAGAGCGGCAGCCCCCGCGAGACGCCGGCCTCGCGGGCGATCACCCCGGCCCGCACGCCCGGGGCGCCGTCCCGCGCGATCACTCGGCAGGTGGCCTCGAGGATCTGGGTGCGGCGGTCGGGCTCCACGCGGGGATGATGGCGGATCCCCGGGCCGCAGGTTGGGGCCATCGCGGGCGCGGCGGGACGCCGCCTCGGCGGAGGTCAGGCCCGCGGCGTCCACCCCGGCATCGTGGGTCGTCGCCACGGGGCGGGGCGCCTGGCGCGCCGCAGGCGCCCTGCGGCACCGCCGCCGTCAGGTGGACCCAAGCGGGATCGAACCGCTGACCTCCGCGCTGCCAGCGCGGCGCTCTCCCAGCTGAGCTATGGGCCCGTGCGGATGGGAAGATAGCGCAGGCCGGGCGGGCCGGGCTACGCCTCCGCCACCTGCGTGTGCGGGACCTGCCCCCACAACTCGTCGAGGCGATAGTACGCGCGCGCCTCCGGGTCGAAGACGTGCGCCACGACGTCGACGAAGTCGACGAGGACCCACGTCCCTTCCTTGCGTCCCTCGATGCGCGCCGGCAGGAGGTCCTGCTCCTGCTTGAGCCGGAACACGATCTCCTCGGCGATCGCCTGCACCTGGCGGGGGTTGCGGCCGCTCATGACCACGAACCAGTCGGTGTAGTCCACCACGCCGCGCATGTCGAGAAGCACGATGTCCTCGGCCAGCTTCTCCGCCCCGATCGTGGCGATCCGCTCGGCGAGAAGGGCGGAATCGCTCAGGGGGTCAGTCCTCTGCTCCCGACACGCCTGCACCCTACCACGCACCGGTCCGGGTTTCGACCCGGATTCCCCGGGTCGTCAGCGGCTCACAGGTAGAGCCCGTCGGCCCGTATCCGGGCCTCCACGTGGGGGGTGACGAGGCCCTCGATCGGCTCTCCGGCCCTCACGCGACGGCGCACCTCGGAGCTCGAGACGTCGATCGGCTCCATCGCGATCGTCTCGTGGTCGCCGGGCGGGAGCGGCGTCCCGGGGCGCTCGGCGACGGCGATCCGACAGCGGGCGCGCACGAGATCGGGCTCGTGCCAGGTGTCGAGCGCGGCGTACTGGTCGGAGCCGAGCAGGAGCACGAGCTCGCCGAGGGGTGCGAGCCCGAGCAGGGTGTCCGCCATGTAGGAGGGCCCGGGCCGGTCCACCTCGACGCGCGAGGCCTCGAATACGGGCGCGTCCGCCGCCACCGCCTCGGCGAGGCGCCACCGCACGTCGGGGCCCTCCGCGGGGGCCGGCCGGTGCGACGGCGCCCCGGTGGGCACGAGCAGGACGCGCGCGAGCTCCAGCTGCGCGGCCGCGGCCCGGGCCAGCGCGACGTGGCCGACGTGCGGCGGATTGCAGAGCGAGCCGAGCACCCCGATCCGGTCACGCACGGTACGCCACCTCGCGATCCCCCACCTTGACGGTGATCCCCTTCTTGGCGCCGGCCCGCACGAGGAGCGGCGTCAGCCGCCGCTCCGCGACGTAGTGGGCGAGCAGCGCCTGGGCGGCCGCGTCGTCGAGGCGGGCGAGGTCATCCTCGATCGCGGCGCCCACGAGCCGCACCCCGTCCTCGCCGCGCAGGACGCGCACGGTGGCGCCGCCGCGCCGGCCGGGCCGGTAGACGAGGTAGTCGGCGAGCTCCTCCTCGGCCTCGGGCTCCGCCTCGGGCTCGGGCACCCAGCGGGCGAGCGCGGCCGTGAGCTCGTCGACGCCGTCGCCGGTGGCGCAGGAGACGCCGATGACCACGGGCCGACCGTCCTCGCCCCGCACCAGGTCGCGGGCGGCCGGAGCGTCGCCGAGCGCCGCCACGAGCCCCGCGAAGTTCGCGGCCTGCTCGGCGCGCGGCGCGGCGACGAGGTCGCTGCGGTTGAGCACCACGACGCGCGGGCGGCGGGCGAGGTCGGCCTGGTAGGCGGCGAGCTCGGCGTGGATCGTCACCAGCCCGCGCACCGCCTCGTCGGGCTCGAGTGCCGCGTCGACGACGTGCAGGAGCAGCCGAGCCCGCTCGAGGTGCGCGAGGAAGTCGCGCCCGAGCCCGTGCCCCTCCGCCGCCCCCTCGAGCAGCCCGGGCACGTCCATCACCGTGACCTGCCGGTCGACGGCGAGGTCGACGACGCCGAGCACCGGCTCGATCGTCGTGAAGGGGTAGTCGGCGACCTTCGGCCGCGCGTTCGAGAGGCGGCGCAGGAGCGACGACTTGCCCACGTTCGGGAACCCGAGCAGCGCCGCGTCGGCCAGGAGCTTGAGCCGCAGGTCGAGCGTCAGCTCCTCCCCCAGCCCGCCCAGCTCGGCCGTACGGGGGGCCTGGCGCACCGCGCTGCGGAAGCGGCGGTTGCCGGCCCCGCCGCGGCCGCCGTGCGCGACGACGGCGCGCGCGCCGGGCCGGGCTAGGTCGACGAGCAGGATGCCCTCCTCGTCGAGCACCTGCGTGCCCACGGGCACGCGCACCTCGGTGTCCTCGCCCGTCGCACCCGTGCGGTTCGAGCCCTCGCCACCGCGGCCGTCGACCGCCCGCACGTGCGGGTGGCGGCGGACCGCCATCAGGTCGCGCAGGCCCGGGTCGGCGACGAGCACGATGCTGCCGCCGTCGCCGCCGTCGCCGCCCGAGGGGCCGCCGCGCGGGACGTACTTCTCGCGCCGGAAGGCGACGGAGCCGTCACCGCCGCGCCCGGCGGCCGCGTGGATGGTCGCGCGATCGGAGAACACGGGGGGATCCCCCCTTCCAGCTAGTCCCCGGCCGGGACGACGGACACGAAGCGCTTGCCGCGCCGCTGGCCGAACTCGACCGTGCCGTCGACGGTGGCGAAGATCGTGTGATCGACGCCGAGACCGGTGCCCGCGCCCGGGTTGAAGCGGGTGCCGCGCTGACGCACGATGATGCCGCCCGCGCGGATCTCCTGGCCGGCGAAGACCTTCACGCCGAGCCGCTGCGACTGGGAGTCGCGGCCGTTCTTGGAGGAGCCGAGGCCCTTCTTGTGCGCCATCTCAGTCCCCTGTCTTCTTCTCGGTGGGCTTCTTCGCGGCCGCCTTGGCGGCCGCGGGCCTCTTCGGCGCCGCCGGCTTCTTCGCGGTGGCAGGCTTCGCCGCGGCCGTCTTCTCGGTCGGCGTCTTCCCGGCCGACTTGGCGGTGCCGCCGAGGGCGATCGACTCCACTTCGATCACGGACTGGCGGGCCCGAAAGCCCATCCGCCGCGACGAGCTCTTCTTCGCGCGGTACGTGCGGATCGCGATCTTCGGGCCGAGCGTGTGCTCCTTGACCCGCACGGACACCTTGACGGGCTTGAGCTCGTCGGCCGTCGCGAGCGTCTTCGCGCCGTCGGAGGCCAGCACGACGTCGGGCGCGAGCGTGCCGCCGGCGTCGACCGCAAGGCGGTCCACGACGAGGCGCTCACCCTTGGTGACGCGGTACTGCTTTCCTCCGAGCGAGATGACGGCGAACATGCGGTGTCCTGAGTCGGGCCGCCACGGGCGGCGAACGGCGGGACCGTAGCAGAGGAGCGGGCCCCGGGCTCCGCCTCCCGGCTACTCGTCCTTGCCGAGGATCCGCTTCAGGATCCCACCCTTCTTCTTCGACGCGGAGGCCGGCTTGGGGGTCTCCGCGGGGGCCGGCGCGGCCGCGGCCGGGGCCTTCGCGCCCCCGCCGGTCCCGCTCCCGCCCCGAGGCCGTCGCGGCCTCGCCGGCGCGTTGCCGTTCGCCGTCGCGGTCGTCGCCCTGGCCTCGCCGGGCGCGTCGCCCGCAGCGGACGCGCCGGCGGTGCCGCTGCGCGCCCGTCCACGGCCGCCGCGGCGGCCCCGGCGGCGGCGCTTGGCCTGGGCCTCGCCATCGCGCGCGCCTCCCGCGTCGCCGTCGTCGTCGCCGCCGTGCTCATCGCCGTCGTCGCCCGTGTCCCGGGCAGCACCGGCCTCCGCGCCCTCGACGGCGGCACCGTCGGCGGCCTTCTTGCGGCGGCCCTTGCCGCCGCGCGAGCGGCGGCGCTTGGGCTTGGCCTCGCCGGCCTCCTCGTCCGCCTCGGCGGCGCCGGGCTCCAGCTCGGGCTCGTCGCCCTCGGGCGGCGCGTCGAGCGGAACCGTCTCCTCGCCGATCCGCGCCGTCACGTCCACGGTCGGGGACTCGATCGTGCGGGACGGCGTGCGGCTGCGCTTGCCCTTGCGCTTGCGCTCCTCGAGGTCGACGCGCTCGCCGACGAGGCGCGGCGGCTCGTGCACGTCGCTCTTCGGGTCCGTCATGCGGATCATCTCCTCCTCGGAGATGGGCGTGGCGGAGAGCAGGACGGCGTGGGCCTCGAGCCGGCCGACGCGCTCGACCCTGACGGTGTGGCGCTCGCCGAGGTACGGGCCCGCGCCGGCCACGACGAGGCGGTAGCCGCCGTCGAGCAGGGCGACCGCGTCGGCGGCCTGGTACATGTGCGGCTCGGCGAGCTCGACCTCGAGCTCCTGCCCGGCCTCGACGGGGATCGCGTCCTCGAGGATCTCCTTGACGGTGCCGTGCTTGAGCGACTCGCAGCGCTCCCGCGGCACGTCGTCGCGCGCCACGATCGAGAAGTGCTTGCCCGTCTCGCGCTCGAGCCCCTCGAGGCGGCGGCCGCCGGGGCCGAGCATGCGCGCGGCGACGGCGCTGTTGGCCTCGACGAGGAACGCCTCCGAGTCCGTCGTTTGCGCCCAGCGGCGCAGCATCCGCAGGTTGTCGAGGGCCAGCGTCTCGTCGGAGAGGACGCGCCCCTCGCCCGCGCAGCACGGGCACTCCGAGGTCATGATCTCGCGCACGCCGTCCGTCACGTTCTGGCGCGTCATCTCGACGAGCCCGAGCGGGCTGATCGAGACCAGGTAGACCTTGGAGCGGTCCTTCGCGAGCTCCTCCTTGAGGGCGTCGATGACGGCGTCGCGGTTCGTCTTCGACTCCATGTCGACGAAGTCGATGACGATGATGCCGCCGAGGTCGCGCAGCCTGAGCTGGCGCACGACCTCGCGGGCCGCCTCGAGGTTGTTGTGGACGATCGTGTCCTCGAGCCGCCCCTTGCCGACGAAGCGGCCCGTGTTGACGTCGACGATCGTGAACGCCTCGGCGTAGTCGAACAGCAGGTAGCCGCCGGACGGCAGGTCGACGCGGCGCTTGAGCGTCGACTCGATCGCCGAGTCGACGCCGTAGCGGCGCAGAAGCTCGGTCTGTGCGGTGTGGCGCTTGACGCGGCTGACGAGGTCGGGGCTGCGCTCCTGCATGTACGACACGATCGCGTCGTAGGTGGCCTCGTCGTCAACGATCAGCTCGTCGACGTCGACGCGGAAGTCGTCGCGGACGAGGCTGAGGGCGATGTCAGCCTCGGCGTGGATCAGCGACGGCGCGGACGCCGTCTTGATGCGGTCGAGAATGCCCTCCCACTGGTCTTCGAGCAGGTCGAGGTCGCGCTGGAGCTCGGCGAGCTCCGCGCCCCTGGCGGCGGTGCGCACGATCAGGCCACCGCCGAGGCGGGGCTCGAGCTCCTTGACGAGGCCGCGCAGCCGGTCGCGCTCGTTGTCGGGCAGGCGCTTCGAGACCCCGCCGCCCTCGCCGTCGGGCACGTAGACGAGGAAGCGGCCCGCGAGCGAGATGTCCATCGTCACGCGCGCGCCCTTGGTCTTCATCGGGTCCTTCGTGACCTGCACGAGCAGCGACTGGCCGCCCTTGACGAGGTCCTGGATGCGCTTCGACCGGCGCGCGCGCTGGTCGAGGCCCTCGATGCGGATCTCCGCGACGTGCAGGAACGCGTTCTTGTCGAAGCCCGCGTCGACGAACGCGGCCTCCATGCCCGGCAGGACGGTGTCGACCTTCGCCAGGTAGATGTTGCCGAGGAGCGACTTGCGCTCCTCCCGCTCGATGTACGTCTCGACGACGCGCTCGTCCTCCACGAGGGCGGCCTTCGTCTCGTACGGATCGGCGGAGATCAGGATCTTCTTCATGGGGTCTCCGTGGCCCCCACGCGCGCCGGTCGTGGCGCCGTGTGGACCGCTAGTCGGGTGATGGCCGCCCGCCCGAGGTCGGCGTCCGCGCACGCCTGGAGCGCGCGCGCGACCTCGTCGGGCTTGGCCGAGCCATCCTCCAGGATGGCGATGCGGACATGGACCGCCCCGTCCGCGACCGTGGGGTCGGGGGCGAAGCGCCGGACGTCGATCTGGCGGTGACCCTTCGGACCGGACCGCTCGACGACGAGCTCGGGGACGGCGCGGTAGGCCGCGCACGCCCGCTCGAGCTCGGCCGCCCCGGCCGAGAAGCCGAGGCGGTAGCTCGCGCCCGAGACGTCGGCCTTGGGGCCGGCGGGGGCGCAGGACAGCGGGACGACGCCACGCGGGCAGGTCGCGGCGAGCCGCTCCAGAACCTGCGCGGGGTCGAGGTCCTCGCCGACCAGGTCGACGGCGAGGTGCTCGTCCTCGGACGCGACGCCGACGCCGCGCGCGAGGGCCAGGGAGATGACGGGCTTGGGCCGCATCCCCTGGGAGAGGGTGACCGCGTAGCCGGCGCGCCGCAGCGCGGCGAGCAGGACGTCCACCATCTCGAGGTGGCTGAGGAAGCGGGCGCGGTCGCGCACCGCGAGGCGCAGCTCGAGCCTCAACGCGGCCGATTCCCGCGGACGACCGGCATCAGGCCTCCACCAAGCGGTTGCGGACGGGGCCGACGCAGGCGCCGCAGTCGCTGCAGCCATCCCATCGGCAGTCCCCCGTCAGCCGCTCGGCGCGACTCTGGTACCACTCGTCCAGCAGGAACTCCTTGCTCACGCCGCTGCGCACGTGGTCCCACGGCAGCGGGTCGAGGGGGCCGCGCTCGCGCGTCGCCTCCACCTCGAGGTCGCGGCCGGCGGCGCCGAAGGCGGCGCGCCAGACGTCCTCGCGGTGGTGCTCCGTCCAGGCGTCGAAGCGCGCTCCCGCGCGCCACGCCGCCTCGAGCACGTCCCCGGTGATCGCATCCCCACGACCGATCGCGGCCTCGAGCAGCGAGGTGCGGACGTCGTGGAGCGACAACTTCAGCTGGCGGCCCCTGAGCGCGCGCCGCAGGTAGTCCTGCTTGACGCGCAGCTGGTCGGGCGGCGCCATGCCGTCCCACTGGAACGGCGTGTGCGGCTTGGGCACGAAGTTGGAGACCGAGACGTGGACGGTGAAGCGCCCGCCCTCGCCGTGGTGCCGGCGTCCGATCTCCCGCGCCCGGTAGCCGAGGTCGGCGATCCCCTGGACCTCCTCGAAGGTCTCGAGGGGGAGGCCGATCATGAAGTACAGCTTCAGGCTCGTGTAGCCCGCCGCGAAGGCGGCGTCGATCGCCCGCTCGATCATCTCGTCGGTGATCGTCTTGCAGATGATGTCGCGCATCCGCTGGGTCGCCGCCTCCGGCGCCAGCGTGATCGAGCGCTGCCGGCCGTTGGCGGCCGCCGACAGGGCGACCGGGCCCGTGTCGACCCGGTTCGAGGGAAGCGACAGGTGCAGGTCCGGCTTGGCGGCCTTGATCTCGCGGATCGCACGCTCCACGCCCGAGTAGTCACTCGTGGCGAGGCTGGTCAGCGACAGCTCGTCGTAGCCGGTGCAGCCGAGCTGCTCGAGGCCGGCCCGCACGACGTCCTCGACGGGCCGCTCGCGCACGGGCCGGTACCAGGTGCCCGCGTGGCAGAAGCGGCAGCCGCGCGTGCAGCCCCGCATCACCTCGACCGAGGCCCGCGAGAAGATCGCGCTCGCGTAGGGCACGACCGGGTGAGTCGGGGCGGTGTCGATCGCGAAGTCGGTGAAGATCGCCCGCTCGACGGGCAGGTCGCCCTGGGCGGGCAGGTACAGGTAGGGCAGCTCGCCGAGCCGGCGCAGCCGCTCCGCCCGGTCGGGGATGGCCTCGAGGATGGCCACGATCCGGTCGAGCCCCTCCTCGGCCTCGCCCATGTAGAACGCCTCGACGAAGCGGGCGAGGGGCATCGGGTTCGAGGCGCTCGGGCCGCCCGCGAGCACGATCGGGTCGCCCGGGCCGCGGTCCGCCGCGTGCAGCGGGATGCCCGCCAGGTCGATCAGCTCGAGCACGTTCGAGTAGGTCAGCTCGGCCTGCAGGGTGATGCCCAGGAGGTCGCAGTCGGCGACGGGCCGCCACGTCTCCAGCGTGAACAGCGGTACCCCCGTACGCCGCATCGCGTCGGCCATGTCGGGCCACGGGCAGTAGACGCGCTCGGCGGCCGCCGGGGTACGGTCGTTGACGAGCCCATAGAGGATCTGGAGGGCCTGGTTCGAGATGCCCACCTCGTACGCGTCGGGGTAGGCGAGGGCAACCCGGACGGCCGCGTCGGGCTTGACCGTCTCGTTCGTCTCGCCGCCGATGTAGCGGGACGGCTTCTCGACGTAGCCCAGCAGATCCTCGATCCGCTCTTGGAGGTCGTGCTGCTCCACGCAGGGCATTCTACCCGGGGCCGGCGTCTGACCGGTCAGGCCGTCTCGGGCGGCGCGTCGGACGGGTCGCCGCGGCGCACGCCGCGACGCCCGCTCCAGCCCGGCTCAAGGGCGTCACGCGGCAGGGCTCGGGCGCCGACGGCGAGGGCCAGCCCCATCGCCACGAGGTTCGTGATCGTGTTCGACCCGCCGTACGTCATGAAGGGCAGCGGGATGCCGGTGGTGGGCGCGATGCCGAGCACCATCCCGACGTTGATCGCCACCTGCGTCAGGAGCATCCCGAACACGCCGGCGGCGATGAACGACTCCTCGAGGGTGCGGGCGCGGGGCACCATCCGCCCGATCCGCCACAGGCAGAACAGGTACAGGAGCAGCGCAATCGCGGCGCCCGCGAAGCCGCGGTCCTCCCCCACCACCGCGAACACGAAGTCCGAGTGGTGCTCGGGCAAAAACGAGCCGGCGGTCTGGCTGACGCCCTCGCCGCGCCCGGTCAGGCCGCCAGAGCCGATCGCGATCTTGGCCTGCTGCGACTGGTACGCGGCGGGGCTGCCGCCCTCGGGGTCGAGGAAGGCGACGATCCGCTCGGACTGGTACGGGCGCAGGAGCGGCAGGCCGATCGACGGCAGGATGCCGAGCACCACCACCACCAAGCCGACGCCGATCCCGCCGAGCACGGCGACGATCCGCCCGGGCAGGCCCGCGACCACCAGCAGGGTCAGCGCGATCGCGATGTACACGATCGAGGTGCCGAGGTCCGGCTGGATGAAGACCAGCGCGAACGGCGGCAGTATCACAAGGACGACGCGCAGCACCATCCCCCAGCCGCGGATGCCGCGCCGGACGCAGTCGGCGAGGATCACCGACACGCAGACGATCATCGCGACCTTGCCGATCTCCGACGGCTGCAGCGTGAAGAAGGGCAGCGGGATCCAGCGCTGCGAGCCACGCACCGCGGAGAAGCCGAGCACGACGATCAGGAGGCCGATCGTGCCGCCGTAGACGAACCAGAACACGCGCCGGTAGACGCGCGGATCGACGAGCACCGCGACGGCGGCGAGCGCCAGGCCGAGCGCGATGTAGATGATGTGGCGGCGGACGAAGTAGCCCGGGTCGCCGAGGAAGTCGGACTGGGTGACGGAGCGCACGGCCTGCTCGCCGATCACGAGCAGGAGCCCGATGGCGGCCACGAGCAGCCAGTCGACGCGGCGCAGGATCTCGCGGCTCACCATCAGTCGGTCCGCTGCGCCTCGCGGGCGGGGTCGCGGCCGAGCGCGGGACCGTCGTAGACGCCCGCCTCCTGGGCCTGCTGGATCTGCGCGATCGTCGCCTCGTCGACGCCGAACGCCCGCGCCATCACCTGGCGCACCGCCGGCGCGGCGGTCTCGCCGCCGAAGCCGCCCTGCTCGATCACGCAGACGACCACGAGCTCGGGGTTCGACGCGGGCGCGTAGCCCGCGAACCAGGCGAAGTCGCGCTTGCCCTTCTTCTCGGCGGTGCCCGTCTTACCGGCGACCGGGATCGGGAAGCCCGCGAAGGCCGCGTAGGCGGTGCCGTCGGGGTCCTGGACGGCACCCTCGAGCCCGCGGCGGATCGCCGCCAGCACGTAGGGGTCGATCGGGACGCGCTCGCCGGGGGCCGCCTCGAAGGTCTCGCGGACGGTCCCGTCCTGGCCGACCACGCTCGCCCCGATGTACGGCGTGACGAGCGAGCCGCCGTTGGCGAGCAGGGCGTAGAGGCGCGCGATCTGGAGCGGGGTCACCTCGACGTCGCCCTGGCCGATCGACTGCAGGATCGCGTCGCCCGACGTCCAGCGGTTCTGGATCCGGTCGTCGCCGAAGCGGCGCCGCTTGTAGGCGGCGTCGGGCACGCGGCCCGGCGTGTCGCCGCCGATGTCGATGCCGGTGGGCTCGCCCATGCCGAGGCGGCGCGCCCAGAGGGGCTGCGGCTCGAAGCCGCCGTTGCGCGGCGTCGCGCCGTAGAGGCGCTGGCCGAGCTCGTAGAAGTAGGTGTCGCAGGAGGTGGTCAGGGCCCGCACGAGGTCCATCGGCTCGTCGACGTCGGACTCAAAGTTGCGGTAGCGCTGGCCGTCGACCTCGACGTACGGGCTGCACTGCAGGATCGCGTTCGGCTGGGCCTGGCGCGCCGCCACGGCGGCGATCGCCGTGACCGGCTTCCACGTCGAGCCGGCCGGGTAGAGCCCGGCCAGCGCGCGGTCGAGGAGCGGCGAGCCCTTGCTGTCCGCGGCCAGCCGCCGCCAGTAGTCCTGGCCGTCGGGGCCGGCCAGCTGCGCCGGGTCGAAGCCCGGGTACGAGGCCATCGCGCGGATCGCGCCGGTGCGCGGGTCGATCGCGACGATCGCGCCGGCCTCCGCGGCGGGGTGCCCGGTGGCGCGCGCGTAGGCGATCGCGTCGCGCAGCGCCGACTCGGCGGCGGCCTGCACGCCGATGTCGATCGTCAGGCGCACGTTGTCGCCCGGCTTCGCGGCCTCGGAGCGCACGATCGGGCCGACGGGGTCGCCGAACGCGTTGACGCGGCGCTCGAGCGAGCCGTTCGTGCCGCGCAGGTAGCGGTCGAAGGCCCGCTCCACGCCGCGCTGCCCGACGACGTCGCCGGGCTCGGCGTCGCGGTAGGTGACCTGGTCCGTCATCTGGGCGGACGAGACCTCGGCGAGCTCGCCCCACAGGTGCGGGGCCATCGGCCGGCGCACGCCGTCAGCGCCGCGCACCGTGCGGTAGTCGCGCGCCGCGCCCTCCACGATGCGCAGGCCGGGGTACAGCGCGGCGCGCTCCTTGAGGAAGAAGAGGACCGCGCGGTTGACGTCCTCGGCGATCACGATCGAGTCGAACGGCGCCTTGCTCGCGGCCTCGTGGATCGCGTCCTCCATCGACGCCACGGTGATGCCCGCGTCGCGGGCCAGCTCGGCGAGCTGCGGGTGGTCGTCGGTGCAGCCGGCCCAGGCGCGCACCTCGGTGCCGCCCGAGAGCTGGCGGTCGATGACCGCGATCCGCGCGCGGCGGCGCTCAGGGCCGAGCGCGTTCGCGGCCGTTACGGCAGCGGAGATCCGGAGCGCGCGCAGGTCGTCGTCGCGCAGGTCCGGCGGGCCGGCGACGTCGCGGCCGCAGGCGACGAGCAGATCCGGGAAGCGCGTCGGGTCGATCGCCACCGCGTTCGCCGGGCGGCTGCCGACCAGCACCTTGCCCTGCGCGTCGAGGATCTGGCCGCGCGGCGCGGGCACGCTGATCGAGCGCAGGCCGTTGGAGACGGCCTGCGCGCGGTAGCGCTGCACGTCGAGGACCTGCAGGGACCACAGCCGCAGGACGAGGATCGCGACGAGGCCGATCGCCACCGCCCCGAGAATCGCCATCCGCCGCGCGATGCGGTCGCGGTCGAAGCCGTCGCCGGGCGGCCGCGGCGGGGGCGGCGGCTCGTACTCGCGGGTCGGCTCCCCCATCACAGGCGTGCTCACAGGACGCTCCGCTCCGGGACGCCGAGGGCCCGCCGCATGAGCGGCAGGAGCGCGATCGCCACGAGGACCGTGAACATCGTCGCGGCGACGGCCGACACCGCGAGGTCAGCCCACGCGATCGGCTGCCCCTGCACCGCGGCCTCGACGGCCGGGTCGCCGAGCGCGTGCGCGAGGGCCGCGGCCCCCGTCACGATCACCGCCATCCCGAGCGACACCCGCCGGCGGCTACGCCCGAAGGCGCCGACGGCCCAGCCGATCGGGGTCAGGACGAGCGACGAGGAGCCGAGCGGCAGCTGCAGCGCCGCGTCGAAGACGAGCCCGGCGGCGAACCCGGCCGCGGCGCCCCAGGCCGGCCCGTAGCGCAGCGCGATGGCGACGATCACGATCACCGCGAGGTCGGCGACGGCCCCGAGCACGCGTCCGTCGATCGCGAGGGCGACCTGCAGGTAGACGGCGACGAGGAGCGCGAGCGCGGCGACGAGCGGCGGCAGGGCCCGCGCGCCGCGGCCGCGCCCGGGGACCGGCGCCGCCTCCGCGAGCTGTGACTCCAGCTCGGTCAGGGGGTCGGCGGGGTCGAGCGGCCCGACGGCGTCGGGCGCGCTCACGGCGCCGCCCCCGCGCGGGTCAGGACGACGACGTTCGCGAACGAGCCGAGCTCGACCCACGGCACGACGAGGACGCTCTTGTAGGTGTCGGTGTCGGATTGGCGCGCCTCCGAGACGACGCCGATCGGCAGGCCGCGCGGGTAGGCCGATCCGAGGCCCGAGGTCGGGTCGATGAAGCCGCTCGTGACGACGCGGTCGCCCTGGCGCACCACGCTCGAGCGCGGCACGAACCCGAGCACGAGCACGCCCGGGTCGGCGGCGCTCGGCTGCAGGATGCCGTCGGCGCCGCGGCGGCCCGCGACGGCCGCCCCGACCGCCACGGTGGCGTTCGAGAGCAGCGCCACGGTCGCGGTGCGCTCGGTGACCGCCTCGACGCGACCCACGAGCGCCGCGCCACCGACGTCGGCCGCCTCCGAGACCCCGGCGAGGACCGGGTCGCCGACCTGCACCCCGACCGCGGAGCCGGCGTCGACGACCACGGTGCTCGAGGTCAGCGACGGCGAGCGGGCGACGATCCGCGCGGCGCGGGGCGCGTAGTCCTCGACGCGCGGGAAGTCCGGGGAGCGCACGTAGCCGAGCAGACCGCGCAGCTCCTCGGCGTCCTGGCCGCGCGCCTCGAGGCGCGCGAGGTCGGCACGCAGGACGGCGTTCTCGGCGGCGAGGCGGTCGCGCTCGACGCGCGCCACGCGCAGGTCGCCGAACCAGCCGACCAGGTCGCGCACCGGCTGGGTGACGCGGCGGGCCGCCTCCTGGGCCGCGACCTGGGCGTCGGCGGCGCGCGCCGTGCCCTCGCCCACGCGGTCCTGGGCGCGGATCGACACCGTCACCAGGGCGACGGCGACAAGGACGAGCACGACCGGGACGATCCGGCGGGCGTGACGGGTGCGGGTGGAGGGCATCCGGGGTCGAGGGGTCGGGGGCGGGCGGGAAACCCGCCCCGGCGGGATGCGAGCACACGCATTCTAACCGTCGGGCCGTGCGCGGACGGTGGTGCGGCTTCCCGCGCCGGCGTCAGGCCACGTGGCCCGAGCACGGCCGACCGGCCGCGACCCAGGCCTGCATGCCGCCCGCGAGGTTGACGCAGCCGGCCCGCCCCGCCGCGGCGAAAGCCTCCGCCGCGGCCAGCGAGCGACCGCCCGAGCGGCAGACGAACACCGTCCGGTCGGCGCCGGGGACCTCCTGCCAGGTGGCCGCCAGGGTCGACAGCGGGAAGTGCAGGGCGCCCGCCACGTGGCCGGCGTCCCACTCGTCCTGCTCGCGCACATCGACGAGGATGGCGCCGGCCGCGACCAACGCGGCGGCCTCGTCGGGGGCGATCTCCTCCACCTCGGGCTCCACGCGGCGCAGCCTAGCCGCTCGCGCGCGTTTCGCGCGCGAAGGCGATCGCGTCCGCCTCGCTGGCGATCGCGCCCGCGGCCTGCTCCTCCGCGATCCGCGCGAGCAGCTCGCCGAGCTCCGGCCCCGGCGCGACGCCGAGCGCCTCCGCCAGGCGGTCGCCGCGCACGAGCGGCGCCGGGAGCGGCGCGGCAAGGGCGAGCGCCATCCGCTCGGCGAGCTCGGTGTGGCGGCGGATCCAGCGCTGACGGGCGCGCGTGCCGCGCGTCGACCAGCGGTCGGCGAGCGACACCACGAGGCTCGCCGTGGCGTACGGGTCGGTGGCAACGCGGTAGCGGTGGACCGCACGCGCGTCGGGCTCGCTGGCCGAGACGAGGAAGCCGAGCCGCAGGTGCTCGCGCACGAGCACGGCGACGCAGCGGCGCAGCGCCGTCGAGGCGCGCAGCCGCCCGAGGATCGCGTCGGCCACCTCCGCGCCGAGCTGCGCGTGGCCGGGGAAGCCGATGTGCCCGTCGTCGAAGACGGCGCGCGTCTGGGGCTTGGCCACGTCGTGCAGGAGCGCGGCCCAGAGCACCGCGAGCGCCACGTCGGACTCGGCGTCGAGGGGCTCGGCCAGCGCGGCGCGGACGGCCTCCGTCGCCGCCCCGAAGCCCCCGGCCGGGTGCTCGACGAGGTCCGCGGCCGCGTCGACGACCTGGAGCGTGTGGTCGAGGACGTCGAGGTGGTGGTAGCGGTTCTGCTCGACCGCGGCGAGCACCGCGACCTCCGGCAGGACCACGGCGAGCAGGCCGAGGTCGCCCATCAGGCGCAGGGCGTCGACGGGGTCGCGGCTGCGCAGCATCCGCTCGAGCTCCATCCGCTGCCGCTCCCCCGCCGCCCGGGCGGCGAGCGCGGCGTCGCGCCGGGCCAGGTCGGCGGTCCCCGCCTCGACCGCGAGGCCGAGCTCGGCGTGGAGGCGCACAAGCCGCAGCAGGCGCAGCGGGTCGTCGCGGAAGGCGCCGTCCGAGACGGCACGCAGGACGCCCGCCTCGACGTCGGCCCGGCCGCCCGGCGCCTCCTCGACCCGCCCGTCGGCGAGCCGCAGCGCGATCGCGTTGACGGTCAGGTCGCGGCGCGCGAGGTCCGCGGCGACGCCGTCCGGGGCGCCGGTGACGTCGATCTCACGGCCGCGGTCGGCGACGCGCCAGGCGCCGTGGCGCTCCGAGAGCGGGAACACCGGCGCGTCGACCGCGCGGCCGACGCGGCGGGCGAGCGCCTCGGGGTCCCCCTCAGTGACGAGGTCCCAGTCGGCGAGCGGGCGTCCGAGCAGGGCGTCGCGGACGGCGCCGCCCACCAGCCACGCGCCAGGGTCGTCGACGACGCGGGCGACCTCGGCCCGCGCGGCCTCGAGCCGCGCGTCCATCAGCGCGCCTCCCGGCGGGCCCGCGCCGGCGCCGTGCCGATCCCACAGGTGACCTCGTAGGCGATCGTGCCGAGTCGCTGCGCGTGCTCCTCCGCGCGGATCCGGTCGTCGCCCTGCGCGCCGATCAGGACGACCTCGTCCCCCTCGGAGACGCCGAGGTCGTCCGGCAGGAGCGCCGCCAGCTGATCCATCGAGACGGTCGCAGCGACGCGGCAGCGGCGGCCGCCGATCAGGACCTCCCCGTGCCCGCTCAGCCCGCGCCGGTAGCCGTCGGCGTAGCCGACGGGCACGAGCGCGACACGGCACGGCGCCTCCGCGACGAAGCGCCGCCCGTAGCCGCAGGAGTCGCCCGCGGCGAGCGCGCGCACGCTCGCCACCGCGCTCGTCCAGCGCAGCGCCGGCACGAGGCCGCGGGCGGCGGGGTCGACGTGGAACGGGTCCATGCCGAGCACGGCGAGCCCGGGGCGCACCGCGTCCCAGACGAGGTCGGGCCGGCGCAGCGTCGCGGCCGAGTTGGCGAGGTGGCGCGGGCAGGCCGGGAACGCCGCCGCCAGACCCGCGAAGGCGGCCGCCTGGCGGTCTGCGAAGGCGCCGTCGTCCTCGTCGGCGGTCGCGAGGTGGCTCATCAGGCCGTGGAGGCGCTCGGGCCGTGGGCCCGCGGCCAGCTCCCGGCCCGCCACGAGGGCGAGCTCGGGCGGCAGGCCCCAGCGCCCCATCCCCGTCTCGACCTCGACGTGCACGTCGAGGTCGTGGCGGTCGCGGGCCCGCGCCCAGGCCGCGGGCGTCGAGACGACGGCGGCGCAGCCGAGCCGGACGGCCTCGTCCTCCTCGCCGGGCCGCAGCGGCAGCAGGGCGATCAGGGGTGCGCCGGGCAGGGCGTCGCGCAGGGCGCGCGCCTCGCCGAGCGTGGCCACGCAGAGGCGGGCCGCCCCGGCCTCCAGCGCAGCGCGGCCGACGTCGACGGCGCCGTGGCCGTAGGCGTCCGCCTTGACGACCGCCCACACCTCCGCCCCGCCCGCGGCGGCGCGCAGGCGGCGGACGTTCCCGGCGACGGCCGCCAGGTCGATCGCGACCAGGCTGCGCGGCGCGTGCACGGCTAGCCGGCGCCGCCGAACTCGAAGCGGTCCAGCGCGCGGATCACCCCGACCCGTGTCAGCATCCCCGCGTAGCGCCCGTCGTCACCGACCACGGGCAGCTGCGAGACATCCTCGTGGGTCATCAGCTTGGCCGCCTCGTGCACCGTCGTGGCGGTGGTGGCGGTGTGCACCGCGGCCGTCATCAGGTCGGCCACGGCCACCGCGAAGGCCTTCTCGACGTGGCGCTCCCAGCTGCCGAGCGAGGCGACGCCCATCGCCCAGTCGACGAGGCCGTTGGAGTGCGGCATGTCCTCGTCGGCCTCGACCTCCTGGTAGAGCAGGTCGCCGCCGGTCACGATCCCGACCACGGCGCCGCCCGCGTCGACGACGGCGACACCGTCGAGGCCTCGCTCTGCGAGCAGGTGCACGAGGTCGCCGGTCGTGGTGTCCGCCATCACGGTCGGCGCGTCCTGGTCCATCACGTCGGAGACGGGGCGGTCGATCACGCGGGGCTCCCGGGTCGGTCGGCTGCCGCGAGGCACCCGATCAGGTCTGTGGCAATGATAGCCCCGCCCTGCGCGCGGGCCGCCGCCCGCCGTCCGGCGTCGACGTGGAGCGCGGCCGCGGCGACCCCCGCGGTCCACGGGTCGGCCCCGCGCGCGAGGCAGGCGGCGGCGACGCCGGCGAGGACGTCGCCCGACCCGGCGGTGGCGAGCGCGGCGCACGCGCGGGCGCGCACGCCGAGCCGACCGTCGGGAGCCTGCACGAGGGTGTCGGCGCCCTTCAGGAGCGCGACGGCGCGGGTGCGCTCCGCGAGCGCCCGCGCGCTCGCGAGGCGGTGCGCCTCGATCTGCCCCGCGTCGCACCCGAGCAGGCGCGCGGCCTCGCCCGCGTGCGGCGTGATCAGGGTCGGGGCCGTGCGGGCGGCGAGGGGTGCGGGATCGGCGGCGCACCACCAGAGCGCGTCGGCGTCAACCACGAGCGGGCGCTCCAGCGCGAGCGCGGCCCGCACGATGCCGTCGGCGGGCGCGTCGCGGCCGATCCCGGGCCCGAGCACCACGGCCGCGGCGCGCTCCGCGTAGGCCGCGATCCGGCCCGCCGGGTCGTCGCCGAGCGGGCGCACCATCGCCTCGCGCAGGAGCCCCGACGCGGCGGGCTGGACGGCGTCGGGCACGAGCACGGTGACGACCCCGGCGCCCGCGCGCAGCGCCGCCTCGGCGGCGAGGAGCGGCGCCCCGACCATGCCGACGCCGCCGCCGACGACGAGGACGGCGCCCGCGTCGTACTTCGAGCCCGTCTCGGAGCGCGGCGCGATCAGCCCCGCCGCCGCGGCGACCCGCACGGCGGCCGGCGCCACCGGGAGGCCGGCGGGAATCCCGATCGGGGCGACGACGACCTGGCCCGCCAACCCGCGGCCCGGCTCGATCCGCAGCCCGACCTTGTCGCAGTGGTAGGTGACGGTGCAGTCGGCCTGGACGGCCGGCCCGGGCGCCTCGCCGGTCGAGGCGTCGACCCCGCTCGGCACGTCGAGCGCGAGCACCGGCAGACCGCTGGCCGAGACCACGCCGATCGCCCGGGCGATCCCGCCACGCGGGGCGCCCGCGGCGCCCGTGCCAAGCAGCGCGTCGACGACGAGGTCGGCTCCGGCCAGGTCGTCCTCGAGCGCGCCGTCGGGGCGCTCCAGGATCGGCACGCCCGCCGCCGCCGCGTCGGCCTGCGCCCGTGCCGCGTCGCCCGCGCTCGCGCGCTCGGCGACGCGCAGGACGACCGCCGCACAGCCGGCCGCGCGGGCCAGCCGGGCGACCTCGCAGCCGTCGCCGCCGTTCTGGCCTGGGCCGGCGAGGACGACGACGCGCCCGCGCCCCGCGTAGCGCCCGCGGCGCACGCGGTCGGACGCGCGCCCGGCGGCGCGCATCAGGTCGATGCCGGGCAGCCCGAGCCCGTCGATCGCGGCGCGGTCGAACGCGCGCGCGCCGGCGGCGTCGTAGAGCGGGGTCTGGGCCTCGGCCGGGTCCACGCGGGCAGGGTACCCCCGCGCGCCAGGCCGTCGCTGCGGGCCTACGCGCCCTTCGCGGCCTGCATCACGGCCGACGCGATCTTCTGGTAGCCGGTGCAGCGGCAAAGGTTGCCCGCGAGGGCGAGCCGGATCTCCTCCTCAGAGGGGTCGGGGCTGTGGCGCAGGAGCGCGTGCGCGGAGACGAGCATCCCCGGCGTACAGAACCCGCACTGGACGCCGCCCTGGTCCAGGAAGGCGGCCTGCAGGGCGGACAGCTCGTCGCCGTCGGCGAGGCCCTCCACCGTGGTCACCTCGGAGCCGACGGCCTGCAGGGCGAAGTAGGTGCACGAGTTCACGGGCCGGCCGTCGACCATCACCATGCAGGCGCCGCACTCGCAGTCGTCGCAGCCCTCCTTGGTGCCGGTCAGGCCGAGTTGGTCGCGCAGCGCCTTCACGAGCGTGGTGTCGCCGTCGAGCTCGACCGGGTAGGCGATCCCGTTGACGGTCAGGGTGGCGGCGTGCTTCATCAGGCGGAGCCCTCCATGAACGCGGGGGTGGCGGGGACGGGGAAGTCCTCGCCGCGGGCTCGGCGCAGGGCGACGTCGATCGCCCGCTTGGCGATCACGCCGGCCATCGCGCGGCGGTAGTCCTCGTTGGCGCGCAGGTCGGAGATCGGCCGCGCGTCGGCGGCGGCCCCGGCCTGGGCGGCGGCGAGCGCCGCGGCATCGCCCGCGGTCCCCGTGACCGCGGCCTCGGCGGCGGGGCTGCGGATGATCGTCGGGGCGAGGGCGGTCAGGGCCACGCGGCAGGCGGTGACCGTGCCGTCCTCGGCAAGGGTCGCGCAGGCGCTTGCGCCGACGATCGCGATCTCCATCGCGCGCCGGTACTCGAGTCGCACGTAGGCGCTGCCCGTGCGCTCCGCGGGGCGCGGCACCATCACGCGGGTCAGGAGCTCGCCCGGCTGGGCGGCGGTGCGGCCCGGCCCGGTCCACAGCTCCTCGACCGCGACCTCGCGGGCGCCGGCCGCCGAGCGCAGCTCGACGCGGCCGCCGAGCACGACGAGCGGGCCGCCGGTCTCCATCGCGGGCGAGGCGTTCATCAGGTTGCCGCCGACGGTGCCGACGTTGCGGGTGGCGTGCGAGCCGACGAGGGACGAGGCGTCCGCCAGGGCGGTCCAGGTCGCGCGCACCGCTGGGTCGGCCGCGAGGTCGGCGTGCGAGACGAGCGCGCCGAGGACCAGCTCGTCGTCGGCCTCGAGGTCGTGCAGCTCGGCGATGCGGTGGATGGCGACCACGTTCGCGGGCAGCTCGCGCCCGCCGCGGGCCTGCACGACGAGGTCCGAGCCGCCGGCCACGACGCGCGCGTCGGAGCCGTCGCCGACGAGGGCCAGCGCCTCGTCGACCGTCGTCGCCGTATGGAATGCCACGTCCGCCATTTCGTCGTACCTCCGCGCCGATTCTGCGTGCCGACGGGATCCTATGCGGAAAGCCCCCGGGACGGAAGCGGGATCCGCGCGAGACGCGTGCGGCCGCCGGCGGCTACCCTCCCCGGCGTGGACGACGACCTGCTGGACGAGCACGGCGAGTTCGAGAACCCGTTCGCGCAGGACGTGCCCGGCGGCGGCGTGCGCCCCGCCACGTTCGTGCTGTTCGGGGCGACCGGCGACCTCGCCGCGAAGAAGCTCCTCCCGGCCCTCTACAACCTCGCCGCCGAGGACCGCCTGCCCGACCGCTTCCGCGTCGTCGGGGTCGCCTCGTCGATGCAGGAGCACACGTTCCGCGAGCACATGCAGTCCGCCGTGCAGGCCAACTCGCGCAGCGGCGTCGTGCAGCCCGTGCTCGACCGGCTGATGGACCGCGTCGACTACCTCCGGGGCGACGTCAACGACCCCGCGCTGTTCGACCGCCTGCGCCAGAACCTCGTCGACGGCGACCAGGCGCTCGGCGGGCCGACGCGCCGGCTCTTCTACCTGGCGGTGGCGCCGCGCCTGTTCGGGCCGATCGCGCAGGCGCTCGACGGCGTCGGTCTCGCCCGCGGCGCCGACCCCAAGTCGGTCGTGATGATCGAGAAGCCGTTCGGGCACGACCTGCGGAGCGCCGAGGAGCTCAACCGCGAGGTGACGACGGCCTTCGACGAGCGCGACATCCTCCGCCTCGACCACTACCTCGGCAAGGAGACGGTCCAGAACCTGCTCGTCTTCCGCTTCGCGAACGGCATCTTCGAGCCGCTCTGGAACCGCCGCTACATCGACCACGTGCAGATCACGGTGGCCGAGGACCTCGGGATCGGCAACCGCGCCGGCTACTACGACCAGGCCGGCGCGATCCGCGACATCATCCAGAACCACGCGATGCAGCTCGTGGCGCTGACGGCGATGGAGCCGCCGGCGACCTTCGGCGCGGACGAGATCCGCGAGGAGAAGGCGAAGGCCCTGCGCTCGATCCGCTGCGTCCGCTCCGCGCGCGGGCAGTACACGGCAGGCCACGTCGACGGCGGGCCCGTGCCGGGCTACCTCGAGGAGCCGGACGTGCCGGCCGACTCGCAGACCGACACCCTGGCCGTGCTCAAGCTCGAGGTCAACAACTGGCGCTGGGCGGACACGCCGTTCTACGTGCGCGCCGGCAAGCGCGTGCCGCGCCGCTCGACCGAGATCACGATCGCCTTCCGGCCGGTGCCGCACAAGCCGTTCGCCGACCCGCGCATCAGCGGCAGCATCCGCCCGAACCTCCTGACCCTCTCGATCCAGCCGAACGAGGGTGCCTCGCTGCGGATCGAGGCCAAGGCGCCCGGCGCGGAGACCGAGCTCAGGCCGGTGCGGATGGACTTCCTCTACGGCGAGACCTTCACCCGCGACACCCCCGAGGCCTACGAGCGGCTGCTCCTCGACGCCCTGCGCGGCGACGCCACCCTCTTCACCCGCGCGGACGAGGTCGAGCAGGCCTGGCGGATCGTCGACCCGGTGATCGCCGCCTGGCGGGCCGGCGAGGTGCCGCTCGAGCCGTACGAGGCGGGCACGCCCGGGCCGCCCTCCGCCGACGCCCTGATCCGCGACGACGGCCGCAAGTGGCGGCGGCTGTGAGCGCACCCACCCACGCCCCCGAGGACCTGATCCGCGGCCTGCACTGGGCCGCGACGGACACGGGCACGGACCGCGTCGCCGCGGCCCTCGCGCGCCTCCTGCGCGACGCCGAGCACCTCGGCGGCGACCACGTGTCCCTGCGCACCATGAACCTGCTCGTTGCTCCGCGCGCGGGGCCCGTCGCCCCCGTCCCCCACGACGGCGGCTCGCGCGAGGAGCTCGCGCTCCACCCGGCGCGGATGGTGCGCCTGACCCGCCACGACGCGGACCGCCTCGACGGCGAGGTGCGGGTGCGCCTCGTACGGGTCGGCGAGGCCCACATGGACGTCCTCGTCGAGGACGTGCACCTCAGGGCCGACGAGGACCGCCTCGCGCACGCGCCGAGCCTGATCGCGCCGCTCCTGGCCCGCGGCATCCCCACCGTGGCCTGGCTGCCCGGCTGCGACCACGGCGCGGTCGCCGCCGCGCTAGCCGTGACGGCGCACGTGACCGTCTTCGACTCGGACCGCGACCCGAACCCGGCCCGCGCGCTGGCCTTCGCCCACGCCACGGCGCTCGAGCACCCGAGCCGCGACCTCGCCTGGCTGCGCACGCGCTCGTGGCGCCAGCGGATCAGCGCCGCCTTCGAGCCCGAGGACGCCCGCGGCCTGCTCGCGTTCGCCCCGTCCGCCCACGTGGTCGGCGACCCGGCGAGCCCCGCCGCGCTGCTCCTCGCCGGCTGGATCGCGGCCCGCGCCGACGTCAACGTGTCGCTCAGCCCCGGCACGGGCGCCACGCCCGTCGAGGCCGTCACCATCGCCGGCCGCGCAATCGCCCCGCGCCCCGGCGACGCCGGCGACGCGGCGGTCCTCTCCCAGGCCCTCGACACCGTCTACTCCGCCCCGCGCGGCTACGAGGACGCGCTGCGCAGCCTCGGCCGCGTCGTGCTGATGCCGTGACCGCGGTCCTCGCCGGCGACATCGGGGGCACCCACGCCCGCTTCGCCCGTGCGCTGCCCGGGCCGGGCCGCGTGGAGCTCGTCGACCGCGCCGCCTACCCCGTGCCCGGGTCGGCGTCGCTCGGCGCGCTCGTGCGCCGCTACCTGGACGAGCACCCCGGGCCGGCCGACGCGGCCGCGATCGGGGTCGCCGCGCCCCTCGTCGGCGGCCGCGCCGCGCCGATCAACCTGCCGTGGGCGGTCTCCGAGGACGAGCTGCGCGACGCGATCGGGCACCCCGGCGCGCACCTGGTCAATGACCTGCTCGCCAACGCGTGGGGCATCGGCGAGCTCGGGCCGGAGGCGCTCGCCGAACTCCAGCCGGACCGGATCGGCCTCGGCGGCAACCGCGCCGTCTGCTCGGCCGGCACCGGCCTCGGCATCGCCGGGCTCATCCCCGCCGGCACGGGCTGGACGCCCTTCGCGAGCGAGGGCGGCCACGTCGACTTCGGCCCCCGCGACGAGCGCGAGGACGCGCTGCTCCTGTGGCTGCGGGCCCGCCACCCCGAATGGGGCCACGTCTCCGCCGAGCGCGTGGCCTCGGGCCTCGGGCTGCGCGCCATCCACGACTTCGTGGTCGACACCGGCCGCGCCGCCCTTGGCCCCGCGCTCCGCGCCGCGTTCGCGGACGGCGACGCGGGCCGCGCGCTCGCCGACGCCGCGCTAGCCGGCACCGACGCCAGCGCGATCGAGGCGCTCGACCTCTTCACGCGCGCCTACGGGGCGGTCGCCGGCAACGTCGCCCTGATGCTGCTCTCGACCGGCGGCATCTACCTCGGCGGGGGCATCGCGCCGCGGATCCTGCCCCTGCTCGAGCGCGGCGGCTTCCTCGACGCGTTCCACGCCAAGGGCCGCTACGGCGGCCTGCTCGAGCAGATGGCCGTGCGCGTGATCCTCGACGACGACTGCGCCCTGCGGGGTGCCGCCCGCTACGCCCTCACCCGACTGACGGAGGACGCCTGATGCAGGTCCGCAACCTCGACCGCGACGCCGAGCCGTTCACCACGGTCGACGGCTCGACGATCCGCGAGCTCCTCAACGTCGCGCACCCGCCGACGGCCAACCAGAGCCTCGCCGAGGCCACCCTCGCGCCCGGCGCCGCCACGACGCGGCACCACCACCGGGTCTGCGAGGAGATCTACTTCCTGCTCGAGGGCACGGGCGTGATGGAGATCGACGGCGAGGAGCGCGAGGTCGGGCCGGGCGACGCGATCCTGATCCCGCCGGGCGCGCGGCACCGGATCACGGCGCACGCCGGCCGACGGCTGCGCTTCCTCTGCTGCTGCGCCCCGCCCTACCGCCACGACGACACGTTCCTCGACTGACGCGCGGCGCTGCGGCCGCGCCGCGCCGCGCCCGCGTGGCGACCGGCTAGAGTCTCGCCGTATCCGGATTGACGCGGAGGGACAGACGTGACGGGAATGGGCATCGACGGCATCACCGAGGTCCTCGGGGACACGGCCGACTACCTGCTCGGGCACACGTGCTCGACCATCGACAAGGGCCGGCTGCACCTGCCGGGCCCCGACTACGTCGACCGCGTGGTGCGCGACAGCGACCGCTCCGTGCCGGTCCTGAAGAGCCTCCAGGCGATGTACGGCCACGGCCGCCTCGCCGGGACGGGCTACCTGTCGATCCTGCCCGTCGACCAGGGCATCGAGCACTCCGCCGGCGCCTCCTTCGCCAAGAACCCCGACTACTTCGACCCGGCAGCGATCGTCGAGCTCGCGATCGAGGGCGGCTGCAACGCCGTCGCCTCGACCCTCGGCGTCCTCGGTTCCGTGTCGCGCCGGTACGCGCACCGGATCCCGTTCATGCTCAAGCTCAACCACAACGAGTTCCTGAGCTACCCGAACGGGTACGACCAGATCATGTTCGCGTCGATCAACCAGGCCTTCGAGCTGGGCGCGACCTCGGTGGGCGCGACGATCTACTTCGGCTCCGAGGAGTCGAAGCGCCAGCTGCAGGAGGTCTCCGACGCCTTCCAGGCTGCGCACGAGCTCGGGATGGCGACGGTGCTCTGGTGCTACCTGCGCAACTCGGCCTTCTCGGCCAAGGACGGCGGCCCCGACTACCACGTCGCCGCCGACCTGACCAGCCAGGCCAACCACCTCGGCGTCACGATCGCGGCCGACATCATCAAGCAGAAGGCGCCGGAGACGGCCGCCCCCGGCTTCCTCGACCTGACGTTCGGCAAGACCGACAAGCGCGTCTACGACGAGCTGATGTCGGACCACCCCATCGACATGACCCGCTACCAGGTCGCCGGCTGCTACATGGGCCGCGCCGGCCTGATCAACTCGGGCGGCGCCTCGGGCGACAACGACCTGCACGACGCGGTCTCCACCGCCGTCGTCAACAAGCGGGCCGGCGGCATGGGCATGATCTCGGGCCGCAAGGCCTTCCAGCGCCCTCGCGCCGAGGGCATCGCCCTGCTCAACGCGATCCAGGACGTCTACCTCTGCGACGACGTCACGGTCGCGTAGCGGCCACCCGTCAGCCGTCGCGCAGAAGCCGGCCGAGCGGCCGCGCGATCGCGAGCATCGCGAGCCCCGCGACCAGCGCGATCACGCCGAGCACCGCGAAGTAGGTCGCCTGCCCCCACTGGTCGTAGTGCTGGGCGAGGCGGCCGCCGACGGCGTCCCCGACCGAGGTGGCGAGGAACCAGACGCCGATCGTCTGCGAGACGCGGTCGGCCGGGGCCAGGCGGGACGCCGCGCTGAGCCCGCCGGGGCTCAGCATCAGCTCCGCGACCGTCTGGATCGCGAACACCGCGACGAGCCACGTCGCCGCCACCCGCGCGGTCTCGGCGGACGGCGCGGCCAGCACCATCACCACTATCGAGACGAAGACGAGCACGAGCGACCCGCCGAACTTGACCGCCGTGCCCGGCTGGCGGCCGCGCGCGCCGAGCGCGGTCCAGAGCGCCGCCATCACGGGCGCGAGCAGGCTGATCAGGAGCGGGTTGACCGTCTCGAACCGGCTCGACGGGAAGTGCGCGCCGAGGATCTCGTGGCGGGTGTCGTCCTGCACGAAGATCGTGATCGTGGAGCCGGCCTGGTCGGAGACGAGGAAGAAGACGGCCGCGGCCATGAACAGGATCCCGAGCACGATCACGCGGTGGTAGTGGTCCGGATCGGAGCGGCGCTCCGTGCGCGTGAACCGGTGGATCGGAATCGCCACGATCAGGAGCGTGATGCCGAGCTCGATCGAGTCGGTGGGGAGGTGGAGCACGGTGATCTTGAGGACGACGAGCGCGACGAACACCGCAAACCCGGCCAGGCCGTAGAGGCCGTAGCGCCGGCGCAGGCCCGCCGGCAGCGGGTTCTCGGCGACGAGGCCGATCGGGCCGAGGCCGCGCTCGCCGAGCACGTACTGGACGAGCGCGAGCACCATCCCGACCGCCGCGGCGCCGAAGCCGAGCCCCCACGAGACCTCCTGGCCGAGGAAGCCGCAGACGAGGGGCGCGAGCGGGGCGCCGAGGTTGACCCCCGTGCAGTAGATCGAGAAGCCGGCGTCGCGCTGCTCGTCGTGGCCGCCGTAGATGCCGGCCACCATCGCGGTCAGGTTGGGCTTGAGCAGGCCCGTGCCGACGATGATCAGGAGCAGCGCGAGGTGGAGGCCGGTGCCGGCACCGAGCTGCTCGACCCGCCCGGGCCGGGCCGTCCAGCAGCCGTTGCCGCCGATCTCGACGGCGTACTCGACCCGCAGCACGCTCACCTGCGAGGCCAGGTCGAGGTCGACGACGCAGGCGGAGCGGTCGTCGGCGCCGCGGCAATCGACCCCGCGCAGCGCGACCAGCGGCGCCCCCGCGGCGAGGCGCGCGCACGGCGTCGGCGAGCGACTCCTCGAGGGCGGCACTCGGCCCGTCGCCGACCGCGCCGCAGCCCGCGGCCGCGAGCGCCACGAGCGCGGCCACGGCGAGGGCGCGGATCGGCCGGAGGGCGCGCATGGCGTGAGGACAGTCCGCGCTGCCGCTAGCATTCGCTCTCACCCGCGAGCGAGGATCCGATGGCCGACGCGAAGAAGAAGACCCCGCCCAAGCGCGCAGCCGAGACCGGCGGCTCCCGCCGCGGCCTCTGGATCACCCTGATCGCGGCCGGGGCCGTGGCGATCGTCGTCGCGGGCGTCCTGATCTTCCTGTCGCAGCGCTCCGGCGAGGGCGGCGCGGGCGGCGCCAACGCCGCCGAGGTCGAGGCCGGCAAGCTGAAGGGGGTCCAGGAGGTCGAGGCCCGCTTCGCCGGGATCCCGCAGGAGGGCGCCGTCCTCGGCGACCCGGACGCGCCCGTCACGATCACGGAGTTCGCGGACCTGCGCTGCCCCGCCTGCCGCCTGTTCGCGACGGACTACTTCCCCACGGTCGTCGACGAGCTGGTCAAGACGGGCAAGGCCAAGTACGAGTTCCGGATCTGGCCGATCCTCGGCACCGACGCGGTGCTCGCCGCGCAGGCCGGCATCGCCGCCCAGCAGCAGAACAAGCTGTTCGAGTACCAGGACCTCTGGTACGTCAACCAGCAGGACGAGTCGCGCGACTACGCGACCGACGCGTACGTCGACGGCGTCGCCCAGGCGCTCGGCCTCGACCTCGAGCAGTTCCAAGCCGACCGCACGGATGACGCGCTGTGGACGCCCCTGATCCAGGACGTGCAGGTGATCGCCGCCCAGAACAACTTCGGCGGGACGCCGACCTTCCTGATCTCCGGCCCCGGGGGCGAAAAGATCCTCACCGGCAGCGTGCCGGAGGCCTCCACCATCGCCGACGCGGTCGCCGAGGTCTCCTAGGCGTTGACCGGCGACGCGGCGTCCCAGCTGGTCGCCGAGTCGCCGAGCGCCATCTGGCGGCGCGTCGAGTCCACGCTGGGCGAGCTGGGCGGCGGGGTCGTCGAGGGCGAGGTCCAGCAGGTCACGCGGGCCGCGTCGGGGCACGTCTACCTCGACCTGTCCGACGGCGAGGCGCGGATCGGCTGCGTGATCTGGCGCTCGACCGCCGACGGGCTGGGCGAGCTGCCCCGCCAGGGCCAGCTGATCCAGGCCCGCTACCGCCGGATCCGCGTGTACGCGCCGCGCGGCACGGTCTCCCTCGAGGTCGACGCGATCCGCGCGGCGGGCGAGGGCGAGCTCCTGCGGCGCGTCCAGGAGGTCCTCGCCGGGCTCGTCGCCGACGGGCTGACCGACCCCGAGCGCAAGCCGCCCCTGCCCGCCTTCCCGCGCCGCGTCGGCCTCGTCACCGGCCGGGCGTCCGACGCCGAGGCCGACGTCGTGCAGGCGCTGCGCGACCGCTTCCCGCCCGTCCGGATCAGCGTCGCGCACGCCCTCGTGCAGGGCGTCGACGCCGTCAACTCGCTGATCGACGCGCTCGGGCGGCTCGCCTCCGAGCCCGAGGTGGACGTGATCGTGCTGGCCCGCGGCGGGGGCTCGGTCGAGGACCTCCTGCCCTTCTCGGACGAGCGCCTGTGCCGCGCCATCGCCGCCCTCGACGTGCCCGTGGTGACCTCGATCGGCCACACCCGCCAGCGCCCGAACTGCGACTTCGTCGCCGCCGCGGCGGCCGAGGTGCCGGCGCGGGCCGCCGAGCGGGTCGTGCCGAGCGCGGCCGAGCTCGCGACGCGCCTCGAGCGCACCGGCGACGACCTCGCCGGCTGGGCCGCGGCCACGCTCGAGCGCGCCACGGGCCGCGTCGAGCGGTCCGCGATGCGCCCCGCCGGGCAGGCCGCGCTCGTAGCCCGCAGCGGCCGGGTCGACCTGGCGGGCCAGGCGCTCGCCCACGCCGCGGAGCGCGCCACGGGCGATCCGCGCGAGCGCCTCCTGGCCGCGGGCGGGGTGCTCGGCCGGGCGCTCGGGCGGGTGCCGCAGGCCGCCACCCTCGACGCGGCCCGGGCGCGCCTCGGGGCCGGTGCGGGCGCGCTGCGCCACCGCCTCGAGCTCGGCGAGCGGTCGCTGGCCGGGGCGCTCGGGCTGATCCGGGCGCGCGACTGGCGCGAGCGCGGGTTCGCCCTCGTGCGGCTGCCCGACGGGCGGCTCGTGCGGGACGTCGGCGACGTCGCGCCCGGCCAGGCCGTGACGATCGAACTCGGAGGCGGTACGCTCGAGGCCGAGGTGCGCGCGGTGCGCCCCGAGGACGCGGAGGACGGCGCGGCGTGACGAAGCCGAGGAAGGTCTCGTTCGAGGAGGGGCTCGAGCGGCTCGAGGAAATCGCCGAGCGGCTCGGCGAGGCCGAGCTGTCGGTCGAGGAGACGATCCGCCTCCTGCGCGAGGGCAAGGGCCTCGAGCAGGCGCTGCGCGCGTACCTGGAGACCGCCGAGCGCGACCTCCAGGAGATCGAGGCCGGCCGCGGCCTCGACGCCTTCGTGGTGGACCGGCCGTCCGACGACCCTGCCGCCGCGGGCGCCTGAGCGCGTCCCGGGCCGCCGTCCGGGCTCTGGCATGATGCCGCCGATGGAGCACGTCTCGCAGGCGCTCGACGCCGACTGCCATCCGGCGCCCCTGCCCGCGCTCCTCGGCGACACCGTCCCGGTCGGTGAGCACTTCGTGCGCAGCCACTTCGGCACCCCGCGGATCACCGAGGACGACTACACCCTCGAGGTGACGGGCCTCGTCACGCGCCCGCTGCGCTGGCGCCTCGCCGACCTGCGCAAGCTCTCGCACGTCGCCCGGCACGTCGCGCTCGAGTGCGCCGGCCACCGCCGCACCGAGCTCGACCCGCCGGCCGCCGGCGTGCCGTGGGCACTCGGGGCCGTCTCGCACGCGCGCTGGGCCGGCGGCTCCCTGGCGGACCTCCTCAGCATTGTGCGGCCGCTGCCCGAGGCGACGCACATCGTCTTCCACGGCGCGGACGCGGGCGCCTGCGAGGAGCGCGACGCGCCCGAGGCCTTCGCGCGCGCGCTGCCCCTGCGCGACCCCGTGGTGGGCGACGCGATCCTCGCCTGGGAGATGAACGGCCGCGCGCTTGCCCCCGAGCACGGCTATCCGGTGCGGCTGGTCGCCCCCGGCTGGTACGCCGTCTCTTCGGTGAAGTGGCTGACCCGGATCGAGCTGATCGCCGGCGACTTCGACGGCTTCTTCCAGGCCGTCGACTACCGGCTCGTCGAGGCGGGCGAGGACGGCCCCGGACGCGAGCTGACCCGGATGCCCGTCCACTCGCTGATCGTGGCGCCGGCCGACGGGGACGCGGTGGCGGCCGGACCGGTGCGGGTCGAGGGCGTCGCCTGGGGCGGCACGGGCGGCATCGGCCGGGTCGAGGTCCAGGTCGGCGACGGCGAGTGGCGGATGGCGCGGATCGACCCGGGCCCGGGCCTCTTCGCGCCGACCCGCTTCTCGCTCGAGGTCGAGCTGGCCCCGGGCGAGCACCTCCTGCGCAGCCGCGCCCGCGACCGCGACGGCGCGGAGCAGCCCGCCGCGACCCCCTGGAACGCCCGCGGCTACGGCGTGCACCACGTGCGCGCGAGCCGCGTCACGGCCCGCTGACCCCCGCCGTTGCGCGCTAGCGTGCGCCCGGGCGGGTCGTGCTCGCGGACGCGGCGGCAACCGCATCGCGGACGGCGGCCTCGAGGCCGAGCCCGGCGGCGAGCCCGGCGGCGAGGGTGCCGCAGAGGGCGTCGCCCGCGCCCGTCGTGTCGACGGCGTCGACCACGGGGGCGGGGATGCGCGTGGCGGCGCCGTCGGCGCGGACCAGGGCCCCGGCGGCCCCGAGCGTGACCACCACGGGTGCGCCGCTGAGGGCGGCGAGCCGCTGCGCCGCGGCCGCGGGGTCGTCCGTGCCGGCAAGGGCCGCGGCCTCGTGCTCGTTGGGCACGAGCACGGGCCCCGCCGCGAGGAGCGCCGGGTCGAGCGTGCGCGGCGGCGCGGGGTTGCAGACGACCGTCCAGCCCGCCGCGCGCGCCGCCCGCACGGCCTCCACGAGCACGGCGTCGGGGGCCTCGAAGGAGAGCAGGACGCAGCCGGGCCCGGCGTCGAGGAGCCCCGCGGGGAACGGCCCGATCGCGCGGTTGGCGCCCGGCGCGACCGCGATCTGGTTGCGACCCTCGCCGTCCACGGCGATCAGGGCGACCCCCGTGTGCGCATCCGCGTCGCGGGCGACGTGCGCGACGTCGATCCCGAGCGCGGCGAGCTCGGCCAGCGCCGCGTCGCCGTCGGAGTCCGTGCCGACCCGCCCGACGATCGCCGTGCGGGCCCCGGCGCGGGCGGCGGCGACCGCCTGGTTTGCGCCCTTGCCGCCGCCGTGGCGGGCGAAGCTGCCGCCCGAGACGGTCTCGCCCGGGGCGGGCAGACGCGGGAGGCGCACGACGAGGTCGACGTTCACCGACCCCACGACGACGACGCGGCCCGCCACACGGCCAAACCTACCAGCGAACACACGTGCGGCGTCGTCACGATTCTCGCTTTTCCCCGTGGCCCGGGTGTGGCAGGATGGGCCGGTCCGCGTTTCCCGACAGGCCCCCTCGCATGCCCGCACGCCCCCGCCTGAGCACCCGCGCCGCCGTCGTCGCGCTCGTCGCCGTCGCGCTGCTTGCCCCTGCCGGCGCTGGCGGGCGCGAAGGCGTCGCTGAAGGTCGGGTTCCTCGACAACACCTACGTCACCGCCCAGTCGGCCGCGTTCTGGGCGGACGTGGACCAGCTCAACGTCGGGATGATGCGCTGGGACGTGCAGTGGAAGTACGTGGCGCCGACGAAGCCCGCCAAGCCGCGCGACCCGGCCGACCCGGCCTACCAGTGGGGCGAGACCGACGCCTTCGTGCTCAACGCCACGGCGCACGGGCTGCAGGACCGCGTCCTCTTCACGCTCTGGCGCACCCCCGTCTGGGCCTCGTCCCTCTCGAACACGAAGGCGATCGAGACGCACATGCCCAAGACGCAGTACTGGCGCGACTTCGTCTACGCCGCCGCGAAGCGCTACTCGGGCAGCTACGTCCCGCCCGGCGCGACCGAGCCCCTGCCCCGCGTCGTCCTCTGGGAGACGTGGAACGAGCCGAACGCGTACTTCGCCTTCCGCCCGCAGGTCGTCAACGGCCGGGCCGTCTCGCCGCGCAACTACACGACCCTCCTGCGGATCCTGCGCAGCCAGGTCGAGCCACAGATCCCGAAGGCCCGCTTCCTCGCCGGCGCCCTCTACAAGCAGGGCGGGCCGCGCAGTGTCACCCCGCTCGACTTCCTGCGCGGCATGCAGGCCGCCGGGGCGCGCTTCGACATCCTCTCGGTGCACCCCTACAACAACACGCCGCGGCTCGGCCTCAAGGACGGCGCGAACCAGAGCCGCACGAACCCGTCCTTCATCGGGATCGGCAACTTCGACACCTTCATCACCCTCGCCAACCAGATCTTCGGGCGCAAGTACCCGATCTGGGTGACCGAGTTCGGCTGGGCGACACCCGCCGCGGACAAGGCCCAGTACACCGTCTCGTTCAAGCAGCAGGCGACCTTCCTGTACGACTCGGTGCAGCGCTTCAAGCAGCTGCCCCAGGTCGAGGTGATGATCTGGTTCCTGGTCGAGGACAACCCGCCACGGACCGAGGGCGCCTGGTACACGACGGGCCTGCGCAAGTCGACCGGCGTGCAGAAGCCGTCCTGGCAGAGCTGGATCGCCGCCGCGGGCACGCTCGCCAAACAGCACTAACCCGCGCGCCGGCCGCGGCCTGCGAACGTGGGGCAGTATGGGGCGGATGCCGGGGACCGGAAGGCAGGGCTGCGCCCGCGGGGCGCGAACTCGTGCGGCGATGCGCGCGCGTCTCGCCATGGCCGCGATCGGCGCCGTCGCGGCGTGCCTCGGGGCGCTCGCCCCGGCCGCGGCCGCGCAGACCGCGACGGGGATGCCGCCGCGCCCGCAGCAACTCGGCTCGTACTGGATCACCTACTACTGGTTCGTCCCCGAGTCCGCCTTCACGGGCGCCCGCATCGTCCCCGAGGGCCTGAAGACCGCGTACCGCGAGGACTTCCTGTACTCCGCGCGCGGCATCGCGATGCAGGGCACGGGCACAGCCGACGACGGCAAGATGCTGCACTGGCGCAGCGGCGCCGGCCCGTGGGTCAACAAGGAGGGGCTGGAGACGCGCACCTCGGCCGCCGGGTTCACGAACGGCTCGCCGTACGCGCGCCCTGGCGGCTGCGTGTGGTGGGCGCTCGACCCGGCGACGGGCCGCCCGCACCCCGCGGCGACCGACACCCTCCGCCCCACCTTCCCGAACGAGGACGGCAGCTGGGCCAACCCGCCCGCGAACCCGATCGCCTATGCGCCGATCTGCGACCGCGCGGCCGTGGCGGCCGGCGGCGAGGACAACAAGGCCGTCCGCAACTACCCGGACACGTTCGGGATCGGGATGGGCACCGCCGTCATCGCGTGGGAGTCGATCGCCACGGACCGCTCCGTGATCCCGAAGGGCGCGCGCATCTACATCGAGGCGCTCAAGAACACACCGGCGCAGGGCTGCTTCTCCGCCGACGACACGGGCGGCGCGATCATCGGCAAGCACATCGACGTGCTGGTCCCGTACGGCACGAAGGGGCTGCCCTCGAAGGGCGACCTCCTGCTCCTGCCCGACGGCGTCGACTGCCCGCCGCCGACCGCGCTCGCCCCCGGCCCCCTCGGCGACCTCACGCTCTCCTACCTGGTGCCGGCCGCCGAGGCCCAGGCGCGCGCCGCGACGGCGCCGGCCGGGGGGCTCACGAGCCGCTTCCGCGAGGACTTCCTGTACGGCACCGACGGCGTCGTGGCCCGCTCGCTCGGCACCACCGCCCGCGGCCGCCAGCTGGTCGCGCTCGGCGGCGGCTGGTGGGTCGACGCCGCGGGCCGCAAGACCGTGCTGCGGGCGGACGGCACGTGGTCGAAGGGCGCGCCGAAGTGGCGCGACGGCGGCTGGCGCACCCGCCGGGGCCGCCCCACCTACCGGCGCGCGGACGGCAGCTGGGCCTGGGGCGTCGGCGTCCGCCAGCTCGCCTACCGCGACCGCTTCCGCTGGGCGAAGGCCGGCGAGTACGTGCCGTGGAAGTCGACGGCCGCCGCGAAGGCGACGGCGCCCGCCGGGACGCTCCTGCGGGTCGGCGGGCTCGCGTCCGCCCCGTGCCTCGTCGTCACCCGCGCGGCCGAGCTGCCCGCGAACACGCTCCAGGTCGTCGTGCCCGCCGGCACCGACCTCGCGACGCTGCCGACCCTCGGGCCGGCGACGGTGCTGGCGGCGAACGCCGCCACCGGCGACGGCTGCCCGGGCTAGGCGTCACACTGCCCCGGTGACGCTCGTCGCCGCCCTCGCGATCGCGATCGCCTGCGTGGCGGTCGCGGAGCCGCGCCTGCTCGGCCGGGCCTGGCCCGACCCGGTGCTGTCGTTCGGGGCGGGCATCGGCATCAGCTACGTCGTCCTGCACCTGCTGCCGGAGCTCGCCCGTGGCGTCGGCACGATCTCCGATGGTGTCGGCGCAGACCTGCCGACCGGCGAGGTCCTGGTCTACGGCCTCGTCCTCGTGGGCATCCTCGGCACGCTCGCCCTGCGCGCACTCCAGCAGGGCCGCCACGGCCTCGCCCCGCATCCGCGCATCCGCCTCCTGCAGCCCGCCCTCGCGGCCCTGATCGTCGGCTACCTGCTGGCCGTCCACGACGACCCCGAGATCCAGCCCGTGCTCGTCTTCGCGCTCGCGATCGGGCTGCACATCGCGCTCAACGTCCATGCGCTCGCTACGAAGCTCGGCTCGCCGCTCGGGGGCGTCGCCCTGGCCGTGGCCATCGTCGCGGGCTACGGGCTCGGCTCGGTCGCCGAGGCGCCGGCAGCCTGGGTCGCCGGCATCACGGCGCTCCTCGCGGGCGGCGTGATGACGCGCACGATCCACGAGCTGCTCGACGAGGAGCGCCATCTCGTGGCGCTGACCCTCGGCGCCGCGGCCGAGAGCGCGCTCCTGCTCGCCCTCTTCTAGGGATTAATCGAGGATGCTGCCGACGTCGGCGAGCACGCCTTGCGGCTGCCCTACGGGCGGCGGCCAGTCGCACGAGGGGTCGGGTGGCGGATCCGCGAAGCGCGCGTACAGCCACGGCACGACGGTGACCGCACCGACCTGGAGCGCCTGGATATGGCCGACCCCGCCCAGCCAGACCATCGTCAGGTCGGCGCCGGCGCCGCACCACTCGACCTGCAGGGCGGCGTTCGTGGCGGGCGGGATCACGGAATCGCCCGTGCCCTGCAGGACCATCAGGGGCAGCCCGTCGGGCGGCGGCTGCGGGGTCTGTGCGGCGACCGCCTCGTACATCCGCGGGTCGGCCACCGGGTTGCCGTCGAAGAACGGCACGCCGAGCGCGGCGACGCCCATCGCGGCGATGGTCGGGACGGGGATGCCCTCTCCGAGGCAGGCGTCGGCGACGGGCCGGTACCAGCGGCGGCCCGCGTCGGAGACGACGCGGTCGTAGTCGACGTCGGGCGTGACGGCCGGCCAGGAGGCGTAGACCTCGGCCCCCACGCCCCAGCCGATGCCCGTCGACCACTGCGCGCCGACGATGCGCACGAGATCGGCAGCGGGCGCGATCGCCCCCGCGCCGACGAGCTCGCGCTCGGGCATCAGCTCGGCGGCGAGCTGGGCGGTCCAGAGGGCGGCGTGCCCGCCCTGCGAGTGCCCCATCACAGCCCACGGCCGGCCCGGTTCGGCGCCCGGCACGTCGTCGAGAGCGCGCACGGCGTTGACGACGTCGTGCGCCTCGGCACGGCCGAGCAGGTACTGCGGCGGGCCCGCGGTGCCGAGCCCGGCGTAGTCGGTGGCGACGACGGCAAAGCCCAGCCGGACGGCCTGCGGGATCCACTCGCGGCCCGGCCCGACGGGCTCCTTGCGGCGGCTGGGCGCACAGCCGCGGCCGAGTCCGATCGTGCCGTGCGCCCAGGCGAGAACGGGACGCCCCGCGGTGGGCGCCGGCTGCGCGGGCACGTAGGCGATGCCACCGGACACCGACGGCGAGCCGTCCTCGCGCACGGACCGGTACAGGATGCGGTACGCGGTCGCGCCCTCGACGTCGGCGTCGGGCAGGGACTCGACGCGCAGGAGCGTGCCCGGTGCGGCTTCCTCGAACCCGTCGGGCGCGGCGTAGAAGGCATCGAGGCCGTCCTGGCGGTGCGCGTCGGCGACGCGGTGCGCGAGCGCAGTCAGGCCGGCGCCGGCGGCGATTACCCCAAGGGCGACGAGGATCCCGGTCTTGATCGACATCGCGGCGATGCTACCAAGGGGCCGATGGGCGCCTGCCCGCCAATCCCTCATTGACAGGAAGGTGGGGGTACCGAGCGGTCGTCCCGGACGAGGTACGCGCGGAAGGCGGCCTCGGGCAGCGTGCCGTCGGCGCTGCCCTGCACGAACGGGTGCCGGGTGCAGGCGCACCAGTCGTCGGTGCGGGCGTCCCGCAGGTCGCCGATCAGGACGCGGGCAGCCTCGGGGGGCCGGATTCGAGCGCATCCATCTGCTCGAGCTCCGTGCCCTTCGTCTCGCGCACGAAGCGCCACACGTAGAGGAGCGACAGCACCGCAGATACGGCGAACAGGCCGCAGGCGATGCCGAGGCCGACCTGCACGAGCTCGGGGAACCTCTCGGAGACGACGAAGTTGGCGATCCAGTTGGCCATCACGCCGACGGACAGCGCGGCGGCGCGGACGCTGTTCGGAGACATCTCGCCGAGCAGGACCCACACGACGGGGCCCCAGCTGGCGGCGAAGAAGGCGACGAACACGTTGAGGGCGACGACGGCGATCGGCCCCTGCGCGCCGTCGAGCTGCGGCTGGCCGTCGACGCGGCCCGCGGTCTCGAAGACGACGGCGAGGGTGCCGAGGCCGAGCGCCATGCCGACGCTGCCGACGAGGGGCAGCGGCTTGCGGCCGACGCTCTCAGATCAGGTTGGAGTAGTAGAAGACGGCGTTGCTGCCGACGAACTGCTGGAAGACGGCGATGCCGATGCCGATCCAGACGACGGGCAGGAGCCCGGAGCCCTTCGCGCGCAGGTCCGAGAGGCGCGAGGCGCGGTCGTCGGCGAGGGACGCGCGGATCGCGGCGAGCTTCGGGGCGACGTCGTCGACGTAGATCGACTGCAGCACGGAACGGGCCTCGCCGTCGCGCTCGGCGTCGACGAGGTAACGCGGCGATTCGGGCAGGCGCGCGGTGAGCAGGCCCCAGGCCGTGGCCGGGACGACCATCAGCAGGAACATCCACTGCCATGCCTCGAGCGGGCCGAGCGGGTTCGAGGCGGAGTCGCCGGCGAGGTTGAAGATCACCTGGTTTACGAGCTGGGTCGCGAAGATGCCGATCACGATCGCGAACAGGAAGAGCGACGAGAGCCGGCCGCGGAGGTGCGCGGGGGCGATCTCCGCGATGTACATGGGCGAGACGACGGCGGCGAGGCCGATCGCGAAGCCGCCGACGACGCGCCAGGCCGTGAAGTCCCAGATCCCGATCGGCAGCGCCGTGCCGACGCCGGCGACGAGGAAGAGCAGCGCCGCGACCAGCATCACGCGGCGCCGGCCGAAGCGGGCCGCGATGCGGCCGCCGACAAAGGCGCCGAGGGCGGCGACGAGCGCGAGCGCGACGACGCACCCGCTGCGGACGCACTCGGGCGGCCCGTCGGGGCCGGGGGCGGCGGGGGCGTGCATCGCGGCGACGGTACCGGTCGGGGGCCGCCGGACGCCGGGATGATCCGTATCCGATGCGTCGGAAAAACACATAGGTGAAAAACAATCTCTGTAAGTTCCAATGCCATGCAAGAACTATTCGTACTCTGCCTATGAATGCCGCGAGTCGCGTGTTTACCGGTGCGTCCGTACATCGCTTGGCCCTATGCCGATTGGCTACCCGGGTAGGATCCCGGCGTGCAGCTGCCCCTGACCCCCGACGAGCTCCTCACCACCACCCGCGCCGTGCGCAAGCGCCTCGACCTCGAGCGCCCCGTGCCGCGCGACGTGCTGGAGGAGTGCGTGGCCCTCGCCCTGCAGGCCCCGAGCGCCGGCAACACGCAGACCTGGTCGTTCGTGATCGTCACCGACCAGGCCGCGAAGGACGCCGTCGCGGGCTGGTACCGGACCTCGTTCGCGGCCTACGCCGCCGCGGGCGGCCCCGTGGAGGCGATGGCCCCCGCCGCGCGGCGCATGGCCGAGTCGGCGCAGCACCTCGCCGACCACATGCACGAGGTGCCGGCGCTGGTGATCCCGTGCGTCAAGGGCCGGCTCGAGCACCGCGCCCTCGACGGCCAGGCCGCCGGCTGGGGCTCGATCGTGCAGGCCGGCTGGAGCTTCTGCCTGGCCGCCCGCTCGCGCGGCCTCGGCACCTGCTGGACGACGCTGCACCTGACCTACGAGCGTGAGGTCGCCGACGCGCTCGGGATCCCGTTCGAGGAGGTCACCCAGACGTGCCTCCTCCCCGTCGCGTACACGAAGGGCACGGACTTCAAGCCGGGGCCGCGCACGGACGCGGCCGACGTGATCCACTGGGACCGCTGGTAGCCGCCGGCCCGTCACCGCCTCGCCACCCGCTCCCGGTTGACAGCCGGCGCCCGTGCGGGACAATCGGCGGTGATCCCCCGACGGCAGGAGGCGACGATGGCCGACGAGCCCGCAGACGACGAGATCGCCGAGGACGACGACGAGGTGGAGATCGACGACCCCGACGCGCTGGCCGATGAGGACTGGAGCGACTTCACGTACGGCCAGGGCGGCGTCGACGAGGACGACTGAGCGCCGTCCGTAAGGCGCGCCGCCGGGTCGGCGACCCGGGGGCATGCGCCTCCTCCGGATCGCCCTCGCGATCCCCCTGATCGCCGTCGGCGCCTACCTCGCCCTAGTCTCGCTGCTCGTCGGCTGCGCGAGCCTCGCCGCGGGTCCGCCGGAGCGGACGGGGCTCCCGCTCCTGACGGGCCTGCCGACCTCGCTCGGCGAGTGGGTCGTCGGCGCCGCGGGGATGGTGCTGATCGGCCTCGGCTGGGCGCTCGCCACGGGCGGGCGCCCGCGCTGAGGGGTCAGCCGATCCGGCCGGCGGCGTGCAGGAGCCCCACGACCTGCTCGCGCGGCAGGGCGGGCATCCGCCGGCCCTTGCGCCCCGTCATCTCGCGGTTGGCGACGAGCGCGTTGACGACGGCCTCCTCGACGCACTGCACGACGGCCGCGAACAGCGGGTCGAGACGCCCCCAGGGCAGGAAGCGCAGGGCGGCGATCTCCGCGTCTGCGGGCTCGCCGAGCGGGAACCCCGTCGCGAACGCGCCCGGGTTGGCGGTGGACAGGGCGAGGAAGAGGTCGCCGGAGAAGTGCGAGCCCGTGGTGCCCGTGCGGGCGAGGCCGAGCGGGACGCGCCGCGCGAGCGCCTTGGCCTGCTGGGGCAGAAGCGGCGCGTCGGTGGCGATGATGGCGATCACGGACCCCGCGCCGCGCGGCACCACCCAGTCGCTGTCGTTGAAGGGGTCGTCGGCGGCCAGCGCGGCGCCGAGCGGCACCCCGGCGATTGCAAGCTCGGGGCGGTCGCCGAAGTTGGCCTGCACGAAGGCGCCCACGGTGTAGGCCCCGCTCCCCCATCTGACGACGCGCGAGGCGGTGCCGGAGCCGCCGCTGAAGCCGTAGCAGTTCATGCCGGTGCCGCCCCCGACGGAGCCCTCCTCGAGTGGCCCCGCGGCCGCGCCATCGAGGGCCGCGTGCACCTCGGCCTCGGTGATCCGCCGGCCGTAGAGGTCGTGGAGGAAGCCGTCCCAGGTCTCGGCGGCGACGGGCAGCATCCAGACGTCGTTGGGGTCCGGGTGGCGATCGGCCACCCACGACACGGTGGCGGCGTGCGCGAGGCCCACCGCGGCCGTCGAGGTGATCGTGATCGGCAGGGACGTGGTGCCGGACTCCTCGATCCAGGCCCAGCCCGTCAGCTCGCCGTTGCCGTTGAGCGAGTGCACCCCGGCCGCGCAGGGGTCGTAGGGGTTCGCCCGCCCGCGCGGGTGGATGGCCGTGACGCCGGTGCGCACGTCGTCGCCCTCGATCACCGTGGCGTAGCCCACCTCCAGCCCCGGCACGTCCGTGATCGCGTTGGCCGGGCCCGGGACGCCGTCGAAGGGGATCCCGAGGCCCCGGGCGCGGGGCAGGCCCGAGGGCGTCGCGCGGTGCGGGTCGGCCATGCCGGGACCCTACCCGACCGGTGCGCGCCGAGCCGGTCAGCTCGATCGGCGATCGCTATGGGGATGCGGAAATACCCCGATTACGATAGCCCGTGGCTATCACAACAGAGGGGCTCGCGATTGGCGGTTGGCCGCCGCGCAGCGGATACTGCGCGGGACGGGCGGGACGCCGCCCGGGGACGCCGGGGAGCAGGCATGACGGACGAGCAGACCGAGAGCGAGACCCACCGCCGGGCGACCGAGATCGCCACGGGCCTCGCGCACCTTGAAGGCCCCCTCCTGCCCATCCTCCACGCCGTCCAGCACGAGTTCGGCTGCGTGCCCGAGGACGCGATCCGGGCGATCGCCAAGGTCCTCAACCTGGGCCGCGCCGAGGTGCACGGCACGATGACGTTCTACCCCGACTACCGCGCGGAGCCCGGCGGCGCCCACACGCTCAAGCTGTGCCGCGCCGAGGCCTGCCAGTCGATGGGCGGCGACGCCCTCGCCGACGAGGCGCGCCGGATCCTCGGCATCGACTTCCACGAGACGACCGCCGACGGCGCGCTCACCCTCGAGCCCGTCTACTGCCTCGGGCTCTGCGCCTGCGCGCCCGCGGCGATGCTCGACCACGAGGTCCACGGCCGTGTCACCGCGGAGACGATCGGCCGGATCGCCGAGGGGGTCGGCGCATGACGCGCGTCTACGTCCCCCGCGACGCCGCCGCCCTCGCGCTCGGCGCCGACGCCGTCGTCGTCGCCCTCGAGACGGAGGCCGCCGTGCGCGGCCTCGACCTCGAGATCGTGCGCAACGGCTCGCGCGGCATGATCTGGCTCGAGCCCCTGGTCGAGGTCGAGACGGCGGCGGGCCGCGTCGCCTACGGCCCCGTCGGCGCCGCCGACGTGCCCGGGCTCCTCGACGCGGGCCTCCTCGACGGCGGCGACCACGCGCTCGGCCACGGCCCGACCGAGGAGATCCCCTTCCTCGCCCGCCAGACCCGCCTGACCTTCGCCCGCTGCGGCGTCACCGACCCGCTCTCGCTCGCCGACTACGAGGCGCACGGCGGCCTCCAGGGCCTGCGCGCCGCGATCGCGATGGCCCCGGCCGACGTCGTGCAGGCCGTCACCGACTCGGGCCTGCGCGGCCGCGGCGGCGCCGGCTTCCCGACGGGCATCAAGTGGCGCACCGTCCTCGAGACGAGCGCGGACCGCAAGTACATCGTCTGCAACGCCGACGAGGGCGACTCCGGCACCTTCGCCGACCGCATGATCATGGAGGGCGACCCCTTCGTCCTGATCGAGGGCATGGCCATCAGCGGCCTCGCCGTCGAGGCCACCAAGGGCTTCATCTACGTGCGCTCCGAGTACCCGCACGCGATCGAGGCGCTCGAGTCCGCGATCGCCACCGCGAACGCGCACGGCATCCTCGGCCCCGACGTGCTCGGGTCGGGCCGCGCCTTCGACCTCGAGGTGCGGGTCGGCGCCGGCGCCTACGTCTGCGGCGAGGAGACCTCGCTCCTCAACAGCCTCGAGGGCAAGCGCGGCATCGTGCGCTCGAAGCCGCCGCTGCCCGCCCACGAGGGGCTGTTCGGCAAGCCGACGGTGGTCAACAACGTGATCTCGCTGGCCTCCGTGCCGGTGATCCTCGCCGCGGGCCCCGCCGCCTACCAGGAGTACGGCGTCGGCCGCTCGCGCGGCACGATCCCGATCCAGCTGGCCGGCAACGTCAGGCACGGCGGCCTCTTCGAGGCGGCCTTCGGCATGACGCTCGGCGAGCTCGTCGACGACGTCTGCGGCGGCACCGCCTCGGGCCGGCCCGTCAAGGCCGTCCAGGTCGGCGGCCCGCTCGGCGCCTACTTCCCCCGCGCGCTCTTCGACACCCCGTTCGACTACGAGGCGTTCGCCGCCAAGGACGGGCTGATCGGCCACGCCGGCGTGACCGTCTTCGACGACACCGCCGACATGCTCAGCCAGGCCCGCTTCGCCTTCGAGTTCTGCGCCGTCGAGAGCTGCGGCAAGTGCACCCCGTGCCGGATCGGCTCGACGCGCGGCGTCGAGACGATCGAGAAGATCCGCCGGGGCGAGGACGTCCCCGCCCAGATCGAGCTGATCGAGGACCTCTGCGAGACCATGAAGTACGGCTCGCTGTGCGCCCTCGGCGGCTTCACCCCGTACCCCGTGATGAGCGTGCTCAACCACTTCCGCGACGAGGTCGTCTCCGCGCCGCAGGAGACCCCCGCCCGCTAGGCCGCGAGGAGGATGCGATGACCCTGATCCACGAGACCGACTACGGCACCCCCGCCTCGAGGGCCGAGGAGACCGTCACCCTCACCGTCGACGGCTTCGCGGTGACGGTGCCCGCGGGCACGTCGATCATGCGCGCCGCCGTCGAGGCCGGCATCGAGATCCCGAAGCTGTGCGCGACCGACATGCTCGACGCGTTCGGCTCGTGCCGCCTCTGCCTGGTGGAGATCGACGGTCGCAACGGCACCCCCTCCTCCTGCACGACGCCCGTGGCCGAGGGCCTCGTCGTGCGCACGCAGACCGAGCGCCTGAAGCAGCTGCGCCGCGGCGTGATGGAGCTCTACATCTCCGACCACCCCCTCGACTGCCTGACCTGCGCCGCCAACGGCGACTGCGAGCTGCAGGACCAGGCCGGCGTCGTCGGCCTGCGCGCCGTCCGCTACGGCTACGACGGCGACAACCACGTCTTCCCGAAGACCCGCGACGGGGCCGACAACTTCAAGTACATGGCGAAGGACGAGTCGAACCCGTACTTCGCCTACGACCCCTCCAAGTGCATCGTCTGCTCGCGCTGCGTGCGCGCCTGCGAGGAGGTGCAGGGCACCTTCGCCCTGACGATCGAGGGCCGCGGCTTCGAGAGCCGCGTCTCGGCCGGCATGCACGAGTCGTTCCTCAACTCCGACTGCGTCTCCTGCGGCGCCTGCGTGCAGGCCTGCCCGACGGGCACGCTGATGGAGAAGTCGGTCTACGAGATCGGCACCCCCGACCGCTCCGTGGTCACGACCTGCGCCTACTGCGGCGTCGGCTGCAACTTCAAGGCCGAGCTGCGCGGCGACGAGCTCGTGCGGATGGTGCCCTATCGTGAAGGCAAGGCCAACCGCGGCCACTCGTGCGTCAAGGGCCGCTTCGCCTTCGGCTACGCCGCGCACCCCGACCGCATCCTCAACCCGATGGTCCGCGACGCGGTCACCGACCCCTGGCGCGAGGTCAGCTGGGACGAGGCCTTCGCGTACGTCGCCGAGCGCTTCACGGCGATCCAGGCCGAGCACGGCGTCGCCTCGGTCGGCGGCATCACCTCGTCGCGCTGCACGAACGAGGAGACCTACCTCGTCCAGAAGCTGATCCGCCAGGGCTTCCGCAACAACAACGTCGACACCTGCGCGCGCGTCTGCCACTCGCCGACCGGCTACGGCCTCGGCCAGACCTACGGCACCTCCGCGGGCACCCAGGACTTCGACTCGGTCGAGCACACCGACGTCGTGATCGTGATCGGCGCCAACCCGACGGACGGCCACCCCGTCTTCGCCTCGCGCCTCAAGCGGCGCCTGCGCCAGGGCGCCCGGCTGATCATCGTCGACCCGCGCCGCATCGACCTCGTGCGCAGCGCCCACATCGAGGCCGACTACCACCTGCCGCTGACCCCCGGCACCAACGTCGCCGTGGTCACCGCGCTCGCGCACGTGATCGCGATGGAGGGCCTCTACGACGAGGCCTTCATCCGCGAGCGCTGCGACTGGGACGAGTTCCAGGACTACATCGACTTCGTCTCCGACCTGCGCCACTCGCCCGAGGCCCTCGAGGCCGTCACGGGCGTCCCCGCCGACCAGCTGCGCGGCGCGGCCCGCCTCTACGCGACCGGCGGCAACGGCGCGATCTACTACGGCCTCGGCGTCACCGAGCACTCGCAGGGCTCGACGACCGTGATGGCGATCGCGAACCTCGCGATGCTGACCGGCAACATCGGCCGCCCCGGCGTCGGCGTCAACCCGCTGCGCGGCCAGAACAACGTGCAGGGCGCCTGCGACATGGGCTCCTTCCCGCACGAGCTGCCCGGCTACCGCCACGTCTCCGGCGAGGAGGTGCGCGACGTCTACGAGGAGATCTGGGGCGTCCCGATCTCGTCCGAGCCCGGCCTGCGCATCCCCAACATGCTCGACGCGGCCGTCGAGGGCACCTTCAAGGGCATCTACATCCAGGGCGAGGACATCCTCCAGTCCGACCCCAACACGCACCATGTGCAGGCGGGCCTCGCCGCGATGGACTGCGTCGTCGTCCACGACCTGTTCCTCAACGAGACGGCCAACTACGCGCACGTCTTCCTGCCCGGCTCGACCTTCCTGGAGAAGGACGGCACCTTCACGAACGCCGAGCGCCGCATCAACCGCGTGCGCGAGGTGATCGCGCCCCGCAACGGCCTCGCCGACTGGGAGGTCACGCAGCGCCTCGCGCAGGCGATGGGCCTCGACTGGAGCTACGGCCACCCGTCCGAGATCATGGACGAGATCAGCCGCACCACCCCGACCTTCACGGGCGTCTCGTACGACCTGCTCGACGAGGTCGGCTCCGTGCAGTGGCCCTGCAACGAGAAGGCCCCGCTCGGCACGCCCGTCATGCACGTCGACGGCTTCGTGCGCGGCAAGGGCCGCTTCATCCGCACCGAGTACGTGGCCACCGACGAGCGCACCGGGCCGCGCTTCCCGCTGCTCCTCACCACCGGCCGGTTCCTCTCCCAGTACAACGTGGGCGCCCAGACGCGGCGCACCGCCAACGTCATCTGGCACGAGCAGGACATCCTCGAGATCCACCCGCACGACGCGGAGCAGCGCGGCATCGGCGAGGGCGACCTCGTCACGCTCGCGAGCCGCGCCGGCGAGACCTCGCTCAAGGCCACGATCACCGACCGGGTCTCCCCCGGCGTCGTCTACACGACCTTCCACCACCCCGACACGCAGGCCAACGTGATCACGACGGACTTCTCCGACTGGGCGACGAACTGCCCGGAGTACAAGGTCACGGCCGTCCAGGTCACGCCCGCCTCGCAGCGCACGGAGTGGCAGGAGGAGTACGCCGAGCACGCGGAGCTGAGCCGCCGGATCATCGAGCGAGAGCCCGTCCATGGCGACTGAGACCCTGGTGCGGATGGCGAACCAGATCGCCACCTTCTTCCACTCGATGCCCGAGGCCGAGCGCGTCCCCGGCGTGGCCACCCACATCAACAAGTTCTGGGAGCCGCGCATGCGCGCGGAGCTCTTCCAGCTGATCGACGCGGGCGGCGACGGCCTCGACCCGCTGGTGCTCGAGGCGGCGGACCAGATCCGCCGGCCCGAGCACGTCGACGCGCGCTAGCGGTGGGCGGCGCTAGCCGCCGGGCGAGGTGCGCACCCTGACCGTGACCGACGACTGCGAGGAGATGCAGACGGTGTTCTTCATCCTCGGACCCGTCCTCTACACGGACGAGCACGAGGTCGTGGTCCACGTCGAGGACAACGTCGGGCTGATCCAGCACTGCAAGAAGGCCGACAAGGCGAACGGCCTCGGCGAGGACTTCGTCGAGCAGTTCAGCCGCTGACGCCCCCGGCGCGCGCCCCTTGGACGCGCGCCGCGGAGCGGGTAGTGTGCCGTCGAACGGGCGGCCCGACCCCGGGCCGGGCCCGTCGACACGGATGCGGTGCCCCCGGGCGCCGGGGAGGAGAGACAGCATGGCGACCGGGTTCCTCTGGCATGAGCGCTACGCCTGGCACAACACGGGCCGCGGGTCGGGCCCCTACCACGCGGACGCCTCCGCCTGGAACGAGCCCGACGTGCGCCACAGCGAGAACGCGGACGGCAAGCGCCGCTTCCGCAACCTGCTCGACGTGACGGGCCTGCTCGACCAGCTCGTCGTGCTGACGCCGCGCCCGGCCACCGTCGAGGAGGTCTGCCGCTTCCACACCCCCGACTACGTCGAGCGGATCGCCGCGATGTCGGCGATGCACGGCGGCGACGCCGACATGAACGTCGGCGAGGGCGTGCCGTTCGGCAAGGGCTCCTACGAGGTGGCCCTGCTCGCGGCGGGCGGCACGATCACGATGTGCGACGCGATCATGGACGGCACGGTCGCCAACGGCTACGCGCTGACGCGCCCGCCGGGCCACCACGCGCTCGCCGACTCCGGGATGGGCTTCTGCATCTTCGGCAACGCCGCGATCGCCGCGCACCACCTGCTCGCCGCCCGCGGGCTGAGCCGCGTCGCGATCGTCGACTGGGACGTCCACCACGGCAACGGCACGCAGGCCGCCTTCTACGACGACCCGCGCGTCCTCACGATCTCGCTCCACCAGGACAACAACTTCCCGCCGGACTCGGGCCTCCTGACCGAGACGGGCACGGGCGACGGCACGGGCACGAGCCTCAACGTGCCGCTCCCGCCGGGCTCGGGCAACGGCGCCTACGAGGAGGCCTTCCGGCGCGTCGTGGTGCCCGCCCTCGAGCGCTTCCAGCCGGAGTTCATCATCATCGCGTCGGGCTTCGACGCCTCGGCCTGGGACCCGCTCGGCCGGCAGATGGTGACCCCGCGCGGCTACGGCCGCCTGACCCGCCAGATGCTCGACGCCGCGGGCGCGATCTGCGGCGGCCGACTCGCCCTCACCCACGAGGGCGGCTACTCCGAGGTGCTGGTGCCGTTCTGCGGCCTCGCCGTGATGGAGGAGCTCAGCGGCATCGAGACGGAGGCACGCGGCTCCATGCTCTACGAGACCGGCGACATCATGGGCTACCAGGACCTGCAGGCCCACCAGGCCGCCGTGATCGACGCGGCCGCGGCCCTGATCGACGGGATCCCGACGCCGTAGCGCGAGCGAGGCCGCGGAGACCGTGCCGACGCCGGGCTCCGCGGCCGCCGTGCTCTGCGATCATCGTCCCGTGCGCACCTGCCGCGCAGCCATCCTCGAGGCCTACGACGCCCCGCTGGTGATCCGCGACGACCTCGAGGTCGCGGGTCCCGAGCCGGGCGAGGTGCTGGTGCGGCTCGGCGCGAGCGGCGTCTGCCGCTCGGACCTGCACTCGATCGACTGGACCGACCGCCTGCCCCTGCCCTCGATGCTCGGCCACGAGGGCGCGGGCACCGTCGAGGCCGTCGGCACCGGGGTCGAGTCGGTCCGGGTCGGCGACCGCGTCGTGATGGCGTGGGTGGCGCCGTGCGGCACGTGCCGCATGTGCCGCCGCGAGCGCCCGGCGCTCTGCACCGAGCAGGGCGGCTACGAGGCGGGCTTCATGGTCGACGGCACGAGCCGCTACTCGCTCCAGGGCCAGACGGTGCACCACTACTCCTGCTCGACGTTCTCCGAGTACGCCGTGATCCCCGAGGTGGCGGCGATCCGGGTCGAGACGGACCTGCCCTGGGAGCATCTGGCCCTGATCGGCTGCGCGGTCACGACGGGGGTCGGCGCGGCCATCAACACCGCCCGGGTGCGGCCCGGCGACACCGTCGCCGTCGTCGGCTGCGGCGGTGTCGGCCTCAGCGCCATCCAGGGCGCCCGCATCGCCGGGGCCTCCCGGATCATCGCCGTCGACACGCAGACCTCCAAGCTCGCCCTGGCCCGCACGTTCGGAGCCACCGACGCCGTGGATGCCGCGACGGCCGACCCGGTCGAGGCCGTGCGCGAGCTGACCGGCGGCGTCGACCACGCCTTCGAGGCCCTCGGCCTCCTCCCCACCATCGACCAGGCGATCCGGATGACGGGCCGCGGCGGCCAGACCACCCTGATCGGGATGGTCGAGGCCCACGAGCTGACCGAGATCGCGACGATGCCGATGATCGTCGAGGAGCGGGCGATCGCCGCCTCCTGGTACGGCACGTTCGTGCCGCAGCGCGACTGGCCGAAGATCGTGGGCTGGCTCGAGTCCGGCGACCTGATGCTCGACCAGATGATCGAGCGGATCGCACTCGACGACGTCAACACGGCCTTCGACCGCATCCGCACGTCGGAGGCGGCGCGGCAGGTCGTGGTCTTCGACGGGGCCTGAGCGCGGCCTCAGCCGGCGGCGAGCCCGAGCGCGTCCACGACCTGCGCGAGCGCCCCAAGGTGCCCGTCGGGCGACGTCAGGCCCAGGCCCATCGTGTCCATCGAGATGTGGGTCGCCCCCGCATCGCGCCACGCGCCCGTGATCGCCTGGATCTCGTCCCGCGTGATGTCGGGGCGCCCGTTGAGGCGCCCCTCCATCCCGATCGCGGACGGGTCGCGACCCGCCTCCTCGGCGGAGCGGGCGATCATCTCGAGCGCCGCGTCGAGCTCGGGGCCCGGCTGCACCCCGGGGAACCAGCCGTCGCACTCGCCAGAAGCCACCACCCGGCATTGATCGCGACAAGGTTCCCATCTGCAAGCACTGTGGCGGCAGCACCGACTTCGAGAGCTTCGTCGAGATCGCCGAGGGCGAGCACGAGCTCCGCTTCCGCTGCTCGCTGCCGACCACGACTGCCTGCGAGCGGATGCAATCGCTAAGCGCAACGATTGATCCGAAGTTCATCGTCCCGCTATGGGCGACGAATCCGATCTTCGTCGAGCTCTCCAAGACGCATCAGACGTACGAGCGGTACCACTTCAAGGCTCGTCGCCGCAACCAGACGGGCCCGAAATCGCACACGACTGCTCCGCGTCGGGTCGGCATCACGTGCCAGCAGCTCCGAGCGACGATCGGCAACATGCTCAACCGGCTGACACTCTGCATCAAGTACGGCTGGATCGGCACGCATCGCCCTCGTTTCGAGGTCAAACGCAACCGCAACGCGGGCCCGTGGGTTCGCTTCATCACCAAGCGGCGTGATCGTCGTCGCGCTGCCGGCACTCCTGGCGGCGGCGCTCGCATTCGACACGAATGCTCCGCAGGGTCGACGCAACCTAGGGGAGCGCGGGCAGGCGCAAGCCTACCCCTAGTCGTACTCCGGCCCTACCCACGCGCCGATTCGAGTGCCTGACGCCGCTCGGAGGGCTTCCGAGGACTGGCGCAATGGGCTTGGACCCTCAACGCGGACCCTCACGCGGAGAGTGCTGCGAAGAGACGCACAGGGCCGGCAGGACTCGAACCTGCAACCCCCGGTTTTGGAGACCGGTGCTCTACCAATTGAGCTACGACCCTACTGCGCTGCAGGATACCCGCACCGGGCGGGATCGGGTGGCGGGTGAAGAGCCTGCTCCAGCCCACATCTCGCCCTCGCCACGTGCGTATCATTCGCCCGCAGGAGATGAAACGGGTTCGTCGTCAAAGAGTTCGCTGCGCTCTCGCACTTGTGGCTTCCGCCTCCGCTCTCGCAGCCGCAGCGGCCGCCTCGGCCGCCGTGCCGGGCAACAACGTCCACACCTGGGGAGCCCATGGCACCACGCTCAACTCCGCGCTGTACGGCACGATGGTCCGAGGCACGACCACCGTCACGACCTCGGCTCCCGGCGGCGGCGGCTCGCTCACGGCGCAGGGCACGCTCGCCGCGCCGGTCAGCAAACTCACCGCCACCAAGGCCTTCGCCAACGGGACCGAGCAGCTCGGCACGATGAGCGCCTTCGACGGCGGCACGCCGCTCTTCTTCTCCGAGACGGCGCGCGCCTCCGGCGTGCTCGCCGCGGTCGCCAACGCCACGACCGGCGCGCACGAGCTCTGGTACTGGAACTCGACATACCCCTATCCCGTCCGGCACACGTGGACGCCCGCAGCCGGCGAGGTGATCGTCGAGCTCGCCGGGTACAGCTCGGTCAATTCGAGCGGCACCTACACGACCTACGCGATGCTCACGAGGCGCGCCGGCACCACGACGGTCTACACGTGGGGCTTCAACTGGCAGGGGCGCACCGGACAGGGCTCGACGTCCGGCTATTCCGGGGCGATCAGCGGCGCACCCGTTGAGGGCTACACGCCCACTGCCGTCGCGGCGCTCAGCGGCACCACCGTCGTCGGCATCGCCGTCGGCTACGACTTCATGCTCGCCGCCGACTCCACCGGCGCCGTCTGGACCTGGGGCAACGACTCCCACGGCGAGCTCGCGCGCAGCGACATCGCCGTCGTATCGGCGACGCCCGTCAAGCTCGTGGACGCCAACACCGTCGGCGGCGTGGCGCCGACGGGTGTCGTTCAGGTCTCGGCCACGGGCTTCACCGCGTTCGCTCGCACCGCGACGGGCGTGTACTCGTGGGGCGCGCTGCCCTCGACTTCGTCCCAGAGCACGCGCCATCCCCTCGGGCGCTCCGCCGCCAACGCCACCGCCGCGAGCACGCCGACGCTCCTCGTGTTCCCGGGTGCCGGCTGCACGCCGACCGAGGTCACGAGCGGGGCCCTCTACTGGAGCTCCGTCTACTACTACCACGCGACCGTCCTCTGCGCGGGTGGCCTCATGTACGGCTGGGGCAACAACACCCACGGGCAGGTCGGCGCGAACACGGCGACGACGCCGGTCACCACGCCGCTCGCCGTGGTCAACGCCACGCTCAACGACGGCGAGACGATCCTCGACATCGACGCGGGGCCGGCCGCCACGTTCGCCCTCACCTCGACGGGGCGCGTACTCGCCTGGGGCACGAACATCTACCGGCAGCTCGGCATCACCACCGCGTACGCGACCGGCAGCGCCGTGAACCTCTACAAGCAGGCCGTGGTGGCCGACCGCGTGACCGGCATCACCGTCGACGCCGACAGCCGCATCTACGCCGAGGGCTTCGCCGCCGGCGTCCTCGACGCCTCCGGTGCCGTCTGGACGTGGGGCTACGCCGGCGACGG
>VGBM01000002.1 GCA_016870485.1 Actinomycetota bacterium
CGTTCGAGATCGACAACCCGTCCGCCTGGGAGCCGCCTAAGGCGTGGTTCGAGCATGCGATTCCGAACTACCGCGAGGTGATCGCCGCCGGCGAGGAGGTCAAGGCCTCCTAGCCGACCGCACGGGGCCCCGTCCGCCATCCGGCGGATGGGGCCCTTGGCATTTCACGGGCGCTTCAGTCCAACTCACGCAGGAACGAGACGGGCCGCTCGCCCATCAGGACGCGGGCGACGTCCTCGGCGGCGTCGTCGAATGAGCGCCGGTCGGACTCCGCCGAGTACCAGGCGGCGTGCGGCTGCAGGATCGTCCTCGGCCAGGCCCGCTCGGGCGCGTCGGGCGGTGCGGGCTCGACGGGCAGGGCGTCGAGGGCGGCGCCGGCGATCGTCCCCTCGACGAGGGCGGCGCCGAGGGCGTCGTGGTCGACGAGGGCGGCACGGGCCGTGTTGACGAGGTAGGCGTCGGGGCGCATCCGGGCGAGCGCGCCGGCGTCGATCATGCCGCGCGTGCGGTCGGTGACCGAGGCCATCAGGCAGACCACGTCGCTCGCCCCGAGCAGCTCGCCGAGCGGGACGAGCCGCCCGCCGGCGGCCGCCACCTCGTCGGGGGCGGCGTGCTCGGAGGCCACCAGCACGTCCATGCCGAGGGCGGCGCCGCGCGCGATCACGCCGCGGCCGATCGTGCCGAAGCCGATCACGCCCAGGACCGAGCCCCCGACCGGGCGCGGGGCCTGCGGGTATGGCCACCAGACGCCGTCCCGGACGAGCCCGTCGAGCATCACGATGCCGCGCAGGCAGGCGATGGCGAGGCCGATCGTGTGGTCGGCGACCTCCTCGTCGCAGAAGTGGGTGACACGGCAGCACCAGACGCCGCGTGCGGCGAGCCCCTCCGCATCGAGGTGGTCGTGACCGGTCGAGCAGGTCGCGACGACGCGCACGTTGGGCGCCCGCTCGAGCACCGTGGCGTCGATGCGCCCGCCGGGGTACGTGAGCACGCCCACCACGTCGTCGCCCGCGATCTGGCGGTCGAAGACGACCTCGGCCCCCGCGGGCCCGATGATCGCGTTCGCGCGGTCGAGCGGCCACGTGTCGTCGATGCAGACCACCCTCATGCCCCCACCTCCCGTATCTGCCCCTGCGGGCGCTCGCCGCGCAGGACGCGCGCGAGGTCGTCGATCTGCCGCCGGTACGGCGCGAGGTTCGCGGCCGGCGAGTACCAGGACGCGTGCGGCTGCAGGACCAGGTTCGGCCAGCGGAGCGCCGGCTCGTCGGGGCCGGGCGGCTCCGTCGGCAGCACGTCGATGGCGGCACCGGCGATCTCCCCCGCCGCGAGGGCGGCGCCGAGCGCCGCGTGGTCGACGAGCCCGGCACGCGCGCAGTTGACGAGGTAGGCGTCGGGACGCATGCGCCGCAGGGCGTCGGCGTCGATCAGGTGCCGCGTCGCGTCCACGAGGGGCGCGTGCAGCGTGACGACGTCGCTCGTGGCGAGGAGCGTCGGCAGGTCGACGGGCTCGACCCCCAGCGCGCGGACATCGGCGGGATCGACGACGGGGTCGCAGGCCACGACCGCCATGCCGTTGGCCAGCCCGAGGGCCGCGACGAGCCGGCCGATGTTGCCCAGCCCGACGACGCCGAGCACGCTGCCGCGGACGCGGCGCGGCTCCACCGGGTACGGCCACCAGCCGCCGTCGCGCACGTGCCGGTCGAGCCGGTAGACGCCGCGCAGGAGGCCGGTGGCGAGCGCGAGCGCGTGCTCGGCGACCTCCTCGTCGCAGTAGCCCGAGACGTGCAGGCAGACCACGCCGGCGTCCGACAGGGCGTCGACGTCGAGGTTGTCGTAGCCCGTCGAGCAGGTGCCGGTCAGGACGAGGTTGGGGCAGCGCTCGAGGACATCGGCCCGGATCTCCTGCTCGGGCGCGGCGAGCACGGCGACGACGTCGTCACCGGCGGCGACGTCGGTCTTCTCCACGCGGACGTCGAGGCCGGCCAGCGCCGCATCGACGCCGTCGAGCGGCCACAGCGGGTCGAGCAGGACGACGCGCCTCATGCGGCCTCCCCCGCGCCCAGCACGGCGTCGACGCGGTCGACGAGCGCGAGGTCCAGCACGGAGATCCCGGGCGGGCGGTGCGTGCGCACCGCGACCCGCACGCGGGCGTGGCGCTGTTCGAGGTCGGGATGGTGGTCGAGCTCCTCCGCCGCCCGCGCGATCGCCGCGGCGGCGGCGCAGGCGGCGTCCCACGAGCCGCAGTCGTGCTCGCGCACGAGGCGACCGTCGACCAGCGCCCAGCCCGGACGCGCACAGAGCGCCAGGGCGACGGCGCCGTAGGTCAGGGGGGTGCGGTCCATCCGGTCGAAGGGGCGGCGCGCCCCCACCGGGCGCGCCCCCGTGCGCGTAGACTAGGCCGCACACGCGGACTCCGGGAGGATCAGTGCCGAGCAAGTGGCTCGAGGTCGGCAGGTACGGGCAGAGCGTCTGGTACGACAACGTCGCACGTCCCGCGGTGCAGACGGGCCTCCTGGCCCGGATCATCGAGGAGGACGGCGTCACCGGCGGGACCTCGAACCCGTCCATCTTCGCCAAGAACGTCGAGGAGTCCGGCCTCTACGACGACGCGATCCGCGCCGTCCCCGCCGACGCCACCGCGGCCGAGGCCTTCCAGCCGCTCTGGATCGAGGACATCCAGGCCGCCTGCGACGTCCTGCGGGGCGTCTACGACCGCACCGGCGGCGCCGACGGCTACGTCTCGATCGAGGTCGAGGCCGACCTCGCCTTCGACGCGCCGGGCACCGTCCGCCGCGCCCACGAGCTGCACGCGGCCGTCGACCGACCCAACGTGATGATCAAGGTGCCGGGCACCCGGGAGGGCATCGACTCGTTCCGGCAGCTGACCCGGGACGGGCTCAGCATCAACGTGACGCTCCTCTTCGCGGTCGAGCGCTACCTCGAGATCGCCGAGGCCTACGCGGACGGCATCGCCGCGCGCCACGCGGCGGGCGAGCCCCTCGACGGGATCCGCTCCGTGGCCAGCTTCTTCGTCTCGCGCATCGACACCAAGGTCGACGCGCTCCTGCCCGAGGACTCGCCCCTGCGCGGCCGGGCCGCCGTGGCCAACGCCAAGATCGCCTACGCCGACGTCTACCGACGCGTCTTCGAGGGCGAGCGCTGGGCGCCCCTCGAGGCCGCCGGCGCGCACCGCCAGCGGCCGCTGTGGGCCTCCACCAGCACGAAGAACCCGTCCTACTCCCCCACGATCTACGTCGACGACCTGATCGGGCCCGACACCGTCAACACGGTGCCCGACGCCACGCTCGAGGCGTTCAGGATGCAGGGCAACCCGGGCGACCACATCGGGCAGGGCCTCGACGAGGCGCGCGCCGTGATGGCGGGTATCGCCGACGCCGGCATCGACTTCGCCGCCGTCACCGCCCAGCTCGAGGACGAGGGCGTGCGGCAGTTCGCCGACGCCTACGCCGGCATGCTCGAGGCGATCCAGAACCGCCGCGCGGCCGTCGCCGGCTAGGCCGACGGCGGGCCCGTGGCGGGGGCCGGCGCGCGCAAGAGGCGCCGGAGGAAGCCCGGCAGCCACCAGTTGGCCTCGCCGAGCAGCACCATCGTGCTCGGGACGAGCATCAGGCGCACGATCGTGGCGTCGACGAGGACGGCGGTCGCGAGGCCGATCCCGAACATCTTCACGATCACGCCGTCCTCGAGGACGAACGAGAGGAACACCGTGATCATGATCAGGGCCGCCGCCGTGATCACCCGCGCGGTGTGCGAGAGGCCGACCTCGACGCTGCGCAGCGCGCTCGCGCCGCGCAGGTGCGCCTCGCGGATGCGGCTGATCAGGAAGACCTCGTAGTCCATCGAGAGTCCGAACAGGATCGCGAACATCATCATCGGCGCGTAGGCCTCGATCATCACGGTCTCCTCGAGCCCGATCAGGCTCGCGCCCCAGCCCCACTGGAAGATCGCGACGATCGCCCCGTACGCCGCCCCGATCGAGAGCGCGTTCATGATGGCGGCCTTGAGCGGCACCAGCACCGACTTGAACTCGACGAGGAGCAGGATGAACGAGAGCAGGATCACGGCGGCGATGAAGATCGGGAGCCGCTGGGCGATCCGGTCGGAGAGGTTGAGGAGGCCCGCCGTCACGCCCGTCGCGTAGACCCGCACCTCGGGGCCCGTGACGCGCTGGACGTCGCGCGGCAGGCGCTCCACAAGCCGCTGGGTACGGTCGTCGGTCGGCGCCGACTTGGGCGTCACGCTGATCACCACCACGCGGTCCCTCTTGCTGATCGCGGGCGGCGCCACCACCTCGACGTCGGGGTCCTTGGCGATGGCCTCGACCACGCGCTTCGCCCCGCCCGCGTCCGCGTACGGGTGCAGCACGACCTCGATCGGCCCGTTGAAGCCCGGCCCGAACGCCTTCGCGAGCTGGTCGTAGGCGATGCGCGTCGTCGACCCGGGCGGGTCGGAGCCGGCGTCGACCTGGCCGAGGCGCATCTGCAGGAGCGGCACGGTCAGGACGCCGAGGATGGCGACCGCCAGGAGCAGGAACGGCACGGGGTGCGAGCCGACGAGCCGCGCCCAGCGGCCCCAGCTGCCCCCACCGACATCGTCCTCGCCCGTGGTGGCGGGCGGCGCGGCGCGGTCGCGCTTGCGGATCACGCGCTGCCCCATCACCGCGAGCAGCGCGGGCTGCAGGGTGAGAGCGGAGAGGATCGCCGTCAGCACGGCCACGGACGCCGTCACCCCGAGCATCGTCACGAATGGGATCTGCGCGGTGGCGAGGCCGAGCAGCGCGATCGCCACCGTCAGGCCCGCGACGAGGACGGTGCGACCGGCGGTGCCCATCGCGTCGCGGATGCCCTGCAGGGGCTCGACCCCGCGCAGCAGGTTCTCGCGCTGGCGGTTGACCAGGAAGACGGCGTAGTCGATGCCGACGCCGAGGCCGATCATCGTGGCCAGGATCGGACCGATCGAGGAGATCTGCAGGTACGCGGACAGCAGCTTGATGGTGGCGACGCCGAGCAGGAGCCCCGCGACGGCGCTCAGGAGCGGCGAGACCATCGCGAGTGCCGTCCCGAAGGCCACCAGCAGGATGATCATCGCGGCCACGAGGCCGAGGGCGTCGGAGATGTCGGTGGTGGCGCTCTCCTCCTCAGCGGCCGGCGTGCCCGTGTAGGCGATGCGCAGGCCGTCGACGGCCCGCAGCGGCCGCATCGCCTCCTGCAGGTGGCGGTAGGTGGCGGGCCGCACCTCCTCGGCCCCGAGGTCGTAGGAGAGGCCAATGACCGCGGTCGAGGCGTCCTTGGAGATCAGGCCGCCGGGCTCGAGCGGGCTCTGCACGGACCCCATCCGGGGCAGCGTGCGCGCGTCCTTGACCGCCTTTTCGATGGCCCGCTGGACGCGCTTCTCCCGCAGCACGCCGGGCGCGCCGTAGACGACGACGGAGCCCGCCAGGCCCTTGCCCGTCGGGAACGCCCGGTTGGCGAGGTCGGCGCCGGTCTGCGCGCTCGTGCCGGGCACCGTCAGGTTGGCGTTCGTGCGGCCGCCGGCGAGGATCCCGGCCGCGCCGACGCCGGCGAGGAGCGCGATCCAGAGCACGATCACGATCCACCTGCGCCGCGCGCACCACCCGCCGATCCGACTGACCACCCGCGGCCTCCTCGGCGGCAGTCTACCGCCCGCGCCATGGCCGCACGGGGCGCGTAGACTGCCCGCACGATCCCGGGAGGAGACGACGTGGCCCTGTTCGAGGTGCGCAAGATCGCGGTCTACACGGAGGAGATCCACCACGACTTCGGGCCGCCGCCCGCTGAGCCCGTCCTGAAGGGCGCCGCGATGGCCGTCGTCACCAACCCGTACGTGGGCTCGTACGTCGAGGACCTGTCCCCCGCCTTCGACGAGCTGCAGGCGCTCGGCGAGCGGCTCGGCGGCATCCTCGTGGGCCACCTCGGCGGCGACGCGAGCCGCATCGAGGGCTACGGCAAGGGCGCGATCGTCGGCGGCCGCGGCGAGATCGAGCACGGCGCCATGTGGCACATCCCGGGCGGCGGCGGCATGCGCTCGGCGATCGGCGGCGGCACCTCGATCGTGCCCTCGACGAAGAAGGTGGGCGGCATCGGCGCCCGCATCGACATCCCCCTCACCCACATCGCCTGGTCGTACGTGGGCAGCCACTACGACGCGATCGAGGTCGGCGTCCCGGACGGCCCCCGCGACGACGAGATGGTGCTGATCCTCGCGATGGCGACCGCGGGCCGCGTGCACGCGCGCCTCGCCCGCGGCTTCTCCCTCGAGGACCGCGGCCAGCCGGGAGTGCCGGCGTGAGGATCGCCTTCGTCGGCATCGGCCGGATGGGCTGGCACCTCGCCGGCCACCTCGCGGCGGCCGGGCACGACCTCGCCGTCTACGACATCGACGCGGACCTCGCGGCCCGCTGGGCGGCCGAGCACGCGGGGCGCGCCGCCGACTCGGTGGTCGACGCCGTCGCGGGCTGCGACGCCGTCTGCTCGTCGGTGCCCGCGGACCCGCAGCTGCGCGCCGTCTGGGACGCGGGCCGCGACGTCCTCGCCCCCGGCGCCGTCTGGATCGACCACTCCACCACCTCGGCCGAGATCGCCCGCACGCTGGCCGCGGAGGCCGCGGAGCGCGGCTGCGCCTTCGTCGACGCGCCCGTCTCCGGCGGCACCGTCGGCGCCGAGAACGGCAAGCTCGCCGTGATGGCCGGCGGCGACGCGGCCGCCTGGGCGACCGCCGAGCGGGTCGTGTCGGCCTACGCGGCCCGCGCGACCCTGATCGGGCCCGCCGGCGCCGGCCAGCTGACGAAGATGGCCAACCAGATCTGCGTCCTCGGCACGGGCCAGGCGCTCGCCGAGGGCCTCGCCTTCGCCGAGCGGGCCGGCCTCGACCCGCGCCGGGTGCTGGAGGTGATGCTGACCGGCTCGTCGACGTCGTGGATGATGGAGAACCGGGCTGCGCTGATGATCGAGGCCCGGTACGACTACGGCTTCTCGACGACCCTGATGCGCAAGGACGTCGGGCTGGTGCTCGAGGAGGCCGAGCGGATGGGCGCCGAGCTGCCCGTGACCGAGGTCGTGGCGCGCCTGCTCGACGAGAACGACGATCGCGGCCACGCGGACGACGACTGGTGCTCGCTGATGGAGCGGCAGCGGGCCGCCGGACAGCCGTAGGCGGCCCGGGGGCGCCTCGATGAGCTACCACCCCGCATCCGACGGCATCGACTACGCGGCCTTCGCGATCCCCTCGGGGACGCCGGACCGGCACCCCGCTCGGTGCTGGAGGCCGACCTGCGCTGCGCGATGCGCGACGGCACCGAGCTCGGCTGCGACGTGTACCGCCCGGCCGCCGGCGGTGCCTTCCCGACGGTGGTGATCCGCATGCCGTACGGCAAGCAGACGCCGGAGATGGGGATGCGCCAGGTCGGAGAGTGGCTCGCGCGCAAGGGCTATGCCTGCGTCGTGCAGGACGTGCGCGGCAAGTTCTCGTCGGCAGGGGGTCTTCGACCCCGGGATCCACGAGGTCGACGACGGCGGTCGACACCGATTTCGCGATCACCCTGTGCCACGTCCTCGCGGACGGCACCGTCAACACGATCCAGGACGGCATCATCCGCGCCCGCCACCGGGACGGCGCCGGCGATGCCCCCGACCTCGTGCCCGGCGCGGTCGAGTGCTACGCGATCGGGATGTCCGCCACCAGCTACCTCGTGCCGGCGGGCGACCGCCTCCGCATCGACGTCGCCTCGACCTGCTTCGACCGCTACGACCGCAACACCGATTCGGGCGAGCCGACGGGGCGCGGCACGCGGATCGTGGTCGCGGAGCAGGCCGTCCACCACGCTGCGGCCACGCCGTCGCACGTCGTGCTGCCGGTCATCCCCGCCGCATCCTGACCGGGGTCGCCTCCCGGACGGCCGGGCGTCAGGCCGTCAGGGGATTGCGGTGGCGGACGCCCGGGAAACGGGCGAAGTCGCCATCCGCGGAGTGCACCTCGCCTCCGTGCTCAACCGCCAGCGCGGCGAGATGCGCGTCCTGGACGAGATTGCCGCCGACGCCGATGGGGCCGAGCAGGCCGACCAGGATCTCCAGATGCCGGCCCGTCGGCTCGATCATCACGACGTTGCGGCGGCTCAGCCACGACGCGACATCGGCGTGCGCCTCCGCGATCGCGAGCGGCTGCTCCATGATCCGCGGGCTGGTCACGATACGGAGGTAGCCGAGCGCGACGCTCCACGCCAAGCCGACGCGGTCGCGCCCGTTGAGGCAGTCCGACCACCACGCGCGCGCGTCTGCATGGCGCACCGCACGCGCATCGGCCGCGTAGAGCAGGAGGTTGAGATCGGGCACCATCACTTCCCGACCTCCATCTTGCGGACGACCTCCTCATCCTCCATCTGCCCGACGAGCTGCAGCGCCTTCGTCAGGTCGATGCCCGGCCGGATGCCGAGGTCGTGGACGGGGGGTTCGTACCGGTCCTGCTCGACCTCCCGCAGCAGTCCATCCCTGAGCGCCTGGTTGACCACGGCCCGGAATGTACGCCCGGACGCGCGCGCCTCGGCGTGGAGCAGTGCCGCGAGGTCGTCATCGATTGTGAGCGTGGTGCGCACGCTGCGCATCATACTGTGTACACAACACGCATCTTGATGCCTGACACGCGCCGAGACGCCCTACGCCGCGCACCACCCCCCGTCCGCAGTCAGGAGCGCCCCGTTGACGTCCGAGGCCTCGTCGCAGGCCCGCCACGAGATTGCCGCAGCGATCTCGTCGGGCTGCGCGGCCCTCGGCGGCATCGGCGCGAGCGCGATCTTGGCGCGCTCCATCGCCCACGGCACTGCGGGCGTCGACGTCGTGCCGATGTTCGTCTCGACGTTCCCCGGCAGGACGGCGTTCGAGCGGATCCCGTCAGGCCCGTAGTAGAAGGCGACGCTGCGCACGAGTCCGACGAGGGCGTGCTTCGAGGTGGCGTAGGCCGTCCCGGCGGCTCCGGGGTGCAGCGACGCCTCGGATGCGACGGTTACGATCGCGCCGCCGTGGTTCGCCTGCATGACGGGCAGGACGGCGCGCGACAGGCGCATCGCGCCCGTCAGGTTGACGTCCATGACGTGGTCCCAGGTGGCGTCGTCGAGGTCGCCGAGCGGGATGAAGTGGTCCATGATCCCCGCCACGTTCGCGAGCACGTCGACGCGTGGGCCCGCCTGCTCGACGAGCCGGTCGATCGCAGCCTGATCGGTGATGTCCGCGAGGTGCAGGTCCGCGGCCTGGCCGGCGTCCTCAAGGGCGCGCCGCGTGCCCTCGAGCCCGGCCTCATCGATGTCGCAGCCGACGACGTCGGCGCCCTCCCGGGCGAGGCGGATGGCGGTCGCGCGGCCGATGCCGCTGCCGGCGCCGGTGACGAGGGCGGTACGCCCCCGGTGGCGGGTCGGGTCCATGGTGCGGGCCTTTCGTCGGGTCCGCCCCGACGCTAGCCCGCGCCCGGCGACCTGCGCTGGGGGAACCCTGTGGAGCCGCTGCGGCCCGCCCGCGCGAAAGGACCCGCAAACGCGAGACGGGGGTGCGGCCCGCCTGCCGGCGCGCCGCACCCCCGTCCGCAGGGCGGGTGGCGCGGGCAGGGCCCGCGCCACCCCGGATGACCTAGTGCCCGCCGGGCGAGGAGCCGACCTTCGACTCGTGCTCGCCGATCGGCTGGACGTCCGGCTCGAGCCCCCACAGCGCCGAGTCGAGGCCGTGCGCCTGGACGTCGTCGTCGTGGCGCAGTCCGCCGAAGAGCTTGAAGATCAGGGTCAGGACCAGCGCGGTGCCGATGCCGGCGCCGAGGATGACCACGATCCCGATCAGCTGCATGACGAGGCTGATCTCGGAGTGCTGGAAGTCCCACGGGGCGTCGTAGCCCGCGTAGCCGCCCTTCGGCGTGCCGCCCGCGATCAGGGCGACCATGATCATGCCGTACGTGCCGCAGCCGACGAACAGCGGGATCAGCTTGTGCTCGTCGACGCGGCGCTTCTTCATGAACTCGTAGATGAGGAAGGCCACGATCGGCGCACCCGCCGCGACGAGGAACATCTGCCATGGCTTGTAGACGTCCATCGCGATGGCCCCGGCGACGTAGCCGCCGAAGGCGCCGAGCGCGATGTAGCTGTACTGCTTCGTCGCGTAGGCGATCACCGCGCCGGCGAGCGTGCCGCCGGCCCAGGCCATGCCGTAGTTGTTGAACGCGATGCCGACGCTGGTGTCGGCCATCGTGACGCTGACCGCGAGGGCCTCGGGGTCGAAGAAGAACAGACAGGACAGGATCACCATCGGCAGGCCCGCGAAGACGGTGGCGACGCCCGCCATCACGAGGCCGTTGTTCGTGGTGCGGTACCCAGCCACCTTCGGATGCGACTCGTACATACCGGGCCGGCGCCCGTACGCCCAGACGAACACGAGCGCCATGCCGCCGGTGAACATGTAGACGAAGCCCACGCCGAAGAAATCGTGGAAGCCCTCGTTGGTCAGCCAGCCGACGGAGCCCCAGGTGGCGTAGCTGAGCGCCGACGACACGATCGTGGCCACGGCGCAGGTGACGTAGAACGCGGACGCCTTCATCCGCTCCGACACCGCGAAGTGCAGGAGCACGTTGATCAGGCCGGCGAAGCAGGCCAGGAAGAAGATGAAGATCTGGAAGTTGTTGAGCCCGGGCCAGACGGCCGGGTCGACGTTCTGCGCCAGCTCGTTGGAGAGGCTGCCGCCCGCCCAGAACAGCTTGGCCGTCTCGACCATCGACTCCCACGCGCTCCCGTAGAACGGGCGGTTGTACTGCGCCGCCCACAGCGAGAAGCCGATCAGGAAGTACACCGAGAAGCCGATGAAGAAGCCGACGAGCTTCTCCGCCGTCGCGTTGGCGATGCTCCGGCGGCGCAGGCCGCCGGCGTCGATCAGGAGCAGGCCGACAAGGACCATGATGGCCCCGACCGTGCCCGACGCGTACACGACGTTCTGCACGAGCTGGTTCGTGGTGACCTGCTCTGGGAACTGTGCTGTCTGCGCAAGCAGCAAGGACATCCGATCTCCTCCCGTTGGGGCCCCGGCGAACCGGGGCCGACCTTCCTCTCCTCACCGCGGGAACCGCGGTGTCGGCAAATACCCTAGCAGCCGCAGCAGAGGAGAGGTTTTCCGGAAGCAGTATCGGGATATGCACGTCGACGTGCGGATCCGCCTCGTGCACGATCCGGTCGACGTCGGCCTGGCTCGTGATGTCGGCGCGGTGCAGGACGGCGGCCTCACCGGCCTCCTCGAGAGCCGCCTGCGTGCCGGCGAGGCCCTCCTCGTCGCTGTCGCAGCCGATCACCTCCGCGCCCTCGCGGGCGAGTCGGATGGCAGTGGCGCGGCCGATGCCGCTGCCGGCGCCCGTGACGAGCGCCACGCGCCCCTGATGCCGTGTCGAGTCCATGTGCGGGCCTTTCGTCGGGTCCGAGCCGACGCTAGCCCGCCGCGGGACGTCGCGGCCGCGGGCCGCCACGGGCCCGCTGCCGGTCGAGCCGCACCCCCGGACGCGGGCGCCGGGGGAGCCTGAAGCGCGCCTCAGGCCGTGCGCTGCTCGATGTGCGCCGCGAATCGATCGAGGATCGCCTGCCAGCCCGCGCGCTGCAACTCGACCGGGTTCTCGGTCTCCGGATCGAAGGTGACGGTGACCACCGTGACCCCATCGCGCTCCGCGAAGACGACCTCCGCCTGACGCTCCCCGAACGCGTACTCGATCCGCTCGTGCTCGACGATCCGGACGTACGTCCCCGCGAAGTCGAACCCCGCACTCCCGTCACGCGCCTCCATGCGCGAGCGGAACTCGCCGCCCTCGCGCAGATCGACGTGGGCCTCCGTCGTGTGCCAGTCGTCGCTCGCGGCGTTCCACTCGACGATGTCGGCCGGCGTCGTATAGGCCCGCCAAACATCGGCGACGGGCGCGTTGACGGAGGACCCAACGCTGATCCTCATGGCCGGCAGTGTAGGCGGGCACGCGAGCCGTCCGACAGCGTGGCCCAAGCGCCCGGCGGGCTCGGGCCACCCCCAGTTGCGTGCGGGAACACCGCCCACGCCTACCGCATTCGTTACGTTTGTCGGGCGCGACGCGTCCCGCTGCTGATCCTTCTGCTGCTCGCGCCCGTCCCGGCAACGGCGACCGCGGCGACGCACTCGAAGGCGCCGAGCATCCTGTACTCGCTCGATGCCAAGGGCGCGAGGATCGCGAAATCGGGCGGCACGCTGTGGCTGTCGTTGCCGGCGAATGCGCCCGTGACGTGGTTCACGGATCGTCCCTACCGCAACGCGGGATCCGTACGGCTGGTGGACCTGTACGGCATTTGGGACGCGAGCGGGTTCAGTGACGATCCGCCCAATGCAGCGCTTCTGACCACGCACAAGGGCGTCGAGCACACCCACGTCGTCGAGTTGACGACGCCGCGGTCGGCGAAGGGCCGCGTGTCGTTCGCCATCCGCGCCGTCCCGAACGCGGTGGAAGCCGGCCACGTGCACGCGCACGACCTCGCCGCCGGTCGCTTCGGCCGCGCACGGCTCTTCATCGACGACGCCGCTCTCGCGCCCTGCGGGTCGACGCTGCGCTACGTGAAGCCGGAGCCGAGCGCGACGACGACGGCCGTACCGCCCTTCGTCGTGCAGTGCCTGCTCGGCCCCGGTGCGTCCGTCGCCGGCTACCCGAGCGCCGGGTACATGGCGTCCCTGTTCGCGTGCCGGGCAGCCGGGGGAGGCACGCGGAATGCGCCCCTCCAGACCAACGGCACGACGTTGTCCATCTACGGCTGCGGCACCCAGACGAACCCTGAGCTCGACATGGACGTCTGGCTCCGCACGACCTGGAACGACGGCCCCTGCACGACGACGACGGCCAGCCAGGTCACCGTCAGGAACGCGGACGCCACCGCGACGCTGCGGATCAGCCTGCTCATCGACTACCCGATCTGCCTCTAGATCCCCTTTACGGCGGCGACACAGGAGGGCTCGTCGCTCCCGGCCCTTCCCGGAGGGAGGGCCGGACTGCGATCCGTCGGGGCGCGTGCGGGCGGGCTACCGCAGAACGACAAAGGCCGACCCCACGGCCGGCCCTTCGGAGTAGCGGGGGCAGGATTCGAACCTGCGACCTTCGGGTTATGAGCCCGACGAGCTACCAGACTGCTCCACCCCGCGTCGCGAGGCGTAGTCTAGCGCAAGGTCGGCGATCGGTGCAGGGGGACCGGCAACCCGCCGCGTACCCTTCCCGCATGCGCGCGGCGGTCATCGACATGGGCACGAACTCGACGCGCCTCCTCCTGGCCGATGTCGCCGACGGCCAGCTGACGGAGGTCGAGCGTCACCTCACGATCACGCGCCTCGGCGCCCACGTCGACCGCGACGCCCGCCTCTCCGAGCAGGCGATGGGCCGTACGCGCCGCGTGGTCGGCGAGTACGTGGAGCGCGCCCGGCAGATGGGCGCGGACGTGATCTTCGCCTCGGCGACCAGCGCGGTCCGCGACAGCAGAAACGGCGAGACCTTCATGTCGTCTCTGGCCCGCGAGTTCGGGATCGCGGCGCGCACCCTGACGGGCGAGGAGGAGGCCCGCGCCACCTTCCGCGGGGTGGCCTCCACGATGGACGCCGAGGGCCCGATGGCCGTCGTCGACGTCGGCGGCGGCTCGACCGAGATCGTGGTCGGCGCGGGCACCCACGTGCACGGCGCCGTCAGCCTGCAGGCCGGCTGCGTCCGCATCACGGAGCGCTGGCTCGCCGAGGACGCCGTCTCCCCCGACCAGCTCACGCTGGCCCGCGAGGAGGTCGACGGCCTGCTCGACCGCCACCTCCCCCCCGACCTCGTCGCCCACGCCGAGGGGCTCGAAGCGATCGCCGTGGCCGGCACCGCGACCACCCTGGCCGCGCTCGAGCTCGGGCTGCCCGGCTACGACGCCGAGCGCATCCACGGCACGCGGGTCAGCCGCGACGCGATCGCCGTCTGGATCGCGAAGCTCGCGCCGCTCACCGCCGAGGCCCGCCGCCAGCGACACCCCGCGATCGAGCCGGGCCGGGCCGGGCTGATCGTCGGCGGCTCGATCGTCCTGCTCGCGGCCCTCGACGCACTCGACGCGCCGGGCTTCGTGGCCTCCGAGCGCGACATCCTGCACGGCCTCGCACTCGGGATGGGCGCCTAGGCCGATGCCTCGGCGTCGAACACGCGACGGATCTCGAGCAGGTGGTCGTTGACGATCGACAGCTCGGTGACCTCGGCAAGCAACTCGGGCGAGCGGACGATCGCCTCCCCCACGCGAGCGTGAAGCTCCTCCGGCAGAGAGCCGGCGCAGTAGGCGGGGATGAGGTCGCGGATCTCGTCGAACACGGCCGGGCGGGGTCAGGGAGGACAGTCTTTACATCGCACGAACGCTGTCGCCAGCCCACAGTCCTCTATCCTCGGCGGTGCCCGGATGGCGGAATTGGTCAGACGCGGCCGGCTTAAACCCGGCTGCCGCAAGGCGTGCGGGTTCGAGTCCCGCTCCGGGCATCGGCCACCGCGCGGCTACGCGGCGCGCGCGCCCTGCAGGAAGTCGCGCACCGCGCCGACGTCGCGGACGACCTCGACGGGCGGCAGCGCGCCGCGCAGGTAGCCGCCGTAGCCCTTCTCGACGAGGCGGGCGTCAAGCACCGCGACGACGCCGCGGTCGGTCTCGGAGCGCAGCAGGCGCCCGAAGCCCTGCTTGAGGAGCAGCGAGGCGTGCGGCAGCTGCACGTCCTTGAAGCCGCTGCCCCCGTCGCGCTCGGCGCGCTCCGAGCGGGCAGCGACGAGCGGGTCGTCCGGCACGGCGAAGGGCAGGCTCTCGAGGATCACGAGCTCGAGCGAGCGGCCGGGGATATCGACGCCCTGCCAGAACGTCATCGAGGCGAACAGCACCGATCGCTCGTCCGCGCGGAAGCGCTCGAGCAGAACGTCACGGGCCGCCTCGCCCTGGCAGAGCACGGGCACGCCGAGCCGCTCGGCGAGCAGCTCGTGGACGCGCCGCAGCCGCATCAGCGACGGGAACAGCACGAGCGCGCGCCCGTCGGAGGCCGCGATCAGCTCGCCGATCCGGTCGGCGACGAGCCGCGGGTCGGCGCGGCCGCCGCCGACGATGTCGTCCGGCACGTAGAGACGCGCGTTGGCCTCGACGTCGAACGGCGACGGCTCGATGTGCGTGGCGGCGTCTTCGAGGCCGAGGCGGCGGCAGGTGGCGCCGAGCCCGTCGGCGTCGGCGAGGGTGGCGCTGACGAGGACGGCGGCGTGCAGCCGGTCCCAGAGGTGCTCGCGCAGCATCGCCCCGACCGCAGTCGGGGCGGCGCGCAGCTCGACGCCGCCGCGCTCGTCGCGCTCGGACCAGACCACCGTCTCGTCGTGGTCGGGCGCGAGGATCGCCTCCAGGGCCAGCGCGAGGCGCTCGGCCTGCCGCGCCATGGCCTCCGTCTCGTCGGAGAGCTCGCGGATCCGCTCGGCGATCCGCCCGAGGGCGTCCCGCATCGCGTCGGCGGCGTCGCGGGGCACCAGGCGCAGCGCGGGCTCGTCGAGGCGGACGCGCCGCCCCTCCGGCAGCGCCCCGAACAGCCGCTCCCCGTGCACCTGCAGCAGTGCGAGTTCGGCGGACGGGGCCAGCTTGACCGCGGCCGCGCAGGCGTCCTCGACGTCGCGGGCGAAGCGCGCCAACTGCGGGCCCGAGACGCGGGCGCCGAGCGCCTCCACCGCGGCCGCCTCGAAGGCGTGCGCCTCGTCCACGATCAGGACGTCGTGCTCGGGCAGGATCACCGGCTCGCCGCCGCGCTGGGCGCGCAGCGCGAGGTCGGCGAGGTAGAGCGCGTGGTTGACGAGGACGACCTGGCAGCCGGCGGCCCGCTCGCGCGCCGCCTCCGCGTAGCAGCCGTCGCGCTCGGGGCAGCGGGCGCCGCGGCAGCGGTCGGGACCCACGGCGAGCTCGCGCCAGACGGCCTCGTGCGGCACGAACGGCAGCTCGTCGCGATCGCCGTCGCGGGTGCGCACGAGCCACTCCGCGATCCGCGCGAGCTCGGGCTGTCCAGCCTCCGGTACACGCTGGTCGGCGAAGGCCCTCTGGACGCGGCAGACGTAGTTGGCGCGGCCCTTGACCACGGCGGCCGAAAGGGGCTCGCCGGTGGCGATCCGGGCGAGCGGCAGGTCCTCCCGCAGGAGCTGCCCCTGCAGGGCCTTCGTGGCGGTGGTCACCACCACCCGCTGCCCGCAGCCCGCGGCGGGCACGAGGTAGGCGAGGCCCTTGCCGATCCCCGTCGCGGCCTCCGCGACGAGGGCGCCGCCGCGCTCGAGCCGCTCGCCGATCAGCTCCGCGAGGCGCTCCTGCCCCGCCCGCGGCCGGAACCCCGGGAGCGCGGTCCGCAGGGGCGACGAGCCGCCCAGCTCTCGGGTGTAGCGGGAGGCCATCGGAGGACCCAGCCTACCGGGGCCCCCGGTGGGCGACGGGCCGCGCCGCTAGGGTCCGGCGCATGGGCTGGACCCCGATCGCGCTGGCGCTCGTGCGGGGCCCCGCGGGCTGCGTCTGGATCGAGCGCGGCCGGCCGCCGTCGGTCGGCCGCTGGGCGCTGCCGGGCGGGCGCATCGAGGCCGGCGAGGGCCCCGTCGAGGCCGCGCGGCGCGAGCTCGCCGAGGAGACGGGGCTCGTCGCCCGGGACGGCCTGCTCCTCGCGGTGCTCGAGGAGTCCTTCGAGGACCAGGCGGGCGCCTGGCTCTACGACGTCACCGTGCAGGTGGCGCTCTTCGCCGACCCCGGCGGGGAGCCGATCGCCGGCGACGGCGTAACGGCCGCGCGCCGCTGCGCCGCGCCGCCCGCCCCCGTGCTCGAGCCCGACGCCCGGCTCGCCCGCCTTGAGCCCGCGGACGCCCCCCACGCCATCACGGCGCGGATCCGCGTCGAGGGCGACGACCTGCGCGTCCTGGCCTGGGACGGCCCGCCCGGGCCCGTCGGCTAGCGTACCCCGGTCCCGCCGTCGAAAGGCCGCCCCTGCGCCCCACCCTGCGCCGCACGCTGATCCTGTACGCCGTCCTCGCCCTCGGCGCGGTCGGGGGCGCCGCCGCGACCGCCGCGCTCGTGCGCGCCGGCACGCCCGTGCGCGAGATCCTGGCCCAGACGATGAACCCGCAGGGCGCCGACGGCCGCACGCTCTACCTGCAGCGCGTCACGATCCCCGCGGACACGCCGCTCGCCGCCCACTTCCACCAGGGCACGCAGATCGCGGCGATCACGAGCGGGCGGCTGCGCTACTACGTCATCAAGGGCAAGCCAGTCCGGGTCGTGCGCCCCGACGCCACGGGTGGCGCGCCCGCGTTCGTGCGCGCGTTCAAGCCGGGCGAGACCTACGTGGTCAAGACGGGCCAGTCCGTGATCGAGCCGGCCGGCAGCGTCCACGAGGTGCACGCGATGCCGGGCGAGGACGTCGTCACCTACGTCGCCTCGCTCTTCACCAACGGGGCGCCCCTCTCGGACCCGCACACGGGCGACCACGAGTAGCGATGGACGACGAGCGCCCCCGCTTCTGCCCGTTCTGCGGCGAGCCCGTCGGCCCGTTCTTCGGGCACCAGGGCGCCGACGACACGACATGGTGCGACCGCTGCCAGGGCTGGTTCCGGGCGGAGCGCGCCGACGACCCCGAGCCGACGCCCCCGCCGGGCGATCGGCCAGAATAGGAATGCCGCGCCCCGCGGGGGCGTTCGACTGATGGCAGACGACGAAACGGACGACCGATATGGCTGACGACGACATCCACGAGATCGCGATCATCGGCGGTGGGCCCTCGGGCTACACCGCGGCGCTCTACGCCTCCCGCGCCGACCTCAGCCCGATCGTGATCGAGGGCTATGCGGCCGGCGGCCAGCTGATGATCACGTCCGAGGTCGACAACTTCCCCGGCTTCCCCGAGGGCATCGTCGGGCCCGAGCTGATGCAGCACATGCGCGCCCAGGCCGAGCGCTTCGGCGCGCAGTACCGCACCGAGGACGTCACCGCGGTGCGCTTCTCCGACGACCCGCTGGCGTCGCCCCACGAGCTCGACACGATCGGCGGCACGATCCGCGCCCACGCCGTCGTCGTCGCCACCGGCGCGACGGCCCGCCAGCTCGGCCTCGAGTCCGAGGCGCGCCTGCAGGGCCGCGGCGTGTCGTACTGCGCGGTCTGCGACGGTGCCTTCTTCCGCGACCACGAGATCGTCGTGGTCGGCGGCGGCGACTCCGCCATGGAGGAGGCCACGTTCCTGACGAAGTTCGCGTCGAAGGTCACCATCGTCCACCGCCGCGAGGAGTTGCGCGCCTCGAAGGTGATGGTCGAGCGCGCCCGCCAGAACCCGAAAATCGCCTGGGAGCTCGGCTACGTCGTCGACGAGGTCCTCGGCGACGACGCGGTCACCGGCATCCGCATCCGCGAGACCGACGGCGACGCCACGAAGGAGATCCCCTGCACGGGCTTCTTCGTCGCGATCGGCCACGACCCGACCACGGGGCTCTTCCAGGGCCTCCTCGACATGGACGAGAACGGCTACCTCCTGCAGCAGCCGGGCTCGACGGCCACGGCGGTGCCCGGCGTCTTCGCCGCGGGCGACGTCGCCGACCACGTCTACCGCCAGGCCGTCACGGCCGCCGGCGACGGCTGCCGCGCCGCGCTCGACGCGGAGCGCTGGCTGACCGCCGCGCGCGAGGCCGCCGCGACGACCGCCTGACGGTGCCGTACTTCATCTGCCCCAACTGCCAGCGGCGGTCCTTCGACGAGGACGGCCGCGAGGGCCTCTCCCACCAGGCCCTGGGCTGCCACGACTGCGGCTTCGGGTTCGTCTTCCAGCTGCTCGAGGACTACTTCCCCGGCGCGGGCGCGGCCTTCACCGTCTGCGACGCCCAGGCCCGCGTCCTCGCCGCGGGCCACGGCGTCTTCGAGATGACGGGACGCCGCGAGGACGGCCTGATCGGGCTGGACGTGCGCGAGGCGCTCGGGCTCGAGTTCGCCGAGGGAGCCGACCCCATCGGCACCGTCCTCGATTGGGGTGTGCGCCGGCTGGAGGTGTCGGCCACCCTCCACCACGCCGTCGGCCTCGAGAAGCCGGTGGTCTGCGACCTGTTCCCGGCCTACGACGACGACGGCGGCCTCCTGGTCGCCGTCACCCCCGCCTGAGTGCGGCCGCGACGGCCCTCGACGAGGGCCTGCAGGCGGTGCAGCGCGGCGAGGTCGGCCGCCCGCTCGGCGACGGCGCGGCGCGCGGTCTCGCCGGCCTCCGCGTGGGCGAGGGCGCCGATGCCGCGCAGGCGGTCCGCGTCGTCGCGGGCGAGGCCCGGCGCGAGCTCGTCCTCGAGCTCGGCCCAGGCGAGCCGCAGGCGGGCGTCGGCCAGGTCGTCGGCGGCGCAGGTCACGAGGCGCGCGAGGCGCTCGGCGTAGAGCTCGAGGTCGAGGCGGTCCATGCCCCGATCATCGCCGCGCCTCAGCCCGCGGGGACGCGCGGGGGACGCGCGGACCGGCGCGGCACACGCGCGGCGCTGGGACAGAGGTCGGCGATCACGCAGCGGTCGCAGTACGCCCTGCGCGAGGTGCAGACGGCGCGCCCGTGCGCGATCAGGAGGTGGGTCCAGTCGGTCCACATCCGCCGGGGCAGGAGCGCCATCAGCTGGCGCTCCGCGCGGACGGGGTCGGGCGTGTCGGTCAGGCCGAGCCGGACCGACAGGCGCGAGGCGTGCGTGTCGACGGCGATGCCCTCCGCGATCCCGTAGGCGTTGCCGAGCACCACGTTGGCCGTCTTGCGCCCCGCGCCGGGCACGCGCTTGAGCGCGTCCATCGTGCGCGGCACCTCGCCGCCGTGGTCGTGCAGGACCGCCCGGGCGGCGCCGACCAGCGAGCGCGCCTTGTTGCGGAAGAACCCGGTCGAGCGGATCGCCTCCTCCACGTCGACCTGCCGGGCCCCGGCGAAGGCCTCCGGCGACGGGAAGCGCGCGAACAGCCCGGGCGTGACCATGTTCACGCGGTCGTCGGTGCACTGGGCCGAGAGGATCGTGGCCACGAGGAGCTCCCACGGCGACGAGAAGGTCAGCGAGCAGCGGGCGTCCGGGTACTCGGCCCGAAGGCGCCGGAAGACGGCCCGGGCGCGGGCGTCCGGCGGGCTCGTGCGCGTGACGCGCGGCATCAGCCCCGCCGTCCAAGCGCCGGGCCGGCGCAGAGCATCCCGAGGGCCGGGCAGCCGGCGCAGGCGGTCTCCGACGGCGTCGGCTCCCACGGCCCGGTCAGCGCCGCGGCCACGCGGGCCTCGAGGTCCACGCGCAGGCCGTCGCGGTCGGCCGCCGTGAAGGTGCGGGTCGCCATCGCGCCGGCCGCCGCGTCGTCGCCGACCCACTGGAAGCAGACCTCGACCCGGTCGGCGCCCGACTCGAGCGCGGCGAGCGCGTAGCACCGCTCCTGGACCGCGTAGCCCTCGTCGCGCCGCGCGTCGGGGGTCAACCCCTTCAGGTCGGCGACCTTGACGTCGCCGATCACGAGCAGGTCGCCGTCCCGCGCCGCGAGGTCGAAGTACCCCGTCACCGTGGCCGGGCCGAGCGCGAGCAGGAACGGCTGCTCGTGCGCCACCGAGTCGAGCCTGGCGAAGCGCCGCGCGAGCGGCGAGCCCTGCCAGCGCGCGAGCGCGTCGCGCGCCCGGCCGGGGTCGGCGGGGTCCGCGTCGGAGGGGGCCGCAGCCAAGAGCTCGCCCGGGTCACCGCCGGTCTCGATCGCGCGGTGCACGGCCTTGCCGACCGCCGCGGCGCCGCCGGCCTCGGCCTTCGGGACGCCGAGCATGCGCTCGACGTGGAACCGGTACGGGCAGCGCGCGTGCAGGTCGAGCCCGGAGTAGCTGAGCCCGGGCGGCGCCCAGCCGCCGCCGCCGGGCAGGGGCGCGAGCGGCGCGAGCACCGCCCCGGCAGACACGGGCGCCTGGTGCGAGGCCTCGACGTCGAGGAGGAGCTGCGGCGTGCCGTCGTCGAGGACCAACTCGATCGCGACCTCGCGGACCGCGGGCTCGACCGGCGCGGGGCGCTCCGACGAGGCCACAACGCGGATGCGCGCCGCGCCGGACTCGACCACGCGCTCGCCGAGCGCGCCGCCGTCGTCGAGGCGGTCCAGGACCCAGGCCAGAGTCGAGCCGCGCTGCGCGCCGCTCCTGGCCGTCGCCGCGCCGCTCACGATCAGGCGCCGCTCGGCGCGCGTCCAGGCCACGTACGTGGTGCGCAGGGACTCGCGCTCCTCCCCGTCGCGGATGGCGGCGAGGAGGCCCTCGTGGGCACGCGTGGGCTGGGGATCGCCCGTCGCCGCGGGGACCACCGCGGCCACCGCGCCGTCCGCGGCCACGATCGCCTCGGGCACCTCGGCCCGCGGGCGCCCGCCGGTGTCGGCCAGCACCACCACGGGGAACTCGAGCCCCTTGGCCTGGTGGATCGTGAGGAGCCGCACGGCGTCGTCGCCCTCGGAGGCGGTGACGCCGTCCGTGCTGATGTCGGTGTCGAGTCGCCCCGACTCCACCGCCCGCACGAACGCGGGCAGGTCGGGGCCGCGCGCGGCCTCGAAGGCGCGGGCGACGCGCTCGAGCTTGGCGAGGTTGGCGAGCCGCTCAGGCCCATCGGGCAGGGCGAGGACGGCGAGGTCGTAGCGGGTCTCCTCGATCGCGGCGGCCACGAGGTCGCCGAGGCCGAGCCGGCCCGCGCGGCCCCGCAGCCGCTCGAGGGCGTCGCGCAGGGCAAGGGCGCGCGCCATGTCGTCGTCGGCGAGCGGGACGGAGGCGAGCGCGTCGAGGGCGCCGGACAGCTCCCACGTGACCGCGGCGCGCATCAGCGCGAGCCCGTCGTTCGAGACGCCGGCCATCGGCGAGGCGAGGCAGGTCGCGAGCGCGTGGTCGTCGTCGCGGTTCCAGAGGACGCGCAGGAGCGCGATCACGTCGAGCACGGACTGGCGCTGCAGGAAGCCGCGGCCCGTCGAGGAGACGGTCGGGATGCCCGCGTCGCGCAGCGCGTTCTCGAACACCGGCGCGCTCGTGCCGGCCCGGAAGAGCAGCGCGATCCCGCCGTACCCGCAGACCCCCGCGTCGACCAGCTCGCGCAGCCGCCCGGCGACCAGGGCGGCCTCGACCGCGCGCCCGTCGTCGAGCTTGTCCCCCACCCCGATCAGGACCTCGACGACGGGTCCCGGCTCGACCGGCTCCCGGACGGGGGCCAGCGGGCGGTGCTCGAAGCGGTCGTCGCCGGCGAAGACCTCGTTGACCGCGTCGAGAATCGCCGGCACGGAGCGGCGGTTGTCGTGCAGCGGGATCAGCTCCGCCGGGTGCGCATCCGTGGCGACGAGCTCGCGCATCCGCCGGAACACCCCGACGTCCGCGCCGCGGAAGCCGTAGATCGCCTGCTGCTCGTCGCCGACGCAGAGGGTCGGCGTGTCCGGCGTGCGGAGGAGGTCGAGGATCGCCACCTGCAGGCCGTCCGTGTCCTGGAACTCGTCGACCATCACCTCGCGGAAGCGCTCCTGCAGCGCCGCCCGCACGGCCGGGTGCGCCTCGAGCAGCCGCCGGGTGCGCAGCTGGAGGTCGTGGAAGTCGAGCGCCCCGGCCTCGTCCTTGACCGCCTCGTAGGCGACCGCGTAGCGGTCGAGCAGGTCCTGCAGCGGCCCGTGCAGCTCGTGCGCCACGACGTCCCGCGCGACGCGCTCCACGTCGGCGATCAGGGCGGTGTAGTCGCGCTCGCCCCGCGTGTACTCGGAGAGGTCGGCCAGCTCGACGGGCTCGGGGTCCCGCGCGAGCAGGTCGAGCAGGTCGAGGGCCGCCCGCCGGCGCTGGACCGCACGGTCAGAGTCGGTGCCCGCCGTCGACATCGCCACGGCCTCATCGCGCAGCCGCAACGCCCACTCGGCGAGCTCCGCGCGGGTCGAGTCGCCCGTGGGCGCGACCGCGGCGAGGCCGCGCGTGCGCGCGCCCTCGAGCAGCCCCCCGACGACGCGGCGCAGCTTGCCCTCGCCGTACCCGGTCAGGAGCTCCATCGCGGCGTCGCCGCCCTCCTCCAGGGCGCCGGCGAGGGCGCGGTCGAAGGCCGCGTCCCTGAGGAGCGCCGTCTCGACCGCGTCGGCGACGCGCAGCCCCCGCGTCAGGCCCGCCTCGTCGGGGAACTCCGCGAGGATCTTCTGGCAGGTGGCGTGGATCGTGTCGATCCAGCCGCCCTCGACGAGCGGGATCAGCCGGTCGAGGCCCTCGTGGCGCAGCCGCGCCCGGATCCGCTGGCGCATCTCCCCCGCGGCGCGCCGCGTGAAGGTGACGGCGAGGACGTTGGCCGGCAGCAGGTTGCGCTCCGTCAGGGCGCGCACGTAGCGCTCGACCAGCACCGTCGTCTTTCCCGAGCCGGCGCCCGCGTCGACGAAGGCGCCCCCGGGGGCCTCGACCGCTCGGCGCTGGGCCGGGGAGAGGTCGGGCGGCGGCAGGGTGCGCATCACGGGCGCACCCGGCAGATCCCGGCGTAGCCGCAGAAGCGCGCGCAGACGGGGCCCTTCTCGCCGCCGCGCGGGTCGTGGCCGATCGCGCCGGCGCGGATCCGCTCGATCCGCTCCGCCGCCCGCGTGCGCGCCGCCTCGAGCGCCGCCTCGAAGTCCTCGTGCTCGAGCCGGTCGTCACGGCTGAGGCCCGCCGGCAGCACGTCGTCCTGGGAGGCGTCGACGATCCCGCGCACGGCGCCCTTGCGGATCGAGACGTAGAGGCCGCCGACCGGCTCCCGCCCGAGCACCTCGCGCAGGGCCAGCATGTAGAGCGGCAGCTGCAGGCGCTCCTCCTCGAGGATCTTCGGGCCCGTGCTGATCGTGCTCGTCTTGTAGTCCACGACGACGGCGCGGGCGGTGAACGCCGGGTCGATGTCGATGCGGTCGATCTGGCCCGTCACGCGGGCCGGGCCGACGTCGAGGCCGCCGCGCGCGCCCCCGAACGGCACCTCGAACTCGGACGGCACGAGCGGGGCCTCGGCCCGCGCGGCGCGCCGCACGAGCCGGGCGAGGTCGCGCTGCAACGACCACGCCATCAGGCGCAGGGCGAGCGCGTCGCCCGGCCGGATCGGTGCGACGTCGCCGACGACCTCGTCGACGATGCGCCGGAGCTCGACGAGCGCCTCGTCGATCCGGTCGGCGGTGACCGCCGTGGAGCCGAGGCGCGCTGGCACCTCACGGTAGAAGCGCGCGAGCGCCTTGTGCGAGAGCGAGCCGACCGCGAGGCGGTCGTCGATCGGCCGATCGATCTCGCGCAGGCCGAGCTGGCGCTCGACGAACCACTTCGACGAGCAGTCCCCGAACAGCTCGAGCGCGGTCGCGTTGAAGCGCTCCGTCGCGGCCAGCTCGTCGAGGATGCGCACGTCGTCGAGCTGCAGGCGCCGGCGATGCACGGCGATCGCCCGCCGGATCGCCTGCGCGATGCCGGCCTCGCCGGCGAGCTGCAGGGCGCGCTCGCGGTCCGCGGACGCCATCAGCGCGATCGCCCGCGCCCGCTCCCGCGTCGTCGGCGCCTCCTCGAGGGGCAGGGTCGCGTCGCAGAAGCGGCGGCGCTGCGCCGCCGGCTCGCCCGCGGCGGCCATCAGGTCCTCCCAGATCGCCGGCGCGGGCGCGGTCCGCCCCTCGTCGTCGGCGGTCCGCCAGACGAGGACGAGCCGCTCGCGCGGCCGCGTCGCCGTGGCGTAGACGAGGTGCCGGGCCAGCTCGGCGCGGTCGGGCCCCTCGGCGAGGGGGTCGCCCGTCGGTGGCGCGCCGTACATCGGCTCCTCGAGCCCCACGGCGACCAGCACGTCGACGTCGGCCGTGCGCGCGGCGCGCGGATCGAGGACCGCCACGGCATGCTCGGGCGCGTCCGGCTCGCGCACCAGCACCTGCCCGAGCAGGTCCCGCACCTCGTCGCGCCCGGGCGCGGGCCGCAGCTCCCCGAGCTCGGCGAGCGCGCGCAGGACGTCGGCGGCGAGGGCGGCGTCACGGCGCACGTCGGCATCGGCGGCCGGAGCGCTCGTGCCGTGCGCCCGGGCGAGCATCGCCCGCACCGCGGTCGCGGCCTCCTCGGCGGCGGCCCCGTCCCCACGCACCCCCGCCGGCAGGGCCAGGGCGCGGCGGACCGGGTCGCCGGCCTCCGCGAGGGCGGCCGTCAGGGTCGAGGTCGAACGCCGAAGCTGGCGCTCGCAGCGCTCGACGAGGTTCGCCGGGGCGCCGCTCCAGGGCGAGCGCAGCCAGACCAGCTTCGCGTCGTCGCCCGGGTGCGCGTCCCAGGCCAGCGCCAGGAGAGCCAGAAGCGCGCGCCCGAAGGGCGTGTGCTGCAGGGGCAGGCGTCGCGGGGCGGCAACGGCGATTCCGGCGTCCCGCAGCTCGCGCACGAGCCGCTCGCGCCCGTCCGCGCCGCGCGGTGCGACGACCGCGATCCGCTCGCCGGGCGTGCCGGCGCGCAGGGCGCGGGCCACCTCGACGAGCACCGCCTCGGCCTCCCCGCGCTCCCCCTCGACCTCCCAGACCGCGATCGCGTCCCCCTCGGGCGCCGGCCCGCGGGCGTCGGGGTCGGGCTCGCCGAGGCGCCGCTCGAGCCGTTCGAGGTCGTCGGCGCGCCCGAATCCTCCGGGGCGGAGCTCGCTGATCCCGGCGGAGCCGGCCAGCTCGGCGAGCCGCTCGACGGCGGGCTGCAGGACGGCGAAGGCAGGCCGGCCCGCCTCGTACGGCAGGCTCGCGACCGCGCCGGCGCGCTGCGCGACCACGTCGAGCAGCGCCTCCTGGGCGGCGCTGAGGTCCTCGAAGCCCTCCGCGAGGAGCCGCCGGCCGGCGGGCCAGGCCGCGACGTCGCCGCGGAGCGCCCGCACGGCCTCGAGGCGCATGCGGCCACGGTCGAGGGCGGGCTGCGCGTCGAGCGCCGCCCACCACGCCGCGTAGGCCTCCGCCAGGCGCTCATCGCCAAGCTCGCGGGCCTCCTCCGGGCCGATCAGGGACGAGCCGAGCCGCCCGAGGCGGGTCGCGAGCGCCTCCGACGCGGTCGGCAGCGCCCGGCGCAGGAGCAGCCGGCGGGCCGTGCCGCGCAGCACGGGCCGGATGTCGCCGAGGTCCCGGAGGACGCGCTCGAAGAGATCGTCGAAGGTGGCGACGTCGGCGCCGACGAGCGCCGGGGCGCGGGCGAGGAGCTCGGCCTGGGTGCGCGCCTTCGCGGCCTGGTCGGGCACGACGAGGACCGCCGGCCGCCCGGCCGCGAGATCGGCGAGGTAGCGGGCGTGGAGCTCCGCGACCTTGCCCGCGTGGGCCGGTCCGATGATCAGCTCGAGGGCCACGGCGTTCCGTCGCGCCCCGGGGGCCGCGCCTTACGACAGGTGCTCGGGCGGCGAGGCCTCGACGCGCTCGGCCACGAGCTTGTTGATGGCGTCGACGCCCTCGCCGTAGGCGTAGTTGATCTTCGTGAACGTCTCCCACTTCACGGGGACGGCGTCCTCGGGGAAGATCGCCTCGACGGGGCACTCCGGCTCGCAGGCGCCGCAGTCGATGCACTCCTCGGGATCGATGACCAGCATGCGGTCCGTCTCGTGGATGCAGTCGACCGGGCAGACGTCGACACAGGAGCGGTCCTTCGTGTCGATGCAGGGCTCGGAGATGATGTACGTCAAGGCAGGGTCCTCCGGGTGGGCAAACGCCTGAGCAGCATACCGGGCCGGTCAGCGCTCCGCGTCGTCCAGCGCGGCGAGCGCGGCGTCGATCCGGGCCTCGATCGCCGGGTCGGCCGCGGCGCCGGCGGGCGCAGCGCCGACGGCCGCCGGGACGGGTGGCGAGCGGCGGCGCCAGAGCGCCACGGCGCCGATCAGGATCGCCATCCCTCCGACCACCGCGAGGAGCGGCACGAGCCACGCGACGAGCCCGAAGCCCTCCGCCGGCGGCGCGGCGAGCACGGCCGGCCCGAAGTCGGCCACGAGCGCGTCCTTGACCTCCTGCTCCGTCCAGCCGAGCTGGCGCCTCTCCTCGATGAAGGCGCGGATCCGGTCGGCGGCCGGGCTGTGCGACATGTCGAGGCGGCTCTGGCAGGTCGGGCACATCAGCTCCGACTCGATGTCCGACATCCGGAACTGCGGCTCGGCGGCCAGCGAGCCCGTCGGCGCGACGAGGGCGACGAGCAGGGCCAGCAGGGCGAGGCGCCGGATCATCCGCCCGCCTGCGCCTTCGCGATCGCCGCGCGCAGCCCCTCTGCGGTGACCACGCCGGGGAACCACGCGACCGCACGGCCCTCGGGGTCGAGCACGAACGTCTCGGGGAACGCCCCCACCCCCCAGGCGCGCGCGACGGCGCCGCCCTCGTCGTAGACGAGGGGGTACGTCAGCCCGTAGGTCTCCGCGAACGCGCGTGCGTCCTCGCGCAGGTCCTGGGTGTCGATGCCAAGGAATACGACGCCCTGCGGCTCGCCGTCCGTGCGCCAGAGGTCCTCGATCAGCGGCGCCTCGTCCTTGCACGGGTCGCACCACGAGGCCCAGAAGTTGACCACCGCGACCGAGCCGCGCAGGTCGGCGCTCGAGACGGAGCCCGTGCCGTCGAGCGTCTCGAGGTCGAAGGCGGGCGCTGCGGGCCGCTCGCCGGCCGCCGCGCGGGCGGGGAAGCCGCGCGCATCCGACGAGCTGACGACCGCGCGCACGACGATCACGCCGAGGGCGAGCAGGGCGACCGCCACGCCGATGACGATGACGCGCTTCACTGCCCCGCAGTCTACGCGGGGCTAGTAGATCCGGACCGGCGTGCCGACGCCGACCTTCTCGAACAGCGCCTCCGCCTGGTGGATCAGCATGCGGATGCAGCCGTGCGAGGCGTAGCCGCCGATCGAGCCCGAGTCGGGCGTGCCGTGGATGCCGATGTCGTCGCGATCGAGGCCCATCCAGCGCGTGCCGAGCGGGTTGCCCGGGCCGGGCGGGACCGGCTCCTCGTCCTTGGCCCAATCGGAGGCCGGCGGGTACCACCACGGGTTCTTCTGCATCCTCACGATCGTGAACGTGCCCGACGGCGTCGGGAAGGACGGCGCGCCGACGGCGATCCGGTACTGCTTCACGACCCGGGCCTTCCCCTTGATGGGCGCCCACAGGCGCAGGACCCGCTCGCCCTTCGAGACGGTGACCACGTAGCCGAGCTTGGCGAGGGTGGCATCCGTGTCGACCTCGACGAGCGGCAGCGTCGCCTGCTCGGGCCGCACCAACGGCTGGGCCAGGGCGCGCACGATCTGCTTCTCGATGCGCGCCTTCGACACCGTCATGCCCGGCTTCGGCCGGGTGATGGCGGGCTTCGGCTTGATGATCCACTGCGCCTCGCGACCCTTGTCATCGGCCATGCGCTGGATCCGCTCCGCGACCTCGGTGACCAGGCTCGCGCGGTACTTGACCGTGATGGGCGTGTTGCCGCCGTTCGGGCGCGCCATCGCCTCGGTCACCGCGGCGTCCGTGGCGTAGGTCGCGCCCAACTGCTCGCTCGTGACCTTGAAGACGCGCCCCTCGACGCGGATCACGATTCTCTCGGCGAAGGCCGCGTTGACCTTGGCCACCGCGGCGGCCTGGTCGAGGCCGGAGATGTCGACGCCGGCGACGAACGAACTCGGCGGCGCCACCGGCAGAGGGGCCGGGGCCGGGGCGGGCTCCGTCGTCGTGGGGACGGGCTCCTGCGCGAAGGCGCCGCCCGTGAAGGCGAGGAGCGCCGCGAGGACGAGCAGGGACGTGAGGGCGCGGCGAGGGGCGAGCATCGAAACCGACATTTTGATACTACGCCGGGTTTTCCTGCCCGGATGCACGTGTGTGCGGGACCGCTACCCTGAGACCGTGAGCACCTCGATCGACCCCGACGCCGCGGACCTCGAGCTCGCCGTCCAGCTGCAGACCGAGCTCGCGATCGCCAAGGCCGAGCGCGAGGCGGCCGCGGCGCGCGCCTCCGCCCTGCGCCGTGCGCGGCTGCGCTTCGTCCTGATCGTGCTGATCCTCGCCGCGATCGCGGGCACCCTGATCTACCTCACGCTGACGACGCTGCGCGACGCCTTCGGGGCCTGACGGGTCGCGCGGCCCGATCGGGCTACGCTGCCGCGGATGGCCCGTCGCAACGCCTCCCTCAAGCCGCACCTCAACCAGATCCGCACGTGGGTCGGCGAGGGCGTGACCGATATCTGGATCGCGCACCAGCTCGGCTCGACCCCGGCCTCGATCGCGGCGTTCCGCCGCCAGCACGGGCTGACCCGCTCGGGCGGCGAGGCGGCTCCGATCGAGCCCGCCGTGGCCGCCGCCGGCGTCGCCACGGCGGCACCCCTCGGCGACCAGGACACCGCGGCCGAGGCGGCCGACGCGGTCGCGCCGGAGGCCGGCGACGACGCCGCTGCCGACGACGCGGCCGAGGACGGCGCGGACGGCGCCCCCGCCAAGCGCCGCCGGCGCGGTCGGCGCGGCGGCCGCGGACGCGGGCGCGGCAAGCAGGCGCTGACGGCGCGCGTCGAGCACGCAGACGGCGAGCTCGTGGTGCGGATCGACGCGGCCACCCTGCCGGGCGCCGCCGCCGAGGCGTGGACGCAGGCCGAGACGGCCGCGCTGACGGTGACGGAGGCCGGGCTGCAGCTCGCGCCCGAGCCGCCGGCCGGCGACTAGCGGCGGGCGTCGCGCGCCGAGCGCGCGAGGCGGGCGCAGGCCTGGTCGACGAGGATCGTCGCGGTGCGCGGCGCGGGCCCCGGCGCGGCCGCATCACGGGCCACGTCGGAGGCCCAGCGGTCGGCGTCGCGCCAGGCGGCGGCGAGGTCGGCGAGGTCGTAGCTCTGGCCGACGCGGCGCACCAGCTCGCCGTGAACGGCCGCGGAGGCGCGCTCGAAGGCGGCGAGGCCGCGCGCGTCGAGGCCCGCGCGCACCCGTCGGACCGCCCGCGGCGCCTCCGCCCAGGCCTGCAGGGCCACCTCGGTCTTCGGGTCCATCACGCGCCCTCCATGCAGCAGGCCGTCGGGATCCCGCCGGCCTCCCGCAGGACGTCGTCGCCCGCCGGGTGCGGCGGGGCGGCGAGGGCGAACGCCACGTGGGCGTGCAGGCACTTGACCGCGCGCGGGGCGCGCACGCCGCCGATCCCGAGTCCCTGCTCGGGCCGGAGCGCCCGGTGGCGCTCCATCGCGCGGTCGAACGCCACGGCGAGCGTCGGGTCCTCGTCGAGGCGCCGCTCGAGCGCGCGCACGCCGCCCGTGCCCTCGAGGCGCGACACGGCCTTCACGAGGCCCGGGCAGGACAGCCAGAAGGCCGTCGGGAAGGGCTCGCCGTCGGGCCCCCGCTCGGGCTGCTCCACCACCACCGGCCAGCCGGCTGCGCAGCGGCAGGCCACGCGCACGGGCGGGATCGGGGCACGGCCGAGCTGCCGCTCCAGCCGGGCGAGGTCCTGGTCGTCGACCACCCCCGAAGCGTACGCGGGAGGAGCGCCCCGCCGCGCGGCGAAGGGGGCACCGTGCGGCGGCTCATCGTGATCGGCATCGTGGTGCTCCTGGCCGTCCTGTTCGTGCAGCCGATCCGCGGCTACCGCGCCGCCCAGGAGGAGCTCGACCGGGCGCGCGTGCAGCTGCGCGAAGCCCGCGAGGCCAAGCAGCGCGCCGTCGAGGAGCGCGACGCGCTCGGCACCCGCGAGATGCTGGTCCGCGAGGCGCGCCGCCGCGGCTACATCTTCCCCGGCGAGACGCCCTTCTCGGTCGGCGAGCGCTAGCCGGCCTGCGGCTCGGTGGCGGCACCCGCGGAGGCGCCCTCGTTCGGGCCGCCCGGGAAGTCGCCCATCCCCCACCGCTCGAGGTCGGCGGGGTCCTGCTCGTCGAGCCAGCGGGCCAGCGTGATCATGTTCACGCAGGCCACCTCGGGGCGGCCGCACTGGTCGCGCACGGTGCGCTCAAGCGCGTCCATGTACGCGCCCTTGTTCCAGTTCGCGAAGTGCGAGCCGGTGATGAACGGGGCCCGGTTGCCGGCGTGCAGCTTGCTGATCGCGTTCATGTAGCTCTTGTGGGTGAGCTCCTCGAACTCGTCCGCCTGCGCCTGCGTCTCCGCCTGCCCATGGTTGACGTAGAAGTTGTAGTCCATCGCCATCACCGGGTACTGGGAGCCGACGCGGTCGATCGTGGGCAGTGAAAGGTTCCAGAGGCCCTGCTGCCGCGCCGGCCAGACCGCGAAGATGCCGGGCTGGCTGGCGTCGTACTCGCGGCCCATCTCCGCCATCGCCGCGTAGACGGCCTCCTTGTCGCCGGCCAGGCACGGCGTGCGGCCGCCGTGGAAGTCCTCGCGCGTGTAGATCGGCTCCAGCGGACGCTTGAGCTCGTTGGTCCCGGTCGGGTCGAGCATCAGGGTCTCCCACTGGCTCTCCTCGGAGATCCAGTCGTCCTTGGTCCAGGCGTCGGCCTGCTCGCAGATGTGGGAGACGTAGTGCGAGCCGATCTCGTGGCCGAGGGCGCGGGCGCGGTTGAAGTCGGCGACGTTGTCGCGCAGGTTCTCGGCCGCCGACTTCGGGCCGGCCAGCTCGGCGTAGCCGCCGAGGTTGGAGAAGCCGGGCTCGAAGCCGCCGGGCGGCTGGTACGTCGTCGCGTGCTCGGGCAGCAGCATGTAGATGCCGCTGACGAAGAAGGTGAAGCGCGCCCCGGTCTCCTCCGCGACGCCGAGCCAGCGGTCGTACATGCGGTAGTCGGCGGCGCCGTCGAACGAGACGACCACGAACTGCGGCGGGCGGCCGTTGGCCTGCGCGGTGTCGATCGCGGCCTGGGCGCGCGCCGACGGCTCCCAGTCGGGCAGGATCTCCGCGGGCGCCTCCGGCGGCGCGCCGGCATCGTCGCCCCCGCCCGCAGCGGCCTCCGCGGCCGCCGTCTCCGCCCCGTCCGTGGCGGCCGGGACGGCGTCGCCGTCGCCCTCCGCGATGGCCGCCGCCTCCGCCACGGGCTCGCCCGATCCGGGTGCCGTCGGCTGCTTGGGCCAGGCGATTGCGACGCCCGCGATGGTCAGCGAGGCACCGAGGACGAGCAGCAGCACGATCCGGCGTCGGCGGATCGCGGCGTCACGGCGGTGCTTGCGGTAGCGGGCGCGGGGCCGGGGATTGCGGGTGGTAGCCATGGCGGCTGCGGGAAACCCGTGCGGAGTCCCGCCCCTCAGTACGACCGGTGCGGGCCCGTTTCCTGCCCCGCGCGGGGCGCCGGCTCACCCCGCGGCGCCTAGGAGGCGTGTGCGAAGGCGGCGTGGCCGGGGTAGACGGCCCGCGTCCCGAGCTGCTCCTCGATGCGGAGCAGCCGGTTGTACTTGGCGACGCGGTCGGAGCGCGACGGCGCCCCCGTCTTGATCTGGCCGGTGCCGGCGGCGGCGGCGAGGTCGGCGATCGTGACGTCCTCCGTCTCGCCCGAGCGGTGCGACATCACGGAGCGCATCCCCGCGTCGCGCGCCACCTGGATGGCGTCGAGCGTCTCGGACAGCGTCCCGATCTGGTTGACCTTGACGAGCAGCGCGTTGCCCGCGCCGCGCTCGATGCCCATCCGCAGGCGCTCGGGGTTGGTCACGAAGAGGTCGTCGCCGACCAGCTGGACGCGGTCGCCGAGCGTCCTCGTGAGCAGGGCCCAGCCGTCCCAATCGTCCTCGCTGCAGCCGTCCTCGATCGAGACGATCGGGTAGCGGTCGACGAGGTCGGCCCAGAAGCCGACTATCCCCTCGCTGTCGAGGTCGCGGCCGTCGCCGGGCAGCCGGTAGAGCCCGGCCGCCTCGTCGTAGAGCTCGGTCATGGCCGGGTCGAGCGCGATCGCGATGTCCGTCCCGGGGGCGTAGCCGGCGCGCTCGATCGCGCCCATGATCAGGCGCAGCGCCTCCTCGTTGGACGGCAGGTCGGGGGCCACGCCGCCCTCGTCGCCGACGGCGGTCGAGAGGCCGCGGGCCTTGACGTCGGCGCGCAGGGCGTGGAACGTCTCGACGCCCATCTGCAGGCCCTCCGCGAAGGTCCGCGCCCCGACCGGCATGATCATGAATTCCTGCAGGTCGAGCGCGTTGTCCGCGTGGGCGCCGCCGTTGATCACGTTCATCATCGGCACGGGCAGGATGTGCGCTTCGGCGCCGCCGACCTGCACGTAGAGCGGGACGCCATTGGCCGCGGCGGCGGCGTACGCGACGGCGAGCGAGGCGCCGAGGATGGCGTTCGCGCCGAGCCGGCCCTTGTTCGGGGTGCCGTCGAGGTCGAGCAGGGCGCCGTCGACCGCCCGCTGGTCGCCCGCCTCCATCCCCACGAGGCGCGCCGCGATCTCGCCGTTGACGTGCCCGACGGCCCGCGTCACGCCCTTGCCCATCCAGGCGTCACCGCCGTCGCGCAGCTCGACGGCCTCCCACTGCCCGGTCGAGGCGCCCGACGGGACGGCGGCCGTGCCGCGCGCGCCGCCCTCCAGCTCGACGTCGACCTCGACGGTCGGGTTGCCGCGCGAGTCGAGGATCTGACGGCCGTGGACGCGGGTGATGACGCTCATCGTGCTCCTTCGTCGGAGTCCCGCCCGGCGAGGCGGTCCTTCGCGGCGCGATAGTACCGCTCCTGCTCCTCGAGGGAGAGCCCCGTCCAGTCGGCGCCGTCATCGGCGGCGAGCCGCTCGGCCTCCTCGACGCGCGCCCGGAAGCGCGCCGCGGCGCCGCGCAGGGCGGTCTCCGGGTCGACGCAGGCCAGGCGCAGCAGGTTGACGGCGGCGAAGAGGACGTCGCCGGCCTCGTCGCGGACCGCGGGCGCGGGCTCGGGCCCGTCGACCGGGTGCTCGCCGAGGGCCGCGCCGAGCTCGTCGAGCTCGGCGCGGACGGACGCCTCCGCCCCGCCCCACTCGGCCCAGTCGAAGCCCGCCGCGGCGGCCCGCTTCTGCGTCTTGAGGGCGGCGAGGAGCGGCGGCAGGGTCGTCGGGATGTCGTGGAAGACGCCGGCGCGGCCCTCCTGCTCGCGCTTGATGCCCTCCCAGCTCCGCAGGACCGCGTCGGAGGTCGCGAGGTCGGCGTCGCCGAAGACGTGCGGGTGGCGGCGCACGAGCTTGCCGGCGATGCCGTCCGCGACGTCGCCGAGGTCCCCCGCGCCCGCCTCGTGGGCCATCAGCGCGAGGATGAACGACTGGAACAGGAGGTCGCCGAGCTCGTCGACGAGCTTCGGTCCGGGCGGCCCGGCGAGCGCCGCGTCGGCGACCTCGTAGGCCTCCTCGATCGTGTGCGGCACGATCGTGGCCGGCGTCTGCTCGCGGTCCCAGGGGCAGTCGGCGCGCAGCCGCACCGTGATCGCCCACAGCTCGGCGAGGGACTGCGCCGCGGCGCGGGCCGCGAGCGCGTCGCGGTCCGGGCGGCAGTCGAGGTCCGGGTCGACGCGGACGAGGCGCCACGCCGTGCGGTCGTCGGCCGCGATCAGCGCGGCCGCGGCGTCGTGCCGCACCCCGCGGGCCAGCACGAGGTCGTACAGCGGGCCGTCGATCCGCAGGTCGGCGACGCCGGCCGCGGCGAGCTCCTCGAGGGCGAGGGCCGGTGCCGCGTCGGCCGTGCCGGGGCCCAGCGCGACGACGCGCCGCGCCGTCACGCTACCCCGTGGTCTCGGCGGTGGTCGCCTCGGTGGTCTGCGCGGGCGGCAGCTCGTAGCCCGCGGCGAAGGCGGTCTTCGGCGCGTAGTCCTTCTGGACGCCCTCGAACCACGTCGTCGCGACCTCGTTCTTCTTGGTCTGCGTCAGCTCGTCGATGATCTGCTGCTTGACCTCGTCGAACGGCTGGGTCGTGGCGTCCGTGATCGGGCTGAGCGCCTTGATGATGTGGCAGCCGAACTGCGACTTGACGGGCGGGTCGGTGATGTCGCCCTCCGCGGCGAGCGCGAAGGCGCCCGCGCGGAAGTCGGCGTCCCAGTTCTCGTCGTCGGTGATGTCGTACTCGCCGCCGGTGTCCTTGGAGCCCGGATCGGCCGAGTGCTTCTTGACCAGCGCCTTCCAGTCGCCCGGGTTGGCCTCGACCTCCTTGAGGACCTCCTCGGCGCGCGCGCAGTCGGCATCGGTCGACTCGCCCTTGGGCTTCACGTCGATCAGGATGTGCGCGACCTTGCGCGAGCGGGCCGTCGTGTAGCGCTCGTCCTTGTCGGTCTCGAACTGCTTCTTGGCCTCGTCCTCGGTGACCTTGACGTCCTTCGTGATGTCGTCGTAGAGGGCCTGGGCCTGCTGGCGCAGCGCGAACTGGTCCTCGAGCGCGGCGATCGTGAGGCCCTGGTCCTTGAGGTAGGTCTCGAACTTCTTGTCCTTGCCCTCGCAGCACTGCAGCTTGAAGGCCTCGATGTCGTCCTGGACCTGCTTGTCGTCGACCTCGATGCCGCGCGCGTCGGCCTCCTGGCGGATCTCCGCGTTCTGAACGAGGCTCTGCAGCACCTGCTGCTTGAGCGTCGACTCCTCCCCGGAGCCCTCCTTGGGGGCGGTCTGGCCGCTGGCCTCGCCCTGCTTGACCGCGGAGGCGTAGAGCTCGTCGAACTGCGCCTGCGTGATCGTCTCGGTGCCGACGACGGCGACCGCGCCGGCCGGGACGGTCGGCTTCTCGACCGCCGTCGTGCCGCCCTTGTCGGAGCCGCCATCGGACCCGCCGCAGGCCGCGATGACGACGGCGGCGAGGAGGGCGAGCAGGGCAAGCGGGATCAGGCGGCGCATGCGGATGGGTGCTCCAGGCGGGTGATGGTCGATGCGTGTCGGGCCGCTGCGATGGGCGGGGATCAGGCCCCGGAGGGCGCCGCCGAGCGCAGGATGATCATAGCATCGGCCAGGATCCGGGCCGCCTCGAGCGGTGACGCGGATTCCCGTGCGGGCAGGCCGATCTCGTCCTTCGCGGCGTTCGCGCGCAGGTCGTCGTGGCGCTCGCGCAGCGCGCGCAGCTCGTCGCGCGAGATGCGCAGCCCGGTGATCCGCGCGCCGTCCCGCCCGACCTGGATCGCGACGCCGCCGAGGGGCAGCGCGGCGAGCCGCAGCTCCTGGATCGCGATCAGGTTGGCGACGGGCCCCGGCAGGGGGCCGAAGCGGTCGGCGAGCTCCAGCTCGAGGTCGCGCAGCTGGCCCTCGTCGTGGGCGAGCGCGATGCGCCGGTGCACGTCCATCTTCGCAGCCTCGAGGCCGACGTAGTCGGCGGGCACGAAGGCGTCGAGGGCGACGTCGAGGCGCGGCCCCTGCGCGACCGCCTCCGGGGCGACGCCCTGCAGCTCGGAGACCGCCTCGGCGAGGAGGTCGCAGTACAGCTCGAAGCCGACCGCGGCCACGTGCCCCGACTGCTCGTCGCCGAGCAGGTCGCCGGCGCCGCGCAGCTCGAGGTCGCGCATCGCGACCCGGAAGCCCGAGCCGAGCTCGGTGGAGTCCGCGAGCGCCGCGAGGCGCGCCCGCGCCTCCTCCGACAGCTCCGTCGCGTCCGGGTACAGCAGGTAGGCGTGCGCGGTCACGTCGGAACGGCCGACGCGGCCCCGGATCTGGTACAGCTGGGACAGCCCGAGCAGGTCGGCGCGCTCGACGATCAGCGTGTTCGCGGACGGGATGTCGAGGCCCGCCTCGATGATCGTCGTGGCCACGAGCACGTCGTGGTCGCCGCGCAGGAACCCCGCCATCACGTCCTCGAGCTGGCGCTCCGTCATCTGGCCGTGCGCCACGCAGACCCGGATCTCGGGGCTCAGCTGGCGCAGCCGCTCGGCGGCCTCGTCGATCGTCTCGACGCGATTGTGCAGGTAGAAGGCCTGCCCTCCACGCTCGACCTCGCGGCGCAGGGCCCCGGCGACCTGCTCGTCGTCGTACTCGCCGACGTGCGTGTGGATCGGGCGGCGGCCGCGCGGCGGCGTGGCGATCACCGAGATGTCGCGCAGCCCGGCGAGGGACATGTGCAGCGTGCGCGGGATCGGGGTCGCCGACAGGGCGAGCACGTCGACCTCCGTCCGCATCTGCCGCAGGAGCTCCTTCTGGGCGACCCCGAAGCGCTGCTCCTCGTCGACGATCACGAGCCCGAGGTCCGCGGGCACGACGTCGCGGCTCAGCACGCGGTGCGTGCCGAGCAGGAGGTCGACCTCGCCGGATCGGAAGGCCGCCACCGCCGCTTTCGCCTCCTTGGCGCTGCGCAGCCGCGAGACCACCTCGATCCGGATCGGCAGGTCCATCAGGCGGCTGCGGAACGTCGCGCCGTGCTGCTGGGCGAGGATCGTGGTCGGGGCCAGCATCAGCACCTGCTTGCCCGACTCGATCACCCGCACGGCGGCACGCAGGGCGACCTCGGTCTTGCCGAAGCCGACGTCGCCGCAGATCAGCCGGTCCATCGGTCGGTCCTGCGAGAGGTCGTCCATGACCTCCTGGATCGCGCGCTCCTGATCATCGGTCTCCGCGTACGGGAAGCCCTCCTCGACCTGGCGCAGGAACTCGCCCGGCTCTGGGTGCTCGACGCCCGGCACGGCCTGGCGCTGGGCGTAGAGGGCGAGTAGCTCGCCCGCGAGCTCGCGTACCGCGCTTCGGGCGCGCGCCTTCAGCTGCAGCCACGACTTGCCGCCGAGCTTCGACAGGGCCGGCTCGCGCCCGTCGGCGCCCACGTAGCGCGTCAGCTTCGAGATCTGCTCGTGCGGGAGGTAGACGCGGTCCCCGCCCCGGAACGCGAGGTCGATGTAGTCGCGCGTGACGCCGCCGACCGTGCGCACGTCGAAGCGCTCGAAGCGGCCGACGCCGTGGTCCTCGTGCACGACGATGTCGCCGGGCCGGAGGTCGCCGAACGAGGCGATCGCGCGCCCGCCGCGCGTGGGCGCGGAGCGCCGCGAGCGCAGGAGCGAGCCGCCCAGCACGACCGCGATGCGGGCGACGGGCGCGACCAGCCCGCGCCGCAGGGGCGCGACGGCGAGGTAGACGCCGGCCTCCTCAGGCAGATCGGCCCCAGCCTCGAGCCACCGGTGGTCGAGCCGCTTGAGCTGGTGCGCCGCGCGGGCCGCATCGCCCGCGTGGGCGAAGGTCAGGAGCACGCGCAGGTCGCGGGCCGCGAGGGCGGTCAGCGCGTTCTCCACCTCCGCGATCCCGCGGGCCGCGAGCGCCGGCGGGTGCCCCTCGAAGGCGACGGGCTGCCCGGCGGGCAGGGTCTCCAGGCGGTGCGCCCCCTCGAGCGTCTCCGCGAGCTGCTCGTGCGTCAGGTAGCCGCGACGGGCCGCGGCGGCGATCTCGTCGATCCGCTCGCGGCCGGCGGCGAGCGCCCCGGGCGGGTCCCAGACCACCAGCGCCCCCGCGCCGATCAGCTCGGGGGCGAGCGCCACCAGGCCCTCGGGCAGGTGGGGCCCCTCGTCGCCGAGCCGCTCGGGCACGTCGCCCGCGTCGCCGTCGCGCGCCGGGTGCGCGACCAGCGCCTCGATCGGGCCGAGCGAGCGCTGGGTGAGGGTCGAGAAGGCGGAGACGCGCTCGACCTCGTCGCCGAACAGCTCGATGCGGACCGGCTCGCGGCCGGTGGTCGGGTAGACGTCGACGACGTCGCCGCGCACGCCGACCTGGCCGCGCTCGTCGACCTGCCCCTCGACCCGCTCGTACCCCATCGCCACGAGCCGCCCGACGAGCTCCTCGCGGTCGATCGCCCCGCCCGCGGCGATGCGCAGGGATGCCGGCCGGCCGGCGCGTCCGGGCAGGCGCTCGACGAGGGCGTCGGCGGACACGGCGACGATGCCGCCCTCGGCGAGCACGCCGAGCGCGTGCGCCCGCTCGCCGACGAGGTGCGGCGCGGGCTCGAGCCCGGACCCCCAGTCGACGCCGCGGTGCGGAAGGTACGCGACGGGCACGGCCGGGGCGAAGGCGCGGACGGCGTCGGCCAGCTCGCGAGCACGGTCGTCGTCGGCCACCACCACCGACAGGGCCGGGCGGTCGGCGCCGAGCCGAGCGTGGTGCAGCCCGGCGACGACCAGGGGCAGCACGGCCTCGGCGCAGCGCGCGGCCACCGGGGCCGTCGAGCCGAGCCGCGGCGCGATCCGCCGGACGTCGTCACCCGCCGCGAACGCGGCCGTGACGGCCGCGAGGCCCCCGATCTCGGCGGGCGGCGGGCCCATGGTATCGTCGTCGTCTTCCATCGACCGGCGCCCGAAGCCTACGTCCTGACCGCGGACCCGGGAGGCACCTATGCCCCGCACCACCGACGAGCTGATCGAGGAGCTCTGTGAGTACCTCCGGATCCCGTCCATCTCGTCGGGCGACGGCGAGCCCGCCGACATCGCCCGCGCGGCCGACTGGGTGGCGGACCGGATCCGCGCCGCCGGCGGCACGGCCGACGTCCTCCCCACCGCCGCGAACCCGCTCGTGGTCGGGGCGATCCCGGCCTGCCACGAACCCGCGCCGCGTGTCCTTCTCTACGGGCACTACGACGTGCAGACCGTGGCGCCGCTTGACGCCTGGACGACGCCGCCCTTCGAGCCGACCGTCCGCGACGGCGCGGTCTTCGCCCGTGGCGCCTCCGACGACAAGGGCAACTTCCACGCGCTGCTCGCCGGGGCCGCCGACCTCGCCGCCGATGGCGCGCTGCCCGTGCACCTGACCGTGGTCCTCGACGGCGAGGAGGAGGTCGGCGGCCACTCCGTGATCGACTGGATCGACGCGCAGCCCGCCGGGGCGTACGACGCCGCGGTCGTCTTCGACGCCGGCTTCGTCGAGCCGGGTCGCCCTGCGATCGAGATCGGGGTGCGGGGCGTGATCACCGGCACGATCACCGTGCGCACCGGCGAGCGCGACGCGCACTCGGGGCTCTACGGCGGCGCCGCCCTCAACGCCGCCCACGTCCTCAGCCGGCTGATCGCCGACCTCGAGCCCGGCCCCGACGGCCGCCTGCACGAGTCGCTGATGGCCGGCGTCGAACCGCCCGCGGCGGCCGAGGCCGAGACCTGGACGACCCTGCCCGACGCGGCCGGCGAGCTCGCGATCGCGGGCATCGCCCCGAAGGGCCCCGAGGCCCTCGCCGACTACTACCTGCGCACCACCGCCCTGCCCACGTTCGACGTCAACGCGATCACCTGCCGCGACGCGGGCGCCAACCGCACGATCGTGCCGTGCGAGGCGACCGCGGCGATCTCGTTCCGGCTCGTCGGCGGCCAGAACGCCGAGGCCTTCTGGACGGCCGTGCAGACGCTCCTGCGCGAGCGCGCCCCCGCCGGCGCCGAACTCTCCTTCGCGCTGCGCGGACGCTCCGCCGGCGCGGCCTTCGATCCGGACCTGCCCGCCGTGCGCCTCGCCCGCAGCGCCGTCGAGACGGCCACGGGGATGCCGTGCGCGGTCACGCGCTCGGGCGGCGCGATCCCGCTCGTGACCGCGCTCGCCGGCAAGGGCGTGCCCACGGTCCTGACCGGCTGCGCGCTGCCGAACGACCGCATCCACGCGCCCGACGAGCACCTGCGGATCGACCAGTACGCGCTCGGCGTGGCGATGGCCCGCGGGATCCTGACCGCCTTCGGGCGGCTCGGCGACCCTGCGGCCTGACCCCTCCGGTCCGGCCTGCGCGCCGCTGCTGGCGTCCCCCTCCCGGAGGCGACCCCGGGAGGATGGCGATGCGGTCGGTGCAGATGGAACTGATGACGTCGCGGGAGTTCCTCACGGTGGGGTTCACGACGGCGATCGTGCCGCTCGGGGCGGTCGCGAGCCACGGCGACCACATGCCGATGGGGACGGACGGGTTCTCCGCGCACGCGCTGGCCGTCCGGATCGCCGAGCGCCTCGAGCGCACCATGGTGCTGCCCGCGAACTTCCTCGGCATGAGCGGCCACTACCACCACCAGCCGATCTGCATCAGCCTCAGCGCCGACACCCAGACCCGGGTGATCCGCGACGTGGTCGAGTCGCTGCACCACTGGGGCATCGAGCGCGTCCTGCTCCTGAACGCCCACGACGGCATCATCCCGTCGACCGAGATCGCCGCCCGCGACGCGAAGATCGCACACCCCGAGATGAGCATCGCCACGATCGACTGGTGGGTGATCACGAACCGGCGCCTCCCCGCCGACACGTGGGAGGTGTGGGGCGGCTGGGGCCACGGCGGCGAGGTCGAGACCTCGCTCGGCCTCGTGCTGTTCCCCGACCTGATGCAGATGGAGCACGCGCAGGGGCAGGTGCCCAAGGTCGACCCGTACGCGAAGGAGCTGTGGCTGTTCGAGGAGCTGACCGCCCACGGCGCGTCCGGCGCCCCGTAGCGCGGCACGGCCGCGAAGGGCGAGCTGATCGTCGACACCGTGATCGACTACATGGTCCCCTACATGCGGCGCTTCGAGGACCACGGGCTCGACCACGCCCCAGAGGACGAGCCGGAGGCCTGAGGCGCCGCAGCTAGGTGGCGGCGCCGTCCGCCGCGACGACGTAGGCCTCGGGGCGCCGCGCGCTCAGCACGGGGATCCGCCGGCGCATATCGGCGACGCGCTCGCGGTCGATCTCGGCGACGCAGATGCCCTCGCCGTCGCCGGCGTTGGCGATCACGATCCCCCAGGGGTCGATGATCATCGAGCGGGCGTAGCGCGCGCTGCCGTCCCAGTAGCCGTGCTGGTTGGCGGCGATCACGTAGGCGCCGTTCTCGATCGCCCGCGCGCGCAGCAGCACCTCCCAGTGGTCGCGGCCCGTCGCCATCGTGAAGCCGGCGGGCACCATGAAGGCCTCGGCGCCGGCGAGCGCGAGCTCGCGGTACTGCTCGGGGAAGCGCAGGTCGTAGCAGATGGTCAGCCCCACCGGCCAGCCCGCGATCTCCGCGAGGACGAGCCGGTCGCCCGGCTTGTTGGCGCCCGATTCGCGCGCCGCCGCCCCCTCGACGTCGATGTCGAACATGTGGATCTTGCGGTAGGTCGCAACCCGCTCGCCCGCGGGGTCGAAGACGAGCGTCGTGTTCGAGGCGCGCACGCCGGGCTCGGTGTCCTCGCCGATCGAGCCGCCGTGCAGCCAGACCCCGTGCCGGCGGGCCCAGCCCGCCATCGCGGCGGCGGTCTCGCCGTCGAGCGGCTCGGCCGCGGCGATCATCGCGTCGTCGGGCCCGGTGCCGTTCCAGCGCTCGGGCAGCGAGATCACCTCGGCGCCGCGCGCCGCCGCCCGCGCGATGAGCCGCTCGGCCGCCTCGAGGTTATCGGCCAGGGGCCGGTCCGCGTGCATCTGCACGCAGGCGACGACGGTCCCGCTCACGCGTTCTCGCCGGTCGCGGCGCCGCCGCCGAGGCCGTCGAGGAGGCCGCCCAGATCGCCGAGGTCTCCGAGCTGCCCGCCGAGGTCGCCGAGATCGCCGAGCTGGTCGCCGAGCAGCGTGATCAGCAGGTCCGTGATCGGCTGCGCGTCGGCCGGCGGCGTCACCTCGACCGCCTGCGCCGGCACGACGGTGAGGTCGATCTTGACGTCGCCCCCGGCCGCCTGGTCGGCGGCCCCGTCGGTGCTGACCATGATGCGGCGCACGACGCCGTCCTCGCGCGACACCCAGACCGAGATCTCGGCCTGCGCCTCGGCGAGGCCCTGGAGGTCGAGCGGCAGACCGAGGCCGTCGCCCGCGCCCTGCAGCTGCTCGGTCAGGCCGGGCGCCGGATTGAAGCGGCCGTCGATCCTGTCGCACTCGACGCCCTCGATCTCCTCGACGGCGGTCGCCTTGGGGTCCGTCACGACCTCGGAGAGCGGGCCGATCGCCCCACCGAGCCCGGCGAAGTCGATGCCCAGCGGCTGGCCGAGCTCGTACCAGGCGTCGCCGACCTGCAGCCACGTGTTGTCCTGGTTGGCCCGGAAGGCGAGGGTGATGTTGGCGGGGCCGGCCGTGATCTTGGCGTCGCCCGCGACGCCGGCCTCGGCGTCGCCCTCGGTGGTGGCCTCGATCTGGATCGGGCCGCCGAGCAGCCCGCCGAGCGGATCGCCCTCCGTGGTGGCGCCGTCCGGCGGCGCGGCGTCGCCCGGCGTGAACTCGACCGCCAGCTTCGAGGCGTTCGGGCCCGGCGGCGGCAGCGTCGCCTCGGCGAGGATGGCCTGCGGGTCGTCGGCGAGCTTCGAGCCACCGCACGCGGCCACCAGCGGGGCGGCGAGGAGAAGCAGCGCGATCAGCGCCGGGGCGGGGATGCCGGGAAAACGCAGCATGCACCCATTCTGACCGACATCGCGCCGCCGTGCGCGATCCGGATCACCCCGCCGGCACAGTCTCAGGTATGACATCACCTGCGTGAGAGCCCGCCTTCACGTTCAACTTTCACAAAGTCGTGCTATTTGACTGCCACTGACCGACGTGACATATGACAATCTTTGGGCATGTCCACCTCCACGAACGGCGCGGCGTCCGGCGGCGCCGCCACCAAGAAGCCCGCCCACGGCGACATCGGCCGGCAGACCTACGAGGACGTCCGCGCGCTGATCGAGCAGGGCATGAAGAAGACCGAGGCGTTCGCGAAGGTCGCGAAGCAGTCCGGCCGCTCCGCGAACACCGTGATGACCCAGTACTACCGGACCGCGCGCGAGCAGGTCGACGGCGGCGGCGTGCGCCGCACCGCCCGCACGGCCCGCGCGGGCGCCCGCACCGCGGCGAGGTCGGCGAACCAGCAGACCGAGCGCCTGATCAGCGAGGCGAAGACCGCGATCGACGCCCTGCAGGCGCACATCGCGGAGCTCGAGCGCGATCTCGAGCGCGCAACGCAGGAGTCGAAGGAGCTCGAGAAGATCCGCAAGGTGCTGCACAAGCGCTAGGCGCAGCCGCTCCCCCACCGCTCGTCCCGACGGCGCCCCGACCCCCGCGGTCCGGGCGCCGTCGCCGTTCTCAGCCCTCCTCGAGCTCCGCCAGCAGCTTGCGGTAGCTGGCCAGCCGCGCCGGGTCGACCGCGTCGGCAACGGCGCAGCCCTCCTCGCCGACGTGGCGGCAGTCGCGGAAGCGGCAGTGCTCGGCGGCCTCGGCCACGTCCGCGAAGGCGTGGCGCAGGTCCGCGGGCTCGATCCCCGCGAGCGAGAAGCTGCGGATCCCGGGCAGATCGATCAGCGCGCCGCCGTCGGGCGTGTCGATCCAGGTCGCCGTCGTCGTGGTGTGCCGCCCCCGCCCCGACAGCTCGTGCACGGCGCCCGTCGTCTGGCCGCCCGCGGTCAGCGCGTTGACGAGCGTCGACTTGCCGACGCCCGAGTGGCCGACGACGGCCGCGGTGCGCCCCGCGATCAGCGCGTGCACCGCCTGCGCGCCCGCCGCGGTGCGCACGTCGACGCAGACCCCCTCCACCCCGATCAGGGCGTAGTCGGCGAGCACCTGCTCGGGCGGCTCGCCCGCGCGGTCCGCGAGGTCGCGCTTGGTGATGGCGAGGAGCGGCGTCATCCCGCCCCGCCAGCCGGCCACGAGGATGCGGTCGATCAGCCCGCGCCGCAGCGGCGGGTCGGCGATCGAGGCCACGATCAGGACGCACTCGGCGTTGGCGGCGAGCACCTGCTCCTTCATCGCCCGCTCGCCCTCGGAGCGCATCCGCTGCTGGCGGCGCAGCTCGGTCGCGCGCGGCTCGATAACGTCGATGCGGCCGCCGTCGCCGTCCTCGAGCAGGAGCCCCACGCGGTCACCCGCCACGGGCCGGCGGTCGAGCCGGCCCGCGAACTTGGCGACGCGCTCCTCCCCCGTCGCGGTGCGCACGGCGGCGAGCCCGCCGCCGACGGCGAGGACGATCCCCGGGACGAGCGAGGCTGCCATGCGAGAATCATCGTATGGGCTGGCTCCTCGTGGACGTCGTCTGGATCCTCGTGTTCGCGCTCCTCGGGCGCGAGAGCCACGAGGGCGATACCGCGGCGCTGGCCGTCCTCGGGGTGGCCTGGCCCTTCCTCGCGGGCTACGCCGCAGCCGCGCTCGTCGTCGGCCTGCGCCGCAGCCCGCGCTCGGTGGCCCGCGGGAGCGCCGTCTGGCTCGGCGCCGTGGCCGGCGGGATGGCGATCCGCACGGTCCTCGAGGGGCGCCTGCCGGAGACGGCCTTCATCGTCGTGGCGCTCGCCTTCCTCGGAGCGGGCCTGGTCGGCTGGCGGGTCGTCGCCGCGCTCGTCGCCCGGCGCCGCCGGGCCGTCGCGCGGCCCGACGAGGCCTAGGGCCGCAGCAGGAGCTTGCCGCCGGCGCGGTTCTCGCGGATCCGGGCGACGGCGTCGTCCGCCTCCTCGAGCGGGAGCTCGTCGGCGATCACCGCCTCGAGGGTGCCGGCCGCGACGAGGGCATAGAGCGACTCCATCGAGCGGGCCGTCGCCGCCGGGGCCACCGGCAGGCCGCTGTACCCGACCACGCGGGCGTTCTTGCGGTACATCTCCTGCGGCCCGAACGCGAACTCGGGTCCGGCGCTCGCGCCGTAGAGGACGAGCGTGCCCTTCGCCGCGAGCAGGCGCACGCAGGGCGTCGCGAAGGGCCCGGCGAGCGGGTCGAGGATCGCGTCGACGCCGTCGGGCGCCACCTCGCGCACGGCCTCCTCGAGCAGGTCCGCCTCGGCGACCACGACGTCATGGGCGTAGCGCGAGACCTGGCCGACCCGGTTCGGGGAGGTGGTCTGGGCGATCACCCGGGCGCCGCGCGTGCGCGCGAGCTGCAGGGCGATCGTCGAGACCCCGCCCGACGCGCCGAGGACGAGCACCGTCGAGCCGTCGCCGACCTCGGCGAGGTCGAGGCAGTCCAGCGCCGTGACGCCGGGGATGCCGAGCGCCGCCGCGGCACGGTCGTCGCAGCCGTCGGGGATCGCGGCCAGGGCGTCGGCGGGCACCGTCACGCGCTCGGCCCAGGCCCCGTCGCGGACGAGGCCGAGCCCCGCCCCGCGGAAGCCGACGCGGCGGCCGTCGGCCGTGCGGCCGACGCCCTCGCAGCCCGGCGTGCGCGGCAGCGGGCCGGCGGCGGCCACGCTGCCCGCCCCGATCCAGACGTCGAGCGGGTTGACGGCACCGTAGGCGACGTCGACCAGTGCCTCGCCGTCGCCGGCGACGGGGTCGGGGACCTCCTCGACGGCGAGCGGCTCGCCGTAGGCGTGCTGGCGGACGGCGCGCACCGCCCTAGACCGTGCCGACGGCGCCCAGGAGGACGTACTTGACGTCGAGGTACTCGTCGATGCCGACGCTGCCACCCTCGCGGCCGTAGCCCGACTGCTTCATCCCGCCGAACGGCGCGTTGGCCGCCGAGATGATGCCGGCGTTGGCGCCGACGATGCCGTACTCGAGCCGCTCGGCGACGCGCATCAGGCGCGCGTAGTCGCGGGTGTGGAAGTACGAGGCGAGGCCGTAGATCGAGTCGTTGGCGAAGTCGATCGCCTCGTCCTCGGTGTCGAACACCGTCAGGCCGGCGACGGGGCCGAACGTCTCCTCGTAGAAGATGTCCATGTCGCGCGTCACGCCGTCGAGGATCGTCGGGGCGTAGAACGAGCCGTTCGCGTACTCGCCGTCGATCAGGCGGACGCCGCCCGTGACGAGCCGGGCGCCCTTGCCGACCGCGTCCTGCACGTGCTCGTCGGCCTTGTCGACCGCGGCGTCGTTGATCAGCGGCCCGATCTGGGTGCCCTCCGCGAGGCCGTGGCCGACCGTCATCGCCTCGACCTTCTGCGTCAGGAGCGCGAGGAAGTCGTCGTAGATCCCGCGCTGCACGAACGCGCGGTTCGCGCAGACGCAGGTCTGGCCCGCGTTGCGGTACTTGGAGGCGATCAGCCCGTCGACGGCCGGCTCGAGGTCGGCGTCGTCGAAGATGATGTAGGGGGCGTGCCCGCCGAGCTCGAGGCTGAGGCGCTTGACCTGCTCGGCCGAGGCGCGGATCAGGTCCTTGCCGATCTCCGTCGAACCCGTGAACGAGATCTTGCGCACGCGGGGGTCGTTGAAGATCGTGTCGGCGACCATCCCGGCGTCGCGCGAGGTGACGAGGTTGACGACGCCCGCGGGTGCGCCCGCGTCCTCGATGCAGCGCAGGACGAGCGCGGCGGTCAGCGGCGTGGCGCTGGCCGGCTTGACGACGCTCGTGCAGCCGGCGGCCATCGCGGGGCCGAGCTTGCGGGTCATCATCGCCGCGGGGAAGTTCCAGGGGGTGATGGCGGCGACGACGCCGACGGGCTGGCGCAGGACCAGCACGCGGTTGTCGGTGTTCATCGGGGGCGCGATCTCGCCGTAGATGCGCTCCGCCTCGCCGGCGAACCACTCGAAGAAGGAGGCGGCGTACTCGACCTCGCCCTTGGCCTCCGGGAGGGCCTTGCCCTGCTCGGCGGTCATCGTCTCGGCGATCTCGCCGGCCCGCTCGCGCATGACGTCCGCGGCCTTGCGCAGGATGCGCGCACGGCTCAGCGCGGAGGTGGAGCGCCAGCCCGGCAGGGCCGCCGCCGCCGCGTCGATCGCGGCCGTGACGTCGGCGCGGGTGCCGTTGGGCACGGAGCCGACGCGGCCGCCGGAGGCGGGGTCGGTGACGTCGAAGCGCTCGCCGCCCGTGGCCTCGGTCCATGTGCCGCCGATCAGGAGATGCTCGTCGTGGGTGGGCAGGGTGATCGCCATCGGGTCAGGCCTCCTTGTCTCGGCGCATCCTAGGCGCTCGCCGCCTCTCAGGATGCGTGCCTGCGGGCCGAGGCGCCAGACCCGGGCGCTTCCGGGAGATGTGCGACTGGTCTCGTCCTTCTCCGCCGCATCGTCGCCACCGCCGAGACTCCGAGGACGACGGCCGTCAACGCGGCGATCACCGCGCCGGAGGGCAGACCTGCGTGATACGCAACCGTCAGCCCGATGACTGCAGTGCCAACGCCAAAGGCGACGCCCAGCAGACTCATCCCAACGACGGTCCGGACCCACAGACGAGCAGCCGCCGCCGGCAGTACCAGCATCGCAATCGTCATCAGGAGGCCGATTGTCTGCAACGCCACCACGACGACGCCGCCGACCATGACGAGGAGCGCCCACTCGATCAGCGAGACGCGGATCCCACTGAGCCGAGCTCCAATCGGATCGAAGGTCGCGTCGCGGAGATCGCGCCCGAGGACGGCGAGCGCGACCACGATTACTCCAGCAATCAGAAGATTGGCAAGGAGATCGCCACTGCTCACCGTCAGGACCGAACCAAACAGAAGATGGGAGATCTCGACGCGCGTCCCTCCGCTGATGACGAGGAGCAGGATGCCGCCGGCGAAGAGCGCCACCTCCGCGCCGGCGATCGCGGAGTCGGAGCGGATGCGGGGATGGGTCATGAGAAGCCCCAAGAGCAGGGCCATCGCCAGAGCAGCGGCGAGCGCTCCGAGGACGATTGAGGCGCCGACGAGGTAGGCGACGGCCACCCCGGCGATCGTGCCATGTCCCATCGCGTCGCCGAGGTAGGCGAGGCGCCGCAGTACGACCCACACTCCCACCAGCGGGGCGACGATCCCAATCATCACGGCCGCGGCGAGTGCCCGCTGCATGAAGGCGAGCGAGTAGGGCTCCACGAAGAGGTCGATCACAGTGCAAGCGCAGCCACTTGCGCGCGGAACATCCCCACCGGCTCGTCGTTGAGGATGTCGCCTGGTCGTCCGTCGTGCACCGTGGACCGATCAAGACCGAGTACGCGCGGGAAGCCGATCCGCACGAGGTCGAGCTCATGGACGCTGGCCAAGACCGTCACACCGCGAGCAACCCTCCGCCGGAGGGCATCGATCACGCGTAGTGCGCTGTCTCGATCGAGACCGGCGAACGGCTCATCCAAGAGCATCACGTCGGCATCTTGGGCGAGTGCACGCGCGATCAGAACGCGTCGAAACTGCCCACCGGAAAGATGCGAGAGAGGACGCCGATGAAGATCCGGCAGACCGACTTCCTCAATCGCGGCGTCGATCGCCTCGCGGTCGTGGTGGCTGAGCCGACCGAAGAGGCATCGATGGGCGCGACGCCCCGCGGCTACGACCTCGCCGACCGTAATCGGATAGTCGCGCTCCCACCGCTGCACCTGCGGGACATAGGAAACGTATCCCCGCCGTGGTCTGCTTCCGTGGATCACGACGGTGCCCTGCATCGGCAACTCCCCGACGAGGCAGCGCAGGAGCGTCGTCTTGCCACAGCCGTTCGGCCCTACGAGGGCGACCATCTCCCCCGGATCGATGCTGAATCCGATTCCCTCGAGAACGCCGGGCATCGACGCCGCGTACCCGCAGTGCAGGTCGGCGACGACGATCGCCGCCGATGGCTCCCCTCCTACGCCGTGCACCCGAGCCCTTGTCGGAGCGCATCGAGGTTGCGGCGCTGAATCGAGACATAGCTCTCCCCCTCCGCAACCGCGTCGGACGGAAGCCCCTCGACGGGATCGAGCGCTGCGGTCTGAGCACCGATCTCGGAGGCCACCACCTCCGCGAGGTCCGGCGGCACGAGCTCCTCGAAAAACACCGTCTTCACCCCGTCCGCCCGCGCAACCTCCGCGACGGCGCGAAGACTCTGGGCGTTGGGCTCCTGCTCCGGCGAGATCCCCGCGATCGGAGCCTGCTTCAGGCCGTAGCGATCGGCGAGGTAGCCGAACGCAGCGTGGCTGGTGACCAGGGTCCGCGTCTCGCAGGTCGCGAGCGCCGAGACGAAGTCCTCGTCGAGCTGCGCGAGGTCGGCCAGATAGGCCTCTGCATTCGCATTGATCGCATCGGCGCATCCGGGATTCGCTGCGACCAGACCGTCCTGGATACCGCGGACCATCTCCGAGAAGAGCACTGGATCGACCCACATGTGGGGATCGCGCCCACCGGCGAGCACTTCCCCATCGACCTCGCCGACAACGCCGGGAATCGGAGAGTCAATCGTCCTCAGCGAGTCGACCTCGAGCAGGTCGATCGCGACGACGTCATCCGGCAACGCGTCGACTGCCCGCTGAACCTGCGGCTGGAAGTCGCTGCCGAGATAGAAGGCGACCGACGCCCCCTGGAGCGCGGCGATACTCTGCGGGGTCGGCTCGGCATCGTGCGGGGACATCCCCTCAGGCGTGAGGTCAACGACCTCGACACAGTCACCCCCCACTCGACCCGCCGCCTCAGCGATCGGGTAGAAGCTTGCGGCGACGGACGTCACCCCAGCGTCGGTCGCGCCATCATCCGACCCTCCGCAGGCGCCGACGAGCATGGACCCGAGGGCCAGGCCCGCCACCAGGAGAAGCGCACCAACGTTGCGCTGCAGTGGGCGTCGGCGGGCGTTGATGGATAGCGGAAGGATGGTAGGATGCTTCATACGCAAATAATAATCATTATCATTTGCACTGTCAAGTTCCCCGGAAGGCGGCTGTACCCATGGTGACGAACGACCGGCGCATCCCAGTGACGGTCCTGACCGGATTCCTCGGATCCGGCAAGACCACGCTCCTCAACCGGATCCTGACCGAGCAGCACGGTCAGCGTATCGCCGTTATCGAGAATGAGTTCGGCGAGGTCGGCATCGACCATGAGCTCGTCATCAACGCCGACGAGGAAATCTTCGAGATGAACAACGGCTGCATTTGCTGCACCGTCCGCGGAGACCTCATTCGGATCCTCGAGAACCTGATGAAGCGCCGGGAGCGCTTCGATCGGATCTTGATCGAGACGACCGGAATGGCAGAACCAGGTCCCGTCGCCCAGACGTTCTTCGTCGACCCGGAGATGCAGGAGAACATGCGGCTCGACGGTATCGTCACGATCGTCGATGCCAAGCACGTCGAGCAGCATTTCGAAAGCGACGAGGTGCGCACGCAGATTGCCTTCGCGGATGTGATCCTCTTGAACAAGGTCGACCTTGTCGATCAAGCCGCTCAGGATTCACTCGAACGTCGCATACAGGCCATGAACGCTCAGGCCCAGATCTACCGCTCGATCGCAGCCGATGTCGACCTCCGCAAGGTCCTCGACGTTGGAGGATTCGATCTCGAACACGCCATGGCGATCGACCCGAAGTTCCTCGAACCCGAATACCCCTTCGAGTGGGGGGGCGTCTTCCAGCTCGATTCCGGATCCAGCTTCGTCTGTGCAGCGGGTCCGGACCCGGCGATGGGCCTCTGCCTCGTCCCCGTCGCCGGAGAGGGCGAGTCGGAACTCGCCGACGGGGTCGAGACGGCTGTCGCGTACTTCTCCGATCGCGACCATCCGTTGACGGCTCCGGGCGAGGAGGTGGGCGCCGATGGCCGCCGCTACGACCTGGACCTTGCGGACGGCGGTTCGTTTCCCCTTGCCGTGACCTCGCCGGGGATCTACGCGATCTTCACTGAGCACCTGCCTGAGGAGTTCGACGCGCGGGTCGTCCGCGCAGACGGTTCTACCGCGGACTGGACGAGCGCACGAGAGTATCGGCCCGATCACGAGCACGACGACGAAGTCGCCTCCGTGGGAATCGAGACCGTCGGCGACGTCGACTGGGAGCGACTGCAGGCCTGGTTGAACAGCCTCTTGATGACTAGGGGCCCGGACCTCTATCGCTCCAAGGGCGTCATCGCGGTCGCCGGCCAGAAGCGCCGGTTCGTCTTCCAGGGAGTCCACATGCTTCTCGATACCAGCCTTGCAGAACCGTGGTCCGACGACGAGCCGCGAACCTCTCGCCTGGTCTTCATCGGGCGGGATCTCGATCGTGCTCTGCTCCAGCAGGGGTTCGAGCAATGCCTCGTGTGAGCGCAGATGGACTGGCATCCGACTTCGGGTGGTCCGTCTCCCTGACGGACCACGTCGGCTCCATTGCGCTCTCCCCGGACGGAGAGCGGGTTGCCGCCGTTGGCACGACCGGACCGATCGCCATCATCGCGATCGCCGATGGAGAGGTCATCACGACTATCGATGCCCATGCATCGGCGGCGACGACCATCGCCTGGAATCCGCGAACCGGTTTCCTCGCCAGTGGGGGGCAGGACGGGAAGGTAAACGAATGGAGCGCCGAAGGTGCTCCACGCTGGAGCACGCTCGTGCAGACAGCCTGGGTCGAGGCGCTCACCTGGGATCGGCAAGGAAGGAATCTCGCCGCGGCGAGTGGACGGTCGTTGGCCATGCTCGACGCAGACGGCGCCACGCGCTGGAGTGCCGATGACGACGTCAGCACGATAACGGACCTCGCCTGGCATCCCGAGGGAAACGCGCTCGCATCGATCGCCTACGGCGGTATCGCCCTGCGCGAGGCGACGGGACCGAATCCGACGCGTCGCGTGGCATGGACGGGCTCCGGCCTGTGTCTCGCCTGGAGTCCCGATGGTCGCTTCATCGCGGCGGGCGACCAGGATGCGACGGTGTACATCATCTTCGCCAAGACCGGACGGAAGCTGCAAATGTGGGGGTTCCCCCGCAAGGTCCGGGAGCTCGCCTGGAATCGCAGCGGTAGATGGCTCGCCACCGGCGGAGGTGACACTCCGACGGTATGGGACACCTCGGGAAAGAATGGACCCGAAGGACGCGCGCCGATATCGCTGGAGGGACATGAGGGGACCGTGCGCGCCCTCGCCTGGTCGCCGACCGACGACATCCTCGCCTCAGGATGCGACGACGGGATCGTGCACCTCTGGTCACCGAGCTCACGCGAGGATCCGGTAGCGACCGTCGAACTCTCTGATGCCATCACCGCCATCTCATGGCTTCTCAATGGCTCGGGCCTTCTCATCGGGGATGCCGACGGTGAACTCCGCTTCCTCGATCTCCGTCGCTGACGATGGACGGACCGTCGCACCGTCGCCGCATCGCCGTCGAGGCGGAGACCCGTCTTCGTTGTGCGATCATCACGATCTCCGATACACGCACGGTCGACGACGACGTCAGCGGCGATACGATCATGCGCGCGCTGACGGACGACGGGCACGAGGTGATCTACCGCACCATCGTCCCCGACGACGGAGAGCGGATTCTGGCGGCCCTGGACGAGGCACTCGCCCTGAACGTTGCCGTCATCGTGACCAACGGGGGAACGGGTATCGCCAGGCGCGATGTTACCTTCGAGTTCCTCCAGGGACGTCTCGAACGGACGCTCCCGGGGTTCGGAGAGTTGTTCCGAGCGTTGTCTTTTCCAGAGATCGGACCGGCGGCAATCCTCACCCGCGCGACCGCCGGAACAATCGCCGAGACCCTCGTCTTCGTGCTACCCGGATCCCCGCATGCGGTCGAAACCGCTCTTGACGGCCTGATCCTGCCAGACCTTCCACACCTCGCCTGGGAGATCACCCGTCGCTGATACGCCAGCGCCGAACCGTTGCGATGACCGCGGTCCGCTCCACCACCCCGGCCGCCACGAGGCCAATCGCCGCCGGGACCGTGGCTGGGAGGAAGTCGACCCACTGGAAGAGGACGCCGAGCAGCATGCCGCCGACGGCGCAGCCGAGGACGGCGGCGATCGCGGCGCGGCGCGAGACCGCGACGACCGCCCCAACCAGCGCGGCGATGTAGGCGTCGCCCCAGCCCATCGTCGCGCCCTCGAGGCGGAGCTCCTGGAGCGACGGCAGCCCCGCGGGCGGCGCGGCCGCGCCGAGCGCCTGCGCGACGGGCTGGACCTCGATCTGCGAGACCTGCCAGATATCGAGCCCGGTCGCGAGCAGCACGCCGACGACGAGCGCCCAGCGCGGCGCGACCCAGCCCGTCAGCCGCGCGAGGGTCACGGCGGCGAGGATGATCAGGAGGTCCGCGGCGAGCTCGGGCCAGACGCCCGGCCCGAGCGCGGCCGCCGCCCACCACAAAAGCGGTGCCGCCAGCGCGAGCGGGATCGCCCAGCGGCGCACGTGGAGGCCGGCGACGAGGGCGAGGAACGGCACAGCGAAGGCGGCGAGCGCCGTCGCGTACTCGACGCCCTCGGGCCAGCGGCCGAGGACGACCACCATCCCGCCGATCGCGGCCAGCGGGATCAGTCCGAGCGCCGGGTGCCGGCGGATCGGCGGCAGCTCGCCCGGATCGCGGACGAGCCCGACCGCCAGCGCCTGCAGCAGGACCAGCACGAGGAAGGGCCAGCCGTACGGCATGCGCCCAGCCTAGAGGCCCGGCGGCCCGGGACGCCGCCGACAGGTGCCCATCGGGGTGCCCAGATTCGAACTGGGGACCTCTCCGACCCGAACGGAGCGCGCTACCAGGCTGCGCCACACCCCGGGCGGTCGGGAGTATGGCAGAAAGCCGGTCGCGGGCCCGTCGCCCGGCGCAGGCCCCCACCGCCTCGCGGTACCGTACGCAGGTGCCGAACCCAATCCGCATCACGCCGATAGGCGGACTCGGCGAAGTCGGCCGCAACATGATGGTGCTCGAGCACGACGACGTGCGCATCGTCATCGACTGCGGCATCGGCTTCCCGCACGGCTCCGAGCGCGGGCTCGGCGTCGAGACGTACCTGCCCGACGTGCGCGTGATGCGCGGGCGCCCCGTCGACGCCGTGCTCCTGACGCACGCGCACGACGACCACTGCGCCGCCCTCGCCCACCTGATCCGCTCGGGCACCCCGATCGGGCGGATCGTGTCCCTGCCCTTCACCACGGCGATGGTCGAGACGAAGCTGTCCGAGCACGACCTGCCCGTGCCGCCCATCGTGAGCGTCGCCCCGGGCGACCCCGTCGAGATCGGGCCGATCCGCGCCGAGTTCGTGCGCATGGCCCACTCGATCCCCGACGCGGCCGGCATCGCGCTGACCACCTCGATCGGGACGATCGTGCTGACGGGCGACTACAAGCTCGACGCGACCGGCCAGGACCAGCGCCGCCAGGTCGACCGCGCGCGGCTGACCGCGCTCGGCGACGCCGGCGTGGTCGCGATGCTCGGCGACTCGACGAACGCCGACCTGCCGGGCCGCACGCCGTCGGAGGCGACGACGATCGAGCCCCTCAACGACGTGATCGACGAGGCGCCCGGCCGGATCATCCTGACCAGCTTCTCGTCGCAGATCGACCGCATCGACCACGCGATCCTCGCCGCCGACCGCACGCACCGCCAGGTGATGCTGCTCGGCCGCTCGATGCGCCGCAACGTCAAGATCGCGGAGCGCCTGAAGGAGATCCACTCGCCCAACCTGCCGACCCTCGGCAAGCGCGAGGTCGAGGGCAACCCCAAGGCGATGATCATCTGCACGGGCTCGCAGGCGGAGGAGTTCGCGGTGCTGTGCCGCGCCGCGCGCGGCGAGCACCCCGAGCTCAACCCCGGCAACGGCGACACCGTGATCTTCGCGTCGCGTCCCGTCCCCGGCAACGAGGGCCCCGTCGAGGAGCTGCAGGCGATGCTGCGGATGCGCGGCGCCCGCGTCGTCACCCACCACGACGCCCCGATCCACGTCTCGGGCCACGCCCGCGCCGACGAGATCGGCGAGATGGTGCGCATGCTGCGCCCGACGAGCGTGATCCCGGTGCACGGCGAGCGCTACATGCTCGAGGCGCAGGCCCGGATCGCCACCGAGAACGGCGTCGACCCGACCAACGCGCACGTCGGCCAGAACGGCGACGTGATCGAGATCTCCGCGACGGGCCTGAAGCTGGCCGACCAGGTCGAGGCGATCGCGGTGCCCGCGGGCTCCGACGGCCTGCCCCTGGAGGCGGGCGAGCCGGGATGAGTCCCGTGCGGCTCGCGGACCTCGTCGCCTGGATGGACGAGGCGCTTGCCACGCCGTCCTTCCGGGACTACGGCCCGAACGGCCTGCAGGTCGTCGGCGCCGACGAGGTGACGCGCCTCGCCACCGCGGTCTCCGTCTCGCTCGACGTGATCGAGCGGGCCGCGGCCGACGGCGCCCAGGCCCTCCTGGTCCACCACGGCCTCTTCTGGGACGGCGCGGACATGGCGATCGGCGTGCTGGAGCGCCGCCGCCTCGAGGCCCTCTTCGCGGCCGACCTGTCCCTGATCGCCTACCACCTCCCGCTCGACGCCCATCCCGAGGTCGGCAACAACGCGCGGCTCGCGGACCTGCTCGGGCTCGAGGGGCGCGCGCCCTTCGGCGACCACCGCGGTGTCCTGCTCGGTGTGCGGGGCGCGCTGCCCGCGCCGGAGGCCCCCGCCGACCTCGCGGCACGGCTGGGGGCGGCGATCGGCTCGACGCCGCTCGTCCTGCCCGGCGGTGACCATCCCGTCCGCACCGTCGGCGTGGTCTCCGGCGGTGCCGCGCGCGACATCCGGCAGGCCGCCGCGGCCGGCCTCGACGCCTTCATCACGGGCGAGCCGAGCGAGGACGCACCGTACCTGGCCCGCGAGCTCAGCGTGCACTTCATCGCCGCCGGCCACAACGCCACGGAGACGCTCGGCGTCCAGGCCCTCGCCGCCCGCGCAGCCGAGCGGTTCGGGATCGGGACCGCGTTCCTCCCGGTCGACAACCCGGTGTAGACCGCCCCGGCGGGCGCTACGCTCGCGCCCGTGGACGCCCGTGGACCCGCAGCCCTGCGCATGCGCACCGGCGCGGCCTGGCGGACCGTGCCCCGCCCCGTCCTCGACGCCCGCGTGGCCGAGTATGCGGGCGGCCTGCTCGAGGCCGGCTGCCGGCCGGGCGACCTGCTCGCGCTCGAGGAGGCCCGCGACGGCGAGGTGCTCGCGCTCGTCCTCGCCGCCCTCGACGCCGGCCTCGCCGTCCGGCTCGGACGCGCCGAGCCGCCCTTCGCCGCGGCGTTCGCGGCCGAGCCCGCCCGCGCGGCCGAGCTCGCCGCCCTGGCCGGGATCGATCAGCTGCGGGTGCCCGTGCCCACGGCCCGCGACCGCGGCGTCAGCCTCGAGCGGCTGGCCGCCCACGGCGTCCTGCGCGCGGCCCGCGAGGGTCCCCTGCCCGCGGACGCCGCCCCGACGGCACCCGCGCTCCTGACCGCGGGCGGCGCCGTCCTCACGCGCACCGAGCTGGACGCCGGCGTGCGCGCCCTGCACGAGGTCGGCGACCTCCTGCGCCCGGACACGACGCTGCTGATCGCCGTGCCGCTCGAACGCCCCTGGATCGTCGCCCTCGCCCTCGCCGCGCTCGCGACGGGCACCGCCGTGGCGATCGGCCGGATCGGCGACGCCGAGGAGCTCGGCCCGGACGTCGTGGTGGCGACGCGGGCCGCCGTCGAGGGCCTCGCGGGCGAGCTGGACGAGCCGGGCCGGCGCGCCCGCGCCCGCAGCCTGCGCATCCAGCGCGGCGACGCCGAGCGCCCGTCGCGCCTGATGGAGACGGCGCGCCAGCTCGGCCGCGGCCGGGGCGTGCGCCCCGCCCGCTGCCTGATCGTCCCCGACGGCGTGATTCCGCGCGACCTCTGCACCGACCTCCACGTCGGCGGCACGACGGTGCTCCACGCGGCCGTGGACGACCGCGCCGCCGCGCCCCTCGCCCTCAACCGGCCGCACCGCTACCGCTTCGACGCCCTCGGCCTGCCCCTGCCTGAGCACCGGGCGACGGCGGCGGGCGGGCGCCTCGCGGTCGAAGGCCCGGCCGTCACCGGCGGCCGCCTGGCGGACGGCGTCCCGGCCCGCGGCGGACCCGACGGGTTCCTGCTGCCTCAGGGCCCCTGAGATAGGGTGAGTCGGGCCCGCGGGGCCCCGTCCACGCCATGCGACGACCCCTTCCCCTCCTCGCGACCCTGCTCGCCCTCGCGGCGCTCGCCCCGGCCGCGCAGGCCGCGCGACCCCTGCCCGACGCCGTGCGCGGGATCGTGGCCGCGAGCCCGGTCGGGGACGCCGCCTCCGTCGTCGTCCGCGACGGCGACGGGGCCGTGATCGTCGGGGTGCGCCCGAACGCGCCGCGGCTCCCCGCCTCGAACCAGAAGCTCGTCACCATCGCCACCGCCCTCGACGTGCTGGGGCCCGACGCGCGCCTGCCCACGACCCTCGTCGCGCGGGCCGAGCCCGCGGCGGGCGTGGTCACGGGTGACGTCTGGCTGGTGGGGGGCGGCGACCCCACCTTCTCGACGAGCGCCTTCGCCGACGCCTACTGGGGCATCTACGCGCCCACGGCCGACCGCCTCGCCGCGCAACTCGCCGCGGCCGGTGTGACCCGCATCACGGGGCGCGTCAATGCCGACGCCTCGCGCTTCGACGACGTCCCGGGCGCCCCCGGCTGGAAGCCCGAGTTCATCCCGGGGCAGTCGCCGCCGATCTCGGCCCTGACGATCGACCGCGCGGCCGCGAGCCCCGCGCTGCGGGCCGCACGGGCCGTGCGTCGCGCCCTGGTGCGCGCCGGGGTCGAGGTCGGGGCCGCCCGAATCGGCCCGGCGCCCGCCACGAACCCCGTCGAGCTGGCCCGGGTCGAGTCCGCCCCCGTCGGCATCCTCGCGAAGCTCGCCGGGCGCGACTCGGACAACTTCGTCGCCGAGATGCTCCTGAAGGCCGCGGGGGCCGCCGCGACGGGCCGCGGCACGACGGCCGCGGGCGTCGAGGCCGAGCGCGGCGTCCTCGCCGCGCTCGGGGTGCCCGACGGCGGCCTCGCCCTCGTCGACGGATCGGGCCTGTCGTACGACAACCGCGCGACCGCCGCGGCGCTCAGCCTGCTCCTCGCCCGCGTCGACGACGACCCCGCGCTCGGGCCGGCGATGCGGGCCGCGCTGGCCACCGCGGGCGTCAACGGCACCCTCGCCGGCCGCATGCGCACGGGGCCCGCCGCGGGCTTCGTGCGGGCCAAGACCGGCACCCTCAACGACGCCTCCACGCTGTCCGGCTACGCGGGCGCGTGCGCCTTCAGCGTGCTCGTGCAGCGCACCCGGGTCGACCCGGCCGCCGCGCACGCCCTCCAGGACCGGATCGCCCAGCTGCTCGCGCGCCGCAGCGCCGAGTGCTAGGCCAGACGGCCCTCGAGCAGCTCCCGGAAGCCCGCCTCGTCGAGGATCGGCACGCCCGCCTGCTCGGCCTTCGCCACCTTCGAGCCGGGGTTGGCCCCGACCACCACATAGGCCGTCTTCTTGGAGACCGAGTCGGTGCTCTTACCCCCGAGCCGCTCAATCGCCGCCTTCGCCTCGTCGCGGGTGAAGCCCTCGAGGGTGCCGGTCACCACGATCGCCATCCCGCTCAGCGGCCCGTCCGCGACGGGGCGCTCGTCTGCAGCCAGCTCGAGCTGGACCCCGGCGTCGCGCAGGGCGGCGACCTCCGCCTGGCGCTCGGGGTCGGCGCACCACGCGGCGACGGCCTCGGCGATCACGGGCCCGACCCCCTCGACCTCGGCGATCTCGTCGGCGCCGGCCGCGATCAGGGCCCCCATCGAGCCGAAGGCGCGCGCGATCGCCTGCGCCGTCACGAGCCCGACGTGCGGGATGCCGAGCCCGAACAGCACGTTGCCGAACGGCCGCTGCCGCGAGGCCGCGATCGCCCTGACCACGTTGCGCGCCGACGTCTCCTGGAAGCCCTCGAGCGGCAGCAGGTCGTCCGCGACGAGCCGGTAGAGGTCGCTCGGGCGCCGCACGAGCCCGAGCTCGTAGAGGCGCTCGGCGAGCTTCTCCCCCACGCCCTCGATGTCCATCGCGCTGCGCGACACGAAGTGCCGCAGGCCCTCGACGTCGCGGCTCGGGCAGGCCTGGTTGACGCAGAAGTGCTTCGCATCCTCCTCGTTCTTGACGACGGGCTCGCCGCAGGCGGGGCACGCCGTCGGCATCGCGAAGGGCCGCTCCTTCCCGGTGCGGTCCTCGAGCACGGGCCCGATCACCTGCGGGATCACGTCGCCGGCGCGCTGCACGATCACCGTGTCGCCGACGCGGATGTCCTTGCGGTTGATGTCCTCCTCGTTGTGCAGGGTCGCGTGGCGCACCACGACCCCGCCGACCTCGACCGGCTCGAGCTCCGCGAACGGGTTGAGGGCGCCCGTCCGGCCGACGTTGATCTCGATCGCCAGCAGCTTCGTCGTGCGGGTCGTGGGCGCGAACTTGTAGGCGATCGCCCAGCGCGGATCGCGGCCCACGGCGCCGAGCGCCGCCTGCTGCGCGAGCGCGTCGACCTTGACCACCGCGCCGTCGATGTCGTAGCCGAGCGCCTCGCGGTCGTGCTCGATCGCGTGGCAGGCGTCGCGCACCGCGTCGATGCCGCGCATCACCCGGATGCGCGGGTTGACGGGGAACCCGCGCTCGCCGAGCCACGTCAGCGCCGCGTGGTGCGAGTCGAAGGCGATGCCCTCGTGCACGCCGAGCGCGTACGCCCAGAAGGACAGCGGCCGCTCCGCCGTCACCGCGGGGTCCTGCTGGCGCAGCGATCCGGCGGCGGTGTTGCGCGGGTTCATGTAGACGGCGAGGCCCTGGTCGAGGCGCTCCTCGTTGAGGCGCCGGAAGGCCTCGATCGGCAGGTACACCTCGCCCCGCACCTCGAGGAGTGGCGGCGGCGCCGGATCGTCGATGGACAGGGGCACGGCCCGGATCGTGCGCACGTTGGCCGTGACGTCCTCGCCTGTCTCGCCGTCGCCGCGGGTGACGGCCCGCTCGAGCAGCCCGTCGCGGTAGACGAGAGACAGCGCGAGCCCGTCGATCTTGGGCTCGACCACGAAGTCGGGCTCGCCCGCGAAGCCGGCCGCGGCGAGCAGCTTCTGCAGCCGCTCGTCCCAGGCGAGGAGCTCGTCGTCGTCGCGCGCGTTGGCGAGCGACAGCATCGGCAGGAGGTGGCGCACCTCGTCGAAGCCCGACGCGACGCCGCCCGCGACGCGCTGGGTCGGCGAGTCGGGGCGCACGAGCAACGGGTCGGCCGCCTCGAGCTCGCGCAGCTCGCGCAGCGCGGCGTCGTAGGTGGCGTCGTCCACCACCGGCTGGTCGGCCAGGTAGTAGGCGCGGTCCCAGGCCCTCAGCCGCGCGGTCAGCTCGGCGACGCGCTCGGCGCTCATCCGGCCAGCGCCTCCAGGAGCTGCGCGGGCGTGTCGACCACGACGAGCGGCTCCTCGGCCTCGAGCGCCGCGCGCCCGAAGGCGCCCCAGGTGACGCCGATCGCGGCCGTCCCAGCGGCCCGCGCCGCCTGCAGGTCGAACGGCGAGTCGCCGACGTAGACCGCCTCGGCGGGCGTCCCGCCGACGCGCTCCAGCGCGGCGAGCAGCGGCGCCGGGTGCGGCTTGTGCAGCGGGGTGTCCTCGGTGGTTATGACCACGTCCCAGACGATCGGCGGCGGCAGCGCCGCGAAGGCGAGCTCGACCGCGTCCAGCATCTTCGAGGTCACGATCCCGAGCCGGGCGCCCTCCTGCTCGAGCTCGACGAGGACCTCGTCGACGCCCGGGTAGCGCTCGATCAGGCGCGCCGTGTTGGCGTGGTTCCAGGTGCGGTAGACGAGGAACAGCTCGTCGGCGCGCTCCGGCGAGAAGACCTCCATCTGCTCGCGCAGCGGCGTCCCGATCCCCGCCATCAGCTCCTCGTCGGGCAGCTCGATCCCGAGCACCTCGCGCACGGCGTGCGCGTGCGACGCGCGGATCAGCTCGACGGTGTCGAGGACGGTGCCGTCGAGGTCGAACAGGACCACGGGCCAGCGCAGGGCGTGCACGCGACGAAGCCTAGGCGGCGGTCCGGCGGCGGTGCCGCCGCGAAACGGCGCTTGGAGGCCGCTACCCTACGCCTATGCCGTCCAGCCACCTGACGCCGCTCCAGCAACAGATCTACTGGTCGGCGCCCTCAGCGGTGATCGAGCGCGGCCGGCGGCGCACCTCCTTCGGGGTACTCCTGATCCTCGGCTGCGAGCGCCTTCTGCGCGAGGGTCGCCTGCGCGGGCGCCAGGCCCGCCTCGCCGCCGCCCAGGCCCAGGCCGCGCGCCTCCTGGCCGTCGAGGCCACGGACGCCCGCTGGCCGACGCGCCGCGGCGACGCGCTGCGCAAGGACGGCGACAACCTCGCGGCCGCCCTCGCTGCGAAGGCCGCCGGCGACGAGCCCTCCCCCGCGGCCTGCCTGATCAGCGCCTGTGACCTGCTCGAGGAGGTCGTCGAGTGGCTGCAGGACGGCGACCTGCTCGGCGCCGCCGCCCCCGCCGCGATCGACCGCCTGCGCGTCGCGCAGGCGCTCCTGCGCGAGCACCGCTTCGACGGCGAGGAGCGCGACGACCTGCCGCCGCCGAGCCGCCTGGACCTCGTCGTGGACGAGCAGTCCCGCTCGGCGCCGAGCGCCTGGCTCGACGAGGACTGAGCGACCGGGGCCCGGTCGCCCGGCTCACGCGTCGGCGACGAGCGCGTCAAGCCGCGCGAGGAGCTCCGGCCCCTCGGGATGCTCGGGGTCCACGTGCAGCGCCGTCAGGGCCGCGTAGCCTTCCACGATCGCCGCGAAGTCCGTCCCGGGCTCGCGGTGGTAGTCGGAGTCGGCGCCGTAGAGCCGGAAACGCCGGCGCCCATCGGCCTGCTCCACGAAGGCGACCCGGTCCGACCAGATGCGCCGGCCGAGCCGCGCCATCCGCACGCCGCGCGCGAGCCCGGCGGGACAGTTGAGGTTGAGCACGACATCGCGCCCGAGGCGCCCAGCGGCGAGCTCGGCGGCCAGCACCGGCACCAGCCGCTGCGCCGTCCCGAACGAGTACGCGCCGCCCGCAATGTGGTGGATCTCGCCGGAGTCGGGCTGCTGCGAGACGGCGAGCCCAGGCCGACCGAGCAGCACCCCCTCCATCGCCGCCGCCACCGTGCCGGAGTAGGTCACGTCGTCGCCGAGGTTGACGCCGAGGTTGGCGCCGGCCACCACCACGTCGAAGGGTCCGCCGACGAGCCCGACGTCGGCGAAGCGGACGCAGTCGACGGGCGTGCCCGTCAGGGCGTGGGCCTCAACGGCGCCCGGCACGTCGCGCGCCTCGACCTCGAGCTCGTCGCGGATCGTGATGCCGCGGGCGACCGCCGACTGGTTGTCCCGGGGGGCGACCACGACCACCTCGAAGGCCCCGGAGAGCGCTACGGCGAGCGCGTGCAGCCCGGGCGAGTCGATGCCGTCGTCGTTGGTCAGGAGCACGCGCATGGCCAAACCACGATACCCGGGACCCGGCCGCACCGGACCGGGTCAGTCCCCGTAGTCGATGCGTTCGAGGCAGAGCCCGTGCGGCGGCGCGGTCCAGCCCGCGTCGGCGCGTGGGCACCCCTCGAGGAGCCCCGGGAAGGCATCCGGGTCGGTGCCGCGGTCGCCGCGCGCCGTCTCCACCATCGTGCCCACCAGCGTGCGCACCATGTGGCGCAGGAACGCGTTGGCGGTGATCTCGAAGCGCAGCCCGCGCTCCGTCTCCTCCCAGCGCGCGTCGAGCACCGTGCGCGTGAACGTGCGGTGCTGCGTCTCCGCCGGCGTGAACGCCGTGAAGTCGTGCTCGCCGACGATCGCGGCCGCCATCCGGTCGAGGATGCCGCGGTCGAGCGGGCGCGGCTCGTGCAGCTCGCGGCGGCTCAGCAGGGGGTCGCGGACCGGCCGGAGCCGCACCGCGTAGACGTAGGAGCGCGAGCGCGCCGAGAAGCGCGCGCTGAAGTCCGGCGCGGCCTCCTGCGCCGCGTGCACGGCGACGTCGTCGGGCAGGAGGTCGTTGAGGGCGCGCGGCAGGCTCTCGACGGGTGGGCCGCCGGCGAGGGCGACGCTGACGACCTGGCCCGTGGCGTGCACACCCGTGTCGGTGCGCCCCGCGACCACCACCTCCCCCACGCCCGCATGGAGCGCCACCAGGGCCCGGGTCAGCTCGCCCTCGACCGTGCGGGCGTGGTGCTGGGCGGCCCAGCCCTGGAAGCCCGTGCCGTCGTAGGCGAGGTCGAGGCGGGTCGGGCGCACGTTACGGGTCGATGCGGTTGAGGAGCTGCGCACCCCCACCGCCCCGCCAGACCACGAGCAGGCAGCCGACCGCGATCGCGGCCGGGAGCCACAGCGCGAGGCCGCGGTCGACGCGGCCCGCCGTGGCCACGGCCGCGAGGCACGTGAGGAGCGCGGCGAGGGCCGCGAGCCGCGGCGCGAGGCCGAGCACGAGCGCCACGCCCGCGAGCACGAGCAGGCTCCCGCCGACCCACAGAAGCGGCGCCGGCGCGGGCAGGCCCCAGTCGGTCGCCGCGGCCGCGAGGTCGGCGTGGCCGCGCAGGATGCGCACCGCGAGGACAAGCGCCCCGGCTCCGCAGACGAGCCGTACGAGCAGGAGGAGGAGCGCCGCGAAGCCGCGCTGGCCGCGGTCGCCGGGGATGCCGCCCGCGATCAGGCTGGGCGGCGGGGCGGGGATGCCGCCCTCGATCAGGCTGCGCTCGCCGGGGTCCGCCATCGGGCCCCTACGACGCCGCCGGCGCCGCGTCGCGCGCGCCGATCTCCACGCCCTCGATCAGGGAGCGCAGGAGCGGCTCGAGCGCGTCGAAGTCGGCCGAGTGGACCGTGCAGACGATCGCGTAGGCGTCGGGGCCGATCGTGGTCAGGCCGACGAGCTGGCGCAGCCTGAGGCCCGCGGCCTCCCACTCCACGCAGCGCAGGTGGCCCGGATGGCCGGCGATCTCGACGTGCTCGACGGGCCGCGCCTCGAGCACGGGGATCTGGTCGGCCAGCTTCTGCACCCAGCCCGTCGAGAAGCCGCCGAGGCCCATCGCGTCGCAGAGGGTCTCGCGCGTGACGACGACGTTGGGCTGCGCGCCCTCCGACATCGGCCCCACGATCGTGGCCACCGTGCGGTCCTCCCAGCCCGCGGGCAGGGGGATCGAGACGGCGCCGGCCGTGACCCGGTTCGGCTCGCCCATCAGGACCGCCTCCGCGCGTCCCGCTCGGTCAGTCGACCCACTCGAGGATCGCCATCTCGGCGTTGTCCCCGTGGCGGGGTCCGAGCTTGACGATCCGCGTGTAGCCGCCCGGGCGCTCCGCGAAGCGGGGCGCCACGTCGGCGAACAGCGCGTGGACGACGTCGCCGGAGCGCAGGTACGCCTTCGCCTGCCGGCGCGCGTGGAGGTCGCCGCGCTTGCCGAGCGTGACCATCTTCTCGGCGATCGGCCGGACCTCCTTCGCCTTCGCGAGGGTGGTCGTGATGCGGCCGTGCTCGACGAGCGAGCCCGTCAGGTTCGCGTAGAGGGCCTTGCGGTGGGCCGTGTCCCGGCCCAGGCCCCGTCCCCGTCGCTGGTGGCGCATCGCTAGCCCTCGTCCCCCCGCAGGCGCAGACCGTGCGCGGCCAGCGCGGCGCGGATCTCGTCGATGGACTTGCGGCCGAAGTTCGGGATCGACGCGAGGTCGCGGTCCGACTTGGCCACGAGGTCGCCGACGGTCTCGATGCCGACGCGCTTGAGGCAGTTGTACGAGCGCACGCCCAGCTCGAGCTCCTCGATCAGGATGTGCTCCATCCCGTTCGCGGGCGCCGCGTCGTACTCGGCGGGCGCCCGGCGCTCGAGGCTGCGGGCCAGCTCGGCGGTGTCCATGTTGGCGAAGATGTTGAGCTGCCGGATCAGGATCTCGGCGGCCTTCGTGACGGCGTCCTTCGGGTCGATCGCGCCGTTCGTCTTCACGTGCAGTGTGAGCTTGTCGAAGTCCGTCTCGGAGCCGACGCGGGCCGGCTCGACCGAGTAGGTGACGCGGCGGATCGGCGAGAAGATCGAGTCGACGGGGATCACGCCGATCGTCGTCTCGAGGTCCTTGTTGCCCTCGGCGGGCACGTAGCCGCGGCCGCGGCCGATCGTCAGGGACAGCTCGAGCTTCGACTTCGCGGCGAGGTTGCAGATCACGAGGTCCTTGTTGAGGATCTCGACGTCGCCCACCACGGAGATGTCGCCGGCGGTGACGACGCCCGGGCCGGACTTGACGATGTCGGCCTCGACCTCGGACACGTCGCCCTCCATGCGCAGGACGAGCCCCTTGAGGTTGAGGATGATGTCGGTCACGTCCTCGCGGACACCCGGCACCGTCGTGAACTCATGCTGCACGCCCTCGATGCGGACGCTGGTGACCGCGGCGCCCTCGAGCGACGAGAGCAGGACGCGGCGCAGGGAGTTGCCGAACGTGTAGCCGAAGCCGCGCTCGAGCGGCTCGACGACGAAGACCCCCTCGGTCGAGGAGACCTCCTCGTGGACGATCTGCGGCATCTGGAAATCAAGCATGCGGGTGCTCACTTCGAATACAGCTCCACGATCAGCTGCTCCTGGACAGGGGTGTCGATCTCATCGCGATCGGGCATGCGCAGGACCTTGCCCGTGAGGTTGTCGTGGTCCGCCTGCAGCCAGTTCGCGACGCTCGCGGTGAGGTCGGTCGCGCTGCGCACCGCGGCCTCCCCCGCGGCGCCCGGGCGCAGCGACACGATGTCGTCGGTGCGGACCTGGTACGACGGGATGTTGACGCGGCGGCCGTTGACGTGGAAGTGGCCGTGGCGGACCAGCTGGCGGGCCTGCGCGCGCGAGGCGGCGAACCCGAGCCGGTAGACGACGTTGTCGAGGCGCATCTCGAGCAGCCGCAGCAGCTCCTCGCCGGTGATGCCCTGCTTGCGCGAGGCCTTGGCGTAGTAGTTGCGGAACTGCTTCTCGAGGACGCCGTAGTAGCGGCGCGCCTTCTGCTTCTCGCGCAGCTGCAGCAGGTACTCGGACTGCTTGATGCGGCCGCGGCCGTGCTGGCCGGGCGGGTACGAGCGGCGCTCGACGGCGCACTTCTCGGTCAGGCAGCGCTCGCCCTTGAGGAACAACTTCACGCCCTCACGGCGGCACTGGCGGCACTTGGGGTCGGTCACGCGGGCCATGCCGGTCCCCCTACACCCGCCGCCGCTTGCGGGCGCGGCAGCCGTTGTGGGCCTGCGGGGAGACGTCGCGGACGCCGATGATCTCGAGCCCGGCGGCCTGCAGGGACCGCATCGCGGTCTCGCGGCCCGAGCCGGGTCCCTTGAGGAACACCTCGATCTTCTGCAGGCCGTGCTCCATGCCCTCGCGGGCGCACAGGTCGGCGGTCACCTGGGCGGCGAAGGGCGTCGACTTGCGCGAGCCCTTGAAGCCGGCGGCGCCGGCGCTCTTCCAGGCGAGGACGTTGCCCTCCTTGTCGGTCAGCGCGACGATCGTGTTGTTGAACGACGTCTTGATGTGCGCCTGTCCGACCGCGACGTTCTTGCGCACCTTGCGGCGGGTGCGTCCGCGCGTTCCACCGGTCCTGCGGGGAGGGGCCATGAAGCTCCTTCAGTCCTTTCCTCAGCCCTTGCGGGCGCGCCCGACGGTCTTCTTCGGGCCCTTGCGGGTGCGGGCGTTCGTGCGCGTGCGCTGACCGTTGACCGGCAGCCCGCGGCGATGGCGGAGGCCGCGGTAGCAGCCGATCTCCATCAGGCGCTTGATGCTGGCGGAGCGCTCGCGGCGCAGATCGCCCTCGACCTGGACGTTCGTGTCGATGTAGGCGCGCAGGCGCGCGACCTCCTCGTCCGTCAGGTCGCGGACCTTCTGCTGGTCCCCGATGCCGAGCTCCTTGCAGATCGACTGGGCGGTCGAGCGGCCGATGCCGTAGATGTACGTGAGGCCGATCTCGACGCGCTTCTCGCGCGGGATGTTGACGCCTGCGATGCGGGCCATGCCTACCCCTGCCGCTGCTTGTGGCGCGGGTTCTGGCAGATCACGAGCACCGTGCCGGAGCGCCGGATCACGCGGCACTTGTCGCACATCGGCTTGACGCTGGGACGGACCTTCATGAAACCCTCGGAGTGCCTGTGTCGGACGGGATTCGCGCACGGCAGGACATGGCCCGGCCGGCGCGCGAAAGCGCACGGTAGCAGACAACGGAAATCGGGTGCGTCGGACCCATCAGATCGGCCGATTGACGATGGAATCGCCGTCGAGCAGGGTCAGGACCCGGGGACCGTCGTCGGTGATCGCGACGGTGTGCTCGAAGTGGGCGGCGAGCGAGCCGTCCGTCGTGAAGATCGACCAGCCGTCGTCGTCGATCCGGATGTCGTACGCGCCGGCGGTGATCATCGGCTCGATCGCGAGCGTCGTCCCGGGCTTGAGGAGGGGGCCGCTGCCGGCCTCGCCGTAGTTGCGCACCTGCGGGTCCTCGTGCATCGAGCGGCCGACGCCGTGGCCGACGAGGTCGCGCACGACGGCGAAGCCCGCCCCCTCCACCACGCCCTGCACGGCGGCGCCGATGTCGCCCAGCCGGCAGCCCGGCTGGCAGGCCTCGACCGCGGCGAAGAGCGACGCCTGGCAGGTGCGCAGGAGCGCCCGCGTCGCGTCGGGCACGTCGCCGATCGCGATCGTGACGGCGGAGTCGCCGACGAAACCCTGGCGGGTCACGCCGACGTCGATCGAGAGGATGTCGCCGTCGGCCAGCACGACGTCGTCGGCGGGGATGCCGTGCACGATCATGTCGTTCGGCGAGGCGCAGATCGAGCCGGGGAAGCCGCGGTAGCCCTTGAAGGTGGGCACGCCGCCGGCGGCGCGGATGTGCCGCTCCGCGATCTCGTCGAGTTCGAGCGTCGACATCCCGGGCCGCGCCGACTCGGCGAGCAGGGCCAGGGTCTCGGCGACGATCGCGCCGGCCGCGGCCATCCGGTCGAGGTCGCTCTGCGACTTGCGGTGGATCACGCGGGCAGGGCCCGATCGAGGCGCACCGCGACCTCGTCGGTCGTGCCCGTGCCGTCGACGACGACCTCGCGCACGCCGGCCACCGCGTAGTGCTCGCGCACCGGCACGGTCTGGGCCAGGTAGACGTTGCGGTAGCGGTTGCGCACCACGTCCGGCTCGTCGTCGGGACGCCGGATCAGGGGCAGCCCCTCCTCGTCGTCGACGCCCGCCGTCCGCGGCGGGTCGTAGAGCTCGTGGTAGACGCGGCCGTTCTGCGCGACGAGGCGGCCGGAGATGCGGCGCACAACCTCCTCCTCGGGCACGTCGAGGACGACCACGCAGTCGAGCGGCCGGCCGCGCTCCGCGAGCATCGCGTCGAGCGCCGCGGCCTGCGCGACGTTGCGGGGGAAGCCGTCGAGGAGGAAGCCCCGGGCCGCGTCGGCCTCGCCGATCCGGTCGGCGAGCATCCGCACCACGAGCTCGTCGGGGACGAGGTCGCCGGCGTCCATGTAGCCCTTGGCCTCGCGGCCGAGCGCCGTGTCGCCCTTGACGTGGGCGCGCAGCATGTCACCCGTCGAGATGTGCGGCACGCCGAGGCGCGCGGCGAGGCGCGGCGCCTGGGTGCCCTTGCCGGCCCCCGGCGGCCCGAAGATCAGGAACGCCCCGGGCACCGCTACTTCAGGAAGCCCTCGTAGTGGCGCATCATCACCTGCGACTCCATCTGCCGCATGGTGTCGAGCGCGACGCCGACGACGATCAGGATCGAGGTGCCGCCGAGGCCCTGGGCGACGGCCTGCGAGAAGCCGCCGTACTTGATGAAGATCGTCGGCAGGATCGCGATCGCGGCGAGGAACAGGCCGCCCGGCAGGGTCAGGCGCGTCATCACGCGGTCGAGGTACTGCGCCGTCGGCCGCCCGGGCCGGACGCCCGGGATGAAGCCGCCGTACTTCTTCAGGTTCTCGGCCTGCTCGACGGGGTTGAACTGCACCGCCGTGTAGAAGAACGTGAACATCAGGATCAGCCCGAACTCGAGCAGGATCGACGGCCACGACATCGGGTTGAACCAGTCGGCGAGGAAGGACAGGCTCGGGACGAGCTGGCCGATCGTCGGCGGCAGGAACAGCACGGCGACCGCGAAGATCACGGGGATCACGCCGGCCATGTTCACGCGCAGCGGCATGTACGTGGAGCCGCCCTGGGTCATGCGCCGCCCGACCATGCGCTTCGCGTACTGGATCGGGATCCGGCGCTGGCCCTCGTTGATGAAGACGACGGCGACGATCACGGCCAGCACGATCAGGGGCAGGCTGAGCCGCTGGAAGGTGCCCGAGTTGGCCCACGCGCGGACGGCGACGGGCATCGAGACGAGGATCGACGCGAAGATCAGGAGCGACTGGCCGTTGCCGACGCCGCGCTGGGTGATCAGCTCGCCCATCCACATCAGCACCGTGGTGCCCGCGGTCAGCGTGACCACGATCAGGATGAACGAGCGCGGCGTCAGGTCGGTCAGCGAGTTGGACCCGCCGAGGACGGCGCCGTTGTGGAACAGGATCACGTAGCCGACCGACTGCAGCGCGGCCAGGATCACCGTCAGGTAGCGCGTGTACTGCGTGATCTTCTTCTGGCCCGCCTCGCCCTCCTTCTGGAGCGCCTCGAGCCGGGGCAGCACAACGGTCAAGAGCTGCATGATGATCGACGCCGTGATGTACGGCATGATCCCGAGCGCGAAGAACGACAGGTTCTGCAGCGCCTGGCCGGAGAAGAGGTTCAGGTAGCCGAGGATCGTCGAGCCGGCCGCGCCCTCGAACAGCTGCTGGATCTCCGCCGTGTTGACGCCGGGGGTGGGCAGCCACGAGCCGGCGCGGTACAGCGCCAGGAGCGCCGCCGTGAACAGGAGGCGGTTGCGGAGTTCCGGGACGCGGAAGGCGTTGCCGAGGGCGGCGAGCACGGCCTCAGCCTAGTCGTCGGACCCGGCCGGGGCGCGCTCGATCACCTGGGCGGTGCCGCCGGCGGCCTCGATCTTCGCCTTGGCCGACGCGGAGAACGCGTGGGCGCGGATCGTCAGCGCGTGGCCGACCTCGCCCTCGCCGAGCACCTTGACGGGGTGCCGGACGCGGCTCAGGAGGCCCGACTCGACGAGCAGCTCGGGGGTGACCTCGGTGCCCGCGGGGAACTTCGCCGCGACGTCGCCGACGTTGACGATCTCCGTCTGGGTCCGGAACGGCCCCATCGGCATCGACTTCTTCATGTGCGGGCCGCGCAGCTTGCCGGTGCGCATGTAGAGCGGCATCTGGCCGCCCTCGAAGCCCGGGCGCATCATGTGCGAGCCGGAGCGGGCCTTCTGGCCCTTCTGGCCGCGGCCGGACGTCTTGCCCGTGCCGGAGCCGTCGCCGCGGCCGACGCGCTTGCGCGCCTTGCGCGACCCGGGCGCCGGGCTCAGGTTCGACAGGGTGATCGCGTCGTCGGCCATCAGATCTCCTCCACCTCGACGAGGTACTTGACCTGGTGCAGCTGGCCGCGCAGGGACGGCGAGTCCTCGTGCACCCGCGACGAGCCGATCCGGCGCAGGCCGAGGGCGCGCAGCGTGCCGCGGTGCTCGGCGCGCACGCCGATCATCGACTTCTTCAGCGTGACCTTGACGCTCACGCCGTGACCTCCTCCGCGGCCGCCTTCGGCTTGCGGCTCTGCGGCAGGATCTCGTGCACGGACTTGCCGCGCAGCGCCGCGACCTCCTCGGGGCGGCGCAGGTCGCGCAGCGCCTGCTCGGCCGCGCGGCAGAGGTTGATCGGGTTCGACGTGCCGAGCGACTTGGCCAGCACGTCCTTGAGGCCGGCCAGCTCGAGCACGGCGCGCACGCCGGCGCCGGCGATGACGCCGGTGCCCTGCGAGGCGGGCTTGAGCAGCACGCGGCCGGCGCCGTAGACGCCGGTCACCTCATGCGTGATGGTCGTGTGGTGGCGGGGCACGACGAAGAGGTTCTTCTTCGCGTCCTCGATCGCCTTCTGGATCGCGACGGGGACCTCGTTGGCCTTCCCGTAGCCGACCCCGACCTGCTCGATCTCGTCGCCGACGACGACGAGGGCGGTGAAGCTGAAGCGACGGCCGCCCTTGACGACCTTCGCGACGCGATTGATCTCGACGACGCGCTCGTGGAGCTCGCGCCCCTGGGCGTCCGTGCCGACGCGGCTGGCCATCAGAACCGGAGACCTCCCTCGCGCGCGCCCTCGGCGAGGGCCTTCACGCGACCGTGGTACAGGTAGCCGCCGCGGTCGAACACAACGGCGTCGACGCCGGCGGCCTTCGCGCGCTCGGCGAGCAGCGCGCCGGTGGCGCGCGCCTTGGCGGACTTGTCGCCGTCCTTGACGGCGCGCGAGTCGGCGGCGGCGAGGGTGTGGCCCTTCGCGTCGTCGATGACCTGCGCGTAGATGTCCGTGTTCGAGCGGAACACGGCCAGGCGGGGGCGCTCGGCGGTGCCGATGATCTTGCCGCGGACGCGGCGGTGGCGGCGCTGGCGGGCCTCTGCGGTTGTGGTCTTCATGTCCTTCTCTCCGCGCCTACGCGCGCTTGCCGACCTTGCGGGCGACGTACTCGCCCGCGTAGCGGATGCCCTTGCCCTTGTACGGCTCCGGCGGGCGGAGCTTGCGGATCTCCGCGGCCACCTGGCCGACCTTCTGCTTGTCGATGCCGCGCACGATGATCTGCGTGGGCTGCGGCACCTCGAACTCGATGCCGTCCGGCGCGTCGTACTTCACGGGGTGCGAGTAGCCGAGCGCCAGCTCCAGGTTCTTGCCCTGCGCCTGCGCGCGGTAGCCGACGCCCTGGATCTCGAGCTCCTTGACGTAGCCCGCGGAGACACCCTCGACCATGTTCGCCACGAGGCTGCGGGTGAGCCCGTGCAGCGCGCGGTGGTTCGGGCGGTCCGTGGGGCGCGCGATCGTGATCTCGCCGTCGGCAACGTTGACCGTCATGTCGGGCGAGATCTGCTGCTCGAGCGTGCCCTTCGGGCCCGTCACGGTGACGCGGCCGGGGGCCACCTCCACGGTGACGCCCTCAGGCAGGGGGATGATGCGGCGGCCGATGCGGCTCATGGGGCTACCAGACGAAGCACAGCACCTCGCCGCCGACGCCGCGCCTCTGCGCGTCGGCGGCGGTGCAGATGCCGGTCGAGGTGGACATGATGGCGCAGCCGAGCCCGCCGAGGACGCGCGGCAGGCGGTCCTTCGGGGCGTACATGCGGCGGCCGGGCTTGGAGACCCGCTTGAGGCCGTAGATCACGCGCTCGCGGTTCTTGCCGTACTTGAGCTCAATGATCAGCTGCGGCTGCGGGTCGGCGGCCTCCTCGGACCAGGAGGCGATGTAGCCCTCCTCCTGGAGGATGCGGGCGATCTCACGCTTACTCTTCGAGGTCGGCATGACGACACGGTCGTGCAGCGCCACGTTGGCGTTGCGGATGCGGGTCAGCATGTCGGCGATGGGATCGTTGACCATGGCGCTACCAGCTCGACTTCGTCATGCCGGGGATCATGCCCTCGTGCGCGAGCTGCCGGAGGCAGATGCGGCAGAGGCCGAACTTCTTGTAGACGGCGCGCGAGCGGCCGCACTTCTGGCAGCGCGAGTACGCGCGAACCTCGTACTTGGCCGGCCGAGCGGCCTTCATGCGCAGGGCGGTCTTGGCCATGTCAGGACTCCCGGAACGGCATGCCGAGCGCGCGAAGCAGCTCTCGCGCCTCGTCGTCGGTGGCCGCGGTCGTGGTGATCGTGATGTCCAGGCCCCGGACCTGGTCAACCTTGTCGTAGTCGATCTCGGGGAAGATGATCTGCTCCCGGATGCCGAGCGAGTAGTTGCCCCGCCCGTCGAACGACTTCGGGCTGATGCCCCGGAAGTCGCGGATGCGCGGGAGGGCTACCGTCGTCAGGCGGTCGAGGAACTCGTACATCAGCTCGCCGCGCAGCGTGACCTTGCAGCCGATCGGCATGCCCTCGCGCAGCTTGAAGCCGGCGATGGACTTGCGGGCGAGCGTCTGGATCGGCTTCTGGCCCGCGATCAGCGTCATCTGGTCGACGGCGTGGTCGAGGGCCTTGGAGTCGGTCTTCGCGTCCGACACGCCCATGTTGAGCGTGATCTTGGTGACGCGCGGCGCCTGCATCGGCGACGTGTAGCCGAACTGCTCGACGAGGGCGGCGCGGACGTCGCGCTCGTAGCGCTCCTTGAGCCGGGGGATGTGGGTGGCGGTATCGGTCATTTACTTGTCGATGTGCGTTCCGCACTTCTTGCAGACGCGGACCTTGCGGCCGTCGCCCACGGTGTCGTAGGAGATCCGGGTCGCCGCGTCGCAGGACGGGCAGACCAGCATCACGTTGGAGCGGCGCAGCGGCTGCTCGAGGTCGAGGACGCCGCCGGGGGCCATCTGCTGGCCGCTCGTGCCGGGCACGGGGCGCGGCTTCGTGTGGCGGCGCGCGACGTTGCGGCCCTCGACGATCAGGCGGTCCTTCGCCGGCTCGACCGAGATGACCTTGCCGCGCTTGCCGCGGTCCTTGCCGGTCACGACCTCGATCGTGTCGTCCTTGCGGATGCCGAGGCCGCTCATCAGAGCACCTCCGGGGCGAGGGAGACGATGCGCATGAAGTTCTTCTCGCGCAGCTCGCGCGCGACGGGCCCGAAGATGCGGGTGCCGCGCGGGTTGCCGGCGGGATCGATGATCACGGCCGCGTTGTCGTCGAAGCGGATGTTCGTGCCGTCGTCGCGGTGGTGCGACTTGGTGGTGCGCACGACGACCGCGTGCACGACCTCGCCCTTCTTGACGGTGCCGTTCGGGGTCGCCTGCTTGACCGTGGCCACGATGATGTCCCCCACGCCGGCGTAGCGGCGGTGCGAGCCGCCGCGGACGCGGATACAGAGGATCTCGCGGGCGCCGGTGTTGTCGGCGACGCGGAGGCGGGACTCCTGCTGGATCACTTGGCCGCCTCGACGATCTCGACCAGGCGCCAGTGCTTCGTCTTCGAGAGCGGGCGGGTCTCGACGACGCGCACGGTGTCGCCGATCTTGGCCTCGTTCCTCTCGTCGTGCGCGTGCAGGGTCATTGAGCGGCGCATGATCTTCTTGTATTTCGGGTGCGCCTTGAGGACGTCGACCCGGACCGTGATCGTCTGCTCCATCTTGTCGGAGGTGACGACGCCGCGGCGCTCGCGGCGGGAGCCGGCCTCGGCCTCCTGGGCCGGGGTGCGGACGTACGCGCCGCCGCCCGTCTCGCCGCGCCGGCGACGGCGCGCCGCCGCGGACTTCTGGCGCAGCTCGGCGCGCTCCGCGGCCGTGGTGCGCACGCGGCGCAGCCGGGGCTTGCGCGGGGAGCGCTTCTTCTTCTCCTTGGGGGCCTCCTCGACGGGGGCCTCCTCGACGGGGGCCTCCTCGGCGGGAGCCTCCTCGGCGGCGGCCTCAGCCGCGGGCTCCTCGGCAGGGGCCTCCTCGGCCACGGGCTCCTCCGCGGGAGCCTCCTCGGCGGCGGCCTCAGCCGCGGGCTCCTCGGCAGGAGCCTCCTCGGCCACGGGCTCCTCCACGGCAGCCTCCTCGGCGGCGGGGGCCTCGTCGGCCTCGGCGGCGGGCGCCTCGTCCACGGGGGTCTCCTCCACCTCGGGGTTCTCGGTCTCGTCGCTCACCGCGTGCCGTCCTCCTGGCCCTCGGCCATCTCGCCCTGCACCGTCAGAAGGCGCGCGAGCTCGCGCCGCGCCAGGTTCAGGCGCGACGTGTCCTCGAGCGCGCCGGTGGCGTGCTGGAAGCGCAGGTTGAACAGCTCCTGGCGCGCGTCGGCGACCTGCTTGGCGACGTCGTCGGGGCTCATCGCGCGGATCTCACTAGCCTTCAAAGAGATCACCCTCTCGCGTCACGACCGCGCAGCGGATCGGGAGCTTCTGGGCGGCGAGGCGCATGGCCTCGCGGGCCAGGGGCTCCGGCACGCCGGCCAGCTCGAACATGATGCGGCCCGGGCGCACGACGGCGACCCAGAACTCCGGCGAGCCCTTACCTGAGCCCATGCGGGTCTCCGCGGGCTTCTTGGTGACGGGCTTGTCGGGGAAGATCGTGATCCAGACCTTGCCGCCACGCTTGATCTTGCGGGTCATGGCGATACGGGCGGCCTCGATCTGGCGGGCGGTGACCCAGCCCTCCTCCATCGCCTTCAGCCCGTACTCGCCGAAGGTGACGCGGGCGTGGCCCTTGGTCTCGCCGGTCCGGCGGCCCCGGTGCACGCGGCGGTGCTTGACGCGACGCGGCATCAGCATCAGGACTCACCCTCCTCGGACGCGGCGGGCTCCTCGGCGGGGCCCTCGGCCTCGGCGGCGGGCGCCTCCTCAGCGGCCGGCTCCGCGGCAGGGGCCTCCTCGACGGCAGCCTCGACCACGGCCTCCTCGACCACGGCCTCGGGCGCCTCGGCGGCGGGGGCCTCGAGGACCTCCTCCACCACGGTCTCCTCGACCACGGCCTCGTCGACCGGCGGCGTCTCGGGCCGCGGGCGGGCGCGCCGGCCCGCGGGGACGGACGGACCGCTCAGGCGGGGCTGGTTCGGACCGCCGGGGCCTCCCTGGCCGCCACGCGGCCGGCGGCCGCCGTCGGGGCGGTCGCCGCGCTCGCCACCGCCGGCGCGATCGCCGCCGGGGCCGCCGCGACGCCGCGCGGGACGCGCGGGGCCGAGCTCCTCGATCGCACCCTTGGCGCCGCCCCTGCGGCGGCGGGCGTCGACCTCGCCGAGGCGCGTGGCGCCCTGGTCGTCGGACTCGTAGCCCTCCGGCATGATCTCGCCCTTGTTGATCCAGACCTTGACGCCGATGCGGCCGTAGGTGGTCTTGGCCTCGGCGAAGCCGTAGTCGATGTCGGCGCGCAGCGTCTGCAGGGGCACGCGGCCCTCCGAGTACTGCTCGGTGCGGCTCATCTCGCCGCCGCCGAGGCGGCCGCCGCACTTGATGCGGACGCCCTGGGCGCCGGAGCGCACCGCGGACTGCATCGAGCGCTTCATCGCGCGGCGGAAGGCGACGCGGTTCTGCAGCTGCTCGGCGACCGACTGCGCCATCAGGCGCGCGTCGAGCTCGGGGCGCTTGATCTCGTTGATGTTGATCTGGACGGCGCGGCCGGTGATCGCGTGGACCTCCTTGCGGAGCGCGTCCACCTCGACGCCGGACTTGCCGATCACGATGCCCGGGCGGGCCGTGTAGATGTCGATCGTGATCTTCTGCGAGTCCTTGCGGATGTGGATGTCCGAGAGGCCCGCGTGGCTCAGCTTCTTGTTGATGTGCTCGCGGATCCGGATGTCCTCGCCGAGGTAGCGGGAGAACTCGCGGTCCGAGCACCAGTTCGACTTCCAGTCGTGGATGATCCCCACGCGAAGGCCGCCAGGATGCACCTTCTGACCCATCAGGCCTTCTCCCCGTCGTCGGTCTTCTTCGGCGTGCGCGGCCTCGGCGGCGGCTTCTTCTCGGCGTCGCCCTCCGCCTTCGGCTTCGCGGCGCGCTTCGGCTTCGCGGCGGGCGCGTCGCCCTCGGCCTTCGGCTTGGCGGCGCGCTTCGGCTTCGCGGCGGGCGCGTCGCCCTCGACCTTCGGCTTGGCGGCTCGCTTCGGCTTGGCCGGGGCCGCCTCGGCGGCGGCCTCGGCGACGGCCTCCTCGGCCGCGGTGGCGGCTGCGGTCTCGACCTCGGCGCCCTGCGCCTGCTTCGAGGCGGCGACGCGCTTGGCGCGCGTGCCGTCCGACGACGCCTTCTTCGGCGCGGCGGCGGCCTCGGTGGCGCCCGCCTGGACGATGATCTCGCCCGTCGTCGAGCGCAGCAGGATCACGATGTGCGAGGTGCGCTTGCGGATGCGGCTGGCGCGGCCGCGGGCGCGCGGCTTGAAGCGCTTGATCGTGAAGCCCTCGTTGGCGTAGGCGGCGTGTACCACGAGGTCGTCGGGCGAGAGCCCGTGGTTGACCTCGGCGTTGGTGACGGCCGAGCGCAGGACGAGCTCGACGTCCTTCGCCGCGTCGCGCGGCGAGAACAGGAGCTGGCGGCGCGCGTCGAGGACGCTGCGCCCGCGGATGTCCTCGAGCACGAGGCGCACCTTGCGCGGCGAGGAGCGCACGTGCCGCGCCTCGGCGCGGACGAGGCCCGTGCTCGCGTAGGAGAAGCGCTTGTCGGACATCAGCCGCGCCTCGACTGCTTGTCGGCGGCGTGGCCGCGGTAGGTCCGGGTCGGGGCGAACTCACCGAGCTTGTGCCCGACCATCGCCTCGGAGACGAACACGGGGACGTGCTTGCGCCCGTCGTGGACCGCGATCGTGTGGCCGACCATCTCCGGGAAGATCGTCGACGCGCGCGACCAGGTCTTGAGCATCTTCTTGTCCTTGGCGGCGTTCTGCTCCTCGATGCGCTTGAGGAGCCGCTCGTCCACGTAGGGACCCTTCTTCGACGACCGGGACATGCGCTACCTCTTGCCCTTCCCACGGCGCCGGCCGCGGACGATGTCCGCCGAGGACGCCTTCTTCGGATCGCGGGTGCGGCGACCGAGCGTCGGCTTGCCCCACGGGGTGACGGGGTGGGACCCCTTGTTCTTGCCCTCGCCGCCGCCGTGCGGGTGGTCGACGGGGTTCATCGCGGTGCCGCGCACGCCGGGGCGCTTGCCCTGCCAGCGCGAGCGCCCGGCCTTGCCGCCGGACTCGTTCTCGTGCGTGGTGTTGCCGACCTGGCCGATCGCGGCGCGGCAGTGCGCGCTGACGCGGCGCAGCTCGCCGGACGGCAGGCGCAGGAGCGCGGTCTCGGCCTCCTTGGCGACGAGCTGGGCGCTCGTGCCGGCGGAGCGGCACATGCGCGCGCCCTGGCCGGGGCGCAGCTCGATCGCGTGCACCGTGGTGCCGGTCGGGATGTTCAGGAGCGGCAGCGCGTTGCCCGGCTTGATGTCCGCGTCGGGGCCGGACTGCACCAGCGCGCCGACCTCGAGGCCGACGGGGGCGATGATGTACGCCTTCGCGCCGTCCACGTAGTGCAGGAGCGCGATGCGGGCGGAGCGGTTCGGGTCGTACTCGATCGCGGCGACCTTGGCGGGCACGCCGTCCTTGAGCCGCTTGAAGTCGACGATGCGGTAGCGGCGCTTGTGGCCGCCGCCCTGGTGGCGTGTCGTGATGCGGCCGTTGTTGTTGCGGCCGCCCTTGTTCGTGACCGGCGCGAGCAGGCTCTTCTCCGGCGTCGACTTCGTCACCTCGGCGAAGTCGGACACCGACATGAAGCGGCGTCCCGGGGAGGTCGGGCGGAAGTGGCGGACGCCCATTACGCGACCCCCTCGAAGATCGGGATGGACTGGCCGGCGGCGACCTGCACCACGGCCTTCTTGCCGCCGGGCCGCGTGCCGCGGTGGACGCCGCGGCGCTTCGGCTTGGCGGGCACGTTGACCATGCGGACCTCGACGACGTCGACGTCGAAGATCTCCTCAATCGCCTGGCGGACCTGGGTCTTGTGGGCGTCGGGGTGCACGCGGAACGTGTACTTGCCGCTCGCCGTCAGCGAGTACGACTTCTCGCTGACCACGGGGCCGAGGATCACGGAGCGGGCATCGGGCGTGGTCGAGCTCATGCCACGGCCTCCTTCGCCGCCGGGCCGAGGGTGCGCACGATCTCGGCGAGCGCGGCCTCGGAGACGAGCAGCCGGCGCGCCCACAGCAGATCGCCGACGCCGACCTCGGCCGGGGTCAGGACCGCGGAGCGCGGCAGGTTGCGGAACGACAGCGCCGCGGCCTCCTCCTCGGGCTGGACGACGACCACGAGGGGCGCCTGCATCCAGCCGTCGACGAGCTTGAGGGCGTCCTTCGTCTTCGGGGATTCGAAGCCGCCCGCGGCGAAGACGCCGATCGTGCCGAGCCGGGCGTGCTGCGAGAGGCCCATGCAGCGGGCCTTGCGGTACGCCTTCTTGTTGACCTTGACCGCGTACGAGCGCGGCTGCGGGCCGAACACGACGCCGCCGCCGGTGAACTGCGCCGCACGGGTCGTGCCCTGGCGGGCGCGGCCGGTGCCCTTCTGGCGGAACGGCTTGGCGCGGCCGCCCGCGACCATGCCGCGGGTCTTCGTGGCGTGCGTGCCCTGGCGGCGGCCGGCGTTCTCCGCCGTCACGACCTCGTGCAGGAGCCCGGCCGAGGCCTCGACGCCGAACACGGCCTCGGGCAGGGGCACGCTGCCCTTGCCGCCGACGATGGGAGCGGTGAGGGCCATCAGTGCGCGTCCTCCCGGATCTCGACGAGGCCGCCGGTCGGGCCCGGGACCGCGCCCGACACCAGCAGCACGTTGCGCTGCGGGTCGACGTCGATCACGGTCAGCCCGCGCTGGGTGACCCGCTCGTTGCCCATCTGGCCCGCCATCCGCTTGCCCTTGAAGACGCGCGACGGCCAGGCGGACTGGCCGATCGAGCCGGGCGCGCGGACGTTGTGCGAGCCGTGCGTGACGGGGCCGCGGCTGAAGTTGTGCCGCTTGATCGTGCCCGCGAAGCCCTTGCCGACGCTCGTGCCGGAGACCTTGATGTGGTCGCCCGGCCCGAACACCGAGACGGTCACCGCCTCGCCGACGGCGAGCTCGGTGGTGCCGCGGAACTCCCGCAGGTGCTTGTGCGGGCCGACCCCCGCCGTGGCCAGGTGGCCGGCCTCGGGCTTCGAGATGGCGTCGCGATCGACGGCCTCGTACGCGAGCTGCACGCCGTCGTACCCATCCGCCTCGGCGGTGCGCACGCCGACGATCGGGCAGGGGCCCGCCTCGATCACGGTCACGGGCAGGCGCGCCCCGTCCTCCGTGAAGAGCTGGGTCATGCCCAGCTTGCGTCCGATGATTGCCTTCATGTCGCTAGAGCTTGATCTCGATGTCGATGCCGGCGGGCAGATCGAGCCGCATCAGCGAGTCGACCGTCTTCGGCGTGGGGGAATGGATGTCGATCAGCCGCTTGTGGGTCCGGATCTCGAAGTGCTCCCGCGAGTCCTTGTCCTTGAACGGCGACCGGATCACGCAGTAGACGTTCTTCTCCGTGGGCAGGGGCACCGGGCCGGACACGGTCGCGCCGGAGCGCACCGCCGTGTCGACGATGTCCTTTGCCGACCGGTCCAGCGTCTGGTGGTCGTAGCCCTTGAGGCGGATGCGGATCTTCTGCTCGGCCAATGGTCCTACTTGATGATCTTCGTGACGACGCCGGCGCCGACGGTGCGGCCGCCCTCGCGGATCGCGAAGCGCAGGCCCTCGTCCATGGCGATCGGCTGGATCAGCTCGACCTTGATCGACGTGCGGTCGCCGGGGAGGCAGATGTCCGTGCCGTCGGGCAGGACCACCGCGCCGGTGACGTCCGTCGTGCGGAAGTAGAACTGCGGGCGGTAGCCCGAGAGGAAGCGGGTGTGGCGCCCGCCCTCCTCCTTGGTGAGGACGTAGATGTCGGCCTCGAAGTCCGTGTGCGGGGTGATCGAGCCCGGCTTGGCCAGGACCTGGCCGCGCTCGACGTCCTCGCGCTTGAGGCCGCGCAGGAGGCAGCCGGCGTTGTCGCCCGCCTCGCCGCGGTCGAGGTCCTTGTTGAACATCTCGACGCCGGTGCAGGTCGTCTTCTCGGTGTCCTTGAGGCCCACGACCTCGACCTCGTCGCCGACGGTGATGACGCCGGTCTCGATGCGGCCCGTCACGACGGTGCCGCGGCCGGTGATCGTGAACACGTCCTCGATCGCCATCAGGAACGGCTTGTCCGTGTCGCGGACCGGCTCCGGGATGTACGAGTCGACGGCGTTCATCAGCTCGACGATGGACTCGGTCCACTGGGCGTCGCCCTCGAGCGCCTTCAGCGCCGAGACCTTGACGACGGGGATGTCGTCGCCCGGGAACTCGTACGAGGAGAGCAGCTCGCGGACCTCGAGCTCGACGAGCTCGAGCAGCTCGGGGTCGTCCACCATGTCGGCCTTGTTGAGGGCGACGACGATGTACGGCACGCCGACCTGGCGGGCGAGCAGGATGTGCTCGCGCGTCTGCGGCATCGGGCCGTCGGCGGCCGACACGACCAGGATCGCGCCGTCCATCTGGGCGGCGCCCGTGATCATGTTCTTGATGTAGTCGGCGTGGCCCGGGCAGTCGACGTGCGCGTAGTGGCGGCCCTCGGTCTCGTACTCGACGTGCGCGGTGTTGATCGTGATGCCGCGCTCGCGCTCCTCGGGGGCGTTGTCGATCGACGCGAAGTCGCGGGCGACGCCGCCGCCGCGCTCGGCGAGGACCTTCGTGATGGCGGCCGTCAGCGTCGTCTTGCCGTGGTCGATGTGGCCGATGGTGCCGACGTTGAGGTGCGGCTTGGTGCGCTCGAACTTCTGCTTGGACATCGTCTTCTCCGGGGCTCTCTGGTCGTCTGTCTTGCTCGGTCTCGGTGGTCTGGGCTGGTGGCGGGTTACGCCTTCGCCGTGATCGTCTCGGCGATGTTCTTGGGCACTTCCTCGTAGCGGAGGAACTGCATGGTGTAGGTGGCGCGCCCCTGCGAGAGGGAGCGCACGTCGGTCGCGTAGCCGAACATCTCGGCGAGCGGGACGCGGGCCGTGATCACCTGCGCGTTGCCGCGGGGCTCCATACCCTCGACGCGGCCGCGCCGGCTGTTGAGGTCGCCGATCACGTCGCCCATGTACTCCTCGGGCGTCACGACCTCGACCGCGAAGATCGGCTCGAGCAGGGCGGAGTCGCCCTTGCGCAGGCCCTCCTTGAGGGCCATCGAGCCGGCGATCTTGAAGGCCATCTCGGACGAGTCGACGTCGTGGTACGAGCCGTCCACGAGGGCGACCTTGACGTCGACGACCGGGAAGCCGGCGATCACGCCGGTGTCGAGCGCCTCGCGCACGCCCTGGTCGACGGCGTTGTGGTAGTCCTTCGGCACGACGCCGCCGACGATCTCGGAGGCGAACGAATAGCCCTCGCCCGGCTCGGTCGGCTCGACGCGCAGCCAGACGTCGCCGTACTGGCCGCGGCCACCGGTCTGGCGGACGAACTTGCCCTGGATCTTCTCGACGACCTTGCGGATCGTCTCGCGGTACGCGACCTGCGGCTTGCCGACGTTGGCGTCGACGGAGAACTCGCGCATCAGGCGGTCCACGATGATCTCGAGGTGCAGCTCGCCCATGCCGGCGATCAGCGTCTGTCCCGTCTCCTCATCCGTCTTGACGCGGAAGGTGGGGTCCTCCTCGGACAGGCGCTGCAGCGCCGTCGCGAGCTTGTCCTGGTCGGCCTTCGTCTTCGGCTCGACGGCGACCTCGATGACCGGCTCGGGGAAGTCGATCGACTCGAGCAGGATCGCATTCTTCTCGTCGCAGAGCGTGTCGCCCGTCGTGGTCGCCTTGAGGCCGACGGCGGCGGCGATCTCGCCGGCGCCGATCTCCTCGCGCTCCTCGCGGTGGTTGGCGTGCATCTGGAGGATGCGGCCCACGCGCTCCTTCTTGTCCGTCGACGCGTTGTAGACGGGCGAGCCGGCGGAGAGGGTGCCGGAGTAGACGCGGAAGTAGGTCAGCTTGCCGACGAACGGGTCGCTCATCACCTTGAAGGCGAGCGCGGCGAACGGCGCGTCGAGCCTGGCCTCGCGCACCAGCTCCTCGTCCGAGCGCGGCTTGGTGCCGGTCACGGGCGGGATGTCGAGCGGGCTCGGCAGGTAGGCGACGACGGCGTCGAGCAGCTGCTGGACGCCCTTGTTCTTGAAGGCGGTGCCGCACAGGAGCGGCGTGATCGAGAGGTCGAGGGTGGCCGCGCGGATCGCGGCGACGAGCGCCTGCTCGTCGATCGGCTGGTCCTCGAGGAAGGCCAGCATGATCTCCTCGTCGTGGTCGGCGACGGCCTCGACGAGCTCGTGCCGCGCCAGCTCGGCGGCGGCGAGGAGATCGCCCTCGGGGTCCGACTCGGACCAGGACAGGCCGCGCTCGTCCTGGTCGAAGAGGATCACCTTCATGCGCACCAGGTCGACGATGCCGCGGAAGTCCTCCTCCGCGCCGATCGGGATCTGGATGGCGACGGGGTTCGCGCCGAGGCGGTCGACGATCGTCGACTTGACGAAGTCGAAGTCGGCGCCGACGCGGTCCATCTTGTTGACGAACGCCACGCGCGGCACCTCGTACTTGTCGGCCTGGCGCCAGACGGTTTCGGACTGCGGCTGGACGCCGGCGACCGAGTCGAACACGGCGACGGCGCCGTCGAGGACGCGCAGCGAGCGCTCCACCTCGACGGTGAAGTCCACGTGCCCGGGTGTATCGATGATGTTGATCCGATGGCCCGACCACAGCGCCGTCGTGGCCGCCGACGTGATCGTGATGCCGCGCTCCTGCTCCTGGACCATCCAGTCCATCGTCGCCGCGCCCTCGTGCACCTCGCCCAGTTTGTGGGTGCGGCCCGTGTAGAACAGGACGCGCTCGGTGACGGTGGTCTTGCCCGCATCGATGTGGGCCATGATCCCGATGTTGCGGAACTTGCCGAGATCGCTGGCCGCAGGCGCGACGGAATCGGTCTGGGTCTCGATGACGGTGCTCATAGGAGTTACCAGCGGTAGTGGGCGAAGGCCTTGTTGGCCTGGGCCATGCGGTAGATGTCGTCCTTGCGCTTGAACGCGCCACCCTGCTGGTTGGTCGCGTCCAGGATCTCGGCGGCCAGGCGCTCGGCCGAGCCGCGCTCGCGGCGCTGGCGGGCGAACGTCACGAGCCAGCGCACGGCCAGGGTGCGCGCGCGGCGGACGGGCACCTCGACGGGCACCTGGTAGTTGGCGCCGCCGACGCGCCGGCTGCGGGTCTCGAGGACCGGCGTGACCGACTTGATCGCCTGGTCGAGCATCTCGACCGGCTCGCGGCCCGACTTCTCGGCCACGATGGCGAGGGCGCCGTAGACGATCTGCTCCGCGGTGGAGCGCTTGCCGTCGAGCATCACCTTGTTGATCACCTGCGTGACCAGGGTGGACCCGTAGACGGAATCGGCCGCGAGCTCGCGGGGGACGATGGCGGCGCGGCGCGGCATCAGGACTTCTTGGCCCCGTACTTGGAGCGGGCCTGCCTGCGGTCCGCGACGCCCGACGTGTCGAGCGCGGCGCGGACGATCTTGTAGCGGATGCCCGGCAGGTCCTTCACGCGGCCGCCGCGGATCAGCACGACGGAGTGCTCCTGCAGGTTGTGGCCGATGCCCGGGATGTAGGCCGTGACCTCCATGCCGTTCGAGAGCCGGACGCGCGCGACCTTCCGCAGGGCCGAGTTCGGCTTCTTCGGGGTCGTCGTGTACACGCGCGTGCAGACCCCGCGCTTCTGCGGGGCGCCCTTCAGCGCGGGCGTCTTGTTCTTCGACTTCTCGGGCGTGCGGGGCTTCCGCACGAGCTGATTGATAGTGGGCAAAGGACCTCTATCGGGGGTTGGACGAGCGCCTCAGGGCGCACGATGAGAGAGGCGACCGCAGTCGCGACCGGAGAACTGTACGGCAAACGGGCGAAAGCGCCAAACGGGAACCGTCACCCCCACGGGGCAGGGTCCGCGCCGGAGGCGCCCGAGCGCCGTTGGGGCTGTTCTACAGCAGCCGCCGGACGGCGCCCTACGGGCTCAGGAACTGCAGGCCCAGAGCCGTCTGCTGGCCCGCACCGAGAACTGAGACCGTGCGCCCGGCGGACTGCTCAACTTGCAGAGCAACCTGCTGACCCGCGTTCAAGTGGAGTACTGAACTCACCGTCAGCTCCGTGGGCGCATTGAGGATCACCGCGTTCTCCCGCTCCCCCGCCAGCACCGCCCCGCTCCCCGTGTCCACGATCCAGACGCCGCGCGCGCCGCTGCCGTTGTCCTCGAACACCACCCCCGCCGTCACCTGGTAGACCCCGGCCACGGGCGCGGTCAGCCGGTCGGGCTGGGCGTCCGACCAGACGCCGCCCTGGCTGTACGCCCGCGCCCCGAATCTGAGCGTCGTGCGCGTCCCCGACGCGAGGTCGATGCGCGTGCCCTCGGCGAGGTAGACGCGGGCGCCGGGCAGGGCTGCGAGCTCGCCGGGCCCGACGGCGCCGCGGGCGATCTCGCTCGCCCCCACCCCGCCGGGCGCGATCTGGCCCTTGCCGATGCTGTCGGGGGCGATCTTGCTGGCGCCGATCGAGCCGTTGGCGATGTCGATGGCGCGCACCGCGCCCTGCGCGAGCTCCTCCGAGCCGACGGCGCCCGCCGCGATCTCGCTCCGCCCGACGGCCCCGGGCGCGATCTGCGCGGCCCGCACGCTGCCCGCGGCGAGCCCGGGCGCGGGGTACGCCCCGGTCAGGACGCCCCCGGCGGGGATCCCCTTCAGGGACCACGGCGCGACCTGGCGCTTCGCGAAGGCCGCGTAGCGCAGCGATCCCGCCCTGACCTTGGCGTTCGTGACGGCGCCGTTTTTGAGCTGCGCGGTGCCGATCAGGGCGCGGGCGCGCTCCTCGGCGGCGCCGCCGAGTGCGGGCAGGGCGGCGCCCACACCGACGGCGAGGACGACGAGCGCCGCGACGGCGCGGCGCGGGATGGTGCGGGACATGGGCGGTCTCCTCCCTCGGGACCGGGCGATTGTGGACGGCGTCCGGCGGCGGTGCAAGGCCGTGCGATGATCCGGGGGTGGAGTTCCCCGACCTGCCCCTCCCCCTCGCCGGCGGCGGCGTCCTCGAGCGCGACGACCTGCTCGGGCGGCCCTGGGTCGTGTACCTGACCCGCCACCCCGGCTGACCCGTCTGCCAGCGGCACCTCCGCCGTGTTGTGGAGGCCCGGGAGGCGATCAGGGCGCGCGGCGGCGACCTCCTCGTCGTCATGCCGATCCCCGCCGAACGCGCCGAGGCCTGGCGCCACGGCCACGGCGCCCGCGACGTCCTCGTGGCGGGCGATCCCGAGCGCGAGCTCTACCGCGCCCTCGGCGTCGGGCGCGGCTCGGCCCGGGCGCTCCTCCTTGACGGCGCCTCGTGGCGCGACGGGTTCCGGGAGGCGGCGCGCCTCAGGCCCGCCTGGAAGGCGCGCGGCGACGACGGCTTCCAGCTCGGGGCGGACCTCCTGCTCGGCCCCGACGCGGACGTGCGCCTCCTGCACCGCGCGACGAGCGCGGCCGATCGCGTGCCGGTCGACGAGCTCCTGGCCCGCCTGTGAGCGTGTCGGCGCCCCGCCCCCGGACGGGGACGGGGCGCCGCACGCTGCTCAGTTCCCGCTGAGGCCCTCGTCGGCGAGGCGCTCCTCGAAGCCGACCATCGGCTCGATCTCCTCGCCCACGATGCCGAGCTCGCCGCCGCCGGCCACGGCGCCGATGATCTCCGGCGTCCAGGGCTCGCGGGGCTCGATCTCGATCGCGCGGTACTCCCTGAGGCCGGTGGAGGCCGGGATCAGCTTGCCGATGATCACGTTCTCCTTGAGGCCGGTCAGTTGGTCCGTCTTGCCCTCGATGGAGGCGTCGGTGAGCACCTTGGTGGTCTCCTGGAAGGAGGCCGCCGACAGGAAGCTCTCCGTGGCCAGCGAGGCCTTGGTGATGCCGAGGACCTGCTGCTCGCCGGTCGGCACCTCGGTCCGCTTGACCTTGGCCTTCTTCTTCTCGAGGACCTCGCGCTGGGTCAGGAACTCCGACACCTCGACCAGCTGGCCGGGCAGGTAGTCCGTGTCGCCCGGGTGGTCGACGAGGACGCGGCGCGTCATCTGGCGGGCGATCACCTCGACGTGCTTGTCGTTGATCTCCACGCCCTGGTCGCGGTAGACGCGCTGAACCTCCTCGGTCAGGTAGCGCGTCGCCCGGTCCAGGCCGGAGGCCATCAGGTCGGGCGGCGACAGGACGCCGTTGACGATCTGCTGGCCGCGGACGACGATCTGGCCGTCCTCGACGATCTCCTCGGCGCTGCGGGAGTACGGGATGCCCTTCGTGATCCACTCCGCGAGCGTGCGCGTCATGCGCTCGCCCTTGTAGAAGATCACCGAGCCCTCGCCCTTGATCTCCTGCACCGTGATGTCGTCGCGGCGCGGGAGGACGAAGACGAACTGGCCGGTCGTCTTGGCCCGGCGGATGACGCGGCCGTCGACGTGCGCGACGGCGCCCGGCATCTTCGGGGTGCGGGCCTCGAACAGCTCCACGACGCGCGGCAGGCCGTGCGTGATGTCCGCGCCGGCGACGCCGCCGGTGTGGAACGTGCGCATGGTCAGCTGCGTGCCCGGCTCGCCGATCGACTGGGCGGCGATGATGCCGACCGCGTCGCCGACCTCCGAGCGCGAGCCCGTCGCCGGCATGACGCCGTAGCAGGCGCCGCAGACCCCGACCTCGGCCTCGCAGGTGAGAACCGAGCGGACCGGCACGGTGCACTCCGCGTCGACCAGCTCGTTCATCGCCCAGACCAGGGTGCGCAGCTGCAGGACCCGGATCTCGTCGGCCGTGCGGTCCTCGTGGGGCTTGGAGGGGTAGCCCTCCTCCTCGAGGCGCCGGGCGAACTTCTCCGGGTTCTTCATGTCGTCGACGGCCTCGAGCGTGAAGTACGGGTCCTCGCCCTTCGCCTCGCGCTTGAAGACCTCGGCGAGGTCGGCGAGGCGGACCGCCTTGGCCAGCGCCACGGGGTCGGGCTCCTTGCCCGCCTTCTCGATCTCGCCGTCGATCCGGTTGAGCACGCCCTCGACGTGGCGGGCCTTCTCCTCGTACAGCTCGGTCGCGAACGAGCGGCTGATCGGGGTGCCGGCGGGCAGCGTGTCGCCGCCGCCGATCGCCACGTCCTGCGCGAGCACGCGACCCGCGAGCTGGTCGGACGGCCGCGTGTCGAGCACCGGCGAGCGGCGCACGACGACCCCGCCGCGGACCTCGTAGGTCGGGCGGCGGTCCATGAACGCGGGTACCTCGACGTAGCGCTCGGTGCCGCAGTCCTCCTCGCGCACGATCACGTCCTGGGACACGTCGACGAGGCGCCGCGTCAGGTAGCCGGAGTCGGCCGTGCGCAGGGCGGTGTCGGCGAGGCCCTTGCGGGCGCCGTGCGTGGAGATGAAGTACTCGAGGACGTCGAGGCCCTCCATGAAGTTGGCCTTGATCGGGCGCTCGATGATCTCGCCCTTCGGGTTGGCCATCAGGCCGCGCATGCCGGCCAGCTGGCGGATCTGCTTGAACGAGCCGCGGGCCCCGGAGTTGGCCATCATGTAGACGGGGTTGACCTCCGAGAAGGCGTCCTTCACCTTCTCGCCGACGGCGTCGGTCGCCTCGTTCCAGAGCTGCACCACCTTGCGGTGGCGCTCCTGATCGGTGATCAGGCCGTCCATGTACTGCTCCCACGCGCCCTCGACCCGCTGCTCGTAGTCGGCGAGGATCGCGGCCTTCTCGGGCGGCGTCACGATGTCGTTCTTCGAGATCGTCACGCCCGACTGGGTCGCGTAGCGGAAGCCGAGGTCCTTGATCACGTCGAGGACCATCGCCACCTCGGACGGGCCGTGGCGGTCGACGAGGGCGGTCACGAAGTCCGTGATCTCGCGCTTCGTCAGCGCCGCGCGCACCTCCTCGACGTCGTCCTCCTCGAGCTCGCGGCCGAGCTGCTCCTCGAGGGCGATGCGCAGCTCGTGGTTGAGGATCGCGCGGCCCGGCGTCGTCACCGTGCGGGTGCCGTCCGGGTTGCGCAGCACGATCGGGCCCTGCAGCGGCACGCGCCTGTGGTCGAGGGCGATCTGCACCTCGTCCGCGCCGCCGAAGCTGCCGTGCGAGCCGATGTCCTTCCCGCTCTCGCCCGCGTCGAGCCGCGCCTGCAGGGCGGCCGTGTCGGCGTGCGAGAAGGTCAGGTAGTAGAGGCCGATGACCATGTCCTGCGACGGCGTGGCGAGCGGGCGCCCGTTGGCCGGCGAGAGGATGTTGTGGGCCGACAGCATCAGGAGGCGCGCCTCGGCCTGGGCCTCGACGGACAGCGGCACGTGGACGGCCATCTGGTCGCCGTCGAAGTCCGCGTTGAACGCGTGGCAGACGAGCGGGTGCACCTGGATCGCCTTGCCGTCCACGAGCACCGGCTCGAAGGCCTGGATGCCGAGACGGTGCAGGGTCGGGGCGCGGTTCAGGAGCACCGGGTGCTCGGTGATGACCTCCTCGAGCACGTCCCAGACGTCGCCCTCCATGGTCTCCACCATGCGCTTGGCGGCCTTGATGTTCGGGACGGCCTTGCGCTCCACGAGCCGGCTCATGATGAACGGCTTGAACAGCTCGAGGGCCATCAGCTTCGGCAGGCCGCACTGCTGCAGCTTGAGCTGCGGGCCCGCGACGATCACGGAGCGGCCCGAGTAATCGACGCGCTTGCCGAGCAGGTTCTGGCGGAAGCGGCCCTGCTTGCCCTTGAGCATGTCGGACAGCGACTTCAGCGGGCGGTTGCCCGGGCCGGTCACCGCGCGGCCGCGGCGGCCGTTGTCGAAGAGCGCGTCGACGGCCTCCTGCAGCATGCGCTTCTCGTTGTTGACGATGATCTCCGGCGCGCCGAGGTCGAGCAGCCGCTTGAGGCGGTTGTTGCGGTTGATCACGCGGCGGTAGAGGTCGTTGAGGTCGCTGGTGGCGAAACGGCCGCCGTCGAGCTGCACCATCGGGCGCAGCTCCGGCGGGATCACGGGGATCACCTCGAGGATCATCGAGTCGGGCCGCTGCTCGCTCTTGTGGAACGCGGACACGACCTTCAGGCGCTTGATGGCGCGCTGCTGCTTCTGGCCCTTGCCGGTCGCGATCTGCTCCTTGAGGTCCTCAACCAGAACCGGGATGTCCTCGCGGGCGAGCAGGTCGCGGACCGCCTCGGCGCCCATGCCGAGGCCGATGTACTCGCCGAAGCCCCACGACGAGGCGAAGCGGTCCTTGAGCTCGCGGGCAACCTTCTCGTCGCCGATGACCTCCTTGGGCTTGATCGTCTGGAACACGGCCCAGGCGTCGTCCAGCATCTGGAGGCGCTCGTCGAACAACTCGTGCACGTCCTTCTTGCGCTGCTCGGCGTCCTTCAGCATCTCGACGACCTTCTGCGTCCACTCGTCGACGCGCTCGCGGTCCGCGGGGCTCATGCCGCCCTCGGCCTTGAGGCACAGCTCGCCCGTCAGCGCGGCGACGGCGAAGCCCCGGGCGGGGCGGTCGGGCGCCGTGCGGATGACGTCGGCGAGCAGCCCGTTGCCGAGCGCGCGCGCCTTATCGAGGTCCTTGCGGCTGCGGCCGCCGGCCGTCAGCTTCCCGGCGAGGGCCTCGCCGTCCTTGGCGGCGTCGTCGCCGGCGAGGAACTGCGCGGCCTGCTCGAGCCCGCGCCGGCCCGCGCTCTTCTGGGCGCCCTTGCCGTCGCGGACCCGCTTGACGTCCTCCTTGAGGATGGCGAGGGCGTCCGCCGCCACGGCGGCCACGGCCTCGATCTCCTTGGCGGAGAGGTCGCGGTCCTCGCGGACGGCGATCCGGTGGATCGTGTCCGTGACGACCTTCTTGGTCGTGTCGGTCAGCTGCAGCGCGACCTGCGCGAGCAGGCCGCCGGCCAGCGCGCGGTCCTCGGCGAGGCTGTAGCCCTGCTCCTCGGCCCACGCGTTGAGCATGCGGCCCCAGTACTCGTCGTCGTCGTCGAAGCCGTCCTCGGAGCCGGTCGCGACCCACTGGCGGCGGCGCTGGAGGCGCTCCGCGACGCGGCCGACCTCCTCCTCGCGCTCGCGCTCGAGCTCCTCGCGCTCGCCGACGATCTTGCGCTCCAACTCCGACAGGTCGGCCGCGCGGGCCTCCTCGTCGACGTGGGTGCAGATGTGCGCGGCGAAGTAGAGGACCTTCTCGAGGTCCTTCGGCGCGATGTCGAGCAGGTAGCCGATGCGACTCGGGACGCCCTTGAAGAACCAGATGTGCGAGACGGGCGCGGCCAGGTCGATGTGGCCCATGCGCTCGCGGCGCACCTTCTGGCGCGTCACCTCGACGCCGCAGCGCTCGCAGATGATGCCCTTGTAGCGGACGCGCTTGTACTTGCCGCAGTAGCACTCCCAGTCGCGGGTCGGGCCGAAGATGCGCTCGCAGAAGAGCCCGTCCTTCTCCGGCTTGAGCGTGCGGTAGTTGATCGTCTCGGGCTTGGTCACCTCGCCGCTCGACCAGGACTGGATGTCCTTCGTCGAGGCGAGGCCGATCTTGATGTAGTCGAAGTCGCTGACGTCGATCATGGTGAGTCTCCTATCGCGGGAAGGGATGCCTGTCGTCGCCCGGGGCGCCTACAGGTCCCCCTCCTCGCCGTCAGCGTCGCCCGCGGGAAGCGCGAGGGCGTCGTCGTCTTCGGTGTCGGCCGCCCCCTCGGAGATGTCCTCGACCGAGTCGAGCGTCGCGTCGGCGGCCACCGGATCGGCGTCCTCCTCGGCGAGGTCATCGACCCCGTCGCCGTCCCGGTCGACGTCGCCCGTGCGCTCCGCCGACAGGTCGACGCCGAGCTCCTCCGCGGCGCGGATCAGCTCGTCGTCCTCCTCGGAGATCTGGACCTCGCGGCCGTCGTCGCGCAGCGGCCGCACGTCGAGCGCGAGGGACTGCATCTCCTTGAGCAGCACCTTGAAGCTCTCCGGCACGGACGGCTCGGGGATGTTCTCGCCCTTGACGATCGCCTCGTAGGCCTTGACGCGGCCGATGGTGTCGTCGGACTTGATGGTCAGCATCTCCTGGAGGGTGTGCGCGGCGCCGTACGCCTCGAGCGCCCACACCTCCATCTCGCCGAAGCGCTGGCCGCCGAACTGGGCCTTGCCGCCGAGCGGCTGCTGCGTGACGAGCGAGTACGGGCCCGTCGAGCGCGCGTGGATCTTGTCGTCCACGAGGTGCAGCAGCTTGAGCGTATACATGTAGCCGACGACGACCTTCTGGTCGTACGGCTCGCCGGTCTTGCCGTCGTAGAGCTGGACCTTGCCCGACACGCGGCGGCCCTGCTCGTCGTCGACGGTCAGCGTGACCGGCGACTCCTTGTGGCGGCCGACCCAGTCGACCAGCTCGCCGTCGACCTCGTCGACGGTGGCGCCGTCGAAGACGGGCGTCGCGATCCACTCGGGCGGGTTCGGGTCGCCGTCGGAGCGGTAGCGCGCCGCGAAGCCGAGGTGCGTCTCGAGGATCTGGCCGATGTTCATGCGGCTCGGCACGCCGAGCGGGTTGAGGATCATGTCGACGGGCGTGCCGTCCTCGAGGAACGGCATGTCCTCCTCGGGCACGATCTTCGAGATCACGCCCTTGTTGCCGTGACGGCCGGCGAGCTTGTCGCCCTCGGCGATCTTGCGCTTCTTGGCCACGTAGACGCGGACCAGCTGGTTGACGCCGGCGTTGAGCTCGTCGCCCGCCTCGCGGTCGAACATCTTCACGTCGATGACCTTGCCGCCGTCGCCGTGCGGGACCTTCAGCGAGGTGTCGCGGACCTCGCGCGCCTTCTCCTTGAAGATCGCGCGGATCAGCTTCTCCTCGGCGGTCAGCTCGGTCTCGCCCTTCGGCGTGACCTTGCCGACGAGCAGGTCGCCGGAGCCGACCTCGGCGCCGATCCGCACGACGCCGATCTCGTCGAGGTCGCGCAGCGACTCCTCCGAGCGGTTCGGGATGTCGCGCGTGATCTCCTCGTCGCCGAGCTTCGTGGAGCGGGCGTCGACCTCGTACTCGTCGATGTGGACCGACGAGAGGACGTCGTCCTTGACGATCCGTTCGGAGAGGATGATCGAGTCCTCGAAGTTGTAGCCCTCCCAGGCCATGAACGCGACCAGCATGTTCTTGCCGAGCGCGAGCTCGCCCCCGTCGGACGAGGAGCCGTCGGCGATGACCTCGCCCGCGGCGACCTTCTGGCCCTCGAGGACGATCGGCTTCTGGTGGATCAGGGTGCCCTGGTTGGAGCGCATGAACTTGACGAGCTCGTAGCGGTCCTCGCCGTCGGCGGCCTTGACGGTGATCTGCGTGGCGTCGACCCCGCTGACCATGCCCGCGCGGAGCGCCACCACGACGTCGCCGGAGTCGATCGCGGCGCGGGCCTCGAGGCCGGTGCCGACCACGGGCGCCTCGGCCACGAGCAACGGCACGGCCTGGCGCATCATGTTCGAGCCCATCAGGGCGCGGTTGGCGTCGTCGTGCTCGAGGAACGGGATCAGGGCGGTCGCGACCGACACGATCTGCTCGGGCGCGACGTCCATCAGGGTGACCTCGTCGGCCTCGACGATGCCGAGCTCGCCGCCGTGCTGGCGCACGGTGACGGGGCCGACCAGCTTGCCCTTGGCGTCCAGCGGGGTGTCGGACTGGGCGATCAGGTGGCGCTCCTCCTGGGAGGCGTCGAGGTAGACGACCTCCTGGGTGGGGGCGCCGTTCTTGATCACGCGGTACGGCGACTGCACGAAGCCGAACTCCGACACGGTCGCGTACGACGACAGCGACCCGATCAGGCCGATGTTCGGGCCCTCCGGCGTCTCGATCGGGCACATGCGGCCGTAGTGGGTCGGGTGCACGTCGCGCACCTCGATCGGGGCGCGCTCGCGGGTCAGGCCGCCGGCGCCGAGCGCCGACAGGCGGCGGCGGTGCGTGAGGCCGGACAGCGAGTTCGTCTGGTCCATGAACTGCGACAGCTGCGAGGAGCCGAAGAACTCCTTCAGCGCCGCCACCACGGGCCGGATGTTGATGATCGTCTGCGGCGTGATCGTGTCGACGTCCTCGGTCGTCATGCGCTCCTTGACGACGCGCTCCATGCGGTACAGGCCGACGCGGAACGCCTCCTGGACCAGCTCGCCGACGGTGCGCAGGCGGCGGTTGCCGAAGTGCTCGTATTCGTCGAGCTCGCGCGCGACCTCGTCGGGGCGCTGGATCTCGCGGCAGGCCTCGGCGAAGTCGCGGATCTCGGGGTCGCTGACGCCGAGCATGCCCGGGAGCACGACGATGCGGCGGACCAGTTCGATCAGGTCGCGGTGCGTCAGGACGCGCACGTCCGGGTCGACCTCGAGCCCGAGCCGCGAGTTGAGCTTGTAGCGGCCGACGCGGGTCAGGTCGTAGCGCTTCGGGTCGAAGAAGAGGGTGTCGAAGAGCTTGCGCGAGTTGTCGATCGTCGGCGGCTCGCCCGGGCGCTGCTTCTTGAAGACCTCGATCAGCGCCTGCTCGTGCGCCTTCGCCGGGTCCTTCTCGAGCGTGAGGTCGATGAAGAGGTTCGGCTCGCCCGTCTCGGGGTCGCGGAAGAGGTTGCGGATGCCCTCGTCGGAGTGCGTGTCGAACGCCTCGCCCGTGATCGCGTCCGTCTCGGGGAGCGCGCGCAGGAGCGTCGTCACCGGCAGCTTGCGCTTGCGGTCGATGCGCGCGAAGACCTGGCCCTTCTTGTCGATCTCGAGCTCGAGCCAGGAGCCGCGCTGCGGCATCAGGTTCGCGGTGAAGACCTGCTTCGTCGCGTCCTTCGGCTCCATGATGTAGGCGCCGGGCGAACGGACGAGCTGCGTCACGACCACGCGCTCGGTGCCGTTGATGATGAAGGTGCCCGCATCCGTCATCTGGGGGAAGTTGCCCATGAAGACCCGCTGCTCGCGGATCTCGCCCGTCTCCTTGTTCACGAACGCGACCGTCATGAACAGGCCCGACTCGAAGCTCTTGTCCGTCTCGCGGCACTCGCGTTCCGAGACCGCGGGCGGCTCGAAGACGTGGTCGCCGAACTCGACGGCGAGGAAGCCGGTGTAGTCCTCGATCGGCGAGATGTCGTCGATCACCTCGCGGATGCCGTTCTCCATGAAGTGGCGGAACGACGCGCGCTGGATGTCGATCAGGTTCGGGACGTCGAGGATGCGCGCCGCCGGCGTCTGCTCCAGATGGGAGAAGTTGCGGCGCTGGCGCTTCGGGCGGGGCTTCGCAGAGGCCACGGGCCCTCCTAGGGCTTGAAGGTATGACGACGGATGCTCGGCGCGGGCGGGTCGGCGAGCGAACGCGCAGTCTACCACAGGGTCCCGCGGCCGCGCGTCACCCCTCCCGGGGCGGGGCCGTCGGATGCGCAGACCGTACAGCCGTATCGACCCCGCGTCCACGCGAATCGCCCCATGCTCCCAGAAAGGTGTAGCATATGGCCGTGCTCACGATCGCGGAGGCAGCCGCCCAGACGGGCCGCGGACCGGAGACCGTGCGCCGCTGGGTGCGCCAGGGCCGGCTCGCCGCGCACCGCCGCCGGGGGCGCCTGTACGTGCACCCCGACGAGCTCGAGGCGCTGGTGGCGCGGCCCGCCCTCGACCTGCCGCCGGGCTGGGCCCGGACCAGCTGGGGCACGCGCCAGCCCGACTGGGTCGCGGAGCTGCGCCGCCAGCGCGGCGGGCGAAGGCTTGGCGGCTGATGCTGGTCGTCGACCCCACCGTCGTCCTCCCCATCCTCGCCGCGGGCACGCCCTGGGCGGGCGCCGGCGACGACGACCTCGTCGCGCCGCCGCTTCTGTGGTCCGAGTGCCGCTCGCTCCTGCACGACCTCGCCCGCCGTGGCGTCCTTCCCGCCCCCGAGGCGCGCCGCCTGCGCCGCGCCCTCGACCGCGCCCCCATCACGGAGCTCGGCCACCCCCAGCTCGGCGAGGAGGCGTGGCGGATGGCCGACCTCCTCAACCACCCCCGCACGGAGGCCGCCGAGTACGTCGCCCTCGCGCGGCTGACCGGCGCGCGCCTGGCCACGCTCGACCGCGACCTCGCCGAGCGCGCCGCCGTGGCCTGCCGCGTACGGCCGCCGGGTTAGCCGGCCGCACGCGCGGGAGAACCCGGCCGCGAACGACGACGGGCCCCGGGTCGCCCCGGGGCCCGTCGCAGCGGCACGGCGGGCCGGAGCCCGCGACGAGGTGCGGCTAGCGCAGCTCGACGGTCGCGCCGGCCTCCTCGAGCTCCGCCTTGATCTTCTGGGCGTCCTCGGCGGGCACGCCCTCCTTGACCATGGACGGGGCGCCGTCGGCGATGTCCTTGGCCTCCTTGAGGCCCAGGCCCGTCGCCGAGCGGATCACCTTGATCACGGGGATCTTCTGCGAGCCGGCCTCGGCGAGGAAGACGTCGAACGACGTCTTCTCCTCGGCCGGCGCGTCGGCGTCGCCGCCGCCGCCCGCCGCCGGGGCCGCGACCGCGACCGCGGCCGCCGCCGAGACGCCGAACTCCTCCTCGAGCGCCTTGACGAGGTTCGACAGGTCCATGACGGACATGCCCTTGATCTCCTCGATCATCTGATCGGTGGTCATAGCCATGACCTCTGACTCCTTGTGTTCGTGTGGTTCGTGGGGCCCCGCCTACGCGGCGGCGGCCTTCTGCTTCTCAATCTGGTCCAGCGCGACCACGAGGCCGCGCGGGATCTGGGACATGACGCTCGCGAGGCCCTGGATCGGCCCGTTGAGCGCGACGACGAGCTGCGCGTGCAGCTGCTCGCGCGACGGCAGCGAGGCCAGCGTCTTGACGCCCTGGGCGTCGTAGACCGCGCCGTCGATGATGCCGCCCTTGATCTGCAGGAGGTCGGTCTCCTTCGCCGCCTTGGCCAGGGCCTTGGCGACGGCGGAGGCGTCGTCCTTGCAGAACGCGATCGCCGTCGGGCCGGACAGGAACTCGAGGAGCCCCTCCTTGCCCGCACGCTGCGCCGCGATCCGGGTCAGCGTGTTCTTCGTCACGTACAGCTCCGCCCCGAGCGGGCGCAGCTCGCGGCGGATCTGGGCCAGCTGGGACACGCCCAGGCCGCGGTAGTCGGTGACGATCATGGAGGCCGCGTCGTTGAGCTCGCGCTCGAGCTCGACGATGACCTCCTCCTTTCGCTCCTTCAGCATGCAGTACCACCTCCTTTCCGTCGCGGGCCCGCCGGTGACGGCGGGCACGGGACGGCGGGCCGGTGGGCCTGCCCTCCGCGTCCACCGCCTGCGCCGGGCCTACCCGCCCCGAGGGGCGGCGCCGGCGGTCTGAGGCGTCGGGTACGCGAGTTGTGGAGGAGACGAATCGCCGTTAGGCGGACGCCTCCTCGAGCACGTCACGCGTGCGCGACGGGTCGATCTTGATGCCCGGCCCCATGCTGGAGCTGAGCACCACGGACTTGATGTAGCGGCCCTTCGCGGAGGCCGGCTTGGCGCGGAGGATCTCCTCCAGCACGGTGGCGTAGTTCTCGCCGAGGGCCTCGGCGCCGAACGACTTCTTGCCGAGCGGCACGTGCACGATGCCCGTGCGGTCGGTGCGGTACTCGATCTTGCCGCTCTTGATGTCCTCGACGGCCTTCTTGATGTCCATCGTGACGGTGCCGGTCTTCGGGTTCGGCATCTTGCCGGACGGGCCGAGGACGCGGCCGAGCTTGCCGACGGTGACCATCATGTCGGGCGTCGCCACGGTGACGTCGAAGTCGTCGAAGCCGTCGAGGATGCGCTGGGCGAGGTCCTCGCCGCCGACCACGTCGGCGCCGGCGGCCTCGGCCTCGGCGGCCTTGTCGCCCTGGGCGAAGACGGCCACGCGGGCGTTCGAGCCCGTGCCGTGCGGCAGCATCACGGTGCCGCGCAGCTGCTCCTCGGCGTGGCGGACGTTGATGCCGAGGCGGAAGTGCACCTCGACCGTCTCGTCGAACTTGGCGTCCGGCGTCTCCTTGAGCAGGCGCACGGCCTCCAGCGGCTGGTACAGGCGCTCGCGGTCGACCATCGCGCGGGCGGCCTTCAGGCGCTTGCCGCTCATGCCTCCACCTCCACGCCCATCGAGCGCGCCGTGCCGGCGATGATCTCCATCGCGGCGTCGACGTCGTTCGCGTTCAGGTCGGGCAGCTTCGTCTCGGCGATCGAGCGCAGCTGGTCCTTGGACAGCGTGCCGACCTTGTCGCGGTGCGGCACGGCCGACCCGCTCTTCAGCTTCAGGGCCTCCTTGATCAGCACGGCCGCCGGCGGCGTCTTCGTGATGAACGTGAAGGAGCGGTCCTCGTAGACCGAGATCTCAACCGGGATGATCCGGCCGGCCTGCTCGCTCTGCGTGTCGGCGTTGAACGCCTTGCAGAAGTCCATGATGTTGACCCCGTGCTGGCCGAGGGCCGGGCCGACGGGCGGCGCGGGATTCGCCTGGCCGGCGGGGATCTGGAGCTTGATGATGGTGACGACCCTGCCGGCCATCGCTTCCTTCCTGTGGTGCATGCGCCGGGGGTCGCCCGGCTCCCACGTAGACCGCCCGCGCGTTCGCGGACGGCGCGAATCCTAGGACAGGATCAGTCCAGGCGCTTCACATCGCCGAAGCCGAGCTCGACCGGCACCTGGCGCTCGAAGATCGAGACGTGCACCTTGAGCTTGCCCGACTCCGTGTTGATCTCGATGATCTCGCCGTCGAAGTCGGCGAGCGGGCCCGACGTGACCTTGACCATCTGGCCGAGCTGGAACTCGGCGACCTGCTTCGGCTTGGCCTCGGCGGCCTCGACCTTCAGCAGCTTGTCGACCTCGGGCTGGCTGAGTGGCACGAGCGTCATCTCCTCGCGCTTGCCCTGCGCGCCGACGAAGCCGGTCACGCCCGGCGTGTTGCGGACGAGGCTGATCGCCTCGGGCGTCGCGTCCATCTGCACGAGCACGTAGCCCGGCATGACGCGCGTCTCCTTCTCGACCTTCTTGCCGTCGCGGGTCTCGACGGTCTGCTCGGTCGGCACCACGATGCGGCGCACATCCTCACCGCCCTGCTGGGTGCGGCGGCGCTGCTCGAGGTTGCGGCGGACCTTGTCCTCGTGGCCCGAGTAGGTGTGGATGGCGTACCAGCGGAACATGCGGGGTATCTCGCTCCTTATCCGGCCTGCTGGTTGATCAGCCAGCCGGCGACGCGGGAGAACACGGTGTCGAGCCCGTACAGGTAGAGCCCGACGACGAAGCAGGCGATCAGGACGACCGCGGTGGCCTGGACGAGCTGCGGCCGGTCGGGCCACTGGACGCGCTTGAGCTCGGCCCAGCACTCGCGGATGAAGCCGGTCAGGCCCGAGCGGTCCGACGGCGCGCCGGACTGGCTCTTCGCGGGGCGGGCGCGCTGCGCGCGCTCGCGGGCGCGGCGCTCCTTGCGCTCCTGCCGCGACTCCCTGCGCGGCTCGTTGTCCGGCGCGTCGGCCACCGGCTAGCGGGTCTCCCGGTGCAGCGTCTGCTTGCCGCAGCGCGGGCAGAACTTCTTCAGCTCGATGCGGTCGGGGGTGTTCCGCTTCGACTTGTTGGTCTCGTAGTTCCGCTCCTTGCAGTCGGTGCAGGCCATCGTGACTGCGATGCGGATTCCGGCCTTGGCCATCGATTCGATCCTTGGCTGTGGGTCGCTGCCGGTGATTCAGACGGCAGCGCGGAGCGGGGACGCCCCGACGACGGCGAAGCCTACCGGAGGATGCGCGGCGGCGCTGCGGTGGGGCCGCTAGGCGCCCGCGGGCGGCGCGTCCGGCGGCGCCGGCAGCGGGAAGCCCGGGATGCGCGGGCGGCCCGTCGTGCGGCCCTCCCCCGCGCCCTCGGCGCCCGGCACCTCGGCCGTCGTCTCGTCCGCGGCCCAGACCTCGTCCTCGGGGACGCCGTCGAGCAGCTTCAGGAACTGGGCGCGGTCGATCGTCTCGCGGTCCAGCAGGATCTTCGAGAGGCGGTGCAGGGCTTCCATGTGCGCGAGCAGGAGCGTGCGGGCCTTCTCGTGCGCGTCCTCGATGATGCGGCGGATCTCCTCGTCGATCTCGCGGGCGATCTCCGGCGAGTAGTCGGCGGTCGCGCCGAACTCGCGGCCGAGGAACGGCTGGTCGTGGCGGGCCCCCAGGGCGCGCGGGCCGAGCTTCTCGCTCATGCCGTAGCGCATCACCATCGCCTTGGCGGTGGCGGTGACCTTCTCGATGTCGTTCGAGGCGCCCGTGGTGATCTCGTTGAACACGAGCTCCTCGGCGGCGCGGCCGCCGAGGGTCATCGCGAGCGTGTCGTTGAGGGAGGCGCGCGTGACGAGGAACTTGTCCTCGCTGGGCAGGGAGATCGTGTAGCCGAGCGCCTGGCCGCGCGAGATCACCGAGATCTTGTGGACGGGGTCGCAGTTCGGCAGGTAGTGCCCGACGATCGCGTGGCCCATCTCGTGGTAGGCGGTGATCAGCCGCTCCTCCTCGCTGAGGAGGCGCGTCTTCTTCTCGGGCCCGGCGAGGACGCGCATGATGCCCTCCTCGAGCTCGAGCATCGTGACGGTCTTCTTGCCGGCGCGGGCGGTCAGGAGCGCCGCCTCGTTGATCAGGTTCGCGAGGTCGGCGCCGGTGAAGCCGGGCGTCTGGCCGGCGAGCACGCCGAGGTCGATGTCGGTGCCGAGCGGCTTGCCCTTCGAGTGCACCTTCAGGATCGCCTCGCGGCCCGAGCGGTCGGGGCGGTCGACGACGATCTGGCGGTCGAAGCGGCCCGGGCGCAGGAGCGCCGGGTCGAGCACGTCGGGGCGGTTCGTGGCCGCGATCAGGATCACGTTCGTGGAGGCCTCGAAGCCGTCCATCTCGACGAGCAGCTGGTTCAGCGTCTGCTCGCGCTCGTCGTGGCCGCCGCCCATGCCGGCGCCGCGGTGGCGGCCGACGGCGTCGATCTCGTCGATGAAGATGATGCACGGCGAGTTCTGCTTGGCCTGCTCGAAGAGGTCGCGGACGCGGCTCGCGCCGACGCCGACGAACATCTCGACGAAGTCGGAGCCCGAGATCGAGAAGAACGGCACGCCCGCCTCGCCGGCGACGGCGCGCGCGAGCAGGGTCTTGCCGGTGCCCGGGGGCCCGAACAGGAGCACTCCCTTCGGGATCTTGGCCCCGAGCGACTGGAACTTCTTCGGGTTCTCGAGGAACTCCTTGATCTCGTGCAGCTCCTCGACGGCCTCGTCCGCGCCGGCCACGTCCTTGAACGTGACCTTCGGGGAGTCGACGCTCATGCGCTTGGCCTTGGACTTGCCGAAGCTCATCACGCGCGAGCCGCCGCCCTGCATCTGGTTCATCAGGAACAGCCACAGGCCGAGGAAGAGGATGAAGGGCAGGATGCCGACCAGCAGTGAGACCCACGAGGAGCCGCCCGTCTCCGAGCCCGCGATGTCGACGTCGCCCCGGTACTGCTCGTAGACCTGGTCCCAGGCCTTCTCGCCGGGGATCCCGACCGTGTAGGTGTCGGGCTCGGCGTCGGCGGCCGCGTCGGGCGCCGGCTTGAGCGTGACCTTGACGTTGTTCTTGGCCGTGTTCTGCTGCAGGGCCTCGACGTCGCCGTCCTTGAGGTCCGTCAGCATCGTCGACCAGTCGCGCGGGGGCTGCTCGTCCTTCTGGTCGGACAGGAGCAGGCGCTGCGCGAGGAACGCGAGCAGGATCACCACGAGGATGGGGAACACCGCGGTGCGGAAGATGCGGCTCATCGTGCTCCTGCGCGTCGGGGACGGAGGTCCGGCCTCGGACTCACGATAGCACCGGGTCGGGTGCGGGCTTCTGCGCGTCCGGAGCGGGCGCGGAGCGGCGCAGGAGCAGGGTCAGGACGAGCGCCGCGACCAGCGCCAGCGCGGCCAGAAGCGCCGCGCCGGCCCAGCCGGCGGCGCTCCACGCGGCCCCGAGGACGAACGGGCCGAGCGAGCCGAGCAGGTAGTAGATCGTGAGGTGCACGCTCATCGCACTCCCCCTATCGCGCCGCGTCAGCTGCGGGACGAGGAGCTGCGCGACCCCCACCATCGCGAACAGCCCGCCGGCGAGGACCGCGAGCCCGACGACGACGGCGGGCAGCCAGCCCACGGAGCCGACGGCGAGCCCCGCGAGTCCGATCAGCGGGAACACGGGCAGGATCGCGCGCGGCCCGACGCGGCCGGCGAGGCGCACGGCCAACGGCGTCAGGGCGCCGACGAGCCAGACCACGTAGAAGGCGCCGACCTGGGCCGCCGAGAGCCCGAACTCGGGCCCCTCGAGGCGGTACGCGACGACCGAGTAGAGCCCCACGAAGGCGAAGAACGTGCAGCCGGCGGCGAGGCCGTTGAGCAGGATCGGCGCGTTGCCGAGGTGCGCCCGCACGGCGCGCAGGGGCGAGCGCGCGCGCGGTGGCGGCGGCGCGGCGGGCAGGAGCAGCGCCAGAAGCGCCGCGCTGGCCAGGAGCGGCAGGGCGAGGCTTGCGAGCGACCAGCGCCAGCCGATGTCGTCGACGAGGAGCGCGGGGACGGTGCGGCCGATGAAGCCGCCGAGCACCAGGGCCGAGGTGTAGAGGCCGACCACGGTCGGCACGCGCGCCGCCGGGAAGGCCTCGTAGACGTACGCCGTGGCCACGGTCAGGAGGCCCGGCAGGAGCAGGCCCTGCACGGCGCGCAGCGCGAGCAGCTGCACGAGGCCGCCGTCGATCGCGATCAGCGCCGTCGGCACGGCCAAAAGCGCGCAGGAGCCGAGCATCACGGTGCGCCGCCCGATCCGGTCGGATAGGGGCCCCATGATCCACGCGCCGAGGGCGATGCCGACCACGACGACCGTGATCGTCAGGCCCGTGGCCGCCGGGCCGGCGTCGAGGTCCGCGCCGATCTCCGGCACGATCGCCTGCGTCGAGTACGGGATGCAGAACATCGCAGCGGCCGCCACCGCGATCGCGAGCACCGCCCCCGAGCCCGCGCGCAGCTGCTGAGCCCCCATGCGGGAACCGTACCGCGCTGCCGTACCATGCCCGCATGCCCGAGCACCTCCAGACCCAGGCCGGGGCCTTCGGCGAGCACGCGCTGCTCGTCGGCGACCCGCAGCGCGCCGACCTGATCGCCGGGGAGCTCCTGGAGGGCGCCGAACTGGTCACCGACGCGCGCGGGCTGCGCGGCTGGGCGGGCACGTTCGGCGGCCGCCGGGTCGGCGTGCAGACGACCGGCATGGGCGGCGCCTCGGCGGCGATCGCGATCGAGGAGCTGATCCAGCTCGGCGTGCGCCGCCTCGTCCGCCTCGGCACCTGCGGCTCGATCGCGCCGCAGGTGACGCCGGGCGACTTCCTCTGCGCCGCCTCGGCGATCCCCGCCGACGGCACCAGCCGCACCTATGTAGGCGACGAGCCGCACGCCCCGCTCGCGGACTTCGAGATCGTGCACGCCGCCGTCCACGACGCCAAGAGGGCTGGGGTGCGGATGCGGGTCGGCCTCGTGGCCACCACCGACGCCTACTACGACCCGGGCGCGGGCCGCGCTGCCCGCTGGGCCGCGCGCGGGGCGCTCGCCGTCGACATGGAGACCGCGCCGCTGCTGACCATCGCGCCGCTGCGCGGCGCCTCCGCCGCCTCGTTCCTGATCGTCACGAACCGAGTCGCGCAGCCCTCTACGCGCCTCGACGCCGACGCCCAGCGCACCGCGGTGCTGGCGAGCGCCCCGATCGCGCTCGGCGCCCTCGTCTCGGAGCCGAAGGCCCCGTGAGCCGCCGCGCCGTCTTCGTCGTCAACCCGTCCTCCGCCAACGGCGCCACGGCGCGCGAATGGCCCGACCTCGCCGCCGCCGCCCGCGCCACGGGCCTGGTCGTCGAGGAGCGCCTGACGGAGGCGCCCGGCCACGCCGCCGAGCTCGCCCGCGAGGCGTCGATGAACGGCGCCGACGTGGTCGTGGCCGTCGGCGGCGACGGCACGGTGCACGAGGTCGTCAACGGCCTCGTCGGCCCCGGCGGCGCCCCCTTCGGCACGGCCGCCCTCGGCGTCGTCCCGCGCGGCACGGGCCGCGACTTCATCCGCAGCCACGCGATCCCGACGAAGCCCCGGGAGGCCCTGCGCGTCATCGCCGAGGGCCGCATCCGCCGCGTCGACCTCGGCGAGGTCGCGACCGACGCCGACCCGGAGGGCACCCGCTTCGCCAACGCCGCCTCCGCCGGCGTGACCGGGGCGATCGCGGCGCGGGCCAACGGCATGTCGAAGCGCCTCGGCGGCACCCCCACCTTCCTCGTGGCCGCCGTGCAGGGCTTCCGGGCCTGGCGCAACACGCCGATCCACGTGCAGGTCGACGGCCGCCCCCACGACCTGACCGCGGCCTGCGTCGTCCTCATGAACGGCCATTCCCTGGCCGGCGGCATGAAGGCCGCGCGCGACGCCCGCCAGGACGACGGCCTGCTCGACCTGGTCCTCGTCGGCGACGTCGGCGCCAAGGACCTCGCCCTCAACCTGCACCGCGTCTACGGCGGCACGCTCGGCGAGCACCCGAAGATCGAGCAGATCAAGGCCGCCGAGGTGCGCATCTCCGGCACGGAGGCGCTCCCGATCGAGGCCGACGGCGAGATCGTCGGCGCGACGCCGGCCGTCTTCCGCTGCCTGCCGGGCGCGCTCGACCTCGTCGCCGGCGACTAGCCCGGCACGGCGAGCCGGATCCGCTCCACGGCCTGCGCGAGCTCGGCCGGGCCGCCGTTCGCCCGGGCGAGGGCGATCCCGGCGAGGAACGTGGCGATCGGCGCCGCGGGGCGCTGCACGCCGTGCGCGGCGTCGGCGGCGAGGCGCAGGAGCTCGTCGACGGTCTCGGGCGCGGCGACCCAGGCGAGGTCGTCGGCGCCGAGGGCCGCGACGGCGCGGGCGGCGAAGTCCTGAACGTCTTCCACGGGCACTCCTTGCAGGCGCTAGATTCATTCGACCGGCGAGTCGGCGTTCGGCCGCCCGCCGGCGAAGAAGGCGATGGGCACAGACCGCCCCGAGCGTACCCCTCCGACCACCGAGCCCGAGGCCATGAGCGAGCAGACGATGCGGGAATCGATCGACGGCGTGCAGGCGGCCCTCGCCGAGCGCGACTACCTCGCCGACCGCGGCCTCGCCACGACCGTCCACCTCGCGCTGCAGCTCGGCAAGCCGCTGCTCCTCGAGGGCGAGGCGGGCGTCGGCAAGACGGAGCTCGCGAAGGTCGTCGCGGACGCCCTCGGCGCGCGCCTGATCCGCCTGCAGTGCTACGAGGGCATCGACGTCGCCCACGCCCTCTACGACTGGGCCTACGCGCGGCAGATGCTGTACATCCGCACCCTCGAGGCGACCGGCGAGGCCGGCCGCGGCGACGAGGTGCTCGACGAGCTGTTCGGGCCGCGCTTCCTCGAGCGGCGCCCCCTGCTCGACGCGATCGCCTGCGACGACCCCGTGCCGCCCGTGCTCCTGATCGACGAGATCGACCGCGCCGACGACGAGTTCGAGGCCTTCCTGCTCGAGCTCCTGTCCGACTTCCAGGTCACGATCCCGGAGATCGGCACGATCAAGGCCGAGCGCCGCCCCGTCGTCTTCCTGACCTCGAACCGCACCCGCGAGCTGCACGAGGCGCTCAAGCGCCGCTGCCTCTACATGTGGGTCGAGATGCCGAGCCTCGAGCGCGAGATCGCGATCGTGCGCGCCCGCGTTCCCGGCGTCCCCGAGCGGCTCGCCGCCCAGGCCGCCGCGTTCGTGCACGAGCTGCGCCAGCTCGACCTCACGAAGCAGCCCGGCATCGCCGAGACGATCGACTGGACCCAGGCCCTGCTCGCGCTCGGCCAGGAGGAGCTCGAGGCGGGCGTCGTCAACCTGACCCTCGGCTCCGTCCTCAAGTTCCACGAGGACATCGGCCGCGTCCGGGACGCGGATCTCCAGGAGCTCGTCGACCGCGCCCGCACGGCCGCGGACGAGGTCGAGACCCCGGCGGGCTGATGGACCCCGGCGACGCCGTCGTCCGCAAGCTCGTTACGTTCGGGCGCATCCTCCGCGAGGCCGGCGTCGAGGTCGGCCCGGGCCGCGTTCAGGACGCGCTGCGCGCGCTCGACCGGATCGACCTGCGCCGCCGCGACGAGGTCCATGCGGCGCTGGCCTGCACGCTGGTCGCCCGCCGCGACGACCTCGAGGTCTTCGACCGCGCCTTCCGCGCCTGGTTCGAGCGCGACCCCACCCGCCTCCAGACGCGCCCGCCGGACCTCGGCATCGGGATCGACGAGCGCCCCCAGCCGCCGTCGGCGGCCTCCCGCCCGGGCGGCGACCACGAGGACACGGAGCCCGACGAGGAGCAGGAGGAGCCCGACGTCCTCGCCGCCTACTCGGCGGCCGAGCGGCTGCGCGAGCGCGACTTCTCGACCCTCACCCGCGCGGAGCTCCTGCGCCTGCGCAAGCTGATGGACCGCCTCGTGCGGGTCCTGCCGATGCGCCCGTCGCGGCGGCTGGAGGTCGCGGCGGACGGCGCCGTGATCGCACCCCGCGAGACGCTGCGCCGCGCGATGCGCCGCGAGGGCGAGGCCGTGGAGCGCGCCTTCCGCCGCCCCAAGCGGGTCGAGCGGCGCGTCGTCTTCCTCTGCGACGTGTCCGGCTCGATGGAGCCCTACAGCCGCGCGCTGGTCCTGTTCCTGCAGGCCGCGGTCGCGGCGGGGCGCAAGGTCGAGGCGTTCACCTTCGGGACGCGCCTGACCCGCCTGACCCCCTACCTCGGCGGCTACGACCCGCAGGCCAGCCTCGAGCGCGCCGCGCGCGCGGTGCCCGACTGGGCCGGCGGCACCCGGATCGGCGACACGCTGAGGGCGTTCAACGACGTCCACGGGCGCCGCGGCCTGACCCGGGGCAGCGTCGTCGTGATCGTCTCCGACGGCTGGGAGCGCGGCGACGTGACCACGCTGCGCGACGAGATGGCGCGCCTCAGGCGGCGCTGCCACGCGATCATCTGGGTCAACCCGCTGAAGGGCACGGAGGGCTACGAGCCGCTCGCCGCCGGCATGGCCGCGGCGCTGCCGTACATCGACGTCTTCCTGCCCGGCCACAACCTGGTCGCCCTCGAGGCCCTCGCCGACGCGCTGCGCGCGGCCGGCGGGCGCCGCTCCGAGGTGCGGCCGCAGACGCTCAGGAGGGCGGCATGAACGACGAGACCCTGGCCACGGCGGCCGGCTGGGCCGCCCGCGGCGACCAGGTGGCGCTCGCCACCGTGGTGCGCACCTACCGCTCCGCCCCGCGTCCGATCGGCAGCGTCTTCGCCGTCTCCTCGTCCGGGGAGATGGCGGGCTCCGTCTCCGGCGGCTGCGTCGAGGGCGACATCTACGGCGCCGCGCAGGAGCTCTTCGGCGACGCCGCGGCGCCCGGCCCGCGACTGATCCACTACGGCATCTCCGACGACCTCGCACTCGAGGTCGGCCTCGCCTGCGGCGGCGAGCTGTGGGTCGCGCTCGACCGCTGGCGCCCCCGCCCCGCGCTGCGCCGCGGCGCCGTCGCGACCGCCTTCGGCGGCGACCAGAACGGCCGCGGCGTGGTCTTCGACGCGGACACGGGCGAGGCCGCGGGCGACCTCGCGGGCGCGCTGCGCGCCGAGGCGGACCGGCTGATCGCGGAGGCCGTCGCCACCGAGGCGTCGTGCGCCGTCGACCTCGCGGATGGCGTCACCCTGTTCGTCGAGAGCGTCCACCCCGCCCCGCGCGTCGTCGTGGTCGGCGCGGTCGACACCGCCGAGGCGCTCTGCCGGATGGCGCGCACGCTCGGCTGGCGCACCGCGGTCGTCGACCCGCGCGGGAAGTTCGCGACGGCGGAGCGGATCCCGAGCGCCGACGTGATCGAGGCGGCCTGGCCCGCCAGCGCCTACCCGGCGATCGCGCTCGAGGCCGCCGACCACGTCGTGGTGCTCACCCACGACCCCAAGATCGACGACCCCGCGATCGCCCAGGCCCTGGCCGCGGGCTGCGGCTACGTCGGCGCGCTCGGCTCGCGGCGCACGCAGGAGAAGCGCAACGAGCGGCTGCGCGAGTCCGGCTGCACGGACGCGCAGATCGGCCGCATCCACGGGCCCGTCGGCCTCGACATCGGCGCGCACTCGCCCGCCGAGACGGCGGTCGCGATCCTCGCCGAGATCATCGGCTGGCGCTCGGGGCGCGGCGGCCAGCCGCTGCGGCAGACCAGCGGCCGGATCCACCCGACCGACGAGCCCGAGGCGTAGGATCCGCGCGTGGCGCGCGCGCTGATCGACCCCCCGCTCGAGCCCGGGCGCTACCCCTTCGCGCACCCCGTGCGGGTCCGCTTCGCCGAGACGGACGCGATGGGCGTGGTCCACCACGGCGCCTACATCCCGTGGCTCGAGGAGGCCCGGGTCGAGCTCCTGGCCAGCGCGGGCCACGCGTACGCCGAGGTGCACGCCGGCGGCCTCGACCTCGCCGTGGCGGAGATCGCGATGCGCTACCGGCGCGCCGTGCGCTTCGGCGACCCGGTCGTCGTGCATGCGGGGATGGCGGCCGCCTCGCGCTCCGTGATCCAGCTCGCCTACCTGGTGGTCGCCGGCGGCCAGGTCGCGGCGAGCGCGGTCACCACGCACGCCTGCGTCGACCCCGAGGGCCGCCCGCTGCGCGTGCCCGACTGGCTCGGCGCCCTCGCAACCGGCCCGACCGCCCTCCTGCCCGCCTAGAAGCCGCGCCCGCCGTCGAGCGAGGCGTGCAGCGAGCCGTTCGGGCCGACCGCGAAGACGAGGTCGGCGTTGCGCGGGTCGACCGCCACCCGCACCGCGTCGAGGTCGGCGGCCCGCCAGGTGGCGCCGCCGTCGAACGTGACCCGCACGCGCGGGGTCAGGATCACCGCGTGCCCCGCGCGGCTGCGGGCCGCGGCCACGTCGCGGACGTCGGCGAGCCCCGTGATGCGCCGGAAGTTGACGCCGAGGTCGTCGGAGATCAAGAGGCCACGCCGCCCGCAGGCCACCCACAGCCGCTCGGGCCGGCCGCGCTCGATCGGGCCGACGGCGAGGGCGCGCGGGCGCGGGCAGAGCCCGAGCGCGGCCATCCGCCACCAGGTGCGGCCGCCGTCGTTCGAGTACTGCAGCATCGGCCGCTGGCCGCGCACCGCGGCCACCGCCCACAGCCGGTCGCGGCGCGCCGACCCGGCGAGGAGGACGACGTTGCCGGGGAAGGGCCAGGCCCGCGCCTCGTCGGGCGCGCCGTCGAGCGCGTACCCGTACGCCACCCCGGTCGCGCCGCGCGAGACCATGACGCGGTCCGCGTAGGGGCCGGCGGCCAGCACGGGCTCGTCGCCGCCCTCCGGCGTGGTCCAGGTGCGGCCCCCGTCGAGCGAGGTGCGTAGGCCGTAGTTCCCGCCGACCAGGAGCGGCCCCTGCGCCTCGTCGGAGACGAGCAGGAGGCGCGGCTCGGCGAACCCCGCGGGCAGGATCCGCTCGCGCGGCTCGAGGAACCCGCAGCCTGCGAGCGCGAGCGCGCAGAGGGCGGCGAGGGCGGCCCGCCTCACGCGTTGAGCGCCCCGCCCCGTTCGGCCGCCACCACGGGCGGCGGCCGGCGCCGCGCGGCCTCCTCCTCCTCGGCGCGGGTGATCGTGCGCCGCACGTCGCCGAAGGACAGGCCCTCGAGCGACAGGAACACGAACCCGAGGCCCGCGCCGAGCGCGATCTCGATCACCTGGAGGCCGATCGCGAAGGTGACGGCGGCGCCGAAGTTAACGTCGAAGGCCTGCGACAGCGCGGTGGCCACGGCGAGCTGGAAGACGCCGAGGTTGCCGGGCACGAGCGGCACGAAGCCGACCAGGTTCGAGACGAGGAAGACGACGCAGGCCGCGGCGATCAGGTCGGCGTCGATGTCGAAGGCCATCAGGGCCAGCACGATGCCGAGGATCTGCGCGACCCACGAGAGGATGCCGGCGGCGAACGAGGAGACGGCGAGCTGTGGGCGGCGCAGGAGCTGCGCGCCCTGGCTGACGGCGTGCAGGTGGATCTCGACGGTGCGCAGGGTCGTCCGCCACCAGGTGCGCGCGTAGTCCTCGCCGATGTCGCCGCGGCGCAGCCGCCAGCGGCTGACCAGCTCGACGACGCCGATCCCGAGCGCGCCGGCCACGAGCACGCCGAGCAGGATCAGGGTGCCGCGGCCCGCCCAGTCGGGCACGCCGTCGACGGTCAGCACCATCGCCACGAGCAGCACCGCGAGCGTGACGCCGAGCACGAGCTGCTCCATCACCACGGTCGCGGTCATCGTCGGCAGCGGCACGTCCTGGCCGTCCTTGGCGAGCCGGCGGCGCAGCACCACGACGCGGCCGATCTCGCCGAGCCGCGCGATCAGCGCCGTGTTGAGCAGGAAGCCGATGAAGACGGCGGGCACCACCGCCCGGTAGGGGGCGCGCACGCCGGGCACGGAGTCGAGCGAGGCCTTCCAGATCACCGCCTTGAAGGCGACGCTGACGAAGTTGACGGCGAGCGACGCGATCACCAGCGGGATCGAGAGGCTGCGGAACGTGTCGATGACGGCGTCGACCTCGCCGCGGTCGACGCGGGCGAGGGCGACCGCGGCGAGGGCCGCGATGCCGGCGGCGACGATCGCGAGCCGCCGCCACGAGAGCGGCTTGGGCGGGTCGAGCGCCGCGATCTCGCTCATGGTCACGAGCTCGAGGCCGCGGTGGCGGGCCGCGTCGATGATCGCGGGCAGGGCGTCGGCGGTCTGCGCGCGGCTGTCGTCGCCCCAGCCGTCCGCGTCGTGGAGGAGCAGGACGGCGCCCGGCTCAAGGGCCTGCACGGAGCGCTCGACGATGACGGGCGCCCCCGGCTTGGCGGTGTCGAAGACCCCCTTCGACCAGGCGCAGGTGACGTAGCCGAGCCGGCGCGCCGTGCGGGTCACGAACGGGCTGCGGAAGCCGTGCGGCGTCCGGAAGACCCGCGGCGGCGGGGCGCCCGCGGCCTTCAGGATGCGCTCGGTGCGGTGCAGCTGCCGGTGCACCTCGGCCGGGCCGGCGAAGGCGAGGATGCCGTGGTCGTAGCCGTGGTTGCCGAGCTCGTGGCCCTCGCGCACGATCCGCTCGACGAGCTCGGGGTGGCGCTCGGCGTGCTTGCCGAGCACGAAGAACGTGGCGCGCACCCCCTCGCGGCGCAGCGCGTCGAGAATCCGCGGGGTGGTGTCGGGGGACGGGCCGTCGTCGAAGGTGAGGGCGGCGACGGGCCGGCGGATCCGCGAGCCGTCGACGACGCCCCCGAACAGCGGCGAGCTGGCCCCGAACATCCCCCACGCCCCGAGCACGAGGGCGAGGATCGCCGCCACGTCGACGACCCACGCCAGCCAGTGCAGGTCGATCCGTACGAGCACGCCGTCGACGAGGATGGTGAGGGCGGCCACGGTCAGGCCGATCACGACGGCGCGCAGGATCGTCTGGCGCTTCGTCACCGCGCGGGCTCCCGCTCGAGCAGGTCGAGGTAGTGCGCCTCGAGGCGCTCGGCGATCCGCGACCACGCGTACTCGGTGACGGCGGTGCGGCGCCCCTCGCGGCCCATCCGCTCGCGCTCCTCGGGGCGGTCGATCAGGTACATCAGGCCCTCGGCGAAGCGCTCGACGCTCTCCGCGGGCGAGATCATCAGGCCCTGCCGGCCGTGCTCCATCAGCAGCTGGAAGCCCGAGATGCGGCTCGCCACCACCGGCCGTCCGCAGCTCATCGCCTCGAGCAGCACCATCCCGAAGCTGGCGCGCTGGCACGGCGTGCAGTGAATGTCGGCGCTCGCGTAGTAGCGCGGGCGGTTGTGGTTGACGCGGCCCGCCCAGTGCACATCGGCCGCGATCTCCGGCGGCACCATCCGCTCGTAGCGCCCGCGCAGGGGGCCGTCGCCGACCACGGCCAGGCGGACGGCGTCGGGACCGGTCCGGCGGCGCACCTCGGCGAAGGCGCGGATCATCGTGTCGAGCCCGTTGCGCGGGTCGAAGCGCCCGAGGAAGAGGATCGTCAGGCGGCCGTCCCGCAGCTCGGGCAGGGGGTCCGCGTCGGGCGAGAAGTGGCGGTCGTCGATCCCGTTCGGGATCACGGTGTAGGCGTGCGGGAAGTACGGGGCGAGCGAGCCGATGCAGGCCTCGGAGACCACGATCCGCCCGTCGAGCCGGTCGATCACGCGCCGCACGAGCGGCGCGGTCAGGTCGAGCCCGAGGCTGCGCGGGAAGACGGAGTGGAACGTGCCGACCCGGACCGCGCCCCTGGGGGCGGCGAGGACGCCGAGCATCGGCAGGATCGGGCTGTACGGCGAGTGCACGTGCACGACGTCGACCCGGCGCTCCTCGAAGATGCGCCGCAGTTTGCGTCGCAGCAGCGGGTCGACGACGTGGTAGGTCTGCGAGGCGTTGCCGTAGGCGGGCAGCGCGGCCCCGACCCGGACGACCTCGAACGGCACGTCCTCCTCGGGCCGCACGTCGCCGTCGACGACCGGCGGCGGGCGCAGCACGCGGCCCGTGACCACCGTCACGTCGTGCCCCCGGCGGGTCAGCTCGGTGGCCTGCCCGTGGACGTGCTCGGTGATGCCGCCCAGGTGGGGGTAGTAGTAGTCGGTGACGATCGCGATCCGCACGGCCCCCGGATGGTAGCCCGCCGGTCCGCATTGGCACTTGGCGCCCGAGAGTGCCAAGCGGCCGCCCGGGCCGCGCTATACTCGGGCCCGTGCCGACCTACGAGTATCGCTGCGCCGAGGGCCACATCACGGAGGCCTTCCAGAAGATGACGGATGCGCCGCTGAAGCGCTGCGGGACCTGCGGCAAGAAGGCGGAGCGGGTGCTGTTCGCGCCCTCGATCCACTACAAGGGCTCGGGCTTCTACAGCACGGACTACGGCAAGGGCAAGAAGGCCAAGGACGGCAAGGCCGAGGGCGGCGCCACGTCCGAGAAGAAGAAGGACGCGGGCGGCGGCGACGCCAAGAAGGCGTCCTCGTCGCCGTCCTCCTCCTCGTCCTCGTCCTCGTCCTAGAGCGCCTCGAGCGCCCGGCGCCCCGCCGCGGCCAGCGCCGCGAGGCCCCCGGCGAAGTCCCAGCGCGCGCGGTCGGGCTCGTCCGCCATGTTCGAGATCGCGCGCAGCTCCACGGCGGGCACTCCGGCGCGCGCGCACGCCCGCAGCACCGCGAACCCCTCCATCCCCTCCACGTCGCAGCCCGAGCCGCCGCCGACCGCGGCGCTCGTGGCGATCGGCAGGCGCCGGGCGTCGGGCAGCGCAGCGCCGACCCGCGCGAGGAGGTCCACGTCCGGTGCACAGGCCGAGACCAACGTGGGCAGCGCCGCGCGCAGGTCGACGTAGCGGCTCTCCGTCCCGAGCACCACCTCGCCGATCGCGATCCCGGCGTCCCCGCGGGCGCCCGCGATCCCGACGTGGAGGACGGCGTCCGGCGGGTCGTGGGCGAGCCGCGCCGCGGTGCCCGCGGCCGCCTCGACGGGGCCGACGCCGACCGCGAGGGTCTCCGCGCCCGCGACCCACTCGAGCTCGATCACGGTCGCGGCGACGACGAGGACGCGCATGCCGGGAAGTATGGCGCCGCGGGCCGTCCGCGGGGGACCCGTTTGCGATAGTCGGGTCGGCGCACTCGCGCCGCTCCCCCGCTCCCCCCGCCCGAGGTCCACCTATGCAGACCCTCGCCCGCATCGTCGCCGGCCGCCGCTCCAAGTGGCTCGTCCTGCTCGCCTGGGTCGTCCTCGCCGGCGCCTTCGGCCCGTTCCAGGCCAAGCTCAACTCGGTCACGCAGAACGACTCGACGACCTTCCTGCCGGCCGGAGCGGACTCCACCAAGGTGCTCGACGAGCTGCGCACCCGCTTCGACAACGGGCGCACCGTCCCCGCCCTGATCGTCTACCAGAACCCCGCCGGCCTGACCGACCAGGACCGGGCGGCGATCGAGGCCGACGAGGCGGCGATCGCGCAGCTGCCCGACCTCGCGCCGATCCAGTCGCCGCTGGCCCCGCAGGCCGCGCAGATGGGCCTCCTGTCGGAGGACGGCACGACCGCGATCATGCTGGTGCCGATCACGGCCCGCACGATCGACCAGATCGAGCCGGCGGTGAAGGAGATGCGGACGGTCACGCAGGCCGACGTGCCCGACGGGCTCGAGGTCTACGTGTCGGGGCCGGCCGGCATCACCGTGGACGCCGTCGAGGTGTTCGGCGACATCGACGGCAAGCTCCTGATCGGCACGACGATCCTGATCCTCGTGCTCCTGCTCCTGATCTACCGCTCGCCGATCATCGCGGTCGTGCCGCTGATCGTGGTCGGCGTCGCCTACGCGGTGGCGGGCGGCATCGTCTACCTGATCGTGCAGGGCTTCGACCTGCCGATCAACGGGCAGGCCACCGGGATCCTGATCATCCTGATGTTCGGCGCCGGGACGGACTACTGCATCTACCTGGTGGCCCGCTACCGCGAGGAGCTGCGCGTGCGCGAGGACCGCCACGACGCGATGCAGCACGCCGTCGCGCGCTCCGGCCCCGCGATCCTCTCGGCCGGCGGCACCGTCGTCGCCGCGATGCTGGTCCTGCTCTTCGCCGACCTCTCGAGCACCCGCAACCAGGGCCCCGTGCTCGCCATCGGCGTCGCCGTCACGATGCTCGCCGGCCTCACGCTCCTGCCCGCGCTCCTCACGATCGTCGGGCGGCGCTCGTTCTGGCCCGTCGTCCCCCGCTTCGGCTCCGAGGACCGCTCGCGGCGCTCCGTCTACCACCGCGTCGGCGAGGTCGTCACCGGCCGCCCCGTCGCCACCGTCGCGATCGTGACCGCGGTGCTCCTGGTCTGCACGCTCGGCCTCCTGACCCAGCCCGGCGGGCTCGGCATCGGCGGCGGCTTCCGCAACGACCCCGAGTCGATCCGGGGCCAGGTCGCGCTCTCGAAGGCGCTGCCGCCGGGCGAGCTCGCCACCACTCAGGTCATCGTCAGCGCCCCCGCCGACCAGCTCGAGGCGGCCACCGGCGCCGTCCTCGGCGCCCTCGACGCGGACACCGCGGACGTCGCCACCGTGCGGCCGTCGCTGACCGCCACCGCGGGCGACGCCCAGCTCCTCGAGGTCACGCTCACGCGCGACCCGTACTCCGACGCCGCATCCGCGTCGATCCCCCGCGTGCGGCAGATCGTCGACGACGCGGCGGGCGCCGTCGGGGCCACCGCCATCGTCGGCGGGCCCACCGCGCAGGACCACGACACGGACCGCACCGTCAGCCGCGACGCCAAGCTGATCGTGCCGCTGACCCTGCTCCTGATCCTGATCATCCTCGCGCTGCTCCTGCGGGCGATCATCGCCCCGCTGTACCTGATCGCGACGGTGATCCTGTCCTTCTTCGCGACGCTCGGGCTCTCGTACCTGATCTTCATCCACGTGTTCGGCAGCCCCGGCGTCGACCCGGGCTACGCGACGTTCCTGTTCCTGTTCGCCGTCGCCCTCGGCGTCGACTACAACATCTTCCTCGTCTCCCGGATCCGCGAGGAGGCCGAGTCGGCGCCGATGCGCCCGGCCGTGCTGCGCGCCCTCGAGACCACGGGCGGCGTGATCACGAGCGCCGGCCTGATCCTCGCCGGCACGTTCCTCGTGCTGATGACGCTGCCCCTCGAGGCGCTCTTCCAGCTCGGCTTCGGCGTCGCCCTCGGCGTCCTGATCGACACCTTCGTCGTGCGCACCCTGCTCGTGCCCGCGCTCGCCGTCTGGGTCGGGGACCGCTCGTGGTGGCCGGGCCGCGTGCCCTCCCACACGGGCCCGTCGGCCGCCGACTGACCGCGCGGGCCCGGGCGGGCCTAGACTGCGCCCGTGGACATCCTCGTCCTCCAGCACATCCGCTGCGAGCCCCCCGCCGCCTACGGCGAGGCGCTGACCGCGCGCGGGCACGTCCTGCACCCGGTCGAGATCGACGAGGGCGAGCCCCTGCCCGACTGGCGCGAGTACGGCGCCGTCGTGGCGATGGGCGGCCCGATGGGGGCCTACGAGGACGCCGCGCACCCGTGGCTCGCCGCCGAGAAGCGCCTGATCCACGACGCCGTCACGGCGGGCCTGCCGTACTTCGGGGCCTGCCTCGGGGTGCAGCTCCTCGCCGCCGCCCTCGGCGCCCGCGTCTACCCGGGCCCCGTGCCCGAGGTGGGCCTGCTCGAGGTGCAGCTGACCGACGCGGGGCGCCGCGACCCCGTCGCCTCGATCCTGCCCGACTCCTTCACGACGCTCCAGTGGCACGGCGACACCTTCGACCTGCCCGAGGGCGCGCTGTCGCTCTTCTCGAGCCCCGCGTACCCCAACCAGGGCTTCCGCTACGGCGAGGTCGCCTACGGCGTGCAGTTCCACCTCGAGGTCGACGCGGCGCTCGCCGACGAGTGGTCGCGGGTCCCCGCCTACCGCGAGGCCGCCGACCGCGTGCTCGGCGCGGGCGGCCTCGACGGCCTCCTCGACGGCGTGCGCGCGAACGCGGACCGCATGATCCCCCACGCCCGCACCCTGATCGACGCCTGGCTCGACCGGGCGATCGAGTTCGGGCGCGCGTAGCGGAGCGACCCGGAGGGCACTACCCTCCCCGGTATGGCCGACACGGCGAAGCGCGGGAAGAAGGGCAGGGCGAAGGCCGCCAAGGGCGCGAAGCGCATGCGGCTGTCGCAGTTCTGGCACCCGATCGCCACGTCCGAGGAGGTCGGCGGGCGGCCGCGCCGCTTCACCCTGCTCGACGAGGACCTGGTGGCCTTCCGCACGGACACGGGCGTGACGGTCCTGAAGGACCTCTGCATCCACCGCGGCGCCGCGCTGTCCCTCGGCGAGGTCCGCGACGGCTGCATCGTCTGCCCGTACCACGGCTGGGAGTACGACCGCACGGGCGCGTGCGTGCGGATCCCGGCGCAGCCCGACCGGCCGATCCCGGCCGCGGCGCGCGCGATCGCGCACCGGGTCGAGGAGCGCCACGGCCTCGTCTGGGTCGCGCTCGAGGAGCCGATCGCCGACATCCCGCACGTCCCCGAGGGCCTCGACCGGGACCCGGCCTTCACGAGCGAGGTCTTCAGCGTGCTGGAGTGGGCGACCTCCGCGGGCCGCTCGACCGAGAACTCGATGGACGTGTCGCACTTCCCGTTCGTGCACCCCGATCTGCTCGGCGATCCCGACCATCCCGAGCAGGCGTCCTACGAGCTGCACGCCGAGGAGTGGGGCCAGTGGTTCCGGGTGCCGGACCAGTTCTGGCGCTCCGTCGACGGCACCGCCAACGCCCGCATCACGTACGTCTACACGCACGTCTACCCCTTCACGATGCACCTGCACGTGACGGAGGACGGCGACGCGTCGGGCCGCGTGATAAGCGTGATGGTGATCGCCTCGCCGACGCGGGCGCGGGAGACGCGCGTGTTCCGGATCGCGTTCCGCAACTACGCCGAGAACAACCCCAACTTCGTCTCCGACTACCTGCACATCCTCGAGCAGGACCGCCGCGTCGTCGAGAGCATCCGCCCGGAGGAGATCCCGGCCTCCCTCAAAGAGGAGCTCCACATCAGGGTGCCCGACCGCTCCTCCATCGCCTACCGGCGCTGGCTCGAGCAGGTCGACATGCAGGGCGTGCTCGAGCCGTAGGGCCGGACGGGATGCAGCGGATCGGGATCGACGTCGGGGGCTCGTTCACGGACGCCGTCCTGCTCGACCCCGAGGGGCGCGCCCGCATCGCCAAGGTGCCGTCGACGCCGGCCCGGATCGAGGCCGGCTTCCTCGCCGCCCTCGAGGCGCTGCTCGCCGGCGCGGGCGCCCGGCCCGACGACGTGGCCTACCTCGCGCACGGCACGACCGTGGCCACCAACGCGATCGTCACCCGCGGCCTCGCCCGCACGTCCCTGGTCACGAACGCCGGCTTCGCCGACGTCCTCGCGATCGGCACGCAGATGCGCCGCCGCGTCTACGACCTCTGGACGCCCGAGCCCGAGCCGCTCGTGCCGCGCGAGCGCTGCCACGGGGTCGGCGGGCGGATCGACGCGCAGGGCGCGGAGGTCGAGCCGCTCGACGAGGACGCGGTGCGCGCGGCGGCCGCGCGGATGCGCGCGGACGGCACCGAGGCCGTGGCCGTGATGGGCCTCTTCTCGTTCCTCAACCCGGCGCACGAGCGGCGGATCGGCGAGCTCCTGGCCGTAGACCTGCCAGGCGTGCCGATCACCCTCTCGAGCGACGTCGTGCCGGAGTTCCGGGAGTACCCGCGCGCCTCGACGGCCGTCGCGAACGCCGCGCTCCTGCCGCTCGTCGGGGCCTACATCGGCGCCGTCGACGGCGAGCTGGCCGCGGCCGGGGTGGCCGCCCCGCTGCACCTGATGCAGAGCAACGGCGGCGTCACGCCGGCGGCGCGCGCCTGCGAGCAGCCGATCGCCCTCGCCGCCTCGGGCCCCGCGGCCGGCGTGATCGGCGGGGCGCGCCTAGCCGCCGACGCCGGCGAGGCGAACGCGATCACCTTCGACATGGGCGGCACCACCGCCGACATCGGCATCGCGCCCGGGGGCGCGCCGCAGATCCGCTTCGACGGCGACGCCGCCGGCACGCCGATCAGCCTGCCCCAGATCGACGTGCTCTGCATCGGCGCGGGCGGCGGCTCGATCGCCGCCGTCGACGCCTTCGGCGCCCTCACCGTGGGGCCGGCCAGCGCCGGCGCCGACCCGGGACCCGCGGCGTACGGCAAGGGCGGCGAGCGCGCCACCGTCACCGACGCCCACGTCGTGCTCGGCACCCTCGGCGGCGAGCGCCGGCTGGCCGGCGGGCTCGCCCTCGACCGCGGACTCGCGGAGGCCGCCGTGCGCCGCGACGTCGCCGACCCGCTCGGGCTGTCCGTCGAGGAGGCGGCGCAGGCGGTCCTGCGCATCCTCAACGCCAACATGGCCAACGCGGTGCGCGTGATGAGCGTGGCGCGCGGCCTCGACCCGCGCGCGTTCGCGCTGGTGGCGATCGGTGGGGCCGGGCCGATGCACGGCTGCCAGCTGGCCGACGAGGTCGGCATCCCGCGCGTCGTCGTGCCCCGCTACCCGGGCGTGGCCGCCGCCTGGGGCCTCCTCGCCACCGACATCCGCCACGACCTGCGCCGCACCTGGCGCCGCCCCACCACGCTGATCGACCCGGCCGAGCTCGACGGCGAGATGGCGCGGATGGAGGACGAGGCGCGCGCGCTCCTCGACCGCTCGGGCGGCGTCGCCACGGGCGAGGAGCTGGCCTGGGAGGTCGACATGCGCTACCGCGGCCAGGCCTACAACCTGACCGTGCCGCTGCCGCCCCGGCCCACCGGTGCGGCCGGGCTGGCCGCCGCCGAGGCGGCCTTCGCGGCCGAGCACCACCGCCTCTACGACTACACGCCGCCGGTCGCCGAGACGGAGATCGTCACGATCCGGCTGCGCGCCACCGCGCGCACGCAGCCCGCCCGCTCGGAGGGCGGCGCGCCCGTCGACGCCCCCGCCGGCGCGCAGCGCGTCTACGACGGCGCCTGGGCCGACTGGCGGGTCATGGCCCGGGACGCCCTCGCCCCCGGCACCCCGCTCGCGGGCCCCGCGATCATCGAGCAGGAGGACGCGACCACCGTGCTCCACCGCGGCTGGACGGCCGCCGTGCAGCCGGGCGGCGCCCTCGTCCTGGAGCGCGCATGAGCGAGCGCCCCGACCCCGTCCTGCAGGAGATCCTGGCCAGCGCCTTCCGGCACATCGCCGAGGAGATGGCCGTCGTCGAGTATCGCTCGTCCTACTCGCCGATCATCCGCGAGATGCTCGACTTCAACTGCGGCATGTTCGCCGCGGACGGGCGCGCGATCGCCAACTCCGAGCAGATCCCCGCCCAGCTCGGCCTGATGCAGTTCGCGCTCGAGGCGGTGATCGCCAAGCACGGCGAGCGCGTCCACCCGGGCGACGCCTTCATCACCAACCACCCCTACATGGGCGGCACCCACACCCCCGACCTGCAGGTCTTCACGCCGGTGTTCGCGGACGGCCGGGTGGTCGCGTGGACGGGCTCGATCGCCCACCACATCGACATCGGCGGGCGCTTCCCCGGCACCGAGAGCGCGCAGACGACCGAGCTCTACCAGGAGGGGCTGATCTTCCCCGCGATCCGGCTCGTCGACCGCGGCGAGCGGGTCGGCGCCGTCTACGAGCTCGTCGCCGCCAACGTGCGCGACCCGGCCGCCACCCTCGGCGACCTCGACGCCCAGATCGCCTCCTGCCGACGTGGCGCCCTGCGGATCGGCGAGCTCGTCGAGCGGCACGGCCTCGGCCTCGTCCTCGGCGGCATGGAGGCCGTCGTCGAGCAGACGGCGCGCCGCACCGAGGCGCTGTTCCGGTCGTGGCCAGAGCGCGCCGTGGAGGCCGAGGGGTTCCTCGACGACATCGGCTTCGAGGGCACCGACCCGGTCCGCATCCACGCGCGCCTGCACGTGGCGGACGGCACCCTCGTCGTCGACCTCGCGGGCAGCGCCGCGCAGGTGCCGTCGGGCATGAACGTGCCGATCGCGAGCACCCACGCCGCCGCCTACTTCGCCGTGCGCTGCTTCCTCGGCGGCGACGTCCCCCACAACGCCGGGCTCGCGAGCCGCGTGCGGGTGGTGGCGCCGGAGGGCTCGCTCTTCAACCCGGTCTTCCCGACCGCGCTGAGCGCGCGCCACCTCGCCGTCCAGCGCCTGACCGACGTGATCATCGACGCCCTCTCCGACCTCCTGCCCGAGCACGCGATCGCGGGCAGCCAGGTCTCCTTCCCGTCGTTCGTGCTGCAGGCGGTCGACCCCCGCACGGGCGAGCTGTCCCTCCTCGTCGACATCCTCGGCGGGGGCGGCGGCGCACGGCCCGGCCACCGGGGCGACGACGGCATCGACCCGTACACCTCGAACTGCGCGATCCTCCCGGTCGAGATCGCCGAGCTCGAGTACCCGTTCGTCGTCGAGCGCAGCGAGCTGATCGAAGGCTCGGGCGGCGCGGGCCGCCACCGCGGCGGCATGGGCATCCGGCGCGACTACCGCCTGCTCGCCGACGAGGCGGACGGGATGTACTACGTCGAGCAGACCGACCCCCGCTTCGGACCGCGCGGGCGCGACGGCGGCGGCCCCGGCCGGCCCGGGCGGGCCGCCCTGCGCGACGGCGAGACCGGCGCCGAGCGGCCCCTGCCCGGCAAGGGCTACCTGCGGATCCGCCGCGGCGACACCCTCATCCTCGAGGGGGCGGGCGGCGGCGGCTACGGCGACCCCGCCGCCCCGTAAGCGGCACGGCCCCGCCCCCGACGTTAGGGCATGGACACCGAGCGCCTCCTGATCGCCCTCGCCCTGGCCGTGATCGGCCTGATCGCCGTCGACTGGCTCCGGCACGTGGCCGGCGGCCGCCGATGAGCGCCGACGAGCAGGCCAAGCCGGGCGATGCCCCGACCTGGCTCCCGCTGCCCGAGGATCTCGCCGCGCTCTCCGACGCGGAGATCGCGCGGCTCGCCGCGGGCATCTGGGAGGCGTTCGTCGGACCGCAGCCCGACGAGGCCGGCGAGCCGGACGCGGAGCGCGAGGAGCCCTAGGGCGCGACCGTGCCGTCGGGCATGACCGCCCCGACGAGCGACGTGCCCTCGAGGTCGGCATCCGTCAGGTCGGCGCCCGTCAGGTCCGCGCCGTCGAGGAGCGCCCCGGCGAGGTCGGCCCCGGCCAGCACCGCGCCCGCGAGGTCGAACCCGCGCAGGTCGCCCTCCGACAGGTCGACTCCGGAGAGGTCCGCGCCCGCGAGGCTCGGGCGCCGACCCGCCGCGAGGTCCGACTCGGCGATCACGGGCACCGCGATCCGCCAGAAGCGGTCGCGGTAGGCCGCCGGCACGCCGAGCACCCGCTCCGCGCGCTGGAACGCCTCCAGCGGGGCCATCCCCTCCCCCACGCGCGCGCCGACCCAGACCGCGACAGCCTCGAAGGCGTCGACGATGTCGTTCCAGGCGATCGGGACCCGCTCGTCCTCGTCCACGCCCGGGAGCGTACCCGCGCGGGCGTGGCCCCTACACTCGGGCCGTGGCCCCACGCCGCATCCCGATCCCGTTCCTCGCGGCCGCGCTCGCCCTCGCGCTCCTGCCGCCGCTCGCGACCGCCTGGGCCGCCACCCAGCGCGGCCCCGTGCCCGCCGCGGCGCCGACCGACGATGACGCGATCGACGTGACGGTGGAGGTCGAGCCGCTCGAGCCGCTCGGCGGGACCACGGGCGCAGCCCCGGCCGCGACGACCGAGGCGTCGGCGGCGGACGCGATCGCGACCCTGCCGCCCGGCATCCCGCTGCCCGCGGGCACCCCGCAGACCGCACTCGTCGCGGGCGAGCCGGGCACACGCACCTGGACCCTCGTCTACCCCGGCGCCGACCGGGCCGCCTACGACGCCTGGCTCGCCCAACTCCTCGCCGCCGGCCTCGCGTCGACGTTCACGCTCGAGCAGGGCGACCTGCGCTCCGAGACGCTCGCCGGCGACGGCTTCACCGCGCAGGCGCAGTACGTCGAGGGCGTCGGCGTGGCCCTCACCGTGCAGGAGGGGTAACGGGCCGGGCGACCCGCAGGACCTCCCGTATGCTGCTGCGGTGCCCCGGCCGCCGCTTCTCGCCATCCTCGCGGTCGGGCTCCTCTCCTACCTGAACCCCGAGACGCTGCTCGAGGCCGTCGGCGGCGTCGCCCTGTGGGTCGCGGCGGGGATCATCTTCGCGGAGTGCGGGCTGCTCGTCGGCTTCTTCCTGCCGGGCGACTCGCTGCTCTTCGTGGTCGGGCTGTTCGTCGGCAACGGCGCGATCGACCAGCCGATCATGCTGGTCTGCGCGGTCCTGTTCGTGGCCGCCCTGGCGGGCAACATCGTCGGCTACTGGGTCGGCTACAAGGCCGGCCCGACACTCTTCCGGCGCACGGACTCGCGCCTCTTCAAGCAGGAGTACGTCGAGTCGACGGAGCGCTTCTTCACCCGCTACGGCGGGATGGCGATCATCCTCGCCCGCTTCGTCCCGATCGCCCGCACCTTCATCACGGCGATGGCCGGCGTCGGCCGGATGGACTTCCGCCGCTACCTCCTCTTCAGCACGATCGGCGCGCTGCTGTGGGCCGTCGGCCTGACCCTGGTCGGCTACCTGTTCGGCAACGTGCCGTGGATCAAGAACAACCTCGAGATCACGATCATCGTGATCGTCCTCGCCAGCGTCGTGCCGGTGGTCATCCACCGGCTGCTCGACCGGCGCCGCGCGCACCCTTGATCGCGCTCGGGTCGGGGGATATCGTTGGGGCGTGCGTGTGCGCCCCGCCGTTACCCTCGCCGCCCTCTGCACGCTGGCCCTCGGACCGACCGCCGCCGATGCGCAGACGGACGTCCCGGCCGCCTGGTCCGCGCCGAGCGCCATCTCCGACGCCCCCGTGCCGGCGGGCCGCATCGCCGATCTGCAGGTGGTGATCGACGAGGCGGGCACCGCCGTCTACGTTTGGCGCGAGAGCGACGGCGCGAAGAGCCGGGTCCGCTCGCGCGCCTGCAGCGCGACGGTGTGCACCGCGATCGAGGAGCTCAGCGACGCGGCGAAGAACGCCCAGCGGCTCGCGGTCGCGCAGGCCCTCGACGGCACCGTGACCGCGGTCTGGGAGTACTCGGTGCCGAGCGCGATCAGCGCCCGCGCCCGTACGGGCGGCGCGTGGGGCCCGGAGGCCGCGGTCAACGCGGCGGGCCTGCGCACCCTGCAGGGCGCGGCGGCCCTCGCGAACGGCGGGCTCGTCGTCGCGAGCACCCGCGCCGCGGGACCGCTCGAGCTCTCCGCGTGCACCCAGCGGCTCTTGGTCTGCACGACGAGCGAGGTGTCGACCCCGGGGGCGACGGCGTCGGTCCCGCAACTCGACGCGAACGGCGCCGACCGCGCGGCGCTCGCCTGGGTCGAGCAGGGCGCCGCCCTGACCCGGGTCGTGCGCTACGCGGCCATCACGCCCGTGCCCAACGCCGTGCCCGCCGCCGCCGCGTCGGTGGCCATGAGCGCCGACTCGGCGAGCACGAAGACGCGTCTGGCGGTCGACGTCGACAAGACCGGCGTGACCACGGTGGCGTGGGTCGAGCGGGACGCGGCCGACGCGCTGCTCGTGCAGCGCTTCGCGGCGACCGCCCCGCCGGCGGCTCCGCCCGCCCTACCCGTCTTCACGACGCCGGGGACCATCGCCGACGACAGCCTGCAGGTGCAGAGCGACGACGCGGGCGGCGCGGTCGTCCTGTGGGCGACGGAGCTCGGCGGCGCCCAGACCCTCAGCACGCTCCCGTACTCCGTCCTCGCCCGCGGCACCCAGCAGGCGGTCACGACGGACGGGCAGTCGCTGGTGCCGCAGCTCGCCGTGGCCGGGACCGGCACCGCCGCGGTCGCCGCGATCCGCGATGGCCAGGTCAGCGGCGCCTCGGCCGCGACGCCGGCGGGCGCGTGGACGGCCGTCGCCCCGGCGCCCGTCGACGGGTCGACCGCCGCGCAGCCGTCGCTCGCCGCGCCGCGTACCGGCCAGATGGTGCTGGCCTGGGTCACGAGAACCCAGGTTAACGGCGAGCAGACGATCCGCACCGCCCGGCTGACGCCGGGCACTACGACTACGCTGAAGGTCGTGCGCCGGAAACGGGTGCACTGGACGGTGTCGACGCGCGTGACCGCCTCGGCGACGGGGTCGTTCCGGCAGGTCGGGCGCATCATCGTCCGCGGCCGCCGCGTCGTCGCCTGCCGCGTCGCGCCGCTCGGGGTGACCGCCGGCAAGACCCGCATCGCGACCTGCAGGCTGACCCGCGCAGCGACGACACAGCGGCGCAGGGCCGCGCTGCGGATCCGGCTGGTGACGACGTTCATCGCCGACGACGGCCAGCGGGCCACCGCGACGATCGTCGTGAGGCTCGCGCGTCGGCGCTGAGGTTCAGCGCATCCGGTCGCCGGCCGGGTCGACCAGCCGGTCGGGGCCGACGACGGCCGCCGCGTCGCCGTCGAGCGTCTCGACCGCGACCTCGGCGCCCTCGGGCACGTCGACCGGCAGGTACGCGTAGCCGAGCATGCGCCCCGCGGTGTAGCCGTAGGCGGCGCTGCGGATGCGGCTGGTCGGCACGCCGGCGAGCGCCACGCTCTCGCCGCCGTAGACGGGCAGCCAGTCGCCGTCGCCGATCACGAGGGTGCGGATGCGGGTCTCGAAGCCCGCGGCGCGGCGCGCTTCGAGGGCCTCCTTGCCGATGTAGTCGGCGTCCTTGCGCGCGCAGAACGCGAGGCCGGCCTGGTCGGGGGTGTCGGACGGGGTCAGGTCGGTGCCGATGTAGCGGTAGCCCTTCTCCATCCGCAGCCCGTCGAGGGCGCGGTAGCCGCAGACGCGCACGTCGCCCGCGCCCCGCAGGGCGTCCCAGGCGGTGGTGGCGCTGGCCTCGCGGGCGTAGAGCTCGAAGCCGTACTCGCCGACGTACGTGATCCGCTGCGCGAAGACCGGCGCGCCGCCGACCTCGATGGCCCGGCCCGTCCCGAACGCGATCGCCTCCGCGTCGGGCGCGACCGCGGCCATGATCCGCCGCGCGTCGGGGCCCCACAGGCCGATCACGGCGAGCTCGTCGGACTCCTCGCGGATCTCGACGTCGAGGCGCAGCCGGTGCGCAATGCCCTCAAGCCAGCCGCGGTCGGCGGCGACGGCGCCGGCGCCCGTCACCATCCGGAAGGCGTCGTCGGCGAGGCGCGTGACCGTGACGTCCGCGATCACGCCGCCTCTGTGGTCGAGCATCTGCGTGTAGACGACGGCCCCGACCGGCCGGTCCATCTCCGCGTCGCAGGCCAGCTGCACGAGGGCAAGCGCCTCGGGGCCCTCGATCCGGATCTTGCCGAAGCTCGACAGGTCGATGATGCCGGCCGACTCGCGCAGCGCGCGGTGCTCCTCGCCGATCAGGTCGAAGAACGGCATCCGGCCCCAGCCCCAGGCGCGCTGGTCGGCGCCCATGCGCCGCCAGGGCCGCCCCGGGTCGACGTACTCGGCGCGCTCGAAGCCCGACTTGACCCCGAACACGACCCCGGCCTCCTGAAGCCGGCTGTGCAGGAACGACAACCGGGTCGGCCGCCCCCACTCGTCCTGGTCGTAGGGGTAGCGGAGGCGGTAGTAGTAGCGGTACGTCTCCTGCGCGGCCACGGCGGCGTGCTCGGGGGCGCGGTAGACGTCGGGGAACCGCCACGGCCGGTAGCCGGAGGCGTCCCACTCGGTCTCGCCGTGGACGACCCACTCGGCGAGCGTCTTGCCGATGCCGCCGGCCCCGCCGAAGCCGTTGAGGGACAGGCCGGCCGCGACCCAGAAGCCGGGCACCCCCGGCATCGGGCCGAGCAGCGGATTGGCGTCGGGGGTCATCGCGTCGGGGTGGCAGATCAGCGCGGCGACGCCGGCCCGCTCGAGGAACGGGAAGCGCCGGATCGCGCCCTCCATCAGCTGCGCGAAGCGCTCCTCGTCGGAGGGCAGCGCGGTTGCGCCGTGCTCCCAGGGGACGCCGTCGACCCAGCGGGCCGGCGCGTCGGGCTCGTAGCCGCCGAACAGGACGCCGCCGGCCTCCGCCTTGCCGTAGACGAGGTTGTCGGGGTCGCGGAAGCAGGGCATGTCGCGCGGCAGCTCGTGCCCCTCGACGGCCACGAGCGCGATGTGCTGGTGGTCGACCGGGGTCGACGGCACCCACGCGCCCACCATCGCGCAGACGCGCGGCGCCCACATGCCCGCCGCGTTGACCACGGTCGGAGTGCCGATGCGGCCGTGCTCGGTGCGCACGCCCGTGACCTCGCCGTGCGGGCCGCGGTCGATGCCGGTCACGCGGCAGCGCTGCACGATCCCGACGCCGCGCTCGCGGGCGGCGCCGGCCAGCGCGTAGGTCGTGCGGTGCGGGTCGAGCCAGCCGTCCTCCGGCACCCAGATGCCGCCGAACAGGGACTCGGGCGAGGCCGCCGGCATGCGCTCGAGCGCGGCGTCGGGATCGAGCAGCTCGACCTCGAGGCCGATGCCGCGGGCGCGCGAGACGCCGCGGCGCATCTCCGCGAGCTGCTCGGGCGACGAGGCGATGCGCAGGGAGCCGGTCCGCTCGAACACGTCGAGCTCGGTGTAGAGCCCGATCGAGTAGCGCCGGAAGCGCATCATCGTCTGCGACGGGTTGTACTGCGTGACGAGGCCGGCCGCGTGGTGCGTGGAGCCGCTCGTGAGCTCGCCCTTCTCGACCAGGACGACCTTCCCGGCCCCGTACTTGGCGAGGTGGTAGGCGATGGAGCAGCCGGTCACCCCGCCGCCGACGACGACGACGTCCGCCGTGTCGGGCATCTCGTTCGCGCTCACGCCAGCACCCGCTTCCGCTCGGGATCGTGGAAGGCGCCGAGGCGCGCCTCGAGGGGGTGGCGCTCGCCGTTGACCTCGACGGCGTAGTCGCCGGCGGCGAGCCAGTCGGCGCTGACGCCGTCGCCGTTGCGCGCGTAGCCGAGCGCCACGGCGCCGCCCACGGCGTGGCCGTAGGCCGCGCTCGTCGTGTAGCCGAGCGGCAGGCCGTCGCGCCAGAGCCGCTCCCCGCCCCACAGGATCAGGTCGGGGTCGAGCGCCCGGAAGCCGACCAGGCGCTTGGGCAGCTCGCCGGCGCCGAGGGCGCGCTGCTCGAGCAGGGCCTCGCGGCCGACGAAGCCGCCGGGCTTGTCCCAGGCGACGGCGAAGCCGAGGCCGGCCTCGAGCGGGGTCTCGTCGGGCGAGAGCTCGTGGCCCCACGCGCGGTAGCCCTTCTCGAGCCGGAGCGAGTTGATCGCGTAGTGCCCGGCGAGGAGGCCCTCGTGGGCGGGCAGCGCGGCGATCAGGGCCTCGAGGACGGCCGGGGCGTCGGCCGCCGGCACGTGCAGCTCCCAGCCGAGCTCGCCGACGTACGTGACGCGCGCGGCGTGGGCCGGGTGGCCCGCCACCCGGACGGCGCGAACCGCCCCGAACGGGAAGGCGCCCGCGCCGAGGTCGACGTCGACGAGGGGCTGCAGGAGGTCGCGGCTCGCCGGGCCCATCACGCTGAGGACGGCGGTCTCGGCGGTCACGTCCGCGACGGCGCAGTCGCGGCCGGCGGCGGCGCGGCGGACGTGCCAGAGGTCGCGGATCCGCTGGGCGGTGCCCGTCACGAGCCGGAAGCGGTCCTCATCGAGGCGCAGGACCGTGAGGTCGCTCCGGAAGCGGCCGCGCTCGTCGAGCATCGCCGTGTAGACGAGCTCGCCCGGGGCCACGTCGACGTCGTTGGCGCAGAGCCGGCCGAGGACGGCCACGGCATCGGAGCCCTCGACGGCGACCTTGCCGAAGCCCGACTGGTCGAAGACGGCGACGGCCTCACGGCAGGCGAGGTGCTCGGCCCGGTGGCGGTCCCACCAGGACTGGCGCCCGAACGCGTAGCGGATCTCCGGGACGGTGCCGGGCTCGCCGAACACGTTGGGGCGCTCGAAGGCGGCCTTCTCCCCGAACCAGGCGCCCTGCGCCGCGACCACCTCGTGCACGGGCGAGGTGCGGAGCGGGCGGCCGGTGACCAGCTCGCGGTTGGGGTAGGCCATCAGGTAGTGCGTGCCGAGCGCCTCGGTGACGCGGGTGCGCAGGTAGGCGAGGTCGTCCTGCTCGGGCGCGAAGCGGGCCGGGTCGACCATGCTCAGGTCGTACGGCTGGTGGCCCTCGAGGAGCCACTCGGCGAGCGCCTCCCCCACGCCGCCGCCGTAGGCGAGTCCGGCCGAGTTCATGCCGGCGGCGATCCAGACGCCGGGCACCTCGGGCGCCGGCCCGAGCATGAAGTTGGAGTCGGGGGTGAAGGACTCGGGCCCGTTCACGAAGCGCTCGAAGCCGACGTCCGCGAGGACGGGCAGCCGCCGCAGGCCCTCCTCGAGCGGCGGCTCGAAGTGCTTCCAGTCGGGCTCGAGCAGCTGGAAGCTGAAGGGGTGCGGGACCGGGTCGACGAGCCAGGGCTTCGTGACCGCCTGGAAGGCGCCGAGGCGGATCTTGTCGTGGACGGTCAGGTAGTACGTGCAGCCGTCGGCGTCGCGAGTGCACGGGAGCATGTCGATGTCACCCGGGATCGGGTTGGAGTCGACGTAGTGGTGCTCGACCGGCGCGAGCGGCACGTGGATGCCGTGGGCGCCGGCGAGGTCGCGCGTCCACATGCCGCAGGCGAGGACGACCTCCTCGGCCTCGAGCACGTCGCCCGTCTCCAGGAGGACGCCGGTCGCGCGGCCGCCCTCGACGCGCAGGCCCCGGACGCGCGCGTCCTGGCAGACCGTCGCGCCGTGGCGCTCGGCGCCCCGGGCGAGCGCCCGGGCGAGCCCCGCCGGCTCGACCTTGCCGTCGTCGGGGATGTGCAGGCCGCCGATGAGGCCGTCGGGGCTCTGCAGCGGGAACAGCTCGGCGGCCCGCGCGGCGGACACGATCTCGACGTCGATGCCGAGGTGCCGCGCCATCGAGCCGGTGCGCCGGTACTGGTACATCCGCTCCTCGTTGCGCGCCACGTAGAGCGTGCCGCACTGGCGCCAGTCGACGTGCTCGCCGGTCTCGGCCTCGAGGCCGGCGTAGAGCCGCGCGGAGGCGTGGCACATGCGGGCCAGGGTGCTGCTCGTGCGCAGGCGGCCCACCATCCCGGCGGCGTGCCACGTGGTGCCGCCACCGACCGCAGTCTGCTCGAGCACGACGACGTCGCGCTCCCCCGCCTTCGCAAGGTGGTACGCGATCGAGCAGCCGATCACCCCGCCGCCGACGATGGCGATGCGGGCGCGTCCCGGTACACTCCCGCTCATGCGCAGACCTGTCTGGACATGCACGGGAGACGTTTCCAGACATGTCTAGTCATGTCAAGGGCCCGGCGGAGGCGGCCGCGGCGCGTCTCGCCGCGGGCGACGGCCCCGCGCACGAGCGCCTGACCGCGGCGCTGCGCGGGCTGATCGACGACGGCGTCCTGCGCCCCGGCGACCCCCTGCCCGGCGACGCCGCCCTCGTCGCCGCCACCGGGCTCGCCCGCGGCACCGTCCGCCAGGCCGTCGCGGCGCTGCGCGCCGAGGGCCTCGTGCAGACGCGCCAGGGCGCCCGCACCACCGTCCTCGCCCGGCCGCGCCTGCAGCCCTTCTCCGAGCTCGTCTCGTTCACCGCCTGGGCGCGGCAGGCCGGCGCCGAGCCGGGCGCCCGCGTCGTCGAGCTCGTGCGCCGACCCGCCGACCCGGCCACCGCGGAGCCCCTCCGGCTCGCCGCCGGCGCCCTCGCCTGGACCCTGACCCGCGTGCGCCTGCTCGACGGCGTGCCCGTGCTGGTGGAGCGCGCCGCCTACCCGGAGGCGATCGGCGACCTCCTCGTCGGCGCCGACCTCGAGCGTGGGAGCGTCTACGCCACGCTCGCGGCCCGCGGCGTGGAGGTCGCATCGGGCCACCACCGGATCAGTGCCGTCGGCGCCGACCCGGAGACCGCGGCGCTCCTCAACCTGCGCCCGGGCGAGCCGCTCCTGCGCCAGGCCCGCACCGTCTTCGGCCCCGAGGGCGCCCCGCTCGAACACTCCGTCGACGACTGGCGCGGCGACGCGATCGCCCTCGACGCCGTCAACTCGGCGCAGGGCAACCGGCTCGCCCGGCGCCCGCGCGGCTGAGCGCCCGCGTCAGATGCGCCCGGCCGGAGCGCCCCGACCGGGCCGCGCGGGCGCGGCGCGATCGTGACCCGCTGCGACTGCGCGGTGAGCGGGACGTTCGACCCGATCGTCTCCCCCGGCCAGGCGGAGACCGGCCACATGCACAACTCCTTCGGGGCCCTGTCGATCGCGCCGGACTCGACGCCGGCGTCCATGCGTGCGGCCCACGCGGGCCGCGACGACGCGACCTGCGGCCGCGGCACGACGGCCCACGTACTGGGTGCCTGGGCCGATGGCCGACGGCCAGACGGTGCTGCCGGACGCGGTGCGCGCCAAGTACCGCCCCGCGCGCGGCCGCACCGGGCGCATGGCGACCTTCCGGGACGACTTCCAGGTCGTGCGCTTCGCCAGCTGCTGGAACGGCGTCAACGCCTTCCTGCCCGGCTCCACCCACGTGGCCATGCCGCTGCGCCGCGGCGCCTGCCCCGCCACCCGCCCCGTGTCGATCCCCGCGCTGACCCTCGAGGTGTCGTACCCGACCGACGGGCTGCCGCACGCCTGGAGCCTGCACTCCGGCTCGACGGCCGGCTACCACGCCGACTTCATGAACGGCTGGGAGCCGGGCGCGATCGCCCGCCTCGCGGGCCCGCCCCGGCGGGCCTAGCCGCCGATCTCCGCGCTGCGCGCCGCGACGTACGCGTCGATCTCGGCGAGCAGCGCGGAGTCGATCGGCGGCGGCTCGTGCGCCGCCAGGCGCTCGCGCCAGAGGTCCTCGGCGCGCTGCTCGGCGGTCTTCGAGCCGGCGGCGCGCCAGCGCTCGACGTTCATCGTCGTGGCGATCGCCGGGCGGTGGAAGCAGTCGCGGAAGCGAGCCAGCGTGTGGTCGACCCCGAAGAAGTGGCCACCCGGCCCGACCTCGCGGATCGCGTCGAGCGCGAGCTCGTCATCGTCGACGACGAGCGGCCCGTACTCCGCGCAGAGGGAGCCGATGATGTCGACGTCGATCATCAGCTTCTCGTAGCCGGCGACGAGACCGGCGTCGAGCCAGCCGGCCGCGTGCATGACGACGTCGGCCCGCGCGTCCAGCGACGCCTTCAGCACCTGCATCGCCTCCCACCCGGCCTGCGCGTCGACGATCTGGCTCGTGGTCAGCCCGCCGCCGAGGGCCCGCGTCGGCAGCCCGTAGTGGCGCGCCAGCTGCGCATGCGCGACGACGCCCTTGGCGAGCTCCGGGCCGCCGAAACCGGCGGCCCCCGACTGCATGTTCGTGACGGGCAGGCCGACCCCGAGCAGGACCGGGCAGCCGGGGCGGACGGCCTGCACCAGCGCGATCGCGGCGAACGCCTCGGCCAGCATCTGCGCGGTGCCGCCCGCGAGCGTGACGGGCGCCATCGCGCCGAGCAGGGCGCCCGGCATCACGATCGGGGCCTGCCCGTGGCGGGCGAGGCCCATCATCGCGTCGGACATCCGCTCGTCCCAGCGCAGCGGCGAGTTCGAGTTCACGATCGCGGTCATCGCGCAGCGGCCCGCGAGCCCGCCGAGGGCGAGGTCGGCGATGCGCACGGAATCCTCGACCGCCTCCGGCGAGTTGACGGCCGCCATGAACGGCTTGTCGGACTCGACGGCGAGCGTGCGCACGAGGTGGAGGTGCCGGATGTCGACATCGATGTCCTGCGCCTCGACCACGACGCCGCCGGCGACGTCGAGCTCATCGGCGTCCTGGATCAGCCCGACTAGGTTGCGCAGGTCCTCGAGCGTCCCGTTGCGACGCTCGCCCGCCTGCAGCACGAACGGCGACCCGTACGTCGGGGCGAACGCGGTGACGCCCTGCCCGATCGGGATGTCGCGGGCCGGATTGCGGGCGTGCCACGTGTACGAGCCCGGCGCCTGCGCAACCTGCGCCGCGACCCAGTCGGCGTCGAAGCGGACCGTCTCGCCGTCGACCTCCTGGCCCGCCTCGGCGAGCACGGCGAGGACCCGCGGGTTCTCGAACTGCACGCCGAGTTCGGAGACGATCGTGCGCCAGGCGGCGTCGATCGCCGCGATGTCGGCGGCGCTGAGGAGGTCGACCGGCGGGCGGGCCACGCGTAGCATTCGCGCAGTCTATGCCGCCCTGCCGCTTCGAGCCCGTCTCGCCCCGCGTCGACCGCTTCACCCCGGACGAGCGGACCGACCGACCGGTCCTCGGCGCGATCCACGGCACGGCCGGCACCCTGGTCGTCGACGCGGGCGCCTCGCCCGCCCACCTCGGCGCCTTCGCGGCCGCGCTGGCCGCCCACGGGCGCCCGCCCGTGCTGGCGATCGCGCTGACCCACTGGCACTGGGACCACTCGTTCGGGTCGGCGGCGCTCGACGTGCCGGTGATCGCGAGCGAGGCGACGGCCGCCGGCGTGGCGGTGCAGGCCGGCTACGCGTGGGACGAGGCCGCGATCCGCGGACGGGTCGACGCGGGCCTCGAGCTCGCCTTCTCCCTGCCGCACCTGCTCGCGGAGTACACGGACGCCGAGCGCGACGCCCTCGCGATCGTCGTGCCCCAGGTGACCTTCGCCGAGCGGCACGTCGTCGACCTCGGCGACACCGCGGTCGAGCTCGTCCGGGTCGGCGGCGACCACGCCGACGACTCGGTCGTCGCCTGGGAGCCCTCCAACCGGGTGCTGTTCCTCGGCGACGCGCTCTACCAGTGCCTGTGGGACGACCCCGAGTACCTCACCGTCGAGGGCGTGCGCGGCCTGCTCGAGCGCCTCGCCCCGTTCGACCCCGCGCACGCGCTCGAGGGCCACGACGAGGAGGTCGCCGACGCCGCGGCCTATGCGGCCCGCCTCGCCGAGCTCACTCGGGCCTGCGACCTCGTCGAGGCGCACGGCGAGGGCGCCCCCGCGCGCGCGGACGGGGACGAGTCCCTCGCCGAGCTGGTCGCGCAGCTCGTCGCCGGCGCGCGCCGCTAGGCCCGCTCAGGCCCAGGCGTCGGGCGGCCGCGGGACCGCGGTCTCCCAGTCGAGCTCGTGCGTGGCCACCAGCCGCGCACCCGTCGCCGCCTCGACGGCCTCGATCCGGTCCCACGAGGCGAGCATCGCGTCCGCGTCCCCGAGGACGCCCGGCAGCCGCCGGCCGCGCATCGGCGCGATCAGGTAGGCGGCGTCGCAGAGCAGGAAGGTCGGCCGGCTCGGCGTCGCCACCCACACCGACTGGTGCCCGGCCGTGTGGCCGGGCGTCGGGTGCAGCACCAGGGCGCCGTCGCCGAAGAGGTCGTGCTCGCCCGCCACGGGGCGCCAGTCGACGCCGTCCGCGAAGTCGTCGACCAGGTAGATCTCGGCCTGCTCGTGCGTGCGGTCGAAGGCGAAGTCGAGCTCGGCCTCCTGCACGTAGACGGGGGCGTGGCCGAGGTGCTCGAGCCCGCCGGCGTGGTCGAAGTGCAGGTGCGACTGCACGACGACGTCGATGTCGGAGGGCTCGAGGCCGACCCTGGCGAGGCAGCCCGGCACGGTGTGCTCCGGCTCGAGCAGCGCCTCGAACACGTCCGCCATGTCGCCGAGGCGCGAGCGCGGGTCGGTGCGCAGGGTCGGGTGCGCGCCGGTGTCGAGCAGCACGGTGCCCCGGGGGTGCTCGACGACGTACATGTAGTACGGGTTGTAGAGCGCCTCGCCGGCCTGCGGATGGGCCGGGTCGAAGCTGGCGACGTCCTGGAGGTCGCCGCCGCAGTGAAGCGCGTGGACCCGCATGCCGGGGCCGTATCCGAGCCGGCGTGCCGGCATGGGCCGCCCTAGAGGTCGACGGGGCGCTGCTCCGCGACGGAGCGCTTGATCGCCTGCTCGAGGCGGATCGCGGCCAGGCCGTCGTCGACCGTGACCTCCGGCGTGCGCCGGTCGCGCACGCACTCGACGAAGTGGCGCACCTCGCCCGCGAAGCCGTGCAGGTGGCGCGGGTCGAGCGCGTCGAGGGGCAGCTGGTCGAGGGGCTCCCAGACCTCGGGCGTGTCCGACCCGTCGAGCCACGCCGTGACGGTGCGCCAGCCGTCGACGAAGACGACGCTGCGGTGGCCGGTCAGGACGACGCGCTCGTTGAGCCGCTCGAGGCAGTTGAGCTGGAGGGTGCCGATCGCCCCGCCGGCGAAGCCAAGGAGGCACGCCCAGGCCTCCTCCTGCGGGGGCTCGCGCCCCTCGGCGAGGGCCCAGCCGTCGCGCCACGCCGACCCCGTCACGGGCACGTCGAGGGTGCCGGGCGTCCACTCGCGCACGTCGCCCGGCATCCGCGAGGCGCGCGCCGCCATCACCCACGCGACATCGCCCGCGAAGAAGCGCGCGAGGTCGAGGTGGTGGCACGTGAAGCCGTTGAGGAAGTCGTAGACGGAGCGCGGCGGGTAGACCCCGAAGGTGAAGCGCGCCTCGTAGGCGGTCAGCGGCCCGAACTCCGGGCGCTGCGCGATCGCCAGCGCGCGCCGGTACGGCTCGGAGAAGCGCTTCATGAAGCCGACCATCGCGAAGCGCCCGGCCCGTGCGGCCGCCTCCTGCAGGGCGACGCAGTCCTCGACGGTCTCCGCGGGCGGCTTCTCGACGAGGACGTCGAGGCCGGCCTCGAGGCAGTCGATCGCGACCTGCGGCTGCAGCCGCGGGTGCAGGGCGACGATCACCCCGTCGAGCCGCTCCCGCGCGAGCATCTCGCGGTGATCCGTGTAGAGGGCCGGGATGCCGAAGTCGCGGGCGCAGGCCCGGGCCCGCTCGCCGTCGACGTCGCAGCAGGCGGCGAGCTCGCCGATCGCGCCGCCCTCGGCGAGGTCCCCGATCGCGGCGCCGATCAGCTCGGGCGGGTTGTGGACCGCCAGCCGGAAGCACGGGTAGAGGTTCTGGACGGCGTGGCTGCCGCAGCCGATCACCCCGATCCGCATCACCTCCGCCATGGCCGGGATCCTAGGGGACCGCGCTCAGCCGAGGAGGGCGCCGGGCGTGATCGCCCGCGGGTCCGTCACGAGGTGGATCAGCGCCGGCCGCTCGGCGGCGAGGGCGCGTGCGAGGGCCGCGGGGAACTCCGCGTCCGCGAGCACGCGCTCGGCGTGGCAGCCGTACGCGGCGGCGAGCGCCGCGAAGTCGGGGTTGGCGAGGGCGGTGCCCTCCACGTGCCCGGGGTAACTCCGCTCCTGGTGCATCCGGATCGTGCCGAGCATCCCGTTGTCGGCGACGATCACGACGAGCCCGAGGCCCTCCTGCACCGCGGTCGCGAGCTCGTGCCCCGCCATCTGGAAGCAGCCGTCGCCTGCGAAGGCGACCACGGTGCGCCGCGGGTCGTGCAGCGCGGCGGCGATCGCCGCCGGGATGCCGTAGCCCATCGCGCCGCTGGTCGGGGCGAGCTGCGTCCCGAAGCGGCGGTGGCGGTGGTAGCGGTGCACCCAGACCGTGTAGTTGCCGGCGCCGTTGGCGACCACCGCGTCGGCGGGCAGCGCGTCCCGCAGGTGCCCGACGACCGCTCCGAGGTCGACGCCGGCGAGGTTGCGCGGCGCGGGCTCCGACCAGGCCGCGTAGTCGGCGCGCAGCGCGTCCGCCCACGCCCGCCGGGCCGCCCCGTCGGGGGCGCCGCGCGCCGCGAGGCCCGCCACGACGAGGGGCGCGGCCGCGCAGACGTCGAGGTCGGCCGACCAGACGCGGCCGAGCTCCGCCGGGTCGGCGTGCACGTGGACGAGCCGCTGGCCCGGGGCGCCGTCGGCCGGCAGCCGCGTGTAGCCGCCGCTCGGGATGTCGCCGAAGCGCCCGCCGAGCACGACCAGCACGTCGGCCTCGGCGACGCGGCGCTCGAGGGCCGGGTTGCAGCCGAGGCCGAGGTCGCCAACGTAGGCGGGCGCGGCGTTGTCGATGCGGTCCTGGCGCCGGAACTGCGCCGCCACCGGCACCGCGGCCGCCTCGGCCCAGGCGGCCAGGGCGTCGGCGGTCGCCTGGTCCCAGCGCGGGCCGCCGACCACGATCAGGGGCCGCTCCGCCTCCGCCAGCCACGCGTGCAGCCGGTCGAGGTCGTCCGGCGCGGGCGCCCGCAGCGCGGGCTCGACGCGCGGCCCGTCGGGGGCGTCGGTCGCGTCGCGCTGCATGTCCTCGGGCAGGGCCAGCACGACGGGCCCGGGGCGGTCGCCGAGCGCGACCTCGAAGGCCCGCGTCATGGCGGCGGGGATCTCGTCGGCGCTCGCGACCTGGTGCGCCCACTTCGCGAGCGGCGCGAACATCGCCTCGAAGTCGACCTCCTGGAAGGCCTCACGGCCAAGGTGCGGGCGGGCGACCTGCCCGAGCAGGAGCAGCATCGGCGTCGAGTCCTGGCCGGCGGTGTGCACCCCGACCGAGGCGTGCGTCGCGCCCGGGCCGCGCGTGGCCAGGCAGACGCCCGGCCGGCCGGTCAGCTTCCCCCACGCCTCCGCCATGTGCGACGCAGTGGCCTCGTGGCGGGCCGTGACGAAGCGGACCCGGTCGCGGCGCGCCCAGAGCCCGTCGAGGACCGTCAGGAACGACTCGCCCGGCACCCCGAAAACGGTGTCGACGCCCTGGGCGACCAGCTGGTCGGCGACGACGTGCCCGCCGAGGCGGCTCACCCGCGTGCCGCCGCCACCGGCCTACCCCGCGTCCCGGATGCCGGCCCAGGCGAGGTACTTGAGCTCCAGGAAGTCCTCGATGCCGTGGTGCGAGCCCTCGCGGCCGATCCCGGACTCCTTGACGCCGCCGAACGGCGCCTCGGCCGCGCTGATGAAGCCCGTGTTGATCGAGATCATCCCGTAGTCGAGCGCCTCGCCCACGCGCCAGATGCGGGCGTGGTCGCGGGTGAAGAGGTAGGCGGCGAGCCCGAACGGCGTGTCGTTGGCGGTGCGCACGGCGTCCGCCTCGGAGGTGAAGCGGTGCACGGCGGTGACCGGCCCGAAGGTCTCCTCGTTCGACATCTGCCAGCTCATGTCCGCACCGGTGATGACGGTGGGCAGGAAGAAGGTGCGGCCATGCTCCTCGTGCACGCCGCCGCCGACGAGCACCTCGCCGCCGCGGGCGCGGGCGTCCTCGACGTGGCGCACCACCTTCGCGAGGGCGGGCTCGTCGATCAGGGGTCCGATCGTCGCCGACGGGTCGAAGCCCGGCGCCACGTTGACCGTCCGCGACAGCTCGACCATCCGCTCGACGAAGGCGTCGTGGATGCCGGCCTGCACGAGCACGCGGTTCGCGCTGATGCAGGTCTGACCCGCGTTGCGGTACTTGGCGACGTTGATCGCCGCGATCGCGTCGTCGAGGTCGGCGTCGTCGAAGACGAGGAACGGCGCGTTGCCGCCGAGCTCGAGCGAGACCCTCTTGACCGTCCGCGAGCACTGCTCCATCAGGAGCTTGCCGACCTCGGTCGAGCCGGTGAACGAGAGCTTGCGCACGATCGGGTTCGCGGTCATCTCGCCGCCGATCAGGGGCGCGTCCTCAGCGTCGCCCGTGACGATCGAGAAGACGCCGGCGGGGATGCCGACGCGCTCGGCGAGCACGGCGACGGCGAGCGCGCTGAGCGGGGTCTGCTCGGCCGGCTTCAGCACCATCGGGCAGCCCACGGCCAGGGCCGGGGCGGCCTTGCGGGTCGGCATCGCCGACGGGAAGTTCCACGGCGTGATGCCGACGGTGACCCCGATCGGCTGGCGCAGCACGACGATCCGGCGCTCCGGCATCGGCGCGGGGATCGTCTCGCCGTAGACGCGCCTGGCCTCCTCACCGAACCACTCGAAGAACGAGGCGGCGTACGCGACCTCGGCCTTCGCCTCCCCGACCGGCTTGCCCTGCTCGGCGGTCATGATCACCGCGAGGTCGTCGGCGTTGGCGAGCATCGCGTCGGCCAGGTCGCGCAACAGGCGCGCCCGCTCCTTGGCGAGCAGCCCGGCCCAGGCCTCGCGGGCGCGCTCGGCGCCCTCGATCGCGCGGCGCGTCTCAGCGGCGCCCAGACGCGGCACGTGGGCGATCGCCGCGCCCGTCGCGGGGTCGAGGACGGGGAACGTCGCGCCCGCGTCGGCGTCGATCCACTGCCCGTCGACGTAGGCCTGCTGGCGCAGGAGACCGGGATCGTTCAGCGGCAGCGTCATGCGGGCGATGCTAGTCGAACGCTCCGCCCGGCCGCCCGCCGTGCAGCGGCCCCGCGGCGGGTGTACAGCTCGTCCACGCCCACCGTCCTCGGCCACTCCACGGACCCCGCCAGCGACCGGGCGGTCGCCGACCGTGCCACCGCCCTCGCGCGGGAGTGCGGCACCGGCCGCGTCCGCATGGTCGCGCCCGGCGGCATCCCCGCCGCGATCGGCGACGGGCTCGGCCCCGAGCTCCTGCCCGGCGAGAGCGGCCACGACGCGGAGGGGCGGGCGGCGGCGATGAGCGCCACGGCGCAGGCGGCGGGCCTCGCGGCCGTCGCCCAGGCCGTGACCGGCCCCGACGGTGCGACCCTGACCGCCATCTGCGAGCGCTACGACCCCGACGCGGCCGTGATCGGCCTCGCTTATCACCGCCTGCTCGGGGACCTCTGGGACTTCGAGGCCGTGCGCGCGGGCAAACCCGCCTGCGCCGATCTGGAGGTGCTGCACGCGTAGCCGGCTCGTCCGGCGATCGGCCGCGGGCGCGGACCCTGCGGAAACGACCTATGGCTTGACTATGTTTCTCGCCGACCCCCGGTCGCGCGCATCCGGCGCGTGGGACACGACCCAGGAGCAGCTCTGACGATGGCAACCGCAGCGACCCCCGAGCGCGGCGCAGTCGACCTCGGCGCCCATGGCCTCTCGCCCTCCGGTGAGGCGCACTGGAACCTGACCACCGCCGAGCTCTGCGAGCGCGCGCTGCAGGCGGGAGCCGCCCAGCTGACCGACGGGGGCGCCCTCGTCGTCAACACGGCCCCGAACACGGGCCGCTCCCCCAAGGACAAGTTCATCGTCGAGGAGGCCGGCGCGAAGGACCGCGTCTGGTGGGGCCCCGTCAACCGCCCGCTCGCGCCCGCGCACAACGCGAGGATCCGCGAGGACCTCGTCGCCTTCCTCAACGACGGCGACGTCTACGTGCTCGACGCCTGGGCGGGCGCCCACCCCGACCACCGCGTCGCGCTCCGCGTCGTGTCGAAGTCGGCGTGGCACCTGCTGTTCGCGCAGACGATGCTGATCCCGGCGAGCGCCGACGAGATCCCGTCACACGACCCCGAGGTGGTGATCCTCCACGCGCCCGAATTCCAGGCCGATCCAGAGGTGCACGGCACCCGCGTCAGCGGCTTCGTGACCATCGACTTCACCGCCGGCGAGATTCTGATCGGCGGCACGCGTTACGCGGGCGAGATCAAGAAGTCCGTCTTCACGATCATGAACGACCGCCTGCCGCAGAAGGGCATCCTCTCGATGCACTGCTCGGCGAACGTCGGCGACGACGGCAACGTGGCCGTCTTCTTCGGGCTCTCGGGCACCGGCAAGACGACCCTCTCGACCGACTCGGAGCGCCCGCTGATCGGCGACGACGAGCACGGCTGGGCCGACGACGGCGTCTTCAACATCGAGGGCGGCTGCTACGCGAAGGCGATCAACCTGTCCGCCGAGGCGGAGCCCGAGATCCACGCGACCACGTCGATGTTCGGGACGATCATCGAGAACGTCGTGATGGACCCGACGACCCGCGTGATCGACTTCGCGGACGGCTCGATCACCGAAAACACGCGCGTCGCCTACCCCCTCGCCTCGATCCCCGGCAGCGTCCGCACGGGCCGCGCCGGCACGCCGACCGCGGTCGTGCTGCTGACCGCCGACGCGTTCGGCGTCCTGCCGCCCGTCGCGCGGCTGACCCCCGAGCAGGCGATGTACCACTTCCTGTCGGGCTACACCGCGAAGCTGGCCGGCACCGAGGTCGGCGTGACGGAGCCGCAGACGACCTTCTCGACCTGCTTCGGCGCCCCGTTCCTCGCCCTGGACCCGGGCGTCTACGCCCGCATGCTCGGCGAGCGCCTCGAGGCGACCGGCGCGTCGGCGTGGCTGGTCAACACCGGCTGGACGGGCGGCCCCTACGGGGTCGGCTCGCGCATGCCGATCGCGGCGACCCGCGCCCTCGTGCGCGCCGCCGTAAACGGCGAGCTCGACCAGGTGGAGACCGTCCGGGACCCGATCTTCGGCCTGCACATCCCCGTCGCCGTGCCCGGCGTCGACAGCACGCTCCTGAACCCCGTCGACACGTGGGACGACGCCGCCGCCTTCGAGACGACCGGCCGGCGGCTCGCCGCCCAGTTCGTCAAGAACTTCGAGCAGTACGCGGGGATGGTGCCCGCGTCCGTGCTGGCCGCGGCGCCCGACCCGGGCGACGAGGTCGCGCCGGACTTCGGCGCCGAGGGCTGACGCCTACCCGATCAGCTCGTAGCCGCGCGTCGTGACGCGGTACACGTTGATCGTCGCGCCCTCGAGCTCGTGCGCGGGGGTGAAGGCGACGGGCGTCCCGAGGATCGTCTCCTCGATGCGCACGTCGGGCATCGCCGTGAGCACGCCGCGGCGCGTGACCGTGCCGTCCTCGGCGCAGGCCGCGTAGGCGGCGGTCAGCACGACCTCCATCGCCACGTAGGCGGGGCCGCCGTAGGCCTCGAACGACCCGAAGATCGACTCGTAGAGGCGGATGATGTCGCGGCCGCGCGGCAGCCGCGAGGCGTCGGGGGCGTAGGTCGAGACGTACGCGCCCGGCACGTCGAAGGCGCTCACGAACAGGCTGTCGCCGGCCACGATCGCGGGGTACTTCCCGGCGGCCGCGAGCGCGCCGACGACGCGCTTGGCGTCGAGGGGGTCCAGCAGCGGCAGGGCGAGGACGTTGACGGACTCGTCGATGCGCGTCACCACCCCCGAGTACTCGTCCTGGTTGAGGGCGGTGACGACGACCTCGTACGGGACGCCGCGCTCCGCGAGCACGTCGGTGATCCCCAGGGCCAGCCCCTCCGAGTACGGCTCGCCCTGGTTCGTCACGACCAGCACCTTCGTGGGCTGCAGCTCGTCGGCGATGAAGCCCCCGAGGCGCGGGCCCTGCAGGGCGTCGGACGCCACCACGCGGTAGAAGTTGCGCAGGCCGCCGTCGGTCAGGGTGGCGTTCGTCGCCGACGGCGACACGTAGACGAGCCCGGCCCCGTCGAAGCGGGGTCCGACCTCGCGCGTCACCCCCGACGTCTTCGGGCCGACCACGCCGATGATGTCCTGGTCGGCGACGATCCGCTCGGCCGCCTCCGCGCCGTCCTCGATGTCGAAGTCGACGTTGAACGGCGCGAGGGTGAACGAGGTGCCGTGCTCGTCGTTGAACGTGTCGAGCGCGACGCGCGACCAGTTCATCTGCACGGAGTCGGTCGCCCCGAAGCCGCCGTACGGGGCCATCACGGCGACGCTGCCGTCGCAGACGTACGGGTCCGCGACGACCGGCCCCACCGCCTCGGACGCCTCGTCGCCTGCGCCGCAGCCGGCGAGGGTCGCCGCCCCCGCGAGCAGGGCCACGGCGAGGAGCCGCCTCACCAGAACACCGCCGTGGCGACGACGCAGCCGAGCAGGGTGACCACGCTGACGGAGAGGAAGCTGGCCCGGGCACGCGTCGACTCGAACAGGCCGGTCAGGCCGCCCGCCAGGAAGGCGATCGTGAGCAGCGCCGCGACGAACTCGAGGTTGTGGGCCTGCTCGAGCTCGTGCTCGGCCTTGACCAGCAGGTCGTTGGCCGCCGCGAGCGAGGCCTCCGCCTGGATCACGGTGCCCGGCGCCGCCCACTCCGGGTTCGCCGACACGAACGGCGACGCCGGCCGGTCGGACTCGGGCTGCGTGGCCCACCAGTCGATCGCGGCGCGCGTCGTCGCGGTCATCATCCCGAGGATCGATTCCGCGCGCTCGTCCTCGCCCTGGTCGAGCGCCACGCGGTAGTCGATGAAGAGGTCGCGCTCGCCGGTGCGGTTGCGCTCCGCCTCCTGCCCGAGGGCGTTCGCGTCGTTCACGGCCTGGGTCGAGCGCGTCAGGTTCTCGAGGGCATGGCCCTCCATCACGGTGCTCTTCCAGGCCGTCACGCCGGCGAGGATCGCCGCCACCCCGAGCACCACCGCCGTCGAAATCGAGAGCCAGCGCGGGCCGTGCAGGGCGGGCTCGTGCCCGCCGCCATGGCCGCCGTGCGCGCCCGTCACCGCCTGCCTCCCCTGGTCCTCACGGACGGCAGGATACCCGGCCCCGGGCGGCGCCCGTCAGTCGCCGAGCTCGGCGCGCCGGCGGATGACGTACGCGTCGAGCTCCGCGCGGACCGCATCGTCGAGCGGCGGCGGCTCGTACTCGTCCAGGATCCGCTGGTAGATCGCCGTCGCGCGCGTGGCCGCATCCTGCGATCCGTTCGCCGTCCAACGCTGGAAGTTCTCCGTCGTCGCGAGCTCCGGGCGGTGGAAGCAGTCGCGGAAGCGCTCCATCGTGTGCGCCGCGCCGAGGAAGTGGCCGCCGTGGCGGACCTCGTCGTGCGCGCCGAACGCCAGTGACGCCTCATCGATGTCGACGGGCGTGAACTCCGCGATCAGGATCCGCAGCATGTCGAGGTCGACGACCAGCTTCTCGAACGACGCGACGAGCCCGCCCTCGAGCCAGCCGCCGCAGTGCATGTGGATGTTGGCGCCGGCGAGGAAGGCCGCCTGCATCGTGTTGAGCCCCTCGTACGCGGCCTGGGCGTCCGGCAGCGGGCTCGTGGTGAGCGCGCCGCCGCCGGCGCGCCACGGCAGGCCGTAGCGGCGCGCCAGCTGGCCGGAGGCGAGCAGGCCGAAGTGCGACTCGGGGCCGCCGAAGGCGGGCGAGCCGTTCTTCATGTCGGTGGTCGAGAGGAACGAGCCGAGGACGCACGGGGCGCCGGGGTTGACGGCCTGGATCAGCGCGATCCCCGTCAGCCCCTCCGCGAACTGCTGGACCAGCGCGGCGGGGGTGCTGACCGGCGCCATCGCCCCCATCAGGAGGAACGGCACGACGAGCACGGGCTGGCCGGCGTGCGCGAAGGCGAGCAGCGAGTCGAGCATGCGCTCGTCGTAGACCAAGGGCGAGTTGGCGTTGATATTCGTGTAGGTGACGACCTCGGAGTCGATGCGGTCGCCGAACACGATCCGCGCCATCGCGAGGCCGTCCTGCGCCGAGGCGAGGCTGATCCCGTGCGCGCCGAACGGCTTGTCGGTCAGCGTGATGATCGCCAGCAGCACGTCGAGGTGGCGGGAGTCGAGCGGCCGGTCGTTCGGCTCGCACGGCCAGCTGCCGGCGAGGTCGTACTCGTCGACCGCCTGCGCGAGCCGGAAGAAGTCGCAGGTGTCGCGCAGCTCGGCCTCGCGGCGCTCGTCGCCGCGGCGCGCGAAGGGCGCGCCCTGCAGGGGCATGAACACCGACTGCGGGCCGCCGATGACCATGCTGCGCTCGGGGTTGCGGGCGTGGAACGTGAACTGCGACGGCGCCTTGCCGACCATCTCGAGCACCCACTCGGGGTCGAAGCGGACGATGTCGCCGTCGACGTCCTGGCCGTGCTCGGCGAGCACGCGCAGGGCCTCGGGGTGGTCGAAGCGGATGCCGATCTCGGAGACGAGCCGCTGCCAGCCACGCTCGAGCGTCGCGAGCCCGTCGGGCGTGACGGGCTCGAGGTAGGGGTAGCGGTGCTCCATCATCGGCGTCGCCCCCGGCGGCCGTCGGGCGCGGGTCGCGCGCCGGGCTGCGGCGTCATACCCAGGAGTGCAGCACCTCGCCGCCGGGGAACGTGTACCCGGACGAGAAGCGGTACGCGCCGACGATCTCGCGCGGCGCGAGCGGCATGTGCTCCTCGAGGTCGGACGGCAGGAAGGTCAGCTCGCCGGTGCCCGCCCAGATGTCGTCGCCGAAGCGCACGTTCTCGGCGCCGAGGCGCACCAGCTCGAGCACGGAGGGCTTCGCGCCGCGGACGATGCTCGGGAAGTGCCGGATGTGGAACAGCGGCCGCCCCATCGGCGCCGGCAGCTCCTCGCGCGCGATCCTCCGCTCCGCGGTCATCGTGCCCTCGATCAGCCGCTCGCCGTGCGCCACGACGTACCCCTTCGCGCGCTCCCCCGGCCCGAACGCGGACTGCACCGGGTTGAGCGGGTGGGTGTCCGTGATGTGGACCTGGCCGAGCTTCTTCGCGAACCCCATGAACCAGCCGCGCGCCATCGTGAAGTCGTTGCTGACCCAGATCTGCAGGCAGATCTGGCCGGGCTCGCCCCGGTACGAGCAGTTCACCCAGATCGCCGCCTCCTGGTACTGGGTGCGCTCCGGGTTCGTGACCGCGAGCTCGCGGTCGCCGTCCCACACCGACCACCAGCGGCTGAACGCGACGTACGCCATGTCCGGCTCCGGCCCGGGCTCGAGCGGGGCCGGCAGGTAGGCGGCGATCGCCGCCGGGTCGGCGCGGTACGCGATGGTGAGGTACTCGGTCGCGTAGTGCCACGGCATGTCGCCGACCAGGCTCGAGCGGCCGTCCGGGGTCAGCGGGTAGCAGAACCCCTGGAGGTCGTCGATCGAGGGCATCGTGCGCTCCTCCCGGGATCGCCGCGGCCGGGGTGGCACAGCCTACCAAGCCCCCATATGCTGGCGGCATGCGGGTCGAGGAGCGCGATGCGGTCGTGGTCGGGGCGGGCATCGCCGGCCTCGCCGCGGCGTGGGAGCTGCGCGACGGGGACGTGGTCCTCGTCGAGGCGGCCGACCGCGTCGGCGGCCGGATCAGCTCCGTCGAGCGCGGCCCGCTCTGGCTCAACCTCGGCGCGCACGTGTACGGCGGCCCGACGACCGAGGTCGGGCGGCTCCTGCGGGAGACGGGCGTCGAGGCCGTGGAGGTGCCCGGCACCGTCACCGCGATGTCGTACAAGGGCCGGCTCCTGTCCGACGGGCCGGTCGAGCTGTACCCGTTCCGGCTGCCGTTCTCCCTCGCCGACCGCCTCGCCTTCGTGCGGATCGGGCTGAAGCTGCGCCTCCTCGTCGCGCGCTACGGGCGGGTCGCGCGGACGGTGCCCGGCGAGGCGCCCGAGGTGCGCCAGCAGCGCATGCTCGACTTCATGGACGACGTCTCGTTCGCCGAGGCGATCGGGCCGATGCCGCCCGACGTCGAGGCGTTCTTCCGCTGCACCGTGACGCGCAGCACGGGCGAGCCGGAGGCGATCGCCGCCGGCTACGGCGTCGGCTACTTCCACCTCGTCTGGAACAAGGACCAGGGCCTCGGCCGCTCGATCGTCGGCGGGCCGCAGCGGCTGATGGACGGGCTCGCGGCCGGCGTCCGCGACGTCCGCCTCGCGACGCGCGCCACGGCCGTGCGCCGGGACGGCGATCGCGTGGTGGTCGAGCTCGAGGGCCCCGAGGGCCCGTACGCCGTGCGTGCCCGGTCGGTGGTCATGGCCACCACGTCGCACCGCACGGCCGACCTCGTCGAGGGGCTGCCCGCCGACCTCGAGGCGGCGCTGCGCGCGATCACGTACGGCCCGCTGGTGGCCGCGGCGTTCCTGACCGACGAGGAGGGCCCGCAGCCGTGGGACCGCCTGTACGGCATCTCCGCCCCGCGGCGCGCGATCTCGAACGTCTTCAACCTCGCGAACGTGGCCGCGTCGCTCGTGCCGGAGCGACCGCGCGGGTCGAGCTTCATGGTGTCGGCCGCCGCCAACATCGCGCGCGACGCGCTGCGCCTGAGCGACGAGGAGATCCTCGACCGCTTCCAGGCCGACCTCGAGGAGATCCTCCCCGGCGTGCGCGGCCACGTCGTCGAGCGCCTGCTCCACCGCGCCGACCCGGGCATCCCGTTCCCGCACCCGGGCCGCGCCGCGATCCAGCCGGCGCTGATGCAGCCGCTCGAGCGGATCCACCTCGCGGGCGACTACCTCGGCACGTGGTACGCGGAGACGAGCGCCTGGACCGGCGCGGGCGCGGCCCGGCGGGCGCGCGCCGAGATCGCCGCCGGGTAGCGCGCCCGCCCGGCCGCGCCGGACCCGTAGGATGCGGCCGTGAGCGACCCGCGCCTGCCGCCCGACGAGGTCGCGCGCCTCCACCGGCGCGCCGACGAGCTCCTGCCGCTCGGGTCGCTGCTCGCGGACGGCGGCGACGCGCCCGAGGCGTGGGCGGAGGCGCTGCACGCGCTCGCCGACCGGCTCGGCGCCTCCTACCCATTCGCCGACCCGGGGTACCTCGGCCAGATGCTGAAGCCGCCCCACCCCGTGGCCTGGTCGGCGTACGCGATGGCGATGCTCCTGAACCCGAACAACCACGCCCTCGACGGCGGCCCCGCGACGGCGCACCTCGAGCAAGAGGCGATCGCCGCGATCGCCGCGATGCTCGGATACCGGGAGCACCTCGGCCACCTGACCGCGTCGGGCACCTGGGCCAACCTCGAGGCGCTCTGGGTCGCGCGGAGCCTGCACCCCGACCACGCGGTCGTCTCCGGCGCGAACGCCCACTACACGCACGCGCGGATCTGCGAGGTCGTCGGCGCGCGCCACGAGGGGCTGCCGCAGACGGCGGACGGCGCGCTCGACCTCGACGCCCTCGCGGCGCGGCTCGCGGCGGGCGGCGTCGGCACCGTCGTGGCCACGCTCGGCACCACCGCGCTCGGCCGGCTCGATCCCGTGCACCGGATCGCTGACCTGTGCGCGCGCCACGGCGCGCGCCTCCACGTCGACGCGGCGTACGGCGGCTTCTTCGCCGTGATCGCCGACGGCGCGGAGCCCGGCGTCGACCCGGCCCCCTTCGCGGCGCTGGCCCGCGCCGACTCGATCGCGATCGACCCGCACAAGCACGGCCTGCAGCCCTACGGCTGCGGCTGCATCGTCTTCGCCGACCCCGCGGTGGGCGCGCTCTACCGGCACGACTCGCCGTACACCTACTTCACCTCCGACGACCTCCACCCGGGCGAGGTCTCGCTCGAGTGCTCGCGCTCGGGCTCCTCGGCCGCCGCCCTGTGGGCGACCCTGCGGGCGCTGCCCCTGACGCGGGCGGGCCTCGGCGCGGAGCTCGCCGGCGCCCGCACCGCCGCGCTCGCCCTGCACGCGCGCCTGCGCGCCCTGCCGGGCTGGTCGCCCGTGATCGACCCGGACCTCGATGTCGTCTGCTGGCACGCGGACCTGCCGACGGCCGGCGCGGTCGGCGCGGCGTCGCGGCGGGCCTTCGATCTGCTCGCCGAGCGCGGCTGGCACGTCGCCCTGCTCGAGCTGCCCGCCGACGCGATCGGCCTCGAGGCGGACGCGCCGACGGCCACCGTCCTGCGCTCCGCGGTGATGAAGCCCGAGCACCTCGGCGCCGTCGACGGGCTCGCGGACGCGCTGGCCGAGATCCGCCCCGCCCTCGGGGACGAGCCGAGGACCCGCCGTCGTTGAACCCGGTGGACGCGATGGAGATCGGCCTCCACAACTTCGGCGACGCGATGGCGGACGCCGCGACCGGCGCGGCGATCGACCAGGGCACGCGCCTGAGCAACCTGCTCGAGGAGATCGAGGTGGCGGACGCGGTCGGCCTCGACGTGGTCGCGCTCGGCGAGCACCACCGCGCCGAGTTCGCGGTGTCGGCGCCCGCGATCGTGCTCGCCGCGGCCGCGACGCGGACGGAGCGGATCCGCCTGTCGAGCGGCGTCACGGTGCTCGGCTCGGAGGACCCCGTGCGGGTCTTCCAGTAGTTCGCGACGATCGACCAGCTCTCGCGCGGGCGCGCCGAGATCATGGCGGGGCGCGGCTCGTTCACGGGGTCGTTCCCGCTGTTCGGGCAGCGCCTCGACCAGTACGACGAGATCTTCGCGGAGACGCTCGACCTGCTCCTGACACTGCGCGAGCAGGAGGTCGTGACGTGGCAGGGCGAGCACCGCCCGTCGATCGACGGGCGCACGCTCTACCCCTGCCCGTACCAGGACGAGCTGCCGATCTGGCTCGCCGTCGGCGGCACGCCGCGGTCGGTCGTGCGCGCCGCCGCGCTCGGCCTGCCGCTCGCGATCGCGATCATCGGCGGCGGATTCGCGCACTTCCAGCCGATGGCGCGCCTCTACCGGCAGGCCTGGGAGGAGCTCGGGCGCGACCCGGCCGACCTGCGCCTGTCGATCAACGCGCACGGCTTCGTCGGGCCCGACGGCGACGCGGCCCGCGACCTCGTCTACCCGACGTACACGGCGATGATGAACCAGATCGGCCGCGAGCGCGGCTGGCGCCCACGTGGCCGCGACGCCTACGACGTCGAGTGCCAGCCCGACGGGTGCCTGTTGATCGGCGATCCCGACGAGGTCGCCGCGAAGCTGCTCGACTAGCACGCCGTCTTCGGCACCACGCGCATGCTGATCAAGCTCAGCGCGGCCCCCTCCGACCACGAGGCGACGCTGCAGAGCATCCGCCTGCTCGGCGAGGAGGTCGCGCCGCGCGTCCGCGCCGAGGTGGCGCGCCGCGAGGCGGCTGCCGCCTCGGCCTGACGGCCTAGCCGCCGGCGCCGTGCGCGCGCCAGCTGATCAGGTGCCGGCCGAGCAGGGGCGACGCGCTCGCCGCGAGCCAGGCCGCCTCGAGCTCGGCGTGCTCCGGGTCGATGCCGAGGACTTCCTGCATGATCGCGAGCGCCGCGCGCCGGCGCGAGCTGAGGACGAGCGCCGCGCTCGTGCCCGCCGGGGTCAGGCGCACGCCCTCGTCCGCGACGAGGCCGAGGGTACGCAGCCGGCGCAGCATCTCGAGCGCGGTCGGCGCCGACACCTTCAGGTGGCGGGCGAGGCTCGCCTGCGAGGGGTCGCCCCCGCCCTTGCGCTGCATGTCGAGGAGCGCCATCAGGTAGCGGGCCTCGCCGGTGGTGACGTCGGCGCAGGAGCGCTCCGCCGCCGCCTGCTCCTCGCCCCCGATCTGCGCGATCTCGTCGGCCATCGGGGCATAGCGTAGAGCGCCGCCCGAGCTCAGGTGGCCGATCGGGCGATCGCGCGCCGATCGGCGCAGCGCCAGGCTGACTGCGCCGTCAGCATGCTACGTTCTACCGCGGCGCGACCACGCGCACCGGCTCAAAGAGGATCGGGGATGAAGGCGGATGTGATCGTCGTCGGCGGCGGGCTCGGCGGGCTGACCTGTGCCCGCGACCTCGCGCGCGCCGGCACGGACGTCGTCGTCCTCGAGGCGCGCAACCGCGTCGGCGGCCGGGTCGAGGGCATGGCGTTCGACGACGGGCGCGTCCTGCAGATGGGCGGTGAGATCGTCGGCACCGTACACCACGGCTACCTCGAGCTGGCCGCCGAGCTCGGGCTCGCGATCGTCCCGAGCTTCACCGAGGAGCCCGGCGAGGACGGCTACGACATGCTCGACGGCACGCACATCGGGGAGGACTGGCTGAGCGAGGAGGACCGCGCCGTGATGGCCCGCCTCGAGGAGGCGATCGTCGGGATCGCCGCGGGCGTCGACCCGGCCGATCCGTGGTCGCACCCCGACGCGGCGCGCCTCGACCGCCTCTCGGTCGGAGCGCTCCTGCGCTCGCTCGAGCCCTCATGGCGCGCGTACCGCCTCTGCGAGGCCGGGTCCCTCTCGGCCGCGGGCGGCTCCCTCGAGCGCGGGTCGGTGCTCGCCTCGGCGCGCGCGGCCGCGGGCGCCGGCGGCGTCCTCAGCACCGACTACGACCAGTGGGAGAACCTCAAGGTGGAGGGCGGATCGAGCGCGCTCGTCGACGCCCTCGAGGCCCAGGTGGCCGGGCGCATCCGCTACGACGCGCCGGTCCAGTCGATCCATGTCGGGCGCCCGTGCGCCGTCACGCTCGTCAGCGGCGAGGTCCTGCGCGCGGACGCAGTCGTCTGCGCGCTACCGGTCGGACCGCTGCGCCGCGTCGGCATCAGCGGCCTCTCCGACGAGCGCCTGCGGTCGCTGCACCGCCAGCGCCAGGCGCCGGCGTCGAAGGCGGTGACGGTCCTCGACGGGCCGGTCTGGCGCCGCGCCGGCTGGAACGGCCTCGCCATCTCCGAGCACGAGATCGGCGGCTTCTGGGTCCAGGGCGAGGGCGCGCTGTCGTCCCTGCTCGGCCCGGAGAAGCGGGGCTACATCGACGCCGCCCCACCCGGCACGCTGACGCAGGCCCTGATCGACTCGCTCGAGCGACTCTGCGGACCGGTGGAGCCGCAGGCCGTCCTCTGGCGGCACTGGGGCACGGACCCGTACTCCCTCGGTTACGTCGCGATCTGGGAGCCCGGCGACCTGATGGCCGTCGGCCCCCTCCACGGCACCCACGAGCCGCCCTTCTACGTGGCCGGCTCGGACCACTGGTCGGCGGGCTACATGGAGGGCGCCGTGCGCACGGGCCGCGACGCGGCGCGCGCGGTCCTCGGACAGCCGCGCGCGTCGCTCTACGTCGAGTAGGCGCCGGCGACGGCGCCGCGCCGTGCTCAGCCCTCGCGGATCACGAAGAACTTGCGCACCGGCCCGTCCTGGTGCCAGACGAGCGGCGTGCCCTTCCGGATCGCGAACGCCTCGCCGGGGCCGTACGTCTCGACGGCGCCGTCCGGGTAGCGGAACTCGATGACGCCCTCGATGATCACGCAGGTCTCGTCGACGGGGTAGCCGTCGGTCTCCCAGGTGAAGGCCTCGGACTCCCAGACGCCGGACGTGAGACCGCCGCCCGCATCGAGGCGCACGGCCGTGCGCGCCAGGGCACCGTTCTCGAGGACGGGCTCGACCGCGTCGAGGTCCGCCGCCGAGATCCTGACCGCGCGCTCCACCATGCGCGCATCATGACGCACCGCGGGGGCCATGTGAAGCGCCGCTTGGCGTACTGCCGCGATGGCGGAGGCGGAGCGCCCGGTCCGGATCGTCGTGGTCCAGAACGACGTCGACAAGGGGCCCGGACGGATCGGCGACGCCCTGAAGGCGGCCGGCGCCGCGCTCGACGTGCGCATGGCCGACGATGAGCTGCCGTCTGTCGCGGGCTACGACGGCCTCGTGGTGCTGCCCGGCCTGAACGACCCGGTCGACGACCTCCCGCCGGTGCACCGCGCGCGGGCGGCGATCGAGGAGGCCCTCGGCCTCGGACGGCCCGTCCTCGGCGTCTGCCGCGGCGGCCAGCTGGTCGCGCAGGCGCTCGGCGGCGAAGCGTACGCCTGCGACGTCGAGCAGGGCTACCACGACGTGCGCTCCACCCCGGCCGCGCAGGACGACCCGCTGCTCGCGGGCGTGCCCGCCGTCTACTCGAGCCTCCACGCGCACGCCTGGGCGTTCACGCCGCCTCCGGGTGCGGTCGTCCTGCTCGAGAACGATGTCAGCGTGCAGGCCGTCCGCTGCGGCGAGCGGGCGTGGGCCTTCCAGTGCCACCCGGAGGCGCCGATCGCGTGGGTCGACGCGCTGGCCCGTGCCATTCGCGACCCCGCGGACGGGGGCCTCCTGCCCCGGACGGGCGACTTCTTCACGCGCCACGGCGTCGATCCCGACCGGCTCGAGGCGGATGCGCGGGCCGCAGACGCCTCGGCGGCGGCGATCGCCGCGGGGATCGGGCGCGGGTTCGTCGACGCCTGTCGGCGCTAGCCGGCGCCGAGCAGCGCCCGGGCGTCAGCGGCGGCGCGCTCGCCGCTGAGGATCGCGCCCTCGATCGTGGCCGTCCACGCCGCGGGGGCGGTGTGCTCACCAGCGAACGCAATGCCGTCGGTCGCGTCGCCGACGGGGTGGCGGTCGCGGCCGTCGGGCATCGCCCCGATCACCGAGTAGGAGCCGCCGGTCCACTCGGCGTCGATCCAGCGCGTCAGCCGCGGGCGCGCGTCGGGGTCGAGCGGCAGCTCGGGCCAGAGCTCGCGCACAGCGGCGATCCAGCGCTCGGGTCCCTCGCGCACCGCGAGCCGCGCGAGCACGGGCTCCGCGGCGGCCCACGACCCGATGACGCGCCCGCCGACCTCGTCACAGGGCGTGACGTAGGCCCAGAAGCGCTCGGGCACCGACATCACCGCCGCGGGCGCCACCGCGGCCGTGAGCGGCAGGGCCAGCTTGGCGGCGCGGCCGAAGGGGATCGCGGCGATCGCGGCGCGGTGCGCCGCGGGCAGGTCCGGGTCGAAGGCGATCCGGGCCATGATCGGCAGCGGGACCGCGACCACGCAGGCGTCGGCGACGTGCGTCCCGTCGTCGGCCGCAACCTCGACCCGGCCCTGCGCGCGGCGGACGCCGCGCACGGGCGTCGCCAGGCGGACGGCGTCGCCGAGCCTCGCGGCCAGGCCCTCGGCGAGGCCCTGGTTGCCGCCGCGCACGCGCCGCGTCTCGACGTCGTCGAGGAGGTGGGAGATGTCGCCGATGTGGCCGCCCGTCAGGTCCTCGACGGGGTGGGAGGCCGAACTCTGGGCACGGCTGGCGAGGAGCTCCCGGATGTCGGGGTCGGGGACCTCGCGGGCGAGCAGCTCGAGCGCCGGGGCGGAGGGCTCGGCGGCCGCGGCCGCCTCGACCCGCTGCGCGGCCGCGAGCGCCGCGGCGCGGTCGATGCCGGGGTCGGGGCGCAGCGCGCGGTCGGGGTAGCGGATGCCCATGCCGTCGAGCGCGAGGCCGAGCCGTGCGGCGAGCGCCTCGGTGGCCGCGTAGCCGGCGGTGATGAACTCGCCGCCGCGCTCGACCAGGCCGCCGCCGTCGATGGTCGCCGACCAGACGCGCCCGCCGACCCGGTCGCGCGCCTCGAGCACCTCGACGTCGACGCCGTCCCGGGCGAGCGCGTCCGCGGCGACGAGGCCGGCGAGGCCGGCGCCGATCACGATGCAGCGCGCCACGCCACGACGGTAGCAGCGGCGCGCCGCGCTCTACGATCCGTCCATGTCGGCCGGCGCCATTCTCCTGCTCGGCGGGCGCTCCGTGCGGATGGGCGCCCCGAAGGCCGGCCTCGACTGGCACGGGACGCCGCTGTCGGCCCACGTGGCGGGGATCCTCGCCGCCGCGATCGACGGGCCCGTCGTCGCGGTCGCCCAGCCCGACGCGCCCGCCCCGGCGCTGCCGGCCGGCGTCGAGCTGGTGCGCGACGCAGTGCCCGACGAGGGCCCGCTGCGCGGGCTCGAGGCCGGGCTCGCGGCGCTCGAGGGGCGCACCGACCGCGCGTTCGCGGCATCCGTCGACCTGCCGCTCCTCGCCCCCGCACTCGTCCAGGGGCTGCTCGCCGCCCTCGACGATCCGGCGCCGGACGCGGCCGTCCCGGTCGTCGACGGCCGCCGCCAGCCCCTCGCCGCGGCCTACCGCGTGGCGGTCCTCCCCGCCCTGCGCGCACTGCTGGCGAAGGGCGAACGCAGCGCAACGGCCCTGACCGCGGCGGTGCCGGTGCGCCTCCTCGACGAGACCGCCCTGCGGGCGCTGCCCGGGATGGCCGCCGCCGATCCGGACCTGCGCTCGCTGGCGGGGGCGAACACGCCCGCGGAGTGGGAGCGCCTGGTCGCAGGTTCTTGACAGCGCACAACGTCCATGGCATTTTCTTGCGTGCTCAATAACTCCGGACGAGGTGCGCGATGCGGCTCGAGGCGCTCCACCACATCACGATGATCACCGCCGACGCGCGCGACAACGTGCGCTTCTACGCCGACGTGGTCGGCCTGCGGCTCGTGAAGAAGACGGTCAACTTCGACGACCCGCTCAGCTACCACCTCTACTACGGCGACGAGACGGGCGCGCCCGGCTCGATCCTGACCTGGTTCGAGGCCCCGGGGGCGCCCGCGGGGCGGGCCGGCGCGGGGATGATCCACCGCATCGACCTCGGCGTGCCGTCGGCCGCCGCGCTCGACTTCTGGGCGGAGCGCCTCGCGACGCACGGCGTCGATGCCGAGCGCACGGGCGACGTCCTCGCGTTCGCCGACCCCGACGGCCTCGCGCTGGCCCTCGTCGTGGCCGGCACCAACCCGCCTCTTGTCGCGCACCACCCCGACGTGCCCGCGGAGCATGCGATCACGGGCCTCGAGGCGGTTCGCGCCTACACGGCGGCCGACCCGGACGCCGTCGACCCGGTCCTGACCGACCTGCTCGGCTTCGCCTACGCCGGCGCGGGCGCCTACGACGCGACCGGCGAAGAGCGCACGTTCCGGCTCGCATTCGACGCCGCGCCCCCCGCGCCGGGCCACAGCGGCGCCGGCACCGTCCACCACATCGCCTGGGCCTCGCGCGACGAGGACCACCTCGGCTGGCAGGACCGCATGGCCCGGGCGGGCGCGCGCGTCTCGCCCGTGATGGACCGCGACTACTTCCGCTCGATCTACTTCCGGGTGCCGGTGGGGCTCCTATTCGAGATCGCCACCCTCTCCCCCGGCTTCGCCGTCGACGAGGACCCGGAGCGGCTCGGCGAGGAGCTGCGCCTCCCCGCCATGCACCAGCACCTGCGCGAGCACCTCGAGCGCTCCCTGACGCCGCTCGCGAACCCCCGCAGCGCCCTCGCCGGATGAGCGGGCTCGAGTACCTCGAGCGGCCGGCCGCGGGCGAGCCCGTCGGCCTTTGGGTCCTCCACCACGGCCGCGGCGCCGACGCCCACGACCTGCTCCCCCTCGCGGACGTCCTCGACCCGGAGCGGCGCCTGCACGTCGTCGCCCCGCGCGGGCCGCTCGAGCTCGAGGGCTGGCCCGGACGCCACTGGTACGTCGTGCCGCGGGTCGGCTACCCCGACCCGGCGACGTTCCACGCGGCCTACACGGCCCTCGCCGCCTTCCACGACGCCACCGGGGAGCGCACCGGGCTCGGCCCCGGCCAGACGGTGCTCGGCGGCTTCTCCATGGGCGCCGTCATGAGCTACGCCCTCGGACTCGGCCCCGACCGCCCCTCCCCCGCCGGGATCATGGCCCTCGCAGGCTTCCTCCCGACCGTCGACGGCTGGGACGCCGACCTGCGCAGCCGCTTCAGCCTGGACGCCTTCGTCTTCCACGGCCGCCAGGACCCGGTGATGACGGTCGAGTTCGCCCGCGCGGCGACCGCCGAGCTCGAGGCCGGCGGCCTCCTGGTCGAGTACCACGAAACGGACGCCGGCCACGCGATCGACCCCGCGATCGTGCCGGCTGCGCAGGCGTGGCTCGAGCGCCTGGCCGGGACGTTCCCGCCGTGAGCGGCTGGGGCGACCTCGACGCGGATCGCCAGCAGGCCTGGTACGGGTTCCTGCGCACCCACGCCGACGTCGTGCGCGCCCTCGACCGCGAGCTGCAGGCGGCGTGCGGGATCTCCTTCGGCGACTACGACGTCCTCGTGACGCTCGCCAACGGCCCCGCCGAGGGCCTGCGGATGGGCCAGCTCGCCGAGGCGATCGTGCTGTCGCCGAGCGGCGTCACGCGCGTCGTGACCCGGCTCGAGCGGGCCGGCCTCGTGGAGCGCCGCGCCGAGAACCAGCGCATCGTGCGCGCCGTCCTGACCGCGCAGGGCCGGGCCCGCCTCGAGGCGGCGGCTCCGGTCCACCTCGGCGGGATCCAGCGGCGCTTCCTCGCGCCGCTCGGCGACGGCGCGCCGGACCTCGCCGCGGCCTGGCGGCGGATCGGCGACGCGGCGGACTAGGCCCCGGCCGCGCAGCCGAGGAGCGCGTCGACCTCGTCCGGGGCCGTGGCCCATGAGCACATCAGCCGGAAGCGGCCCGGTCGGGTCTGCCACTCGTGGAACGCGTAGCGCGCGGCGAGCCGCGCGTGCACGTCGGGGGCGAGCCGGACGAAGACGTGGTTGCCGACCACGGGCAGGGCGACCTCCGCCCCGTCCACGCCGGCGAGACCGTCGGCGAGGCGGCGCGCCATCGCGTTGGCGTGGCGGGCGTTGTCGAGCCAGAGGTCGCCGGTGAGCAGCGCATCGATCTGGGCCCCGAGCAGGCGGCCCTTCGAGACCAGCTGCATGCCGCGCTTGACGGTGTACGAGAGCCGCTCGCCGAGCGCGGGATCCGGCATCACGATCGCCTCGGCCTGGAGCGCGCCGTTCTTCGTGAATCCGAATGAGACGAGGTCGACGCCGGCCAGGAGCTCCCCGACGGGGACGTCGAGGCCGGCCACCGCGTTGGCGATGCGCGCGCCGTCGACGTGCAGGAGCATCCCGTGGCGGTGCGCCTCCTCGGCGAGGGCGCGCACCTCGGCGACGTCGTAGGCGAGGCCGAGCTCGGTGGTCTGCGTGATCGAGACGGCGCGCGGCTGCGGCGAGTGCTCGTCGCCGATCACCGCGGCGGCGTGCGCCACGTGCTCGGGGCGCAGCTTGCCGTCGTCGGTGGGCACCCCGATCAGGGTCAGGCCGTAGGCGGCCGGCGCGGTGCTCTCGTCGTTGAGGAGGTGCGCGGTGTCGGCGCAGACGACGGCGTCCCACGGGCGCAGGACGTGCGCGAGGCCGAGCACGTTGGCGGCGGTGCCGGTGGCGACCAGCTGCACCGCCGCATCGGCTGCCACCAGCTCGCGCAGCCGCGCGATCGCCTGCGCGGTCGCGGGGTCGTCGCCGTAGGCGTGCACGGTGCCCGCGTTGGCCAGGGCGAGCGCCTCGAGGACGCGGGGATGCGCGCCGGCGCTGTTGTCGGAGGCGAAGGAGAAGTCCACGGCGGTCAGGGTAGCGCCCTCGCGGTTGCGGGCCGTGGGCCCGGTCGACCCGGCCGAGGTCCACGCGGCGGAGGCGCTCCACGACCGGCTCGTCCAGCGGGCGCTCGCGATGGAGGGCACGTGCTCAGGCGAGCACGGCGTCGGCTACGGCAAGTCCGGCTACCTCGAGGCCGAGCACGGCCCGGCCGCGCTCGGGATGATGCGCGCCGTCAAGGCGGCGATCGACCCGCTCGACCTGATGAACCCGGGCAAGGTGCTGCCCGCGCCGTGAGGCCCTCAGGGGTCGGGCACGAGGTAGCGCGCCGCCGCGGCCGCCACGACCCCCCAGGCGGCCCCGTCGACCTCGAGGCCCGTCGCCGATGCCGCCCGCCAGCTCATCGCGAGCGCCGCGGCCGAGACCCGCTCCACCGCGTCCTCGGACCCCGCGTCGAGCCGCACGAGCACGAGCCCGTCGGGAGCCTGCGCGGCGGCCGCCGTCGGCACGGCCCCCGCAGCGACGTCGAGGAGTGCGCCGTCGGCGCCGACGCCGAGGCCGTCCTCCGCCCGGCCCGCGACGATCGGGCAGGCGGCCACCGCGACCCCGGGCGGTCGGGCGCGCAGGAGCACCCCGGCGAGCGCCGCGGGGCAGCCCGCACCCGGCAGGGCGATCAGCCCCCGGTCGGACCGGCCGCCGAGCCAGGCCAGCCCGACGGGCACCCGCAGGAGGAGCGCGCGGTCGGCCGGGTCGGCGAGCCGCGGCGGGTCGCCCGCCTCGATCGCCAACCCGATGCGTCCGGTGGGCACCGCGGCGAGGCCCTCTGCGGCGAGGGCGACGCCGCCCCCGACGTGGACCTCGGCCCGTGCCGCCGCCTCGCCCGCGACCCGGGCCTCGCCGGAGGAGGCGCCGGACGCGACGAAGGCGCGTGCCACCTCGATCGCGATCTCGCCGACCGCGACCCGTTCGCGCCCCGCGCTCATGCGGGCAAAAGCACCTCGTCGAGGAGGCGCAGCCAGTTGCCGCCCATCACGCGGTCCGCCGACGCCGCGTCGAAGCCGACGGCCTCGAGCCCGGCCCGCAGCGCGGGCATGTCGGCCGGGCCCTGGAACCAGGCCGGCCACGCGGGCCAGCGCGGCATTTCCTCGCCGGGCTCGGGGGTGCGGCGCCCGCTGCGCAGGTAGAGCAGGTAGTCGTTGCCCCAGCCGCGCGTGCAGTCCGTGCCGACAGCGACGTGCTCGGCCCCGACCCGCTCGACGAGGTCGGCGACCATCGCGCAGAAGCGGTCCGGCGTCGGGTCCGCACCCGCGACCGCCGGATACAGGCAGACGCCGATCACGCCGCCGCGCTCCGCGACGGCCCCGATCACGTCGTCGGGCTTGTTGCGCGGCACGTCGACGAAGGAGCGCGGGTTCGCGTGCGTGACCGCCACGGGCCGCGCGGAGGCGTCGACCGTCTCGCGGCACGTGCGGTCGCCGACGTGCGAGAGGTCGACGAGCATCCCGACGGCGTTCATGCGGGCGATGACCCGCGCGCCGAAGCCCGTCAGGCCCTCGTCCACCGCGTCGTAGCAGGCGCCGCCGACCGCGTTCCGGCGGTTGTAGGTGAGCTGCGCGATGCGCACCCCCTCGGCGTGGAAGGCGTCGACGAGGTCGACGTCGTGCTCGAAGGGCGAGGCGTTCTGGAAGCCGGGCAGGATCGCGGTGCGGCCCTCCGCGCGCGCCTGCGCGATGTCCGCCGTGCCCGCGGCGACGAGGGCGAGGTCCGCGTTGGCCACCACGACCTCGCGCAGCGCGGCGATCTGGCGGCGGGTCTCGTCGGCGCCCTCCCAGACGGCGCAGGTGGCGTTGACGGCGTCGATCCCGCCGGCCCGGCACTCGAGCAGGATCTCGCGCGACCAGTCGTTGATCTGCAGGCCGTCGACGACGGGCCCGGTCGCAGGCGTCACGCCTACGCCGCCGGCCGCGGTGCGAACAGCCAGTCGTCGTCGACACCGGCCGCGACGTCCTCGGCGCGCGGCGCGCCGCCGTAGAGGGTGACGCGCAGCCAGTCGGTCGACTGCGGATCGAAGTTGTCCATGCCGTAGCAGGCGAGCTGGAAGCGCTGCAGGTTGAGCGGGACGAAGCGCGTCGAGAGCGGGTTGAGGCGCGCCTCGGCGTAGGCGTAGCCCGCGAGGCCCTCGACCCGCTCCACGGTCCCGATCCGCCACGGCCGCTCGACGAGGAAGTCGCCGACGGGCCGGTCCGGGTCGCAGGCGCGCAGGTCGTCGCGCAGGTCGGCGACGGCGCGCGCGACGCCGATCGGCATCTGCACGTCCTCCCCGGGCTCGCCCGTGCGGGCGCGGCGCGGCTCCTGGCTGTCCTCCGAGTAGAACCAGAACATCCCCGTCTCCGCGGGGTCCGCGAAGTCGAACGCGTCGATCCAGGCGTAGTCGGCCTCGATTCGCGCGAGCAGCTCCCCGCAGGTGCGCGCGGGGTCGAGCGCGAGCCGCTCGTCGACCGGCAGGAGCGCGTCCAGGGCGTCGTCGAGGGCGTCGTCGAGCTCGACGAGGATCGAGTCCACGACCTGGCGCACCTCGACCCCCTCCGCGGCGGCCCGCTCGTGCAGGTCCTGGAAGGGAGCCGTGGGCGAGTCCTCCGCCGCGAGCGTCCGCGCCCGCGCGAGCACCGGCTCGAGCCCGGCCGCGAGCTCGGGCCCCGTCCGGTACGGCGCCGTCTCGAGCTGGGTCTGCTCGGCGAGGTAGCGGTGGGTGCGCTCCAGCAGCCCGACGACGCGCTCCAGGTCGCCGGCGGCGGGCCCGCGCCGCAGCGCGTGGGCGAGGGCGAGCTCGCGGCGCAGGACCCAGGCGTGCATCACGCGCGGGTGCACGATCACGTACGGCACCATCCCGAGCCCCGTCGCGTTGCCGATGCCGAAGTGGCGCCGCCACGCACCGGCAAGCGGCACCGCGCGCTCGGAGCGCGCGCGTGCGCAGTGCTCGACGAGCTGCAGCGAGGTCTCGCGCAGAAGCCACGCGCACAGCATCTGCGCCCGGTAGGGCAGCCGCAGCGGGTGGTCCTCGGCGATGCCGTCGTAGTCGGAGAGGCCCCACTTGCCGTTGGCGTAGAAGGCGGTCGAACGGATCAGGTACGCGGCGTCGCCGACGCGGTCGGGCTCGGGCTGGAGGCCCTCGGCGAGCCGGCCGACCACGTAGTCGAAGTAGCGGGCGCTGCGGTTCGCGCGGCCCCAGATGAGGGTGCCGGCCGGGGCGCGCCCGTCCTCCTGCCGGGGCACGTTGGCCGCGAGCTCGGCGCGGCGGGCGGCGTCGATCGGCCCGGCGACCAGCGCGATCGCCGCGTCCCAACGCGTGGCGACGACGCGGTCGTCGCGGTCCTCCTCCGCGATCACGTCGGAGAAGACGATCGCCCGGCAGACCACGCCGCCCATCTCGATCCGGTGGATGATCGTGCCGCGCCCGTCGGCGTCGAGCTCGGAGACCTCCGTCTCCACCGTCCAGCGCTCGCGCGCCGCGGTGCGCAGGAGCGAGCGCGAGAAGGCGTGGCGGGTGCGGCGGATCGTGCCGAGCTCGCGCGGGTCGAGCGCCACCGCGGGCGGGCGCAGGTGCGGGAGGAGCGCGGCGAGCGCTGCGGGGTCCGGGACGACGGCGCTCACAACGCGGCCTCCGGCGGCACCCGCAGGTAGGCGCTCTTGCTCCAGGTGAAGAACTCGGCGGCGCTCGCCGCGTTCTGCTCGCGCGGCGCGGGGAAGGACGAGTCCTTCAGGCCCCCGAAGGGCACGTGCAGCTCCGAGCCCGTGTTGGGGGCGTTGGCCTTCACGATCCCCGCCTCCAGCTCGCGCACGCAGCGGCGGATCACGCGCTCGTCGCGGGTCAGGACGGTCGCGGTCAGCCCGAAGTCCGTCGCGTTCGCCAGCGCGATCGCGCCGTCAAGGTCGTCGACCGCGAGCACGACGGCGACCGGTCCGAACACCTCCTCGCGGCAGATCGCGAGGTCCGGGCCGCCCTGCAGCACCGTCGGCGCGAGGTACCAGCCGCCGCCCGCGGGCACGGGCGCCTCGGCCACGACCTCGGCGCCCTCGGCGAGCGCGGCCGCGAGCGCCGCCGCCACTCCGTCGCGCGCCCCCGCGGACACGAGCGGGCCGATCTGCGCGCCCGCCGTCGCGCCGTCGCCGACGACGAGGAGCGGCGTCTGGCGGCGCAACTCCGCGAGGAGCGGCTCGAGGGCGCCGCCGACCGCGATGACGCGGCGCGTCGCGGTGCACTTCTGGCCGGTCCCCCCCATCGCCCCGGCGAGCGCGATGCCCGCCGCCCACGCCGGGTCGACGTCGGGGCAGACGATGCAGGCGCTGTGCCCGCCGAGCTCGAGCTGCACCTTGGCGCCGCGCTCGGCCGCCTGGACCGCGATGCCGCGCCCGACGGGCACCGAGCCCGTGAAGGTGATCGCCCCGACGGCCGGGTGCGCGACGAGGGCGCGGCCGACCTCACCGCCGCCGATGAGGACGCGCAGGACGCCCGCGGGGAGGCCCCCCGCGACGAGGGCCTCGGCGAGGGCGAGCGACGTCATCGGCGTCTCGCTCGACGGCTTCCAGAGCACGGCGTTGCCGTGCAGGAGCGCGGGCGCCAGCTTCCAGGCCGGGATCTGGACGGGGAAGTTCCAGGGCGTGATCGCCGCGACCAGGCCGACGGGGACGCGCACCGTGCGGATCAGCTCGTCCGGATTGCCGGACGGGTACGTCGCGCCGTCCGCGTCGCGGGCGTGGCCCGCGTGGTATAGCAGCGTCTCGACGGACCCGCCGACCTCGACGCGGGCCTCGTCGAGGGTCTTGCCCTGCTCCGCGGTCAGCAGCACGGCGAGGTCCTCGGCGCGGCGCTCGAGCTCGCCCGCGGCGCGGCGCAGGATGCGGCCGCGCTCCACGATCCCCAGCGCGTCCCAGTCCGCCTGCGCCGCCCGGGCCGCGGCCACCTCGGCCTCCAGCCCGGCGACGTCCGCGACCGGCGCGACGCCGACGACCTCATCCGGGCGCGCCGGGTTGCGGCTCTCGAGGACCTCGGGCATCGCCGGCATCGTAACGGCGAACCAGTCCGGTCAGCGTCCGCGCCAGACGGGGTCGCGCCCCTCGGCGAAGGCGCGGGCGCCCTCGACCTGGTCCTCCGAGGCCTTCACCCGCCGGACGCTGTCGAGCCCCTCGCGCACCCGCATCGCCTCGGCCTCCGGCAGGTGCGCCGTGGCGTCGACGGTGTCCTTGATCGCGTGCAGCGGCAGCTGCGCGCCGGCGGCGAGCCCGCGCGCGAGCTCCCATGCCCCCGCCAGGCCCTCACCCGTCGGCACGACGCGGTTGACGAGGCCCCAGCGCTCCGCCTCGGCCGCGTCCATCCAGCGGCCGGTCAGCATCAGCTCCATCGCGATCGCGCGCGGGATCCGCCGCGGCAGACGCACCGCGGCCGACTCGGCGAGGATCCCGTGGTGCACCTCCATCAGCGCGAAGCGCGCGTGCTCCTCGGCCACCACGAGGTCGGCGCCGAGCAGGACCTCGAAGCCGCCGCCGACCGCCATCCCGTTGGCCACGGCGATCACCGGCTTAAGCAGCCCCACGGGGTGCTCAAGGCCGCCGAAGCCGCCCTCGCCCCAGTCGCCCTCCATGCCCTCGCCGGCGGCCGCGGCCTTGAGGTCCCAGCCGGCGCTGAAGAAGCGGTCGCCGGCCCCCGTCAGGATCCCGACCTTCAGACCCGGCTCGTCGCGCAGCGCCTGCCAGGCCCGGTTCATCGCCTGGCTCGTCGCACGGTCGATCGCGTTCGCCTTCGGGCGGTCGAGGACCACCTCGAGCACGCCGTCCTCGGCCCGCGTCCGCACCGCCTCGTCCATGGCGGCGAGTCTACCCGGGCTCGAGCGGCGGCGCGCGCCGCTGCGTAGACTCCCCGCATGCGCAGGACCCGCCTGCTCGCCTACACCGCCGTCCTCGCCCTCGCGGGCGCCCTCGCCGGGCCCGCCGGCGCGGCCGACGCCGCCGACGACTGCGCGGCCTGCGCCGGCTACGTGCGCCACCAGCCGCTGGCGGAGCCGAGCACGCACCCGTCGATGGGCGGGCAGCTGAGCGTGACCCTCACCGCCCGGCTGACCGAGACCATCATCGGCGGGCGCCCCGCCCGCAGCCAGGTTTACAACGGCCAGTTCCCCGGCCCCACGCTCGTGGTCAGCCCGGGCGACACGCTGCGCGTCCACCTGCGCAACCGCCTCAACCCCGACTACCTGCCGTACGGCGCCTCGTCGGAGGACCCGGCCCCGATCTTCCCGGGCCAGCCCTACGCCGGCTTCACGCAGCCCCTCGGCAACCCGACGAACCTGCACGTGCACGGCATGCACGTCTCGCCGAAGTCGCCGTCCGACAACGTGCTCCTGAGCATCAAGCCGGGCGAGGACTACCGCTACCGCTACGAGATCCCGGCCGACCATCCGTCGGGGCTCTTCTGGTACCACCCGCACCGCCACGAGTACACCGACCAGCAGGTCGGGGCGGGCCAGGCCGGGATGATCATCGTCCGCGGCGGCCTCGACGACGTGCCGGGCGTCGGCGATCTGCCCGAGCGCCTCCTCGTCTTCCAGAACGTCGAGGTCAAGGACGGCGCCGCGACCAGCTCGCAGTACCAGACGCCCGTGCACCGCCTGATCACCATCAACGGCCAGGTCCAGCCGCGGCTCGACCTGCGCCCCGGCGAGACGCAGCGCTGGCGGATCGCCAACGCCTCCACGGAGCGCTTCCTCAGCCTCGAGCCGATGGGCGGCGTCGAGCTGCGCCGCCTCGCCATCGACGGCAACACGCTCGACCGGCCGCAGCGCATCACCCGCATCTGGCTGAGCCCCGGCCAGCGCACCGAGGTGCTCGTGCGGGCCGGGTCCGAGCCGGGCTCGTTCGCGCTCGTGCAGCAGCGCTTCAACCAGCGCCCGACGCCCTACGGCAAGCAGCCGCGCGTGACCGTGGCCACGATCCGCATCGCCGGGGCGGCGCAGGCCCCGCAGCCCTTCCCCCGCGTGTTGCGCGAGACGCCCCAGCGCGACCTGGTGGCCCCCGGCACCGAGATCGTGCGCACCCGCCGCGTGGTCCTGACCCAGTCGCCCCCGAAGTTCTTCGTCAACAACCAGCGCTTCATGGACCACGGCGGCCACGCCTCGGGCGCGGTCTTCGACGTGAAGGTCGGCACGGTCGAGGAGTGGGTCCTCGAGAACAAGTCGCCCGAGTGGCACAACTTCCACATCCACGTCAACGACTTCCAGGTCGTGGCGCGCAACGGCGAGCCCGTCCCCGGGCAGCCGCAGTGGTTCGACTCGATCGCGATCCGGCCCGGCCACACGGTCACGCTGCGGCTGCCGTTCGACGACTTCGACGGCACGTGGGTCTTCCACTGCCACGTGCTCGTCCACGAGGACCACGGCATGATGGCCCTCGTCCAGGCCTCGCCGTGAGCGACCGGGCCGGCGAGGCGGCCGCCGTCCTCGCCGCCGCGCGCCTCGCCCGCGGGCGCTTCCCCGGCTTCGCCCCGGACCTGCACCCCGCCGACGAGGCGGCGGCCTATGCCGTCCAGGACGCCCTCCACGATGCGCTCACGGCGGCCGGTCAGGGGCCGTGGGCCGGGCACAAGATCGGCTGCACCACGCGGGTCATGCAGGACTACCTCGGCATCCGCAACCCGAGCGCCGGCGGCGTGCTCGCCGCGGAGGTCCACACGAGCCCCGCCTGGATCGCCCCGCGCGGCACGACGCGCCTCGGCGTCGAGTGCGAGGTCGCCGTGCGGCTCGCCCACGACCTGCCCGGCGAGGCCTGCACCGTCGACGCGGCGGCGGCCGCGGTCGGAGCGTGCATGGCCTCGATCGAGCTCGTCGAGGACCGCTACGCCGACTACCCGTCGCTCGATGCGCCGACCCTGATCGCCGACGACTTCTTCGGGGCGGGCCTCGTACTCGGGCCCGAGCACGCGGGGTTCGACCCGCGCGCCCTCGCCGGGGCGACCGCGACGATGGCGATCGACGGGGCCGAGGTCGGTGCGGGCCGCGGCGCCGACATCCTCGGCGACCCGCTCGTCGCGCTGGCCTGGCTCGCCGACGCCCTCGCCGCCCGCGGGCGCCGCCTGCAGGCCGGCGAGGTGGTCACGCTCGGCAGCCTCGTCGCCACCCACTGGGTCGAGCCGGGCATGCGGATCCGGGTCGTCAACGACCCGCTCGGCGAGGTCGTCCTCGAGGTGGCGGACCCGACGGGCTAGCCGCGGCCGATGAACGGCATGGTCGTGGCCATGACGGTCATGAACTGCACGTTCGCGTCGAGCGGGAGGTCCGCCATGTAGCGCACCGCGTCGGCGACGTGGGCCGGGTCGATCGTCGGCTCGACCTTCCGCGTGCCGTCGGCCTGCGGCACGCCGGCCCCGGAGCGCATCGGCTCGGTCAGGTCCGTGGCGGCGTTGCCGATGTCGATCTGCCCGCAGGCGATCCCGAAGGCGCGCCCGTCGAGCGAGGCCGACTTCGTGAGGCCCGTGATCGCGTGCTTCGTGGCCGTGTACGGCGCGGACCAGGGCCGCGGCACGCTCGCGGAGATGCTGCCGTTGTTGATGATGCGGCCGCCCTGCGGCACCTGCGCCCGCATCACCCGGAACGCCTCCCGCACGCAGAGGAACGCGCCGGTCAGGTTGACGTCGACGACACGCCGCCACTCGTCGACCTCGAGCTCGTCCATCGGCACGCCGCGCGCGGCGACGCCCGCGTTGTTGAACAGGAGGTCGACGCGGCCGCAGCGCTCGACCGCCTGGTCGAAGAGCGTCCGCACCTGGTCGGGGTCGGTCACGTCGCAGGGCACCGCGATCGCGCCGCCGCCGGCCTCGGCGGCCACCGCGTCGATCGCCGCCGGGTCGCGGCCGCTGACCACGGTCGTCCAGCCGTCGGCGGCGAGGGCGAGGGCGACGACGCGGCCGAGGCCGCGGCCGGCGCCAGTGACGACGGCGACGCGCGTCACGGCAGGACGCCGCCCAGCTCGTCCTCGACGAAGACGCGGATGATCTCGTCGAACGAGGACTCCGCCGCGAAGCCGAGGGAGCGCGCCCGCGCGGCCGTGAAGTTGCTCGGCCAGCCCGCCACGATCGACATGATCAGCTCGTCCGGCTCGTCGTGGATCCGGGCCACGCAGTCGGGGCCGGCGATCCGCCCGAGCGCGTCGATCTCGTCCTGGATCGTCGCCGACAGGCCGGGCATGTTCAGGCAGCGGCGGGCGCCGAGGGGCGTCGTGTCCATCGTCGCGGCGCGGCGCAGGAAGCCGACGGCCGAGCGCGGCGACGCGAACCAGTGGCGCGTCGAGCGCGGCGCGGGTAGGACGACGTCATGGCCCGTCAGGGGCTCGCGGATGATGTTCGAGAAGAGGCCCGAGGCGGCCTTGTTCGCGGCTCCCGGGCGCACGCAGATCGACGGCAGCCGCAGGCCGACGCCGTCCAGGATGCCGCGCCGCGAGTAGTCGCTGAGCAGCATCTCCCCCATCACCTTCTGGGCCCCGTAGCTGGTCAAGGGCTGCGGGATGAACTCGTCGTCGATGATCTCCGGGAAGGGCGCCCCGAAGACGGCGATCGAGGACGTGAAGACGACGCGCGGGTGGTAGCCGTCGCCGACGAGGCGGATCGCGTCCAGGACGTTGCGGGTCCCGTCGAGGTTGATCGCGTACCCCTTCTCGAGGTCCGTTTCGGCCTCGCCCGAGACGACGGCGGCGAGGTGCACGACCAGGTCGGGCCGCGGCTCGATCAGCGCCCGCACGGCCGCCGGGTCGGTGATGTCCGCCGTCACGCAGTCGACGGGCATCGTGGCGCCCGCGGGCGGCGCCGGCGCCGCGAAGGCGTCGACCAGGGTCAGCCGCTCGAGCGGCGCGATCGGGTCGGCGACGAGGCTCTCGGCGAGCTTGCGCCCGAGCATCCCGCCGCCGCCGAGGATCAGGGCCTTCATCGCAGTCGCGAATCCTAGCCCGCCGGGGCGGCGGCGACGGCGCGGGCCTTGGCCCGCGCCGTCGAGAACCTCCCCGCCCGTCCGGGCTCAGCCCTGGACGACCGGCCCCTCGTGGCCGAAGCCGCGGACCGACTCGACGTCGATGATCACGGCGACGCCGCCCTGCTCGGGGTCGTAGCCCTGCTCCATTGCGCCGATGCCGGCGTAGACCTCGGCGTTGCGCGAGGCGTCGACGCGGGCGGTGCCACGCATCGACAGCATCAGCGGATCGCCGGCCGGGTCGAAGAACGCGACCGTCACGCGCGGGTTGGCGGCGATGCCCTTGGCCAGGCCGTCGTTCGGCTGGCGCGTCCAGAGCGCGAGCTGGTTCGGGCTGATCACGTGCGTCGAGCCGCGGTGCGAGACGGCCGGGTAGCCGTCCTGGTCGATGTAGCCGACGGCGCAGGCGCGGCCGGCGCGCTCGAGCGAGCCGTCGATGACGTTCTGGATGGGGCCGGTGAGGTCGATGGACATGGGTGCTCCGGGTTCTTGTGCTTCCGGGCGGTCAACGATGCGGGACGGCGTCGCATTCCGGCGCCCGTGGCCGTTCCGCATCGTGGGTACGCGACGAGCCCGGTCATGAACGTCCGCGGAGGGCCGCACCCCAGACGCCCTGCCGGTGGTCCATCCACGCGACGACGGCCGCGTGCGGGTACGTCAGGGCGGCGATCGCCGCGAGGCTGACGGCGGCGATCTCGGAGGCCCCGGTCGCCGCCAGCGCGACGGCGATGAGGGCGACGCCGACCAGGGGCACGACGGTGAAGAGGAGCGCCTCGCGGTGGAAGGCGACCAGGGCGGCGACGTTGCGGCCCGCGGCGAGCAGGGCGGACTGCGTCGGCTCGGACGCCATCAGCCGCAGGATGTGGCGCGGCGAGTGCCACAACAGGAAGTAGGCGCCGACCGCGAACACCGCCGGCGTCAGCGCGAAGAACGCCGTCAAGAGCGCGAGCTCGCCGAGGTCCGTCAGGGCGGCGCGCGGCCGCCCCGCGTTGTCGCGCAGGCTCAGGAGCGCCGCCGCAAGGACGACGGCGGCCACGACGGCGACGCCGGCGAGCCGCAGGGCGGGGTCGAGGACGAGGGGCGCCTCCCGCCCGAACAGCCCGACGATCACGTCGAACGCGGGCAGGGCCGACCCCGGGTCGGCGAGCACGGGCAGCGCAATCGGCAGGAGCCCGCGGGCCAGGACGAAGGCGACCAGGGACGCGGCGGAGCGGGGCGCGGCGCGCCCGTTGACCGCCTCGCAGAACCAGAGGTCGCCGTCGCCCCAGTGCAGGGCCGCGACGGCGAGGAACAGGCCGAGGGCGAGCACCGGCGCGACCCACCAGAGGCCCATCAGGACGATGCTGGCCATGGCGTACCCGCCGACGAGGAGCCACCGCGCCCGCCGGCCGAGCGGCCGACCGAGCAGCCGCCCCGGGACTCGGTGGTCGACCGCGCCGTGGGCCATCCCGAGCACGGGCAGGGACAGGAGCAGCGGCGCCCACGCGTAGCGCTCGACGAGCCCGGGGGCCGCGAGCGCGAGCCCCGCCACGGCGACGAGCCCGACGTAGGTCGGGACGGCCCAGGTGCGGCGCGGGAGGGTCACGCGGCCAGGCGCTTGCGGCCGGCGCGGGCGGCCCCGAGCAGGAACGGCGGCTTCGGCAGCGCGGCGATCAGGAGGAAGTGGTCCACCGGGCTGGCGGCGTCCATCATGAAGCGCGCGAGCCGGTCGCCGGCGAGGTGGCGCCCGAGCCGCAGGAAGTTGGGCGCGAAGCCCGCCGGGTCCGCCTTGAGCACCTCGAGGAACACGCGGTCGAGGAACGCGTCGCGGCGACGGTCGATGCGCGGCGCGGACGGCCGCCCGGCGACCACGCGGTCGGCGAGCGCGGCGACCTGCCGCTGCGTGCGCACGAACGCGTAGCCGCTCGACGGCCGCACCGCCCCGGCCGCCGTGCCCACGGGGGTCAGCCGCGACGACCGCCGCCGCGGCGCACCGACGCCGAGCATCGGGATGGCGGACGCCTCCTCCCGCACGACCCGCCACGTCGCGAGGCCGTGGCGCTTCCGCAGGTAGCGGTCGATCTCGGCGCGCCGCTCGTCGTCCGGGGTGCCCACGAGGCCGATGGTGGTGTCCTCGACGAGCGCCGACGTCGGGCTGAACGGCAGGAGGTACATGAAGTGGAGCTCGCCGTTGGGCGTGACGTCGAAGTCCATCAGCCGCACGCAGGTCGGGTCGAACGCGGGCTCGTCGGTCTCCACGAACTGGCCGAGGAAGCGCTGGCAGAGGACCCCGGGGCCGGGCACGGGCGCCACCGTCGGCCACGTCGGCCCCCCGGTCGCGAGGGCGTCGAAGACGTGGGTCGCGGAGCGCTCGCCCGCGGACGTCGCGACCATGACCGCGCCATCCGACTCGGTCGCCGCGCCGATCGTCGTCCCGAGCACGAGCTGGCAGTTGGGCGCCGCCTCGAGGCGCGCCAGCACGTCCGCGTAGAAGCGGTCCGCCGGCAGGTGGCAGTACGGGGCGCCGGTCGCCGTCTGGCGGTGGACCGCGCCGCGCGCCTCGATGCTCCAGTGGGGCCAGCGGTGGCTGATCAGGCCCCGGTAGGGGTGCGGATGCACGTCCCAGAAGCACCAGGTGCGGTCGTTGTCGAACCGCTCCCGCGCGTCGACCACCGCGATCGGGTCCCGCACGCCGCGTCGCAGCAGGGCGTCCGCGAGCGAGAGCCCCGCCAGCCCCGCGCCGAGGATGAGGTAGGACGGGGAGGCGGGCTGCGCAACGGGCACGACCCGGCCATTGTGACGCCGCCAGGCCCGGCGGCGGGCCGATGCCCCGGGAGAGCCCTCTCGGGGGATTGAACCCCGGACCCCCTCCTTACCATGGAGGTGCTCTACCACTGAGCTAAGAGGGCGCGGCGCCGTGGCGCGGGCCGAATGATACCCGGCTGCCGGGGGTCGGGCGCAAGCGCCCGCCCGCTTGGTAGGCTGGCCCCGACGGAGAGGAGGCCCCGATGGCGGAGCCGCGCGACCCGGCCTGGGTCTACAACGAGACGGTCCGGATGTTCGCGATCGGCGGCGACCCGCCGCACGAGGATCCCGCCGAGCTCGAGGCCTCCTGGGGCCGCGCCTGGGGCCTGTCGAACGACGTCGGCCGCATCCGCTCGATCCTGATGCACCGTCCCGGCCCGGAGCTGGCCGTCGTCGACCCGTCGAAGCGGATCGAGCGGATCGGCTCCTACGGCGACCTCGACGAGCACTGGTACTTCCAGAGCGAGGAGCCGCCGGACGTCCCGGCGATGCAGGCCCAGCACGACGCCCTGGTGGCCGCCCTCGAGCGGCGCGGCATCGAGATCATCTACCAGGAGGGCGTCGGCGACCGCATGCTGAAGGCGGTCTACACCCGCGACCCGCTGCAGATGGTCAAGGGCGGCGCGATCGTGAACCGGATGGGCACCCGCATCCGCCGCGGCGAGGAGCTGGTCACGACCCGGACGCTCGCCAAGCACGGAGTCCCGATCCTGCGCACCCTCAACGGCTCCGCCGTGATGGAGGGCGGCACCTTCGCCTGGCTGAACGACCGCACGGCCGTGATCGGCTGCGGCGTGCGCGTCAACCGCGAGGGCGCCCGCCAGGTCGGCGAGGTACTGGCCGCCCAGGGCGTCGAGCTGATCGTGATCGACCTGGTGGGCTACGACATCCACCTCGACGTCGGCTTCCTGATGGTCGACCGCGACCTCGCGCTGGTCAGCCCGACGAACCTGCCGTACGCCTTCCTGCAGACCCTCAAGGACCTGGGCATCGACACGGTCGAGATCACCCCCGAGGACGACGGCTGGATCGTCAACGGCCTCGCCGTCGCGCCCCGCGAGCTCCTGATCCCCGAGGGCGCCTCGGAGCGCACCCTCGAGGAGCTCAAAAAGAAGGGCGTCACCTGGGAGGTGATCCCGTACGACAAGGTGCAGCTCAACGGCGGCGGGCTGCACTGCTCCACGACGCCCCTGATCCGCGACGCGGTCTAGGCCGATGGCGGGCATCGAGCGCGAGGCCACCTGCGTCTGGGAGGGCGACCTCGCCCACGGCGCGGGGCGGCTGTCGGCGGCCTCGTCGGTCGCCTTCTCCGGCCTCGCGCTGTCCCTGCCGACGCGGATCGGCGCACCCGGCGACCAGACGAGCCCCGAGGAGCTCCTCGCCGCCGCGCACGCCGGCTGCTTCGCGATGGCGCTCACCTCCATCCTCACCCACGCGGGCGTGCCGCCGGGCCGCCTCGACGTGGCCTGCCGCGTCCGCGTCGACGAGGACCCCGAGCACGGGTTCCGGGTCGCGGCGGCGTCGATCGCCGTCCGCGCCGAGGTCGACGGCCTCGCCCGCGACGCGCTCGCCGCGGCGATCGCGGCGGCGGACGCCGCCTGCCCGTACTCCGCGCTCCTGCGCGACGCCGGGGCCGTGGTCGACGCGGGCATCGCCGACTGACGCCGCCCCGGTCGCGCCATCATCCGCACGAGCGCAGAGCGCGATAGGATCGCGTACGATCGCTCGTCCGTCACCGATCCCTCACCAAGGAGAGTTACCCGACCATGCGACGCTCCCTCTTTGCGCTACTCGCCCTCGCGGGCCTTGCCGTCGCGGCGCCCGCCGCCCTCGCCGACGACTACACGGCCGGCGACGCCAAGGCGATCACGCTCACCATCGACAGCCTCAAGCCGTCGACGGGACAGCTCAAGTTCACGATCGAGACGGAGGGCTTCACCTTCAAGAAGGTCCCGTACAAGGGCTCCAAGAACGTCGCGGGCCAGGGCCACGCGCACATCTACGCGATCGCCGAGGGCACGAAAAAGCGCGTTTACATCGGCTGGACCGGCTCAGGGACCACGTCGATGACCGACAAGAAGATGCTCAAGAAAGGCACGACGTACCGCGTGTTCGCGATCTTCTCGGAGAACGACCACACCGAGGACACCTCGATCATGTCGAACTGGATCAAGGTCCCCTTCGGCGTCAGGTAGGACCGCTCGAGCGGCTCGGCGGGGCGGCCACAGGCCGCTTCGCCGGGCCGGCTCGCGGACGTACACTTCCCGCGGCGATGGCCGCGACCACCCCCAAGCTCGTCGTCGAGCGCGCGAGCCGCGCCTTCGACGACGCTCCGGCGCTCGCCCCCACTTCGCTCGCGGTCGCCGCCGGCGAATTCGTCTCGCTGGTCGGGCCATCGGGCTGCGGCAAGTCGACGCTCTTCAACGTCGTCTCCGGCCTCCTCGCGCCCGACGCGGGTCGCGTCCTGATCGACGGGGCCGACGCCACGGGCCGCCCGGGCTCCGTCGGCTACATGCTCCAGAAGGACCTGCTCGCCCCGTGGCGCACCGTCCTCGGGAACATCGTCCTCGGTGCCGCCCTGACGCGCGGCGTGACGGCGGCGGACCGCGCCGAGGCGGCCGCGCTGGCCGTGCGCCACGGCCTCGGCGGCTACCTCGACCACTACCCGCACGCCCTCTCGGGCGGGATGCGCCAGCGCGTCGCGCTTCTGCGCACGCTCGCCACGGGCCGCGACCTGCTCCTCCTCGACGAGCCGTTCGGCGCGCTCGACGCCCAGACGCGGCTCGGCATGCAGCGCTGGCTGCTGGAGGTGCGCGCCCAGACGGGCAGCACGGTGCTGTTCATCACGCACGACGTCGACGAGGCGATCTTCCTGTCGGACCGGATCCTCGTGATGGGCCCCCGCCCGGGCGCCATCGTCGACGAGCTCGCGGTCGACCTGCCACGGCCCCGCACCCTCGCGATGGCCACGGCGCCGGCCGCGGTCGAGGCGAAGCGCCGGATCCTCGCGACCCTGCACGGCGAGGCCGCGACGTGAGCCGCTCGACCTCCCGCGCGATCCTGATCCCGCTCGCCTCGGTGGCGCTCGTGTTCCTCGCCTGGGCGCTGATCATCCGCCTCTTCGCCGTCGACTCCTTCGTCGCCCCCTCGCCGCTCGAGGCGCTCGGCGCCGTGCGGGAGGACTGGGGCGTCCTCTGGCCGCTCGCCCTGCGAACCCTCGAGGAGACGGTCTACGGCTTCGCAGCGGGCGCGGCGCTCGGCTTCGTCCTCGCCGTCCTGATGTCGCAGGCGCGGCTGGTCCGGGACCTCGTCTACCCCGTCCTCGTCGGGTCGCAGGCCGTCCCGATCATCGCCATCGCCGCGCCGCTCGTGATCCTGCTCGGCTTCGGGATCCTCCCGAAGATCGTGATCGTGGCCTGGATCGTCTTCTTCCCCGTCGCGGTCAGCGTCCTCGACGGGCTCGCAAGGGTCGACGGTGACCTGCTCGCGCTCGCGCGGGCCATGGGCGGCAGCCGCTGGCGCGTGTTCCGGGTGATCCGCCTGCCCGCCACCGTCGGCCCGCTCTTCTCCGGGCTCAAGATCGGCGCCACCTACGCGGTCACGGGCGCCGTGATCGGCGAGCTCGTGGCCTCGACCGGCGGCTCCCTCGCGGGCTACCAGCGGCAGGCCAACAGCTCGCTCGACACGGCGGCGGTCTGGGGCTCGACGCTCCTGATGACCGCGATCGGCATCGGCTGGTTCCTGCTCGTCGTCGGCGCCGAGCGCCTCGCGACGCCCTGGCGGACCCGCAGCACCCGGCGCCGTCTAGGATTCGGCGCATCCCGACGAACGACCACCGATCCCGGAGACGCCCCGTGACCCGCACCCGCACCCTCGCCCTCGTCCTTGCGCTCGTCGCCGGCGCCCTCGTCGCGGCCTGCGGCGGGTCGGACTCGCAGGAGTCGGCCTCGGGCGAGCCGACGAAGCTGACGCTGTCGTACTCCTGGCCGACCGTCGACTTCATGGCGGTGCCGATCGTGGTGGCCCAGGAGCAGGGCTACTTCGCGCAGGCCGGCCTCGAGGTCGAGCTGATCTTCCCGCCGGACCCGGCCTCCTCGGCCAAGGTCCTCGCGACGGGCGACTCCGACATCGGCCTGATCACGACGACGGACACGGCCTTCGCGGTCAAGGAGGGCCTCGGCATCACGGCGATCGGCAACTACACGACGTCGAACAACTGGGGCCTCTTCACGAAGCCCGACGTGCCGATCGCGCTCGACACCCTGAAGGGCAAGAAGATCTCGGGGTACGGCGACTCGTGGACGAAGGCGATGCTGCCCTTCGTCCTCAACGCCGCCGACCTGACCGAGCAGGACGTCGAGGTCGTGACCGTCGACTGGGACCTGCCGCTGCTCCTCAGCGGTGAGGTCGACGTGGCCACCAACACGACAAACTTCCTGATCCCGGGCGTCCTCGACGAGACGGGCTCGAAGCCGAACTACCTGCTCGCGAAGGACAATGGCGCGCCCGACGTGCCCGTCTGGGTCTACGCCGTCAACGACGAGTTCGCCGCCGCGAACGCCGACGCGGTGAAGGCCTTCCTCCTGGCCATCGGCGAGGCCACGGTCTGGGCGTCCGACAACCCGGAGGAGGCCGTCGCGATGTACGAGGCGGCCTACCCGGACAACGGCTCGTCGACCGCGTACAACACGGCCGGCTGGGAGGACACCCTCGCGTACGTCCGCGGCGCGGACGGGTCGCTGTTCACGATGACGGACGAGCAGTGGACGAGCCTCGGCGAGGCCCTCAAGGGCATCGGCGAGCTCGACGAGGTCGCCCCGGCCTCCGACTACTACACGAACGACTACCTCTCGATGGGCTAGCTCGAGCGGCGTCCGATCGGGCGATTCGCGTCGCCCGCATGGCTGCCTCCAACACCCCAGGCGGCGGGCTCCTCGAGCGCACGTTCGAGATCACCGCCCGCGGATCCACGGTCCGCACCGAGATCATCGCCGGCGTCGTCACGTTCGCGACGATGGCGTAGATCCTGTTCGTCAACCCGTCGATCCACGGCGGGATCACCGACAGCGCCGGCGTGACGCTGAACCCCGCCGCGCTCCTGACGGTGACGGCACTCGCTGCGGCGATCGCCAGCACCGCGATGGGCGTGATCGTGGTCGAGGGGCTCCTGATCGCGCTGCCCGTGATGATCGGCCTGCGCGAGCGGATCATGCTGGCCTTCCCCGACGGGCTGCGGCGTGCGATCGGCGCCGGCATCGGCGCGTTCATCGCGATCATCGGCCTCGTCAACGCGGGCCTCGTGCTCCATCCCGAGGACGGCGGGACGATCCTCGCGATCGCGCCCGACGTCGTGTCCTGGAAGCTCGGGATCTTCTTCCTCGGCCTGATCCTCGGAGCCGTGCTGCTCGCCCGGCGGGTCCGCGGCGCGCTCCTGATCTCGATCGTGGTCGCCACCGTCGCGGCGCTCGGCGGCGCCACCTCGTCGTCGTCGAACACGACGTACATCGAGAGCGCCTCGGGCATCGAGGAGGGCGGCCGCACGGGCCTGACCGCGATCGCCACCGGCGTCCTGTGCGCCGTCGCGATGCTGCCCACCCCGATCGCCGGGGTGATTCCCGCGGAGGCCACGGCCCCGGCGCCGTCATCGTCGGCGCGCTGATGCTCGGCCAGGCCGCGGCGATCGACTGGGACGACATCGGCGTGTCCCCGCCGGCCGTCCTCACGATCCTCGGGATGCCGTTCACGTACCCCATCACGAACGACGTCGGCTTCGGAATCATCGCCGACGTCGTGATCGTCGTCCTGCGCGGCCAGGGGCGCAGGGTGCACCCGCTGCTCTACGGCTGCGCGGCGCTGTTCATCTGGTGTTTCGTCTACGGGACCATCTAGCGGGAGCGGCCGCGGCGCGCGCCCGGGCGAAAGATGGATGATGCGCCGCACCGCCGCCCTCCTCGCACTCGTCCTCCTCGTCCTCGCCGCCTGCGGTGGCTCGTCCGAGCGCGAGGCGAAGGTCGGCGGGGCGCCCGCCGCGCCCCCCGAGCCGCCCGCCGGCGCGACGACGGTCCTGACGGGCGCGGCGCCCCTGATCGACGGCACCGAGCAGGCCCTCGACGCGTACCGGGGCCAGGTCGTCCTCGTCGTCAACACGGCCTCGCGCTGCGGCTTCACGTCGCAGTACGAGGGCCTGCAGGAGATCTACGCCGATTACCGGGACCAGGGGTTCACGGTGCTGGCCTTCCCGTCGAACGACTTCAAGCAGGAGCTCGCCTCCGACGCCGAGGTGAAGGAGTTCTGCTCGCTCGACTTCGGGATCGAGTTCCCGCTGTTCGCGCGCAGCGCGGTGACGGGCCCGGACGCCAACCCGCTGTTCGCGGCGCTGGCCGCCGCCCCCGACGGCGTCGGCGCCCCGCCCGAATGGAACTTCACGAAGTACCTACTCGACCGCGAGGGCCGGCCGGTGCGCCGCTTCGACCCGAGCGTGCGCCCGACCGAGCCCCGCCTGACGAACCAGATCGAGGCCCTGCTCGCCGCGTGAACCCCGGGCCGTGGCTGCTATCGTCACCGGCGGAGGCCCGTCCTTGACCGTCGTTCCCGTCACGCAGCTCGGCCGCATCGCGCTCGGGCTGGGCATCGCCAGCATCGCGCTGATCGGCCTCGTCGCGCTCCTGCCGCTCGGGCTGCTCGCGCTGCTCGTGAGCGTGCTCGCGGGGACCGTCTCCCTGCTCGCCATCGCCCTCAAAGGGGAGCGGGCGGTCCTCGCCTTCGCCCTGCTCGCGCTGCCGCTCGTCGTGGCCTTCCTGCTCACGCTCGGCGGCGCGTAGCCGTGGTCGCGCGAGCGCCGGTCGCGGACATCGCCCTCGCCGACCTCGAGCGCGACCCCCACCCCGTCCTCGCCGTCTGGCGCCGCCGCCACCCCGCGGTCTGGGTGCCCGCCCTCGACGGCTGGATGGTGCTCACGCGCGACGCGGTCCTCGCCGCCATGCGCGACGACGCAGCCCTGACGGTCGACGACCCGCGCTTCTCCACCGGGCGCATCACGGGCCCGAGCATGCTCTCCACGGACGGGCCCGAGCACGAGCGCCACCGCCGCCCCTTCGCGCGCCCGTTCCGGCTCGACGCGGTCCGAGCCGCGCTCGGGCCCGCGGCCGAGGCGGAGGCCCGCACCCTCGTCGACGCCGTCGCCGACCGGGGCACCGCCGACCTGCGCGCCGCCCTCGCCGGCCCGCTCGCGGCGCGCATGATGCTGATCGCCCTCGGCCTCGACGGGCCGGGCACGGGCGACGTGCTGGGCTGGTACGCGCAGATCGTCGACGCGGTCACCCGCATCACGGCCGGCGAGCCGGACCCGCCCGAGGGGCACGCCGCCTACCGGGCGCTCGGCGAGGCGATCCGCGCCTCCGTGGTCGCCGACCGTGCGGGTGGCACGCTGCTCGCCCTGGCCCTGGCCGACGCCGCCGACCTCGCCGAGGACGAACTGATCGCCAACGCCGCCGTGCTCCTGTTCGGGGGCGTGGAGACGACGGAGGGCATGGTCGCCAACCTGCTCCACCACCTGCTCGCCGAGCCCGGCCTGGTCGAGCGGGTCGCCGGCGACGAGGCACTGGCCGCCGGGGCGATCGAGGAGTCGCTGCGGCTCGAGCCCGCCGCGGCGGTCGTCGACCGCTACGCCACGTGCGACCTCGAGATCGGCGAGGCCCGGATCCGGGCCGGCGACCTCGTGGTCCTGTCGATGGCCTCCGCCAACCGCGACGAGACGGTCTTCGCCGACCCGGACCGCTTCGACCCGGCACGGCCCGACGCGCGGCTCCACACGACGTTCGCGGCCGGCCCGCACGTCTGCCTCGGCATGCACCTCGCGCGGATTGAGGCGCACGCGGCACTCCGGGCACTCAAGGCGCTGTCGGGCCTGCGCGCCGATCCCGCGGAGCCGAGCGCGCCGGCGGGGCTGGTGTTCCGCAAGCCGCCCGCGGTGCGGGTGGTCTGGGACCCGGCCTAGCGGCCGATCGAGCGGAGCAGGCGGTCGAGCAGGCCGCTCTGGCGGTGCAGGCGGGCGATGTCGCGCTCGCGCGCGGCGTAGCGCAGGTGGGCGTTGTGGTGCGTGACGAGCATCTGATGGTCCCTTCGGACGGTGGAGGCGGAGGGGATGAGATGGCCGCTTGGGCCACGGTCCCACCATGCCACAACTACGTCACGAAGTCAGCGGGTCCGGCCGGACTTTCACCGATCGCCGCGCAGTGGGAGCGGTTGGATTCGAACCAACGTAGGCAGAGCCAACGGGTTTACAGCCCGTCCCCTTTAACCACTCGGGCACACTCCCAGGGGGTCCTCGCGAACCGGGGGCATCCTACCCCACCTGCCGCCCACGAGGGGCGGCAGGTGGGGCGGCTGCGTCAGGCCGTGCAGTCGCGCAGGGCCTGCGCCTCGGGCAGTGACTCGAGGCGCTTGAGCGTGTTGTTCTCGATCTGGCGGATCCGCTCGCGGGTCACCCCGAAGGCCTGGCCGACCTCCTCGAGCGTGCGCGGCTTGCTGCCGTTCAACCCGAAGCGCATCTCGAGCACCTGGCGCTCGCGGCGCGGCAGGGTGCTGAGCGCCCGCTCGACGTCTTCGCGGCGCAGGGTGGTGGTCGCGATGTGGTACGGGCTCGGCGAGGTCTCGTCCTCGACGAAGTCGCCGAAGGAGGAGTCCTCCTCCTCGCCGATCGGCTTCTCCAGGGAGATCGGCATCTGCGCTATCTTGAGGATGTCCCGCACCTCGTCGAGCGTCATGTCGATCTGCGCGGCGATCTCCTCGTGCGAGGGCTCGCGGCCGAGGCGCTGCACCAGCTGGCGCTCGGTGTGGACGACCTTGTTGAGCTTCTCGACCATGTGCACCGGGATCCGGATCGTGCGCGCCTTGTCGGCGATCGCCCGCGTGACGGCCTGGCGGATCCACCATGTCGCGTACGTCGAGAACTTGAACCCCTTGCGGTAGTCGAACTTCTCAACGGCGCGGATCAGGCCCAGCGAGCCCTCCTGGATCAGGTCGAGGAAGGTCAGGCCGCGGCCGAGGTAGCCCTTGGCGATCGAGACGACCAGGCGCAGGTTGGCCTCGATCATCTGGCGCTTGGCCCGCATGTCGCCCTTCTCGATGCGCTTGGCGAGGTCGATCTCCTGGCTCGCGGTGAGGAGCGGCACCCGGCCGATCTCGCGCAGGTAGAGGCGCAGCGAGTCAAGGCTCGGCTCGACGGTCAGGTCGATCTCGACCTTCTCGCCGGGGGCGGCCTCGGACTTGGCGACCTCGCCCTCCTTCTCGTGCAGCTCGATCCCGTGTTCCACGAGGTAGGCGTGGAACTCCTCGACCTGCTCCTTGGAGACCTCCACCTCCTCGAGGGCCTGAGCGACCTCCGCGATCAGCAGGTAGCCGCGCTCCTGCCCGACGTCGACGAGTCGCTTGAGCTCCTCGACGTCCGGCAGCTGCACCCCGACGGTCAGCATGCTCCACCGGCCTTCATCAGGTCCTCCTCCCGCTCGGAAACGGCGTTCACGGCCGTCTCGGTCGGCCGCTCCTCTCTCTACGTTCGGAAGGTTTAGCCGGGGTCGGTCGGATCACCAAATTCGTGCACCGCTTGTGACAAAACCCGCGGGTAGTGCGGGTTTTCCCGCAGCACCAGGTGTCGGATTCGAGGCCGCGGAGCGGGCCGCGGCGGCTCAGTCGTCGGCGTCGGCCGACTGCGCCGCGTCGACCAGCTGCGCGACCGAGGCGAGGGCGAACGAGACGGCCGGTGGCACGAGCCCGGCGGTCGCCAGCCGCGCGCACGCGCAGAGGTGGTCGCCCGCCGTCTCGAACGTGCAGACCCCCCAGAAGGCGCCGGCGACGCTGCCCCCGTTCTGGCGCAGAAGCGGCTCGGCGCCCTCGTCGCCGTCCTCCCACGCGCGCACCGGCGCGTAGACGTCGAGCGAGCCCGAGGCCACGTAGTGGCGGATGTGCACGGAGGCCGCATCGAGCTCGAACACCCAATGGCCCTCGTCGAGGACGGTGTACGGCAGCCCGAGCTGGCGCAGCACGCGCTCGACGCGCAGGTGCGCCTCCTCCGACGACGGCTCGACGGGCAGGCCCTCGTCGAGGGCGCGCTCGAGGCTGACGCCGTAGCGGCGCTCGAAGATCAGCGCCAGCGCGCGGCCGCGTGCCGCCTCCTCGTCGACCACGTCCTCGCCCCGGGCGAGGCGGCCCTCGATGCGCGGGCGCGTCTGGTAGTGGAGGCGCGCCGCGGCCTCGAGCAGGTCGTCGCGCGAGGCGCACGCGCCGAGGTCGCCGCGCACGTTCTCGGCGAGGCGCTCGAGCTCGGCGTCGTCGAGCTGGCGCAGCCACCGGAACGGCTGCTGCTTGCCGACCGCGCGCAGCGCCTTCGCGGCATCGTCACCCTGCTTGCGCCACAACATGCGCGCAGTATGGCGCGGGTCGGCGGTTCGCGCACGACCCCGCTCAGCGGGTGACGCTGGCGCGCAGGTGGCGGCGCCCCGCGACGAAGTACTCGACCCCCGACCAGCCCGTGGCGGCCACCATCAGGAGCACGAGGGCGTCGTTCAGGAGCGGGTAGGCGGTGTTCAGCATCAGGGCGAGGACGGCGATCACCTGCAGCACCATCTTGGCCTTGCCCGAGCGCGACGCGGAGATCACCTCGTCCTGTGCCGCCACGAGCCGCAGGCCCGTCACCGCGAACTCGCGGGCGACCACGACCATCGCCACCCAGCCCCACACACGCCCCATCTCGACCAGCGCGATCAGGGTGCAGCAGATCAGGAGCTTGTCGGCGAGGGAGTCGATGAACGTGCCGAACACGGTCACGCCGTCCGAGCGGCGCGCGATCCGCCCGTCGAGGACGTCGGTGATGCTCGCGATCACGAACAGCCCCGCGGCCACCCACATGTGGCCGGGGAACGAGACGAGGAGCGCAACCACGACGAGCGGGACGAGCGCCACGCGGAACAAGGAGAGCGCGTTCGGGGCGGCCACGGGAGCAGCCTACCGGCAGGGCCGGGACGGCGGCGGTCGGATACCCTCCCCCGCATGGAGCTCGACGGCATGCGGGTCCTCGTCTGCGGCGGCGGCCGCCGCCTGGGGCGGGCCATCGCGGAGGACCTCGGCGCGGTCGGCGGCCACGTCGCCGTCTCGTCGCGCCACCCGGTCGAGCCGGTCGCCGTCCGGGACGGGCGCGCCTCGGCGGCGCTCGTCGCCGACCTCGCGGACGCCACCCAGGCCCTGGCCGTGGTGCGCGACGCCGCGGCGGCGCTCGGCGGCCTCGACGGCATCGTCTACGCGGCCGGCGGGGCCTTCACCCCGACGGACCTCGCCGACATCACGCCCGAGCTCGTCGAAGACGCGCTCGGCTCCGTCGTGCGGGGGCTCGTGTTCGTGGCCCAGGCCGCCGAGGCGACCCTGGCGGACGGCGGCTCGATCGTCGTGATCGGCGACGTGGCCGCGATGCGCGGCTGGCCCTCGTACCTCCCCCACTCGGCCGCGAAGGGCGCCCAGCGCGCCCTCGTCTCGGGCCTCGCCCGTGCGCTCGCCCCGCGCCTGCGCATCAACGCGGTCCACCCGGGCACGGTGCTGCCGCCCGACGAGGTCCCCGACGACGCCCTCGAGCGGATCGTGACCCGCATCCCGCTCGGGCGGATCGGCGAGCCGGGCGACGTCGCCGCCGCCGTGCGCTACCTCCTGACCGCCGACTACGTGACGGGCGCCGAGCTCGTCGTCGACGGCGGCCGGCTCGCCACCTAGGGCGACGTGCGCCCGTGCGCCACGAAGGCGCGGTGCGTGACGGGCATCCGCGTCTCGAACAGGGCCTCGACGGCCTCCGCGTAGCGGCGGATCTCGCGCTGGGCGTGCTCGGCGTTGCGCAGGCTGAGGAAGTTCATCAGGGCGCGCGCGTTCACCGTCCACCAGAACTCGGTCATGATCCCGACCGGCAGGACGCTGCGCGCGACCTCCCGCGCGACGCCGTCCGCGAGCATCGCCTCGTAGGCCGCGTACGAGGCCGCGTACGACGCCTCCATCGCGGCGCGGGTGCGCTCCGCGGTCTCCATGTCGACGGCCTCGAAGGTGTAGGCGCCCGGCTTGCCGACCTGGGTGCGCACGTCCTCGAGGGCGGGCACGTAGAAGGCCTCGTCGATCTTCGCGTAGCGGCCCGAGAGCTCGTTGAAGGAGCCGATCCGGTGCCGGATCCACTCCCGCATCACGAAGATCGGGCAGCGCACGTGGAAGCGGAACGCGTTGTGCTCGAACGGCGTGCCGTGCCGCTCGCGCATGAGGAAGCCGATCAGGCCCTCGTCGCGCTCGTCCATCTCGGCGCGGCGCGTGCCGAAGGAGACGCGCGCGGCGTTGACCACGCTGAGGTCGTCGGCCATCGCGCCGTCGAGGTGCACGAAGCCGTCGGCGAGGACGTCGATGCGGTCCATGGCGCCAATCTAGGCGCGGCCCCGGACGCGCCTAGAGGCCGTAGAGGGCGCCGTAGCGCTCCTCGAGGTACGCCATGAAGGCGTCGCTGCCGAGGTCGCGCCCCGTCGCCTCCCGCATCAGCTCCTCGCCGGGCGTGACGGCGCCGTGGCGGTGCACCTGCTCGCGCAGCCAGGCGAGGATCGCCCCAAACGCGCCGGCGCGCACGAGGCCGTCGACGTCGAGGTCGCGGCGCATCGCCTCGAGGAGCCCCGCCGAGTAGAGGTTGCCGAGCGTGTACGTCGGGAAGTAGCCGATGTAGCCCTCCGACCAGTGCACGTCCTGCATCACGCCCTCGACGTCGTCCTTGGGCGCGTAGCCCAGGTACTCGGCCATGCGCGCGTTCCAGATCTCGGGCAGGTCCGCGACGGCGACGCGCTGCTCGATCAGGTCGACCTCGAGCTCGAAGCGCAGCAGGATGTGGAGGTTGTAGGTGACCTCGTCGGACTCGACCCGGATCGGCGTGCGCGCCACCCGGCAGACGGCGCGCTGCATCCCGAGCGCGTCGACGTCGTCGAGCTGCCCGGGGAAGTGCTCGCGGGCCACGGGCAGGTAGTGCTCCCAGAAGGCCAGCGAGCGGCCGATCACGTTCTCGTAGAGGCGCGACTGCGACTCGTGCAGCCCGAGCGACGGGGCGGCGCTGACCGTGCTGCGCCAGAGCGACTCGGCATGGCCCTGCTCGTAGAGGCCGTGGCCGCACTCGTGCACGCTCGCGTACAGGCAGGCCGGCAGCCAGTGCTCCCAGATGCGCGTGGTCAGGCGGATGTCGGTCGGGGCGGTGCCACCCGTGAAGGGGTGCGTCGAGCGGTCCTGGCGGCCGCGCTCGAAGTCGAAGCCGAGGTCGCGGAGGACGCGCAGCGAGAACGCCTCCTGCGCCGCCGGGTCGAAGCCGCGCTCGAGCACGGACACGTCGGGTGCGGGCCGGTCGAGGATGCGCTGCGCGAACGGCACGAGGCGGGCGCGCAGGTCGGCCAGGAGCGGCTGCAGCCGCTCGAGCCGCATCCCCGGCTCGAACTCGTCGAGCAGGGCGTCGTAGCGGGTGCCGTCGCCGCGCAGGAGGTCGGCCTCCTCGACCTTGAGGCGCATCAGCTCCTCGAGCGCGGGCCGGTAGTCGGCGAAGGCGCCCGTGGTGCGGGCGTGCTCCCAGGCCTGGTTCGTGCGCGAGCGCTGCTCGGCGAGCCGGCGCACGAACGCCTCCGGCAGCTTCGTCGCCTTGTCACGCTGGCGCCGCGCCTCGCGCAGCATCGCCCGCTGCTCGACGGTCAGGTCGGCGAGCGCGTCGGCCGCGTCGATCGCCTCGCCGTAGGCCGGGTCGACGAGCCGCTGGTGCGCGATCGCCGCCAGGGTGGCGCCCTGCAGCGCCCGGGCCTCGCGCCCGCCCGGCGGGCAGATCACCTGCTCGTCCCAGCCGAGCAGGCCGAGCACGCCGCCCAGGTCGCTCTGCTCGTGCATCCGCGCCGCGAAGGCGCCCCAGGTGTCGCGACCCGTCATGCCAGCAGCCTACCCGCGCACGAAAAAAGGCGCCGCCCCCGCCGACAGGCGGGGACGGCGCCGCACAACGCGAAGATCAGTCGAGCATCTCGACGTCGATCGCCTCGGGGCCCTTCTGGCCCTCGCGCGCCTCGTACGAGACCTTCGCACCCTCGCGGAGCGTGCGGAATCCGCTTCCGGTCACGCTCGAGTAGTGGACGAAGAGGTCCTTCCCACCACCATCAGGGGCGATGAAGCCATAGCCCTTCGCATCGGAGAACCACTTCACAACTCCGGTCGCCATGCGGCACCCGTCCTTCTCTAACGACCCCGTCCGCCGGGCCTCACGTCCCCGCACCGTGCGGCGGGACGGGCAGACCGTACAGGATTCTGGTGCGGATTGCTGCGATCTCCCCCGGCGGGAGCCGCTGCGCCTACATCCAGCCCTCGCCATCGGAGATCCCGATCACGCGGCCGCGCGGCACGAGCGCGTCCTCGTCGAGGCCGCCGAAGGCGCCGCGATGGAAGATCAGGGGCTCGCCCGGCGAGCTCTCGAAGTGGACGACCTCGCCGATCACGAGGTCGTGGTCGCCGGCGGTGACGATGTCGAAGATCGAGCAGCGCATGATCGCCAGCGCGTGGCGCACGGAGTAGAAGCCGTGCGGGTCCAGCATCGCGTGGTCCATCGGGAAGTCCGCGCCGCGCTGGGCGAACGCGAGCGCGGTGTCCTGCTGGCGGCGGTGGAGGACGTTGACGGCCATCTTGCCGCTGTCCTTGGCGCCGTCGAGGGTGCGCGTGCCGTGCGCGAGCGACACGAGGATCAGGAGCGGGTCGAGGGACACGCTCGTGAACGAGTTCAGGGTCATGCCCTGGGGCGCGCCGGCGTTCGTCGTCGTGACCACGGTCACGCCGGTCGCGAAGGCGCCGACCGTGTCGCGGAACGCGCGGGCCTCATGGGAGGGGATCGCCATGGCCGGTAACGGTAGCGCGCAGCCGTACGATGCGGCGGTGGCCGCGAAGGGCATCATCCGGGCGCCCGCGGGGCTGCGCACCGCCCAGGGCCTGATCGCCGTCTCGGCGGTCCTCTACGGCACCCAGGGCATCTTCGCGTCGTTGGCCTACGAGCACGGCGCCTCCGTCGGGGTGCTCCTCGCCGTGCGCGCCATCCTCTTCCTCGTGCTCGCGCTGTTCCTCCTCGACCGCGCGCGGCGCGCGACCCTGCGCGGGCACCGCCGCACGATCGCGCTCGCCTGCTTCACGTCGGTGGCGGGGCCCTTCCTGTACTTCGCCGCGATCACCCGCATGGACCCGGCGACGGTGACCCTGATCTTCTTCCTCTACCCCGCCCTGACCCTGGTCGGGGCGCGCCTCCTCGGCCGCGTGCGGCTGACCGCGCTGTCGCTCCTGGTCACCGCGATCACCCTCGCCGGCGTCGTGCTCGCGATCGGCAGCCCCGTCGGCACGGTCGACCCGCTCGGCGTGCTCCTGTCCCTCGCCTTCGCGGTCGTGATCGCGATCTACTTCCTCGCCGCCGAGCGCGGCCTCGAGGGCGTCGACCCCCTCGCCTGGCTCGGCATCACCGTGCTCGCCGCGGCGGTCTTCTTGGTGCCGTTCGGCCCGCTGATCGGGGGCGTCGCGTTCCCCGGCGCGTCGGGCTGGCTGGCCCTCGTCGGCGTGGCCGTGGTCGCGAGCATCCTGCCGTGCCTGTTCCAGACCGCGGGGCTGATGCGCCTCGGCGGCGCCGCCACGTCGCTCGTGGCCACCGTCGAGATCGCCACCGTCGTCATCCTCAGCGTCATCGTCCTCGGCGAGCGCCCGACGCCCGTGTCCCTCGTCGGCGCGGCGCTCGTGATCGTCGGTGCGGCGCTCGCGCCGGTCACCGTCCGCCGCACGACGACCCCGTCACCCCTGTAGGCCGGTGCAGCCGCGCAGGGCCCGCCAGTCGGCGATCGCCGCCGTGCCCGCCGCACCCGTCAGGGGCACGGGGCGCCCGCCCTCGATCTCGGCGGGCCGCCAGCGGTAGCCGTCGATGCGGCGACCGTGGCCGTGACCTCGAGGACGCCGGTGCGGGCGGCGACGCCGCCGCCCGTGGAGAAGACGACGTTGCCGAGGCCGTAGTCGACGAACGCGCGGCCGAGCATGCCCCCGCCGAGCAGGATGTGCGCGTGCGAGCCGTCGATGATGTCGGCACCCGCGCGGACCAGGTTGCGGGCCAGGGACACCTGCCGGTCGAGCGGCCATGCCTCCCATTGTTCACCGGGTTCGGGGCGGCTCCGCTCCCCGCGCCTCGGGTACGCTCGCGGGGTCGAAGCGAGGAGGAGCGCGATGCGCTGCGTGGTCTACACCGGAGCCGGGGGCAACGAGGTCGTCAGCTGCGAGGAGCGGCCCGACCCGGTCTGCGGCGACGAGGAGGTCCTGATCCACGCGGCCTTCGCCGGCCTCAACGGCGCCGACGTCGCCCAGCGCGGCGGGCACTACCCGGCACCGCCGGGCTGGCCCGCCGACATCCCGGGCCTCGAGGTGGCGGGCGTCGTGCACGAGGTGGGCGCCAAGGTGCGCGGCTGGCAGGTCGGCGACCGCGGCTGGGGCCTCGTCGGCGGCGGCGGGCTCGCCGACCGCGTCGCCGTCCACGCGAGCTGTGTCGTGCCCGTCGCGGAGCGCCTCGACGCGCGCGAGATCGCGGCCGTACCGGAGGTGTTCATCACGGCCCACGACGCCATCGCCACGCAGGCCGGGCTCCGCCCCGGCGAGGTCCTCCTCGTCCACGGCGCCGCCGGCGGCGTCGGCTCTGCGGCCGTGCAGATCGGCGTCGCGATGGGCGCCACCGTGATCGGCGTCAGCCGCCATCCGGAGGGCCGTGACGCGGTCGCCGGCTGGGGCGCCACCGCGATCGACGCGGAGGGCTGGCCCGAGCGGGTCCTGGAGCTGACCGGCGGGCGCGGCGCGGACGTGATCCTCGAGCTCGTCGGCGCCCCGAACTGGCCCGGCGACATCCACTGCATCGCCCGCCGCGGGCGCCTCGCGATCGTCGGGATCGGGGCCGGCCAGAAGGTCGAGCTGGCCCTGCGCGACCTGATGACGAAGCGCGCGACGGTGTTCGGGACCACGCTCCGGGCGCGCCCCCTCGGCGAGAAGGTCGACGCGATCACCCGCTTCCACGCGGAGTGCGGGCCGCTCTTCGACCGCGGCCGGCTCGACCCCGTCATCGACCGCGCGTTCCCCTGGCACGAGGCCGCGGAGGCCCTCGCGCGGATGGAGGGCCCGGGCAAGGTCGGCAAGGTGCTGCTCGACTTCTCGGCGTAGCGGCGTAAGCGGGGGCCGCGAGCGCCCGACACCCGGCCGAGATGCACGACCGGCCCCGCCGCCCCGCCCTTCCCTTCCCCCGCCGCGCCCGGCAGAATCCGGACCGATGGTCGACGACGCCGCCTTCGACGCGGACCTGGTCCGGTGCGCCCGTGCGGCGCGAGCCGACGGCGACGACGAGCGCGCCCGGCGGCTGGCCGCCGAGCTGTGGGGCCGCTACGAGGACCGCGCCCGCATCGCCGCGCGCCGCGTGGCCCGCGGCGCCGAGGTCGACGAGGTCTTCGGCAACCTGCAGCTGCGCTTCGTCCTGTGGGTCTACAACCGCGACCAGGAGCCCCGGCACATGGGCGGCCTGATCACGCAGATGGCGAAGTGGGCGTACGGGGACGTGCAGCGGGCCGAGGCCCGCCAGCCCGTCACCGTCGAGGAGATCGACCGCACGCCGTACGAGGACGACGCGCTCGACCTGGTCCTCGACCGCGACGAGATCGCGCGGCTCGTGCCGATCCTGTCCGACCGCGAGCGGGTCGTGATCGAGCGGATGCTCGAGGACGCGCCCGACGCCGAGGTCGCGGCCGAGCTCGACGTCGAACCCAACAACCTCCACCAGATCCGCTGGCGGGCGATGCGGCGCCTGCGCGCGGCGGCCGAGCAGGCAGAATCGGGGACGTGATGGACGAGCGCGAGCTGCTCCTCGGCGAGCTGATGGCGGAGGTCCTCGCCGCCCTGGACGAGCGCCGCTTCGACGCGGTCGACCCGATCCTCGAGCGGGCCGGCGACGACCGCCAGCCGGTGCTCGACATGGTCGAGCTGGCCCTCTCGATCCGCGGCCCCGCCGCGCCCGCGGCGGCCGTCGTCGACGAGCTCGCCGCCGCGCCGATGTTCGACGAGCGCGCCTGGGCGGACATCCTCGAGCCTGCGCGCCACGCGCTCGGGCTCAAGCGCCCCGAGCTGATCGACCGACTCGCGGAGCGCCTCGGCGTCGCCGGCGCGGAGGGCCGCGCCCGGCTCGCGGAGCGCTACCACGAGCTGGAGAGCGGGCTGCTCCCCGCGCAGGGCGTCGCCCCCGCGCTGACCGGCGCGCTCGGTGACCTGCTCGGCGGGATCGGCGAGACGCTGCGCCAGACGCGCTACAACGCGGCCGGCCTCGGCCCCGACCTCGCCTTCAACCGCACGGGCGCCCCGCTCGAGCTGCACATGGACGTGCAGATGCTCCCGTCGGACGAGCCGACGACGGACGCCGAGCGCGTCGTCGACGACCTCTTCGGCGTCTAGAGCCCGGGGTCGTAGTCGTCGCGGCGCGGGCGCCGCTTGATGTAGCCGAGGTTGTAGAGCCGCCAGGCCATCGACAGCGCCGACACCCCGAAGGCCGCGGCGAGGCCCGGCACGTCGGCCCCGTCGCGCCCGACCGCGCCGTGCACGCGCGGCTCGGGCATCAGGAGCTCGGCCGCGAAGCGGTTCGCCTCGCGCTCGCGCACCTGCTCCGGCGAGCGCTCCCGCGCCCCGGCGGGCTCGTAGTCGGCGGTGCGGGTGACGGTCACGTCCTCGATCTCGTCGCGGTGGAGCTCCCAGTGCCCCACCTCGTGCGCGATCGTGAAGCGCCGCCGGGCCGGCCACAGCCCGGCCTCGAGCGCGTTGACGTGGATCTCGCGCTGCTGCAGGAGCAGCATCCCCGACACCCCGGCGTCGAGCGGGACGTCGCGCACGTGCAGCCCGCAGAGCGACTCGGCGATGTCCTCGACCGGCACGGGGCCCGCGTCCGGCAGGCCGTAGACCGCGCCGTAGCGCTCGAGCAGGCCGCGCGCGGCGGCGGTATCGCGGTCCTCCGTGGCGGCCATGCACGCATGGTAGGCGGCACGCCGCCCGGACGCCGGCCCGAGCCACATCTGAACCGTTTGATTCAATTGCGGTCAGACACTGAACCGGACGGCGCACCTCGTCGCGTACACTGCCGGTCCGATGGCGCCGCCCGTCCCGCACCCGCCCACCCTCTACGACCCTGCGTTCGAGCACGACGCCTGCGGGCTCGGCACCGTGGTGCACCTCGACGGCGTGGCGTCGCACGCCGTGGTGGCGCAGGCCCTGACCGTCCTCGAGCGCCTCGACCACCGCGGCGCCACCGGCTCCGACCCGGAGACGGGCGACGGCGCGGGGATCCTCCTGCAGATGCCGCACCGCTTCCTCGCCCGCATCGCGGCCGAGGAGGGCCTCGACCTGCCGCCCGCCGGCGACTACGGCGTCGGGATGGCGTTCCTGCCGGCCGACCCCGCCGCCCGGCTGCGCTGCGAGGAGATCGCAGTGCGCACCGTCGCCGAGGAGGGCCACCGCGCCGTCGGCTGGCGCGACGTCCCCGTCGTCGACGAGGCGATCGGGCCCGTCGCGCGCGGGAGCGCGCCACGCATCCGCCAGCTCGTGGTCGAGCGCCGGCACGGCAAGGCCGACGCCTTTGAGCGCAAGCTCTACGTGATCCGACGCCGGATCGAGCAGGCCGTGCGCGCCGAGGGCATCCGCGACTTCGCGCTCGCGAGCCTCTCGTCGAGGACGATCGTCTACAAGGGCCTCCTGCGCGCCACGCAGGTCGCCGCCTACTACCCCGACCTGCGCGACCCCGACGTCGAGTCGGCGCTCGCGCTCGTGCACTCCCGCTTCTCGACGAACACGCTCGGCACCTGGGACCTCGCGCACCCCTTCAACCTGATCGCGCACAACGGCGAGATCAACACGGTCCGCGGCAACGCCAACTGGCTCTCGGCCCGCGAGCCGCAGATGCACAGCAAGCTGTTCGGCGGCGACCTCCAGAAGCTCTTCCCGATCACGGAGGACAGCTGGTCGGACTCCGCCAAGCTCGACGCCGTCCTCGAGCTGCTCGTGCAGTCGGGGCGACCGCTCGAGCACGCGCTGGCGATGCTGATCCCGCCGGCCTGGAGCGACCTCACGCTCGACATCGACGACGACGTCCGCGCCTTCTACGAGTACCACACGACTCTGATCGAGCCGTGGGACGGCCCCGCGGCCGTGATCGCCACCGACGGCGAGAAGGTCGTCGCCACCCTCGACCGCAACGGCCTGCGCCCCGGCCGCTGGCTGCGCACCCGGGACGGCATCTGCGTGCTCGCGTCGGAGATCGGCGTGCTCGACATCCCCGAGTCCGAGGTCGTCGAGACGGGCCGGCTCGAGCCGGGCCGCATGCTGATGTTCGACACGGCGTCGGGCCGCGTCGTCGGGGACCACGAGATCAAGCGCGTCCTCTCGCGTCAACGGCCGTACCGCCAGTGGCTCGACCAGTACAAGCTGCACCTCGACGACCTGCGCCCCCAGCAGGGCACGCAGCTCGACGAGGACGCCCTGCCCCTGCAGCAGCGGATCTTCGGGTACACCCGCGAGGACCTCACGCTCCTGATCGCGCCGATGGCGCAGACGGGCGCCGAGCCCGTGGGGTCGATGGGCGACGACACCCCCCTCGCCGCCCTCACCGACCGCAACCGACTGCTGCCGAGCTACTTCAAGCAGCAGTTCGCGCAGGTCACGAACCCGCCCGTCGACCCGGAGCGCGAGCGGCTCGTGATGAGCCTGCGCGTCGGCGTCGGCGCGATCGGCAACCTCCTCGAGGAGACGCCCGAGCACTGCCGGCGCGTGACCACGCTGTCGCCGATCCTCGCGAACGGCGAGCTCGAGAAGCTGCGCGCGCTGCGCCGCGAGGGCTTCCGGGCCGCGACGATCAGCACCCTCTACCCCGTGGCCGAGGGCGAGCGTGGCCTCGAGCGGGCGCTCGAGGCCGTCTGCCGCGAGGCCGCGCAACTGGTCTGGGGCGGCACCACGATCGTGATCCTGTCCGACCGCGGCGCCGGCCGCGAGCACGCCCCGATCCCCCCGCTCCTCGCCACCGCCGCCGTGCACTCGCACCTCGTCCGCCAGGGCGCGCGCACCATGTGCGGCCTCGTCGTCGAGTCGGGCGAGCCGCGCGAGACCATGCACATGGCGCTCCTGATCGGCTACGGCGCGGCCGCCGTCAACCCGTACCTCGCGCTCGAGACCCTGCGCGACCTCCACGCCCGCGGCGACCTCGGTGACCTCGACCTCGGGGAGGCGCGCCGGCGCTACATCCAGGCGCTCGGCAAGGGCCTCCTGAAGATCTGCTCGAAGATGGGCATCTCGACGATCCAGAGCTACCGCGGCGCGCAGATCTTCGAGGCCGTCGGCCTCGGCCGCGACCTCGTCGCGCGCTACTTCCCCGGCACGATCTCGCGCGTCGGCGGGCTCGAGTTGCGCGACATCGCCGACGAGATCCGCGAGCGCTACGCGCTCGACGTCGCGGACCTGCGCCCCGAGTCGATCCTCGACGCGGGCGGCGAGTACCTGTTCCGCGAGGGCGGCGAGCGCCACGCCTGGCGCCCGGAGACCATCGTCAACCTGCAGCGCGCCGTGCGCGACGAGTCGTACGCGTCGTACCGCGCCTTCGCCGACGCGGTCGACGCGGGCGCCGATCGCGCGATCGCGCTGCGCGACCTGCTCGAGATCGTGCCCGCCGGGCCGCCCGTCCCGCTCGACGAGGTCGAGCCGTCGAGCGCGATCGTGCGCCGCTTCGCGACGGGCGCGATGAGCATGGGCTCGATCTCGCGCGAGGCCCACGAGACGCTGGCGATCGCGATGAACCGGATCGGCGGACGCTCGAACACGGGCGAGGGCGGCGAGGACCTCGTGCGCTCGGTCCCCGACGCCAACGGCGACCTGCGGCGCTCGGCGATCAAGCAGGTCGCCTCGGGCCGCTTCGGCGTGACGACCCCGTACCTCGTCGACGCGGACCAGCTGCAGATCAAGATGGCGCAGGGCGCGAAGCCCGGCGAGGGCGGCCAGCTGCCCGGCCACAAGGTCGACGACTACATCGCGCGGCTGCGCCACTCGACGCCCGGCGTCGGCCTGATCAGCCCGCCGCCGCACCACGACATCTACTCGATCGAGGACCTCGCGCAGCTGATCCACGACCTCAAGTGCGTCAACCCAGCCGCCGACATCTCCGTCAAGCTCGTGGCCGAGGCGGGCGTCGGCACGGTCGCGGCGGGCGTCGCGAAGGCGAAGGCCGAGCACATCGTGATCTCCGGCCACGACGGCGGCACGGGCGCCTCCCCCCTCTCGTCCCTGAAGCACGCGGGGCTGCCGTGGGAGATGGGCCTCGCCGAGGCCCACGAGGTGCTGGTCATGAACGACCTGCGCGGCCAGGTCGCGCTGCAGGTCGACGGCGGCCTGCGCACCGGCCGCGACGTCCTCATCGGCGCCATCCTCGGGGCGGAGGAGTTCGGCTTCTCGACGGCCCCGCTGATCGCGGCGGGCTGCATCATGATGCGCGTCTGCCACCTCAACACGTGCCCCGTCGGCATCGCCACGCAGGACCCCGTCCTGCGCGAGCGCTTCCGCGGCACCCCCGAGCACGTGGTGCGCTACTTCCTGTTCGTCGCGGAGCACCTGCGCGAGCTGATGGCGGAGATCGGCGTGCGCACCGTCGACGAGCTGATCGGGCGCCGCGACCTCCTGCGCGAGCGCACGGAGCGCCCCGTCTGGCTGGAGGCCCTTGACCTCGCCCCGATCCTCGCGCACCCGCGCGACGCCGGGGCGCCGGCGCCGATCCGCACGCGCCCCCAGGACCACGCCCTCGACGACAAGATCGACCCGGGCGTGATCGCCGAGGCCGAGCCCGCGCTCGTCGGCGGCGAGGCGGTGGTCATCGAGCGCCACGTCCGCAACATCAACCGCACGTTCGGGGCGATGCTGGCGGGTGAGGTCGCGCGCCGCGTCGGACCCGACGGCCTGCCCGACGGCACGATCACGCTGCGCGTGCACGGCCACGGCGGCCAGTCGTTCGGCGCGTTCGCGATGCCGGGCACCACGATCGAGCTGACCGGCCCCGTCAACGACTACCTCGGCAAGGGCCTCTCGGGCGGGCGCCTCGTCGTCAAGGCGGCGGACGACGCGGGCTACGACGTGGCCCGCTCGACCTACGTCGGCAACGTCGCCCTCTACGGCGCCACCGCGGGCGGCGCCTTCCTGCGCGGCCGCGCCGGTGAGCGCTTCTGCGTCCGCAACTCGGGCGCCCGCACCGTCGTGGAGGGCGTCGGCGACCACGGCTGCGAGTACATGACCGGCGGCGTGGCCGTGGTCCTCGGCCCCACGGGCCGCAACTTCGCGGCCGGCATGTCGGGCGGCGTCGCGTTCGTGCTCGATGCGGACGGCCGCTTCGAGAGCCGCGTCAACCCGGCCAGCGTCTCGCTCGAGCCGGTCGCGACCCCGGAGGACCGCGAGCTCCTGAAGGCGCTCCTCGCCGAGCACGCGGAGCGCACCGGCAGCCCCGTCGCCGAGCACCTGCTCGCCGACTGGCCGCAGGCCCTCGGGCGCTTCGTGAAGGTGATGCCCGACGACTACGCGCGCGTGCTCGCCGAGCGCGCCGCGCAGGACAGCGAGGCGGCGATCGCCGGTGACTGACCCCAGGGGCTTCCTCCAGATCCAGCGCCGGGTCGTGCCGTACCGCCCGGTCGACGAGCGCGTGCGCGACTACGCGTTCGTGCAGCAGACCGCCGAGGCAGACCAGCTGCGCGAGCAGGCGCGCCGCTGCATGGGCTGCGGCGTGCCCTTCTGCCACACGGGCTGCCCGCTCGGCAACCTGGTCCCCGAGTGGAACGACCTCGTCGAGCGCGACCACTGGCGCGAGGCGATCGACCGCCTGCACGCCACGAACAACTTCCCCGAGTTCACGGGGGCGATCTGCCCCGCCCCGTGCGAGGAGGCCTGCGTGCTCGCGCTCGACCAGGAGCCCGTCACGATCAAGCAGGTCGAGCTGTCGATCATCGAGCGCGCCTTCGCCGAGGGCTGGGTCCACGCGGAGCCCGCCGCTCGGCGCACGGGCCGACGCGTCGCCGTCGTCGGGTCGGGCCCGGCCGGGCTCGCCTGCGCCCAGCAGCTGGCCCGCGCGGGCCACACCGTTACCGTGTTCGAGCGCGACGACCGGATCGGCGGGCTCCTGCGCTACGGCATCCCCGACTTCAAGATGGAGAAGCACCTGATCGACCGCCGCGTCGAGCAGATGGAGGCCGAGGGCGTCGAGTTCGCGACGGGCATCGCGGTCGGCGCCGACCTCGCCTTCGACGAGCTGCGGGCCGGCGTCGACGCCGTCGTTCTCGCCACGGGCGCCCAGCGCCACCGCGACCTCGCGATCCCGGGCCGCGAGCTCGACGGCATCCACTACGCCATGCCGTACCTCGCCCAGCAGAACCGCCGCGTCGCGGGCCTGCCCGTCGAGGGCCCCGAGATCACCGCCAAGGGCAAGCGCGTCGCGATCCTCGGCGGCGGCGACACGAGCGCCGACTGCCTCGGCAACGCGATCCGGGAGGGAGCGGTCGAGGTGCACGAGATCGCCCACGGCCCGACGCCGCCGGGCGAGCGCGACCCTCTCAGGACGTGGCCCGAGTGGCCCGTGGTGCTGCGCACCTACGCGGCCCACCAGGAGGGCGGCGCCCGCGAGTGGCAGTTCGTGACGGACGGCTTCGAGGGCGAGGCGGGCCGCGTCACGCACCTCGTCGGCCACCGGGTCGAGTTCCCCGGCTACGCGGAGACCGGCGTGCGCACCCCCGTCCCCGCCCCGGGCGGCGAGGTGCGGCTCGAGGTTGACCTCGTCCTGCTCGCGATCGGCTTCGCGGGCACCGAGGAGGACCCCGTCTACGCGCAGGCGGGCGCCGCGCTGACCGAGCGCGGCACCGTCGCCGTCGACGGCTTCGCCACCGAGGCCGCGGGCGTCTTCGCCTGCGGGGACGCCATCCGCGGCGCCGACCTCGTGGTCACGGCGATCGCCGACGGGCGCAAGTGCGCCGCGCGCGTGCACGCCGCGATCGGCGCGTAGCGACGATCGCCGTGCCTACGGGTGCGGCGTGATCGCGAGGATGGTGATCATCCCCGCCTCCGGGCCGTAGCACCAGAAGACGCGATGCGCCCCGGGCGTGCGGTTCTGCGCGAAGGCCTCGAAGACCATCGCCGCAGGGTCGAAGGGGTGCTCGCGGGAGTGGAACGCCTGCGTCTGGAGGCTCGGATGGCGCGGGTTCTCGTGCCGGAGGCGGAGGCCCTTCGCAACCTGCCGGTACAGCCCCTCCTGCTTGGGGCGCTTGCGGACGCCGCGCTCCGCCCGCGCCCGCTGCGCGTGCTCGGCGGCCGCGCGCAGCGCGTCGAGGTCGGCCTGCGCCGAGGGCGTGAAGGCGATGGCGAACGGCGGCGCCAGCGCCTCAGTCCCCGTCGTCCGGGAGGTCGTCGGCGAGCGCGATCAGCTCGGTCAGGTCGACGTCACGGACCACGTCCCCGGCCTTGGCCTCCGCGATGCCGCGGAGAACCCGCTTGTGCGCCGCCTCGTTCTCCCACAGTCAGGCCTCGCTCTCAGGGATCACGCGGCAGACGCGGATCGCGAACCCGTCCGGTGTCTCCTCGACCTGGACCGTGCGCCCGGCGGCCGCAGTGCCGAGGGCGATGCGGCCCTTGCCGTCGACCGTCCTGATGGTCCCAAGTGGTTCGGGCATCGTCGCCTCCTCACGGGGGGATAGTGGGACAGACCCGCTGTAGCCCGTTGCCGGGAGCGGTTGGCTGATCGCATGCGGCATGACCGCCACCCTACGGCCCCGACGGCCCGGGCCGCGGGCCCCTGACGCACCGCTTCGACGCGGTTGCGCACCCTGGCCGCGCCGACGCATACGCGTCGGCCTTGGGCTGCGGACTGCCGCCGCCCGAGCCCCATGGTTTTGGCACGATTGCCGCACTCGACCCGTTCCCCCGGAGGAATCCATGCCCAGTCCCGTCAAGGTCGTCGTCACCGGTGCCGCAGGCCAGATCGGCTACGCGCTCGTCTACCGCATCGCGAGCGGCCAGATGCTCGGCCCCGACACACCGGTGGAGCTGCGCCTGCTCGAGATCCCGCAGGCCCGCGGCGCCCTCGACGGCGTGGCCATGGAGCTCGACGACTGCGCCTTCCCGCTGCTCTCGAACATCGTCTGCACGGACGACCCGAACGAGGCGTTCGACGGCGCCAACGTCGGCCTCCTGGTCGGCGCCCGCCCCCGCACGAAGGGCATGGAGCGCGGCGACCTGCTCGAGGCCAACGGCGCCATCTTCACGGTGCAGGGCAAGGCCATCAACGACCACGCCGACGACGACATCAAGGTGCTCGTGGTCGGCAACCCGGCCAACACCAACGCCCTGATCGCGATGCACTCGGCCCCGGACGTGCCGAACGAGCGCTTCACGGCGATGATGCGCCTCGACCACAACCGCGCGCTCACGCAGGTCGCCCAGAAGACCGGCAGCGCCGTCTCCCACGTGACCAAGATGAGCATCTGGGGCAACCACTCGGCCACCCAGTACCCGGACGTCGTGCACGCCGAGGTCAAGGGCCAGGGCGCGTGGGACGCGATCGGCGACGAGGCCTGGGTCGCGGACACCTTCATCCCGACCGTGCAGAAGCGCGGCGCGGCGATCATCGAGGCGCGCGGCGCCTCCTCGGCCGCCTCGGCCGCGAACGCCGCCATCGACCACATCCGCGACTGGGTGCTCGGCACCCCCGCGGGCGACTGGGTCTCGATGGGCGTCGCCGTCGACGGCCAGTACGGCATCGACAGGGGCATCATCTGCGGCCTCCCGTGCGTCTGCAAGGACGGCCAGTGGAGCGTCGTCGAGGGCCTCGAGCTCGACACCTTCTCGAAGCCGCGCATCGATGCGAGCGTCGCCGAGCTCCGCGAGGAGCACGACGCCGTCAGGGAGCTCGGTCTGATCTAGGCCCCGCGATTCCGCGCCCCCGGACCGCATGCGGTTCGGAGGCGTTCGCAGTCGACAGGAACCACGCCGCGGCGCGCGACACCCGTGGAGGTCAGGTGCGCCAGGCCGCGTCGCACAGAGCCCGCACCCGCACGAGCGGGGCGGCCAACGCGTCCGCAGCGGCCGCCGTCACCGTGACGTGGCCGAGCTTGCGCCCGTCGCGCGGCGCCTTGCCGTAGAGGTGGAGGTGCGCAGCGGGGATCGCCAGCAGATCCTCGAGCGGCGGCTCGGAGCCCACGATGTTGACCATCGCGGTCGCGCCCCGCGCCGCGGGGTCGCCGAGCGGCAGGCCGCAGACCGCGCGCACGTGGTTCTCGAACTGGCTCGTGACGGCGCCCTCGATCGTCCAGTGGCCGGAGTTGTGAACGCGCGGCGCGATCTCGTTGGCGACGATCCCGCTGCCGGTGTCGAAGAGCTCGACGCAGAGCACGCCGATGTGGTCGAGCGCCTCCGCGACCGCGACGCCGATCCGCTCGGCCTCCGCCCGCCTGGTCTCGTCCAGGCCGGGCGCCGGGGCCAGCGTGCAGGCGAGGATGCCGTCGCGGTGCTCGTTCTCCACCGGCGGGTGGGCGGCGATCGCGCCATCCGCGCCGCGCGCCACGACGATGCTGAGCTCGCGCTCGAAGGCGACGAGACCCTCGAGGATCAGGTCCGTGCCGCCGAGCCCGGCCACGGCTCCGGCGAGGTCGTCGGCCGCCGCGACGCGCACCTGGCCCTTGCCGTCGTAGCCGAGCCGGCGCGTCTTCAGGATCCCGGGGGCACCGACCCGCTCGAGCGCGGCCGGGAAATCGTCGGGCCCGTCGATCAGGGCGTACGGGGCGACGGCGATGCCGAGGCCGGCGAGGAGCTCCTTCTCGCGCACGCGGTCCTGGGTGACCGCCAGCGACGCGGGGAAGGGCAGCACGGGCACGCCGCGTTCGGCGAGGCGCGTGACGGCGGCGGCCGGCACGTTCTCGAACTCGTAGGTGACGACGTCGGCGCCGTCCGCCACCCGGTCGAGCCCGTCGGGGTCGTCATAGGCCGCGACCACGTGGTCGGCGATGCGGCCCGCCGCGCAGTCGGACGACGGGTCGAGCACGGCCACGGCGATGCCGAGCGGCTCCGCCGCCTGCGCCAGCATCCACGCCAGCTGGCCGCCGCCGAGGATCGCGAGGCGCATCAGGCCTCGCGCGGATCGGGGCCGGCGAGGACCGTCGCCGTCTGCTCGGCGCGCCACGCCCGCACGGCCTCGGTGATGGCGGGCCGGCCGCGGCCGACGATGGCGGCGGCGAGGAGCCCGGCGTTGACGGCGCCGGCACGGCCGATCGCGAGCGTGCCCACGGGGATGCCGGCCGGCATCTGCGCGATCGAGAGCAGCGAGTCGAGGCCCTTAAGGGCCTGCGACTCGACGGGCACGCCGAGCACGGGCAGCGGCGTCTTCGAGGCGCACATCCCGGGCAGGTGGGCGGCACCCCCGGCGCCGGCGATGATCACCTCCAGCCCGCGCCCCTCGGCGGCCTCCGCGTACGCGAACAGCTTGTCGGGGGTGCGGTGCGCGGAGACGACCTCGCAGTCGTGCGGCACCCCGAGCGCCTCGAGCGTCTCGGCGGCGTGGCGCATCGTCTCCCAGTCGGACTTCGAGCCCATGATGATCCCGACGAGCGGCGCCTCGCTCATGCGCTCACCGTAGCGGGTCGGGTCGTCATGCCCCGGCGAGCTCCCGGGCCCGCTCGCGCAGGGCCGCGGCGGCCCCCGCGTCGGCCTCGCGCACCTCGGCGGCCCACACCCGCACGTCCGCGCAGCGCTCACGCACGTCGGCGCACATGCGGCGCACCTCGGCTGGGTCGGAGCCACCCGTCTGCGGGCGCAGGGCCGCGCAGGCGGCGGGGTCAAGGGCGGCCACGAGCGCGGCCTCGTCGACCGCCACCTCGGCGCCCGCGATCTCGTTGGCGGCCGCCGCGATCGCGGCGGCGTCGATCGGGGCGCCCGTCTCGACCTGGTCGCGCACGACGCGGCCGATCACGTGGTGGGCGGTGCGGTAGTCGAGACCGGTGGTCTGGGCGAGCATGTCGGCGACGTCCGCGGCGGTCACGAACGCCTCGCGCGCGCTCCGCTCCATGCGGGCCGCGTCGACCCGCATGCCGCGGGCGACGGCGGCGCCGAGCGCGCCCATCCGCTCGGCCTCGTCGAGGGCGCGCGGGATCAGCCCGTTGAGCAGGTGGAAGTGGTCGGTGCGCGCGGCGCCCGTGTGCATCGTGGTCAGGGCCGCCGTCAGGTCGCCCGCCGCCTGCCCCGCCCACGTGCGCAGGACGGCCAAGGCGTACGGGTTCTTCTTCTGCGGCATCAGCGCGCTGACCCGGCTGTGGGCGTCGTCGAGCTCGACCCAGCCGAACTCCTGGCTGCACCAGATCTCGAGGTCCTGCGCGAGTTGCGACACCGAGGCCGCGCCGATCGCGAGGCCCGACAGCACCACCAGGTACGGGTCCGACTGCCACATCGCGTCCTTGGCGTGCTCCTCGACGCGCTCGTGCCCGAGCAGCTCCGCGAGGCGCTCGCGGTCGAGCGGCCAGCGCGAGCCCGCGCTGCCCCCCACCCCGGCGACGCTGCCGGCGAAGTCGCCCTGCACGCGCCGGTAGCGCTCGGCGCTGCGCAGCACCGGGTACGCCCAGGCGAGCAGGAGGTGCCCGGCTGTGGTCGGCTGGGCGGGCTGCAGGTACGTGTAGTCGGCGGCGAGCGATCCGGCGAGGGGCTCGGACTGCCCGGCGAGCCCGTCCGCCAGCTCCGCGAAGCGGTCGGCGGTGGCCGCGAGGCCCGTGGCGGTCACGAGCCGCAGTGCGACCCGGAACGGCTCGCGGCGCGGGCGCCCCGCGCTCAGCCAGCCGGCGGCGTCGGCGCCGACGAGGCGCGTCAACTCGGCCTCGCGGTTCTGGAAGGCGTCGCCGACGGACGGGTCCCACGCGAAGGCGGCCGGGTCGATCGCATCGAGCTCGAGCAGGCCGCGCAGGAGCGCCGCCCCGCGCTCGCGGTCGAGCGCGCCCGACTCGACGAGCTGGATCGCGTGCGCGAGGTCCGAGCGGGACATGCCCTCCGCGAGCGCCGGGCCGGCCGCGGTCTCGCCGGCGTAGCCCGCGCGGACGAGCTCGTCCGCGGGCCCGCTGGCCAGCCGGCCGCCCACTCCGAGGTGCCCGTCCGTCACACCGGAAGGGTAGCGGGCAGCGGCAGGGCGCTGCCCCGGCGCCTAGGCTGCGCCCCATGCGCCTCAACGTGCACGCCTTCGGACCGGAGGACGGCGAGCCCGTCCTCGCCCTGCACGGGGTGACGGGGCACGGCCGCCGCTACGTGCACCTCGCGGCCGCCGCCCTCCCCGATCGCCGCGTCCTCGCCGTCGACCTGCGGGGCCACGGCCGCTCCGGCTGGGACCCGCCGTGGGACGTCGCCACCCACCTGGCCGACCTCCACGGGACCCTCGACGCGGAGGGCGTGACCGCCCCCGTCGACGTCCTCGGCCACTCCTTCGGCGGCCTGCTCGGCCTCGGTCTCGTCGCCACCGCGCCCGAGCGGGTGCGCCGCGCCGTGCTCCTGGACCCCGCGATCGCCCTGCCGGTGGCCATCTGCCGCCAGCGCGCCGAGGCCGCGGCCGCGACGGCCGGCTGGGCGTCGATGGAGGACGCCCTGGCGGCGCGACGCGAGGGCATCGCCGAGTCCGGCCAGGGCTTCCTCGAGGAGGAGGTCGCCGAGCACGTCGAGGAGCGCGCGGACGGGCGCTTCTGGTCGCGCTTCTCGCCGCCCGCGGCCGCGGTCGCGTGGAGCGAGATGAGCCGGCCGGCGCCGATCCCCGTCACGCCCCGCCCGATCCTCGTGGTGCGCGCCCTGCGGGACGACTACGTCCAGGACGCCGCGCTCCTCGCCCCGCTCGAGCGGGCGATCGGCTCCGACCTCGAGGTCGTCGGCATCGACGTGCAGCACATCCTCTACTGGGAGGCGCTCGACGAGACCGCCGAGGAGGTGCGGCGCTTCCTCAGCTGACCGTGGCGCGGTCCGCGAGGACCCGCTCGAGCAGCCACTGCCCCGTCTCGCCCTCGAGATGCAGGCCCGCGGTCTGGGTCGGGGCCTGGGGCCGCTGCAGGCGCAGCCAGTCGCGACCGCCGCGCGCCGCGTGCAGGAGCCCCGACAGGAAGAACCCGCTCTCGCGCAGCGCGTCGACCGTGGCGTCCGCGAGCACCGTCAGGTCGTCGTCGGCGTAGACGACGTCGGCGAGCCGGCCGTCGCCGCGCAGCACCCGCTCGAGCGCGTGATGGTCGTGGTCGCCGGAGAGCCACAGCCGGGCCGTGCCGTCCTCCCCCTCCAACTCGACGTCGTCGGGCACGGGGCGCGGCTCGGCCGCCGCGTCAGGGTCGCCGAGCGCGAGCCCGAGATGGCCGTAGAGGTACCGCAGGTCGTCCGCGTACGGCGCGGGCAGGTGCAGCGCACGCGGCGCGGCGGCGCCGAGCGCGAGGTACGAGATCAGGTTGGCGCCGCGCTCCGTGTGCCCGTCCGCCTCGCCGGTCTGGGCCTGGGCCATCGCGGGCGGTGACCCGCCGAGGGGGAGCGCGGTCTCGCGGTAGCCGTGCTTGCACTCGGACCGCTGGCTGTGGACGTGCGCGCAGGTGGCGCGGCCGTAGAGGGCGGGCAGCCCGAGGCCGCGGGCCCGCTCGACGGTGTGCTCGAAGAGGCGGTCGAAGAGGCCGAGCCCGCGCCAGGCGCGGTCGATCACGGCGACGCCGCTCTCCGCGGCCTCCCCCGGGGCGTCGAGCAGGAGCGCGTGGTGGCCGATCACCTGCCCGTCGGCCTCGGCCACGGTGCTGACGACGTGCCCCGCCTCGAACTGGGCCTCGATCCAGCGCGGCGTGTAGAAGTCGCGGTGGCGGTAGTTGAACGAGTAGCCGCGGTACAGGAGCTGCGCGATCGCCGTCGAGTCGCCGTGGGTCGCGTTGCGGATCACGATCTCCGCGGTAGCGCCCGTGCGGGCGCTGCGCGCCTCGTCGGCGGCGCCTCGAGCCCCTCCGGCAGCGGCCCATCGGGGCCGCCGGCGCGGCGCATCGGCACGCCCCAGTCGTGGACGTCGACGGCGATGCCGCGCTCGTCCAGCTCGAGGCCGAGTTCGACGTCGCCGCCGCCCGCACCGCCGTGCGAGCGCTCGACGCTGAACGCGACGAGGCAGCGCACCGCCGCCACCAGCCGCTCAGTGCCGTCGCCCTCCACCCCGGCCTCCGCGCAGAGGCGCACGGCGACGGCCTCGGCGAGCGGCATGGCCGATGCGGAGGCGGGCAGGGCCAGGGACACGCGGCCGGGCATCGCGGGGAGTCTAGGCGTCCACGGCGAGCCCGAGCGTGCGCGCGAGCCGCGCGGCTGCCCGCTCGAGGGCCCGCGGCGCGGACCGCCCCTCCCAGTGCATCGCTTTGATGCGCAGCACCCCGGCCGCGCGGTCCGCGGTGACGTCGGCGCGGCCGACGACGCGGTCACCCGCGAGCAGCGGCAGCACGTAGTAGCCCCAGCGCCGCTTCGGCGCGGGCACGTAGATCTCGAGCGCGTGCCGGAACCCGAACAGCCGCTCCGTCTCCGTGCGGTCCCAGATCAGGTTGTCGAAGGGACAGAGGAGCACGTCCACGGACGGGCGCGGCGCGGCGGCGGCGAGCGCCGCGGGGTCGGCGAGGCAGGCATGCTCGCCCACCCGCACCCGCACGAGCGCGCCCTGGTCGACGAGGTCCCGGGCGGCGCCGCGCAGCGTGCGCGCCCCGCCGGGCACGCGCAGGTAGTCGTGGACCCGCCCCTCCGTCGCGATGCCGCGCGCCGTCACGGCCCGCGCGACCCGGTGGCGCAGCACCGCGTCGCGGTCCGTGACGGGCGCCAGCTGGGCCGGCGCGTAGAGCCGCTCGGGCAGGTCGTAGACGCGGGCGAACCCGCGCCGCTCGCGCACGGCGAGCCGCCCGCTCGAGAAGAGCGCCTCGAGCACCTGCTTGGCCGCCGACCACTCCCACCAGCCGGGGCGGCCCGCCCCACCGAAGGCCGCGGCATCGGCGGGGCCGTCGGCCTCGATCCGGCGCATCATCTCGCGCGCGAGGCGGCGGTGCTCGCGCAGGACGGGTCCGTACCAGCGGTGCGCGGTCTCCTCGAGCATCCCGGCGCGGTACCACGGCAGCTCGTCGGCGTGGATCAGGCTCGCCTCGTGGGCCCACACCTCGGCGATCCGGCCGGAGTGGCGCAGCCCGTTGAGGGTGCCGGGCGGTATCCGCCCCACGCGCGCCGCGAGCGTCAGCCGGTGCGCCCGGGCGACGGCGGTGACGGAGTCGATCTGGACGCAGCCGAGCCGCCGGACCGCCTCGGCGACCTGGTCGGGGTCGGCGACCCGATGCCGGGCGGCGAAGCCCTGACGGGCCACGACGATCCGTCGCGCCTCGGCCGGGGCGAGCGTCTCCACCTCAGTGCCGGAAGTGCCGGCGCCCGACGTGCGCCATCGCCCGTCCCGCCGCGTCGACGGCGGCCGTGACCTCGTCGTCGCGCTTGGCGCCGCCCGGCTGGATCAGCGCCGTGATCCCCGCCTCGAGCGCGAGCTCGGGGCCGTCGGGAAACGGGAAGAAGGCGTCCGAGGCGAGCACGGCGCCGGGCCGCTTGTCGGGCGGGGTCTTCTCGACGGCGATGCGGACGGCGTCGACGCGGCTCATCTGCCCCGCACCGATCCCGAGCGTGGCGCCGTCGCGGGCGATCACGATCGCGTTCGAGGAGACGTGCCGGCAGACCCGCCACGCGAACAGGAGGTCCTCCCACTCGCGCGCGTCCGGCTGGGCGGCGGTCACCACCCGCATCGCCTCCTGCGGCTCGTCGGCGCGGTCGGGCTCCTGCACGAGCATCCCGCCGGGGACGGGCCGGAGGTGCCGGGCCGGGCCGCGCCGGGCGGGGTCCGCGTCCTCGAGGAGCCGCGTCGAGGCGCGCACCGACAGCGCCTCGAGGGCGCCCGGCTCGAAGCCGGGCGCGATCAGCACCTCGAGGAACTGCTCGGCGAGCTCCGCGGCGAGTGCCGCGTCGACGGGGCGGTTGAGGGCGACGACGCCCCCGAACGCGCTGATCGGGTCGCCGGCGAGGGCGCGCGCCCAGGCCTCGCCGATGTCCCGGCCGATCGCGGCGCCGCACGGGTTCTGGTGCTTGACGATGGCGCAGGCGGGCCGGTCGAACTCGGCCGCGATCGCGTGGGCGGCGGCGAGGTCGGCGAGGTTGTTGTACGAGAGCTCCTTGCCGCCGTGCTGGATCACCCCCGTCAGGAGGTGCCGCGGCTGCGTGCGGTCGACGTAGTAGGCGGCCGCCTGGTGGGGGTTCTCGCCGTAGGGCAGGTCGCGCTCCTTGGCGAGGTCGATGACGATCCCGTCAGGCAGCGCCACCTGTCCGGCGAACCACGCCGCGATCGCCGCGTCGTAGCCCGCGGTCAGGGCGAAGGCCTCGGCGGCGAGCCGGCGGCGCGTCGCCTCCGACACGGAGCCGCCGGTCTCGGCGAGCTCGGCGATCACCTCGGGGTAGCGGCGCGGATCGGTGACCACGGCGACGGCGCGGTGGTTCTTGGCGGCGGCGCGGATCATGGCGGGCCCGCCGACGTCGATCTTCTCGATCGCCTCGGCGTCCGTGACGCCCGGCTGGGCGATCGTCTCCCGGAACGGGTACAGGTTGACGACCACGAGCCCGATCTCGGCGATGCCGAGCTCGGCCAGCCGCTCGAGGTCCTCGGGGACGTCCCGGCGGGCGAGGATGCCGCCGTGGATGGCGGGATGCAGCGTCTTGACGCGCCCGCCGAGCATCTCGGGCGCGCCGGTCACCTCGTCGAGCGGCGTCCACGGCACGCCCGCGGCCTCGACGCGGGCGCCCGTGCCCGCGGAGGCGACGATCTCGATGCCGTGCCCGTGCAGGGCGCGCGCGAGCCTGTCGAGCCCGGTCGGGTCGGAGACGGAGACGAGGGCGCGGCGGATCCGGCTCACGCAACGGCCCCCTCGGGCGCGGGCACCTCGTCGCGGGCGAGCCGCATGACGACGTCGGGCAGGAGCCGGTGCTCGACGGCCTGGATCCGCTCGTGCAGGGCGTCGGGCGTGTCGCCGCCCCGCACCGGCACGGGCTCCTGCGCGATCACGGGGCCCGTATCGAGGCCGCGGTCGACGAAGTGGACGGTGACGCCGGTCTCGGGGACGCCCGCGGCGAGCGCCTGCTCCCAGGCCCGCAGCCCCGGGAAGGCGGGCAGGAGCGACGGGTGCACGTTGACCACGGGCAGGCGCTCCACGACGGCCTCCGTCAGGAGCTGCATGAAGCCGGCCAGGACGACGAGCTCGACCCCGCGCTCGACGAGCCAGTCGGCGAGGCGCCCGTCGCGGCCCGCGCGATCGCCGTCCTCGACGGCGAAGACCGCCGTCTCGATGCCGGCCTCGCGGGCGCGCTCCAGCGCGGGCGCGGCGGCGTTGTCGGAGGCGACGGCGACGATTGCGGCCGTCGCGTCGAGCCGGTCGAGCAGCGCCACGAGGTTCGAGCCGCGGCCCGAGGCCAGGACGGCGACGCGCAGGGGGTCGGCGGCGGTCGCGACCCGGATCATCCCGCGTAGCGGACCCCCGCGCCCGCCTCGATCGTGCCGATCGCCCACGCGCCGACGCCGCGCTCGGCGAGCGCCGCGAGGGCGGCCGCCTCGTCCGCGGGCGCGACGACCGCGATCATCCCGATCCCGAGGTTGAAGACGCGGCGCAGCTCGTCCTCGGCGACGCCCTGGTCGGCGAGCCACGCGACGACCGCCGGGCGCGGCCAGGCGTCGGGGTCGATGACCATGCCGCAGCCGTCGGGCAGCACGCGCGGCGCGTTGCCCCCGATCCCGCCGCCCGTGATGTGCGCGAGCGCCTTGACCTCCGCAGCGGCGCGCAGGGCGCGCACGTCGTCGACGTAGATGCGGGTCGGGGCGAGCAGATCGGCCGGGGCGGCGGCGAGGCCGCCGGCGCGCTCGACGACGCGGCGCACGAGCGAGAAGCCGTTCGAGTGCAGGCCCGACGAGGCGATGCCGACCACGCGGTCACCGGGCGCCACCGACGCGCCGTCGATCAGCCGGCTGCGCTCGCAGACGCCGAGCGCGAAGCCCGCGACGTCGAGGCTGTCGGGCGCCATCACGCCGGGGTGCTCGGCGGTCTCGCCGCCGAGGAGCGCCGCGCCGGCCTGCCGACAGCCGTCGGCGATGCCCTCGACGAGCGTCGCGACGACCTCGGGGTCGAGCTGGCCGACCGAGACGTAGTCGAGGAACAGCACCGGCTCGGCGCCCACGCAGAGGATGTCGTTGACGCACATCGCGACGCAGTCGATCCCCGCGGCGTGCAGGCTGCCGGCCTCGCGGTGCAGCTCGAGCTTCGTGCCCACCCCGTCGGTGCCCGCCACGAGCACCGGGTCCTCGTAGCCGAGGCCGCCGAGGGCGAGCAGGCCCGCGAAGCCGCCGTGCGTGTCGATCACGCCCGGGCGGGCCGTGGAGCGCACGGCGCCCTTCAGCCGCTCGACCACCGCGTCGGCGGCGTCGAGCGAGACGCCGGCGGCCGCGTACGTCAGATCGTCGCCCATCGTCACGCCACCGGCAGCTGCGTGGCCTCGAAGCGGTCCTTGTCGGCCGCCACCGGCACGGGCGTCGGGTAGCGCCCCGTCAGGCAGGCCCGGCAGAAGCGGTCGTCGCCGTGACCCGTCGACGCCTCGAGGCCCTCGAGCGACAGGTACGCGAGCGAGTCCGCGTCGAGCTCGACGCGGATCTCCTCGAGCGACTTGGCGGCTGCGATCATCTCGTTCTTCGTGGCCATGTCGATGCCGTAGAAGCAGGGCGAGATGATCGGCGGCGACGAGATCCGCAGGTGCACCTCGGTCGCGCCCGCGCCGCGCAGCATCTCGACGATCTTGCGGGTCGTCGTGCCGCGCACGATCGAGTCGTCGACGACCACCACGCGCCGGCCGGCGAGCACGTCCGGCATCGGGTTGAACTTGAGCCGGATGCCGCTCTCGCGCATCGCCTGTTCCGGCTGGATGAAGGTGCGCCCGACGTAGCGGTTCTTGATCAGCCCGTCCACGTACGGGATGCCGCTCCGCCGCGCGAAGCCCTGCGCGGCGGGCGCGCCCGAGTCGGGCACGGGGATCACGATGTCGGCCTCGGCCGGCGCCTCCTCGGCGAGCCGCTCGCCCATCCGCTCGCGCACGCCGTGCAGGTGCTGGCCGTCGATCCGCGAGTCGGGCCGCGCGAAGTAGATGAACTCGAACACGCACAGCGCGGGATGGTGCGGGTCGGCCGGGCGGATGCTCTCGACGCCGTCGGGGTGCAGCACCACGATCTCGCCCGGCTCGACGTCGCGCACGACGCGCGCGCCGACGAGGTCGAGCGCGCAGCTCTCCGACGCGAGCACGGGATGCCCGTCGAGGTCGCCGAGGACGAGCGGGCGAATGCCGTCCGGGTCGCGGAAGCCGATCAGCCGCTCCTCGTCCATGACGACGGCGGCGAACGCCCCGCTGATCCGGCTGATCGCCTCCTGCACGCCCTCGACGAGGGTGCCGGGGTGCTCGCAGATCAGGGCGGCGATGACCTCGGTGTCCGAGGTCGACTCGAAGCGGATGCCCTTGGCCTCGAGCTGCTCGCGCAACTCGGTCGTGTTCGTGAGGTTGCCGTTATGGCCGAGCGCCAGCGTGCGGCCCTCGCGGTGGCGCACCACGGGCTGCGCGTTCTGCCACTGCGACGAGCCCGTCGTCGAGTAGCGCGCGTGGCCGATCGCCATGTCGCCGCGCAGGGTCTCGAGCGTCGACTCGTCGAAGACCTGGCTGACGAGGCCGAGGTCACGGACCGCGGTGATGCGGCTGCCGTCCGTGACGGCGATGCCGGCGCTCTCCTGCCCGCGGTGCTGCAGCGCGTAGAGGGCGAAGTAGGCGAGCCGGGCGACGTCGCGGCCCGGCGCGTGGATGCCGAAGACGCCGCACACGTCAGGCGTCCCCGAGCATCTGCGGGATCGTCTGGCCGTGGAGGTGGATCGCGTCGGCGAGGTCGAGCTCGGCCGTCGCGTCGCCCGCGCGGACCCGCACCGCGTGCCCCCCGGCCCGGCCGACGGCCCGCGCCGGCACGCCGCGCCCGGCGGCGAGCGCGATCAGGCCCTCGGGGTCCGGGGTGGCGGCGAGCACGAGCCCCCCGCCCGGCTCCCCGAACAGCGTGATGTCGTCGCGGGCACCGAGCGCCGGCAGCTCGACGTCGATGCCGACCCGGCCCGCGATCGCGAGCTCGGCGGCGCAGACGGCGAGCCCACCGTCGGCGACGTCGTGGGCGGCCTGCATCAGCCCCTGCGCCGCGGCGGCGTGCAGGACGCCGAGCAGCGCCGCCTCGGCGGCGAGGTCGACGTCCGGGATCCGGCCCGCGACCGCGCCGAGGACGACGGCCTGGTACTCGGAGCCGTCGACGGCCGGGGCGCTGTCGCCGAGCAGCACGATCGCCGTGCCGTCCCGCGGCGCGGCGCCGACCGCGTGGGCGGCGTCGTCGAGCAGCCCGACGCAGCCGACGATCGGCGTCGGCGGGATCGGCCCGCCCGCGTGCTCGTTGTAGAGCGAGACGTTGCCGGAGACGACGGGCGCGCCGATCGCCTCGCAGGCCTCGGCCATCCCCTCGACGGCCTCGACCAGCATGTACGGGGTCTCGCCCCGCTCCGGGTTGCCGAAGTTCAGGCAGTTCGTGATCGCCAGGGGGCGCGCGCCCGTGCAGGCCACGTTCCGGGCCGCCTCGGCGACGGCCTGGCGGCCGCCGCGGCGCGGGTCGAGCCACGTGCGCCGCCCAGAGCCGTCGAGCGCGGCCGCGACGGCGCGCTGCGATCCGGGCAGCCGCACGACGCCGGCGTCGGCGCCGGGCCGGATCACGCCGCCGCCGCCGACGAGCTGGTCGTACTGCTGGTAGACGGCGGCCTTCGAGGCCACGTTCGGCGCGACGAGGAGGTGCTTGAGCGCGTCGGTCGGGTCGGGCGCCGGGCCGAGCCCCGCCGGGTCGAGCGGCTCGTCGGCGAGGCGCGCGGGGCGCACCGGGTCGAGCGCGTAGCGCGGGCAGTCGTCGACCAGGGCGGAGACGGGGATGTCGCCGACGACCTCGTCGCCGAACGTGCAGACCAGGTGGTCGCCCTCGATCACCTCGCCGATCACCGAGCACTGGAGCTCCCAGCGCGCGCAGAGCGCCTGCACCGCGGCGAGCTGCGACGGCTCGACGCAGGCCAGCATCCGCTCCTGCGACTCGGAGATCATGATCTCGAACGGCTCCATGTCGGCCTCGCGCAGCGGCACCTTCGCGAGGTCGAGGCGCACGCCGACCGGGCCGCGCGAGGCCATCTCGGACGCCGACGAGGCGAGGCCCGCCGCGCCGAGGTCCTGCAGGCCCACGAGCACGTCGCCCGCGATCAGCTCGAGCGACGCCTCGATCAGGCGCTTCTCCATGTACGGATCGCCGATCTGGACCGTCGGGCGCTTGTCGTCGCCGCCCGCGTCGATGTCCTGCGAGGCGAGGACGGAGGCGCCGCCGATGCCGTCGCGGCCCGTGCGCGCCCCGAACAGCACGATCAGGTTGCCGGTGCCGGCCGCCGTCGCGCTCTTCAGGTCCTCCGCGCGCAGGACGCCGATGCACATCGCGTTGACCAGGCACGACTGCTCGTAGCCCGGGTCGAAGCGCACCTCGCCGCCGATGTTCGCGACGCCGACGCAGTTGCCGTAGTGGCCGATGCCGCGCACCGCCCCGTCGAACAGCCGCCGCGTCCGCTCCGTCGCCGGGTCGCCGAAGCGCAGCGAGTCGAGGATCGCGATCGGCCGCGCGCCCATCGCGAAGACGTCGCGCAGGATGCCGCCCACGCCCGTGGCGGCGCCCTGGAAGGGCTCGACCGCGGAGGGGTGGTTGTGGCTCTCGACCTTGAAGGCGACGCCGAGGCCGTCACCGGCGTCGACGACGCCCGCGTTCTCGCCGGGGCCCTGCAGCACGGCCGGCCCGTCGGTGGGCAGCCGGCGCAGCACCATCCGCGAGTGCTTGTAGCCGCAGTGCTCGCTCCAGAGCAGCGAGAACACCGCCAGCTCGAAGTGGTTCGGCGCGCGCCCCATCAGCGCGCCGATCTGCGTGTACTCGTCGTCCGTCAGGCCGAGTTGGCGGTGCAGCGGCGGATCGGAGACCTGGTTCACGCGTTAACCAACACTAGCGCAGGCACCTGTCGCCCATGCCGCCCCGCGCGCCCCCCTCCCGACCCCGTGCGGCCCTCGCGCGGACCCGTGCGCCCGCCGTTCCGCACCGGCCCCGATCCTCCGTGCATGACCACTCCCGCCATCCCCTCCGACTCCCCCTCCAAGCGCGACGGCATCAGCGTCCCCGGCGGCCGCGCCCGCCTCGTCGCCGAGCTCGTCGAGCCCGGCGGCGGCGAGGCCGGCGACATCGTGCTGCAGGCCCTCGAGGGCCCCGACGGGGCCCTCCTCCTGCGCATCGGCTACCGCCGCCGCGGCGCGGTCGTGCGCGCCCCGGCCACCGCGGGCGCGCGCGCCTGGACGCGCCTGATGCGCCGCGCCGGCGGCGACCCCGTGATCGGACCCCTGCTCGGCGCAGGCCCGCCCGCGGCCGCCGGCCGCCATCGCGCGTAGTGTTCGAGCGTGGGCGTGATCGACTTCGAGTCCCAGCCGGCGTTCGCCGACCCGATCGTGGTGGCGGCCTTCCGCGGCTGGAACGACGGCGGCTCGGCGGCCACCGTCGCCGCCGCGTTCCTGCGCAACCACTGCCACGCCGAGCGCTTCGCCTCGATCAGCTCCGAGGAGTTCGTCGACTTCCAGCAGACGCGCCCGCAGGTCACCGTCGAGGAGGGCCACCTGCGCCAGATCACCTGGCCGGAGACCGAGCTCCTCCACGCCCGGCTGCCCGGCGGCCGCGACCTCCTGCTCGTGATCGGCACCGAGCCGAACTACCGCTGGCGCGCCTTCTCGGACGCAATCTCCGCCTACGCGGCCGAGGTCGGCGCCGGCCTCGCCATCACCCTTGGCGGGCTCCTCGCCGACACCCCCCACACGCGCCCCGTGCCCGTCTCGAGCACCGCGCACGACCCCGACCTGATGGACCGCTACGACCTCGAGCCGATCCGCTACGAGGGCCCGACCGGCATCGTCGGCGTCCTCCACGACGGCCTCGGCCGCGCGGGCATCCCCTCGGCGAGCCTGTGGGCGGCCGTGCCGCACTACCTCGGCGGCAACCCGAACCCGACCGCCGCCCTCGCGCTCGTGCGCGCGCTCGAGCCGCTCGTCGAGTGCGAGCTCGAGCCGACCGAGCTCGAGACCGCCTCCGCGGAGTTCGACCGCCAGATCGCGCGCGTCGTCGAGAAGGACGCCGAGATGCGCTCCTACGTGGCCGACCTCGAGGCGCGCCTCGACGCGGGCGACGACTACGAGGACGACGACGAGGACGAGGACGAGGACGACCTCGACGACGAGGGCGAGATCACCGCGGACGACCTCCCCAGCGCCGACGAGCTCGAGGCGGAGCTGCAGGAGTTCCTCCGCGACCAGCGCGACGAGGGCTGATCAGCCCCCCGCGGCGAGAGCCGCGAGGTCGGCCGCGGGGTCCGCGAGCATCGCGGGCGGCGGCTCGACGCCCGCCGCGAACAGCTTGCGCACGCCCCGCAGCGTCTTCATGTCCCCCACGCTCAGCGCCGCCCGCATCCGCCCGTCGCGAACGTAGAAGGCGGTGCAGGCCGGCGTCTGGGTGTCGCCGCGCCAGACGATCTCGTCGTCGGGGCGCGGCACGCCGACCACGTTGAGGGTCAGGTCGCCCTGGTCCGACCAGAACGTCGGCAGGTCCTCGAAGAGGCCCTCGCCGAGCGCGATCTGCTCGGCCGCGACCTGGCCGTGGCCGATCGCCACGGCTGCGTGCTCGACGCGGATCCGCTCCTCGTCGGCCCACCGGCTCGGGAAGGCGGCGATGTCGCCGACCGCCCAGACCCCGTCGACGCTCGTGCGCAGCCCCGCGTCGACGCGCACGCCGCCGTCCGTGATCGCGCAGCCGAGCGCCTCGGCGAGCTCGAGCCGCGGTGCCTGGCCGACCGCGGCGACCACGATGTCGGCGGGCACCACCTCGCCGCCGGCGAGGACGACGCCCGCGTCGGTCACGGCCTCGACGGCGACGCCCGCGCGGATGTCGACGCCGCGCGCCTCGGCCCAGCGCAGGACGTGCGCCGCGACCTCGCGCCCGAGGGGGCGCGACATCGGCTCGGGCGCGGCCTCGAGCACCGTGGCCGAGTGGCCGTGCGCGACGGCCGCCGTCGCCGCCTCCATCCCGATGAAGCCGCCGCCGATGATGGCGAGCCGGCGCGGCCCCTCGGCGAGGAGCGCCTGCAGGGCGAGGGCCTCGTCCATGCGGGTGATGCGGTGGGCGCGCTCGAGGCCCGGGATCGGCAGCCGGCGCGGCGCGCAGCCCGTGGCCAGGACGAGCGCATCCCAGGCGAGGGCCGTGCCGTCCGACAGGGTCGCGGTGCGGGCCGCGGCGTCGACGGCCTCGACCCGGGTGCCGAGGCGCAGGTCGATGCGGTCCTGGGCGTAGGTCTCGGGCGCGGGCTTGACGACCTTGTCCATGTCGGCCGTGCCCACGATCACGGACTTCGAGAGCGGCGGCCGGTCGTAGGGGTGCGTCGACTCGTCCCCGACGAGCACGATCTCGCCGTCCCAGCCGATGCGGCGCAGGGTCAGCGCGCAGGCGCGCCCGGCCATGCCGGCGCCCGCGATCAGGGCGATCCCCATCGCGCGCCTAGACGTCGACGAGGACGTCGCCGCCCTCGACCGTGACCGGGTAGACCTGGACCGCCTCGGTCGCGGGCGGGCAGTCCGGCTCGCCCGTCTCGACGTTGAACGAGGAGCCGTGCAGCGGGCACTCGACCGCCATGTCGTCGGACAGGAAGTCGCCGTCCGACAGGGACGCCTCGGCGTGCGGGCAGTCGTCGCAGATCGCGTGGACGCGATCGCCGACCCGGACCACACAGAGCGCGGTGCCGTCCGCCTCCACGCGGGTGAGCTCGCCCTCGGCGAAATCGTCGAGCGATCCGATCGAGACCTGGGCCATGGGGTGTCCTTTCGTGCCGTCGTGCGGGTGCCGTGACGAAGACTAGGCGGCGGCAAGCCGCCGGACGAGCAGCCGCCCGTCGATCGACCCGAGCAGCGGGTCGACGGCGTGCTCGGGGTGCGGCATCAGGCCGCAGACGTTGCCGGCCGCGTTGGTGACGCAGGCGATGCGGTCGGTCGCGCCGTTGACCTCCTCGGCGTAGCGCAGCAGGATCTGCCCGTTGGCCTCGAGCTCGGCCAGCCCCGCGTCCGGGTGGTACCAGGCGCCGTCGCCGTGCTTGATCGGCACCGTGATCGACGCCCCGACGGGTCGGTCGCCGAGCCACGGCGACGCGGCCTGCACGACGAGGTCGACGTCACGGCAGATGAAGCGGCGCGTGTGGTTGGGCGTCAGGACGCCGGGCAGGAGGCCCGCCTCGCAGAGGATCTGGAAGCCGTTGCAGATGCCGAGCACGGGACCGCCCTGGGCGGCGAAGTCGGCGACGGCGGCCATGATCGGCGTGAAGCGCGCGAGCGCCCCGCAGCGCAGGTGGTCGCCGTACGAGAAGCCGCCGGGCAGAAGGACCGCGTCGACGCCCTTGAGGTCGGCCTCGCCGTGCCACAGGGGCACGGCCTCGCCGCCGACGACCTCGACGGCCCGCTGGGCGTCGCGGTCGTCGAGCGACCCGAGGAAGGTGATCACGCCGACCCTACCCAACGACGACCTCGAACCCCTCGATCAGCTCGTTGGCGAGGACGCGCCCGGCGGTCTCGCGGGCGACGCGCTCCGCCTCGGCGGCGTCGTCGGTGTCGACCTCGAGGTCGAAGATCTTGCCGGCGCTGACCTCCGAGACGGGGTAGCCGAGCCCGGCGAGCGACCCCCGGATCGCCTCGCCCTGGGGATCGCGGATCCCCGTCTTGGGCCGCACGAGCACGGTCGCCCTCATGCCTCAACCTCCATCCTGCGCAGGTAGTCGTCGAACGTCGAATCGGTCAGGGCCTCGTAGGCCTCGATGTAGCGGCCGCGCGTCCCGGCCACGACGTCGGCCGGGAGCTCGGGCCCCGGCGGCGTCTTGTCCCAGTCGAGGGTCTCGAGCCAGTCGCGCACGTACTGCTTGTCGTACGAGGGCGGCGAGATGCCGGTGCGGTAGCCGTCCTCGGGCCACCAGCGCGACGAGTCGGGCGTCAGCACCTCGTCGCCGAGCACCAGCCGCCCGTCGGGGTCGAACCCGAACTCGAACTTCGTGTCGGCGAGGATGATGCCGCGCTCGCGGGCGTGGGCGGCGGCGTGCAGGTAGAGCGCGATCGAGGCGCGCTCGACCGCGGCGTAGGCCTCCGCCCCGATCAGGTCGCGGGCGGCCTCGACGGTGATGTTCTCGTCGTGGTCGCCGACGTCGGCCTTCGTGGCGGGGGTGAAGATCGGCGCCGGCAGCTGCTGCGCCTCCTCGAGCCCCGACGGCAGGGCGTGGCCGGAGACGGTGCCGGTCGCCCGGTAGTCCTTCCAGCCGGAGCCCGCCAGGTAGCCGCGCACGACGCACTCGATCGGCAGCATCTCGAGCCGCTGGCAGAGCATCGCCCGCCCGCGCAGCTCGGGCGCCGAGGCCTCGGGCGGCAGCTCCCCCGGCCAGGCGCCCTTGAGGTGATTCGGCACGATCCCGCTCGTCGCCTCCAGCCAGAACAGGGTCATGCCGGTCAGGAGGCGGCCCTTGTCGGGGATCGGGTTCGGCATCACGACGTCGAAGGCGCTGATCCGGTCGCTCGCCACGAGCAGCAGCCCGTCCGCGCCGAGGTCGTAGATCTCGCGGACCTTCCCGCGGCCGATCAGGCGGTCCTCGAGGCCGGCGCTCATGCGGGCAGCCGCCCGAACGGGATCTCGGCGCGCGCCAGCACCTCGTCGAGCGAGAAGGCACTCGCGATCACCGCGGGGTCGAGGCCCTGCGCGTCAGGATCGGCGAGGACGAGGTCGCGCAGGTGCTCGCCCGTCTCCCACGCCTGCAGCGCGTTGCGCTGGACCACGACGTAGGCGTCCTCGCGGCTGAGCCCCGCCTCGACGAGGGCCAAGAGCACGCGGCCCGAGAAGGGCAGCCCCTGCGAGGCGTCGAGGTTCTGCCGCATACGCTCGGCGCGCACGACCAGCCCCTCCACCACCCACGTGAACCTCGCGAGCATGTAGTCGAGCAGGATCGACGAGTCGGCCAGCACGACGCGCTCGGCGGACGAGTGCGAGATGTCCCGCTCGTGCCAGAGCGGCACGTCCTCGAGGCCGACCACGGCGTTCCCGCGCAGGACGCGGGCGAGGCCGGAGATCCGCTCGCAGGTGATCGGGTTCTTCTTGTGCGGCATCGCCGACGAGCCCTTCTGGCCCTTCCCGAACGGCTCCTCGGCCTCGCGCACCTCGCTGCGCTGCAGGTGCCGGAGCTCCGTCGCGAAGCGGTCGAGCGAGGAGCCCGTGATCGCGATCGCGGCCAGGAACTCGGCGTGCCGGTCGCGCGCCACGACCTGCGTGGAGGCCGGCTCCGCGTCGAGGCCGAGCGCGCCCAGCACCTGCTCCTCGACGCGCGGGTCGATGTTGCCGTAGGCACCGACCGCGCCCGACAGCTTGCCCACGCAGACGCCGTCGACGGCACGCGCGAGACGCGCGTGGGCGCGGTCGAGCTCGAACACCCAGCCGAGCAGCTTCAACCCGAACGTCGTCGGCTCGGCGTGCACGCCGTGGGTGCGGCCCATGCAGGGCGTCGCGCGGTGCTCGAGGGCGCGGGCCAGGACGGCCGCCCGCGCCGCCTCGACGCCGCGCAGCAGGATCGCCCCCGCGTCGCGCAGCTGCAGGGCGAGGCCCGTGTCGACCACGTCCGACGAGGTCAGCCCGTAGTGGAACCAGCGCGCCGGCTCGCCGACCTGCTCGGCGACCGTCTCCGTGAAGGCGATCACGTCGTGGTGTGTGCGCTCCTCGATCTCCTTCGCGCGGGCCACGTCGACCGCGGCCTTCGCGCGGATCGCGGTCACGTCCTCCGCCGGCACGACGCCGATCGCGGCGTGCGCGTCGAGGGCGGCGAGCTCGACCTCCAGCCAGGTGCCGAGGCGGCGCTCGTCCGTCCAGACGGCGCCCATCTCCGGTCGCGTGTAGCGGGCGATCACCTGTCCCAGCCTAGTCAGGGAGCCGGATGGTGGGGTCGGGAGGCCCCGAGTTCGTCGGAGCCCACAGCAGCCGGACGTCCGTTCAGAGGCTGCCGCGCGGCCGCACCCAGCGCGTCTCCTGCCCGGTGACGGCGGCGATCCGGTCGTAGTCCGCGTCGTAGTGGAGCACGGGGATGCCGGCGAGCTCGGCCGCCGCCGCGATCACGAGGTCCGGCTGGCGCACCTGGCGGTGGTGCAGGCCCCCCTGCCGGGCCATCCCCTCGTTGACGTCGAGCGCACGCGCCCAGACGGCGTCGTCGACCGCGACGAACGGATACGTCTCGTAGGCGTCCCGCAGGTATCGATACTCGTCGGCGTTGCGCGCCGAGTAGACCAACTCGAACAGCACCGGGTGGCAGATGGCGATCGCATCCGCGGCGGCGTGGTCGGCCAGCTCCGCTCGGAGGTCGGAACATCGCCTGGCCCACACCCAGACCGAGGTGTCGACCAGGTGCATCAGAACGTGCGCGGCGTCCGGATCTCGTCGAGCATCTCGGGTGTCAGGGCGAGGTCGTGGTTGACGGCCCGCAGCCGCATCTGCAGGCTCACGTACTCCTCCAGCGCCCCGTTGATCGCCTCGGTCATCGAGTCCGTCCCGAGCAGCTCCTTGGCGTTCTCGAGCAGCGCCTCGTCGACGTTGAGCGTCACGCGCCGCGTCGTGCGCGGCTGCCGCAGGATCCGCCTCGGCTTGTGCAGTTCGGTCATCGCCATCGCCCCCTCAGGGTGCGCGATCGCCGTGCACGCGGGGCTCGCGGAATGGCACGGGAGACGCGCGATCGTATGAACGGATCATACGGATCCGTTCATACGGGAGGCGGGATGCGTTGTCAGCCCTGTGAATCCGAGCCGATGTCCGCGCGGCGCTGCAGGCCGTCGAAGCGGATCCGGTTGGCGGCCGCGTAGGCCGCGGCGATCGCGGCGTCGCGGTCGGCCCCGCGCGCCGTCACGGCGAGGACGCGCCCGCCGGCGGTGACGAGCTGGTCGCCCTGGACGGCCGTGCCCGCGTGGAAGACGACCGCGTCGCGCTCGGTCCCCGCCTCGGGCACGCCCGTGATCGGCACGCCGCTCTCCGACGAGGCCGGGTAGCCGCGCGAGGCGAGCACCACGGTGACGGCGCTGCCCGGGATCGTCGCGATCTCGCGCTCGTCGAGGTCGCCCGTCGCGCAGGCGAGGAGCCACGGCAGGAGGTCCTCGCCGAGCCGCGGCAGGACGGCCTCCGTCTCGGGGTCGCCGAAGCGCACGTTGAACTCGAGGACGCGCGGGCCCGTCCGGGTCAGCATCAGGCCGGCGTAGAGGCAGCCCGAGAAGCGCACGCCGCGCTGCATGAGCTCGCGCAGGATCGGCTTGTGCACCGTCTCGACGATCGCGCGCGCCTCGTCGTCGGTAACGCCCGGCGCCGGCGAGATCGCGCCCATGCCGCCCGTGTTGGGCCCCGTGCCGCCCTCGCCGATCCGCTTGTAATCGCGCGCCGAGGGCAGGGCGACGGCGCGCTCGCCGTCGCACAGCGCGAGGACCGAGAGCTCGGGGCCGTCCATCCGCTCCTCGACGACGAGCACGCGGCCCGCCTCGCCGAGCGAGCCGCCGAGGAACTCGGCCGCGGCGGCCTCCGCCGCGGCCGCGTCGTCGCACACGACGACGCCCTTGCCGGCGGCCAGGCCGTCGGCCTTGACGACGCAGCGGCCGTCGAGGCGCTGGATCGCGATCCGCGCGCCCGCCAGGTCGGTGACGGTGAAGGCCTCGGCGGTGTCGACGCCGGCGGCCTCGAGCAGCTGCTTCGTGAACGCCTTCGAGCCCTCGACCCGCGCGGCGGCCGCGTTGGGCCCGAAGACGGGGATGCCGATCCGCCGCAGCTCGTCGGCGAGGCCCGCCACGAGCGGCGCCTCCGGCCCGACCACGACGAGGTCCGCCGCGATGTCGCGGGCGAGGGCCACGAGGCCGTCGACGTCGTCGGCCTTGACGGGGTGGCAGGTGGCGATCAGCGCGATGCCCGGATTGCCGGGCGCCGCGTGCAGCTCGGAGCAGCGCGGGCTCGCCTGGATGGCGGCGGCGAGCGCGTGCTCGCGGCCGCCCGCCCCGACGACGAGGACCCTCACCGCATGCCCCGCGCGACGGCCTCCATGGCGTGCGGCGCGAGCACCTGGTCGCGGCGCACGCCGACGCCGACGAGGGTGACGGGGATGCCGAGCTGCTCGGCGACCCAGTTGACGTAGTCGCGGGCGGCCTGCGGCAGCTGGTCCCACTCGGTCGCGTCGGAGATGTCCGAGCCCCAGCCGGGCCGCTCCTCCCAGACGGGCTCCGCATGGTGGAAGTCCGACTGGTGCGCGGGGAACTCCTCCGTGACCGTGCCGTCGGGCAGGCGGTAGGCGACGCAGACCGGGATCGTCGGGAACTCGCTGAGCACGTCGAGCTTCGTGAGCACGAGCTCCGTCATGCCGTTCAGCCGGACCGCGTAGCGCAGGCCGACGAGGTCGAGCCAGCCGCAGCGGCGCTCGCGCCCCGTCGTCGTCCCGAACTCCGCTCCGATGTCGCGGATGCGGGCGCCCCGCTCCGGGTCCGCCTCGCTCGGGAAGGGCCCCGCCCCGACGCGCGTCAGGTACGCCTTCGCGATGCCGAGCACGCTGTCGATGCGGGTCGGGCCGATGCCGGTGCCCGTGCAGGCACCGCCCGCGATCGGGTTCGACGACGTCACGAACGGGTAGGTGCCGTTGTCGAGGTCGAGCAGGGTGCCCTGCGCCCCCTCGAACAGCACCCGCTTGCCGTCCTTCAGCGCCTGGTCGATCAGGAGCGACGTGTCGGCCGCGTACGGCTTGAGCCGGTCGGCCAGGGGCGCGATCTCCTCCACGACCTGGTTCGGGTAGAGCGGCCCCTGGTCGCGGCCGCGCAGGATCTCGCGGTTGCGGACCGCCAGCGCCGCGGCGACCTTCTTCTGGAGGATGCCGAGGTCGAACAGGTCCTGCACGCGGATGCCGACCCGCGACGCCTTGTCGGCGTAGGCGGGGCCGATGCCGCGCCGCGTCGTGCCGATCTGGAGCGACCCGAGCCGGACCTCGCTCTGCTGGTCGAGGATCCGGTGCCACGGCATGATCACGTGCGCGTTCATCGAGATCCTCAGGCCCGCCGCCGAGCGCCCCCGCGCCTCGAGCGCATCGAGCTCGCCGACCAGGACCTCCGGGTCGATCACGACGCCGTTGCCGAGGATGCAGATCTTGCCCTCCTCGAGGATGCCGCTCGGCAGCAGGTGGAACTTGAACGTCTCGTCCCCGTGGACCACCGTGTGGCCCGCGTTGTTGCCGCCCTGGTAGCGGGCCACCATCTCGAAGCGCTCCGCCAGGAGGTCGACGATCTTGCCCTTGCCCTCGTCGCCCCACTGGGCTCCGACCACGACCGCGCCTCCCATCTATGCCTCCCCTCGCGCGAGATCCGCGAACGTCGTGAAGTGCGGCATGAACGCCAGGTCCACGCTGCCCACCGCGCCGTTGCGGTGCTTCGCCACGATCAGCTCGGCCGTGCCGGGCCTTTCCGACGTCTCCTTGTTGTAGTAGTCGTCGCGGTAGATGAACATCACGACGTCGGCGTCCTGCTCGATCGATCCGGATTCTCTCAGGTCCGACAGGAGCGGCTTCTTGTCCGTGCGCTGCTCGACAGCGCGCGAGAGCTGCGAGAGCGCGATCACGGGCACCTCGAGGTCGCGGGCGAGGGCCTTCAGGGAGCGCGAGATCTGGGTGATCTCCTGGACGCGGTTCTCGCTCGAGGGGTCGCCGCTCATCAGCTGCAGGTAGTCGACCATCACGAGCCCGAGGCCCGGCTCCTTGAGCTTGAGCCGGCGCGACTTGGAGCGGATCTCCATGAGGTTGATGCTGGCCGTGTCGTCGACGTAGATCGGGGCGGCGGTGAGCCGGTTGCAGGCGTCCTGCACGCGGTTCCACTCGTCGTCCTTGAGGTCGCCGCGGCGCATCCGCATCGAGTCGACGCGGGCCTCGGAGGAGATGAAGCGCTGCGCGATCTCGCCGCGCGACATCTCGAGGCTGAAGATCACGACGGGCACCCGCGCGGTGACGCCGAGGTGGCGGGCGATGCCGAGCGCGAGCGAGGTCTTGCCCATCGCGGGGCGCGCGGCGAGGATGATCAGGTTGGAGTCCTGGAAGCCCGCCGTGATGTTGTCGAGGCCCTTGAGGCCGGAGGGCTGTCCGATCAGGCCGCGATGCTCGGCGGCGTTCGCCATCCGCTCGACCTCCTCCGGCAGGAGATCGCTGATGGGGATGATCTCGCCGGTCGTGCGCTCCTGCGAGATGTCGAAGATCGCGGACTCGGCGCGGTCGAGGATCTCGCGCACGTCACCCTGGCGGGCGTAGCCGAGCTCGGCGATCTCGAGGCCCGCGGCCGCGACACGGCGCAGCAGGGCGAGGTCGCGGACGATCTGGGCGTGCGCCTTGGCGTTGGCGGCGACGGTGACGGCGCTGGACAGCCCGAACACGAAGCCGCGCCCGCCGACGTCGTCGAGCCTGCCCATCCGCTCCAGCTCGTCCGACACGGTGACGGCGTCGATCGGCTCGGAGCGGTTGAGCAGCGCGAGGATCGCCCGGTAGACCGTGCCGTGGGCCTCGCGGTAGAAGTCGCCGGGGTCGGTGATGACCTCGGAGACCGTGATCACGGCCTGCTCGTTGAGCAGCATCGCGCCGAGGACAGACTCCTCGGCGTCGAGGTCCTGCGGCGGGACGTTCGCCTCCGGCAAGGGGGGCATCCCGCGGCCCCGCTACTCGTCCGTCTCGGCGGCCTCGTCGGCCGCGGCCTCGAGGTCGGCCTCGAGCTCCTCGACGGCCTCGGCCTCGGCCGGCGCCTCCTCGAACTCGAGGCCCCCGGCCTGCACGACCTGCGTCTTGACGGCGGCGCGGACGCTGGTGAAGACGTCGATCTCGACGAGGTACGAGCCGATCGCCTTGATCGGCTCCTCGAGGCGGATCTTGCGGCGGTCGACGCGGATCTTGCGGGCGCGCCAGATCTCGTCGGCCAGGTCGGCGGCGGTGACGGAGCCGTAGAGGCGGCCGTCGGGGCCGGAGCGGGCCGGGATCGTGAGCACCGTCTTGGTCAGCGTGGCGGCGATCTCCTGCGCCTGCTCCGCGGTGCGGGCCTCCTGCGCGGCGCGGGTCGCGGCGAGCTTCTCGACCTCGGCGATGCGGGCGGGCGTCGCCTCCTCGGCCAGCTTGCGCGGCACGAGGTAGTTGCGGAGGTAGCCGCGGCTGACGGCGACGACGTCGCCGCGGTGGCCGAGGTGCTCGACGTCGTCGAGCAGGATCGCCTTGCGGGTTGCGGTGCGTGCCATCGTCGTCCTCGTCAGAAGGGGATATCGTCGTCGGCCGCGGCGCCGCCGCCGGCCCACTGGTCGGGGAGGTCGGCCGCGGGCTCGGAGGCCGCCGCGGGGGCGCCCCAGTCGCCGCCGCCGGAGGCCGCGCCGCCGCCGCCACCACCGCCGCCCTCGCGGGGGCCGATGAACTGCACGGAGTCGGCGATGACCTCGACGCGCTCGCGCTTGCCGGAGCCGTCCTTGGCCTCGTACTCGCTCCAAGACAGGCGGCCGTCGACGGCGACCTGGCGGCCCTTGGCGAGGTAGCGCGCGACGTTGTCGGCCTGCGCGCCGAAGGCGGTGACGTTGAAGTAGTTCGGCTCCTCGACCCACTCGCCCGTGTCGCCCTTCTTGCGGCGGTTGTTCACGGCGATGCGGATGGTGCAGACGGAGAGCCCGCTCCCGGTGGAGCGCAGCTCGGGATCGCGGGTGAGGTTCCCGACGAGGATGACCCGGTTGATGTTCGCCATTTCGGTGACCTTTCTGCGGCTGGTTGTCCGTCAGTCGATCCTCGGCGCGGTGCCGTTACGCGGAGCGTACGCATCCGCGCCGGTTCGCGCCGGATCGGCCCTAGGAGCCCGCCGCGGCCTCCGCCTTGCGCGCGGGGCGCGCCTGGTGGACGGCCTTGTGGCGCAGGACCTCGTCGGTGATCGAGAGCACGCGCTGGGCCTCGTCGAGGGTGGCGGCATCGGAGGTGAAGCGGAGCACCCAGTAGTCGCCCTCCTCGCGTTTGCGGATCGGGAACTGCAGCTTGCGCCGGCCCCACGGATCGATCGCGTCCCAGGTGCCGCCGCCGCCGAGGATGATGTCACGCACGCGGTGCACGACCTCCTCCTGGCGCGCCTCGTCCACTTCGGGGTCGAGGATCAGCATGAACTCGTAGGCGGTCACGGGTCTGGTCGGCCTTTCGTCAACGTCGCGAGCGGGCGCACGGGCGCCGCCGCGAGCGGGAATGTAGCAGCGTCGCGGAGCCGGGGCGACGGGCACCCGGCGGGGCGCTACGCTAGCGCCCATGCGCCAGCGCACCGTCGTCTCCGCCGCCGTGGCGGGCTCTGCGATCGTCATCGCGGCCGGGGCCGCCGCCGGCACCCGCGCATGGCGGCGGCTGCGCCGCCGGGGCGCCGCGGACGCCGTCGCCGAGGACCCCTTCGCCGGGCCGTACGGCGATCCCGAGGCGGCTTGGGACCCGGCCGCGAACGCGGCCCTGCGCGAGGAGCTGAAGGAGCGCGTCGCGGACGTCCAGCGCGAGCCCGAGGCGCCGGTCGCCGAGCCGGTCGAGCCGGACCTGATCGTGGCGGGGGTGCCCGGCTCCGACCCGGGGCTCGAGGCCGCGCGGGCGCGGCTGCGTGAGCGCGCCGAGCGCGCCCGCGAGGGCTTCCGGGGCTAGGCGGCGAGGAGCCGGCCGAGCGGGCCGGCGAGCACGTCCCAGACCCCGGCCGGCGTGGCCGACCCGCAGCCCGCGGCCGCGGCCAGCATCGCGGTCGCCGCGAGGGCGTCGGCCAGGTCGTCGCCGTCGACGAGGTGGTCGGCGACCCGCGCGGGCGCGGTCGTGACGGGCACGGCGATCTGGTGCAGGACGGCGCCGCGGCGGCGGCGCTGGGCGAGGCCCACGAGCTTGCGCCCGTCGTCGAGCACGATCTCGTAGGGCGAGATGCCGGCCCAGCAGGCGCGCCGCGCGGCGGCCCGGCGCGCCTCGGACATCGCGCGCGCCTCGTCCACGGCCACCGTGCGGCAGCCGACGCCAAGGCCGGCGAGGGCGTCGCGGACGGCCTCGCCGACGGGGCGGTAGGCCTCCGTCACGTCCTCGGGGGCGAGCGGGTGCCCGGCGGGCACGGCGAGGTCGACGAGCAGGGTGCCGGCGTCGCAGAGGACGGCGCCGCCACCCGTGCCGCGGCGCGCCACGGGGATCTCGGGGCGGGCGTCGGCCTCCGGCTGGGCGGAGCCGAGGACGAGCGCGGCCGGCTCGACCACGCAGGCGGCGAGGCCCGCGCGCCCGTCCCGGGCGGCCTCGAGCAGGGCGGGCCCGAGCGCGACGTAGGCGGCGGCGTCGAGCCGGCGCAGCGGCTCCGTCACGCGCGCCGCCCGGCGAGGCGCCCGACGGCGGCCATCAGCTCCGCGATCCGCTCCTCCTCCGTGCCGGGGCCGTGGCCGCCGACCACGCAGTGGCGGACGTGCTCGTCGAGCACGCCGAGGGCGACGCGGTCGAGCGCGGCGCGGGCGGCCGCGATCTGCGTGAGGACGTCGATGCAGTAGCGGTCCTCCTCGACCATCCGCGCGACGCCGCGCACCTGGCCCTCGGCGCGCGAGAGGCGTGCGAGCAGCTCGTCCTTGGTGGCGGCGTACCCGCCCGTCGCGGTGTCTTCCATGATCGTAGCCTATCATACCCCTAGGGGGTATGGTAGGGTGCGAGGGCGATGACCGTCGAGTCCCCCACCCCCGCGCACGTCGACTTGGCCCTCGAGGGCCTGCACTGCGCCGCCTGCGTCGGGCGCACCGAGCAGGCGCTGGCCGCCGTCCCCGGCGTCGCGCGCGCCACCGTCAACCTCGCCACGGAGCGCGCCGCCGTCGACTTCGACCCGGATCGGGCCTCCGTGCCCCTGCTGGTGCGCGCCGTCGCGGAGGCCGGCTACGGCGCCGAGCCCGTCGCGGGCGCCGGCCCCCGCCCCGCCGGCCGTGACCCGCTCGTGCCGCGCATGATCGTGGCCGTCGCCCTGTCGCTGCCCGTCGTGCTGCTCTCGATGCTGCCCCCGCTGCAGTTCCCGGGCTGGGGCTGGCCGGTCGGCGCCCTCGCCACCCCCGTGGCCCTCTGGTGTGCCTGGCCGTTCCACCGCGCCGCCTGGGCCGCCCTGCGCCACCGCACGGCCTCCATGGACACCCTCATCTCGCTCGGCGTCCTCGCCGCCTGGGCCTCGTCCACGGCCGCGCTCGTCCTCACCGACGCCGCCTCCATGCCGATGCACCTGTCCCTGACCGCGCGCGGCGAGACGGGTGCCCTCACCTACGAGGTGGCGGCCGTGGTCACCGCGCTGCTCCTCGTCGGCCGGGTGCTCGAGCTGCGCGCCCGCCGCCGCGCCGGCGACGCCGTCCGCGCCCTCGGCGAGCTGTCCGCCCCCGACGCCGTCCTCGTCCGCCCCGCGGGCGACCTCGTCGTGCCCGCGGCCGCGCTCGCGGTCGGCGACCGGATTCGCGTGCGCCCCGGCGAGCGGGTCGCCGTCGACGGCCGCGTCGTCGCGGGCGCCTCGAGTCTCGACCAGGCGCTCCTGACCGGCGAGAGCGCGCCCGTCGACGTCGGCCCGGGCGACGAGGTGCCCGGGGGCGCCCTCAACACCACCGGCACGCTCGTGGTCGAGGCGCTGCGGGTGGGCGCGGACTCCGCGGCCGCCCGCATCGCCCGCCTCGTCGAGCAGGCCCAGACGGAGAAGGCGTCCGCCCAGCGGCTCGCCGACCGCGTCGCGGGCGTGTTCGTGCCGATCGTGCTCGTGATCGCGGCGGCCACCTGCGGGGTCTGGCTGGCCGCGGGCGCCACGTGGTCGGAGGCGCTCGCCCCCGCCGTCGCCGTCCTCGTCGTCGCCTGCCCATGCGCCCTCGGCCTCGCGGTGCCCGCCGCCCTGCTCGTGGCCACGGGCCGCGGCGCCCAGCTCGGCATCCTGCTGCGCGGCGCACCGTCCCTCGAGCGGGCCGAGCGCGTCGACGCGGTGGTGCTCGACAAGACCGGCACCGTCACCGAGGGCCGCATGGAGCTCGCCGCCGTCCACCCCGCCCCCGGCGAGGACCCCGACGTCGCGCTGCGCCTCGCGGCCGCCGTCGAACGCGGCTCCGAGCACCCCGTCGGCCGCGCGATCGCCGCCGCCGTCGAGGACGCGCCCGCCGCCAGTGGCTTCGCGGCCCGGCCGGGCGTCGGCGCCGAGGCCGACGTCGAGGGCCGGCGCGTGGTCGTCGGCCGTCCGGAGCGCCTCGCCGCCGAGGGCCTCCCCCTCGGCCCCGAGCTGGAGGCGGCCGCCGCCCACGAGGCCGCCGAGGGGCGGGCGCTCGCCGCCGTCGCCTGGGACGGGCGCGTGCGCGCGCTCGTCTCCACCGCCGACCGCATCCGCCCCACGAGCGCCGCCGCGGTGACCGCGCTGCGGGCGCTCGGGCTCGAGCCGGTCCTCCTGACCGGCGACGGCGCCGCCGCCGCGGGCGTCGTCGCCCGCGCCGTCGGGATCGAGCGGGTGATCGCCGACGTGCTGCCCGAGGACAAGGCCGCCGAGGTCGCGCGCCTGCAGGCCGAGGGCCACGCCGTCGCCGTCGTCGGCGACGGCCTCAACGACGCGCCGGCGCTCGCCCGCGCCGACCTCGGCGTCGCGATGGGCTCCGGCGCCGACGCGGCCCAGGCCGCCGCCGACGTCACCCTGGTCCGCGCCGACCTGATCGCCGCCGCCGACGCCGTCCGGCTCGCGCGGCGCACGATGGCCACGATCCGGGGCAACCTGGCCTGGGCCTTCGGATACAACGTCGTCCTGATCCCGCTCGCCGCCCTCGGCTTCCTGAACCCGATCCTGTCGGGCCTCGCGATGGCCGCCTCGAGCCTGTTCGTCCTCGGCAACTCGCTGCGCCTGCGGCGCTTCCGACCCCTCTAGGGGGTCCGCCTACCGTCCCGGCAGGGAGCCCGGGACGCGCCGCGAACCTGCCGTAGGATGGGCGCGTCCGCCCCCGCGCCCGCCTCGCCATGCGCCTCGCCCGCCACCTCATCACCGCGCTCCTCCTCGCCTGCGCCCTCGCCGCCCCGGCCGCCGCGCAGGAGCCGAGCGACGTCGATCAGGAGCTCGAGTACGGCATCCCGGACTACGCCTACGACGCGGCGTACCGCGACCTCTCCGAGCTGCCCGACGTGCCGCGCCGCACCACCTTCACCCTCAAGGGCGACGACACGATGATGGCCAGCACCTGGTACACGACCTGGAACGGGCGCACGCGGCGGCTGATCGCCCTCTACCCGAAGCTGCCGCAGCGCGAGCGGATGCCGCTCGTGCTCGTCTTCCACGGGGCGGGCGGCCACGCCCTCTGCGACCGCACCTTCGGCAACGTCCCCGGCCACTACCGCTTCGTGGTGGCCTGCGTCGACGGCCAGGGCGTGCGCAGCCGCGGCTACTCGTACGGCGCCGCCCAGCACCTCGCCGACAGCGCCAAGGTGATCGACCACCTGCGCCGGCGCCTGCCGGGCCTGCGCATCGACCGCTCCCGCCTGGTCGCCGCCGGCGGCTCGATGGGCGGGCAGGAGGCGCTCCTGTTCGGGGCGCTCTACCCCCAGCTCGCGCAGACGATCGTGGCGATGGACATGCCGACCGACATAGGCAAGCGCTTCTGGAAGCTGCCGCGCTACCGCCAGATCGCGCTCTACAACGAGTGCCTCGCGATCCCCCAGCAGGACCCCGACTGCTACGCGCGGCGCAGCCCGCTGTCGGTGGCCGGCATCCTCGCCAACTCCGGCCAGCGGATGATCCTCTACTGGTCCGTCAACGACGACGTCTCGTCGCCCGAGCAGGCGCCCGCCTTCGCCCGCGCCGTGCGCGCCGCCAACCCGTCGCGCCCGTTCCTGATCCGGATCGGCAACTGGGTGCACGGCGGCGCGTGGGCTCCCGTCTCCTCGAACTTCGAGTGGCTCGCCGACGCGGGCCTCGTGCCGGACGCCACGCGCGCCGCGACGCGCTACCCGGCGGGCTACCGGATCCAGGTCGACGCCGCGACCTGGATCGACGACCTGCCCGCCTTCCACGCCGACGACGAGTAGGGACAGGCGCCCGGGTCGGCGCGCCGGGGCTACGATGCGCGCCTTCCCATGGGCGACCGCGACCTGCTCACCATCGCCGACCTCGACGCGGCGACCCTGCACGCGCTGATCGCGGACGCGCGCGCCGCGAAGGCCGACCCCGACGCGCTCGCCCCGATCCTCGCGGGCCGCACGGTGCTCGTCCACTTCACGAAGGCCTCGACCCGCACGCGGCTCTCCGTCGAGACGGCCGTGGCCCGCCTCGGCGGCCATCCCGTCTTCGCCCGCGGCGACGAGCTGCAGATGGGCCGCGGCGAGCCGATCGCCGACACGGCCCGCGTGGTGTCGCGGATGTGCGACGCGATCGTGATCCGCACCTTCGCGCAGGCCGACGTCGAGGAACTCGCCCGCCACGCCGACGTCCCCGTGGTCAACGCCCTCACCGACGCGCACCACCCCCTGCAGGCGCTCGCCGACCTGATGACGATCGAGGAGCGCCTCGGCGGGCTCGCCGGCCTCGAGCTCGCGTGGGTCGGCGACGGCAACAACGTGCTGCACTCGCTGGCCGAGGCGGCCGCGCTGGCCGGGATGCACGTCCGCATCGCGAGCCCGGCGGGCTACGCGCCCGACCCCGCGATCCTCGCCGGGGCGCAGGCCACGGCGGCGGTCCACGGCGGCTCCGTCGCCCTCGTCGACTCGCCGGCGGCGGCCGTGACCGGCGCCGACATCGTCGTCACCGACGTCTTCGTGTCGATGGGCGAGGAGGCGCAGGCCGCCGAGAAGCCGGCGGCCTTCGCGGGCCACCAGGTGGATGCGGCGCTGATGGCGCAGGCCAAGCCGACGGCCGTGTTCCTGCACTGTCTGCCGGCGCACCGCGGCGAGGAGGTCGCGGCCGAGGTCATCGACGGGCCGCAGTCCGTGGTCTGGGACGAGGCCGAGAACCGCCTGTACACGACCATCGCGGTCCTGCGCCACCTGCTCGGCTGACGGCCCGCTAGGCCAGCGCGGCGCGCAGGGCGTCGGGGTCCGTGATCGGCACCCGACAGGCCATCCGCTCGCAGAGGTAGGCCGCGGGCGCCCCGTCGACGAGCCCGCGGCCCCGCAGGAGCGGGACCTCGGCGCAGCGCGGGTCGGCCGGGTCGGCGACCACGACGATGTCCCAGGGGGCGAAGCGGCGGTCGACGACGGCGCGCAGGGCGCCCGTGCGGGGGTCGTCGGCCGCGCCGAGGATCGCGATCTCCCGCGGCGGCGTGGTGGCCTGCTGGACCACCCCGAGCAGCGTCCCGAACACGTTCGGGTGGCGCTCGGAGACCGCGCGCACGGCGTCGAGCGACCCGAGCGCGGCGTCCTCCCAGGCGGGCTCGCCCCAGATCCGCCCGAGCCGCAGGAGGCACGAGGCGATCAGGCTGGAGCCGCTCGGCGTCGGCTGGTCCTCGACCGACTTCGTGCGCGCCACGAGCGCCTCGGCGTCCTCGGCGGCCAGGAAGAAGCCGCCGCGGGCCGGGTCGTGGAAGCGGCGCAGGGCCTCCGCGGTGAGCCGCCGCGCCGCGAGCAGGTGGCCGAGGTCGCCGCTGGCGGCGTGCAGCCGCAGCAGCCCGTCGGCGACAGCGCCGTAGTCCTCGGAGAAGCCGTCTGCCGTGCCCGGCACGCCGCGCCACGCGCGGATCAGCGTGCCGTCGGGGCGGGTCAGGTGCGCGGTGACGAAGGCGGCGATGCGCTGCCCGCGCTCGACCAGCCGCGGCTCGCCGAGCAGCCGCCCGGCGTCGGCGTAGGCCGCGATCGCGAAGCCGTTCCAGGCGGCCAGCGCCTTGTCGTCGCGGCCCGGCTGGGGCCGCAGGTCGCGCGCGGCGTGCAGGGCGGCGCGGATGCGCTCGAGGCGCTCGCGCGCCTCGTCCTCCCCGAGGCCGAGCCGCTCGGCGGCCTCCTCGATCGGCGCCACGACGCTGAGGACGGTGGCGCCGGAGTGCTCGAAGTTGCCCTCGGGGGTGACGTTCCAGATGTCCCTCGCGAGCGCCCGGTCGACCGGGTCCGCGAGGACCTCGTCGATCTGCGCGGGGGTCCAGACGAAGGTCAGGCCCTCGACGCCGTCGGTGTCGGCGTCCTGGCCGGAGGCGAGGCCGCCCTCCGGCAGGCTCAGCTCGCGGTCCATGTAGTCGAGCGTGGAGAGGGCCACCTGCCGATAGCGGTCCGAGCCCGCGGCCAGCGCGGCGTGCGCGTAGGCCGACGCGAGCAGCGCGTTGTCGTAGAGCATCTTCTCGAAGTGCGGCACCAGCCAGTAGCCGTCGACGGCGTAGCGGTGGAAGCCGCCGCCGACCTGGTCGTGGATGCCGCCGTCCGCCATCCGCTCGAGGGTCAGCCGCGACATGTACTCGCCGTCGCGGCCGCGCTCGCGGTCGGCGCAGCCGAACAGGAACGGGAAGATCGGGCTCGGCGGGAACTTCGGCGCCCCGCCGAAGCCGCCGTGGACCTGGTCGAAGATCGTCGCCAGCTTGCCGATCGCGCGGTCGATCATCGCGCCGCCCGGCGCGTCGTCGTGCTCGGCGGCCTCCGAGGCGTGGCGGTCGTTGGTGGCCTTCAGCGCGGTGGCGATCCGCTCGGCCTGCGCCTCGACGTCGCCGCGGCGCTCGGCGTAGGTCTGGCTGACGGCCTCGAGCACCTGCGTGAAGGCGGGCATCCCGGGCCGGGCGACCGGCGGGAAGTAGGTGCCGCCGTAGAACGGCCGCCCGTCGGGGGTCAGCCAGACGGTCATCGGCCAGCCGCCGTGCCCCGTCAGCCCGACCACCGCCTCCATGTAAAGGGCGTCGACGTCGGGGCGCTCCTCGCGGTCGACCTTGACGTTGACGAACAGGCGGTTCATGACCGCGGCGGTGGCCGGGTCCTCGAAGGACTCGTGCGCCATCACGTGGCACCAGTGGCAGGAGGCGTAGCCGACGCTCAGGAGGACGGGCACGTCGCGCTCGCGCGCCTGGGCGAAGGCCTCCTCCCCCCACGGGTGCCAGTCGACCGGGTTGTCCTCGTGCTGCTTGAGGTACGGGGAGGTCTCGGCGGCGAGGCGGTTGGGCATCAGGGCTCCGTGGGGTGGTCGTCGGGGCCGGGCGTCAGGCCGGGGCGAGCACCGGCAGCCCGACCGCGCGACAGGCCTCCTGCAGGCGACCGTCGTACGTCATGACCGCGGTGGGCTCCTCGAGCGCGAGCGCCGTGGCGATGTGGATGGCGTCAGGCGACCGCAGCGCGACGCCCGGGGCGAGGTGGGCAGCGACGGCGATGACCGCCCGCGAGATGTCGACGCGGTCGACCAGGTCCAGCATCGACTGCAGCCGTCGCGCGGCGTCGCCCCCGGCCCGGGCCGCCGTCCGGCCGACCTCCACCTCGAGCAGCGCCGACGACACGACGGGGCCCGGATGCGCGGCGAGCGCGGCGCGCGCCGCGGCGGAGCCGTCCTCGTCGCCGCAGGCCCGCACGTAGGCCGAGGTGTCGAGGTAGAGGATCACGCGGGCGACTCGCCCGGCGCGTCCTCGCGCCGCACCTCGTCGAGGACCGCCGAGAGCGCGGTCTCCCCGGGCTCCCGCCGGATCGGGTCGAGGTCGAGCCACGCCGACGCGGGCCGCGTGGCGGGGCGCAGGAGCCCCTGCTCGATCCAGTCCTCGCGCCATCCGCGGGTCGCGGCGTCGAGCGGGACGAGGCGCGCGATCGGCCGTCCCCGCTCCGTGACGGTGATCGTCTCGCCGCCCTTGACCCGGCTCAGGTAGGTGCTCGCGTACTGTCGGAGTTCGCGGATGCCGATGGTGTCAGCCATGTGCTACACGGTAGCACATTGCGGGCGGATCGGGCCGGCAGCGCCCCCCTGGGCGCCGCCGGCCGCACCGCTCAGCCCTTCGGCTGCGGGACGATCCGGATGTACGGCTTCGGCTCGTCCCAGCCCTCGGGCCAGATCTCCTTGGCCTGCTCGTTGTTGACCGAGCCGGCGATGATCACGTCGCCGCCCTGCTGCCACTGGGCGGGCGTCGCGACCTTGTGGTTCGCGGTCAGCTGCAGCGAGTCGATCACGCGCAGGATCTCGTCGAAGTTGCGGCCCGTCGTCATCGGGTACGCGAGGACCAGCTTGACCTTCTTGTCGGGGCCGACCACGAAGACGTTGCGCACCGTCAGGTTGTCCATCGGGGTGCGCTCGTCGGAGTCGCCCTCGACCTCGGCCGGGAGCATGTCGTAGAGCTTCGCGACCGTGTAGTCGGCGTCGCCGATGATCGGGTAGTTCGGGCGGTGGCCCTGCGTCTCCTCGATGTCGTCGGCCCACGCCTCGTGCTTGTCGACGCGGTCGACGGAGAGGCCGATGACCTTGACGCCGCGCTTCGCGAACTCGCCGTTGATCGACGCCATGTAGCCGAGCTCGGTCGTGCAGACCGGCGTGAAGTTCTTGGGGTGGGAGAAGAGGACGGCCCACGAGTCGCCGATCCAGTCGTGGAAGTCGATCTCGCCCTCGGTGGTCTGGGCGGTGAAGTTCGGGGCGGTGTCGTTGATGCGCGGCATGGTGCTCCTCGGGGGGTGTGCGCCTCACGCTACAGCATGAGGATCGCTTCTATCTCTGATGACGTGGAGTTATAGCAGGATCGCGCGGGTCCGCCAGCCTGTCAGAGACAGGCGACGCCGATCCGCTCGGCCGCGCGGCGCAGGGCCGCGTCCTCCGTGGCCCACGGCGCGCCCACCTCGACGGCGAGCAGGAGGTACGCGGCGTCGTGGGCGTTCGACCCGGTCGCGAGCGCCGTCGCGAGGAGCGCGCCGCGCGGCTCGCGGTCGTCGACGACCTGGACCCCGGCTTCGCGCAGGAGGCCGAGCACCGCCTCGGCGCGCGCCGGGGACAGACGCCGATCACGCACCGCCCGCGCCAGCGCGGCGACCACCTCGGCGACCCAGTTCGGCGGGACGAGGGCCGCGCCCGGGATGGCCGCACCGTCGCCGAGCGCCGATGCCCCCTCGTCGTCGAGGAGGATGCGGACGGCGGTCGAGGCGTCGAGGACCAGCATCAGCGGCGCTCGCGCCCCTCGCGGATCCACTCCACGATCTCCTCGCCCGTCGCGACGTGGCCGATCTCACGGCGCAGCGCCCGCCCCCGCCCGGCCCACTCCGCTCCCGCGGCCTCGGGGGCGCGACCGGGACGAGCCGCGCCACCGGCCGCCCGTGGCGCGTGATCGTGACCTCGCCGCCCGCCTCGACCGCGCGGACCAGCTCGGAGAATCGTGCCTTCGCGTCGGACACGCCGATATCCGTAGCGAGAATTCTGGTCAGAGTCTGATCAGAATCCGCGCGGAGTCGCGCAGCCCGCGGACGGGCGCGCGCAGGACCGCGCCCGGCACCCCCGTAGACTGCGCGCATGCAGCCCGCCGACCGCCTGATCGACAACCTGGCGAGCCTCGCGACGGTGGACGCCGACGGCGGCTTCCGGGTGGTGCACGACGCGGCGATCGCGATCCGGGACGGCCACATCGAGGCGGTCGGGCCGCGGGCCGAGGTGCACGCCCAGGTGGAGCTCGCCGACGGCGCCGAGGTGGTGGACGCCATCGGGCTGAGCGCCGTGCCCGGCCTCGTCGACTGCCACACGCACGTGGTCTACGGCGGCAACCGCGTGCACGAGTTCGACCTGCGCGCCCAGGGCGCCGACTACGAGCGGATCGCCGCCGAGGGCGGTGGCATCCGGGCCAGCGTGCGGATGACCCGCGAGGCGACCGACGAGGACCTCCTGGCGGCCGCCACGGGGCGCCTCGCCCGGATGCGGGCGCTCGGCACCACCACCGCCGAGGTCAAGTCCGGCTACGGCCTGAGCGCCCACGACGAGGCGCGCATGCTGCGCACGGCCCGGGCGGCGGGTGCGGCCGCCGGGGTGCGGGTGCGCACCACCTGCCTGGCCCTACACGCCACGCCGCCCGAGGCGGCCTCCCCGGGCGACTACGTCGAGACCGCGGTCGCCGAGATCCTGCCGGCCTGCGCCGGCCTCGCCGAGCAGGCCGATGTGTTCCTCGAGCGCGGCGTCTTCGACGTGGACCAGTCGCGGCGCTACCTCGAGGCCGCCCGCGACCTCGGGCTCGGGCTGCGCCTGCATGCCGACCAGTTCTCCGAGATGGGCGCGGTCGGGCTCGCGATCGAGCTCGGCGCGGCGTCGGTCGACCACCTCGAGGCGACCGGCCCCACCGGGGTCGCCGCGCTCGCCGGCTCCGACGTGATCGCCGTCGGGCTGCCCGTCGCCGCGCTCACCCTGCGCCGGCCGATGCCGCCCCTGCGCGAGCTGATCGACGCCGGCGGCCGCGTGGCGCTCGCGACCGACGCCAACCCGGGCTCCGCGCCCTGCCTGTCCCTCCCGACCACCATGCACCTGGCCTGCACGCAGATGGGCCTGTCCTGCGCCGAGGCCCTCGCCGCCGCCACGCACGGCGGCGCCGCCGTGCTCGGCCTCGACCACGAGGTCGGGCGGCTGATCCCCGGCCACCGCGCGGACGTGGTGCTCGTCGACGGGCCCGACTGGCGCGCCCTGATCGCCGAGCTCGGCGCCGTGCCGGCGCGCGTGATCGCGGGCTAGAGGCCCCCGCCGACGCCGAGGGCGTCGCGCTGGACGAGGTCCGCGTAGCGGCCGCCCGCCTGCACCAGCTCGGCGTGGGCGCCGCGCTCCACGATCGCGCCGTGGTCGAGCACGAGGATCTGGTCGGCGTCGCGGACGGTCGAGAGGCGGTGCGCGATCGTGATCGTCGTGCGGCCCTCGGCGAGCGCGTCGAGGGCCTCCTGGACCGCGCGCTCCGTCTCGACGTCGAGCGCCGACGTGGCCTCGTCGAGGACGAGGATCGGCGGGTTGCGCAGGACGGTGCGGGCGATCGCGATGCGCTGCTTCTCGCCGCCGGAGAAGCGGTAGCCGCGCTCGCCGACGACGGTGTCGTAGCCCGCCGGCAGCCCCGTGATGTGCTCGTGGATGCGCGCCGCGCGACAGGCCTCCTCGATCGCCGCGTCGGTGGCGTCCGGGCGGGCGAAGCGCAGGTTCTCGCGCACCGTGGCGTGGAACAGGTACGTCTCCTGGCTGACCACGCCGACGAGGTCGGCGAGCGACGCGAACGAGAGGTCGCGGACGTCGACCCCGTCGATCAAGACGGTCCCGCGCTCGGCGTCGTAGAGGCGGGCGACGAGGTAGCCGAGGGTCGTCTTGCCCGAGCCCGTCTCCCCCACCACCGCCGTACGCGTGCCGGGTGCGGCCAGGAAGGTGGCGCCCGCGATCGTCCACGGCCCGTTCGCCTCGTAGCGGAACCAGACGTCGTCGAAGGCGACCTCGCCCTTCGCGTCGGCGCGGGTCAGGGCGCGCGAGCCCTCGTGCTCGTCGATGTCGACCTCGAGGTCGAGGTACTCGAAGATGCGGTCGAACAGGGCCAGCGAGGCCTGCACGTCGATGCCGACGCTCAGCAGCGCGCCGACGGGGAAGAAGATCCGCGTCTGGATGGTCGCGAAGGCGACCAGGGTGCCGATCGAGACCGCGCCCCAGCCCGTGGCGATCGACCAGCCGCCCGCCCAGTAGACGAGCGCCGGCAGGATCGCGAACGAGGCGCTGATCGAGGCCATCACCCAGCGGCCCGCCATCCGCTGGCGCACCTCGAGCTCGGCCAGCTCGCGCGACTCCTCGCGGAAGCGGGTCGCGAGCTCGGGGCCGCGGCCCATCGTCTTGCCGAGCAGGACGCCGGAGACGGACAGGGACTCCTGCACGAGCGACGAGATGTCGGCCATCGTCTTCTGGCGCTCCGTCGACAGGCGCCGGCGCTCCGCGCCGACGCGCCGCGTCAGGAGCACGAAGAACGGCACGAGGACGACGGACAGGATCGCCAGGCGCCAGTCGAGCAGGAACATCGCCACGAGCGCGGCGAGGACGGTCGTGACGTTGGAGACGACGCTGGTGGCGGTCGACGTGACGACCTCGTCGACGCCGCCGATGTCGTTGGCGATCCGCGACTGCACCTCGCCCGTGCGGGTGCGCGTGAAGAAGGCGAGCGACTGGCGCTGCAGGTGCTCGTAGACGTCGGCGCGCAGGTCGTGCATGACCTCCTGGCCGACACGGTTGGCGAGGTAGGTCTGCGCCACGCCGAGGATGCCGACCACGATCGCGATCGCGATCATCCCGCCGGCCAGCCAGGCCAGGAGCGTCGTGTCCGCCTCCGGGATCGCCTGGTCGATGATGTCGCGCAGGAGGAACGCGGGCACCATCCCGAGCGCGCTCGACACGACGATCAGGAGCAGCACGAAGGCCAGCCGCGGGCGCTCCGACCGAAACAGCCGCGTCACCCGGCGCAGGTTCGCACGCCGGACCTCGGGGTCCTCGGGCCGCTGGGGCCGCTCGCCCACGTCGAACGTGCCGTGTCTGCCGCGTGCGCTCACGATCGAACGGTAGATCGCGCGCGCGCCCCCTGCGGCGCAAGCCGCCACGGGGGCCGGCGGCGAACCACCCAGGTGAAAGCGCCCGCCGGCGCCCCTACGCTTCCGCCGATGGCCCCCGACCACGATCACGACCACGCGCACGTCCACGGCCCCGGCTGCGGGCACGACCACGCGGCCGGCGACGAGGTCGCCGAGGCGGAGCGCCTCGCCAACGAGCTCGCCGACGCCACGGCCCGCCTCGCGGGCCAGCTCGGCTGGGCGGTCGCGCCGCACCGCGACCGCACGCGCTGGTCGCTCGCCGGCGCCCCCGTCGCGGTCGTGTTCGAGCGGGCCGCGAACCGCGCGGCCAAGCCCAAGCACCGCTCCGGCCAGCTCGCCCCCGAGCTCCTCCCGTTCCTCGTCGACGCCGTCCTGCGCACCCGCGAGCGGCTCGCCTACGCCGACGGCGAGGACAACCCGTACCTGATCCCGCTCGTGCTCGGCTGCTTCTACGCCGTCGAGTCGGCCCGCTCGGGCGCCCTCGGCCTCGGGCCCGAGACGCGCCGCGACCTGCCCCACGTCGAGCTGCTCGCCGACGACGACGCGACGGCCGACATCCGCGGCGTGCCCGGCACCGCGATGCTGCGGGCGATCGCCCCCGTCGAGAGCGACGCGGGCGCGGAGCACGTGATGGCCGTGCAGTTCGTCTGGCGCTCCTAGAGCCGGCCAGCGCGGCGTGGTAGCGTCGCCCCCGCATGGCCGAGTCCGAACTCCAGCGGCTGCAGCGCGAGGCCCGCGAGGACCCGGACGGGTTTTGGGCGCGCGTGGCCGCGGACCTGCCCTGGTTCGCGCCGTGGACGAGCGTGCTCGACTGGACGCCGCCCACCTACGCTTGGTTCGCCGGCGGGCGCACGAACCTCGTGCACGCCTGCCTCGACCGCCACGTCGAGGCCGGCCACGGCGACCGCCCCGCGCTGGTCTGGCTGCGCGAGGACGGCGCCGAGCGGCGGCTCACCTACGCCGAGCTCCTGCACGAGGTGGAGCGCGTCGCCGCGGCCCTGCGCGCGCTCGGGATCGGCAAGGGCGACCGCGTCACCCTCTCGATGCCGGTGAGCGTCGAGGCGATCTGCGTGATGCTCGGCTGCGCCCGGGTCGGCGCGATCCACTCGGTGGTCTTCGCGGGCTTCGGGGCGGGCGCGCTCGGCCAGCGCATCCGCCTGTCGGGGTCGAAGGCGGTCTTCGTCAGCGACTCGACCCGCCGCCGCGGCGGCGTCGTGCCCCTCAAGGGCATCCTCGACGAGGCGCTCGCCGAGGGCGGCCACGCCGTGGAGCACGTGATCGTCGAGCGGCGCGAGCCCGACGCGGCGCCCGCGGGCCCCGGCGAGCTCGACTGGGAGGACTTCCTGCGCGGCGGCGAGGGCGGCGACGGCTCGCTCGAGGTCGTCGACGCGATGGACCCGCTGTTCATCCTCGCCACGTCGGGCACCACCGCCACCCCCAAGCTCGCCGTGCACGTGCACGGCGGCTACATGGTCGGGCTGGAGGCGATGGGCCGCTGGGTCTACGGCCTCGACCGCGACGATGTCTGGTGGTCGACCTCCGACATCGGCTGGGTCGTCGGCCACTCGTACATCGTCTACGGGCCGCTCCTCGCCGGCGCGACCTCGATCGCCTACGAGGGCTCCCTCGACTACCCCGACGTCGAGCAGCTGTGGCGGCTGATCGGCCGGGAGGGCGTGACCGGGCTCTTCACCGCACCGACCGCGGTGCGGATGCTGATGCAGCACGGCGCGGAGCGCGCCGCGGGGCACGACCTGTCGAGCCTGACGCGCCTCTTCTGCGCCGGCGAGACGCTCAACCCGCCCGCCTGGGAGTGGCTGCAGCGCGACGTCCTCGGCGACCGCGTGCCC
>VGBM01000003.1 GCA_016870485.1 Actinomycetota bacterium
GCCGACGGCCCACCCGGGCGCGCTCGCCGCAGCGCACGCCTTCCCCGCCCTCCAGGCGCTCTTCACGCGCCGCTCGCGGCGCTTCCCGCTCGGCGGCGTCCTGTCGGGCCCGCTCGCCTTCGAGTCCACCAAGGACCCGATCCCCCTCGCCTACGAGGAGGAGGCGCTGCTCGTCGCGGCCGCCACCGGCATCACCGGCATCGCGACGGAGGAGTGGCCGTTCCTCGACGAGGACGGCGACTCCACCTCGGGCGACAAGATCGGCTCCTTCACGGGCCGCGCCTACCCGTCGCCGCTCGCCAACCACAACGTCGAGCTGTTCTGGACGAACGACGACGGCGTCTACGCGCTGCCGCAGCGCGACGTGCGCCCCGAGCGCCACAACCAGCTCGTGGACCGCGAGGCCCCGAACGAGCTCTACCGGCGCGCGACGAAGCTGCAGGACGGCCGCCTCCTGATCCCCAAGGACCGCCCGAACCTGTTCGCGTTCAACCACCGCATCCCCAACTCGGACGGCACGACCCTGTTCATGCCGATCTCCGACGTCACGCGGCAGTGCATCTCCGCGATGCTGCTGTACTTCGACCGCCCGCACGGCTTCTACCTGGTCGACCCGCACCTCGGCAACGACCCGCTCGCCGAGTTCGTCAAGAGCGGCCTGCTCGACCCGGCGCACGCCGTCGACTTCTGGGAGTTCGAGCGCTGGCAGATGACCGACGCGAACGGCACCGAGCAGGGCCTGATGATCGCCAACCTGATGCAGGCCACGCAGGCCATCGGCATCGGCGGCCACCCGTTCTCCGGCGGCAAGGGCCGCGTCACGATGGGCGGCGAGAAGTACTGGCACGCGATCGGCGGGCACGGCCCGTGCGGCGACCTCGGCTTCACGATGCACCAGATCCCCGACGACGCGCCGCTCGGCGCCGGCGAGTCGGTGCCCGTCGGCCTGAAGGGCGTCTTCGAGGGGATGGTCCCGCCCTTCCACAGGAGCATGGATGCGGCCGTCGACGCGGTCGTCGACATCCGCTGGGGCAAGCAGGGCCTGTTCACCGACGGCACGCGCCCGATCCCGTGGAAGGACCGCGGCCCGATCGACGTGATGCCGCGCCCCTCCGACGAGGCGATCGCGGCCGTCAAGGTGATGTGCAACTACATCTGGGACACGTACGGCCGCTTCCCGGCCACGATCGACCCGATGCTGATGACCGTCTGGTACCAGGCCCAGCACCTCGACCTCGACTTCTACCGGAAGTACTACCCGGCCGAGGTGATCCCGCCGCACATCGAGAACCACATGCGGGACTGGCACGGCATCGACTGCGACTGCCACTGAGGCGACGGCCCGCGGAGCGCGCGGCCGGCGCCGCGCGCATCACGGCACCAGCACGAAGCGGCCCTTGACGTCGCCTGCGCGCAGGCGCTCGTGGGCGATCGCGGCGTCCGCCAGGGGCAGGCGCTCGACGACGTGGCGGATCTCCTCGCGCTGCGCGAGCTGGATCAGCTCGGCGAAGTCCTCGAGCGAGCCCCACACGCTGGTGGTCAGCCGGGCCTCCATCGGCACCGCCCCGAAGCCGAACGGGATGCGCCCGCCGTGCAGGCCGATCGCGATCAGGATGCCCTGGCGGTCGACGAGGCGGGCGGCGTCCTCGAGCGAGGCCTGCCCGGCCACGAAGTCGAGCACCACCGTGTAGGGGCCCTTGAGGTCGCCGGGGGCGGTGGCCTCGCTCGCGCCGAGGCCCCGCGCGGTCTGGCACTTGGCCGGGTCGGGGTCGCCGACGTGGACCTCGGCGTCGGAGAGCATGCGCAGGTACTGCACCGCGTATTGGCCGAGGCCGCCGGCGCCGAGGACGAGGGCGCGCTGGCCGTGGCCCTGGCGCAGGACGCCGAGTGCCTGCTTGACTGCGCGGAAGGCGGTCAGGCCGCCGCAGCCGAGCGGCGCGGAGTCGATCGGGTCGAGGTCGCCGAGCGGGAAGATGTAGCGCCGGTGCGGCACCAGCATGTACTCGGCGTAGCCGCCCTGGTCGAACAGGCCGGCCTCGTGGCTCTGGGGGCAGATCATCTCGCTGCCCGTGGCGCAGAAGCGGCACTCGCCGCAGCCCCACGGGGTGTAGACGAAGACGTCGCCGTGCTCCTCGGAGAACGCGGTCACCTCGTGGCCGAGCGTGAGGGGGCGCGGCTCGGAGCCGAAGTCGCCGTCGACGACGTGGATGTCGGAGTAGCAGACGCCGCAGGCGCGCACCTTGACCACGACCTGGTCCTCGGTGGCCGCGACCGGTACGTCGATGTCGTCGAAGTGGAGGGCGCCGTCGCCTCCGTGCAGCCGTACCGCCAGCATTCCCCTGCCTCCCCTCGGTGACGGGGGGAAGCCTACCGCCTCCCGGCCGCCCCCGGCTAGACCCGGTCGCCGTCGTAGCGGACGGGGATGCGCTTGATGCCGTTGAAGAAGTTCGAGCGCATCCGGTCCACGTCGCCGTTCAGATGCAGGTCGGGCAGGTAGGGCGCGAGCTCCTCGAGCCAGACCGTGATCTCGAGGCGGGCCAGGTGCGAGCCGAGGCAGTAGTGGGGGCCGCCGAGGCCGAAGGCCATGTGCTTGTTCGGGCTGCGGCCGACGTCGAAGCGCTGCGGCGCGTCGAAGTGGCGCTCGTCGCGGTTGGCGGACGTGAACCAGAGCACGACCTTGTCGCCCTCCCGGACCGTCTTCCCGTGCACCTCGACGTCCTCGGTCGCGGTGCGCCGGAAGTGGTGCACGGCGGTCGCCCAGCGGATGATCTCCTCGGCGGCGCTGCCGGCCAGGGACGGGTCGGCGCAGAGCCGCTCGAGCTGGTCGCGGTTCTCGAGCAGGGCCTGGATCCCGTGCGACATCGTGTGGCGCGTCGTCTCGTTGCCCGCGGTGATCAGGAGCAGGAAGAAGAGCTTGAACTCGTGCTCCGAGAGGCGGTCGCCGTCGATCTCCGAGTTGATCAGGATCGTGACCACGTCCTCGCCGGGCTCGGCGCGCTTGAGGTCGGCGAGGCCGAGCGCGTAGTCGAACATCTCGAGCGCGGCGGGACTCGAGAAGGGCAGGTGCGCGTACTGGGAGAGGTCGCTCTGGTCCTTGACGAGGTCGCCGACGAACTCGGGCTCGGTGTTGCCGAGCAGGCGGTCGCCGAGGTTGACGAGCGTGCGCCGGTCCGCGAGCGGGGTGCCCATGATCTCGGACAGGATCTGCATCGGCAGCTCGATCGAGATGCGGTCGACGAAGTCGAACTCGCGGTCGGGCATCGTCTCGGCGAGGATGGTGCGGATCAGCCCGCGGATGCGGTCCTCGTAGACCTTGACCGCCTTCGGCGTGAAGCCGCGGTTGACGAGGGCGCGCAGGCGCGTGTGGCGCGGCGGGTCCATGTCGAGCAGGGACATGCGCGCCTCGACCTGCTCGGGCGTGAGGTCGTCGAGCGAGGTGCCGCCGACGCCGGCCGAGAAGACGAGCGGCTGCTTCTGGAGCGCGAGGATGTCCTCGTAGCGCGTGATCGACCAGAAGCCGCGGCCGCCCTGCTCGTCCTGCCAGTGGCACGGGTCCTCGTCGCGCAGGCGCTTGAACCAGTCGTGCGGCGTGCGCTGCACGAAGGTCTCGAGGTCCGTGAGGTCGATGTCGGCGAGGTCGGCGGGGGTTGCGATGGCCATGCCGGAACGGTACCGCGCCCGTGCGGGGTCGGCTAGCGGCGGGCGCCGAGGCCGGCGAGCAGGCCGTCGACGTAGGCCTCGGGGCCGGGGCCGCCGAGGGTCAGGCGCTGCGCGTGGTAGCCGGCGACGCAGGCGCCGAAGAGCGCGGAGCCGACCGCGTCGGGGTCGGCCGTGGCGGGCAGCTCGCCGCGGTCGACCGCGTGCCGGGCGAGCGCCTGGAAGCGTGCGACGAGCGCCGTCTGGCGCTGGCGCACGATCCGGCCGATCGCCTTGTCGCGGACCGCCTCGCCCCAGACGTCGAAGGCGGCGCCCCCGTAGGGGCCGCGCGAGGCGCGCTCGACGCTGCGGACGGCCCGCAGGGCCGCCTCGCGCAGCCCGTCGCCGTCCTGCAGGGCGAGCGCTTCGTCGATGACCGCCGTCAGCTGGTCGATGGTCTCCTCCGCGATCGTCAGGACGATCTCCTGCTTGCCCGTGAAGTAGACGTAGATCGCGCCGGCGGAGACGCCCGCCTCGGCCTGCAGGTCGAGCATCGACGCCGCGTGGAAGCCCTTGCGCGCGACGCAGGCGCGGGCGCTGTCGAGGATGTGCCGGCGGCGGGCGGCGTAGGTCTCGTCGCGGAGCTTCGGCACGATCCGCCGGAGTGTACGGGACAATCCTGACGTCGCAGGCCACGCACTGCGCGCGTGACGGCGCGTTGCGTTTTGGATCCAATCCTGTAGGCTGACCCGGTACCCCCGCACGGAGGCAGGCGATGGCGGCCATCGAGGCACCCGAGTTCGATCTGCTCGACCACCGCATGTTCGCGGACCGCGAGCCCTGGGACGTGTTCGCTTGGCTGCAGGAGCACGCCCCCGTCTACCGGCACCCCGAGCCCGACGGCGACGGCTTCTGGTGCGTCACGAAGTACGACGACGTCCTGCACGTGCTCAAGCAGGCGACCCTGTTTTCGTCGCAGGTCGGCGGCTCGGCCCGCATCGGCGCGGTGGAGCCGGACGTCCTCGCGGCGCGCCGCAACTTCATGGAGACCGACCCGCCGCTGCACAGCGAGTGGCGCCGGCCCTTCGCCCGCGACTTCACCCCCAAGTCGATCGCGCGCTACACCGACCAGCTGCGCACCATCGTCGACCGGGTGCTCGACGAGGCCTTCGAGAAGCAGGACATCTGCTGGGTCCACGACGTTGCCGCGCTGATCCCGATCCGGGTGCTCGGCACCCTGCTCGGGCTGCCCGAGAGCCAGTGGGACCGCTTCATCGAGCTTGGCGACCGCATGATCATCGACTCCGACCCGGAGATCGCGAGGTTCGTCGTCGGCTCCCCCGAGGCCGAGGTCTACAAGTACCTCCCGTTCGGCAGCGAGGCCGCCGCCGAGCTCTGCGCCATGGGCCGCGAGACGATCGACCGCCGCCGCGCGCAGCCCGAGGACGACGTGCTCTCGATCCTCGCCACCATGGAGATCGGCGGCTGCCCCCTCGGCGACCGCGACCTCGACAACAACTTCGCCCTCTTCGTCGTCGCCGGCAACGAGACCACGCGCCAGTCGATGGCGCTCGGGCTGCTCGCGCTCCTGCGCGACGACCGCGCGATGGCCGAGTTCAGCCAGCCGGGCGCCGTCACGCCGCAGTCCGTCGACGAACTCGTGCGGATCGCCTCGCCCGTCTGGCACTTTCGGCGCACCGCCACCGAGGACACCGAGCTGCATGGCGTCGAGATCAAGGCGGGCGAGCGCGTCGTGGTCTGGTTCGCGGCCGCCAACCGCGACCCCGATGCCTTCCCCGACCCGCACCGCCTCGACTTCACGCGCAAGAAGGACGAGCACCTTGCCTTCGGCCGCGGTGGCCCCCACTACTGCCTCGGCACGCACCTCGCGCGCCTGGAGATCCAGGTCCTCTACGAGCAGCTGTTCCCGCGGCTGAAGTCGATCGAGCAGACCGGCCCCGAGCGCCGGCTCGTGTCGAACTTCACCAACGGGCTCAAGGAGTTCCCGGTCCGCATCACCGCGCGGTAGCGGCCGGCGCCGCATCCGCCACCCACCACGGGTCGGAGTCCCACTCCTCCGAAAACGGCGCGATGAACTCCTCGTCGCTCAGGAGCTGGCGGATGCTTCCCTCGAGTGATACCGGCTGCGGCTCCTCGGCGGGCGTGATGCGGACGAAGGGCTTGCCGTGACGCGTGACCACGATCGACCGACCCGTCCGGGCGACCTCGTCGGCGAGGCGCAGCCGGTGCGCCGTGCACTCGGTGAGGGCAATGGCTTCGGGCAGATCGGCAGCGGCCGCATGGTCACGCTATCTGACCATTTCGTGCTCGGGTGGCGACGGGGCGGGTCCGAGTCGCGCCGGCCGGGCGCCGATCGGGTACGGGTCCGCACCGATCGCCGACGCGGTCGCACCACATCGGCGTGCGGCGTGCCCGGGGAGTGGCGAGGCCCGGGCTCGAACCGGGGACACCGCGATTTTCAGTCGCGTGCTCTACCAACTGAGCTACCTCGCCGCGCGGCCGCACGATATCAGCGGCCCGCGGGCGGGCGCGCGGGTTCAGCGCGTGATCAACCAGGCGCCGATTAGGCCGATCGCGAGGACGGCGAGGACGAGGCCCACCGCGCGCAGGACGCCGCCCCAGATCGGGACGTCCGAGCCGCGCGGGCCGCGCAGGAGCACGTTGCCGACGGAGACGACCGCGACCGCGAGGATCGCGGCGGCCACCCCGAGCCACAGGAGCCACTGGACGCCGGACGCCGTATCCACGCCCGGATCGTACCCCGTCGCCGTTGCCGTTCCGTGATGCGGGCTGCGGGGAAACCGGTGGTAGGGTGAGGCCCGGACCGAACAGACCCCGCGCCCCGGCCCGTGCGACGACGGGCCACGGCGCAGGAACGCGCTGGCGAGCCGCGAAACCGCCTCCGATGCCCCTCCCTCTGCTCCGCATTGCCCGTTCCGCCCTGCTCCTCGCGACGCTCGCGACCGCGCTCGTCGCGGCACTTCCCGTGCAGGCGGCCCCGCGGGAGGACATCGCCGCCAAGCGCGCCGAGGCGGAGGCGGCCCGCGCCGAGATGGCGCGGCTCGGCGAGGAGCTGACGCCCGCGATCGAGCGCTACAACCGGGCCGTCCTCGAGCTCGAGCAGGTCGAGGAGGACATCGCCTTCAACCGCAAGATGATCCGCGCCACGAAGGACAACCTGCGCCGCACGCAGTTCGAGCTGCACCGCAAGCTCGAGCAGTCCTACCGGGTCGGCGAGCCCGATCTCCTCGCCTCCGTGTTGGGGCAGGAGACGCTCACGAAGGCGCTCGCGGTGACCGAGCTCTTCACCCGCACGCAGACCCAGGCCGGCGACCTGATCACCGGCCTGCGCGCCGATCGCCGCTCGCTCAACGAGCGCCAGCGCAAGCTCGACCGCCAGGAGGCGCGCGCCAAGGACCTGCGCGCCCAGCGCGAGGCCGAGCGCGCCGCGATCGAGCAGGGCATCGCCGAGCAGCAGTCGCTGGCTGCCGGCCTCGAGGACGAGATCGCCCAGCTGATCGCCGAGGAGCAGGCCCGCCAGGAGCGGCTGCGCCAGCAGGCGCTGGCCGCCCTCGCCGCCCAGGAGGCGGCCAACCAGGGCGGGGGCGGCTACGAGCTCGCCCTCGGCGGCTCCGCCGACCTCGGCGCGGCCGCGGCCGTCGTCGAGGCGATCGAGCTGCCGCCGACCGACGGCTCGATCGGCGCCCAGGCCGTGTCCGTCGCGATGCAGTTCCTCGGGACGCCGTACGTGTGGGGCGGCGAGTCGCCGAGCGGCTTCGACTGTTCGGGCCTGACGAAGTACGCCTACGGGCAGGTCGGCGTCGGCCTCTCGCACTTCACCGGCGCCCAGTGGAACGAGGGCGTGCGGGTGCCCGCCGAGCAGCTCCTGCCCGGCGACCTCGTGTTCTTCCGGTCGGACCTCGGCCACATGGGCATCTACATCGGCGGCGGCCAGTACATCCACGCCCCGCAGACCGGCGACGTGGTCAAGATCTCGTCGATGGCGGACCGCGGCGACTACCAGGGCGCCGTTCGCCCGTACTGACCGCACGCCCGTCCCCGGGTCTGGGCTATCCTGCGGCTTCGGCGCGCCCGTAGCTCAGCGGATAGAGCGCTGCCCTGCGGAGGCAGAGGTCGGACGTTCGAGTCGTCCCGGGCGCATGCGCAGAGGGCCCCCGGCCTCGCGGCCGGGGGCCTTCGTGCGTTCAGGCCGCGCGCGGCGCCGCGAGCGCCTCGACGTCCCGGACTAGCGTCGCCATCGGCTCGCCCTCCTCGTGGTGGGTCGAGGTCGGCTCCGGCGCCCGGGCGAGGCGTTCGCCGCCCTTCCAGAGGTCGCCCCTCACGACGTCGTAGCGCAGGCGCTGGTGGTGCAGGCCCGCGCCGCGGAACTCGCGCTCCGGGTGGCGGCGGCTCGCCTCCGCGAGGGCGTCGTCGAGCGGCGCGTCCGAGCCGAACGTGAACTCGGCCTTCGCGACCTCGTGGTGCTCGGACCCGCGCTCGGGCTCGCGGCCCGGCTCGATCCGCACCCACGTGCCGTCGGTCGCGCGCTCGGCGTGGCGCTCCCAGCGGATCGGCAGGCTCGCGTCGCCGAACCGCAGCATCCGCGCCCCGCCGTCCGTGCGGCAGTCGGCGACGAGGCCGCGCACCGCGTCCGGCGGGCCCGTCACCGAGAGGTGGTTGCGGACGCGGCCGTCGCCCGGCGGCTCGTGCTCGATGAGCGCGCGCACCCGCTCCGCGATCGAAGGGCCGTCGGTCAGGGTCGTGCTCCCTGGTCGGACTGCGCCTCCCAGCCTGCCCCGGGCTCGACCCGTCCGGCTGCGGCTCGGCCGCCGACCGCCGGCGCGCGGGCCGCTAGTCGGCGAGCCGTGCCGCGACGCCGCCGGCCGTGAGCGGCGCGGCGGGGTCGAGGTCGACCCGGGCGATCGCGATCGCCCGCACCGCGTCGAGCCACGGCGGCCCCGCCACGGACGTGACCACGCCGACCTCGCGGTCGCCCTGCACGAGCGCCGCGCCCGGCGCGACCGGGCCCGCCAGGACGAGACGCCGCGGCGCGCGGTTGGCGTGACCGCGACGGTGCAGGCGGGTGACGGGCTCCTGCCCGATGAAGCAGCCCTTGTCGAAGGAGACCGCCGCCTCCACGAGGCCGACCTCGGCCGGCATCCAGCGCTCGTCGACGTCGTGCCCGAGCCGGACCGCGCCGGCCTCGACCCGCAGCGCCTCGAGCGCCTCCTCCGACACCGGCACGGCCCCGGCGCGGACCGCGGCGTCGAGCGACCCCATCAGGCCGATCGTGGGCACGACGACGTCGACGGCCGGCAGGTCGCCGAGCGCGCCGGCCACGGTGGTACCCGGCAGCTCGACGGACGCGGCGCCGGGGCCGACGAGGCGGACCACCGACCAGTGGCCCGTCTCCCGGATCTCGGCCTTCGCGGCCAGGCGGAAGCGCACCAGCTGGGCGGCGAGCGGCGCGGCGGCCGCGGGCTCGGTGAGGAGCAGGAGGCGGCCGTCGCCGCGGTCGACCACCCGCAGGTCGGCGACCACCTTCGCCTTCGGGGTCAGGAGCAGCGCACGGCGCGCCTCGCCCGCGGCGAGGCCCGTGAGGTCCTGCGTGAGCAGGTTCTGGAGGAGCGAGACGGCGTCCGGACCCTCGACGTCGACGGCGCCCACGGCCGGCGCGGCGACGCCGCAGCCCGAGCGCAGCGCGGCGATCTGCTCGGCGGGGGCGAGGTCGGGGGCGGGGGCGGCCATCTGGCGGGTGCTTCGCAGGGTCCGGTGGGGAGGACGTACCCTGTGGGAGAACGAGCCGATGGCGTCGACTGATTCCCCGCTCCGCATCGGCGCTTCCGCTGCCCGCCCGTCCCCCGGGCCCCTCTGGACGCGCGAGCGCGTGATCGTCCTGATCGTGAGCTACATCGTGGGCCTCGGCGGGATGATCCTGCTGCGCGGCGTCTTCCTGTCGCCGGACCGCTACTTCCTGATCCTGCTGGTCCCCGCGATCGCCCTCGGCATCTGGAAGGGCTACATCCGCGACTTCCTCCCGCTGATCATCGGGATCTACCTGTACGAGCACCTGCGCGGCGTCGCGCACCTGCTCCGGCCCGACCCCTACTTCATGCCGCACCTCGACTTCGACCGCATCGTCTTCCTCGGCAACATCCCGCCGGTCGTCGTGCAGCAGTGGCTGTGGTCCGGGACCGTGCAGTGGTACGACCATGTCCTCGGCCTGCTCAACCGGGCGCACTTCATCGTGCCGCCGACCCTGATGCTCCTGATCTGGCTGGAGCACCGGGCGCTCTACTATCGCGCGCTCCTGACGATCGTCGGCTGCTCGATGATGGGCGCCGTGATCTTCCTGCTCTACCCGGCGGCCCCGCCGTGGGCCGCCTCCCAGATCGGCCTGCTGCCCGACCTGGTCAAGATCGGCTACGCGCAGGCCGACGCCGCGCCCGTGCAGGCGGGCAAGTCGTTCATCGAGAGCCTCGTCCTGCCCAACCCGTACGCGGCCGTGCCGTCCCTCCACACCGCCTACTCCACGCTCGTGGCGATCTTCGCCCTGTCGTGGCGGCGGCGCTTCGGCTACGTGATGTGCCTCTACCCCGTGGCGATGTGGTTCACGATCGTCTACTTCGCCGACCACTACGTTTCCGATATCCTCGTGGGCATCGCGGTCGCCCTGCTCGCCTGGTGGCTCGCGGGGCGCCTGATCGCCCGCCCCGGCCGGCTCAATCGCCTGGCCGGTCCCTTCGCCCCCCCGATCAACGAGGCCCGCTTCGGGCGCTGACCCCGACCCCGACCCATGAGCAGCGAGCACACCGACACCCAGGCCGCCACGGGCGCCGACCTCCGCCACCCGACGCAGGTGCCGGTCCGCTGCCCGCTGTGCGGCGCGGACGACTACACGGTCCGGATCGAGGACACGATGGGCACCCGCGTCGCCGACCCGCGCGTGCACTACACCTGCACGTCGAGCGCGTTCGGCGAGCACGGGCGCATCGTCGAGTGCCGCTCCTGCCACCTCGTGTACATGAACCCGCGACCCCACCACGAGGCCGTCGTCGAGAACTACGGCGAGGTCGAGGACCAGGGGTACATCGAGGAGGAGCAGGGCCGGCTCGAGACCTTCGCCGAGAGCCTCGAGGTCGTCCGCCGCTACCGCCCGTCGGGCCGCCTGCTCGACGTCGGCTGCCACGTCGGCACGTTCCTCACCCTGGCGGAGGCCGCGGGCTATGAGGTCGCGGGCGTCGAGCCGTCGCGCTGGGGCTCCGAGATCGCGCGCGGCCGCATCGGCGGCCACGTGCACTGCGGCGCCATCGAGGACGCGCCGCTGCCCGAGGGCGGCTACGACGTGATCACCCTCTGGGACGTGATCGAGCACCTGCCCGACCCGGCCCTCGACATCCGCGCGATCCACGCCGCGCTCCTGCCCGGCGGGATCTTCGCCGTCTCGACGATGGACGTCGAGTCGCTGTTCGCGCGGGCCGCGGGGCGGCGCTGGCCCTGGTACATGCAGATGCACCTCGTCTACTTCTCCCGCCGGACGCTGCCCGAGATGCTGCGCCGCGAGGGCTTCCAGATCTGCGAGGTCACGACGCACGTGCGCCGCGTCCGCCTCACCTACCTCGCGTCCCGGCTCGACGCCTACTCGTCGACGGCGGGGCGGCTCGTCGGCCGTGCCCTCGAGCGGGCGGGCCTCGCCGAGCGCACCGTCGGCGTCTCCCTGGGCGACATCTTCACGGTCATCGCGAAGAAGCCCGAGGACGCCTAGGCGGCGATGGCCGTCGCCGGGGCCCGCGACGTGCCGGCGCGCGGCGCCCTCGCGGGCTGGCGCTACCCGCTCGCGGTCGGCCTCCTCTCGCGGCTCCTCACCTTCGCGGTCGTCGGCGCCATCGGCCTCGCCGAGCGGGAGCCGGGCCAGCCGCTCGGCGCCGCCCTGATCGCCCCGTTCGGGCGCTGGGACGGCATCTGGTACCAGCGCATCGCCGACTACGGCTACGACCCCACGGTGGCGCACGGCAACGGCGTCGCGTTCTCGCCGCTCTACCCGCTCGCGATGCGCGCCGTCTCGCGCCTGGTCGACGTCTCCTACCTGGCGGCCGGCGTCCTGATCTCCACGCTCTGCTTCCTCGCCGCGCTGGTCCTCCTGCACCGCCTCGTCGAGCGCCGCTCCGGCGAGCGGGTCGCGCGCACGACGGTGTGGCTGACCGCCTTCTTCCCGGTCGCCTTCGTCTTCTCGGCGGCCTACACGGAGAGCCTCTACCTGCTCCTCACCGTGCTGCCGTTCGTCCTGCTCGAGGCGCGCCGCTTCGCCGGCTCGTGCCTCGTCGGCGTTCTCGCCGTCCTGACCCGTCCGACGGGGATCATGCTGGTGCCCGCGCTCGCACTCCGGCTCTGGCGCGACGAGGGCCGGCGTCCGACCCGCCGCTTCGTCCTCGGGCTCGTGCCGATCGCGCTCCTGCCGATCGCGTACGCGGCCTTCGGCGCCTACCTCTCCTACCGCACCGGCGACCCCTTCGCGGCGCAGTCGGCGCAGTCGGCGGGCTGGGGCCGCGGCGCCAACCTGCTGCTCGTGCTGGCGATGCCGGTCGCGGTCCTGAACGGCCTCTACGTGGCCGCCCACGACCCCGAGCGGCTCGGCTACGTCTTCGACACGGCCTGCGCGATGCTGTGGGCGCTGGTCCTGATCGAGGGCTGGGTGCGCCGGCGGCTGCCGTCCGAGTACCTGCTCTACGGGTCGCTGGCGATCGCGCTGCCGGTCTTCGCCGGCACCTACCTGGCGCTGCCCCGCTACGGGATGGGCGTCTTCGTCGTGATGTGGCTGGTGGCCATGCACGTGGCGGTCCGACCCCGCCTCGGCCGCCTCCTGCGGGTCGCCCTGCCGGCCTCCCTCGCCGTGGCCGCCGTGCTCGTGCTCGGCCTCGGCGTCTACACCCCCTGACCCGGTACCCTGCCGCGCATGGCCGGCCCCTGCGCCTACGGCGTCAGCTCGATGGTCGACCCGCTGCGCCGGGTCCTGATCCGCCGTCCCGTCACGGCCGGCGACTTCGCCGGCGCCGGCTGGCGCGCGCCCGACCCGGCCGGCCTCCTCGCCGAGCACGAGGCCTTCGGCGCGCTGCTCGCCGACCTCGGCTGCGAGGTCGTCGTCGCGGAGCCCGCCGACGGCCTCGTCGACGCCGTCTACGTCTGCGACCCCGTCTGGGTGTCGGCGCAGGGCGCGATCGTGCTGCGCTCCGCGAAGCCCGCACGGGTCGGCGAGGGCGACGCGATGGTGCCCGACCTCGCGGCGGCCGGCGTGCCGATCGCAGGGCGGCTGACCGGCACGGCCACCGCCGACGGCGGCGACATGGTCTGGCTCGACGCCGAGACGCTGGCGGTCGGGCGCGGCTACCGCACGAACGCGGAGGCGCACCGCCAGCTCGACGAGATCCTCGCCGCGGAGGGCGCGCGCACCCTGCGCTTCGATCTGCCGCACGACCAGGGCCCGGCCCACGTCCTGCACCTGATGAGCCTCATCTCGCCCGTGGCGCGCGACCTCGCGGTCGTGTTCGAGCCGCTGGCCCCCGTGACGCTGATCCAGGAGCTGCAGGAGCGCGGCATCCGCATCCTCCCGCTCGACCCCGACGAGTACCTGACGATGGGGTGCAACGTCCTCGCCGTGCGGCCCGGCGTGGTCGTCGTCCTCGACGGCAACCCGCGGATCCGCCGGGCCATGGAGGCCGCGGGCGTCGAGGTGCACGCCTACGCGGGTGCCGACATCTCCCGCAAGGGCGACGGCGGCCCCACCTGCCTGACCCGCGAGCTCCTGCGCGCGGCGTGACCTCGCTGCGCGAGCGGCTCGTCGGGCGCATCCGCGCGGACGGCCCGCTGACGTTCGCGCAGTACATGGAGGCGGCACTCTTCGACGAGGCGGCCGGGTTCTACGCGCGCGGGCCGGGGATCGGGCAGGGCGGGCACTTCGCGACGGCGGCGATGGCGCACCCGGCCTTCGCGGCGGCGGTGGTGGCGGAGGCGGCGGCGACCTGGGAGGGGCTCGGGCGGCCGGCGGGCTTCCGGGTCACGGAGGTTGGCCCCGGCACGGGTGGCCTCGCCCGCCGCGTCGCCGACGGCCTCGCCGCCCGCGGCGTCGGGTGCGAGCTCGTGCTGGTCGAGCGCAGCGCCGGGCTCGCCGCCCGCCAGCGCGAGGCGCTTGCGGGCCTTCGCGCGCGCTGGGTCCGGCACCCGGGCGAGCTCGCGCCCGCCCCGGGCTTCCTGTACGCCAACGAGGTGCTCGACGCCCTGCCGGTGCGCCTGCTCGCCTGGCCCGACGAGGTGCTCATCGAGGCCGGCTCCGACGGGCGCCTCGTCGAGGCGCGCGCGCCGGCCGACCCCGCGGTGCAGCGGCTCCTGCTCGACTCGCTGCCGGAGCCGCGGGCGGGCGCCCGCTACGCGGTGCGACCGGCCCTCGGCCCGCTCGTGCAGGCGCTCGCGGGCAGCGTGGCCGCCGGCCGGCTGCTCCTCGTCGACTACGGCGGCACCGGCGCCGAGGTGCACGACGGCCGCCGGCCGCCCGTGCGCACCTACATCGGCGGGCAGCCCGGCGGCGACCCCCTGCAGGCCCCGGGCAGCCAGGACATCACGGCCGACGTCGACTTCGGGCAGCTGGAGCGCGCCGCCGGGGCCGCGGGCGTCGCCACCGAGCGGCTCGAGCCGCAGGCCGAGTGGCTCGCCCGGCACGGCGTCGCCGTGGGGCCCGCGGAGGGCCGAACGGAGGCGGACTGGGCGCTCGCCGGCCTCCTCGACGAGCGCCTGCCCTTCGTCGTCTGGACGGGTCGGCGCTAGTCGCCGACGGTCGGCGCCGACTCGAAGCCGGCCGTCTTGTGCGAGCCGTCGCAGAACGGCTTCGTCTGCGACGCGCCGCAGCGGCACAGGAACGCGTCGCCCTCGATGGGGTACGCGTTGCCGTCGACGTCCTCGATCGTGAACGAGCCCGACACCCAGGCGGAGCCGTTCTTCTTGATGCGGATGGTGCAGTCGGCCATGGCCGTCCCCCCTTCGTGCGTGTGGGGGCAAGTGTGCCACGTCGCAGGGCGGGCGCCCCGGGAAACGCGAAGGGCCCCGGCCGGAGCCGGGGCCCTTCGGGGTCGTGCGATCGGTCCGGGCTCGGGGCCCGAGCCGGCTTCCTACATCATGCCGCCCATGCCGCCCATGTCGGGCATGCCGCCGCCGGCGATCGGCTTCTCGGGCGCCTCGACGACGATGCACTCCGTCGTGAGGATGTTCTTCGCGATCGACGCCGCGTTCTGCAGCGCCGAGCGGGTCACCATGGCGGGGTCGATGATCCCCGACTTGACCAGGTCGACCATCTCGCCCGTGTCGACGTTGAGACCGAAGCCGGCCTTCGCCGCGCGGATGTCGGAGACGACGACGGAGCCCTCCAGGCCCGCGTTGGCCGCGAGCTGGCGGATCGGCTCCTCGAGCGCCCGCTTGATGATCTTCTGGCCGGTCGCCTCGTCGTGGTGCGACTCGTCGATCTTGAGCTTCATCGCCGCCGTCAGCAGGGCGACGCCGCCGCCCGGCACGATGCCCTCCTCGAGGGCCGCGCGGGTGGCCTGCAGCGCGTCCTCGACGCGGTGCTTCTTCTCCTTCATCTCGGTCTCGGTGGCCGCGCCGACCTTGACCACGGCGACGCCGCCGGACAGCTTCGCGAGGCGCTCCTGGAGCTTCTCGCGATCGAAGTCGGAGTCGGTGTTCTCGATCTCCTGCTTGATCTGCTTGATCCGGGCCTTGATGTCGTCGCCCTTGCCGGCGCCGTCGATGATCGTCGTGTGGTCCTTGTCGACGACGACGCGGCGCGCGCGCCCGAGCTGGGCCACGGCCGTGTTCTCGAGCTTGAGGCCCATCTCCTCGGTGATCACCTCGCCGCCCGTGAGGATCGCGATGTCCTCGAGCATGCGCTTGCGGCGGTCGCCGAAGCCGGGGGCCTTGACCGCGACGACCGTGAAGGTGCCGCGGAGCTTGTTGACGACGATCGTCGCCAGGGCCTCGCCCTCGAGGTCCTCGGCGATGATGACCAGCGGCTTGCCGCTCTGGATGACCTGCTCGAGGATCGGCAGGACGTCCTTGACCGCGCCGATCTTCTGGTTGGCGATCAGGATGTACGGCTCCTCGAGGACGGCCTCCATGCGATCGGAGTCCGTGATCATGTACGGGGAGATGTAGCCCTTCTCGAACTGCATGCCCTCGGTGAACTCGAGGTCCAGGCCGAACGTCTGGCCGTCCTCGACGTTGACGACGCCGTCCTTGCCGACCCTCTCGATCGCGTCGGCGATCACGTCGCCGATCTCGCGGTCGCGGGCCGAGATCGTGGCGACGCGGGCGATGTCCTCCTTGCCGGACACCTCCTTCGCCTGCGCCTTGATGTTGGCGACGGCCTGCTCGACGGCCTGCTCGATGCCGCGCTTGAGGCCCATCGGGTTGGCGCCGGCCGTGACGTTGCGCAGGCCCTCGCGGACGATGGCCTGGGCGAGCACGGTGGCGGTGGTGGTGCCGTCGCCGGCGACGTCGTTGGTCGCCGTGGCGACCTCGCGGACGAGCTGGGCGCCCTGGTTCTCGAACGGGTCCTCGAGCTCGATCTCGCGCGCGATGGAGACGCCGTCGTTGGTGATGGTCGGGGCGCCGAACTTCTTGTCGAGGACGACGTAGCGGCCCTTGGGGCCGAGCGTTACCTTGACGGCGTCGGCGAGGATGTCGACGCCGCGCTGGAGCGAGCGCCGCGCATCCTCGTTGAAGCGGAGTTCCTTGTGAGCCATGTGGTGTTACCTCGGTGGAAGGGAGGGAGAGGGGGCTACTTCTTGCCCTTGGCGGGCTTGCCGATGACGGCGAGGATGTCGGACTCGCGCAGGATCAGGTAGTTCCGGCCGCCGTCCTTGACCTCGGTGCCGCCGTACTTGGAGAACAGGATCTCGTCGCCGGCCTCGACCTCCAGGGGGACGTGATGGCCGAACTCGTAGTGACCCGAGCCGATGGCCAGGACCTTCGCGCGCTGGGGCTTCTCCTGCGCGGTGTCGGGGAGCACGATGCCGCTGGCGGTCGTCTGCTCCTCCTCGAGCACTTCGGCGACGATGCGGTCGCCAAGGGGCCTGAGGTTCATGAATACCTCCAAGTCAGGGGGTTGGGCGGGTGGAAAGCGTTGGCACTCTCTTTGCGGGAGTGCCAGCGCGCAGACTGCCACAGGTTCCCGCGGCGCGCAAATCGGAACTGGCAAGCTCAGCCCATGCGGGCCAGATCTTCCCCGCGAACCCGCATCAGGTCACGGGTTTTCCCGCCTGCGGCCTAGTGCGCGAGGCCGCGCGCCTTGGCCTGTCGGCGGAACACCACCGCGGCGCCGAGCAGCAGCGCCACCACGGCCGCGGCGATTGCGTAGGCGACCGGGTCGCCGATCGTCTGGGCGATCGGGGCGATCGCCAGCGGCGTCAGCGCGAAGCCGCCCGACCAGACCATGTTCGCGAGCGCGCTGCCCGTGCCGTGCGACAGGCCGAGGTCGTCGGCGGCAAGCGTGATCAGCGGGAACATGCCCGTCATCAGGATCGGGAAGAACGGCCCGATCGCCACCAGCACGCCGAGGATCGCCCAGCTCGGCAGCGGGAAGACGAGGATCAGCGGCATCAGGCCGAGGCCGACGCCGCCGACCAGGGCGACCCGGAACGAGCCGACCCGCTCGCCGACCCGGCCCGCCAGCCAGCCGCCGATGATGCCGAGCACCGCGCCGGCGCCGATCGCGATCCCGATCGCCGCCGAGCTGACGCCGCGCTCGCCGAGGGCGAGCGGCGCGAGCAGGTCGACGGCGGCCACCCCCGCGGCGTCGGCGAGGGCGAAGCAGAGCGAGCAGAGCACCAGCGGGTGCCGGACCAGCCGCCCGACGGTGCTGTGCAGCGGCGGGTCGCGGGGCAGGTCGGCGCCCGCCGGGGCGGCGATGGTGAGCACGAGCGCGATGACGCCGAGCGCGCCCGCGATCGCGAAGGCGACGGCGAACGAGGTGGCGTCCGCGAGGGCGCCGAGCGCCGGGCCGGCCACGGCGCCCGCCGACAGGACGCCGGAGATCGTGCCGACCGCCCGCGAGCGGCCCGCGGGCGGCGTGTTGCCGGTCAGCCAGGCCATCGCCGCCGCCCAGCCGATGCCGCCGCCGATCCCCTGCAGGAGGCGCGCGAGGATCAGGATCTCGCCGCTCGGCGCCCACGCGAACAGGAGCGACGAGAGCAGGAACATCGAGGTGCCGACCATCACGACGCGGCGCGGGCCGACCCGGCCGGCCAGCCAGCCCGCCGGGGTGACCGTGATCAGGAAGGCGAGCGGGTAGCCGGCCAGGAGCACCGCCGCCTCGACCTTGGAGAGGTCGAAGCGCTCCGCGTACCACGGCAGGAGCGGGACGATCGCCAGGTACAGGAGCGCGTCCACGAACATCGTGGCCGCAACGGCGAGGAACACCCGGCGCATCCGCGGGAGTCTATCGGCGCGCGAAGCGGCCGGACCGGGCCGCGGCGGCTAGGATGCCCCGCGTGCACGCGCTCCAGTTCTACAGCCCGCTCGTCACCGACCAGATCAAGGGCCGCCGCAAGACGGTCACGATCCGGCTCGGCGACAAGAGCCGCAAGTACGAGAAGGGCATGATCGTGGCCGTCCTCGTCGGGCAGCGCTTCGGGCCGCGCGAGCGCGTCTTCGACGCCGTCATCGACAAGGTCGAGGTGAAGCCGCTCGGCGACGTCTCGCCGCGCGAGATCCAGCACGAGAACCCGCAGTTGAGGACCCTCGACGAGTTCGGCGACTTCCTGCGCCGGCTCTACAACCGCGAGGTGCGCGAGGACGACCTCGTCACCGTCATCCACTTCTCGGAGATCCGCGCATGACCCGCATCGCCTGCATCGGCCTCGGCACGATGGGCGGCCCGATGGCCGGCCACCTGCTCGACGCCGGCCACGAGGTCGCCGTCTGGAACCGCACCCCCGACAAGGCCGACGACCTCGTCGCGCGCGGGGCGCGGCGCGCCGCCACCCCCGCGGACTGCGCCGCGGACGCCGACGTCGTCGTCACCTGCGTGTCCGACTCGCCCGACCTCGAGGCGGTCGTGCTCGGCGCGGACGGCGCGGCGGCCGGGATGCGCGAGGGCGCGATCCTGCTCGACTGCTCCACCGTCGCCCCGTCCACCGAGACGCGGATCGCCGAGGCGCTCGCGGCGCGCGGCTGCGAGGTCGTCGACGCGCCCCTGTCGGGCGGCGCCGAGGGCGCGCGCAACGGCACCTGCACGGCCTTCGTCGGCGGCTCCGAGGCCGCCTTCGCGGCCGTCCGCCCCGCGCTCGAGGCGTTCTGCAAGACGATCACGCACCTCGGGCCGACCGGCGCGGGCCAGGCCGCCAAGGCCGTCAACCAGATCATCATCAGCGGCACCTACGCCTCGGTCGGCGAGGGCCTCGCCTACGCGGAGCGCGCCGGCCTCCCGCTCGAGGCGCTCGTCGAGGCGCTGTCCGGCGGCGCCGCCGACTCGTGGATCCTGCGTAACCGCTCCCCGAAGTACATCAGCCGCACGTACGACCCGGGCTTCCGGACGGTGCTGCACCGCAAGGACCTCGGCATCGCGATCAGCGAGGGCGAGGAGCTCGGCCTCGACCTGCGCCTGACGCGGCTGATCGCCGCCTGGCAGGACGCGCTGATCGCCGCCGGCTACGGCGAGGAGGACTCCTCCGCGCTCGGCCGGATCGGCACCGGCGACGTGACGCCGTAGTGCAGGAGGCGCGGGTCACGTCGGCCCGGCTCGAACTGCGGACGATCCCGCCGTCCGCGGCAGCCATGTTGCCCGACGATCGTGCCGGCGCCGAGCGGATCCTCGGCTGCGCGCTCGAGTCGACGTGGCCGCACGCGGCGCTCCTCGAGATCCTGACCGCGCAGGCCGACATGCGCGACGGCGCCGAGCGGTATGTCGCATGGGCGATCATCGACCGCGGGACGGCAACGGTGATCGGCGACATCGGCTTCCACGGGCCGCCGGATGCCGACGGTCTGATCGAGGTGGGCTACAGCGTGGAGCCGGCGTGGCGCCGGCGTGGGATCGCCGGCGAGGCGCTCACGGCCCTGCTCGCGTGGGTCGAGCGCGAGCCGGGCGTGCGTGGCGTCACCGCAGGTTGCGCACCGGACAACGTCGCGTCGATCCGCCTGCTCGAGTCGCACGGTTTCGCGCGCACCGGCACGGCGGATGCGGCCGGTGATATGCGCTGGCTGCGCTGATCAGGCGTCGGCGCCGGGCAGCTGGACGGGGCCGCGGTCGGGCGGCTCCGCCTTGCGCCGGATCGGCACCCCGAAGGCCTCGCCGTCGCGCAGGGGCGTGCCGCAGACGCGGCAGTCGACCTGCATGATCGAGCGCATCGGCGCGTGGCAGGACGGGCAGTCGCGGATCATCGGGCTGCCGCAGTCCGGGCAGTCGGCGAGATCGGGCGGCCCCTCGAGCTCCATGTAGCGCTTCGCGAAGCCGCAGCGCCCGCAGAGGATGATCGCGTCGCCGAGGACCCTGCGCTTGTCGTCCTTGTCCATCGCCGCGAAGCGTATGCGGGATCGCCGCACCGGGGCTTGACTTCCCCGCCCGCTCCGCACACGCTACGTCGGTGCAGACGTGGATCATGGTCCTGTTCGGAGCCGCGCACACCGTGCTCGGCCTCGCCGTGTTCGGCTTCGTCGCCTGGCTGATGCTCGGCGGCGAGGAGGACGAGGCGGGCGGCACCGACGACGGCGGCGGCGGGGGCGGCCTGCGGCCGCGTCCGTGGCGGCCCGGACCCGGCCGGCCGCGCCGGCGCCGCGGCCCCCTGCGCATGCCGGAGGTCAGCCGCCGGCGAGGTCCCGCCGTGCGAATCGCACGGCAGCCGCGCTGAGCGGCGCCAGCGCGTAGAGGGCGAGCACGGCGATGTCGCCCCACGCGACCTCGCCGCGCTGCAGGAGCGGCGCCGGGTCGAAGAACGCGAACGGCGTCGCCTGCGCCAGCCCGGCGATCGGCTTCCACAGGGGCAGGAGGAAGCTCGCGGCGTAGAGGACCACGATCACGCCGACGGACCAGGCCAGCGCGCGCCCGCGCTCGGAGGCGAAGGCCGAGAAGAGGAAGCCGAGCCCGCCGAGCGCCAGGAGCAGGAGGCCGCCCTGGGCGCCCGCCACCAGCATCGTCCAGGGCGCGATCTCGCCCATCGGATCGGTCACGCCGATCGCCAGGAGGCAGCCGAGCGCGTAGGCCTCGCCGAGCAGGAGGCAACCCGGCACGAGCACCGCGAGGTGCGATGCGAACCAGCGGCCGCGCGACAGCGGCCGCGCAAGCGCGAGCGCGAGGGAGCCGGCCTCGAGCTCGCCGCTGATCGCGCGGACCGCGAGCCCGACGCTGAACAGGCCGCCGCCGAGCAGGAAGATCGGGTGCTCGAAGCCGACCGACGCCCACTGGGCGAGCGGGTCGATGCCGACGAGGTCGAGCAGGTCGCCGAACTCGTTGGCCTGCGCCTCGAGCTGGGCGGTGAAGACCTCGCTGGTCGCGAACACCGCCACGAGCAGAAAGCCCCACGCGCCGATCAGCAGGAACTCGAGCGGCATGCGCACGCGCTGCTCGGCGATCAGCCGGCGGATCAGGGGCCCGCTCACGGCGCCGCCTCGCCGTAGTACTCCATGAAGACCTCGTCGAGGGAGGCCTCCTGGATCCGCACGTCGCGCGGCGCGAGGGCCGCGAGGGCGGTGAGCAGCGGCCCGAGCTCGCCGTAGTGCGAGAACGTCGCGCGCCCGCCCGCGCGGTCGACGAGCTCGCAGCCCGGCAGCTCGATCGCGGCGACGGGGTCCGCGACCTCGACCACGACCTGGCGGGAGCGCCGCTGGGCGATCTCGCCGATCGTGCCCGCGCCGACGATCGCGCCGTCGCGGATCATCGTGACCGTGTCGCAGAGCGCCTCGACCTCGGCCAGCACGTGGCTCGAGAAGAGGATCGCGCGGCCCGCGTCGCGGCGGTCGCGCAGGAGCGCGAGGAGGCCGCTCATGACGAGCGGGTCGAGGCCCTCGCCGGGCTCGTCGAGGATCAGGAGCGCCGGGTCGTGCTGGACGGCCTGCAGCACGCCGAGCTTCTGGCGCATGCCCTTCGAGTAGGTGCGCACCGGCCGCGCGAGGTCCTCGTCGGTCATGCGCAGGTGCGCGCAGGCCGCCTCGCGCAGGACGGGCGGGCGCTCCGACAGGGCGGCGAAGTGGTCGAGCAGGTCACGGCCCCGCATGCGCCCGTAGAGGCCCGGGTCGGAGGGCAGGAAGCCGAGCTCCGTGCGCACCTGGGGCCGCGACCAGGGGTCGCCGCCGAGCAGGGACACCTCCCCGCCGTCGGCGCGCAGGAGGCCGACGAGGATCCGCATCGCGGTCGTCTTGCCGGCGCCGTTGGGGCCGAGGAAGCCGCGGATCTCCCCCGGGGAGACCGCGAGGTCGATGGCGTCGAGGGCGACGAAGGAGCCGAAGCGCTTCGACACCCCACGCAGCTGGGCGGCGGGGGGCACGACAGGCCTCTTCGCGGCCGGGGCGCCGCCCGGCCGCACACCGCGGTCCGGGCGAAGGAGCGCTAGGGTACGCGGGCAAGCCGCTGGACCCCCAGGAGGTCACGCGATGGCGGTCGCGAGCAACGTCGATGTGGTGATGCCCCAGATGGGCTCGAGCGTCACGGAGGGCACAATCAGCCGCTGGCTGAAGCAGGTCGGCGACGCCGTCCAGGCCGACGAGACCATCGTCGAGATATCGACCGACAAGGTCGACACCGAGGTGCCGTCGCCCGCCGGCGGCGTGGTCGTCGAGATCCTCGTCGCCGAGGGCGTGACCGTCGACGTCGGCACCCGCATCGCCGTGCTGTCGACCGACCCGAACGCCGTCCCGGCCGCTCCGGCCGCGCCCGCGGCCCCGGCCGAGCCGGCCCCCGCGCCGCCGGCGCCCGAGCCCGTCGCCGCGGCCCCCGCAGCGCCCGCGGCCGAGCCCGTCGCCGCTCCGCCCGCCGCCCCCGTGGCGGCCGCCGCTCCGCCCGCCCCCGTCGCCGACTCCGACGCCGAGGGCCGCGCCTTCGTCTCCCCGGTCGTCGCCCGGATGCTCGCCGAGCACGGCCTCGACATCGGCCAGATCACCGGCTCCGGCCGCGGCGGCCGCGTGACCAAGAAGGACGTCGAGGCGTTCCTCGCCGCGCGCGCCTCCGGCGGCGCCCTCGCCGCGCCCGCCGCCGAGCCGACGGCCGTCGTCGCCCCGCCGGCGACGCCCGCCGCGCCCCCGGCCGCTCCGCCCGCCGCCGCGGCGCCCGCGGCGCCGGCCGCTCCGGCGGCCCCCGCCGCCCCGGCGGCTCCGCCCGCGCCCGCCGCCCCGGCCGCCGGCGAGGAGGTCTACACCTTCTCCCGCGTCCGCGAGGTGACCGCGAAGCACATGCGCGAGTCGATCGACACGGCCGCGCACGTCACGCAGGTCTGGGAGGTCGACCTCGGCCGCGTGACCGAGATCCGCAGCCGGCTGAAGCCGAAGTTCCAGGGCGACTACGGCGTCAGCCTGTCGTTCCTGCCGTTCATCATGCGCGCCACCGTCGACGCGATCGCCGCCTGGCCGTGGATGAACGCGGAGGTGCGCGACGGCGAGGCGCTGATCAAGCGCTACGTCAACCTCGGCATGGCCGTCGCCGTCGACGACGGCAAGGGCCTGCTCGTGCCGTCGATCAAGAACGCGGAGACGCTCAACCTGCTCGGGCTCGCGCAGGCCGTCAAGGACTTCGCCGACCGCGGCCGCGCCAAGCAGCTGACGATCGACGACCTCGCGGGCGGCACCTTCACGATCACGAACCCGGGCGTCTTCGGCTCGCTCTACGGCACGCCGATCATCCCCGTCGGCCAGGTCGGCATCCTCGACACCGGCGCGATCGTGCGGCGGCCGATGGCCGTCGCCGGCCCCGGCGGCTCCGAGGCGATCGCGATCCGCCCGATGATGTACGTCTCGCTGAGCTTCGACCACCGCCTGATCGACGGCGCCTACGCCTCGCAGTTCATGGCCCAGGTCAAGCAGAACCTCGAGACGTGGGACGAGGAGGCGTTCGGGGCGTGAGCGCTCCCGCCGCGACCGCGGCCTACCTCCTCGACCTGCCGGGGCTGACGCCCTACGACGGGGCGCTGGCCACCATGGCCGACCTGGCGGGCGCCCGCTCGCAGCAGGCGATCCCCGACACGCTGATGCTGCTCGAGCACGAGCCGGTCGTCACGCTCGGCACCCGCACCGACGTCGCCAGCGAGATCCCACACCCCGCGCTCCTCGAGCAGCGCGGCATCGGCGTCGTGGAGGTCGCCCGCGGCGGCCGCGCGACGTACCACGGGCCCGGCCAGCTGGTCGGCTACCCGATCCTCGATCTCGCCCCGCTCGGCCGCGACCTGCGCCGCTACGTCGAGACCCTGGAGGGCGCGCTGATCGACGCGCTCGGCGACCTCGGCGTCGCCGCGGAGGCGCGCGAGGGGGAGGAGCACACCGGCGTCTGGGTCGAGGACCGCAAGATCGCCTCGATCGGCGTCCACGTCGCCCAGTGGATCACCACGCACGGCTTCGCGCTCAACGTCGACTGCGACCTCGGCCCGTTCGACCTCTTCGTCGGCTGCGGGCTGCAGGAGACGCGCTACACGACCGCCGCCCTCGAGGCCGGCCGGCCGATCGACCGCGCCGAGGCCTCCGCGGCCGTCCTCGCCCGGCTCGGCGAGCGCCTCGGCCGCAGCTGGGAGCCGCTGCCCCTGTGATCGCGGAGCACCGCTACACCGTCTTCGCGAGCGACCTCGTGCGCTCGCGGCAGTTCTACGAGAACCGGCTCGGCTGCACCCTGTCGGAGCTCGACGAGAACGGCTTCGTGGCGACCCGCGACGGCCTGCGCGTCGAGGTCGAGGGCGGGGCCGTGCGCCGCAAGTTCAGCAAGAAGTGGCTGGCCGAGGCCGGCCTCTACATCACCCTCGTGGTCGACGACTTCGACGCGATGCTCGCCGAGCTCAAGGAGCGCGACGCGCCCTTCCTCGACGACGTCACCGAGCTCGGCGACGGGCGGCGCGTGACGGGCATCGCCGATCCCGACGGCGTCCTCTACGAGATCCGCGAGGCCTGACGTGCCCTGGGGGCCCGAGGCGAAGACGCGGCCCGACTGGATGCGGGTGCGCGCGGCGAGCCCGGGCTCGCGCTTCGACGAGCTGACGGGGATCGTGCGCGAGAACGGCCTCCACACCGTCTGCGAGGAGGCCGGCTGCCCCAACATCGGCGAGTGCTGGGGCCGCGGCACCGCGACCTTCCAGATCATGGGCGACACCTGCACGCGCGCCTGCCGCTACTGCGCCGTCACGAGCGGCAAGCGCGGCGAGGCGCTCGACCCGCTCGAGCCCGCCAAGCTGGCGGCCGCGGCGGAGCGGATGGGCCTGCGCCACGTCGTGGTCACGAGCGTCGACCGCGACGACCTCCCCGACAAGGGCGCCGAGCACTGGGCGCAGACGATCCGCGCGCTGCGCCGCCGCACCCCCGAGCTGCAGGTCGAGGTGCTCGTGCCCGACTTCCTCGGCTCCGAGGACGACGCGATGCTGACCGTCCTCGCGGCCGAGCCGCACGTCTACAACCACAACATCGAGACCGTGCGCCGGGTCCAGCCCGTGGTGCGCGTCAAGGGCGACTACGACCGCGCGCTGTGGATCCTGCGCCGGGCCAAGGAGCTGTGGGCCGAGCACTTCCCCGAGCGCGGGCCGCTGCTGACGAAGAGCGGCATCATCGTCGGGATGGGCGAGACCGACGACGAGGTCGTCGAGACGATGCGCGACCTGCGCGCCCACGACGTCGACGTCGTCACGATCGGCCAGTACCTGCAACCCTCCGCGAAGCACCTCCCGCTCGACCGCTGGGTGCCGCTCGACGCGTTCCGCCGCTTTCGCGAGGAGGGCGTCGCGATGGGCTTCGGCTCGGTCTTCGCCGGCCCGCTCGTGCGCTCCTCGTATCGCGCGGAGGAGCAGCGCCTCGCCGCCGAGGGCGGCAGCCGCGTAGTCGCCTACTAGCCGCAGACGAGTCCGACGGGCTCGGGCCGGAGCGCGTGCACGTCGGCGCTCGGCACGATCGCCCGCACGCCGGCGGCGATCTCGTCGGCGCGGTCGGCCGCGCACCAGACGAGCACCGACGGGCCGGCGCCCGAGAGGGTGACGCCGAGGGCGCCGAGCTCGGCGGTGCGGCTGCGCAGCTCCTGGAAGGTCGGCATCAGCCCGGCGCGGGCGTCCTGGTGGAGGCGGTCCGTGAGGGCGACGGAGAGGTCGTCGAGGGCGCCGGTGTGCAGCGCGTGCACGAGCAGTGCGGCGTGTTGGATGTTCCAGACGGCGTCGCCGCGGGGCACGTCGCCGGCGAGGGCCGCGCGGGCGTCGCGCGTCAGGATGCGCTCGTCGGCGACGGCCACGACCAGGGCGAGGCCGGCGGGCGGCTCGATGCGGCGCGCGGTCGGCGGGTCGCCGGCCGCGATGGTGACCCCGCCGAGCACGCTCGCCGCGACGTTGTCGGGGTGGCCCTCGATCGTGGAGGCGCGCAGGATCAGGCCGGCGGGGCTGGGCGCGCGGCCGAGCAGCGCGTCCGCAGCGGCCAGCGCGGCCACGATCGCGGCGGCGGACGAGCCGCAGCCGGCGCCGAGCGGGATGCGGTTGTCGATCGCGATCTGCAGGTCGTCGCCGTTCTCGTCGAGCTCGGCGAGCAGGGTCGCGGCAACGAGGTTGGTCGCGTCGGCGGGCAGGTCGCCCGCGCCCTCGCCGGCCACCTCCACGGCGAGCGGGCCGGGGCGCCGCTCGACGGCCACGGTCAGGCGCAGGGGCAGGGCGATGGCCAGGCAGTCGTAGCCCGATCCGAGGTTCGCGGACGAGCCGGGCACGTCGACGGTGACGCGGGTCGCGGACACGGGGCGGAAGCCTAGAGCAGGGACCGGGTCAGGGCGCCCGCCGCAGGGGCTGGATGCGCCAGTACGTGAACGAGCGCAAAAGCCACTCGAACGGCCCGAACCGGAACGCGCGCCACCAGAGCGCCGCGAAGACGATGAACCCGAGCCAGATCCCGACAGCGATCGCGAGCCCGAGCGCGGGCCCCACCTGCCCGTAGAGGCCGAAGCCGAGGCCGGTGAACAGCACCGCGGCGACGATCGACTCGCCGAGGTAGACGGTCAGGGACATCCGCCCGGCGGCCGCCACGCGGGCGAACGGCGCGGCCAGCCGCCCGTTCGCGACGAGCAGCGCGACGCCGGCGACGTAGCCGAGGCTGGAGAAGGGGGCGACGAGGAACTGGAGCGCGAGGCCGACGCCGCCCGCCGCCCCGTCGACGACCACGATCAGGGTGGCGGCGAGGGCGCTGCCGGCGAGGCCGACCGGCAGGCAGATCCGGGCGAGGCGGCCGAGCAGGGCGCGGTGCGCGGCCGGGTCGGCGAGCAGCCCCCGGCGGGCGAGCAGCAGGCCGACGAGGAAGGCGGCGGCGACCATCGGCCCCTGGACGAGGAAGACGAGGGTCTGGGTGGGGCCGAGGTCGGCGACCCGCTGGGCGACCTGCTCGCCCACGCTCCCGTCGGCGATCGCCCGCACGGCCGCGCTCGTGTCGGGGACCGAGGCCGCGAGGCCGCCGTCGAGGAACGTCGCGGCGCCCAGAAGCAGCGCGCCGAGGGCGGTCAGCGCGGCCAGGGCGCCCGCCACGAACCGGAGATCGCGCTCGCGGACCCGGCGCAGCGGCCAGAGCAGCGCGCCGAGCACGGCGTACGCCATCAGGATGTCGCCGGCGTAGAGCAGCACCGTGTGCAGGGTGCCGAGGAGGAACAGCCCGACCAGGCGGCGCGCGTAGCGACGACCGAGCGGCGACCCCGTGGCCGCGGAGCGGGCCAGCTGGATGCCCAGGCCGTAGCCGAAGAGCAGCGAGAAGACGAGGTAGCTCTTCCCCTGGAAGACCGCGATCGAGAGCCAGCGCGCCGCGCCGTCGAACCCGCCCGCCGCCTCGAGCCAGCCGCTCGCGAGCGGCTGGGCGTAGAACTCCATGTTGACGATCACGATGCCGAGCAGGGCCAGCCCGCGCAGGACGTCGACGGCGTGCTCGCGCTCGGCGGGCGCGACCGGGGCCGGGGCGACGGCAGCCACCGGGGCAGCGTACGGGACGCGGGCGGGGGCACCCGCCCGCATTCCGGCATGGGGGGTTGGCGCGGATCGCCGGAATCGGCATTCCCTTTCGGACGCTCCCGTACTAGGATCGTCGACCAAGGCCCCGGGAGCCCGGGGTGGGAGGAGGCAACCACACGATGGGCCAGACCATCACCGTGACCGTCAACGGCACGGCCCACACCGCGGAGGTGGATCCGCGAACGCTGCTCGTGCACTTCCTGCGCGAGCAGCTGACCCTGACCGGCACGCACATCGGCTGCGACACGTCGACCTGCGGCTGCTGCACCGTGCACCTGGACGGCGAGCCCGTCCTGTCGTGCTCCGTGCTCGCGGTGCAGGCCGACGGCTGCGCGGTGCGCACCGTCGAGGGCCTCGCGGAGGGCGGCGAGCTGCACCCGATCCAGCAGGCCTTCCACGAGAATCACGGCCTGCAGTGCGGCTTCTGCACGCCGGGGATGATGATGACCGGGCTCGGCGTGATCGAGCAGAACCCGAACGCCGCGGACGAGGAGATCCGCGAGGCGCTCGAGGGCAACCTCTGCCGCTGCACCGGCTACCAGAACATCGTGGCGGCCGTCCGCAGCGCCGCCGACCAGATGGCGAGGAGCTGACCATGGCGACTGTCGAGAGGAAGACCGGCGGCGGGATCGGCGAGGCCGTCCTGCGCAAGGAGGACCGCAAGTTCGTCACGGGCGAGGGCCGCTACGTCGACGACCTGCGCCTGCCCGGCATGCTGCACGCGGTGTTCGTGCGCTCCCCGTTCGGGCACGCGAGGATCACGGGCATCGACACCGCGGCGGCGGAGGCCCTGCCGGGCGTCCACCGCGTGCTGACACACGCCACCCTGCCGGCGGAGACGGGCGTCCTGTGCGCCTCCAACCCGCCCGGCTCGGACGTGCGCCAGCCCGAGCAGCCCCTGCTCGCGCGGGACGAGGTCCGCTACGTCGGCGAGCCCGTCGCGATCGTGATCGCGGACGACCGCTACCTCGCGCGCGACGGCGCCGACCTCGTGCACGTCGACTACGACCCGCTCCCGGTCGTCTGCGACGCCGAGGCCGCGCTGGCCGACGGCGCCCCGCTCGTGCACTCCGAGTACCCGGACAACGCGGCGGCGACCCTGTTCCACGAGACCGACGGCTTCGCGGAGGCGCTCGCGGGCGCGGCCCGCACCGTCGAGCTGCGCGTCGTCAACCAGCGCGTCACCCCGATGCCGATGGAGACCCGCGGCTGCATCGGCGACTGGCAGCAGTCGACCGGCGAGGTGACGCTCCACACGTCGACGCAGGTCGCGCACTTCGTGCGCACCTTCATCAGCTTCGTCTGCGGCACGTCCGAGGCGAAGGTGCGCGTGGTCACGCCCGACGTGGGCGGCGGCTTCGGCGCCAAGCTCAACACGTACCGCGAGGAGTTCGCGGTCTGCTCGGCCTCGCGCGTCCTCGGCGTGCCGGTCAAGTGGATCGAGGACCGCTCCGAGAACGCGGTCGCCACGATCCACGGTCGCGACCAGATCCAGTACTACACGGCCGGCGTCGACGAGAGCGGCCGGATCGTCGCCCTCAAGCTGGAGGCGTTCCAGAACAACGGCGCCTACCACCAGCTGCTGACCCCGACGATCTCGCACCTCACGGTGTTCATGGTCCCGGGCTGCTACGACATCCAGAACATCTCGATCCGGATGCGGCAGGCGTTCACGAACACGACGCCGACCGACGCCTACCGCGGCGCCGGCCGCCCCGAGGCGACGCACGGCATCGAGCGCCTGATGGACGCCATCGCCGACGACCTCGGCCTGGACCCGGCGGAGGTGCGCCGCGTCAACTTCATCAAGCCGGAGCAGTTCCCGTACAGCTCGAGCACGGGCCTCGTGTACGACTCGGGCGACTACGACACGACGCTCGACGAGGCGCTGCGCCTCGCCGACTACGCGGGCTTCGCCGCCCGCCGCGCCGCATCCGAGGCGAACGGGCGCTACCGCGGCATCGGGCTCTCGACGTACGTCGAGGTCTGCGGCCTCGCGCCGTCCGCGGTGACCGCCGCCATCGGCGTCGGCGCCCCGGGCTGGGAGCACTCCACGGTGCGCCTGCACCCGACGGGCAAGGCCACGGTCATCACCGGCACCTCGCCGCACGGCCAGGGCCACGCGACCTCGTGGTCGCAGATCGTGCAGACCGAGCTCGGCGTCCCGTTCGAGGACGTCGAGGTCATCCACGGCGACACGGCGTTCCAGCCGTACGGCCTCGGCACGTACGGCTCGCGCTCGCTGGCCGTCGGCGGCGTCGCCCTCTACCGCTCGCTCGGCAAGGTGCGCGAGAAGGCCCGCGAGATCGCGGCGAACCTGCTCGAGTGCTCCGTCGACGACCTCGAGTGGACGGGGTCGTCGTGGCAGGTCAAGGGCTCGCCCGACCGCGCCAAGACGATCCAGGAGCTGGCCGGCGCCGCCTGGGCCGCCAGCTCGATGCCGGAGGGCGTCGAGCCGGTGCTCGAGGCGACGACGTTCCACGACCCGCCGAACTTCACGTTTCCGTTCGGCACGCACGTCTGCGAGGTCGAGATCGACCCCGACACGGGCCGCGTGGAGATCGTCAACTACACCGCGGTCGACGACTGCGGCAACGTGATCAACCCGATGATCGTGGACGGCCAGGTCCACGGCGGGATCATCCAGGGCCTCGGCCAGGCGCTCTACGAGGAGACCGTGTACGGGGAGGACGGGCAGATGCTGACCCCGACCCTCGTCGAGTACCTCGTGCCGAGCGCCGCGGACGTCCCGCCGATGACCCTGGCCCGCACGACCACGCCGTCCCCCTCGAACCCGATGGGGGTCAAGGGCATCGGCGAGGCCGGCACCATCGCCGCCTCGGCGGCGATCGTCAACGCCGCCGTCGACGCCCTTTCGGGCCTCGGCGTCCGGCACCTCGAGATGCCGATGCAGCCCGCCCGCATCTGGAACGTGATTCAGGAGGCGACGTCGTGATCCCCTCGACCCTCGAGTACACGAAGGCCACGTCCATCGACGAGGCGATCGCGGCCGTCCAGGCGGGCGCCCGCCCGCTGGCCGGCGGCCAGTCGCTCGTGCCGATGATGCGCCTGCGCCTGGCGGCGCCCGGCGCCGTCGTCGACCTGGGCGGCGTCGCCGAGCTGGTCGGCGTCTGCGAGGACGGCGACGAGATCGCCGTGGGGGCGATGACCACGCACCGCGCGGTCGCCGCCGACCCCCTGATCGGCGAGCACTGCCGGCTCGTGGCCCAGGCCGCCAGCGGCGTGGGCAGCCTCGTGATCCGGAGCCGCGGCACGATCGGCGGCTCGCTCGCCCACGCCGACCCGCACGGCGACCTGCCCGCGGCGATCCTCGCCGCCGGCGGCTCCGTGGTCGCGCGGGGCCCGGGCGGGGAGCGCCGGATCGAGATCGGCGACCTGGTCACGAGCTACCTGACGACGTCCCTCGCGGACGACGAGATCATCACGCAGGTGCGCCTGCCGAAGGGCAACGCGCAGTCGGCGTACGCGAAGTTCCACCGCCGCGCGATCGACTGGTCGATCGTGGGCGTGGGCGTCGCGATCGGGGCGGACGGCGTGCGCGCCGCCGCCACCGGCGTCGCGGACCGGCCGACCCGGCTCGCGGGCTTCGAGGCCGCCGTCAACGGCGGCGGGTCGATCGCGGAGGCCGCCGCGGCGGCCGGCGAGGGGCTCGACCCCACGTCGGACCTCGACGGCTCCGCCGAGTACAAGCGCCACCTCGTCGGCGTGCTCGCGCAGCGCGCCTACCTCGAGGCGCAGGGCTAGATCGCAGGCGGTCGGCGGGCGGGGCACTCCACCCGCCGACCGCCCTACGATCCCGGAGACCGTCCCCGACCCCGGAGGCCCCCATGCTCGAAGGCAAGCTCGCCCTGATCGCCGGCGTGGCGAACCGGCGCTCGATCGCGTGGGGCATCGCCGAGGAGCTGCACCGGCAGGGCGCCGTCCTCGCCTTCACCTACCAGGGCGAGCGCGTCGAGAAGAACGTGCGTGAGCTCGCCGCGTCCGTGGGCTCGGAGCTCTGCGTCGAGATGGACGCGCGCGACGACGCCTCGATCACGGCCGCGTTCGACGCGGTGGTCGGCGGCCTGGGCGGCCTCGACCTGCTCGTGCACTCGATCGCCTTCGCGCAGGCCCACGACCTGCAGCAGCGCTTCATCGAGACGAAGCGGGAGGACTTCTGGCTCGCGCTCGACGTGTCCGCCTACTCGCTGGTGGCGATGGCGCGCGAGGCCGAGCCGCACATGGAGGCCCGCGGCGGCGGCTCGATCGTGACCATGACCTACCTCGGCGGCGAGCGCGCGGTGCCGGGCTACAACGTGATGGGCGTGGCCAAGTCGGCGCTCGACTCGTCGATGCGCTACCTCGCCGCCGACCTCGGGCCCAAGAACATCCGCGTCAACGCGGTTTCGGCCGGGCCGGTGCGCACGCTCGCCGGCCGCTCGATCCCGGGCTTCACCGTGATGGAGGAGCTGGTTGCCGAGCGCTCGCCCCTCAAGCGCAACGTCGACCAGGGCGACGTCGGCAAGGCCGCCGCGTACCTGCTCGCCGCCGAGAACGTGACGGGCACGATCGCCTATGTGGACTCGGGCTACCACGCAATGGGCCTGTAGGGCCCCGGGCGCTCAGACGACGGAGGGCCCGCGCACGTGCAGGCGGGCCCGCCCGCCGCGCGCGACGTGCGGGAGGAGTCGCGCGACGCTGCGGCGATCGTGGACAGGCCGAGCCCGCGCTGGGCGTGCGGCTTCACGCCGGTGCCGTTGTCGTCGACGGTGAGCTCGACGGCGGCGGGCCAGACGGTGGCCGTGACCGAGATCTCGTCGGCGCTCCCGTGGGCGATCGCGTTGCCGATCGCCTCGACGATCAGCGTGTTGACGAGCGGCACGAGCGGCTCGGGCAGGTCCTCGGTCGCGGTCACGCGCAGGCGGGTGGCCGGCCCCGCGCCCTTCAGCATCTCCTCGGTCAAGAGCGGCTGCGCGGCCGGGAGCTCGTCGGCCGCGAGGTCGGCGGAGATGCCGGGCAGCGTCCGCTTGACGAGCTCCGCGAGCGCGGCGACCGCCGCCTGGCGGATGTCCGCGGGGGCCTGATCGCCGACGGATCCGGCGATCCCGAGCAGGCGGCTCAGCACGAGCAGGTGCCGGAAGAACGGCTCGTCATCCGGTACCGCGATGCGCATCGGCCCCCGCCCGGTCGTGGGCGGTCGTCTGCGCGCCCGGAACCCTACCCGCATCCGCCGGGCCGTTCCACGTCGCCGGACCGGCCCGTGTCCGGGGCCACGGGCCCGCGGGCCCCTCAGAAGAGGGTCGGGTCGGCCTCCGTGCCCGCGTACAGCCCGGCCACGTCGAGCACCACGCACTCGACCTGGCGGCGCTCGGCGAGCGCCCGCGCCTGCGGCGCGAATTCGGGCGCGACGACGAGGGCGCGGGCGCCCGCGTACGAGGCGTCCCGCTCGACGTGCTCGCGGTAGCGCACGACCTGCTCGACGGCGGCCGCGACGGCCTTCACGCGCTTGACCTCGACGAGCACGATGCGGCCGTCGGCGTCGCGGGCGAGGAAGTCGACGGGTCCGACGTCGGTCGCGCGCTCGCGCTCGAGGATCTCGAGGCCCTCCTCGATCAGGTGCGGGGAGCGCTCGAGCAGGGCGTGCAGCTCGAGCTCGCGGCCCTCGCGCTCGAGCACGGCCTCGTCGACGAGCACGTGGGCGTCGTCGGCGAGCACCTCCTCGACCTCGATCAGGAGCGTCTCGCCCGTCTCGGGCCGGCGCACCGTGATCAGGCCCTCCTCCTCGGAGACCGCGGTCGGTCCGGACATGTAGTTGATCGGCTTGAAGCCCCTCGGGCCGTGGATGCAGACCGAGCCGTCGTCCTTGAAGATCAGGACGCGCTCGCCGGAGGCCAGGCGCGTGGTCAGCCGCCCCGAGTACCCGATCGAGCAGCGGGCGACGAGGACGCGCACCGGCTACCCGCGGGCGCCGTAGTTCTTCGCGCTGTAGTCGGCGTACGCCTCGCCCGACGTGATCGCCTCCCACCAGGCGCGGTTCTCGCGGAACCACTCGACGGTGCGGGCGAGGCCGGTGTCGAAGTCGGTGCGCCGCTCCCAGCCGAGTGCGCGCAGCTTCGCGCAGTCGAGCGCGTAGCGGCGGTCGTGGCCGGGGCGGTCGGCGACGCGCACGAGCGACGCCGGGTCGGCGCCGGTCAGCTCGATGATGCGGTGCGCCGTCTCGATGTTGGGCACCTCGTGCTCGGCGCCGACGTTGTAGGCCTCGCCGGCGGCGCCGTGATGGTAGACCAGGTCGATCGCGGCGCAGTGGTCCTCGACGAAGAGCATCTCGCGCACCTGCATGCCGTCGCCGTAGAGCGGCAGCTCCTTGCCGTCGAAGGCGTTGGTGGTGAAGAGCGGGATCAGCTTCTCGGGGAACTGGTACGGCCCGTAGGTGTTCGAGCCGCGCGTGATCGAGGCGTTGAGGCCGTAGGTGCGGGCGTAGGAGAGCACGAGCAGGTCGCCCGCCGCCTTCGAGGCCGCGTACGGGCTCGAGCCGTGCAGGGGGTCGGTCTCCACCGAGCGGTGCGGGGCCTCGACGTCGCCGTAGACCTCGTCGGTCGAGACCTGCAGGTAGCGCAGCCCGTGCGCGCGGGCGTGGTCGAGCAGGCGCTTCGTGCCCAGCACGTTCGTGGTCACGAACTCGTCGCCGCCCATGATCGAGCGGTCGACGTGGCTCTCCGCGGCGACGTTGATGATGCCGTCGCAGCCCTCGGCGGCGCGGGCGACGTCGTCGGCGTTCGCGATGTCGCCGTGGACGAACGCGTAGCGCGGCTCGTCGGCGAGGTCGGCGACGTTCTCGGGCCGGCCCGCGTAGGTCAGCAGGTCGATGTTGACGACCTCGAGGTCGGGGTGCTCGCGCACGAGGCGCCGCACGAGGTGCGACCCGATGAAGCCGCAGCCGCCGCTGACCAGGACCCTGCTCACGGGGTGAATCCTGCCATGCAGGCCTCCACGCCGGAGCGCCAGTCCGGCAGGACGGGCGTGTCGGGGTGTTCGGACGCGAGCGCCGAGTAGGCGGGGCGCCGCGCCGGCGTCGGGAACTCATCGCTCGTCGCGCCCTCCACGTGCACGCCGCGCCCGGCGGCGGCGAGGACCGCCTCGGCCCACTCGCGCCGCGTGGCGGCGCCCGAGCCCGCGACGTGGCGGACGCCGGGCGGCACCCGCTCGGGCAGGTCGACGAGGACGGGCGCGAGGTGCCCGGCGTAGGTGGGGCTGCCGATCTGGTCCGTGACGACGCGCAGGACGTCCCGCTCGGCCGCGAGGCGGCGGATCAGCCCGGGGAAGTTGCCGGGCGTCTCGTCGTAGACCCAGGCGGTGCGCACGACCCAGGTGCCGTCGGGGTGCTCCTCGAGGGCGGCCTCCTCGCCCTGCAGCTTGGTCTCGCCGTAGACGGAGAGCGGTCCGGTCGGGTCGGACTCGACGTACGGCGCGCCCTTCGCCCCGTCGAACACGAAGTCGGTGGAGAGGGTGACGAGGCGCGCCCCGTGCTCGAAGGCGGCGCGGGCCACGTGCCGGTTGGCGGCGACGTTCGCGCGGATCGCGCCCGCCGGGTCGGACTCGGCGCCGTCGACGTCGGTCCAGGCCGCGCAGTGCAGGATCACCGCGGGGCGGTGCGCGGCCACGGCGGCCATGACCGCGGCGGCGTCCGTCACGTCGAGGTCGGCGCGCCCGAGGCCGACGCCGCGGTCGCCGAGGACGCGCAGGGCGGCGCGGCCGATCTGGCCGCCGGCGCCCGTCACGAGGACGGTCACGACACCTCGACGTCGCGCGCCGACAGGATCGGGCTGTCGGTCGACCACAGGTGCCGGACGCGGTCGTCGTTCCACGGGAACGTGTTCTCGTCGTCCGGGTTGTACTCGTGCGTGACGTGGTAGCAGAAGAGGCAGTCCGTGAGGGCCTCGTAGCCGTGGGCGGTGCGGCCCGGCACGTAGACGGCGGCCGGGTTGTCCTCGCCGATGTCGATGCTCCAGGCCGTGCCGTGCGTCGGCGAGTCCTCGCGGCGGTCGAACAGGACCACGCGCACCATCCCGAGGGCGCAGAAGAAGAGGTCGTCCTGGCCGAGCTCGTGGTAGTGGAGCCCGCGGATCACGCCCTGCCGCGACCAGACGATGTTGGTCTGCAGGCTGGGCTGGCCGCCGAGCTCCCGGAACCACGACTCGCGCCGCGCCTCGAGAAACCACCCGCGGCTGTCGCCGTGGCGGGCGAGGGGCACGACCAGCGCCCCGTCGATCGGGGTCGCCGCGGGCACGGGGCTCACAGGATCTCGATCCTCGAGCCGTCGCCGACGAGGAGGCGGTTCGCGGAGCGGATCGCGTCGGAGCGGGTGATCCGGCAGTCCGCCCCGATCAGCGAGTCCTCGATGCGGGTGTCGATGCCGATGATCGAGGAGCGCTCGAGCAGGATCGCGTGCTCCATCTCGGCGCGCTCGACGTGGGCGTCCTCCGAGATCGCGCTGTACGGGCCGATGTAGGCGTCCCGGACGGTGGCGCCGGCGCAGATCACGACGGGGCCGCGGATGTGGCAGCGCTCGACGGTGGCCCCCGCCTGGATCACGACGCGGCCCTCGATCTTCGAGTCGACGACGGTGCCCTGCACGTCGGGGTCGATCGCGTCGAGGACGAGCCGGTTGGCCTCCAGCATGTCGGCCAGCTGGCCCGTGTCCTTCCACCAGCCGGTGACGACGTGCGGCTCGACGCGCAGGCCGCGGTCGACCATGCCCTGGATCGCGTCCGTGATCTCGAGCTCGCCGCGCCACGACGGCTCGAGCGCCTTCGCGGCCTCGAACACGGCGGGCGTGAACAGGTAGACGCCGACCAGGGCGAGATCGCTCCGCGGCTCCTTCGGCTTCTCGACGAGGCGGTGCACCGAGCCGTCGTCGGCGAGCTCGGCGACGCCGTACTCGGACGGGTTGGGCACGTGCTGGAGCAGGATCATCGCGTCGGCCGAGCCCTCGCGGAAGCGGTCCACGAAGCCGGCGACGCCGTCGCGCAGCAGGTTGTCGCCGAGGTACATGCAGAAGGGGCTGTCGCCGAGGAACGCCTCGGCGGTGAGGACGGCGTGGGCGAGGCCGAGCGGCGCCGACTGCGGGATGTACGTGGCCTTGACGCCGAAGGCCGCGCCGTCGCCGACGGCGGCCTCGATCTCGGCGCTCGTGTCGCCCGTGATGATCCCGATCTCGCGGATGCCGGCGGCGGCCATCGCCTCGATCCCGTAGAAGAGCACCGGCTTGCCGGCCACCGGCACGAGCTGCTTGGCCCGCGTGTGCGTGATCGGGCGCAGGCGTGTGCCCGCGCCGCCGGACAGGATCAGGCCCTTGACCTCCACGGGCGCAGGGTACAGCGCGGCCGCGGCCCGTGGCGTCAGGCGGGCGTCTGGGGCATCAGGACGGCGAGCAGGTGCTCGATGCCCTCGAGGTGCTCGCGCATGGCCACGCGGGCCGCGTCGCGGTCCCGGGCCTCGATTGCGGCGAGGACGCGGCGGTGCTGGTCCTGCGAGTTGGCCATCGACTCCTCGGAGCGCGGGACGGCGTTGAGGACGTCGGACAGGGCGGCCTGCGTGTCCGTCACCTGCTGCACCAGGGTCGCCGACCCCGACGGCGCGGCGAGCGCGATGTGGAACTGCGCGTCGAGCGCGCGGTAGGCGGCGTAGTCGGAGAGGTGGTGGCCCGCCATCTCGGTCACGAGTCCCGCGAGGCGGGCGCGCTCGGCCGCCGTCGCCCGCTCGGCGGCGATCTCGGCGATGCCGAGCTCGAGCACGCGCCGGTAGCGCAGGAGCGCCGCCAGCTCGTCGCCGCGCAGGACGCGCACCTCGTCCTCGGCGGGGCGCGACTCGTCGCCGGGGATCACCGAGGCGACGAAGGTGCCGCCGCCGCGGCCGCGGCGCGCCTCGAGGTAGCCGGCCTCCTGCAGGACGCGCAGCGCCTCGCGCACCGTCGAGCGCGACAGGGCGAGGCGCTCGGCGAGGTCGCGCTCGCTCGGCAGCCGCTCGCCGGGGGCGAGCAGGCCCATCCGGATCGCGCGTCCGAGCCGCTCGACGGTCTGCTCGAAGGCGTTGGCGGTGCGGACGGGCGCGAACACCCCGCCCGGGTCGTCGTCGAGCCCCGTGCCGTCGCGTGCGCTCACCGGGCCGACGCTACCAGAGCCGCGCGCTCAGATCGCGGTGCGCGTCGTCAGGTGGTCGGTCGCGCCGAGCCGGTGCACCTCGGCGCGGCGGCGGCCGTGGCGGTCGAGGCGCACGACGAGGTCGGTCAGGCTCGCGTTGTCGACGAGCAGGGCGAACGAGTCGGGCGAGTCGGGCGGCACGGCCATCGCCCAGCGCAGGATGCCCTGCATGGTGCCGACGTGGCTGACCACGAGCGGCCGCCCGCCGGCACGCCAGATCGCCTCGGCGGCGGCGCCCGTGCGGGTCCAGAAGGCGCCGATCGTCTCGCCGTCCCAGGCCGAGTCGTCCGGGTGCCAGATGTCGTCGTACGGGGCGAGCTCGAGCATCTCGGACAGCGTGAACGGGCTCAGCGCCCCCGACCCGAACTCCATCAGCCGGTCCTCCGTCTCGACCTCGAGGCCCAGGGCGGCGGCGCAGGCCGCGGCGGTCTGCTGGGCCCGCACGGCCGGGCTGGCCACGATCCGGTCGGGGCGCTCGGCGCGCGCGGCGAGCGCGGCGCCGAGCTCGGCGGCCTGCGCGAGGCCCGTCTCGGTGAGGGGGTCGGAGGCGTCCCAGCGGTGATCGGGGCCGCTCGTCGCGTGGCCGTGGCGGGCCAGGAGGAACTCCGTGGTCACGCGTCCTCCCGGGTCGCGAGGAGCGGGGCGAGGGCGATCTGCGCGGCCACGAGCAGGCCGGCCAGCGGGTAGACGAGCCCGGACGTCTGGAAGTAGCGCGCCACCCAGGCGAGGACGAGGAACGAGAGCGCGAACCCGAGCGCGGCGCGCCACGGCGCGGGGTCGCGGCGCTGGCGCGCGAGCAGGACGAGGGTGGCGGGCAGCCAGGTCACGAGCGCGATCAGGGCGAAGGGGTAGGCGCCGTCGCGCTCGACGAGGCCGAGGTCGACGAGGATGCCGCTGAGGCCGTAGCCGACGATCCGGTACGCGCTCGTGCCGTAGGTGACGGTGTCCTCGACGAAGGCCGCGGGGTCCCAGGCGATGAAGGGCAGGAGCACCACGGCGAGGACCGCGCCGAACGCGACCGCGGCCCGGCGCAGGGCGGCCGCGCCGCCCGCCTGCCAGGCGGCGAGGGCGAGGAAGGGCACGGCCGCGAGCGCGTACTGCTTCTGCGCGAGGGCGAGCGCGACGAGCGCGCCCGTCCAGCCCCAGCGGCCGCGCAGGGCGAGCGCGAGGGCGAGGACCAGCGCGAGCACGACGGGCGCGTCGAGGATCCCGAACCACGTGCTGCGCACCATCAGCGGGTTGGCGGCGAGGAGCGCGCCCGCGGCGAGGCGCAGCTCGAGCGGGCCGGGCAGGAGGAGCGCGGCGGGCACGAGCGCGAGCGCGAACAGCAGCATCAGGACGCGCACGTCGCTGAGGGGCCCGGGCAGGGCGGCGCTGACGGCGCCGAGCACCGGCAGGCCCGGGAAGTAGGCGAGGTGGTCGAGCGCGACGGTCTCGACGCGGCCGTCGAGGACGGGCGTGCCGTCGAGCGAGTAGAAGCGCTCGAGCCCGCTGCCCGCGTACGAGGCGCCGTAGGGGTCCTGGCCGTCGAGGATCCGCTGCCCCGCCAGCTCGACCTGGTACGAGGCGTCGTTGACGTGGAACCACGGCTCCGTGCCGTCGCGCAGCCCGACCTGCAGGAGCGTGGCGGGCACGAGCAGCGCGAGCACCACGAGCGCGGTGCCCGCGACGGCCGCGACGCGCGGCCACGGCGCACGGGCGGGCAGGACGATCGCGGCGACGGCGACGGCGACGCCCGCGAGGAGGGACGGTGCCCGCACGAGCCCGAGGTCCCAGCGGCCGTCGGCGAGCGCGGTCAGCCAGCCGAGCGGGCCGTCGTCGGCCGCGGGCGCGTCGAAGGCCCAGGCGTCGACGCCGAGCCACGGGACGGACACGAGCACGAGCGCGGCGAGCACGCCGAGCAGGGCCTGGGTGCGGCGGGCCGCGCTCACGCGGGCTCCGCCTCGGGGGCGCCGCCGAGGAGCCGCGGCACGGCCGCGCCCGACGCGAGCAGGGCCGCGATCACCCACGTGGCCGGGTCGGCGAAGAAGTTGTCGTAGAAGAGCGCGTGCACGAGCACCGCCGCGAACAGCGCGGCGAGGACCAGGTGTGTCGCGCGGTCCGTCTCCGGGCGGCGGTGGCGGATCGCCCACAGCACCGACCCGAGCACGGCGAGGAGGGTCGCGCCGCCGAGCAGCCCGAGCTCGGCGGCGGTCCCCGAGACGACGTTGTGCGGCGCGGCCTTGCGCTTGCCCGTGGCGGTCGCGAACGCCGCCAGCCCGCTGCCCTGGATCGGGTGCGCCTCGAACAGGTCGATCGAGCGCTCGACGAGCCCGAGCCGCGCGCTCGACGCCTTCTGGGCGGGGTCGTCGAGGACGGCGCGCCCCTGCGGCAGGGCGAGCGCGCCGAGCGCCACGACGACCACCAGGAGGCCGACGGCGATCACGGCCCGCCAGCGCCAGACCACGCAGAGGATCACGAGGACGCCGGCGGACAGGGCCAGCATCGACGACTGCGAGTACGAGACCGCGAGGCCGGCGAAGATCGGCAGCGCCGCGAGCGCGGCGAGGAGCGAGAGCCGGCGCGGGCGGCCGAGCGCGAGGAGGCCGACGATCGTGACGAGGGCGAGTGCCTCGACGCGCCCGAACAGGCTCGGGTCGAAGAGCAGCGAGTTGGCCCGGAAGAAGCCGCCGTAGGCGTTCGTGCGCATCAGCTTCTCGTTCCAGAAGATCTCGCGCTGGTCGACCTGCCAGAGCGCGACGAGCGCGAGCACGACGGCGCCGACGATCAGGACCCACGGCAGGGCCCGGGTCAGGGGCGGCGCGGGCGGGAGCGTGCCGGTCAGGGCGGCGAGCAGGCCGAGCGGCAGGGTGAACGCGGCGAGCGCGTACGCCGTGGCGTCGACGTCGGCGCTCCAGAGCAGGCTCGCGGAGGCCACGAGCACGTAGGCGGCGAGCGCCCAGCCGACGTAGCCGAGCCGGTTCGCCGGCTCGTCGCCGCGCAGGCCGCGGGCCAGGAGCGCGATCAGCCCGGCGGCCAGCACCGCGTAGAGGGGCAGCAGGTGCTCGCTCGGGCTCGGGTGCTCCTGCAGCGGGATGCGCAGGCCGATCACCAGCGCCGCCACCGGCACGAGCCACGGCAGCCGCCCGAAGACGAGGGTCAGGACCGCGATGGCGACGACGCCGGTGACGAGCCCGACGCCGAGGACGACCGGACGGTCGGCGAGGTCGTCGACGAGCGACGTGCGCGAGAGCGCGAGCGGGGCCCCGCCGGCGGCCGCCAGGACGGCCCCGACGATCCGCAGCGGGGTGCGTCCGGTGACGAGGAGCAGCGCGACGCCGACCGCCGCGACGACGCCCGCGGCCGGGATCAGGAAGCCGTCCACCGGGCTCCCATCATCGCAGACGGCGGGCTGGCCGTCGGGAGACGGCCAGGGTCCAGCCGAACGCGGCGGCGGTGCCCAGGGCGAGCGCGCCGAGCGACACGTGGATCAGCACCAGCCACCACGGCAGCTGCGTGCGCCACTGCAGCTCGCCGACCACGATCTGCAGGCCCACGACGGCGACGAGCAGCCACGCGAGGCGCCGGACGACCCGGGGCGGCTTCACGGCGAAGGCCAGCACGAGCAGGAAGATCGCGATGACCACGGTGAAGGAGGCGGCGACCCGCACGTGCACGTAGGCCGCGTCGAGCAGGTTCCACAGGCGCGGGACGCCCTCGCTGCCCGGATGCGTCCCCGACATCGTCACGATCGCGCCCGTGATGATCACCAGCCACGCCCAGGCGCCGATCACCACGCCCCCGATCGGGACCCAGCGCGCAGGCGCCGTCGGCCACGCCGTCGCGAGCTGGAACTCGTCGAGGGCCAGCGCCACGGCGACCAGCATCACGACGAGCGCGAGCAGGAAGTGCGACATCACGGCGAGGGGGTGGAGGTCGACGAGGACCGTGATGCCGCCGAGCGGCGCCTGCAGGAACGTGCCGATGCCGATCGCGAGCGCCGCCCGGAAGCGCCAGCGGTGCGTGCGCCGCATCCCGGCCCGCCAGGCGGACACCGCGAGCAGGATCGCGGCGATGATCACGGCCAGCGCGAGCGCGCGGTTCGAGAACTCGATCAGCCCGTGGAAGTGGAAGGGCGGCGTCGCCTTGCCGTTGCACAGCGGCCAGTCGGGGCAGCCGAGGCCGGAGCCCGTGACGCGCACGAGGGCGCCCGAGACGACGTTCAGGTAGACGGCCCCGAGGGTGATCAGGACCAGCGGGCGGAACGCGCCCGGACGGGTAATGCAGCTCAGGAATCGGCGCACGCTCAAAGTATCGCCGAGGCGCGCGGAATGCGCCTCCCGCCGCCGGCGTTGACGGGGGCGTGGAGGCCTGCTGCCCCGAGCGACCGCGACCGCGCGGCTGGTACGCTCGGGCCGTGGCCGACGACGCCTCCGATCCGGCCCGGCTCGCCTTCGACGAGCAGGCGCTCGCCCTCGCCGACGACGTCTGGCGCGTGGCGCGGCGGCTGACCCGCGACCTCCAGGCCGCCGAGGACCTCGTGCAGGAGGCGTACGCGCGGGCCTTCCGCTCGTGGCGCTCCTACGAGCCCGGCACCAACATGCGCGCCTGGCTCCTGCGCATCCTCCACAACCTCGCGATCGACAACGCGCGCAAGCAGCAGCGCGCGCCCGAGCAGCTCGGTCTCGAGGCCGACGACTACTACCTGTACGACCGCCTCGGGGGTGCGAAGAACGCCGTGGCCGATGTCGATCGCCTCGTCGAGCGGCTCTCGCCCGGCCCCGTCCTCGACGCCCTCTCCGAGCTGTCGCTGCCGTTCCGCGAGGTCGTGGTGCTCGTCGACCTCGGCGACCTCTCCTACCAGGAGGCCGCCGACGTCCTCGACATCCCCGTCGGCACCGTGATGAGCCGCCTGCACCGCGGGCGGCGCGTCCTCAAGAAGGCCCTCGCCGATGCGGCCGGGGAGGATGCGGCGTGAGCGCCGAGACCCGCCCCGAGCCGTGCGTGCACGCCGAGCGCTGCATGCAGGCCTACGTCGACCGCGCCCTCTCCGTCGAGGAGGTGCGGACCGTCGAGGCGCACCTCGCCGGCTGTCCGACCTGCGCGCGCTGCTACTCGCTCGAGGCGGAGGTGCGCACGGCGGTGCGCGAGGCCTGCGCCGAGCCGTGCCCGGAGTCCCTGCGCCGCGAGCTGCGGCGCATCTGCGACGACTGCGACTGCGAGTAGGCTCCCCCCGCGAGGGAGGAGCCTGCGATGACCTGGACCCCGAAGACGAGCCCGGCCGACGTCCGCACGGTGGGCGTGATCGGCACCGGGGTGATCGGCGGCGGCTGGGCCGCCAAGTTCCTCGCGCAGGGCTACGACGTCGTGGCCTGGGACCCGGGGCCCGACGCCGCGGAGCGCCTCGCCCGGCTGCACGACATCGCCTGGCCGTCGCTTGAGCGGCTCGGCCTCGCCGCCGGCGCCGCCCGCGACCGGCTGCGCGTGGTCGACTCCCTCGAGGAGGCCGCCGGGCAGGCGGACGTCATCCAGGAGAGCGGCCCCGAGGTGCTCGACCTCAAGGTCGATCTGCTCGGCCGGCTCGACGCCGCCGCCGACCCCGGCGTGCCGATCCTCTCCAGCACGTCGGGCTTCCGCATGACGGACATGGCGGGCGCCGCCGCCCACCCCGAGCGGCTCGTCGTCGGCCACCCCTTCAACCCGCCGTACCTCGTGCCCCTCGTCGAGGTCGTCGGCGGCGAGCTGACCGACCCGGCGGCCGTCGACTGGGCGCTCGACTTCTACACCCGCGCCGGCAAGAAGGCGCTGCGCTGCTCGAACGAGCTGCCCGGCTTCGTCGCCAACCGCCTCCAGGACGCCGTCTGGCGCGAGCTCCTGCACATGGTGGCGAACGGCGAGGCCACCGTGGAGGAGTGCGACACGGCGCTCGTCTACGGGCCCGGCGTGCGCTGGGCGCAGATGGGGGTCGGCCTGACCTTCCACCTCGCGGGCGGCGAGGGCGGGATGGCGCACATGCTCGACCACTTCGGCGACTCGCTGCTCGAGCCGTGGACGCGGCTCGAGGCGCCGCCCCTGACCCCTGCGCTGCGCGACGCGATGGTCGCGGGCTGCGAGGACGAGGCGGCGGGCCGCTCGATCGCGGACCTGCAGCGCCAGCGCGACGCGTTCCTCGTGGAGCTCCTGCAGCTGCTCGAGACGCACCACGCGGACCCGCCGCGCTGAGCCTCAGCCGAGCAGGCCGACGTACTCGTCGCCCACGCGGGCGATCACCTCGCTGCCCCGGAAGTGCTCCAGGGCGAGCTTCTCGAGCGCGAGCGGGGTGACGGCGAGGCGCTCGGCGCCCGCCGTCTTGCGGCGGCGCAGGCGCACCGCGAAGGGCGCCGGGTCGTCGAGGCGCGCGTCGAGCGCGGCCTGGTCGGCGGGCTCGAGCAGCTCGACGCCGGCGCGCTTCGCCGCGAGCCGGAACAGGTCCTCGGGGACGTCGACGTCCTCGCCGCCCTCCTGCAGGTCGCTCATGTCGACCGGCGCGGGCTCGAGGTGCGCGCCCGGATGGTCGCCCTCGGCGTCGATGCGGTCCCAGTCGGCGCGCGGGATGATCACGGGCGGGGCGGTGCGGCCGTCGTAGGAGGCGGTCACGGCGCGGTTCAGGCGCCGGTGGGCGATCAGCACGCGCTCGACGACGAACGGCGGCACCGCCGGTGCGTCGCCGAGCAGCACCAGCACCGCGTCGACCTCGGCGGGCATCACGTCGAGCGCGAGCCGGAGCGACGACGACTGGCCGCGCTGCGGCTTCGGGTTGCGGATGCACTGGAAGCCGTGCGCCTGGAAGACGGGCAGGAGCTTGGCCGTGTGGGTGCCGATCACGGCCACGCGCAGGCCGGGCGGCGCGACCTCGAGGGCGCGCTCGACGAGCGGGCGGCCCCACCACTCGGCGAGCAGCTTGGGCGAGCCGAACCGCTCGGAGCGGCCGGCGGCGAGGACGACGGTGGCGATCATGCGAGGGCCTCCCAGCGCTCCTGCGTGCGCGGCGAGTAGGACATCACCCAGGCGGCGAGCAGGAGCTCGAAGGTGACGCGGACGTCGTCCAGGGTGGGCTCGCCGCGGGTGGCGCCGGCCCGGGTCAGAGCGTCGTCCCAGGTCGCGGCGGCGAGGGCGATCAGCTCGCCGAGCGGGCCGAGCTCGCCCTCCGCGTCGCGGCAGACGTTCTCGGCGAGGCCGAAGTGGCCGATCCAGTCGGGCCGGCGGCCCCAGATCGCGGGCAGGAGCGCGACGAGGTAGCCGCCGAGGCGCTGGCGGGCGAGGTTGACGGGGCGCTCGCGCGCGGCGATCGGCCGGTCGGAGAGCACCGCGTGCTCGCCGGCGAGGATGCGCGCGGCGGTGCCGCCGAGGACGGCCTCGACCTGCGCCGGCGAGGCGCCCGTCTCGTGCAGCACGGCGAGGGTGAGGAGCAGCGCCTCGCGCTGCGTGCCGTAGGGCAGGTCCGAGGCCCAGACGAGCTGCTCCGGCGGGACGCGCGTGAGCAGGGCGTGCAGGTCGATCGGGCTCCAGCAGGACGAGTCGAAGACGACGTTGGGCATCCCGGCGACGCGCTCGGCGATGCGGTCCTGGTCGACGATCGCGGCGTGCGCGAGGATCAGGAGCGCCTCGGGGTTGCGGGCCGCCTGCGCGGCCAGATCCTCGCCGATCGGGGGCATGCCGCGCCCGGCGTGGATCAGGATCGGGATGCGGTGCTCCGCCGCCACCCGGAAGACCGGGTCGAGGCGGTCGTCGTCGAGCTGGAAGGCCTGGGCGCGCGGGTGCAGCTTGATGCCGCGCGCGCCCGCCGCGATCGCGCGCTCGGCCTCGGGCGCGGGGTCGCCGTCGAGGCCGAGCCGGCAGAACGGGATCACGCGCCCGGCGGACGCCGCGCACCACTCGAGCACGCGGTCGTTGGGGACGCGGTAGTCCTCGCCGCGGTCGGGGTCGTGGAGCGGGAAGGTCGCGGCGCGGGCGACGCCCGCGGCGTCCATGTGGCCGAGCAGCTCGTCGAGGGTCTGGGCCATGCCGTCCTCGTCGAGCCCGAGGTGCGTGTGCGGGTCGATGCGGGCGGCACCGCCGCCGAGCTCCCCGATCAGGGCGTCCATGCGCGCGATCTGGCGCGCGACGTCGGCGGCGAGGTCCACGGCGGCAGTCTACGGGGGCCTAGGCGCCCAGCGGGGCGCGCAGCGCCTCGGGGTCCTCGAGCGGGCCGACCGCGGCGAGCACGGCGCGGTCGAGCCGCACGATCCGCTCGCCGACGCGCAGGAGGTCCTCGGCGGTGACGGCCTCGATGCCGCGCACCACCTCGTCGAGGTCGACCCAGCCGTCCTCGAGCAGCTCGCGGCGCAGCCCGAACATGATCCGCCCGCGCGGGTCCTCGAGGCCGAGGACGGTGCGGCCGATCAGGTAGCGCTTCGCCTTCGCGAGCTCGTCGGCGCCGACGGGCTCGGTGGCCATGCGGCGCAGCTCGGCGGCGATCGTCTCGACGGCGAGGTCGACGCGGGCCAGGTCGACGCCGGCCTGGACGGCGTACGAGCCGGTGTCCGCGTAGCTCGCGTGGTGCCCGAACACGTAGTAGGCGAGGCCGCGGCGCTCGCGCACCTCGGTGAACAGCCGCGACGACATGCCGCCGCCGAGGACGGCCTGCCAGACGGCCATCGGGTAGCGGTCCGGGTCGGCGGCGGGCAACCCGTCCACGCCGAGCACGATGTGGGCCTGGTCGCCGTCGCGCGACTCGATCGCCACGATCGGGTCGGCGATCGCGGGCACGACGGTCTCGGGCAGGGGCGGCGTGGGGTCGCCGGGCAGGGCGCCGAAGCGCTCCCGCACCGCCTCGACGAGCGCGGGGTCGGCGCCGCCGCCGAGCCCGATCGCGATCCGCTCGGGCCGATACCAGGTGCCGAGGTAGCCGAGGAACGTCTCGCGCGTCGCCGCCCGCACCGTCTCCTTGGTGCCGATGATCGGCCGCCCGATCGGCGAGTCGCCGTAGCGGGCCGCGTCGTACACCTGCCCCACGATGTCCCGCGGCGTGTCGGTGTACATGTTGATCTCCTCGACGATCACGCCCTTCTCGCGCTCCAGCTCCTCGGCGTCGAAGCGCGAGTGCAGCACCATGTCCCCGAGCACGTCGAGGGCGGTGCCGCCGTCGGCGGCCGCGCACTTCACGTAGTACGCGGTCAGCTCCTTGCCGGTGAAGGCGTTGAACTCCCCGCCGATGCCGTCGATCTCCTGGGAGATGTCGCGGGCGGTCGGGCGCCGCTCGGTGCCCTTGAACATCATGTGCTCCGCGAAGTGGGCGATGCCGCCCGCCGCGGGCTCCTCGCAGCGCGAGCCGGCGGCGATCGCGACGACCACGGCGACGGAGGCGGCGTCGCGCATCGGGGCGGACAGGATGCGGGCGCCGTTGGGCAGGGTCTCGAGCTCGAACATGCCCACACGCTACCCGCTCGCCGCCGTCGGGGCCGAGGCGAGGGCGGCCCCACCGCGGGCGCCTACCCGCCGTTCGCGCGCAGCTCGTCGTCGGGGACGTCGCGCAGGACGCGCGCCGGCACGCCGACCAGCACCGTGCGGGCCGGCACGTCGCGGGTGACGACCGCGCCCGCGCCGATGAACGCCTCCTCGCCGACCTCGACGCCGGGGCAGAGGACGACGGCGCCGCCGATGCGGGCGCCGCGGCGGATCGTGGGCCCCTTGGTGAGCGCGTGGCGGCGCTCGGTGCGGCCCATCAGGTTGTCGTTCGTGGTGACCACGCAGGGCGCGATGAAGACGTCGTCCTCGAGCAGGCACTTGGCGGTGATGTAGGACTGCGACTGGACCCGGCAGCCGGCGCCGATGACGGTGTCGTTCTCGACGGTGACGCCGCGGCCGATCACCGTGCGGGGGCCGATCGCGCAGCGCTCGCGCACGAAGGCCTGGTCGCCGATGATCGCTCCCTCGCCGATCGTCGTGCCGGCGTAGACCACCGCGTGGGTGGAGATCGTCGCGCCCGCGCCGACCTCGAGCGGGCCGAGCTCGCCCTGGGCGGCGGTGGAGCGGGGGCCGAGCTTCGGGCGCTTGCCGAGCACCGCGTGCTCGCCGACGGTGACGCCGTCGCCGAGCACGGTGCCGGCGCGCACGACGGCGAACGGGCCGATCTCCACGTCCGCACCGAGGACGACGCCGTCCTCGACGAGCGCGGTCGGGTCCACGGCCATCACGAACTCCCGAGGCGCACGGGCGCGCCGCCCTGCTCGAGCGAGGCCTGCAGCGCGCTCAGGACCTCGACGACGGCGAGGCCCTCGTCGCCCGAGGCCACGGTCGCCGCTCCGCGGCGGATCGCCTCGACGAAGGCGGTCGTCTCCTGCAGGAGCGGCTCGGCGCTCGGGACCTGCGGGATCGTGACGTCGCCGCTGCGCAGCGCCTGGAACTCGCCCCAGGTGTCGAAGCGCGACGGCGACGAGGCCTTCTCGTAGATGGTGAGTTTGCGCTCGACGTCGGTGTCGTCGAAGACGGCCATGCCCTCCGACCCGACGACGGTCAGCTTGCGGCTCTTGTGCGGGTCGAGCCAGGAGACGTGCAGGTGGGCGACGAGGCCGCTCGGGAAGTGCAGATAGCCGAAGACGACGTCCTCGACGCCCTCGCGCAGGAACGCCTCGCCGCGGGCCGAGACCTCGGCGGGCCGCCCCCCGGCGAGGGCGAGGGCCAGCGAGATGTCGTGCGGGGCGAGGCTCCAGAGCGCGTTCTCGTCGGCGCGCACCTTCCCGAAGTTGAGGCGGTTCGTGTACAGGTAGAGGACGCGGCCGAGGTCGCCCGCGTCGACGATCCGCTGCAGCTCCTGGAAGACGGGGTGGAAGCGCAGGAGGTGCCCCACCATCAGGACCCGGTCGCGCGCGGCCGCCGCCTGGACGAGCGCGCGGGCGTCGTCGACGGCGAGGGCGAGGGGCTTCTCGACGAAGGCGTGCTTGCCGGCCTCGAGCACCCGCATCCCGAGCGCGTGGTGCGATGGCGCACCGGTGGCCACGATGACCGCATCGAGCGCGGCGTCCTCCAGCAGGTCCTCGAACCGGTCGGTCAGCACGGTGTCGGGATAGCGGTCCTCGAGGCGCGCGCGGTTCCCCGCGTCGAGGTCGCAGGCCCAGGCGAGCGCGCAGCCGGGCGTGGAGGCCAGGGCGCGCGCGATGTTGGGGCCCCAGTAGCCGAGGCCGACGATCCCGACCCGGACGGGCGCGTCAGAGCCGGTCGACATTGGGCCCCCCGAGGCCGCGGCGCCCGGTGGCGTTGCGCAGGTCGAGGACCGCGGCGGCGCGGTCGACGACCAGCGCGTAGTCGACGTCGGCGTGGCCCGTGACGATCACGACGCAGTCGGCCGCGGCCACGCCGTCGGCGGTCAGCGCCTGCGAGTCCAGCCCGGTCTCGGCGAGGTGCGGCACGTGCGGGTCGTGGTAGCGGACGCGGGCGCCGCGCTCCACGAGCTGCTCGATGATCGGCAGGGCGGGCGACTCGCGCATGTCGCCGACGTCGGCCTTGTAGGCGACGCCGAGGACGAGGACGTCGGCGCCGCGGACGCTCGTGGCCCGGTCGTTGAGGAGCCGCGCGACGCGGTCGACGCAGTAGTGCGGCATATGCTCGTTGACCTTGCCGGCGAGCTCGATGAACTCGGTCGAGACGCCGTGCTCGCGCGCCTTCCAGGTCAGGTAGAACGGGTCGATCGGCAGGCAGTGGCCGCCGAGGCCGGGGCCCGGCTCGAAGCGCATGAAGCCGAACGGCTTCGTGGCGGCCGCGTCGATGACCTCCCAGACGTCGAGGCCCATGTGGTCGCAGAGCATCGCGAGCTCGTTGACGAGCGCGATGTTGACCGTGCGGAAGATGTTCTCGAGCAGCTTGGCGAGCTCGGCGGCCTCGGGCGACGAGACCCGCACCACGTCGTCCACGGCGCCCGCGTAGACGGCGGCCGCGCGCTCCGCGCAGGCGTCCGTGATGCCGCCCATCACCTTCGGGGTGGTGCGCACCGTGAAGTCGGTGCGGCCCGGGTCGATCCGCTCGGGCGACATCGCGAGGTGGAAGTCGACGCCGGCGGTGAGGCCGCCCTCCTCGAGCATCGGCTGCAGCACCTCGCGCGTCGTGCCGGGGTACGTCGTCGACTCGAGCACCACGACGTGGCCCTTGCGCAGGTTGCGCGCGACGGCGGCCGTCGCGGCGCGGACCGCGCCGAGGTCGGGCTCCCGGTGCGCGGCCAGGGGCGTCGGCACGCAGATCAGGATCGCGTCCGCGTCGCGCAGGTCGCTCTCGTCGGTGGTGCCGGCGAGGCGGCCCTCGCCGACCAGCCGGGCGAGGTCGGCGGACGCCACGTCCTCGATGTACGAGTCGCCGCCGTTGAGGCGCTCCATCTTGGCCGCGTCCGGGTCGAGGCAGACCACGCTGCGGCCCGCCTCGGCCAGGCGCACGGCGAGTGGGAGCCCGACGTACCCGGCCCCCACGACTGCGACATCGCGCTGCACGGGCGGGATGGTACCGGCCGGGCCCGTGTGGCCGCGCCGGCCTCCTAGGCGGTGAGCAGCGCGGCGATCCGCTCGGCCGCGTGGCCGTCGCCGTAGAGCGGCGGCCAGGCGGCCGGCCGGGGCGGCACTTCGACGGCCGTGCCGATCGCTGCCGCGTCGTCGCCGACCAGCACGTTGCCGCCGCGGGCGACGGTCTCGACCCACTCGGTGCGGTCGCGCAGGGTGACGCACGGCACCGCGTGGAACCACGCCTCCTTCTGGGCGCCGCCCGAGTCGGTCAGGAGCAGCCGGGCCCCGCGCAGGAGCGCCGTGAAGGCGAGGTAGCCGACCGGCTCGACCACCCGCACCCGCCCGCCGAGGGCGAGGCCCTCGCGGTCGAGCGCCGCGCGCGTGCGCGGGTGGAGCGGCAGCACGACGTCGACGTCGAGGGCCGAGAGGGCGTCGACGAGCCGGCCGAGGGCGGGCTGGCGCGTGTTGGCCTCGCGGTGGACCGTGCAGAGCGCGTAGCCGCCGGGCTCGAGGCCGAGGTCGGCGAGGGCGCCCGAGCGCTCCGCGATCGGCCCGAACAGCCGCGCGGCGTCCGCCATCACGTCGCCGACCTGCTCCACGCCGGCCGTGATCCCCTCGGCGGCGAGGTTGGCGACGGCCTCGGCGGACGGGCACAGCAGGAGGTCCGAGACGCGGTCGGCGACGACGCGGTTGACCTCCTCCGGCATCGAGCGGTCGAACGAGCGCAGGCCCGCCTCGACGTGGGCGATCGGGATCCCGAGCTTCGCGGCGGCGAGCGCGGCCGCGAGCGTCGAGTTGGTGTCGCCGTAGACCACGCACCAGTCGGGCGCCTCGGCCTCCAGCACGGGGCCGATCCGCTCGAGGATGCGCGCCGTCATCTCGGCGTGCGAGCCCGAGCCGACGGCGAGCCGGTGCGCGGGCGGCGCGATCCCGAGCTCGTCGTAGAAGATCTGCGAGAGCTCCGGGTCGTAGTGCTGGCCCGTGTCGACGCCGACGACGTCGGCGCGGCCGGCGAGGGCGAGCGCGAGCGGCGCGGCCTTCACGTACTGCGGGCGGTTGCCCACCACGGACACGACCTTCGGCATCGAGCCGTACGATACGCGCCGTGGACGGGCCCCCCGTGCAGCGCCAGGACGAGGTCTTCTGCGTCGTCGACCGCGACGACCGCGTGCTCGGCTACCGCACGCGCGCCGAGTGCCACGCCGATGCGTCCCTCATCCACCGCTCCGTGAGCGTGATCGTGGAGACCTCGGAGGGTCTCCTCTTCCAGCGCCGCTCGCCGCGCAAGGACTCCTCGCCCGGCTGCTGGGACGTCGCCTGCTCGGGCCACGTCGACGGCGACGAGACCTACCTCGAGGCGGCCGTGCGCGAGCTCGCCGAGGAGGTCGGCTACACGGGGCCCGCGCCCGAGCACCTCGGCACCATCCTCACCGAGCTGCCCGGCGAGACCGAGATGGCGGGCGTCTTCCGGCTGGTGGCGGACGGGCCCTTCGGCCTGATGCTGCCCGAGGTCGTCGGCCTCGGCGTGTACCCGCCCGACGCGATGCCGACGCCCCTGACGCCGTCGGGCGTCCAGGTGCTGGCCTTCGCGGGCCACGACCCGCCGCGTGGCTAGAGGATCACGCCGTAGCCCGATAGCTGCTGCGTGATCCGCGTCAGCTCGCCCGTCGCGAGGAGCGCCCCGACGATGATCATCACGACGCCCGCGACGCGGTTGATCCAGGCCCCGTAGCGGCGGTAGGCGCCGGTGCGCTCGAGCGCCCACGAGGCGAGCAGGCCCGACAGCAGGAACGGGACGCCGAGCCCGATGCCGTAGGCGAGGAGCAGGATCGACCCGCGTCCCGAGCCCTGGGTCGCGGCGTACAGGAGCACCGAGGTCAGGACGGGCCCGATGCAGGGCGTCCAGCCGACCGCGAAGGCGACCCCGGCGACGCCCGCGCCCGCGTAGGACGTCGGGCGGGCGGGCAGGCCGACGCGTGCCTCGCGCCCGACGAGGCGCTGGCCGAAGCCGAGCAGCGCGAGGCCCATCAGCATCACCACGATGCCGCCGACGACCTCGAGGGTGCGGCGGTGCTCGGAGATCAGCCCGCCGAGGTAGCCGACGCTGACGCCGTACAGCGCGAACACCACCGTGAACCCGCCGACGAAGCAGAGCGTGGTCAGGGTCACGCGGCGCGTGTTGCGCCCGAGCTCGTCGTAGGGCACCCCCGAGACGTACGACAGGTACGCGGGCACGAGCGGCCACACGCAGGGCGAGAGGAACGATACGAAGCCCGCCGCGAAGGCGGTGGCGAGGCCGACGGCCCCGAGCTCGATCGCGCCCGTCACGAGTCGCCGAGGGCCTGCGCGCCCTGCGCGAGCGTCGCCTCGGTGGCCTCACCGAGGATGCGGCCCACGACCCGCCCCTCGGCGTCGATGAAGAAGGTGGCGGGCAGGCCCGGCACCGCGAAGGCGCTCCCGATCGGGCCGTCGTCGATCACGCTCGGCCAGGCGGCGCCGGTCTCCTCCGCGAAGGCGAGCGCGTCGGCCGGGTCGTCCTGGTAGCTGACGCCGACCACCGCGAGGTCCGGGTGGGCGGCCTGGAAGGCCGCGAGCGCCGGGATCTCCTTGCGGCACGGGCCACACCACGACGCCCAGAAGTTGAGCACCACGGGCGTGCCCCGCAGCTCGACGAGGTCGAAGGCCTCCCCGGTCAGGGTCTCGCCCGCGACGGCGGGCGCCGCGAACGGCTCGAAGCCGGCCGGGTACGCGTCAACGGGCGGCGTGCCTGCGGCCTCCTCGGTGGCCTGGGAGGCGCCGCGCAGGCCGATTACGAGCGTCACCGCGCCGAGCGCGGCGAGCAGCGCGATCGCGACCATCCAGCGACTCGACATCTCAGGCAACCGTATCGCAGGAGCGCGGGCCCCGGCCCGCCGCGCCGGCCTCAGCGGATCAGGAGGCGCGCGTCGTCGGGGCCCATCGGCGGGCGGCCGAGGGCCTCGCCGAGGCGGACGGCGCGCTCGACGAGCTGGGCGCTCGACGTGGCGGCGGTGCCGTCGGGCAGGACGACGCTGTCCTCGAGCCCGGCGCGGACGTGGGCGCCGGCCGCGGCGGCGGCGGCCTGCACGGGCGCGCTCGCCCCATCGCGGGCGCCCGCGACGATCGGCAGGCCCGTCAGCACGGAGCGGGCGTGGTCGACGAGGCGCAGCGCGTTCTGCGGGGTGCCGGCGGCGACGTCGGGGTCGCTCGAGGCGGGGGCGCCGAGCACGAGCGAGAGAAACGGCGCGCGCCCGAGCAGCGAGTCGTCGTTGAGGACCTCGAGGTCGCCGATCGCGTCGAGGCTGCCGGCCGCGGGCGCGGGACGCACGCCGGCCCGGTCGAGCGCCTCGAGGATCTGGCGCGCCTCCTCGCGGTGGGCGGGCAGGTCGGGGGCGGGCGGGCGCACGTGCACCGCGCCGAGGTCGGGCACGTCGCGCAGGATGTCGAAGAGCGCCGTCACGGTGCCGAGCGACGTCTGGCGGGCGCGCTGCGTGGACAGGCAGACCGGCGCGTCGACGGCGGCGCGGATGGCGGCGACGACGTCGTCGACCACGAGGTCGAAGGCGGGCGCCTGCACGGCCACCATCCCGGCGCCGGCGTCGACCGCGCGCCGCGCCTCGGCGGCGAGCTCGTCGGGCGCGACGGGCAGCGTGGGGCACTCGGCGCGGGTGCGGGCGCCGTTGAGGACGGCGACGATCAGGAGGGCGTCGCTCATCGGGCCGGCTCCGGCAGGCGGGCGAGGTCGGCGAGCTGGGCCCCGATCGAGGCGGCGACGTCGTGCTCCTCGGCGCGGCGGCGCAGCCCGGCGGTGCGCCCGGCACGCTCCACGGCGGGCAGCTCGAGGGCGGTCTCGAGGGCCAAGGTCGTCTCGGCGACGTCGAGCGGGTCGACGGGGACGCAGAGGTCGCCGAGCTCCTCGAAGGAATCCGCGCGGACCGACAGCGCGAGGGCGCCGTCGCGCTCGTTGAGGAGGGGTGCTTCCTTGGAGATCAGGTTCATGTCGTCGGCGATGGAGTTCACGATCAGGACGTCGTACTCGCGGTACGCGGCGACGGCCAGGGGGAAGTTATCGCCGATTCGCAGGTCGATGGGGAGCCAGCCGCGCCGGCCGTGGCGCTCGTTGACCCCCGCGGCGGCCGCGCGGATCTCCTCCGGGCAGGCCGCGTCGACCGGCACGGTGAACCGCGACGGGTCGAGCAGGGACAGCATCCCGACCTCGCCGTGGAGGTGCGGGCGGCGCTCGAGCAGCCGCTCGTAGGCCATGAAGCCGCGCACGATGTTCTTCGACAGGTCGGTCCGGTCGACGCGCAGGGCGGACATGGGGCCGCCCGCGCCGCGGCGCGCGACGCGCGCCCCGTCCACGCGGTCGTACGCGATCGGTCCCCGCTTCGAGACGACCGTCAGGGCTCGGCGGTCCGGGGCCATGCCCCGAGCCCGGCCGCGATCATGCGGACGACGGCGGGTGATTGCCCGCATCCTCCGCGAGGTCGAGGCGGAACGCCTTGCGCTCGCCCGTCTGGTCGAGCACCAGCCGGCCACCCATCCGCTCGGCCAGCTCCGAGGCGATCGCGAGCCCGAGGCCCGAGCCCTCGCCGGCGCCCGTCCCGCGCGCGAAGCGCCCGAACACGGACCGCGCCTCGGCCTCGGGGATCCGCGGGCCCGAGTCCTCGACCATGAGCGAGGCGATGCCACCGCCCGTCCGCGTCGCGATCCGCACGTGCGCGCCCGCGGGGTTGTGCCTGACCGCGTTGTCGACGAGGGCGCGGGCGATCTGCCCGATCCGGGTCTCGTCGCCGAGCGCCATCGCGGGCGCGGCGGCGACGTCGACGATCGCGCCCCGGGCGTTGGCGACGGCCGCGAGGTCCGCGGCGACGCGGGCCGCGACCGCGGACAGCTCGACGGGCTCGATGTCGAGCGGCACCTTGCCCGAGTCGAGCCGCGAGAGGTCGAGCAGGTCGGTGGCGAGGCGCGTCAGGCGGCCGACCTGGTCGGCCATCGTCGCGAGGTACTGGTCGCGGCGGTCGGGGTCCTCCTCGTCGACGAGGAGCTCCATGAACCCCGACAGCGCGAAGACGGGCGTGCGCAGCTCGTGCGACGCGTTCGCGACGAAGGCGCGGCGGGCGGCGTCGGTGGCGGCGAGCTCGTCGCGCATCTGCTCGAGCGCCTGGGCGAGGTCGCCGATCTCGTCCCGGCCGCGGTCCTTGATCGGGGCGTCGAGGGTGCCGGCCGCGATCCGGCTCGAGGCGCGCTCGAGGCGCCGCAGGCGGCGGGTCAGGAGCGCGGCGGCGAGCGCGCCGATCAGGACGGCGAGGGGGAGGGCGATCAGCGCGCCGACGAGGCTGCGGCGCACCGTCAGGCGGACGGCGGCGTCGACGTCGGCGAGGCTCGACTGCAGCAGCACCACGTAGACGGTGTCGCCGATCCGCATCGCGTAGGCGGCCTCCGCGACCTCCTCGCGGCCGACCCGCGCCGTCCCGCTCTGGATGCCCGCGTCGACGGCCGCGCGGGCCGCCGCGGGCGACGCCCCCGGGGCGACCGGCTCGGTGACGGGCACGAGCCGGCCCGCGCCGATCCGCTGGAAGATGTACGCCTGCGTGTCGGTCAGCGCCCCGTAGGCGGCGGTCACGGCGTTGGCGTCGGCCGAGCCCCCGGCGCCGGCGAGGGCGTCGGCGAAGTTGGAGGCGAAGGTCGGGGCCGACTGCTCGGCGGAGCGGGCGACCGACGCGACGCGGTCGTCGACGAGGTCGCCGCGCAGGGACGGCAGGACGAGCACCGCGGCCAGCGCCACCGTGATCAGCGCGACGGCGAGGACGAGGAGGCCGAGCCAGACCGTCAGCCGCCGGAACGGGAAGACCCGGTCGACGAGCCAGTCCACGGCTAGCCCTCGAAGCGGTAGCCGACCCCGCGGACGGTGTGGATGCGCACGGGGCTGGCGGGGTCCGCCTCGATCTTCTCGCGCAGGTGGCGGACGTGCACATCGACGGTCCGCGGCTCGCGGAAGTCGGACGAGCCCCAGACTGCGTCGAGCAGCTGGGCACGGCTGTAGACGCGCCCCGGGCTCTCCATCAGCGTCGTCAGGATCTCGAACTCGACGTAGGTGAGGTCGACGTCCGCGCCGTCCACGGCGACGGCGCGCCGGCCGCGGTCGAGCCGCACGCCGGCCTCGTCGAGCACGGCCACGTCCGGCTCGCCCGCCGCGGGCGCGCCCATCGAGGCGCGCCGCAGGACGGCGCGCACGCGCGAGCGCAGCTCGCTGAGGCCGAACGGCTTCGTGATGTAGTCGTCGGCGCCGAGCTCGAGCCCGACGACCTTGTCGACCTCGTCGTCGAGCGCGGTCAGCATGATGATCGGGACGGTGGAGCGGGAGCGGATCTCCTGGCAGACGTCGCGCCCGGAGCGGTCCGGGAGCATCACGTCGAGCAGGATCGCGTCGGGCGACTCGCGCTCGAAGGCGGCGACGCCGTCGGCGGCGGTGCCCGCCACCACGACCCGGTAGCCGTCCCGCTCGAGCGCGCGCTGGAGCAGCTCCTGGAGCGGCACCTCGTCGTCGACGATCAGGACCACGTGGGGCGTCGGCACGGGCCAATGCTACCGTCAGGGGGCCTGTGTCCGACCCGCTCGGAACCCCGCGCCCGGACCGCCGAAGCCCCTCGGGCCGGAGCCGCGTCCTGCGGGTCGCGTTCATCCTGCCGCCGCTGTTGGCCCTCGTGGTGCTCCTGGTCAGCGTGCGCACGCCCGTCGGGCCGTCCGCGTCGCTCGTCGTGGTCCCGAGCTTCGACGGGCCGCGTGCCGCCGACTTCGCGCGCCGCCTCGCGCAGCTCGTCCCCGACCGCTCGCCCGGATCGGCGACGGCCGGCCAGGCCGTCGACGACGTCGCCGGCGCGCTCGGGGAGATCAGCGGCGAGACGGTGCGCCGCGCGACCTTCACGGCGCCCGGCCCCGACGGCGCGGACGTCGCCATGGAGAACGTCTGGGTCGTCGAGCCCGGTGCCTCGACCGAGGCGGTGGTCGTGGTCGCCAACCGCGACGACGTGGCGCCCGGCCCCGGCCTTGACGACAACGCCTCGGGCACGGCCGCCGTCGTCGAGCTGGCCCGCGACCTTGCGGGCGTGGACCGCTCGCGCGCCCTCGTGATCGCATCGACGGACGGCGGCACCGTCGGGCAGGCCGGCAACGAGCGGCTCCTGCGCGACCTGCGCGCCGACGGGCTGCGGCCGGTCGCGGTCGTGTCCCTGCGCTCGATCGGGGGCCCGACGGGCACCCTCCCGATCCGCTTCGCCGGCACCGGCGGGGTGCGCACCCCGGACGTCCTCCTGCGCGGCCTGCAGGAGTCGCTCGCCGAGCAGCAGCCCGCGGCCGGGGCGGTGGCCCCGCAGAGCCCCGTCCTGCAGGTGCTCGACCTGATCGTCCCCGTCGCGCCGTCCGGCGCCCAGGTCCCGTACCTCGACGCGGGCATCGCGGCGATCCAGCTCGGCGACGGCACGGGCGGGGTGGGCCTCGCGCCGCTCGACGAGGCGCGCCTCGGCGCCGTCGGCGCGGCGATCGCGCAGCTCCTCGTCCGGCTCGACGCGGAGCCGCGGCCCGCGCCCCCGACCGGCGCCTACGTAGCGGTCTCCGGCCGCATCATCCCGGGCCGCGCGATCGGGCTGCTCGCGATCGCCCTCCTGATCGGCCCGCTCGTGGCCGCGGGCCGGGTCCTGCTCGCCGGCGGGCGCCCGTCGCGGGCCGGCTGGGGCGCGGCCCTCGCCGTCGCGCTGGTCGGGGCCGTGCCCGGCGTCGCCGCGGTCCTCGTCGCCCGCCTCGTCGACCTGACCGGCGGGGTGTCGACGGCGCCCGGCTCGGGCTGGCCGCGCGCCGACCTCGCCGGCGTCGTCGCCGTGGTGGCCGTCGCGCTCGCGCTCACGCTGGCCGCCGCGTGGCTCCTCGCGCGGCGGGTCAGCGCCCCGCCGCCCCTGATCGGCGCGATCGCCGTCGGCCTCGTCGCCGCGCTGCTCCTGCTCGCCGGCAGCCCCGCGAGCGTGCTCGTCGCGGTGCCCGCCCTGTGGGTCTGGTCGCTCGTCCCGCGGCCCGGCGAGCGCCTCGGCCGGCTCGCGTGGTCGCTCGGGCCGGTGCTTGCGATGGGGCTCCTGATCTTCCTCCTGCGCGGCGCCGACCCCGCGACCCTGATCGGGGCCGCCGCCACGGGCGCGCTGCCGCCCGCCCTCGTCGTCGGGGGCAGCGTGCTGATCGGGGCGGGCGCCGTCGGCGCCCTCGCGGAGGACTGAGCCCTAGTCGGCCAGCGGGTGGGTCATGTCGACCGGCACCACCCACTCGGCGTACTGCTCGGGCGTCAGGAGCTCCAGCGCCGTTGCGGCCTCGATCAGCGTCGTGCCCTCCTGGTGGGCCTTCTTCGCGATCTTGGCGGCGTTCTCGTAGCCGATGTGGGTGTTGAGCGCCGTGACCAGCATCAGCGAGGCGTTGAGGTTGCGCTCGAGGACGTCGTGGTTGGGCTCGATGCCGACGGCGCAGCGGTCGTTGAACGAGCGGCAGGCCGCGCCGATCAGCTCGGCCGACTCGATCACGTTCCAGACCATCACGGGCTTGTAGACGTTGAGCTGGTAGTCGCCCTGCGTGCCCGCGAAGGCGACGGCCGCGTCGTTGCCGAACACCTGCGCGCAGACCATCGTGAGGGCCTCGCACTGCGTCGGGTTGACCTTGCCCGGCATGATCGACGAGCCCGGCTCGTTCTCCGGGATCGAGATCTCGCCGATGCCGGCGCGCGGGCCGGAGGCGAGGCGGCGCACGTCGTTCGCCATCTTCAGCAGCGCGCCCGCGAGGGTGCGCTCGGCCGCGGAGGCGTTGACGAGCGCGTCGTGCGAGGCGAGCGCCTTGAACTTGTTCGCCGACGAGTAGAAGCCGTAGCCGGTCTCCTCCGCCATGTACCTCGCGGCCAGGTCGCCGAACTCGGGGTGCGCGTTGAGGCCGGTGCCGACCGCCGTGCCGCCGATCGCCAGCTCGAGCAGGCCGTCGAGCGCGTGGCGGACCTGGGCGACGGCGTCGTCGATCTGGGCGACCCAGGCGGAGATCTCCTGGCCGAGGGTGACGGGGGTCGCGTCCTGCAGGTGCGTGCGGCCGATCTTGACCACGTCGGCGTGGGCCTTCGCCTTCGCGTCGAGGGTGTCGCGCAGGACGAGGACGTTGGGGATCAGGACGGTGTCGATGACCTCCACGGCCGCGATGTGCATCGCCGTCGGGAAGGTGTCGTTCGACGACTGGCCGCGGTTGACGTGGTCGTTCGGGTGGACCGGGGCCTTCGAGCCCAGCACGCCGCCCGCCATCTCGATCGCGCGGTTCGAGATCACCTCGTTGACGTTCATGTTCGACTGGGTGCCGGAGCCCGTCTGCCAGACCACGAGGGGGAAGTGCGCGTCGAGCCGGCCGTCGATCACCTCGTCGGCGGCGGCGATGATCAGGTCGGCGACGTCGGGCGGCAGCTGGCCGAGGTCCTTGTTGGCGCGCGCCGCGGACTTCTTCAGCACGCCGAGCGCGCGGATGATCGGGCGGTCCCAGTGGTAGGTGCCGAGGCCGATCTGGAAGTTGTCGATCGAGCGCTCGGTCTGCGCCCCCCAGTAGCGGTCGGAGGCGACCTGCACCTCGCCCATGCTGTCGGTCTCGATCCGGTGGTCCGCCATCTGCCTCGTGCCTCCGTGCGTCGCGTCGGGTTGCCTGCGGCGGCACCCTAGCGCGCGGAGCGCCATCCGCCCCGCAGATCGCGCGCCGGGCGCCTGCGGCCGTTTCAGCCGAGGACGACGGCGTCGACCGCCGCGCCCGCCGCGAGCTCGCCCTCGCCGGCGGGCACGAGCGCGAGCGCGTTCGCGCGGGCGGCGCGGGAGAGCTGGTGCGAGACGCCCGCGCCGAGGTCCTCGAGGCGGCCGTGCACGAGGCGCATCGGCAGGCAGCGCATCCGTGCGGGCAGCCGCCGGACGGGCGCCGCGAGCTCGGCGCGCACCGTCTCGGGCCCGGGGTCCGCGCCCATCATCGCCCGCACGGCCGGCACGAGGAGCAGGTGCAGGCCGACAAGGCAGGAGAGCGGGTTGCCGGGCAGCCCCGCGACGAGCGCGCCGTCCGGGGCGGTCCCGCACCAGGTCGGCTGGCCCGGCTGGGTCGCGATCCGCCAGAACAGCTCGCGCACGCCGAGCGCGGCGAGGGCCGGCTTGACGTGGTCGCGCGGTCCGACGGAGACGCCGCCGGTCGAGACCACGAGGTCGGCGTCCGCGAGGGCCCGGGCGAAGGCGTCACGGGTCGCGGCCGCCGCGTCGGGGACGCCGCCGACGTGCACCACCGCGCAGCCGGCGCGCACGAGGGCGGCCCGCACGAGCACGGAGTTCGACTCGTGGATCTGCCCGCGCCGGAGGGGCTCGCCGGGCGCCACGAGCTCGTCGCCCGTGGTCAGGATCGCGACGCGGGGGCGGGCCGCGCAGGCGGCGTCCGTCAGCCCGAGGCCCGCCACGGCGGCGGCGGCGAGGGGACCGAGCACGGCGCCGGCGGGGAGGACCTCGGCGCCCGCGCGCACGTCGGCGCCGACGGGCCGGACGTGGTCGCCGGCGGTCAAAGCGGCGGTGGCCGTGACCACCCCGTCGGCCTCGACGGCCTGCTCGATCGCGACCACGGCGTCAGCGCCGGCGGGCAGCACGCCGCCCGTGGCGATCGCCGCGCAGGCGCCGGCCGGCAACGGAGCGGGATCGTCGCCCGCGAGGATACGGGCGGCGACGGGCCACGGGCCGGGCTCGCCGGCCCGCAGCGCGTAGCCGTCCATCGCCGAGTTGGCGTGGCGGGGCAGGTCGTGGGGCGCGACGACGGGCGCGGCGAGGACGCGGCCGGCCAGCTCGGCCAGCCCCACGGGCTCCGCCGCGACGCGGCGGACGGCGCCCACGACGAGTGCGCGGGCCTCCGCGACGGGGATGCGCGGGTGCGGCAGGTCGGCGGGCGGCGAGGTGGGCATGGGGCGGTGAACGCCGCAGGGAGGCGGCTCCGCGCATGGTATATAGGACGGGTGGTCCTAATCGCGTGCGCCCCCGAGGCCCGGCCGTGAGCGCGGACCGCTACCGCGGCGTGGCGCCCCTGCCCGCGCTCGGCGGCGTGGCGCGCGAGCTGGCCGTCGACCAGGTCGCCGATCACCGCGTCGCGCTCGCGCGGATCCCCGCCGGCCCGCGCGGCGTTCTGGCCGGCGAGCACCTGCGCCGGATCGCTCAGTGCCGCCACTCGAGCCTCGCGCCCGTGCTCGACACCGTCGTCGATCCCGACGGCGCCGTCCTCCACGTCGAGGCGCAGGCGGATGGCCCGCTCCTGTCGACCGCGGTGCGGATGCCGCAGACCAGCGTCGTGCTCGTCGCCGCCGACGTCGCCGAGGCCCTCGCGCAGCTCCACGCCGCCGGGCTCGCCCACGGCGGCCTCGTCGCCGACGCCGTCGTCCTTGACGCCTCGGGCCGGCCGCTCGTGATGGGCGCCGGCCTCGCCGGCGCCGCTGCGATCGCCGACGGCCGCCCGCAGCCCGCCGCCGCCGACGACCTGCGCGCGCTCGGCCGGCTGCTCTACCTGCTCCTGACCGGCCGCGAGCCGGCCGCGCAGCCCGCCGCCCCGGCCGCGCTCGCCGCCGACGTGCCGCCCGCCCTCAACGGTCTCACCCTCGCGCTCCTCTCCACGGACCCGGAGCGCCCGCCGCCGCCCACCCGGCTCGTGGCCGAGCGCCTGCGCGCGCTGGCCGGCGTGCCGCTGCCCGCCGCGCTCGCGCCGCCCGAGCCGGTACGTCCGCCGCCGCCCGTCGCCCCGAAGCGGGGCCTCTCCGACGCGGCGCTCGCCGCGATCGTCGGCGGCCTCGCCCTGCTCGCCATCGCGCTCGCCCTCGCCACCGTGGACACGGGCCTCCTCGGCGACGACGAGGCGCCCGCCGACGAGCAGCAGATCCCGACGTTCACGCTGCCCGAGGCCGACGCGCTGACCCTGACCGTGACCGGCGACGAGCTGCCGCTGCCCGACGTCCTGACGGACACGGCGCCGATCGACACCGGGGCGACGGCCCCGACGGAGACGTTCGAGATCTTCACGGACACCGTGCCCGTCGACACGACGGCCGACGCGACGGCCACCGTGCAGGACACGGGCGCCGCCACGGACATCGTCACGCTGACCGGCTGACCCGGCCCGGCCGCCCGCGCTCCTCGCCTACCCTTCGGGTGTGTTCCCGGAGTCGCGTCCCCGCCGCCTGCGCCGCACGCCCGCGCTGCGCGCCCTCGTGCGCGAGACGCACCTCGACCCGGCACAGCTGATCCTGCCGCTGTTCGTGCTGCCCGGCGCGGGCCGCCGCGAGCCCGTCGCGTCGCTGCCGGGCGTCGACCGGCTCTCGGCCGACCTCGCCGCCGAGGCCGCCGCCGAGGCCGCCGCGCACGGCGTCGGCGGGGTGCTCCTGTTCGGGCTGCCGGCGGAGAAGGACGCCGAGGCCACCTCGAGCTGGGACCCCGACGGCCCCGTGCCGAGCGCTGTGCGGGCGATCCGCGCCGCCGCGCCCGGCCTCGTGATCGCCACCGACGTCTGCCTCTGCCAGTACACCGACCACGGCCACTGCGGCCTCGTCGGCGCGGACGGCACGATCCTCAACGACGCGAGCCTGCCGATCCTCGCGCAGGCGGCCCTCGCGCACGCCCGCGCCGGTGCCGACCTCGTCGCCCCGAGCGATATGTTCGACGGGCGCGTCGCCGTGATCCGCGACGCCCTCGACGCGGAGGGCTTCGCCGAGTCCGTCGGCATCCTCTCCTACTCGTCGAAGTACGCCTCCGCCTTCTACGGCCCGTTCCGCGACGCCGCCCACTCGGCGCCGTCGGCGGGCGACCGGCGCTCGCATCAGCTCGACCCGCCGAACCGCGCCGAGGCCGTCCGCGAGGGGCTGATCGACGAACAGGAGGGTGCCGATCTGCTGATGGTCAAGCCCGCCCTCGCCTACCTCGACGTGATCCGCGACCTCTCCGACGCCACCGACCTCCCCGTCCTGGCCTACCAGGTGTCGGGGGAGTACGCGATGCTGCAGCACGCCGCCGACCGGGGCGCGTTCGCCTTCCGCGACGCCTACCTCGAGTCGCTGGTCGCGATCCGCCGGGCCGGCGCGCGGGCGACGATCACGTACGGCGCCGTGGACGCCGCCAAGTGGCTCGCGTAGCCCTCGAGCCCGTCAACCTGATCGTCGAGCGGGCGGCGGCCGCCTCCGCCGTGTGGGCGCGCTCCGCCCTGCCGGCCGCCGACCGCGAGCCCGCGCACGCCTTCGGGCGGGTCGCGGGCGGCGACCTCGCCGACGGCGTCGAGACGATCTACGAGGGCTTCCTCGTCCACCACGCGCCGCGCGGGCGCGGGTTCGCGGCCCCCGACCGCGAGCAGGGCCTCCTGCTCGGCGACTACCTGTACGCGACCGGCCTCGTGCAGGTCACGGCCGCCGGCGACGTCGAGGCGATCGCGGCCCTGTCCGACCTCGTCACCCTCGCCGCGGCGCAGCGCGCCGAGGCGGAGCGGCCCGCCGACGCCGAGCTCTGGCTCGCCACCTGCCGCCACCTCGCCGGCCCCCGCGACGATCGTCTCCCCGCGTCCCGCGACGCGCTGCGGGCCGGCGACCGCGCGCCGCTCGACGCGCTCGTCGCCGACGACGAGGCGCAGGCGCCCCTGGCCCTCCACCGCCGCCTGATGGGGGACGCGTGAACGGGCCCCGCGATCTGCGCGACTGGATCGACATGCTGCGCCGCGCGGGCGAGCTCGTCGAGGTCACGCAGGAGGTCGACCCGCACCTCGAGATCACCGAGATCGCCGACCGCGCCATGAAGGGCGGCGGACCCGCGCTCCTGTTCACCGACGTCAAGGGCTCGCGCGTGCCCGTCCTGATCAACCAGTTCGGGACGGAGCGGCGGATGCTGATGGCGCTCGGCGCCGACTCGCTCGACGCGATCGGCGACGAGATCGCCGACCTGCTCGAGCTGCGCCCGCCCGACGGACTCGCCGACAAGGTGCGGAAGCTCGGCCAGCTCAAGTCGGTCGCCGACGCGCGCCCGAAGGTCGTGCGCTCCGCGCCCTGCCAGGAGGTCGTCTGGCCCGAGCCGAGCCTCGACCTCCTGCCCGTCCTGACCTGCTGGCCCGACGACGGCGGCCCGTACGTGACGCTCGCCAACGTGATCACCAAGGACCCCGTCACGGGCGGCCGCAACGTCGGCATGTACCGGCTGCAGAAGCACTCCGCCACGGAGCTCGGCCTGCACTGGCAGATCCACAAGGACGCCGCGCACGACTGGACCGAGGGCGCGGGCCGGATGGAGGTCGCGATCGCACTCGGCACCGACCCCACGACGACCTACTGCGGCTCGATGCCGCTGCCGAAGCACGTCGACGAGTACATGGTCGCCGGCTGGCTGCGCGACACCCCCGTCGAGGTCGTGCCCGCGAAGACGATCGACGTCGAGGTGCCCGCGAACGCGGAGATCGTGATCGAGGGCTACTGCGAGCGCGGCGAGCTGCGCCCCGAGGGCCCGTTCGGCGACCACACCGGCTACTACACGCCCGTCGACGACTTCCCGGTCATGCACATCACGGCGATCACGTCGCGGCGCGACCCGATCTACCCGACGATCGTCGTCGGCCCGCCCCCGTGCGAGGACCTCTGGCTGGCGAAGGCCACCGAGCGGATCTTCCTGCCGGCCGTGCGGATGACGCTGCCCGAGGTCGTCGACTACGACCTGCCGGCCGCCGGCACGTTCCACAACTGCGTGATCGTCTCGATCAGGAAGCGCTTCCCCGGCCACGCCCAGAAGGTGATGAACGCGATCTGGGGCACAGGTCTCTTGTCCCTGACGAAGGCCGTGATCGTCGTCGACGACTGGGTCGACGTGCATGACTACACCGAGGTCGTCTGGCAGATGGGCGCCAACATCGACCCCGCCCACGACATCCTGATGTCGTACGGCCCGCTCGACCAGCTCGACCACGCCGCGCGCCTGAAGGCGATCGGCGGCAAGATCGGCTTCGACGCGACCGCCAAGTGGGAGGGCGAGGGCTACACGCGCGGCTGGCCCGAGGTCAACCGCATCCCCGACGACGTCAAGGCCGCCGTCGACGCGCGCTGGGCCGAGCTCGGGATCCCGCTGCCCGGCTTCGCGGGCCGCCACACGCCGCGGACGCCCGCGGCGCCCGGGGGCGGCGGCGGTATGCTGGCCCGACTGCGCCGCGGATAGCGGGGCGCCGCAGCATGGGCATGCAGAAGACCGACGACGAGTGGCGGCAGGTTCTCACGCCGGAGCGGTTCCACGTGCTGCGCGAGGCGGGCACGGAGCCGCCGTTCACCGGCGCGTACTGGGACGATCACGGCGCCGGCGTGTACCGCTGTGCCGGCTGCGGCGCCGAGCTCTTCTCGTCGGACGACAAGTTCGACTCGGGCACGGGCTGGCCGAGCTTCACCTGCCCCGTGGACGAGGAGCGGGTCGGCGCGCGCGAGGACGTCTCGCACGGCATGCGGCGGATCGAGGTCGTCTGCACGGGCTGCGGCGGCCACCTCGGGCACGTCTTCCCCGACGGGCCGCAGCCGACCGGGCTGCGCTACTGCATCAACTCGTGCGCGCTCGACAAATCCTCTGACGGCGCGTGAGCGAAGAGACGATTGTGTCATTCGATGCGTTTTTGACAGGGCGCCGGGCGCGCCGCCAAGATGTGAGCGTGACTGGAGGCTCGACCCGTGGGTGAGACCGGAAACGAGAAGGCCGGGGCGGCGTCCTACAGCGACGTCAACGACCCGCGCGCGGTGATCAGCCGCAGCAAGTTCCTGACCGGAGCCACGGTGGGCCTGGGTGGGCTGCTCGGTGTCGCCATCGCCGTCCCGTCGATCGGCTACGTGCTCGGCCCCGCGTTCGCCGGGGAGAAGTGGTACTGGACGAACTTCGGCCCGGCGGACAGCGACCAGTTCAAGGAGGGCGAGTACCAGCCCGTCGTCTTCGAGCGCGGCGAGCTCGGCGAGCTCGACCGCCGCGTCGCCTTCGTGCGCCGCGACGGCGCCGAGGAGTTCACGATCGTCTCGAACATCTGCATGCACCTCGGCTGCCCCGTGCAGTTTAAGGTCACGAACTTCGCCTGCCCGTGCCACGGCGGCCAGTACGACACGGAGGGCATCCGCACCGCGGGCCCGCCGAACCGCCCGCTCAACCGCTTCGAGTACAAAGTCGAGAACGGCAACCTCTACGTCGGCCGCCCCTTCGCCACGAAGGAGGTCGACGGCACGGTCGTCATGACCGACCAGTTCAAGCTCCCCGGCTCCCCCACCACCGGCCTGCTTTCCTGGCTGTACCCGACCCCGTAGACGGCAGGAGACCCTTCATATGTCCACGCTGCTGCCTCCCCCGAGTGAGATCGCCCGGATGCCCGCCGACTGGGTGGAGGAGCGCTCCGGCCTCCTCTCCATCGGCAAGTACATGCTGTTCAGGAATGTCCCGAAGGACATCTCCTGGCTGCAGACGCTCGGCTCCGCGCTGATGACCGTCTTCATCCTGCAGGCCACCACCGGCGTCCTGCTCGCGATGTACTACCAGCCTGACCCGAACACGGCCTGGAACACGATCGCGTTCATCACGAACGACGCCACCTTGGGCTGGCTGGTCCGCGGCATGCACAAGTGGGGCTCCTCGATCATGGTCGTGCTGCTGTTCCTGCACATGGGCCGCACGTTCCTGTTCGGGGCCTACAAGTACCCGCGCGAGATGACCTGGATCACCGGCGCGATCATCTTCATCCTCGTGATGGCGATGTCGTTTACCGGCTACCTGCTCGTATTCGACGAGCGCGCCTACTGGGCCACCGTCGTCGGCGTCAACATCAACGGCACCGCGCCGATCCTCGGCCCGGCGCTGTCCTACATCCTGATGGTCGGTCCGGAGATCTCCACGCACACGCTGTCGCGCTTCTACGCGCTGCACATGCTGGCCCTGCCCGGCGCCATCGGCGGCCTGATCGCGCTGCACCTGTGGCTCGTGATCCGCCTCGGGGTGACGTCGCCGCCCTGGTCCCGCATGAAGGTCACGGAGGGCGACGTCTGATGCCCCGCCTCACCGCACGCGAGCGCCGCGACCGCTACCAGCGCGAGTACGCGTTCCAGAAGCGCCACGGCAAGTCGTTCTTCCCGCACGCCGTCTTCCACGACACGATCGTCAGCCTGATCGTCGTCGGGATCATCATGGGGATGTCGATCCTCTGGTGGGCCCAGTTCGAGCCCGTCCCGCTGGAGCCGGGCGTCGAGCGCGCCGGCGGCATCCTCGGCCCGGCCTACGAGGGCCGCGCCGATCCGGGCGTGGAGGCGTACGACCCGAAGCCGGAGTGGTACTTCTTCTTCCTGTTCGAGCTCCTGCGCATCTTCAAGACGCCTGAGCTCCTGATCGTCGGCTCGGTGATCATCCCGACGGTCTGGATGGTCCTCCTGATCGGCTGGCCGTTCATCGACCGCAACCCGGATCGGCGGCTGTCCCGGCGCCCGGTCGCGCTCGCGGTCGGCGTCTGCGTGCCGATCGTGCTGCTGACCCTCACGTTCTACGGCTCGAAGGCGCCCGGCGCCGGCGGTGCGGCCTCGCAGGCCCCGGGAGCGGCCGCCTTCGCGGGCGGTGCCTGCTCGACGTGCCACGCGTTCGCGGACGCCGGCTCGGCCGGCAACGTCGGCCCGAGTCTGACGGACAACGCGGTCGACTACGATCTCGCCTATGACCTGATCGCGAACGGCAAGGGCGGCATGCCCGCCTTCAGCGGCACGTACTCCGAGGACGAGATGAAGTGCCTCGCGGGCTACGTCGCGACGCACTCCGGCGCGCCCGCCGGCGAGAAGGGTCCGGAGGCCGCCACGGCCGCCGAGGTCTACCCCGCGGCGTGCGAGACGGCCGGTGGCCTGTTCGCGGGCGGCGGCGCGGCCGCGACCGGCGACTAGCCGCAGTCGGCGCAGCGAGATGAGGGCCGGGGGCCGGGCGGGAACGCTCGGCCCTCCGCCGTCTCCGCGGCGGTCCGCGGGGCGCACCGCCGCGAAAGGGTTCGTGGAGGCCGCACCCCGGGGCTGGCCTATTCTGTCCGGGCACGGTCCCCCGACGCATGCGCATCTTCCTCGGCATCACCGGCGCCTCCGGTGCCCCCTACGCGGCCCGCGTCCTCGACGGCCTGCGCGCGGCCGGCGCGGAGGTCGGCGTCTGCGCGTCGCAGGCCGCCGGCGAGGTGATCGCCTGGGAGGTCTACCGCGACCGCGCGCTGCCCGGGCCCGAGGCCGCCGCGCGGCTCGTGCGCGAGCACGGCGGCGACGGCGCCACGCTGTACGGGGAGGAGGACTGGTTCTCGCCGTACGCCTCCGGCTCGGCGAAGGTCGACGCCTACGTGGTCTGCCCGTGCTCGATGGCGACCTGCGGCACGATCGCCGCGTCGACCCAGGCCAACCTGATCCACCGCGCGGCCGGGGTGGCTCTCAAGGAGGGACGCCGCCTCGTGATCGTGCCGCGCGAGTCGCCGCTGTCGCTCCTGCACCTGCGCACCCTCACGGCGCTGGCCGAGGCGGGCGCCGTGATCGCGCCGGCGATGCCCGCCTTCTACACGCAGCCGGACGCGCTGCAGGACCAGGTCGACTTCGTCGCGGGCCGCGTGCTCGACCTCTGCGGGGTCGACCACGACCTCGTGCGGCGCTGGGGGGACGAGGCGTGAGCGAGCCCTCCGGGAACCTGCCCGTCCGCTACGGCCCCGACGAGGGCACGCTGCCGCCCGAGCGCGTGCAGGAGATGTTCGACCGCATCGCGCGGCCGTACGACGCCATGAACCGCGTCATGACCGCCGGCCTCGACCGCCGCTGGCGCAAGCTGGCCGCGGACGCCACGGGCGTCGGCGCGGGGGCGAGCGTCCTCGACTGCTGCTGCGGCACCGCCGACCTGACCCTCGAGCTGGCGCGGCGCGTCGGCCCGGGCGGCGAGGTGATCGGCGTCGACTTCGCCGAGCGGATGCTCGAGCGGGGCCGCGCCAAGATCGCCCGCAAGGGCACGGACCAGGCCACGCTCCTCAACGGCGACGCGCTGTCTTTGCCCTTCCCCGACGACCGCTTCGCGGCCGCCACCGTCGCCTTCGGCATCCGCAACGTCGCCGACCTCGACCGCGGCCTCGGCGAGCTCGTGCGCGTCGTGCGCCCCGGCGGCAAGGTCGTCTGCCTCGAGATCACGACGCCCGAGCGCGGCCTCGCCGCGCGCTTCCACCGGCTCTGGTTCGACCGCATGGTGCCGGCCGCCGGCCGCGCGATCGACAGCGGCTCCTCCGCCTACACCTACCTGCCGGCGTCGGTGCGCCGCTTCCCCGGCCCCGCGGCGCTCGCCGAGCGCATGTACGCGGCCGGCCTCGAGGACGTGCGCTACCGCCTGCTCGGCGGCGGCATCGTCGCGCTGCACGTCGGCGGCGTCCCGCGGGAGGCCGCGTGAGCGCCGTCGGCTACGCGGACCTCCTGGCCGTCGGCCCGGTGCGCGGCTACCTCGCGCGCATCGAGGAGCGCCTCGCGGCGGACGTCGCCTGGGTCGGCGGGTCGACGGCGGCGACCGCCGCCGAGACGCTCGCCGCCGGCGGCAAGCGCCTGCGCCCCCTGCTCGTGCTCCTGTCGGCCCCGGCCACGCGGCAGGGCGACGACGCGCTGGTGCGCGCCGGCAGTGCCGTCGAGCTGGTGCACATGGCGACGCTCGTCCACGACGACGTGCTCGACCACGCGGCGCTGCGCCGCGGCCGCCCCACCGTGTGGGCGCAGCACGGCGAGCGCATCGCGGGCGCGACCGGCGACATGCTGTTCGCGCGGGCCTTCGGGGTGCTCGCCGAGACGGGCGACAGCGACTGCCTGGCCCTGCTCGCGCAGGCCGCGCTCGGGCTGTCCGAGGGCGAGGCGCTGCAGATGCTGCAGACACGCGACCCGGGCACGACCCCGGAGCGCTACTACGAGCGCTGCACCCTCAAGACCGGGCGGCTGTTCGCGGCGGCCTGCGCGCTCGGCGGCCGCCTCGGCGGCCTCGACCCGGCCGACGTCGACGCGCTCGCCGAGTACGGCCGCCTGCTCGGCCTCGCCTTCCAGGTCGCCGACGACATCCTCGACTGCGAGGGCACGGCGTCCGCGACCGGCAAGGCGGTCGGCACGGACCTGATCGGCGGCACGGCGACCCTGCCGCTCCTCCTCGCCGGCGCGCGCGAGCCCCGCATCGCCGACGCCCTGCGCCGGGAGCCGGCGCCCGACGACGTGCCGGCCCTGCTCGCCCTCGTCGCCAAGACCGGCGCGCTCGACGACGCGCGCGACGCCGCGCGCGAGCTGGTGCGCGCGGCCGAGGACTCCCTCGACCGCGTCAACGGCGACCTCGACACGGCCCCCCTGCGGATGGTCGTCCGCGGGGTGGTGGACCGCGATACCTAGGACGAAGGGCGACATGGCCACCATCAGCGCGAAGAGCACCGAGCTGCGGGAGATCCGCGAGAAGGTGGAGGCGGGCGAGCGCCTCGACCTCGACGACGGCATCGCGCTGCTCGAGTCGCACGACGTGCTCGAGCTCGGGGCGCTCGCCGACCTCGCCCGCCGGCTCCGCGGCGGCACCGACGACGTCTACTTCGTCAACAACCTGTACCTCAACCACACGACGATCTGCCGGGTGAAGTGCAAGTTCTGCGCGTTCGCGCGCACCTCGAAGCAGGCCGACGCCGTGATCTGGGACATCGACGAGCTCGTCCGACATGCGCAGGCGGTGCGCGAGCACCAGGACTTCACCGAGATCCACATGGTCGGCGGCGAGAACCCGCACCTCGACTTCCAGTACTACGTCGACATCACGCGGGCCCTCAAGGCGGGCCTGCCCGGCGTCCAGCTGAAGCTGTTCACCGCGTCCGAGATCCACCACATGACGACGCTGTCGGGCCTCGACCACGGCGAGGTCCTCGACCAGCTGATCGCGGCGGGCCTCGACACGCTCCCCGGCGGCGGTGCCGAGGTCTTCGCGCCGCGCGTGCGCAAGATCATCGCGCCCGGCAAGGAGCCCGGCGAGTCCTGGCTGCGCACGCACCGGCTCGCCCACGAGCGCGGCCTGAAGACGCACTGCACGATGCTCTACAACCACGTCGAGACGTACGAGGAGCGGATCGAGCACCTGCTCGCCCTGCGCGACCTCCAGGACGACACGGGCGGCTTCATGGCCTTCATCCCGCTGCCCTTCCACCCGCAGAACACCGTCTTCGAACGGCGCGGCTGGAAGTTCTCGACGGGGCAGGACGACCTCAAGATGATCGCCGTCTCGCGGCTGATGCTCGACAACATCGAGCACGTCAAGGCGTACTGGATCATGATCTCGACCCCGCTCGCCCAGGTCGCGCTGTCCTTCGGCGCGAACGACATCCAGGGCACGGTCGTCGAGGAGCAGATCGCCCACGCCGCCGGCGCCGTCACCCCGACGGAGGAGAAGGTCGAGGCGCTCGTGCGCGTGATCCAGGAGGCCGGCAAGGTGCCGGTCCAGCGCGACACCTTCTACCGCGAGCTGCGGCGGTGGGACCCGTGACCCCCCTCAAGGTCGGCCGTGTCGACTACATCAACACGTTCCCGCTGGCGTGGTCCCTCGAGCGCCGGCTCGGCGCGGGCGCGCTCGAGGAGACCCTCGGGGTGCCGACCGAGCTCAACCGGCTGCTGGCCGCGGGCGCGCTCGACGTGGCGAACGTCTCGTCGATCGCCTACGCGGCGCACGCCGACGAGCTCGTGCTGCTGCCGAGCGTCTGCATCTCGTCGGACGGCGCCGTCGACTCCGTGCAGCTCGTGACCCATGTGCCGCTGCCGGCCGTCGGCTCCGTCAGCGTGACCGCGCAGAGCGCGGCCTCCGTCGCGCTGGTGCGGATCCTCCTGCCCGACGCGGAGATCCGCCCCGAGGGCGAGGCCGCCGACGCGCGCCTGATGATCGGCGACGAGGCGCTCGAGAGCGCGATGACGGACGCCACCCCGCACCACGACCTCGGCGTCCTCTGGCGCGAGCGCACCGGGCTGCCGATGGTGTTCGCGGTCTGGGCGGCGCGCCGCGACGCCGACCCCGCGGCCCTCGTCGCGCTCGACCGCGCCCTCGCGGAGGCCGTCGCCGACGCCTCCGAGCACGCGGCGCTGGTCGCCGAGGCCGCCGCCGAGCGCTACGGGTTCCCGGCCGGGTTCCTCGCCCGCTACTTCGAGAAGCTGCGCTACCGGTTCGGCCCACGCGAGCAGGAGGGTCTCGCCCGCTACTTCGCGCTCGCCGCCGAGGCCGGCATCGTCGCCGCCGCGCCCGACCTGGCGTTCGCGGGCGGCTCTGAGCGGGAGGCGCGCGCCTGATGGCCGTCGCCGAGGGCATCCGCACCGTCGAGGAGATCCTGGACCGCGTCCTCGACGGCGAGCGGCTCGCCGACGCCGACGCCCTGACCCTGATGCGCTCGAAGGACCTCGTCGCGATCGGGGCCGCGGCCCACGAGATCCGCAACCGCAAGGCCGACCCGGGCGTCGTCACGTTCATCGTCGACCGCAACATCAACTACTCGAACATCTGCGTGACGGACTGCAACTTCTGCGCGTTCTACCGCCAGCCGGGCGACACGCGCGAGGGCTACACGCTGCCGAAGCCGGTCATCTTCGCGAAGATCCGCGAGACGATCGAGATCGGCGGCACGGGCGCCCTGATGCAGGGCGGCCACAATCCGGACCTCGGGATCGAGTGGTACGAGGACCTCTTCGCGTCCGTGAAGGAGCGCTACCCGTCGTTCCACCTGCACGCGCTCTCGCCGCCCGAGATCATGCACATCTCGCGGCGCTCGAAGCTGCCGATCGCCACGACCCTGTCGCGACTGCGCGACGCGGGCCTCGACACGCTGCCGGGCGGCGGCGGCGAGATCCTCGTCGACCGCGTACGGCGGATCCTCGCCCCGAAGAAGACGAAGTCGGACGAGTGGCTCGAGGTGATGCGCCAGGCGCACCGCCAGGGCATGTCGACGTCGGCCACCATGATGTACGGGCACGTCGAGACGCTCGCGGAACGGGTCGAGCACATGCGCCGCCTGCGCGACCTGCAGGACGAGGTGCCGGGCTTCCGCGCCTTCATCTCCTGGACCTTCCAGCCGGACAACACCCGGCTCGGGCAGGAGGTCGAGGAGACGCCGACCTCGTACGAGTACCTGCTCGTGCAGGCGATCTCGCGCCTCTACTTCGACAACATTCCGCACATCCAGTCGTCGTGGGTGACGCAGGGCATGAAGATCGGGCAGATCGCGCTGCACTTCGGCGCCGACGACCTCGGCTCCGTGATGCTCGAGGAGAACGTCGTCTCGAGCGCCGGCACGACGTACCGGGCCTCCAAGGAGGACTTCTGCCGGATCATCCGCAACGCCGGCTATCGGCCGGTGCAGCGCGACACGTACTACCGCGTCGTCGACGACGCGCCGTAGGCCGGCAGCCCGCCGTCGCGGCGGAGCAGACGCAGGCGGTGCACGATCGCCGCGAGCAGCACGACGCTGCCGGCCAGCGCGAGGATCGGCTGCAGCGGCGCGAACCACTGCAGTGCGCCGCTCGCGCCGATCGCGAGGACGACGAGGTGGTTGCAGGTCGGGCAGCCGACGGCTAGGTAGGCGAGCGCGCCGCCGACGATGCCGGCGCGGGTCGGGGGCCGGCAGCTGGTCGGCTTCGGCAGCGCGACGAGGACCGCGACGAGGACGGCGGAGGCGATCGCCACGGGCCAGTTCCACCACTCGACGGGCGTCATGCGCTGGAAGAGCGGCGTCGGGATCAGGTCCGTGGGCACGGCGACGACGAGCACCGTGAACAGGCCGACGGCGATCCCGAACAGGATCCGCTGCGCCCGCCTACCCAGCGGGGCGCTCCTCGATCCTGAGGTACGGCGCCTCGTGGTTCATCGACAGCACCACCTCGCCCGCCGCGAGGCGGATCAGGTCGTCGCCGAGGAGCTCGCGGCGCCAGCCCTGGCCGAGCGGGAGGTCGTCGACGCCCTCGCCGATGACGACGGCCTCGAGGAAGCGGTCGAGGTCGGCGCGCGTCGCGACGAGCTCGGGCGCGAGGTCCTGGTCGAGGCAGCGGATCCGGGCCATCGGGACGGCGAGGGTGGCGACCGCCTCGACGCGGCGCGCCACGCGCTGCGGCACGGACGGCTCGGACGGGGGCGGGGTGCGGCCGAGGCCCGCCTCGACGGCGGCGAGCAGCTCGTCGGCCTCGCGTCCCGCGAAGCCCTTGCCGACGCCGCGGATGCGGCGCAGGTCGTCGGCCGTGCGCGGCGCGGCGCGGGCGATCTCCACCACGGTGGGGTCCTTCATCACCCAGGCCGTCGGCTGGTCGCGGCGGCGGGCGGCGCGCTCCCGCCAGGCGGCGACGTCGACGAGGATGGCCTGCGCCGTGGGCGAGAGCCGGCCGCGGCGCTGCACCTTGCGCCACGAGCGCTCGGGGTCGGCGCCGGCCGCCTCGGGCGTGCAGAAGCGGCGCTCGATCTCGGCCTGCGCCCACGCGCCGCGACCGCGCTCGTCGAGTCGGCGCCGCAGCTCGGCGACGAGGGCCGCGAGGTGGCCGACGTCGTCGGCGGCGTACAGGCACTGGGTGTCGGTGAGCGGGCGGCGGCTCCAGTCTGAGAAGGTCTCGTCGTGGCTGAGGCGCACCCGCAGGACCTGGTCGAGCAGGCGGTCGAGGCCGGCGCCCGCGGTCAGGCCGACGAAGCCGGCGGCGATCTGCGTGTCGAACACGTTCGCCGGCACGGCCCCGAAGTGCAGGCCGAAGGCGATCAGGTCCGCGGAGGGCGCGTGCATCAGCTTCTCGACCGCGGGATCGCGGACGAGGTCCGCGATCGGCTCGAGCGGCGCGCCGGCCACGGGGTCGATCAGCCAGGTCTCCTCGCCGACGGCGATCTGCGCGAGGCAGAGCACCGGCGCGTAGGTCTTCTCCCAGAGGAACTCGGTGTCGAGGGCGCACGTCCCGGCCGCCCGGACGGCCGCCACCACCGCGTCCACGCCGGCGGCGTCGGAGACCAGAGCGGGAGGCGGCGACACCTGCGCAGGGTAGCGCCACGTCGGGCGCCGGGCGGTACCCTGTGGGGCATGGGCGTGCCCCTGATGGACCTGAGCGGCCAGTGGCGGCCCCTGCACGGGCGGATCCAGGCCGCCGTCGCCGCGGTGATCGAGAGCGGCGTGTTCATCCTCGGCCCGAACGTGCAGGCGCTCGAGGAGGAGACGGCCGCCGACCTCGGCGTCGCCCACGCGGTCGGGGTGGCCAACGGCACCGACGCCCTGATCCTCGCCCTGCGCGCCCACGGGATCGGCGCGGGCGACGAGGTCATCTGCCCGGCGTACACCTTCTACGCGACGCCCGAGTCGATCGCCGCGGTCGGCGCGACGCCGGTCTTCGCGGACATCGACCCGGCCACGTACCAGCTCGACCCCGACGCGGTCGCCGCCCGCGTCGGCCCCCGCACGCGCGCCATCATGGCCGTGCACCTGTTCGGGCACCCGGCCCCGATGGGCGCGCTGCGCCGGGTCGCCGACGCGCACGGCCTGCTCCTGATCGAGGATGCCGCGCAGGCCTACGGCGCCAGCCTCGACGGGGTGCGCTGCGGTGCGATCGGCGACATCGCCACCTTCTCGTTCTTCCCGACGAAGAACCTCGGCGGGTTCGGCGACGGCGGCCTCGTGACGACGCCCGACGGCGACGTGGCCGAGCGGATCCGCGAGCTGCGCTTCCACGGCTCGAAGGACAAGCGCACCTTCACGCAGGTCGGCATGAACTCCCGCCTCGACGAGCTGCAGGCCGCGATCCTGCGGGTGCTCCTGCCGGAGCTGCCCGGCTGGAACGAGGCCCGCCGCGCCGTCGCGGCCCGCTACCGCGAGCTCGGCATCGACCGCTTCGTCGAGCCGCCCGCGGTCGCGCTCGGGGCGGAGCCCATCTACCACCTGTACATGGCGCGCTGCCGCGACCGCGAGGCCGTGCAGGCGGCGCTGAAGGCGGCCGAGGTCGGTGCCGTCGTCTACTACGACACGCCGCACCACCTCCAGCCCGTCTTCCGTGACCTCGGCTATGCGCCGGACAGCCTGCCGGAGACGGAGCGCGCCGCCCGCGAGTGCATCGCCCTGCCGATGTACCCGACGCTCGCCGCCGACCAGCAGGCCGCCGTCGTCGGCGCCCTCGAGGCGTCGCTCGCGCCGATCGCCTAGGGCGATGCGCGTCTGGTTCGACCTCACGAACGCGCCGCACGTGCCGGTGCTCGCGCCCCTGGTGCGCGTGCTCGAGGGGCGCGGGGCGGAGGTGCTCCTGACCGCCCGCCCCTACGGCCAGACGGCCGAGCTCGCGGCCCTGCACGGGCTCCGGGTGGAGGAGGTGGGGGCGCACGGCGGGCGCTCGCGGGTCGGCAAGGGCCGGGCCGCCGTCGGGCGCGTCCACGCCCTGCGCCGCTGGGCGCGCGGGCGCGGCGTCGACGTCGCGCTCGCGCACGGCTCGACCGACCAGCCGATCGTGGCGCGGATGCTCGGCTTCCCGGCGGTGACGATGTTCGACTACGAGGGGGCGCGGCTCCAGCACGGCGTCAACTGCCGGCTGGCCGCGCGCGTGCTCGTGCCCGACGCGATCCCCCTCGCGGCGGTCACCCGCCACGGGGCGGCGCCGTCGAAGGTGGTGCGCTACCCCGGCCTCAAGGAGGAGTACGCGCTGTTCGGGTTCGCGCCGGACGCGTCGGTGCGCGCCGCGCTCGGCGTGCGGCCCGAGGCGCTCCTCGCCGTGCTGCGCCCGCCGCCCGAGCTCGCCCTCTACCACCGCACGCGCAATCCGCTCTTCGAGGAGGTGCTGCGGCGCCTCGCCGCCGACGCGCGCGTCGACCAGGTCGTCCTGCCGCGCACGCGGGAGCAGGGGGAGGCGATCCGCGCCCTCGGCCTGCGGCTGATCGTGCCCGAGCGCGCCGTCGACGCCCGCAGCCTCGTCGCCGGTGCGGACCTCGTGGTCTCCGCCGGCGGCACGATGAACCGCGAGGCCGTCGTCCTCGGGACGCCGGTCTGGACGACGTTCGCGGGGGAGATCGGCGCCGTCGATCGGGCCCTGATCGCCGAGGGCCGGCTGCGCCGCCTCGTGCGGGCCGACGAGCTCGTGGTCGCCCCGCGCGGCCCGGCGGGCGTCCCCGTGCTGCGCGACCCCGCGCTGCTCGTGGACCTCGCGCTGTCCGGCCTCGCCTGAGGCCTTGTGCGGCCTGCCTCATGGCCGGGAAGAGCACCTATAATGATCGCTGATATGCGGCTGCCCTCTTGGCATCGGCTGGGCCACGTCGCGGCCGACGCGGCCGTGGCGGCGCTCGCCTGGTGGCTCGCGTTCGAGCTGCGCTTCGACATGGTCCCGCGCTGGGCCGAGATCCTGCGCCTCGAGACGCTGCCGTTCGTGGTCGTCCTGACCGTGCTGGTCTTCGTCGTCAACGGCCTCTACACGCGCTGGTGGCGCTACGTGTCCCTGCGCGACGTGCGCCTGCTCGTGCGGGCCGTCGTGATCGCCGTCGTCGTGGTCGCGCTCTACGCGAACCTGTTCCCGCCGGTCGCGGCCACCCCGCCGCGCGGCGTCCTCGTCATCTACTTCCTGCTGCTCCTGCTCGGCACCGTCGGCGTCCGCGCCGGCGCGCGCACGATCCTCGAGGGCCGCGGCACGCTCTTCCCGCGCGGCCGCGAGGTGCTCGTGGTGGGGGCCGGCGACGCCGGCTCCGTGATCGTGCGGGAGATGCTCGGCAACGCGGCGCTGCGGATGACGCCGATCCGCCTCGTCGACGACGACCCGCGCAAGCAGGGCATGCGCCTGCACGGCGTCAAGGTCGAGGGCACGACCGGCGACCTCGCGGCGATCCTGAAGGCGTCGCCGCCCGACGAGGTCGTCATCGCCATGCCCAACGCCGACGGCGTCGTCCGCCAGCGCGTCGTCGACGCCTGCCGGCGCGCGGGCGTGCCGGTCAAGACGCTGCCCGGGCTCTACGAGCTGCTCGACGGCGATCCCAACCTGCTGCGGCGCCTGCGCGAGGTCGAGGTCGAGGACATCCTCGGCCGCCAGCCCGTCAGCCTCGACCTCGTCACGATGGGCGGCTACCTCGCCGGCCAGTCGGTCGTGGTGACCGGGGCCGGCGGCTCGATCGGCGCGGAGCTGGTGCGCCAGATCTCGCGCCTCGCCCCCGCGCGGCTGACCCTGATCGACCACGCCGAGGACAACCTCTTCCAGATCGACCAGTGGCTGCGCGAGAACGCCGACGTCGAGTTCGTCTCCTGCGTCGCGGACGTCAAGGACGCGGACCGCATGCGCCGGATCCTCGCGGCGGCCGCCCCCGACGTCCTGTTCCACGCCGCGGCCTACAAGCACGTGCCGCTGATGGAGGCCAACCCCTTCAGCGCGCTGCGCAACAACGTGCTCGCCACGCGCTCCCTCGCGGAGATCGCGGCCGCCCAGGGCGTCGAGCGGTTCGTGCTCGTCTCGACCGACAAGGCCGTCATCTCCGAGACCGCGATGGGCGCCTCCAAGGCGCTCTGCGAGTACGTCGTCGAGGCGGAGGCGCAGGAGCAGTCGGGCACGCGCTTCATCGCCGTGCGCTTCGGCAACGTGCTCGGCAGCTCCGGCTCGGTGATCCCGACGTTCCGGCGGCAGATCCTCGAGGGCGGGCCCGTGACGGTGACCGACCCCGAGATGACGCGCTTCTTCATGACGATCCCGGAGGCCGTGCAGCTGATCGTCCAGGCCGGCGGCGTCGGCCGCTCCGGCGACATCTTCGTCCTCGACATGGGCGACCCCGTCCGGATCTGGGACCTCGCGCACGACATGGTGCGGCTGATGGGCCAGGAGCCGGGCAAGGACGTCGAGATCACCGTGATCGGCCGGCGGCCGGGCGAGGTCCTCCACGAGCGGCTCTTCTCGGACGACGAGTCGGTCGAGCGCACCCACCACGAGAAGCTGATGCGCGCGCGCCGCGGCCGGATCGACGCCGCGTGGCTCGGCGCCCGCCTCGACGAGATCGAGGCCGCGCTCGCGCGCGGCGATGACGAGGCCGCGCTGCGGCTCTACTTCGACGCGGCGCAGGAGCCGGTCCGCGAGGGCCTCACCCCCCAGCGGGTGGGGGACTAGGTGGACACCAAGCAGCTCGCGGCGCTGGTGGCCGTGGTCGACCGCTCCAGCTTCTCGCAGGCCGCCGAGCAGCTCGGCGTCACCCAGCCCGCCGTGTCCCTCGCGATCCGCTCGCTGGAGAAGCGGCTCGGCTGCCAGCTGATCGACCGCTCCGGGCGCGTCGTCGAGCCGACGGAGGCGGGGCAGGTGGCCTACCGCCACGCGCAGCGCATCCTCGGCGCGGAGCGCGACCTGATGCGCAGCCTCGAGGACGAGGGCGACGTGCTCGCCGGCCACCTCGTGGTCGGCGCGTCGACCGGCCCGGGCGAGCGCATCCTGCCGTCGCTGCTCGGCGCCTTCCACCGCGACAACCCCGACGTGACGGTGTCGCTGCGCGTCGACGACACGGAGACGATCGTCGACCGCGTCCTCGACCGGCAGCTCGAGGTCGGCATCGTCGGCGCCGAGCGCGCCCACCGCTCGCTCGTGTTCGAGCCGTTCCTGCGCGACGAGGTCGTCCTCGTGGTGCCCGCGGGCCACGCGCTCGCCGGCCGCGCCCTGAGCGCCGGCGAGCTCGTCGACGTCCCGCTCGTCGTGCAGCAGGAGGGGGCGGGCGTGCGCACGGTCGTCGAGCGCGAGCTGCGGGCGCTCGGCATCCGCGCCCGCGACCTCAACGTCGTCGCCGAGCTGGGCCTGCAGGAGTCCGCCAAGTCGGCGGTCGAGGCGGGGCTCGGGGTGACCTTCCTGTCGCGGCTCGCCGTCGAGCACGAGCTCTCCGAGGGCCGGCTCGACACCGCCTCCGTCCGGGGCCTCGAGCCGAACCGCCTCTTCTACGCGGTGCGCAGCGCGGCCCGGCCGCCCGGCCGGCTCGTCGCGACGTTCCTGGACTTCGCGCGCCGGTCGCTCGGCGAGCGCGCGGCCTTCCCCGACGAGGTCCGCGAGCGCCCGGTGCGCGGCGGGCGCGTCGGCTAGGCATGCCCGGCTGCATCGCGTTCGACGCCGACGTGATCGGCCGCCGCCGCACGGGTGACGAGTCCGTGGCGACGGGGCTCCTGGGGGCGATCGCCCGCCGCGACGACGTGCCGTTCACGGTGCTCGCCTACGTCCGCGACCCGGCACGCGTGCCGGAGGCGATCACCGGGTCGGGCGCCGTGCGGGCGGTGCCCGTCGCCGTGGGATCGAACTACCGCCGCGTCGCGGTCAGCCTGCCCGCCCGGCTGCGCGCCGACCGCCCGCTCCTCTACCACGGCAACTACGTGCTGCCGCCCGGGCTCGGCTGCCCCGGCGTCGTCACCGTCCACGACTGCTCGTACCACTACGCGCCCGAGCTGATGCCGACGGCGGACCGGCTCGCCTTCCAGCGCTTCGTGCCGTGGTCCGTGCGCCGCGCCGCGCGCGTCGTGGCGGTGTCCGAGCACGCCCGCGCGGACCTGCTGCACGCCGTGGGGGGCCTGGACCCCGCCCGCGTCGTCGCGATCCCCAACGGGATCGGGAGCGCCTTCCACCCGGACGACACGGCGGCCGGGCGGGTGCGGGAGCGGCACGGGCTGGAGCCGGGGTACATCCTCTTCATCGGGGCGCTGCAGCCCCGCAAGAACCTCGGCCGCCTGCTCGAGGCGTACGCCGCGGTGCGCACCGCGCGCGGCGATGCCCCGCCGCTCGTCCTCGTCGGCGACGCCAAGCACGGCGGCGACGAGGTCGACGACCGGGTCGCGGCGCTCGGCCTCGGCGGCCACGTGCGCCGGATCGGCTACGAGGAGGACGCGGACGGCCTGCGCGAGCTCTACGCGGCGGCGGGCGTATTCGCGTTCCCGTCGCTCTACGAGGGCTTCGGGCTGCCGGTGGCCGAGGCGATGGCCTGCGGCACGCCGGTGCTCGCCGCCGACGCCACGGCGCTGCCGGAGACGACGGGGGATGCCGCCGTCCTCGTCGACCCGCTGTCCGTCGCGGCGATCGCCGAGGGCCTCGAGCGGCTGCTCGACGACGCCGCGCTGCGGGAGGCCTGCCGCACAGCCGGCCTCGAGCGGGCGCGCGAGCTCTCCTGGGACACCGCCGCCGAGCGCTACCTCGCCGTCTGGCGGGAGGTCGCCGACGCGGCGCCGGCCCGCCGCCCCGTGCGGACGGTGGCGCCCGGTCGGCCGGCCCGGGTCGTGGCCGCGATCACGTCGACCGGTCAGGCCGACGACGTGCCCGCGGCGATCGCGGGCCTGAGGGCCCAGGGCCTCGGCGACGACCTCACGATCGTCGTGGTCGCCAACCGGCCCGGCGACGGCACCGCGGAGCTCGTGCGCGAGCACCATCCCGACTGCGTGCTGGTGGAGCGGCCCGAGACGCGTTCGTACGCCGAGAACCAGGCCGTCGCCTTCGCGGCGGCGCCGGGCGAGCACCTCGTGATCGTCAACCCGGACGCCGCCGCGCAGCCCGGCTGCCTGCCGGCGCTCCTCGCCTTCATGGACGCGCACCCCGCCTGCGGGGTCGTCGCGCCCGTCCTGCGCAACCTCGACGGCTCCTACCAGGAGGCCGCGCGGCGCTTTCCCGAGCCGGTCGGCTCGGCGATCCGGCGCACGCCGCTGCGTCGCCTCCTGCCGCCCGAGCGGCACGCCGCCGACCACTACCTCGGCGAGCCGGATGCGGCGCGCCCCGTCGACTGGTCGCTCGGCGCGTTCCTGATGATCCGCCGCGCGGCATGGGACGACGTCGGCGGGTTCGACGAGGCGTTCGCGCCGCTCTACGTCGAGGAGATCGAGCTGCAGTGGCGGCTCTGGCAGCGCGGCTGGGAGGTTTGGCAGGAGCCGGCCGCCGAGGTCGTGGACGCGCACCAGGCGGCCTCCGACGGCCCCTTCCTCGACCACCGCACGGTCTGGCACCTGCGCAACCTCGGCCGCTTCATCCGCCGCCACCCGACCGTGCTCGCCGGGCAGGCGCCGGCGCTCGCCCCGTCGCAGCGGCGTCAGGCGAGCGAGCAGTAGAGCTCGACGTGGCGCGCCGCGGCGCGCTCCCAGCCGGCGGCCGCGGCCCGGGCGCGGCCCCGCGCGACCAGCTCGTCGGCGCGGGCGATCGCCTCGTCGATCCCGTCCGCGATCGAGCGCGGATCGAGCGGCTCGACCAGGACGGCCGCGTCGCCCGCCGTCTCCGGCAGGGCGCCCGTGCGCGCGCAGGCGACCGGGGCGCCCGCCGCGAAGGCCTCGAGCACCGGCAGGCCCGAGCCCTCGTGGAGCGAGGGCACGGCCACGCAGACCGCGCCGCGGTAGAGGGCGCGCAGCGCGCGGTCGTCGACGCGTCCGAGCCGCACGACCCACTCCTCGGCGGGCACGTCGTCACCGCCCCAGCCGTCGGCGCCGACGAGGACGAGGCGCTCCGGGGCGCCGGCCGCGCGGCGACGGCGCATCGCGTCGGCGAGGCGCACGAGGTTCTTGCGGGGCTCGGTTGTGCCGACCGCGAGCACGTACGGCCCCTCGACCGGCGCCGGCAGGTCGTCGTCGGCGGCCCAGAAGGCGGCGACGCCGTTGGGGATCACGTGGATGCGGTCGTGCAGGGCGGGGGCGAAGGCCGCGAGGTCGGCGGCGGTGTCCTCGGAGACGGCGACGATGGCGTCGGCGGCCGCCGCGATGCGCCCGAGGGTGCGGCGCGTGTAGGCGCGGTTCCAGCCCGACAGGGTCTGAGGGTGGCGGACCACCGCCAGGTCGTGGACGGTGATCACGGTCGGCGGGGCGCCGCTGCCGAGCGGGCCGCGGGGGAGGGGCGCGTGGAGCACGTCGACGCCGCGGGCACGGGCCTCGCGGCGGGCGCCGCGCGGGTGCCAGAGCAGGTCCTGGCGCAGGGCGAGGGCGCGGCGGGCGGCCGAGCCGGGCGCGGGCGCGGGCCCCGTGCCGAGCCGCAGCACCTCGACGCCGGGCTGCGCGTCGAGCGCGTCGGCGAGGGCCAGCGCGGTGCGGGCCACGCCGGCCCGGCCGAGGCGCGTCGCCCCGAGGTCGAGCGCGACCCGCAGGGGGCGCGCGCCGGCGCTCATCCGCGGGTCTGGCCCGCGCCGATCACGACGTACTTCGTCGTGGTCAGGTCCTCGAGGCCGATCGGGCCGCGCACGTGCAGGCGCGCGGTCGAGTTGCCGACCTCCGCGCCCATGCCGTACTCGCCGCCGTCGGTGAAGCGGGTCGAGGCGTTGACGTAGACGCAGGCGGAGTCGACCCCGTCCACGAAGCGCCGCGACGCCTCGATCGAGTCGGTGACGATCGCCTCGGAGTGGCCGGTCGAGTGGCGGTCGATGTGGTCGAGCGCCGCGTCGAGGTCGTCGACGACCCGCACGGCCATCACCAGGTCGAGGTACTCGGTGTCCCAGTCGGCGTCCGTGGCCGCGGCGATCTCGAAGCCGGCGGCGGCGCGAGCGCGCTCGTCGCCGCGCAGCTCGACGCCGGCGTCACGCAGCGCCCCGAGGACGGCGGGCAGGAGGTCGAGCCGGTCCCGGTGCACCAGCAGGGTCTCGGCCGCGTTGCAGACGCCGGGCCGCTGCGCCTTCGCATTGACCGCGATCGCCACCGCCATCGCGGCGTCCGCGTCGGCGTCGAGGTAGACGTGGCAGTTGCCGCCCGCGGCGGCCAGGACGGGAATGCGGCTGCGCTCGAGCAGGAAATCCTTGAGGGCCTCGCCGCCGCGCGGGACCACGATGTCGGCGGCGCCCGCGTCGGCGACGAGCGCGCCCAGATCCTCGCGCGAGCCCTCGACGGGGATCACGGCGTCCTCGGGCAGCCCGGCGTCGGCGAGGCCGCCCCGCACGGCTGCGGCGAGCGCGGCGTTCGTGCGTCGGGCCGACGCCGAGCCGCGCAGGAGCGCGACGTTGCCGGACTTGACGCAGAGGGCGGCGACGTCGACCGTGACGTTGGGCCGGGCCTCGTAGACGACCAGCACGCGCCCGATCGGCACCCGCACCTTGGTCAGCTCGAGGCCGTTGTGGAGCACGCGGTCCTCGACGACGCGGCCGACGGGGTCGTCGAGGCGCGCGACGTCGCGGACGGCGGCGGCGAGCGCCGCCAGGCGGTCCGCGTCGAGGGTCAGGCGGTCGACGAGGGCGGCCGAGGTGCCGGCGGCGACGGCCTCGGTGACGTCCTCGGCGTTCGCGGTGAGGATGGCGTCCGCGTCCGCCTCGAGGCGGCGGGCGATCGCCGCCAGCGCGGCGTCGCGGTCGGCCGTCGCGGCGGCGCGCAGGACGCGGGCGGCGGCGCGGCCGCGCAGGCCGATCTCGGAGTGGGAGGCCGTGGCCATCGTCCGCAGGATATCCGCTGGCCGGAGCGGGGCCGCTCAGTCGTCGACGAGGACGAGCCGGTCGCGGTGCACCGCGACCTCGGCGCCGCGGCTGCCGGCCAGCCGACGCAGTTCGGCGTGCCCGATCTCCACGATGCCGCGGGCGACCGGCCGACCCGCCGGGTCGACGATCTCGACGCCGTCGCCGGCGGCGAAGCGCCCGTGCACCGCGCGGATGCCGACGGGCAGGAGGGACGCGCCGTCCTCGGCGAGCGCACGCCGCGCGCCCGCGTCGACCTCGATCCGCCCGGGCGCCTGCAGGCCGTAGCGCAGCCACAGCTTGTACGACGAGGCCGCGCGGTCACGGGCGGGGAAGCGCGTGCCCACGGACTCGCCGGCGACCGCCGCCCGGATCGCGCCGGAGCGCCCGCCGTTGGCGATCACGCAGCCGGCGCCGCCCGCGCGGGCCATCTCGGCGGCGACCACCTTCGAGCGCATGCCGCCCGAGCCCCACGGCGAGCCCGACGCTCCCGTGTCGACGCCGTCGAGCGCGGAGCGGTCCGGGACCTCGCGCACGAGCGCGGCGTCCGGGTGGCGCGGGTCGCGCGTGTAGAGCCCCTCCTGGTCGGTCAGGAGGACCAGGAGGCGCGCGCCGAGCAGCACCGCGACCTGCGCGGCGAGCGCGTCGTTGTCGCCGAAGGTGATCTCCTGCGTGGCGGTCGAGTCGTTCTCGTTCACGATCGGGGTGACGTCCCAGCCGAGCAGCGTCTCGAGCGTGGTGCGGGCGTTGAGGTACGACTCGCGGCGCTCGAAATCGCCGGCGGCGAGCAGCACCTGCGCCGTCGTGCGGCCCGCCCGGCCGAGCGCGCGCTGCCAGGACTGCTGCAGGACGGCCTGGCCGACCGCGGCGGCCGCCTGCAGGTCGGCGACGGCGGTCGGGCGGTCGCCCCGGCCGAGCCGGCCGAGGCCCAGCGCGATGGCGCCCGACGAGACCACGCAGATGGGGGTGTCGGCCGCGAGCTCGCCGATCTCGCCGGCGATGCGGTCGAGGCGGCTGCGCCGCAGGCGGCCGCGCTCGTCGACGAGCGCGGAGCTGCCGAGCTTGATGACGACGGGGCGGCGGGGCACACGCGGATGGTACGCGGCCCGCCTGCCCGGTCAGCGCAGCGGGCGGTCCCGGCCGGCGAGCTGCCGGACGGTGTCGGCGTCGTCGCCGTGGACGATCAGCTCGAAGATCGGCTTGTCGCTCTTGAGCGTCTGCCGGGTGGTGAGCCTGCCCACCACGAGGCCCATCCGCTGGCAGAACGTCAGCAGCCGGTCGCGGTCGCAGCAGAGCAGGCGCCAGACCTCCTCCTGGAGGTGGCGGTCGAAGTCCGGCGCCATGCCGACGTCGCCCGTCAGCGCGACGTCCACGGCGGCTCGGTACATGGCTGCGGGGTCGTCGGGCTCGGTCATGCTGCTCCTATCGCGGGTTCGAGGCGTTCGAGGATCTCGTCCACATCATCCGCCGAGATGTTCAGCGGTGGGGCAAGCATGACGCATTGGATCACGCGATCGCCCAGTGCGGTGGGGCAGCAGTAGATCATCAGCCCCCGCTCGCGGGCCGCCTCGGCGACGCGGAGGGCGGCGCCCGGTCGCGGCTCGAGCGCCGCGCGGTCCTCGACCAGCTCGATCCCCTGCAGGAGCCCGAGCCCCCGCACCTGCCCCACGTGGGGCGAGCCCGTGGCGATCCGGTCGAGTCCGGCGCGCAGGCGCTCGCCCATGACGCGCGCGTTGTCGAGGATCCCCTCGTCGCGGATGACCCGCACCATCTCCGCGCCGACGGCGCAGCCGAGCGGGTAGCCGGAGAAGGTGTGCCCGACGGGGAAGCCGTCGGGGCTCGCCATCAGGACGTCGGCCACCGGGCCGGCCACGAGCATCCCGGAGAAGGGGACGACGCCGCTCGTGACGCCCTTCGCGAACGTGATCACGTCGGGCGCGACGTCCCACTGCTCGACCGCGAACCAGGTGCCGGTGCGCCCGAAGCCCGTGATGGTCTCGTCGCAGATCATCAGCGCGCCGTGGCGGTCGCAGAGCTCGCGCACGCCCTGCAGGTAGCCGTCCGGGGGGACGACGGCGGCGGCGCTGGCGCCCGTGATCGGCTCGAGGAACACGCCGGCGACCGTCTCGGGGCCGCGCTCGAGGATCGCCGCCTCGAGCTCGGCGAGGCCGCGGGCCGTCTCCGCGACGTCGTCGAGGCCGGAGCGGATGTCGCTGAGCGGGGCGTGGGCGACCGCGTCCTCGTCGAGCAGCGCCTCGAACGGGGCGCGCCGGGCGGTGCCCGACAGGCCGAGGGCGCCGACGGTGCTGCCGTGGTACGACGGCCAGCGCGACACGAAGCGGGTGCGCTGCGGCTGGCCGAGCGCCTGCCAGTGCATCAGGGCGAGGTGCATCGCCGACTCGACGGACTCCGAGCCCGACGAGTTGAAGAAGGCCCAGGAGCGCGGCATCGGCGAGATCTCACGCAGGAGCTCGGCGAGCTCGACCATCGGCTCGTTCGAGAACGAGAAGCGGTACGTGAAGGTGAGCCGGTCGGCCTGGCGCTTGAGCGCCTCGACGAGGCGCGGGTGGCCGTGCCCGAGGCTCATCACCATCGCGCCGCCGCAGGCGTCGATGTACTCGCGCCCGTCGTCCGTCCAGATCCGGCAGCCCTCGCCGCGCACCGCGACGGGCAGGTGGCGCCCCGGGGAGGCGGTCAGGGAGAAGTCCGGGCGGGTGGCCATCCGGGTCGTAGTGTGACGGATCCGCGCGGCGGGCCGGGTCGCGGCATGATTCGGGCGTGCCGTCCGGACGCCCCCGCTGCCGCGCCCTCCTCCTCGCCGCCTGCGCGCTCGCCGTCGCGCTCCTCGCGGCGGGCTGCGGCCGGCTCGGCGAGGCGGCGGCCCCGCCGGGCACGTCGACGTTCGACCCGCTCACGGTCACGATCCCGCCGTCGCCGCTCGACCCGGCCGCCCCGCCCGAGCCGGGGCTCCTGCGGATCACCGGCACCCCCTCGCTCGGCCTCGGCCTCCTGCGCGTCGCCGGGGCGGAGGGGCAGTTCGCGCGCGAGGGGATCGGCGCGCGCTTCGCGCCGGCCGACGACGAGGCGGACGTCGCCCGCGCGCTCGAGAGCGGCGACGCCGACCTCGCGGTGGTCTCCACGGAGCAGGCGCTGGTCCTCGCCGAGGCGGGCGTCCCGCTCCGCATCATCCTGCTCCTGACCGCCTCGAAGACCGAGGACGTGATCCTCGCCGCCGAGGGCGTCGAGGGGCCCGCCGACCTCGCGGGCGGGCGGATCGCGTACCAGCCGGGCGGCGACGGCGAGCTGGTGCTGCGCGACACGCTCGCCGAGGCGGGCCTGACGATGGACGACGTGGAGGCGATCCCCGTCGACGGCGTCGACCCGGGCATGCCGCTCGTGCGGGGGGACGTCGACGCCGCGGTGGTGACGGGCCCGCAGGCGCGGCTCGCCCAGGCCGTGGCGCCGGACCTCGTGCTGGTGCGGGCGGCGGGGGAGCGGCCGGGCCTCGTGTCGCGGGTCCTGGTCGCGCGCGACGAGGTGGCCGCCGAGCGCCCCGGCCAGATGCTCGCCGTGGTGCGGGCCTGGCAGGACGTCTGCCTCCTCGACCGCGACGATCCCGAGCGGATCGGGGCGCGCGTCGGCACCATCCAGGGCAGCGATCCGGGGGACGCGCTCGTCGCCCTCGAGGGCACGTCGCTGTACGACGTGCCGCAGAACGCGGTCGAGCTGTTCCCCGGCGGGGAGTACCGCGACACCGTGGTGGGGCTCGTCGCCGGCCTCGCGGCCGAGGCCGGCTGGATCGCGCCCACGGCGGCCCCGGGGGGCCTGATCGACGGGGTGTTCGCCCAGACGGTGGCGACGGCATCATGATGCGCGCATGAGCGGCGACCCGATCGTGCTCGACGGCGGGGCCCTCGACCGGCGGGAGGTCGAGGCCGTGGCCCGCGGCGACGCCCGGGTCGAGCTCGGCCCCGAGGGGCGCCAACGCCTCGAGGCGGCGGCGGCGCTGATCGCGCGCGTCGCCGGCGCCGGCGAGGCGGTCTACGGCGTGACCACGGGCTTCGGGTCGCTGGAGTCGGTGCGCATCCCCGACAGCGGCCTCGCGGACCTCCAGCGCAACATCGTCCGCAGCCACGCCGTCGGCGTCGGCGAGCCCCTGCCGGTGCCGGTGGTGCGCGGCATGCTCGTCCTCCTCGCGGCGTCGTTGGCCCGCGGCCACTCCGGCGTGCGCCCGCTCGTCGTCGAGGCGCTGCTCGCCCTGCTCGACCGCGGCGTCACGCCCGTGGTGCCGTCGCGCGGCTCGGTCGGCGCGAGCGGCGACCTCGCCCCGCTCGCGCACCTCGCCCTCGTCCTGATCGGCGAGGGCCGCGCGCTCCTGCCCGACGGTGCCGAGGTGGACGGGACCGAGGCGCTCGCGATGGCCGGCGTCGAGCCGATCGTGCTCGGGCCCAAGGAGGGGCTCGCGCTCCTCAACGGCACGCACCTGATGGCGGCGATCGGGGTGCTCGCGCTCGGGCAGGCGGAGCGCCTGCTCGCCGCGGCCGAGGTCGCGGCGGCGATGTCGCTCGACGCCCTGCTCGGCTCGCTCACGCCGTTCGACGAGCGCCTCCACGCCCTGCGCCGGCGCCCCCGCCAGGCCGCGGTCGCGGCGCGGGTGCGCGCGCTCCTCGCCGGCTCGGAGATGCTGCAGAGCCACGCCGGCTGCCATCGCGTCCAGGACGCCTACACGCTGCGCTGCATCCCCCAGGTGCTCGGCGCCGTGGGGGAGGCCCTCGACTACTGCACCGCCGCGGTCGAGCCGGAGCTCGGCGCGGTCACCGACAACCCGCTGCTCTTCCCGGCGGAGGGGGACGTGGTCTCGGGCGGGAACTTCCACGGCCAGCCGCTGTCCCTGCCGCTCGACGTGCTCGCGATCGCCGTGCAGGAGCTCGCCGCCTTCTCGGAGCGGCGCACCTACCGCCTGATGGACGGGCGCGGCGACGAGTTCTCGCTGCCGCCGTTCCTGATCGCCGAGCCGGGCACCGAGTCGGGGCTGATGATCGCGCAGTACACGGCGGCCAGCCTCGTCGCGGAGATGGGGGTGCTCGCGCACCCGGCCGGCGTCGGCAGCCTGCCCACGAGCGCCGGGCAGGAGGACTTCAACTCGATGGGCGCGACGGCCGGTCTGAAGGCGCTCCAGGTCCTCGACCTCGCCCGCCACGTCGTCGCGATCGAGCTGCTCGCCGCCGCCCAGGGCTTCGAGCTGCGCCGCCCGCTGCGCTCCGGCCCCCTGCTCGAGGCCGAGCACGCGAAGGTGCGGGCCATCTCGCCGCCCCTCGTCGCCGACCGCACCCTCGCCGCGGAGGTCGCGGCCCTCGCGCGCGCGATCGACGCGGGCGCCTTCGGCGGCTAGCCGACCTGCGCCACGTAGACGTCGCCGGCGCGGACGGCGAGTTCCTGCCCCGCGTCGATCCGCAGCGCGTCCTCGGGGCCGAGCTCGGCCGTCGCCCCGTCCACCTCGACCCGCGCCGGACCGCCGAGCGCCACCGCGAAGGCGAGCGGGGCCCCGAGGACGAGGCCGGCGCCCGCGGCGAGCACGTCGACCCGGCCGGTCGCCCGCGCCCGGTCCCACATCAGGTTGAGGTCGCGGCCCGCGCCCGGCGGCATCTCGAGACGGGTCGGCACGTCGCCCGGGAAGGCGATCGCGTCGTGGCGGCCGAGCGGAGCGGGGGCGCGCCCCGCGACGTGCAGCACGACCGCCTCGCCGGCGAGCAGGACGAGGATGCGGTCGACGCCGGCGAGCTCGGAGAAGGGGCCCGGGCCGGCGAGGTCCGCCATCGACAGCCGCCAGCGGAACGGCGCCCCGCCCGCGCCCGCGTCGGGATCGAGCGCGATCTCGCGCGTCGTGCCGAGGCCGTTCGCCCACGGCATCTCCCGGAAGCCCGGGCGGGGGAGCGGGGTCAGGTCCGCCATCGCCCTGCACTATGGCGCACCGGCGATCGCCTGTACCATCCCGCGCACCCGAGCGCCCGACCATGAGCGTCCTTCCCCGCGATACGCAGACCCGCCTCCCGTCCGCGATCCTCGACCTGCCGGTCGAGAAGATCCGCACCGGCTGGTACTCGGACGCCTACTTCAACCACACCCAGCGGGTGCTGGAGCGCGACGGGCACCGCCCGCGCGTGCTCGTGCAGGTCTTCACGCGCCGCTCGGCCGTGCTCGGCGGGGTCGACGAGGCGCTCGCGATCCTGCGCGAGTGCGCGGGGCTGATGCGCGACGACGGCACGTGGGAGCCCGGCTGGGACGGCCTCGAGGTGCACGCGCTCTACGACGGCGACGAGATCGAGCCGTGGGAGAGCGTCCTCACGATCGAGGGCGACTACGCGCACTTCTGCCACCTCGAGACGGTCTACCTCGGCAGCCTCGCCCGCCGCAGCCTCGTGGCCACGAACGTGCGCGAGGTCGTGCAGGCCGCCGCGCCGAAGCCGATCATGTACTTCCCCGCGCGCCACGACCACTACCGCGTCCAGACGGGCGACGGCTACGCCGCCCACATCGCCGGCGCGATCGGCGTCTCGACGGACGCCCAGGCGGCGTGGTGGGGCGAGCGCGGGCTCGGCACCGTCCCGCACGGGCTGATCGCCGCCTACCACGGCGACACGGTCGCGGCCGCCGAGGCCTTCGCCCGCTGCTCCGACCCCGGGCAGAACCTCGTCGTCCTCGTCGACTTCGACAACGACTGCGCGGGCACGGCGCTGAAGGTCGCCGACGCCCTCGGCGAGCGCCTCTGGGGCGTCCGGCTCGACACCTCCGGCACGATGGTCGACCGCTCCCTGTGGGACATGATGGGCCGCTTCGACCCGCGCGGCGTGAACCCGCAGCTGGTCTGGAACGTCCGCAGCGCGCTCGACGCGGCGGGCCACGAGGGCGTCCGCATCGTCGTCTCCGGCGGCTTCAACGCGGAGAAGATCCGCGCCTTCGAGACCGCGGGCGTGCCCGTCGACTCGTACGGCGTCGGCTCCGCCCTGATCCGCGGCGCCTGCGACTTCACGGCCGACGTCGTGATGGTCGACGGCCGGGCCGGGGGCAAGCGCGGCCGCGAGCCGCTGCCGAACCCGCGCCTCGAGCGCGTGGTCTGAGCGGTCTCGGATAGGCTTCCCGCCGTGCAGGGCGCGATCGGGATCCACCACCTCGGCATCGCCGTGCCCGACCTCGAGGCCGCCGCGGAGACCTACGCCCTCCTGATCGGGGCCGTCGTCGACCACGGGCACGACTCCGAGGCGATGGGCACGCGCGCCCTGGCGATCCGCACGCCCGCGGGGCCGATGATCGAGCTGGTCGCCCCGTTCGGAACCGACACGCCGGTCGGCAGGTTCCTCGAGAGGCGCGGTCCCGGCATGCACCACGTGGCCTACGAGGTCGGCGACCTCGCCGCCGAGTGCCGCCGGCTGGTGGCCGCGGGCGTCGAGATGATCGACCTCGAGCCCCGCCAGGGGCTGTTCGGGATGCAGGTCGCGTTCATCCATCCGGAGGCCGTCGGCGGCGTCCTCCTCGAGCTGGTCCAACCCGGAGAGGTGTGACGATGGCAGCAGAGACGGTGCGCGTGGAGATCGGGTTCCTCGGGGGCGGCGCGACGTCCGCCCAGCTCGGCGACGCGGCGCTGAAGGCGCTGCGCAAGGCCGTGGAGAAGGGCGACGGGGGGCTCGTAGAGCTCGAGGCCGAGGGCGGCACGCTGTGCGTGCGCGCCGACCAGGTCAGCTTCCTGCGGATCGCCCAGCGCGAGGCCCGCGTCGGCTTCTAGCCCCCTGATCGGCGCCGTCGCGGCGCTCGACGAGGCGGGCCTGATCGCCGTGGCGCGGCTGCGCCGGCCCGGGCTCGACCGCGCGGTCGCGGCCTACTCCCGGCTCGGCAACAGCGGCGTCGGCTGGGTCGCGCTCGGCGCCGGCCTGGCGCTCGTCCGCCGCGAGCCGCGCATCGCGGCGGCCACCGCCGTCGCGGTGTGGGGCACCCTCGCCGTCAACTACGCCGTCAAGACGCGCGTCGACCGGCCCCGGCCCGAGTTCGACGACGCGCCGCAGGCGATCGAGCCGCCGTCCACGTCGTCCTTCCCGTCGTCGCACGCGGCGATGTCGGCGGCCGCCGCGCTCGCCCTCGCCGACGCCGCGCCGCGCGCCGGCGGCGCGCTGCGCCTGGCCGCGCTGGCGATGGCCGCCTCGCGCGTCCACCTCGGGGTGCACCACCCCTCGGACGTGGTGGCCGGCTACCTGCTCGGATCCGTGACCGGGCGGATCAGCCGGCGGCTCGTGCCGGCGCTCCGGCGCGTCGGCTGAGCCACCCCGGATATCGTCCGGAGCCGTGGCCAGCCTCGAGATCGGCATCATCGGCCTGCCCAACTCGGGCAAGACCAGCATCTTCAACGCGCTGACCGGCGCGGGCGCGACGGTGCAGCCGTTCGCGGCCACCGAGGTGTCGGTCAACACCGGCATCGCGCCCGTCCCCGACGAGCGCCTCGCCGCGCTCGCCCGCGTCGAGGACTCCCAGAGGCTCGTGCCGCCGTCGATCCAGCTCGTCGACGTCGCCGGGCTGCAGCGCGGCGCGGGGCGTGATGGCGGCCTGTCGGGCGAGTTCCTGCAGGCGCTGCGCGCCGCGGACGCCCTGATCCACGTCGTGCGCTCCTTCCACGACGACACCGTCTTCCACGTCGACGGGCGGGTCGACCCCGCCGCCGACGCCGAGGGCGTCGACCTCGAGCTCCTGTTCGCCGACGGCATCCTCGTGGCCAAGCGCCTGGAGCGCCTGGAGCGCGCCGTCAAGGTGGGGCAGAAGGAGGCCAAGGCCGAGGCGGACCTGCTCGCCGAGCTGGCGGCGCACCTCGACGCCGGCGCGACCGCCCGCACGTTCCCGCGGCGGGGCGAGCTGCCCGCCGAGGTCGTGCTCGAGCTCCTGACCCTGAAGCCGATGCTCTACGTGGCGAACACCTCCGAGTCGGGCGACGCCGAGCTGGTCGCGGCGCTGCGCGGCTACGCGGGGGACGCCGAGGTCGTGGCGGTCGCGGGGCGCTTCGAGGCCGAGCTGGCCGAGATCGGGGACCCGGAGGAGCGCGCGCTCTTCCTCGCCGAGATCGGGCAGGAGGAGGCGAGCGCGCCGCGCGTCGCCGCCGCCGCGTTCCGGATGCTCGACCTGATCACCTTCTTCACGGCCGGCCCGAAGGACGTCACCGCCTGGACGGTCCGCCGCGGCGCGAACGCCGTCGAGGCCTCCGGCAAGATCCACACCGACATCGCGCGCGGCTTCATCCGCGCCGAGGTGATCGGCGCCGACGAGCTGGTCGCCGCCGGCTCGCGGGCGGAGGCCACGAAGCTCGGCCAGCTGCGCGTCGAGGGCAAGGACTACGTCGTGCGGGACGGCGATGTCCTGAACGTGCGCTTCAACGTCTAGGCGCTACGCTCCACCGCATGAGTGCCGAATCCGCCATGCGCGAGTTGTGCGCGGGCTGGGAGCGCATGGACGCCGCCGCCATCGCCGCGCTGTTCGCCCTCGATGGCCGCTACGAGGGCCCGCTGTTCGGCGAGTTCCCCGTCGGGCCGGCGGCGGTCGAGGCGGCGTGCGCCGATGCGTTCGCCGAGCTCACGGAGGTGCAGGTGCCGGTGACGACGCTCGCGGCCAGCGGCGATGTCGCGCTCGCCGAGGGGCGCTTCCAGTGCACCGACCTCGCGGGCGCGCGCACCGACTTCCCCCTCGTGATGGCCGTCGAGCTGCGCGACGGGAAGATCGTCCGCTTCACCGAGTACTTCGACACCGCCAAGGTGGTCTGACCCGTGGCGGGTGCGGGGGCCGAGCAGACCGGGGTGCTGGTGGTCGGTGGCGGCCAGGCCGGCATCGCCGCCAGCGAGCACCTCAGCGCCCGCGGGATCCCGCACCTCGTGCTTGAGCGCGGTCGCGTCGCCGAGCGCTGGCGCTCGCAGCGCTGGGACTCGCTGGTCACGAACGGCCCGGTCTGGCACGACCGCTTCCCGGGCCTCGAGTTCGCCGACGTCGAGCCGGACGGGTTCGCCGGCAAGGAGCAGGTCGCCGACTACCTCGCGGCGTACGCCGAGCGGTTCGGCTCGCCGCTGCGCACCGGCGTCGAGGTCACCGCCGTGACGCGCCATGCGGACCGCCGCGGGTTCCGCGCGGAGACGACGGCCGGCCCGCTCGACGCCGACTTCGTGATCGCCGCGACGGGGCCGTTCCAGGTGCCCGTGGTGCCGCCGCTGGTGCCCGACGACGTCCCCGTCCTGCAGCTGCACTCCAGCGCCTACCGCAACGCGGCGGAGCTGCCGGAGGGCGGGGTGCTGGTCGTCGGCAGCGGCTCGTCCGGGGTCCAGATCGCCAACGACCTGCGCGGTGCCGGCCGCGAGGTGCATCTGTCGGTCGGCCGGCACGACCGCCCGCCGCGCCGCTACCGCGGCCGCGACTTCGTCTGGTGGCTCGGCGTGCTCGGCCTGTGGGACCTCGAGACGCCGCCCATGGGGGCTCAGCACGTCACGATCGCCGTCAGCGGCGTCGACGGCGGCCGGACCATCGACTTCCGCGATCTGGCGGCGTCCGGCATCGTCCTCGTCGGGCGTACGCAGGACTGCACCGACGGTGTGGTCCGCTTCGGCGACGACCTCGCGGCGACGATCGAGCAGGGCGATGCCAAGCACCACGCGCTGCTCGACCTGGCCGACGCGTACGTGGAGCGCAACGGCCTCGACCTGCCGCCCGACCCGGCCGAGCGCGAGCTCGGCCCCCTGCCCGCCCGCGCCCTGGAGCCCCTGCGGGAGCTCGACCTCGCGGCGGCGGGCGTGCGCACGATCATCTGGGCGACCGGGTACCGGACGGACTTCAGCTGGCTCGGGGTCGACGCCTTCGACGACGCGGGCAAGCCCGACCACCGGCGGGGCGTGTCGGTCGAGCCCGGGGTCTACTTCCTCGGACTGCCGTGGCTGTCGCGGCGCGGGTCGAGCTTCATCTGGGGCGTGTGGCACGACGCGGCGCACATCGCCGCGCACATCGACACGCAGCGCTCGTACCTGGCGTACTCGGCCTGAGGTTCGGGGCCTAGCCCAGCGACAGCGTGCTCGGGCCCTGCCGCTCGCGCGTCGCCTCGTACTCGGCGATCCGGTCCTCGCGCAGGAGCGTGAGGGCGATGTCGTCCCAGCCGTTGAGCAGGTTCTCGCGGACCTTGTCGTCGAACGCGAACGCCACGACGCGCCCGTCGGGCATCGTCACGGTGCGGTCCTCGAGGCTGACCGTGATCGCGGCCGGTGCGGCGTCGAGCAGCTCGCGCACGTCCGCCTCCGGCAGCGCGACCGTGAGCAGGCCGATCTTGCCGCAGTTGGAGCGGAAGATGTCGGCGAAGCTCGGGGCGATGACCACCTTGTAGCCCCAGTCCTGCAGGCCCCAGGGGGCGTGCTCGCGCGACGAGCCCGAGCCGAAGTTCGGGCCGGTGACGAGGATCGGCGCGTCGCGGAACTCCGGGCGCTCGAGGACGAAGTCGTCCTCCTCCTCGCGCCAGTTGTGGAAGACGAACTGGCCGAAGCCCGTGCGCTCGATCCGCTTCAGGAACTCCTTCGGCATGATCTGGTCGGTGTCGACGTTCGCCCGGTCGAGCGGGGCGGTCGCGCCGGTGACGGTCTCGAACGGCTCCATCGGATCACTCCCACTCGCGGACGTCGGTGAGGTGGCCGGTGATCGCGGCGGCGGCGGCCATCTCGGGGCTCATCAGGTGCGTGCGGCCGCCGGTGCCCTGGCGGCCCTCGAAGTTGCGGTTCGACGTCGAGGCGCAGCGCTCGCCCGGCTGCAGGATGTCCGGGTTCATGCCGAGGCACATCGAGCAGCCCGCGTTCGGGCGCCAGTCGAACCCGGCGTCGATGAAGATGCGGTCGAGGCCCTCGCGCTCGGCCTGCGCCTTGACCTGCATCGAGCCCGGCACGACCATCGCCCGCACGGTCGGCGCGACCGTGCGGCCCTCGACGATCCGCGCGGCGGCGCGCATGTCCTCGATCCGGCTGTTGGTGCACGAGCCGAGGAAGACGCGGTCGATCGCGACCTCCTGCAGCGGCTGCCCGGGCCGGAGGTCCATGTACTGGAGGGCGCGCTCCTCGTCGGGGGTCGTCGGGTCGGGCACGACGCCCGTGATCGCGGCGACCTGGCCGGGGTTCGTGCCCCACGAGACCTGCGGGGCGAGCGCGGCGACGTCGACGACCTCGACGCGGTCGTACTCGGCGTCGGGGTCGGAGCGCAGCTCGCGCCACTCGGCGACGGCGGTGTCGTAGTCGGCGGGCACGCCGGGGCGGCCCTCGAGGTACGCGAACGTCGTGTCGTCGGGCGCGCAGTAGCCGGCGCGCGCGCCGGCCTCGATCGACATGTTGCAGATCGTCATGCGCCCCTCCATCGAGAGGGCGTCGATCGCGGGGCCGGCGTACTCGAGCACGTAGCCCTGGCCGCCCGCGGCGGTGATCTGGCCGATCAGGCCGAGGATGTAGTCCTTCGCGACGACGCCGCGGCCGGGCTCGCCCTCGAAGCGGACGAGCATCTTGCGGGCCCGCTTCTGCGGGAGCGTCTGGGTGCACAGCACGTGCTCGACCTCGGACGTGCCGATCCCGAACGCGAGCGCGCCGAACGCGCCGTGCGTGGCGGTGTGCGAGTCGCCGCAGACGATCGTCATGCCGGGCTGCGTCACGCCGAGCTCCGGGCCGATCACGTGGACGATGCCCTGGCGCCGGTGGCCCCACGGGTAGAAGACGAGCCCGTGCTGGTCGACGTTGGCGGTCAGCGTGTCGAGCTGCTGCTTCGAGATCGGGTCCGAGATGCCGTCGGCCAGCGGGCTCGTCGGCGTGTTGTGGTCGGTGGTGGCGAGCGTGCGGTCCGGGCGGCGCACGCCGCGGCCGGCGAGGCGCATGCTCTCGAACGCCTGCGGCGTCGTGACCTCGTGGATCAGGTGCAGGTCGATGAAGAGCAGGTCCCCGTCGATGACGTGGGAGTCCCAGACCTTCTCGTAGGTGGTGCGGCCCATCGGTGCTCCTTCGGCGCCCTCGGAACCGGAACGCTACCACCGGCGAGGGCCTATCCTGCCGGCATGGCGGCCGACGAGAAGCGCTCCCTGCTCCGCCGCTGGGAGGGGCTCGAGTTCGGGGTCCAGCTCGTCATCGCCTACCCGGTGCTGGTCGTGATCGTCTCCTTCCTGCACCTGACGGCGCTCGCGCAGCCCCTCTGGCGCAGCCTCGTCTACGGGCTCTTCTGGGCGCTGCCCGCGACGTTCCTCGTGGCCGTCGCCTCGCAGAACGAGCGCCGCAAGCGGCGCGAGCGCGAGCAGGCCCGCAGCGGCGACGACGCGTGAGCGCCGCTCCCGCCGAGCACCCGCACTCCGAGCGGCGCATGCGCCTGACCCTGTTCGCGATGTGCTTCGCGCTGTTCATGATCATGCTCGACAACACCGTCGTGAACGTCGCGCTGCCGACGATCCAGGAGGACCTCAACCCCTCGATCAGCGGCCTGCAGTGGACGATCAACGCGTACGTGCTCGTCTTCGCGGCGCTGATCCTGCTCGGCGGGAAGCTCGGCGACCGCTTCGGCCGCAAGCGGATGTTCCTGGTCGGGGTGGTGCTGTTCGGGGTCTGCTCCGTCCTCTGCGCGCTGGCGCAGACCGATACGCAGCTGATCGCGGCCCGCGCCCTGCAGGGCACGGGCGCCGCGCTGATGAACCCGCTGTCCCTCTCGATCCTCGTGGCGACGTTCCCGCGCGAGCGCCTCGCCGGCGCGATCGGGATGTGGGCGGGGATCAGCGGCCTCGGCCTCGCCGTCGGCCCCCTGGTCGGCGGGATCCTCGTCGACGGCGTCGGCTGGGCCGCCGTCTTCTGGATCAACGTGCCGATCTCCGTGATCGCGTTCGCCGTCGCCGTCTACGCCGTGCGCGAGTCCCGCGACGACACCGTGCGCAGCCTCGACGTGGTCGGCACCGTGATCGTGACGGCGGGCCTGTTCCTGCTCACCTACGGTGTGATCGGCGCCAACGACCACCCGTGGGTGTCGTGGAACGCGCTGGGGCTGATCGCGCTGGCCCTCGGCCTGCTCGCCCTCTTCTGCATCTGGGAGTCGCGCCAGGAGCAGCCGATGGTGCCGCTCGGCTTCTTCCGCAGCCGCGTCTTCTCGACCGCGATCATCGTCGCGGTCCTGGTCGGCTTCGGCCTGTTCGGGTCGATCTACGTGATCACCCTCTACATGCAGAACATCCAGGGCTACAGCGCCGTCGGCGCGGGCCTCAGAACGCTGCCGCTCACCCTCGTGGTGCTCGCCGTCTCGCCGATGGCGGGCAAGCTCAACGCGCGCTTCGGCTCGGGGCGGCTGATGGCGGCCGGGATGCTGCTCGCCGGCGTGGCGATGGCCGGCCTGACCCTGACCGCCGTCGACAGCTCCTACAACCTGATGTGGCCGTTCTACGTGCTGCTCGGCGCGGGCCTCGCGCTGGCGATGCCCGCGATGAGCGCGGCCGCGATGGGCGCGATCGACCCGCGCAAGGCGGGCGTCGGCTCCGGCGTCCTCAACGCCTCGCGCCAGGTCGGCGGCGCGCTCGGGATCGCCATCCTCGGCTCGGTGGCCGCCGCGGTCACCGCGAGCCGCTGGGCCGACGAGACGGGCCGGGTCGGCGGCCGCCTCGCGGAGAACGCCGACCGGCTCCTGCCGCTCGTCGAGGGCGCACAGGGCGAGCTGATCCGGCGGTTCGCGGGCGAGCAGGTCTGGCCGCTGGCGGCCGACGCGTGGCTGCGCGGGTTCCACACGGCGCTCTGGTTCGGGGCGGCGCTGATGGCGCTCGCCATCGTCGCGATCCTGATCGGGTTCCGCGGGCTCGGGGCGCGCCCGGCCGTCCAGCCGGACGACGCGGACGCCGTCCCCGTGCCGGTCGAGCTGTAGCCGGCTAGTAGAGCGCCGAGGCGAGCCGCTTGCGGTAGGTGATGACGATCGGGTCGTCCACCGGCCGCTGGGCGAAGATCCCGACCATCACGCGCCGCACGAGGTCCTTGCGCTCGTCCGTGGCGCCGGGCAGGAGGTCGAGCATCGACTGGAGCGCGCCCTCGGGGTCGGCGGCGAGGCGCTCCAGCGCAGCCGCCATCTCCGGCGCGAGCTCCGTGTCGTAGAGCACCTCGGCGCAGGCCAGGAGGCCATCGGCGTGGGCGTGATGGCGGACGGGGGTGAGGACGGCGATCGCGTCCGCGGCGTCGCCGCGGGCGAGCAGGAGGTGCGAGAGGGAGACGGCCGCGTCGACGTTCTGGTCGTCCTGGGCGAGGAGCGCGCGCAGGGAGTCCTCGTCGGCGGCGGCGACCGGCTCCTCGGCGGCCGCCGGCACGAGCGCGTCGAGGAACTGCTCGATCTGCGGAGCCGGCAGGACGCCGGTGAACTCGTTGACGATCTGGCCGTTGACGAACGCCTTGACGGCGGGGATCCCCTGGATGCGGAACGCCATCGCGAGCTGCTGGTTGCGGTCCGTGTCGACCTTGACCAGCTTGACGGCGCCCTGGCGCCTGGCGACGGCGGCCTCGAGGATCGGTGCGAGCTGCTTGCACGGGCCGCACCACTCGGCCCAGAAGTCGACGAGGACGGGCTGCTGGTGGGAGGCCTGGATGACCTCGCGCTCGAAGTCCGTCTCGTTCACGTCGATGGCCATGGCGGGCATGGTACGGCAGCCCGACGCGCGGCGGTCCGTATCCTGACCCCGTGGCCGAACCCCGCGCCCCCATCCGCCGGCTCGCCACCGCGCGCGCCATCTCGGTGACCGGCTCGCAGGTCGCGATGATCGCCCTGACCTTCCAGATCTACGAGGTGACGGGGTCCGCGGTCTGGGTCTCGGCGGTCTTTTTGGCCACGTTCGCGATGCTCGGCGTGATGACGCCGGTCGGCGGCTGGCTGGGCGACTCCTTCGACCGCCGCACGATCATGATCCTCTCGGACATCGGCGCCGCGATCGTCTTCGCCGGCCTCGTGTTCGCGCACGAGCCGTGGCTCCTGATCGCGCTCGCGCTCCTCGCCACCCTCTGCGAGGCGCCGTTTCTGCCCGCCTCGCAGGCCGCCATCCCGAACCTCGCGGGCGACGAGGACCTGGCCTGGGCGAACGGCCTCGTCTCGCAGGCCTTCAGCCTCGGCATCACCGTCGGCCCCCTCGTCGGCGGGGTGCTCGTCGGCGCGGTCGGCGCCAACCTCGCCTTCGGCATCAACGCCGTCTCGTTTCTCGTCTCCGCCGTGCTCGTCTGGAGCGTCCGCGGGCGCTTCCAGGAGCGCCGCGACCGCGCCGCGGGTGCGGCGCCGAGCGTGCCCTTCACGGAGGGCGTGCGCGTGGTCCTGCGCTCGCGCCTCTTGGTGCTCGTGATCGCCGCCGAGGTCGTCGCCTTCAGCGTCGTCGGCTGGTCGATGGTCGCGGACGCGCCGCTCGCCAAGCTCTTCGAGGCGGGCTCGATCGGCTTCGCGGCCCTGATCTCGACGTGGGGGGCGGGGATGCTGGTCGGGTCGTGGGCGGCGGGGCGCTGGATGGGGGAGCGCCCGATCGAGGTCAAGGTGATGCTGGTCGGGATGGCCGTGGACGGGGTGATGATCGCCCTCATGGGCCTCAGCCCGCTGTTCGTCCTCGTGCTCGTGGTGAGCGTGCTCGGGGGCGCCGCGTCGGGCTTCGTCAACGTCGCGCGCCAGCTGCTCCTGCAGCGCGCCGTCGTCGACCGCCTGCGCTCGCGCGTCTTCGCCGTCGCCGAGCTCGTGGCCACGGCCTCGTTCATCCTCGGCCTCGCCTCGGCGGGCCCCGCGATCGAGGCCTTCGGGGTGCGCGAGGCCTACGTCCTGTCGGGCGTCGTCTTCGTGGTCGGGGGGCTCGTCCTCCTGCCCCTGGTGCGGCGTCCGCCGCCGCGCCCGGACGCCACCCCGGCGGCCGCCCCGCCCGCCGCCTGAGCCGCCCTTGCCAATCGCATAACGGATGTGCGACGATCCGCACGTCCGTGCGACAAAGGGGGAAGACGTGGCCATCGCCATCACGCCGACCGACATCCAGCAGGAGCTCGTGGCGCTCGCCCGCGACTTCGCGGCCCACGAGATCCGGCCCGTGGCCGCCCACTACGACGAGACCGAGGAGACCCCGTACGCGCCGTTCCACAAGGCGGCCGAGATCGGGCTCACCTGCTTCGACCTGCCCGAGGAGTTCGGCGGCGGCGGGATCCACGACCTCTCGACCTGCATCCAGATCCACGAGGAGCTGACCTACGGCGACGCCGCGATCGGCAACTTCATCGGGTCGGCCTCCTTCTTCGGCGGCGTCATCGTCGAGCTCGGCACCCAGGCACAGAAGGAGCGCTGGATCACCCCGCTCTGCGGCCCCACCCCGAAGCTCGGCGCGCTCGCCACCACCGAGTCGCAAGCGGGCTCCGACGCGAGCGCGATCGCCACGCACGCCCAGCCCGTCGACGGCGGCTACCGCCTCAACGGCTCGAAGACCTGGATCTCGAACGCGGGTGTGGCCTCCTTCTACCTCGTGTTCGCGACCGTCGCTCCGGGCACCCGCTCGAAGGGCATCACCGCCTTCGTGGTCGAGGAGGGCGACGCCGGCTTCGAGGTCGGCAGCAAGCTCCACAAGCTCGGCCAGCGCGCGATCCCCACGCACGAGATCTTCTTCAACGACGTCTTCCTGCCGGAGGACCGCCGCATCGGCGACGAGGGCATGGGCTTCAAGGGCCTGATGCGCAAGTTCGACGAGTCGCGCGTCGTCCTCGCGGCCGGCGAGGTCGGGATGGCCCGCGCGGCCTTCGACTACGCGGTCGAGTACGCCACCGAGCGCGAGACGTTCGGGGCCCCGATCCACGTCAACCAGGCCGTCTCCTTCCGCCTCGTCGACGTCAAGATGAAGATGGACCAGGCGCGGCTGCTCGTCCGCCACGCGGCGGCGCTCGCCGACGCCGGCGAGCCGTTCGCGACCGAGGCGGCGATGGCGAAGCTGGCCGCCTCCGAGGCCGCGTGGTTCTCCGCCTGGGCCTGCTGCCAGACGCTCGGCGGCTACTCCTACTCCCGCGAGTACCCGGCGGAGCGCTGGCTGCGCGACGCCAAGCTCGAGGAGATCTGGGAGGGCACGAGCGACATCATGCGCCTGATCATCTCCCGCTCCCTGTTCCCCCGCGTCTGAGCCGCGCCGTCCCCGGAGAACCACCATGGACCTGTCCCTCAACGCCCGCGAGCGGGAGATCCAGGAACGCTCCCGGCGCTTCACGGACCAGCACCTGCTGCCCCTCGAGATCACCTGCGACGAGCAGGACGGCCTCACGCCGGAGCAGCTCGCCCCGACCTACGCGGCGGTCATCGCCGAGCGCCTGAACGCCGTCAACATGCCCGCCGAGTGGGGTGGGCAGGGCCTTACCATCTTCGAGCAGGTGCTCTCGCAGGAGCAGCTCGGCCGCTCCACGAACGCCCTCTGGGACGTCGTCTGGCGGCCCGCGAACGTGCTGCGCTACTGCACCCCCGAGCAGCGCGAGCGCTGGCTCGTGCCCGAGATCGAGGGGCGGCGGCGCTCCTGCTACGCGATCACGGAGGCCGACGCGGGCTCCGACCCCTCGACCCTCGCCACGTCCGCGGTCCGCGACGGGGACGGCTTCGTCCTCAGCGGCGAGAAGTGGTACGTCACCGTCGGCGACGTCGCCGACTACCAGATCGTCGTGGCCGAGGTGCCCGGTGAGGGCCCGACCTCGTTCTTGATCGACCGCGACACCGACGGCGTCGAGCAGCACCGCGTCCCGCGCTACATGCACCACTTCGTCTACGAGCACCCGATCTTCCGCTACCACGACGTCCGGCTCGGCCCGGAGCACGTCCTCGGCGCGGTGGGCGAGGGCTACGACCTGACCAAGGAGTGGTTCATGGAGGAGCGGCTGATGATCGCCGCCCGCTGCCTCGGCGGGGCGGAGCGCTGCCTCGAAGACGCCTTCGCCTACGCGACGGACCGCGTGCAGTTCGGGGAGCGGATCATCGACTTCCAGGGCGTCTCGTTCCCCCTCGCGGAGGCCGTCGCCGACATCGCCGCCGCCCGCGCCGTCACCTACCAGGTGGCGTGGGAGGTGACCGAGGGGCGCATCGACCCGAAGACCCTCCACGCGAAGGCCGCCGCGATCAAGCTGTTCGCCTCCGAGATGGCCAACCGCGTCGTCGACTCCTGCGTGCAGGTGCTCGGCGGGCGCGGCTACATGCGCGAGAACGCCGTCGAGCGGTTCTACCGCGACCTGCGCGTCGACCGCATCTGGGAGGGCACCTCCGAGATCCAGAAGGTCGTGCTCGTCAACGAGATGCGCAAGCGCGGCACGGGTCCGGTCGCGGCCTGGCCCGTGGAGGGCTGATGCCGCGCGCCTCCGTCGCCGAGCTGCGCCGCGGCGAGATCGTCGACGGCGCGATCCGCCTGATCGCCCGGGCGGGCTACGAGGCCACGACGATGCGCGGGCTGGCCGCCGAGCTCGACGTCTCGACGGGCACGATCACGCACTGGTTCGCGACGAAGGACCACGTGCTCGGGGCCACCCTCGAGGAGCTCGCGGCCCGCTTCGCCACCCGGATAGAGGCCGAGCTCGCCGGCGCCGACGGGCCGCGCGCCGAGCTGATCGCGATCGGCGACGCCTCCGTGCCGGACACGCCGGAGCGCGCCGACGAGCAGCGGGTCTGGGGCGAGCTGGCGGCCCGCGCGGCGCGCACCCCGGCCCTCGCGGAGCTGCACGGACGGCTCTACGCGGGCTGGCGGCGGCGGATGGAGCGCGCCGTGCAGGCGGGGGCGGCCCGGGGCGAGCTGCGCGCGGTCGACGCGGCCGACTGGGCCCGCACCTATGCGGCGCTCCTCGACGGGCTCGGCCTGCACGCGCTCCTGCACCCGGCGTCGATCTCGCCGGCGCGGATGCGCGCCGCGATCCGCGCGCACGTCGACGGCACCCTCGCGCCGGGCGCCTGACTCAGCGCAGCTGGTCCGCGAACTGCCGGGCGGTCCGCGCCGACAGCCCGTGGCCCTGCACCGCGAAGCGCATCGCCTGCGCGTCGAGGTCGTCCGGCACGGAGCCGAGCCGCGCGAAGGCGAGGTGGCGGCAGATCGCCAGGTAGGCGGCCTTGTCCTGGCGGGGGAAGCGCACGCGGCGGCCGAAACGGGCGGCCAGCGCCACCTTCTCCCCGACCATCTCCTCCGCATCGACGTCGTCGGCGCGCTCGGCCAGCGAGCCGTGCGTGAGGTTGAGGCGGTTCGAGGTGGCCCAGACGATCACGTTCGGGGGGCGCTCGACGACGCCGCCGTCGAGGGTGGCGCGCAGGACCCGGTCGAGCCGCTCGCCGTCGTCGACGACGAGGTCGTCGAGGAAGAGGATCGTCGGCGGGCCGTCGCGCAGCTCGATCAGCGCCGCCTCGACCCCGTCGATCTGGTCGCGCTCGACCTGCACGAGCCGGATGCCCTGGTCGGCGTAGGCCGCGGCGCAGGCCCGCACCGCGGCCGACTTGCCGGTGCCGGGCGGGCCGTGCAGGAGCGCGTCGTTGGCGGGGGCCCCGTGGAGGAACGCGCGCAGGTCGTCGAGGAGCGGCGCCCGCTGGGCCTCGTAGCCGACGAGATCCTCGAGGGTCGTGCGGTCCGGGGCGGGCACACCGACGAGCTCGCCGTCGACCCAGCGCAGGACGCGGCTGATCGCCAGCGCCCCCGTGCCCTCCGCGGCGTGGAACGCGGCCAGGTCGGCGGCCGTTCCGGCCCAGCCCGGCTCGGCGGCGAGCCGGTCGGCGAGCGCGAGCGCCGCGACCGGGATCGCGTCGCGCTCGGGGCCCGCGAGGTCGCGGCCGCCCAGCGCCCCGTCGAGGCCGTGGCGGGCGAGCAGGCGCGCCGCGTCGCCGTGGGCGAGCTCGCCGACCCGCGCGAGCTCGCGGCCGGCGAGGGCGACGCGCGGGTCGTGGGCGGCCATGCCGTGGCGCGCCGCGACGGCGAACGGCCCCTCGGAGGCGACGACGGCGAGGGCGATGGCCAGCCCGACGGGGAGCTCGAGTTCGAGGGCGGCGCGGGCGGCCTCGGCGGCCGCCACCTCGTCGTCGGGGGCCTCGGCGAGGTCGAAGAGCGGCCCCACGAGGCCGTCCTCGTGGAGGTCGGCGTAGGCGACGAGCAGGCTCACGGCATCTGCCGCTGCGCGGTCCGGCCCGTGCGGCGCAGCGCGACGCCGTTGAGGCAGTCGAGGATCACGCGGTGGCCGGCCATCGCGGTGATCGCGGCGTGGTCGTACGGCGGCGAGACCTCGACCAGGTCCATGGCGCAGAGGTCGAGCGACGAGGCGACCGCCAGGACGGCGCGCTTCAGCTCCCGGGTGGTCAGCCCGCCCGGCTCCGGCGTGCCCGTGCCCGGCGCGTAGGCCGGGTCGAGGACGTCGATGTCGACCGTCAGGTACGTGCGCGGCGCCCGCTCGGCCGCGAACGCGATCGCCTCGGCGACGACGGCGGGCAGGCCGCGGTCCTCGATCTCGTCCATCGTGGCCCAGCGCATGCCCTGCGCGCGCATCCAGTCGAACTCGGGCGGCGTCGGCCAGGTCCCGCGCAGGCCGATCTGGAAGATCCGCGAGCCGTCGAGCTCGCCGCGCTCGATCGCGGCGCGGAACGGCGTGCCGTGCGGCGGCTCGCCCGTGGCGGGATCGCCCGTGTCGGCGTGGGTGTCGAAGTGGATCACCGAGTAGCCGTCGGACCCGTACGCGCCGTGGAGCGCGCGCAGCATGGCGTGCGACAGCGAGTGGTCGCCGCCGATCACGATCGGCAGGGTGCCGACCTCCAGCGCGAAGCCGACGGCCTCGGCGAGCAGGTCGTGCGCGAGCGGGATGTTGCCCGCCTGGACGTCGATGTCGCCCCAGTCGACGATCCGCAGCTCGGCGAGGGGGTCGATGCCGGCGTGGAGGCTCGGGCGCTCGCCCATCGCGTTGACGTCCTCGCCCTCGCGCACCGCCTGCGGCCCGAAGCGCGTCCCGGGGCGGTACGACACGGCCTCGTCGAAGGGCGCGCCGAGCACGACGACGTCCGCCGCGGCGACCTCGTCGCGGCTCGTGGCCGGCGCCACGCCGCAGTAGGTGCGGAGGATGCCGAAGTAGGCCCCGTAGGAGCCCTGGACGGGGTCGCGCGGCGCGCTCACGCCTCCGCGATCTCCCAGTCGTTCTGCACCTCGGCGGTCGTGGACGCGGAGATGAAGCAGTCGCGCTCCGCCTTGCCGATCAGCTCTCGGGCGCGCTCGGCCTGGCCCGCGGCCACCGTCACGCTCGGACGCTGGTGCACGTGCACGAAGGCGTAGCGGCCGTCCTCGACGCGGCGCATCACCGTGCCGCCGATCGACGCCGAGTAGCCCGTCACCTCGACGCCCTTGTGCTCGGCGTGGGCGAGGAACGAGATCATCGTGCAGGAGGCGAGGCCGGCCAAAAACAGCTGCTCCGGGCTCCAGCGGTCGGGCTCCCCCATCGGGAAGTCGCTCGGCGGGCCGGACAGGATCGCGGGCAGGTCGCCGCTCGCGAGGGTGGAGGCGCGCCGGCCGTCCCACGCGACGTCGACCTCGTACTGGAACTGCTTGGAGTTGGGCACGGGGGCATGGTACCCGCAGGCCGGGGAGCGCCGCCGTCCGAAGGGGGGTGTGCAAGGGTTCCCGCCGCGGTGGGAACCGCCGCCAAGACCGGCCGGGGTTGCCTACCATCCCGCCGACCCGCTCTGCCCCCGGGAGACCGACGTGGAAGCCTCGAACCTAGACAACGAGACCGAGACCGAGCCGGCCGCCGAGGCCGTCGAGGAGCAGGAGGCCCCGGCCGCCGAGGAGCAGGAGGCCCCGGCCGCCGAGGAGACGCCCGCCGTCGAGGCCGAGGCCGCCGCCGAGGAGGCTCCGGCCGTCGAGGCCGCCGAGGAGGCGCCCGACGCCGAGCCCGAGGCCGCCGCCGAGGAGGCCGAGGAGGAGCGCGAGCCGATGGACGCCGAGACCGAGGCGGAGATCGCCGCCGAGTTCGTCGGCGAGGCCGGCGAGGAGTACGACGCCGAGGCGGAGGCCGCCGCGGTGGCCGTCGCCACGGGCCCCGTCGTGGCCCGCGTCTACATCTGCAAGCACGGGCATCGCACCGTGTCGCTCTGGTCGACGCCGGACACCTGTCTGCGTCGCGTCAAGGGCCACATCTGCGGTGAGAGCCTGGTGGCCCTCGCGGATGCGCCGCCGGACGCCAAGGAGAAGATGCTGAACCCGCTCAAGGCCTCGAAGAAGGCCGCCAAGAAGTCCTGATGAGCGGCGTCTCCCCGACCACGGACCCCCGCTCGTACGGTTGGCTCGAGCCCCTCTCCGACGAGGAGGCCGGGCGAATCGTCTTCTCGCCCGCCGGCGAGATGCTCGACGACGGCGACTGGTACCTGGACGCGACGAGCCCGAAGCGCGGCCCCGTCCTCGCCCTCGAGGGCGAGTTCGTGCCGCGGCAGGGCATGTACATCCGCCGCTCCAAGTCCGGCGAGGAGCTGTGGGGCCGTCTCACGCTCGCCGCCGCCGGCAAGCTCTAGCCGTGGGACTCCCGCCATCCACGGGCACCCGGCCTGCGAGCATTTTGACGCCTCCGAGCGTCCGGAGTTCCCCCCGATGAGCAGCACCGAAGCCGCCGCCCCCGCGGCCGAGCACCGCGCCGGCGACGTCGTCGCCGCTCGCGACCTGACGAAGGTCTACGGCGAGGGCGAGTCCGAGGTGCGCGCCCTCGACGGCGTCACGATCTCGTTCCCGCACGGCCAGCTCGCCGCCGTGATGGGCCCGTCGGGGTCCGGCAAATCCACCCTGATGCACATCCTCGCCGGCCTCGACCAGCCCACGTCCGGCAGCGTCGTCGTCGACGGCACCGAGCTCGCGGGGCTCAACGACCAGAAGCTGACCCTCCTGCGCCGCGAGAAGATCGGCTTCGTCTTCCAGTTCTTCAACCTGCTGCCGATGCTGACGGCGCAGGAGAACATCCAGCTGCCGCTGCGCATCGCCGGTGCGGCACCCGACCCCGAGTGGGAGCGCACGCTGATCGACGCGATCGGCCTCGGCGACCGCCTCACGCACCGCCCGTCCGAGCTCTCGGGCGGCCAGCAGCAGCGCGTGGCCGTCGCCCGCGCCCTGCTGTCGCGGCCCGCGGTCGTGTTCGGCGACGAGCCGACCGGCAACCTCGACTCGAAGACCGGCGCCGAGGTGCTCGAGCTCCTGCGCCGCGCCGTCGACGAGTTCGGGCAGACGGTGATCATGGTCACGCACGACGCGAGCGCCGCGTCGATCGCCGACCGCGTCGTGTTTCTGCGCGACGGCAAGGTCGTTCGCGACTCGGGCCGCATGTCGGCGTCCGAGATCCTCGACACGATCAAGACGCTGGAGTAGGGGATGCTGCGGCTCGTCCTGCGCGGCCTCGCGACCCGCAAGCTGCGCTCCGCCCTGACCGCGGTCGCGATCCTGCTCGGGGTCACGATGATCTCCGGCACGTTCGTCCTGACGGACCAGATCGACCGCGCCTTCGTGCAGATCTTCGAGCAGGGCAACGCGCAGATCGACGTGGTCGTGAAGGACCGGCCGCCGTTCGAGGACCAGCAGACCGAGGTCTACCTCGACGCCGACGTGGTCGACCGGGTCCGCCAGGTCGACGGCGTGGCGCTGGCCGAGCCGTTCCTGCAGGTGCAGGGCTACCTCGTCGCGGACGGCGAGCAGCTGGTCAGCCAGGGCGGCGCCCCGAACTTCGTGTTCTCGAGCCTGCCGCAGGCGATGAACCCGTACACCCCGATCGCGGGACGGCTCCCCGAGGCGAGCGGCGAGGTCGCCGTGGCGAAGGAGATCGCCGAGCAGGGCGGGCTCGAGGTCGGGCAGGCCGCCCAGCTCGCGACGCAGGCCGGCGCGCAGGACGTCTCCGTCGTCGGCATCCTCCAGTTCGGGGACGGCACGACGTCGCTCGGCGGCTCCACGTCCGTGATCGCCCCGCTCGGCGACGTGCAGGCCTGGTGGTCGCTCGACGGCAAGGCCAGCTTCGTCTACGCGAAGTCCGCCGACGGCGTCTCCGAAGACGAGCTCGCCGACCGCGTGCGCACGGCGCTCGACGACCCGGGGCTGATCGTCCAGACGGCGGCCGAGGACTCGGCCGAGCAGGCCAGCGAGCTCAACGCGCTGATCGGGCGGCTGATCCGCTTCGCCCTGCTCGGCTTCGCGGGCGTCGCCGTCCTCGTGGGCGCCTTCATCATCTTCAACACCTTCTCGATCACGGTCGCCCAGCGCACCCGCGAGTTCGCGATGCTGCGCACGATCGGCGCGAGCCGCCGCCAGATCCTCGGCACGGTGGTGGGGGAGGCCTTCGTGATCGCCCTCGCCGCGACCCTCGTCGGGCTGGTGCTCGGGCTCGGCTTCGCCTGGGGCCTCAACCGCGTCTTCGAGCTGGTCGGCTTCGGCCTGCCCGCGACGGGCCTGCGGATGCCCTGGCAGACCGTCGTGGTCTGCCTCGTCGTCGGCATCGGCGTGACCGTGCTGGCCGCGATCGGGCCGGCGCTGCGGGCCACCCGCATCGCCCCGGTCAGTGCCCTGCGCGAGGGCGCCGTGCCGCCGCGCGGCCGGCTCGCGCGGCTGACGCCCGTGATCGGCGTCCTGATCGGCGTCCTCGGCGGGGCGGCGCTCGTGGCCGGCCTGACCCAGGACATCGCCACGACGCAGCGCCTCGCCATTCTCGCCGCCGGTGCGATCGCCGTCTTCATCGGCGTCGCCGTCCTGTCGCGCTACATCGTGCGGCCCGTCGTGCACGCGGCCGCCCCGCCGATCACCGCCGTCGCCGGCGGCGTCGGCCGGATCGCGGCCGAGAACGCGGGCCGCAACCCCGCCCGCACCGCGGTCACCGCCGCCGCGCTGATGATCGGGATCGGGCTCGTGGTCTTCGTGACCATCTTCGTCGGCGGGCTCAAGGAGTCGTTCACGGGCGCGATCGACGACTCGCTCGAGTCGGAGCTGATCGTGACCGCGCAGGGCTTCGGCAGCCCGCTGCCCGCCGCGGTGCTGCCCGCCGTGCGCGCCGTCGAGGGCGTCCAGGTCGCCTCGCCCGTCGGCGGCACCCCCGTCCAGATCGGCCAGGGCACGTTCGCGCTGATCGGCGTCGACCCGGCCGACATCGACCAGGTCTACTCGTTCGACTGGGAGTCGGGCGACGACGCCCTGATCGGCCAGCTCGGCGCGGACGGCGCCGTCGTCGAGGCGAACGTGGCCTCCGACCTCGGGGTCGGCGTCGGCGACACCGTCGACGTCGTCTCGATCAACGGCGCGTCCGCGACGTTCGCGGTGCGCGGCCTCTACGCGGACGAGCAGTTCCTCAACGGCGTCACCGTCACGCAGGAGGCGCTCAAGCCGCTGCTCCAGTCCAACGCCACCGGGATCAACACGCTGTTCGTGAAGATCGCCGAGGGCGCGGACGCGACGCAGGTGCAGGCCGGCGTCGAGGCGGCGCTCGCGCCGTTCCCGACCGCCCAGGTGCAGTCGAACGCCGAGATCAAGGCGCAGATCGAGTCGGGCGTCAACCAGCTGCTCGTGATCTTCTACGCGCTCCTCGCCCTGAGCGTGATCATCTCGCTGTTCGGCATCGTCAACACGCTGGTCCTGTCGATCTTCGAGCGCACCCGCGAGATCGGCATGCTGCGCGCCGTCGGCACGACGCGCCGCCAGCTGCGCCGCATGATCCGCTGGGAGTCCGTGATCACCTCGATCATCGGCGGCGTCCTCGGCGTCCTGATCGGCATCCTCTTCGGCTGGGTCACCGCGCAGGGGCTCGAGGCCGAGGGCATCGTCTTCATCCTGCCCGTGGGGACGCTCCTGCTCTTCCTCGCGCTGTCGATCGTGGCGGGCGTCGTCGCGGCGATCCTGCCCGCGCGGCGGGCCGCGAAGCTCGACGTGCTCGAGGCGCTGCAGTACGAGTAGCCCGGATCGCGGATGATGTCCCCGGCATGGGCACCATCCTCGTCACCGGCGCGACCGGGTTCCTCGGCCAGGCGCTGATCCCGCGGCTCGTGGATCGGGGCCACGCCGTGCGCGTCCTCGAGCGCCGGCCCGGGTCCGCGCCCGACGTCGCGGGCGTCGAGCGCGCGACCGGCGACGTCACCGACGCCGCGACCCTGCCCGCCGCCCTCGAGGGCGTCGAGCGCGTCATCCACATGGCCGGGCTCGTCTCGCACGCCGAGGCCGACCGCGAGCGGCTGATGCGCGTCAACGTGGGGGGCACCGAGAACGTGCTCGCCGCCGCCCGCGCCGCGGGTGTCGAGCGCGTCGTGCACGTCTCGTCGATCGCCGCCGTCGGCACGACCCCCGACCCGGAGCGCCCGCTCGACGAGGACGCGCCCTACTCGGCGACCGCCGCCTCCTACCCGTACCCGCTGTCGAAGCGGCTCGGCGAGCAGGCCGCCCTCGCCGCCGCCGCCCAGGGCCAGGACGTGACGGTGGCCAACCCGGGCCACGTCCTCGGCCGCGGCGACGTCAACGGCATCTCCACGTTCCACATCCGCAAGATCCTGACCGGCGAGCTGCGCCTGACCTTGCCGGGCGGCATCACCTACGTCGACGTCGGCGACGTCGCCGACGGCATCCTGCGCGTCATGGACCGCGGTGCCGCGGGGCGCCGCTACATCCTGGGCGCCGAGGACGGCGGCCTCTCGCACATGGAGCTCGCCCGCCGGGTCCTCGCGATCGCCGGGATCGAGCGGCGCATGCTGCCCCTGCCCGGCGCGCCGACGGCCCTCGCCGGCCGCCTCGCCCAGCGCCTCGGGATCCCCCTGCCCGTCGAGGCGACCGAGCTCGACGCGGCCCGCCACTGGTGGTACTGCTCGAGCGCCCGCGCGATCCGCGAGCTCGGCTACGCGCCGCCCCCGATCGACGCGGCGCTGCGGGACACCGTCGACTGGTACCGCGAGCGCGGCGCTATCTGACGTGCCGGGTCCCGGGATCGCGCTGCTCTGGGCCGCGTCCTTCGCGGTCGGCATCTGGTGGCAGTGGCGCTCGCCGCAGACCGCGGCCCCGTGGAACAAGCGGATCTTCAACTTCTACTTCCACTTCTTCGCGCCCGTCGTCGTGCTGTTCGCGTACACCGTGGTGCCCGCCGACGCGACGACCCTCGCCGGCCTCGCCGCCGTCATCGCCGCCTCGTGGATCGTGCTCGGCCTCGGCCTCGGCTACGCGCGGGCCGCGGCCCGCGACCGCGGCGAGCAGGGCGCGCTCGCCCTCGGCTGCGGCTTCACGAACACCGTCACCCTCGGCTACCCGGTCGTCAACGCCGTCTTCGGGCCGGCGGGCCTGGCCCTGCAGGTGCTGTTCGCGCAGTTCATGTACCTGATCCCGATCGTGTCGGTCTCCACGACGATCGCCGCCCACTACGGCAACGGCACCCGGCCGCGCAACTGGAAGAGCATCCTGCGCCAGGTCGTCAACGTGCCGCTGGTCTTCGCGGGGATCGCGGTGGCGATCCGCGCCGCGGGCTTCGACATCGAGCCGTACGTCACGGCCCCGACGGACTGGGTCGTGTTCCTGATGGGGCCGATCGGCTTCCTCGAGCTCGGCCTCGCGCTGCCCCTCGACCGCATCAGCCACGACGTCGCGGACCTCTGGCGCGGCGCCGTGCCGATCCTGATGCGGCTCGCCGTGGCGCCGGGGATCCTGTTCGCGATCCACCTCGTCAGCGGGATCGACATCCCCGGCGTCTACTACCTGTCGATCGCCATGCCGGCGGCCTTCCACACGCTGATCCTGGCCCGCGTCTACGGCCTGCCCGGACCGATGATGCGCCTGATCGTGGTCATGTCGACCGCGATCATGGTGTCGGCGATCGTGGTCGGGCTGGCCTTCTTCGACTAGGCCGGGGGCGGCGCGAAGAACGCCTCGGGCAGCTGGCGCAGCGTCGCGCCGCAGTCGGTGCTGCCCTTGCCCTTCGGCTTCGTGCGGTAGCCCGGGCCGATCATGGCCGCCTGATCGCGCAGCGCCTGGGCCTGCTCGGCGGAGAAGCCCGTGCCCCACTTCATGGTCTTGGGGTCGTACCCCTCCGCGCCGAACGGGAAGACCACGCCTTCGATTTTGAGCTGCACGACGGGCGTCAGGCCGGGCCCGATCGCGGTCAGCCGGTACATGCGGCTCGCCGAGATGCCGCTCTTGCCCCCCGAGCCGCCCTTCTCCGAGAGCTCGTAGCAGAACGTGCCGTTCGGGGGCTGGGTGAGGACGCCCATGATCCGCCGCCAGCCGGTGTAGATGCTGTAGTCGGAGTTGTACGTGTCGATGTAGACGTTGCGTCCGAAGGCGGTCGTCGGCGCGCCGTAGCGGTCGCCGGGGCCATAGACGCCGTAGCCGCTGTAGGTGAACGAGCCGAAGATGAGCGGGTAGTGCTCCCCCTTCAGGTAGCCCTGGTAGCCGCGGGGGCTGAACTTCGACCAGCGCATGAACCCGAGCAGCTGGGGGACCCCGGTGAAGGTCTGCGCGCCGAGCGGCGGGAGGTCGAAGCTGGGGATCGTCGCCGGGGCGTAGGCGTGCGCCCACGAGGGGCGTCCGGTGTCGGCCGCGTCACCCGTCCACGATGACACGTACAGGGTGAGGCCGTTCGCACCGAGCTCGCCGCCGAAGTCCGGGGCCCTCTTGGCGACCTGCTGCACGAGCCAGGTCCGGGACCAGGGGCCCTCCTGCACCTTGCAGCGGTGGCCCGGGACGACCGACGGGTCCCGGCCCTGCCAGTCGGCCAAGCACGGGATCCTCCGCGTCGGCAGTCCGTGCTGCTCGCCGTAGGTGACCCACGCCTCCTGGGCTCCCGGGTGGGGGCCGCGGACGGCGACGGTGCGCTTGTTGCCGTTCATGTCGGTGAAGGCGATCCGGAGCGTGGAGCGCTGATCCTCCTCCTTCACGCCGGTGTTGGTAATGGCGAAGATACGCGGTACGTCTACCCAGACGGTGATCGTCTGCGACGGGTCGGCCGTGCCGACGTCCTGCGCGCCCTAGGCACTTCCCGCCGCCGCGAGCAGGGCGAGCGGGACCAGCACGATGATCAGGCGGCGTGCGGGGGACACGGCCTCATCCTAGGTCCCGCCGGTGCGCACGGGGCCCAACCTCAGGACATCGGGATCTGCCGCAGGATGTGCGGCTCGACCCGGTCGAAGATCTCGTCGAGCGACTCGCCCGTGATCGTGAGGCCGTGGTTCTTGAGGCCGATGATCGCGTGGCCCGGGTCGGGCTGGACGCGGACGAGGTCGGCGACGGCGTCGGCCAGCTCGGCCGTGCCGCACGGGTAGTTGATCTCGGTGGCGTCGACGCCCTCGACCCACGCGTGCACGTGGATGATCGCGCCGACGCTCGGGTGCTCGCGGTAGATCTTGAAGTGCTCGATCGCGTCGACGGAGACGCGGCGCGGCTCGATGCCCGGCGGCACCGACATCACCATCGCCTGCGCGGTCTGGTCGTAGTCGGTCACGAGCAGCATGTCGCGGCCGATCTCCCGCAGGTTCGACTTGTCGACGCCCGACGCGCTCATCCAGAAGCGGGTCGCGTCCTTGCGGGCCGACAGGTTGCCGTAGGAGAGGCCGCCGATCGAGTAGAGCCGCATGACGTGCTCGAGGTCGCGCTTCTCGAGGTAGTCCTGGATCGGGAACGGCGCGGGCAGGAGGTCGAGCGCGTCGAGGCGCTCGCCGGCGCGGGTCAGCGCCGCCGTCACCTCGTCGCCGTCCCACAGCTCGGGCTCGAGATCGGGGTTCCAGATGTTGTCGATCACGAGATGGCTCTCGGCGAGCGGCGCGAGGCGCTCGGCCACGTTCGCGAAGAAGGCGTCGTCGCCCGTGTCCGCGATCGCGTAGTTGCCCTGCTCCATCGTGCCGAAGCGGGCCTCGACGCCGGGGACGACGCGGACGGAGACGTTCGACAGCGCCCGCACGAGGACGGGGTAGTAGTCGCTGATCGCCTCCTTGAAGTCGGCCGGGGGCGCCTCGCCCTCGTAGATCGCGGCGCAGAACGTCGTCTTGCTCTCGCGTCGGTACGGGCGCACGTTGTCGCGGTCGACGAAGTTGCAGACCAGGTTCGCCATGGCGAGGTCGTCGGCGCGCTCGTACCCCCGGGCCTCGAGGGCGGCGCCGAGGCGCTCGGCGAACGGGGCGAGGGAGTCGGAGACCGCTCCGTGGAAGGCGAATCGCATGGGGATGAGGGTAGCAGCCGGGCGGTGGCCACCCACCGGCGCCGCCCCGGGGGCCCCTGTGCGCTACCCTTGGGGTCGGTGCGGTGCCGTCGGGTGCCGCGAATCCCCCTCCGGGCAGCCGACCGCGGTCGCGCCGTCACCCGGGGCGGGTTGGAGGCGTTGATGCTCGAAGCCGGTTCGTCGGCGACAGGCACAGGGTTCGTGGATACGGCGGGTGGCCCGCCGCTCGACGACGTGGAGCGCTGGATCGGCGAGCGCATCCTCGCGTCGGGCGACGAGGGCGCGATCCGCGCGGGCACGCTGTGGGCGGGCGCCTACCTCGACGCCGTCGAGGAGATGGCCCAGGGGCTGGCGGCGCCGTCGCCCGAGTACCGCCGCCGCTACGCGCTGCCGCTCGGCCTGCAGCGGATGCTGGCCGGGGACGAGCCGCACCTGCAGTCGGGGCTCGCGCTGCGCCCCCATCAGGTCGACGCCCTCGCGGGCATGCTCGCCGCGCTCGTCGGCGACTTCGAGCGCATCGATGACGCCGACGGCGCCGACGAGGGCGACGAGGCGGAGGCGCGCATCGCCGACGAGTCGACGGCCGTGGTCGGCGAGTCCGAGGACGGCGACGACGAGGACGAGGAGGACGAGGAGGAGGGCGACGAGGAGGACGGCGACGAGGAGGACGAGGGAGACGAGGAGGACGAGGCCCCGGCCGCCGCCGCGCCCCGCGTCGAACCCGACGCCGCCGGCAGCCTCCATATCGACCTCGCGCTGCCCGACGCCGACGAGGACGACGACGAGGAGGACGACGAGGACGCGACCGGCGAGGTCGAGCTCGACGACCCGGGCGCCATCCGCCGCTACCGCTTCAAGCACCCGACGGCCTCCGGCAAGACCGTCGCCGCCGCCGCCTTCGTCGACGCGTCGCGCATCACCGGGGTCCTGATCCTCACGCACCGGCGCCTCCTCGTCGACCAGTTCCGGCGCGACCTGACCGAGCAGGGCTACGCGCACCGCCTCAAGGACCCCGTGCTCGGCAAGGCCAAGGCGCCCGTCGTGCCGCCGATCTCGATCGAGACGTACGCCTGGTTCATCAAGAACGCCGACCGCCTCAGCCGCGACGTCTACGGCGTGATCCTCTGCGACGAGGCGCACACCGCGCTCGGCGACCGCACCTCCGCCGCGATCCGCCGCGTCGACACGCCGACCTACATCGGCATGACGGCCACGGACCAGCTCCTGCAGAAGCACGTCGGCGACGTCTTCCCCGCGGAGATCGCCGACTTCCCGCTCGGCGAGGCCGTCCTGTCGGGCGTCGTCGCGCCGCTTCGGGCCGTGCGCGTCCCGCCGGGCGCGTCGCTCAAGCGCGTCCGCATCGTCGGCGGCGACTACGACCAGGCCGAGCTCGCCGAGGCGCTCGACCACGACGCCGTCAACATGGCGGCCGCGATGTACTACCTCGACATGTTCGGGCAGCGCCCGGGCATCGTCTACGCCGCCGGCGTCGACCACGCGGGCCGCGTCGCCGCGGCGATGCGCGCCGTCGGCCTCAAGGCCGCCGCCGTCTCCGGACGCACGCCGCCGCGCGAGCTCGCCGAGACCCTGGCGGGCTACGAGCGCGGCGAGGTCAACGTCCTCGTCAACGCGCAGCTCCTCGCCGAGGGCTGGAACGCACCCCGCGCCACCGTCTGCATGCACCTCGCGCCGACCGCGTCGCGCCGCGTCTACCAGCAGCGCGTCGGGCGCGTGATGCGCCTGCACCGGCGCAAGGAGGCCGGCGTCGTCGTCGACTTCGCCGAGGCCGCCGCGCCGCACACGGACCGCACGATCACGCTGCACTCGCTGCTCGATGCCGACGTCTTCCAGCCCGGGGCGCTCGTCACGCCGCGCCCGCCGCGCGTCCGCCGCCGCTGGCGGCGCCTGCCGAAGGCGCTGGTGCGCGAGGCGCCGTGGCTGGTGCCCGTCACGCCCGACCCGGCGCGGCGCGCCCAGGTCATCCGCGACAACTGGAAGACCGTCGCCGTCGACCGCCTGCCGCTCGACGAGCAGGAGCTGTGGGCGGAGCACGCGGCCGAGCGCGCGACGCCGAAGGACCTCGAGAAGCTCGCCCGCGTCCTCGTCGCCGTGCCGCGCGACGCGCGCCTGCGCTTCTTCGCGAAGTGCGCGGCCGAGAACCGCCACCGCCAGCTGCGGCTCGAGGCGCTCCGCGACCTCGCCCAGAGCGGCCCGGGCACGAACCTCTTCGAGCAGGCGGTGCGCCTCGTCGAGCGCGCCCCGACCTGGCGCCAGGACCGGCAGCAGGGCTCGCGCACGCTCCTGTTGGCCCTCGGCGACGGCTTCGGCGAGGCCTCCGACCACTACGTGACGGCGTGGGCCTGGCGGCTCGCCGCGGCCTCGCACGACGCGCAGCACCGCCGCGTTGCGGCCTCCGTCGACGGCGGCCGCGACCTCGTCCGCAGCCTCGCCGGCAAGGGCGGCGAGGAGGCGCGCCGGCAGGCGCTCGAGGTCGTGCGGATCGCCGAGGAGCAGCCGCTCGACGTCGGCGCCGCGATCCTCGGCTGCGTCCGCACCACGGACCCGTCCGCCGAGCGCGTCCTCGAGGACGCCCGCATCCGGATGTCGGCCGAGCCGCGCGCCCTCGCCGCGGCCCTCGGCGCGAACGTGCCCCTGCCGCGCGGCGTCAAGCGGCCCGGCCGCTCGCGCGTCTCGGCGGCCGAGCTGAAGGGCGCGCCCCTGCCCTCCGCGGTCGGCGCCCTCCCGAACGAGGCGGCCCACGAGGAGCCGAAGAAGCGCCGTCGGCGGCGCAAGCGCAAGCGCGGCGGCGAGGCGAACGGCAACGGCCAGCCGGCCGAGGCGGCGCCCGTCGTCGAGGCCGTCGCCGATCCCCCCGCCGAGGCGCCCGCCGCCCCGGCACCCGCGACGCCGGACGGCGACACGGCGCAGGCCGCTCCCGTCGACGGCGAGCGCCCCGCCCGGCCCGCGCGTCGCGGCCGCCGCGCGAAGGCCGCCGCCCCGCGGGGCGAGGCCGCACCGACGGCGGTCCCGGACCCGCCGACCGCCGATGATCCGCCGTCCGCGCCCGAGCGCGGCGGCCGCCGCCGCGTCGTCATCGACGACGAGGGCGGCGAGGGGGCGTTCTCGTCGGACGCGCCCCGCGTGTAGCGGCCGCTACTTGTAGCGGTAGGTGATGCGGCCGCGCGTGAGGTCGTACGGGCTCAGCTCGACCTTGACCCGGTCGCCGGGGAGGATGCGGATGTAGTGGCGCCGCATCCGGCCCGAGATGTGGCCGAGCACCTCATGCCCGTTGTCGAGCATGACGCGGAACATGGTGTTCGGAAGCGACTCCGTCACCTCGCCCTCGACCTCGATCTTCTCTTCCTTGGTCAACGCATCTCCGTCGTCTGGTGCAGGGCGGATGGTACTCCACGGCCGCACGGCGCACCCCCGCGCCGCCCCTGTAGGCTGCGGCCGTGGCCGTGATGACCCCCGCGGAGCTCGAGCGCTACGCCGACGCCGTCGTCGGCACCTGCCTGCGCCTGCGCCGGGGCGACGTGCTCGCGGTCCACGGCGAGCCCGCGCACCGCGACCTGATCGTGGCCCTCACGGAGCGGGCCTACGCCCGGGGCGTGCGCCACGTCGACGCGCTGGTGGTGGAGCCGCGGATCCGCCGCGCCCGCATCGCCGGGGCCCGTGACGAGGACTCCCTGCGGTGGAACCCGCGCTGGCACCGCGTGCGCATGCGCGACCTGCTGGCCGCCGACGCCTCGCTCGTGTCGATCGCCGGCGAGGAGGACCCGGGGCTGATGGACGGCCTCGACCCGCGCCGCACGATGCTCGAGACGACGGGGCGCTTCCCCGGGCGCGAGGAGTACCTCAAGGCGGTGGCGGCGCGCCGTGCGCGCTTCTGCGTCGTCGCCTACCCGGCGCCCGGCTGGGCGCGCCAGGTCTACCCGAAGCTCCCGGTCGAGCGCGCCCTGCGGGCGCTCGCGAAGGACCTGCTCGCGTTCTGCCGGATCGCCGACGCGGACGCGCCCGACGCCTGGCAGCGGCACGTCGAGCTCCTGCGCCGCCGCGCGCAGCAGGTCAACCGCCGGGGCTTCGCGCGCATGCGCTTCGTCGCGCCCGGCACCGACCTGACGGTCGGGCTCGATCCGGGCACCCGCTTCGTCTCGGCCGACATGAAGTCCGTCAGCGGGCGCACCTGGTGCGCGAACCTCCCGACGGAGGAGGTCTTCGCGAGCCCCGACTACCGCGACGCCGAGGGCCACTTCACCTGCACGCGGCCCCTGTCCCTCGACGGGCGCATGTTCGACGGCATCAAGGCCGAGTTCGCGGGCGGCCGGCTGCAGCGGGTACGCGCGAAGACGCCCGCCCAGCGCGACTTCCTCGCGGCCTACTTCGCCCGCGACGCGGGCGCGGGGCGGCTCGGCGAGATCGCCCTCGTCGACCGCGCCTCGCGGATCGGCCAGGCGGGGCGCGTGTACCACACGACCCTGCTCGACGAGAACGCCGTCGCGCACGTCGCGCTCGGCTCCGCCTACTCCGCGACGCGCGTCGATGACCCTTCGGCGACGGGCGACCGCGGGCTCAACCGCTCCCGCATCCACGTCGACGTGATGATCGGCTCGGACGCGCTCGACGTCTACGGCATCACGAAGGCGGGCAAGGCGGTGCCCGTGATCGAGGCGGGGGGCTGGGCCCTCTAGCCCGCCGGGTCGTCGATCACGACGACCCTGAGGCCCCAGGCGGCGCCCGTCGCGAAGAGCGCCTCCTGGTCGACCTCGTCCGCCCAGCCGAGCACGTGCGGCGACGGGTCGTCGGGCGTGCAGCCCAGCACGGCGCGGCGCTTGGGGACGGAGCGCGGCGCCGGCCCCTCGGCGAGGCGCTCGCGCGCCTCCTCGGCGGCCTCGACGGCCGGCCCCTCCGCGTACCCCTTGCCCATGGGCGAAGCCTACGGCGCGGCGGGCGGTCCGGCTAGGCGCCGAGGCGCTTCGCGAGCGCGGCGTCGATCCGCTCGGCGGTCCTGTCCTCGGAGAGGCGCAGCGCCTCGCCGACCTCGCGGGCGTACGCCTTGCGCACCCGGTCGAGCAGGGCGCGCTGGCCGTCGTTGAGCTTGCGCGCCTCCTGCGCGTCGATCAGGGACGCCAGCACCTCGACCATGCCCTCGAGCTCACCCTCCGCGAAGCGGTCCTTGAGCAGGCGCCCGTCGCGGTTCCAGGGGATCGGCTCGTCGCGGTCGGATGCGAGGCGCTCGAGGGAGCGCTCGGCGGCGGCCTTTGTGGTGACGGGCCGCAGCCCGCGCTCGACGGCCCGCTCGAGCGGGACGGTGACGCTCATCTTCGAGTCGAGCACGAACAGGTCGACGACCGTGACGCGCTTGCCGAGCATCTCGCGCTCGCCGATGCCCTCGACGCGCGCGAAGCCCTCCGGCCCGAACACGACCGTCTTGCCCTTCTCGAACTGCGCCACCTTCGCCATGCTGCTCCTGATTGCCGGAGACCACAGAATACGTCAGGACGGCGGGTTTCCCGCCGGTCGCCGGCGGGCACTCCGCGCCCCCGGCGGCTCAGGTACGCTCCCGGCGGCACGTCCCACGACACGAGGTCGATCGATGCTCCGCCGAGTCCTCCCGCTCACGCTCTTCCTGCTCCTCCTGATCCCCGCCGCCGCGTTCGGCAGCGAGGCCGAGATGGAGGGGCACAAGGAGTACGTGACCGAGTTCTTCATCGGCATGATCGTCCTGATCCTGCTCGTGTTCGCGCTGATCGCGGGCTTCGAGGCGCGCCGCGCGCGCCGCAACGCCGAGTAGCGCCTACCCGGACGCCCCGCGCCGTACGATCCGCTCGTCCCCTGTGCGGCGCGTGATCCGGTCCGCGTCCATGCGCTCGAGCAGGGCCTGCGCCACCCGCCGCGACGAGTCCGTGGCGTCCCGCAGCTCCGCGAGGGTGATCGCCGCGCCGTCCGCGCAGCGCTCCCGCACGATCGCCACCGCCCGCTCGTAGGCGGCGCGGTCGACGACGAGGCCGCCGGGCAGCCGCGCGATCGCGCGGTCGCGATCGAGCTGGGCGAGGACCGCCCAGGCGTCGTCGGCGGGCAGCGCGAGGGCCCCGGCGAGGTCGGCCTCGCGGTGCGTCGCGAAGGGCTCGGCGGCGAGCCGCTCCACGACGCCACGGGCCGCCTCGGGGACGGCGGCGGGCGCGGCGCCCGGCAGGCGCAGCCCGCCGCCCGCGCGCTCGACCCGGCCCTCGGCCACGAGCCGCTCGACGAGGGCGTCGCGCCACGGCGTCTCGCGCAGGAGCGCGCCGAGGGGCAGCGCCGGGTCGTGCGGGTGCGCCGCTCGGCGGGCGGACAGGCGCTCGGTGACGGCGGCCGCGATGGCCGCGTAGGCGGGGCCGCCGAGGCGCCAGTCACCGAGCGCGACGACCCCGGGGGCGGCGTCGAGGGCGGCGGCCGCCGCGTGAGGCTCGAGCAGTCCGCGGGCGACGAGGTCGTCCGAGCGCAGGGCGCCGCCGGCGAGCGCGGCGCGGGCGATCGCCACGGGGTCGTCCCCCGCGTAGAGGGCGAGGCGGGCCAGATCGGCCGCGGCGCCCGCGTGGCGCGGCGGGGCCGGGTCGAGGACGCGGCCACCGGCGACGGTGCCGGGCGGGGCGAGGCGGCGCAGCACGACGCGGTCGCCGCGCAGGGCCGCGAGCGGCGCGTCGAGGCGCAGCTGCGCGAGGCCGCGACCGCCGGCGGGCACGGCGCCGGCGTCGAGCACGACCGCGCGGGCGTGGGCGAGGGCGGTGCCGTGGAGGACCTCGACGTGCTCGCCGTGGGCGAGGCCCGCGTCGGGCAGGCAGGCGACCTCGACGTCGAGCCGGTAGGACGGGTCGGTCGGCGGCCCCGTCCACAGCACCGACCCCGGGGGGACGTTGTCGCGCTCGACGCCGACGAGGGCCGCCGCGACGCGGCTGCCCGCCGGCGCCTCCGCGACCGGGCCCCCGTGCACCTCGAGCGAGCGCACCCGCGCGGTCGCGCCGCCCGGGCGCGCCTCGACGTGGTCGCCGACCTGCAGCGTGCCCGACCAGAGCGTGCCCGTCGCGACGGTGCCGATCCCCCGCAGCGCGAAGGCGCGGTCGACCGGCAGCCGCACGCGGCCCGTCGCGGCCCGGGGGGCGGTGCGCGCCGCCTGCTGGACGAGTGCCGCGACGAGCGCCTCGAGGCCCGTGCCCGCGGCGGCGGAGACGGGCACGACCGGGGCGTCGGCGAGGGGCGTGCCGGCGAGCGCCGCGCGCACGTCGGCGGCCACCTCCGCGAGGCGCGCGGGTTCGGCGAGGTCGGCCTTGGTGATGGCCACGACGCCGTGCGCGACGCCGAGCAGGGCGAGGATCGCGAGGTGCTCCGTGGTCTGCGGCATCACGCCGTCGTCGGCGGCGACGCAGAGGAGCGCCAGGTCGATCCCGCTCGCCCCGCCGACCATGGTGCGCACGAAGCGCTCGTGGCCGGGGACGTCGACGACGCTGAGGCGCGACCCGTCGGGCAGTGCGAGCTCGGCGTAGCCGAGCACGATCGAGATCCCGCGCCGGCGCTCCTCCTCGAGGCGGTCCGTGTCGGTCCCCGTCAGCGCCCGCACGAGGCTGGTCTTGCCGTGGTCGACGTGGCCGGCCGTGCCGAGCGTCAGCCGCGGCGTCATCGGCAGGCGGCGACCCGCTCGGCCACGACGTCGACCTCGGCGTCGTCGAGCAGGGTGCGGCAGTCGAGCAGGAGCATGCCGTCCTCGAGCCGGCCGAGCACGGCCGGCGCGCCCGTGCGCAGGGCGGCGTGCAGGGCGCCCGTCGGGTCGGGCAGGGCGCAGGCCCAGCTCGCGAGGTCGACGGCGGGCAGGGCGCCGCCGCCGATGCGCGCCGCGCACGCCATGGCCTCGCCTCCGGTCAGGGCGGCGAGCCGCTCCGCCCGCGCCCGCACGTCGGCCTCGGGCCGGGCGATCGTGCGCCGCACGGGCACCGCCGCGCGGGCCCGGGCGGGGTCGGCGTGGAGGCGCAGGGTGGCGGCCAGCGCGGCGACACCGAGCCGGTCGATGCGCAGGGCGCGCGCGAGGGGGTGGCACCCGACGGCCTCCACGAGGTCGGCGCGGCCCGCAATCAGGCCGGCCTGCGGGCCGCCGAGCAGCTTGTCGCCGGAGAACAGGACGAGGCCGGCGCCGGCCGCGATCGAGCCCGCCGCGTCCGGCTCGCCCGGGAGGTCGGGGTCGGGGTGGAGGAGCCCCGAGCCGACGTCGTCGACGACGGGGACGCCGCGTTCGCCGCCGAGGGCGGCCAGGTCGGCCACGCCGACCTCCTCGGTGAAGCCCACGATCCGGAAGTTCGAGGGGTGCGCGCGCAGGAGCAGCGCGGTGTCCGGGCCGATCGCCGCGGCGTAGTCCTCGAGGCGCGTGCGGTTCGTCGCGCCCACCTCCACCAGGCGCGCCCCGGCCTGCTCCATGATCTCGGGCAGCCGGAAGCCGTCGCCGATCTCGATCAGCTGCCCGCGCGACACCACGACCTCCCGCCCCCGCGCGAGGGCGGCGAGCACCAGGACCAGCGCGCCCGCGCAGTTGTTGACCGCGAGGCCGGCCTCGGCGCCGACCAGCCGCGCGATCCGCGGCCCGAGGCGGGCCTGGCGCGAGCCGCGCTGGCCCGTCGCGAGGTCGAGCTCGAGGTCGGCGTAGCCGCCCGCCGTCGCGGCGACGGCCCGCACGGCCTCCGGGGCGAGCGGGGCGCGACCGAGGTTCGTGTGCACGACGACGCCCGTCGCGTTCACCACGCGCACGGGTCCTGGCGCGTCGAGCGCGAGGACGGCCGCGGCCACGAGCGCGGCTTCGGCGTCCCGGTCGGCGGCGGGCGCGGCGCCGTCGAGGAGCGCGGCGCGGCGCGCAGCGAGGGCGTCGCGGGCGAGCGCCGCGGCGCCCGCGTGGCCGAGCTCGGCGACGAGCCCCGCGAGGGCGGGCTCGGCGAGCACGCGGTCGACGGCCGGCAGCTGGCGCAGGGCCTCCATGGGCCGGATAGTAGGGCCGCCCGGGCTGCGGCGGGTCCGCGGGGCGGGCCGGGGGCGGTCTGGTACGGTCTGCGCCGGCGATGCTACGTCTGTTCCAAATCACCGGCTCGTCGTCCTTTGCGGCCCGCGCGGCCCTCGAGGAGGCCGGTGCCGACTACGACGTCGCCAACGTGCACCCGCGCCACCGCGACCGCGACCCGGCGTTCGCCGCCGCCAACCCGCTGCTGCGCGTCCCGACGCTCGTCGACGGCGACAGCGCGGTCTACGAGACGGGCGCCGTGCTCCTGCACATCGGCGACCGCTTCCCGGCGGCCGACCTCCTGCCGCCGATCGGCGACCCGCTGCGCCCTGCCGCGTACCGCTGGGTGACGTGGCTGGCGAACACGCTGCACCCGGCCTGGTGGCCGCTGATGATCCCGCAGTTCATGAGCACCGACGAGTCGGCCGCCCCGGGCATCCGGGAGCGTGGCATCGTCAACATGGCCAAGCACGGCGACTACCTCGAGCGCGAGCTCGAGGGTCGCGAGTGGTGCCTCGGCGACCGCTTCTCCGTCGCCGACATCTACCTCTACATGCTGGTCGGCTGGCAGTCCTTCGTCGACGACGTCCTCGTCGGCGGCCCGAGCGTGCAGGGCCACTTCGCCCGCGTCGGCGAGCGCCCGGCGATCAGCCGGGCGCGCGAGCTCGACGACCTCACGCCCGACTTCCAGCGCAACCACCCCGAGCTGCGCGGCGGCGAGCCGATCTGAGGTCGCGGCCGGCCCCGGGGCCGTGCCTCAGCCGAGGAGGACGCGGAGCTCGCGCGGGGCGCGGAACTCCCAGCCGCGCACCGGCGGCTCGTGACCCGGCACGAGGCGGATCGCCGGAAAGCGCTCCCACAGCGCCTGGACGGCCATCTGCACCTGCAGCCGGGAGAAGTGGTGGCCCACGCAGAAGTGCGTGCCGTGGCCGAAGGCGGCCTGCGGCGGGCCGCCCTCGCGCCGCAGGTCGAAGCGGTCGGCGTGGTCGCCCCAGACGCGCCGGTCGCGGTTCGCGCTGCCGAGCATCGCGCTGATGCCTGCGCCGCCCGGCACCGCGACGCCCTGCACCGCGGTGTCGGCGACGACGCGGCGGGTCTGGGTGCCGATCGGGGCGATCCAGCGCAGGCCCTCCTCCGTCGCCGGCCGGGCGAGGCTCGCCGGGTCGGCGGCGAACGCCGCGGCCTGGTCCGGGTCGCCGAGCAGCCCGAGCGCCACGCTGCCGGCCCCGTGCCCGGGCTCCTGCATGCCGCCGAGCAGGATCACCTTGAGGGTCGGCAGCACCTGCGCGACGCGCTCCTCGAAGGTCCCCTCGGCGCCCTGCAGCATCTGCGACACGGTGCTCGCGTCCGGGTCTGCGAAGCGCCGTCGCAACTCGGGGATCACGGCCTCGTCGACCTCGCGGCTCATCGCCTGCCCGATCGCGTCCCGGGCGGGGTCACCCTCGTAGTTGATGACCCCCTCGGCGAGGCCGTAGAACCAGCGCCGCAGGGTCGCGTCGTCGAACGTCCCGAGGCCGAGCACGCTCGCCAGGCCGCGCACGCTGATGGGCTCGAAGTAGCCCTCCATCAGCTCCGCCACGGGGCCCGCCGCCGCGATCGCGTCGAGGTGGGCGGCGATGATCGGCTCGAGCAGCGGCGCGACGTAGCGCTCGACCGTCCGCGGCCGGAACGACGGGTCGAGCATGCGCCGCAGCCGGCGCTGCTCGGGGCCGTCCTCCGTCAGCACGTTCGGCTCGCCGAAGGTGCGGTCGATCGGCGACGGGATCGGCTTGGCCGCGAACCGCCCCGGGTCGGTCGCGACCTCCTCGGCCGCCTCCCACGAGCAGGCCCACCAGAGGTCGACGCACGGGACGAACGCGACGCCGCCACCGGCGCGGATCGCGGCGTACACCGGGTAGGGGTCGTCGTCGAGCTGCTCGACCGTGACCGCGGCGAGCAGGCGGTCGAGGTCGCCCGGGCTCACGACCCCTGACCCACCCAGACCGAGCCGTCCGCGTGGACCTCGCGCTTCCAGATCGGCACGGACGCCTTCAGCTGCTCGATGATCCACTGCGTGGCCGCGAGGGCCGCGGGGCGATGGGGGGCGGTCGATACGATCACCACGCTGGCCTCGCCGGGCAGCACGGTGCCGGTGCGGTGCGCGATCTCGACGGCTACGAGGCCGTGGTCGGCGGCGGCCTGCACCGCGATCCGGGTCAGCTCGTCGACGGCCATCTCCTCGTAGGCCTCGTACTCGAGCCGCAGCACGTCCTGCTCGCCGGTGCGGTTGCGGACGGTGCCCGTGAAGGCCGCCTGGGCGCCGGCGCGCGGGTCGTTGGCGCGGGCGTGGAGGTCGGCGATGTCGAGCGGGTCGGGGCTCAGGCGCACGCCGATCCGGGGCGCGTCCGCGCCGCCCGACACCGGCGGGATCAGGGCCACCTCGTCGCCGTCGGCCAGCGCGTGGTCGGGCTCGACGTAGGCGCGGTTGACGGCGTAGGCGATCCCGGGCGGGCGCTCGCCGAGGCCGAGCAGGTCCCAGACCGCCGCGACCGGCGCGCCCGCCGGGACCTCGACGCGCGTGCGGCCCGTGCCCGCGCGCTCGCGCAGGCCGGCGAAGAGGCGGACGTCGACGGTGGCCACGCGGGCAGTCTACGGGCGTCCGGCGCGCCGGGTCCGGCTACGCTGCCCGTCCCGTGAGCGACGAGACGACCACCGAGTCTGGCATCCCCGTCCCGGCCGTCTGCGAGGGCCCCGGCGCGGACGCGGTCGGCCGGCCGGGCGCGTTCCCCTACACGCGCGGCGTGCGCGCCGACGGCTACCGCTCGCGGCCGTGGACGATGCGCCAGTACGCGGGCTTCGCGAGCGCGGAGGAGACGAACGAGCGCTTCCGGCTGCTGCTCGAGCGCGGCCAGACGGGCCTGTCGACCGCCTTCGACCTGCCGACCCAGCTCGGTCTCGACTCGGACGACCCGCGCAGCCTCGGCGAGGTCGGCCGCACGGGCGTCGCGATCGACTCCGTCGAGGACATGGAGCGGCTGTTCGCCGGGATCCCGCTGGCCGACGTCTCGACCTCGATGACGATCAACGCGCCCGCCTCCGTGCTGCTGCTCCTCTACGAGCTGGCCGGCGAGCGCCAGGGCGCCGCCGCCGAGGCCCTCAGCGGCACGATCCAGAACGACATCCTCAAGGAGTACGCGGCGCGCGGGAACTACATCTACCCGCCGCGGCCGTCGATGCGCCTGACGGTCGACACGATGCGCTACGCCAAGGAGCGGCTGCCGCGCTTCAACACGATCTCGATCTCGGGGTACCACATCCGCGAGGCGGGCTCGACCGCCGTGCAGGAGCTCGCCTTCACGCTCGCCAACGGCATCGCCTACGCGCAGGCCGCGGTCGACGCGGGCCTCGACGTCGACGCCTTCGCGCCGCGGCTGAGCTTCTTCTTCAACGCCCACAACGACGTCTTCCAGGAGGTCGCGAAGTTCCGGGCGGCACGGCGGATGTGGGCGCACGTGATGCGCGACCGCTTCGGCGCGCGGGACGAGCGCAGCCTGATCCTGCGCTTCCACGCGCAGACGGGCGGCTCGACCCTGACCGCGCAGCAGCCCGAGGTCAACCTGATCCGGGTCGCCCTGCAGGCCTTCTCGGCCACGGCCGGCGGCGCGCAGTCCCTGCACACGAACGGCTTCGACGAGGCGCTCGCCCTGCCGACCGAGCACGCCGCGACGCTCGCCCTGCGCACGCAGCAGGTGCTGCTGCACGAGTCGGGCGTGCCCGCCACGGCCGACCCCTTCGGCGGCTCCTGGTACGTCGAGGACCTGACCGACCAGCTCGAGGCCCGCGCGCTCGAGCTGATCGCCGAGATCGACCGCCTCGGCGGGGCGGTGGCCGCGATCGAGCAGGGCCACGTGCAGGACCAGATCGAGGAGTCCGCGTACCGCAGCCAGATGCGCCTCGAGCGCAGCGAGGACGTCGTCGTCGGCGTCAACCGCTACCGCTCCGACGAGGAGCCCGAGGTGCCGATCCACCGCCTCGACCCCGCGCTCGAGCGCGAGCAGGTCGCGCGCGTCCAGGCACTGCGCGCGGGCCGCGACGCGGGCGCCGTCGAGGCGGCGCTCGCCGAGGTGCACGCGGCGGCCGACCGGGACGGGGCGCCCCTGCTCGAGCCGATGCGCACGGCCCTCGCGGCGCACGCCACCGTCGGCGAGGTCTGCGGCGTCCTGCGCGCGGCGTGGGGCACGCACGACCGCTGAGCGCGCCCGTCGCTATCCTGCCCGGCGTCCCCGGCAGGAGAGAGCCCCCGTGACCGACCGCCACGAACCCGGTACGACCGCCGAGCGCCTGCAGCACCTCGAGGAGCTGCGCGTCCAGTCCGCGCAGCCGGATCCCGCGGCCGCCGAGCGCCAGCGGGCCCGCGGCAAGGGCCTCGCGCGCGAGCGGATCGAGGCGCTGTTCGACCCGGGGACCTTCCGCGAGATCGACCGCTACGTGCAGCACCGCAACGCGGAGCTCGCCGACCGGCGCCCGTACGGCGACGGCGTGATCACCGGGCACGGCCTCGTGCACGGCCGCCGCGTGTTCGCCTTCTCGCAGGACTTCACCGTCTTCGGCGGGTCGCTCGGCGAGGCCTTCGCCGAGAAGATCTGCAAGGTCATGGAGCAGGCCCTGCGCTACGGGTGCCCCGTGATCGGCATCAACGACTCGGGCGGGGCCCGCATCCAGGAGGGCGTCGTCTCCCTCGGCGGCTACGCGGACATCTTCCAGCACAACGTCGACGCGAGCGGCGTGATCCCGCAGCTCTCGCTGGTGATGGGCCCGTGCGCCGGCGGCGCCGTCTACTCGCCCGCCATCACCGACTTCATCCTGATGGTGCGCGAGACCTCGCACATGTTCATCACGGGCCCCGACGTGGTGCGGGCCGTGACGGGCGAGGAGGTCTCGATGGAGGAGCTCGGCGGCGCCGACGCGCACGCCGAGAAGTCGGGCGTCTGCCATCTCGTCTCGGAGGACGAGGCGGCCTGCATCGCGGACGCCCGCGCGCTCCTGTCGTTCCTGCCGCAGAACAACCTCGACCCGCCGCCGTGGGCGCCGACCGACGATCCGCCGGACCGGCTCTGCCCCGAGCTCGACACGCTGATCCCCGACTCGCCGAACAAGCCGTACGACATGCACCAGGTGGTCCGGGCGGTCGTCGACGACGGCCTCTTCATGGAGATCCAGGCCGCCTACGCGATGAACATCCTGACCGGGTTCGCGCGCCTGAACGGGCACCCGATCGGCATCGTCGGCAACCAGCCGGGCCAGCTCGCCGGCGTGCTCGACATCGCCTCGTCGGAGAAGGCGGCCCGCTTCGTGCGCACCTGCGACGCCTTCGGGATCCCGCTCCTGACCCTCGTCGACGTGCCGGGCTTCCTGCCCGGCACCGAGCAGGAGTGGGGCGGCATCATCCGCCACGGCGCGAAGCTCCTCTACGCGTACGCCGAGGCGACGGTGCCGAAGCTGACCCTGATCACGCGCAAGGCCTACGGCGGCGCGTACGACGTGATGGGCTCGAAGCACCTGCGCGCCGACGTCAACCTGGCCTGGCCGACCGCGGAGGTCGCGGTGATGGGGCCGGACGGCGCCGTCAACGTCGTCTACCGCAAGGAGCTCGCCGAGGCCGCCGACCCGGTGGCCCGCAAGGAGGAGCTCGTCGCCGAGTACAAGGCGCGCTTCGCGAACCCCTTCACGGCCGCCGAGCGCGGCTTCGTCGACGACGTCATCCTCCCGCGCGAGACGCGCCACGCCCTCGTCGACGCCCTCGAGGCGGCCCAGACGAAGCGCGTCGAGCGCCCCCGCCGCAAGCACGGGAACATCCCCCTGTGAGCGAGCGCACCCCGGAGGAGCGTGAGGCCGACGAGCGCCGCGCGATCGACGCGGCGCTGCGGGGCGTGGAGCGCGAGGCGCCGCTCGCCGGGCACCCGGCGCACGGCAGCGCGTGGCGCCGGCAGGCCGCCCGCGAGCTGGTCGACGACGGGATGCGCGGATGACGCCGCCCTTCGAGCGCGTGCTCGTCGCCAACCGCGGCGAGATCGCGATGCGCGTCTTCCGGGCGCTGCGCGAGCTCGGCGTGGGCGCCGTCGCCGTCTACTCGGAGGCGGACGCCGACGCCCCGCACGTCCGCTACGCCGACGAGGCGGTGCTGCTCGGCGCGGCCGCCCCGAGCGAGTCCTACCTGAACATCGAGCGGATCGTCGACGCGGCGCGGCGCACGGGCGCCCAGGCGATCCACCCGGGCTACGGCTTCCTCGCCGAGAGCGCGCCCTTCGCGACCGCGGTGGAGGCGGCGGGCCTCGTCTGGATCGGGCCGCCGGCGAGCGCGATCGACGCGATGGGCTCGAAGATCAACTCGCGCATCCTGATGCGGGAGGCGGGGGTGCCGATCGTGCCGGGCACGACGGAGGAGATCACCGACGCCGCGCGCGTCGTCGAGCTCGGCGACCAGTACGGCTGGCCGATCGCCCTCAAGGCGAGCGCGGGTGGCGGCGGCCGCGGCCTCAAGGTCGTGCACGAGGCCGGCGAGGCCGAGCGCGCGCTCGAGGCGGCGAAGCGCGAGGGCGAGGCCTGGTTCGGCAACGGCGCCGTCTACGTCGAGAAGTACGTCGAGGACCCGCGCCACGTGGAGATCCAGGTGCTGGCGGATCGCCACGGCAGCGTCATCCACCTCGGCGAGCGCGACTGCACGCTGCAGCGCCGCCACCAGAAGATCGTCGAGGAGTCGCCCTCGCCCGCGGTCGACGACGACCTGCGCGCCCGCATGGGCGCGATGGCCGTGGCCGCGGCGCAGGCCGTCGACTACGTGGGCGCCGGCACCGTCGAGTGCCTGCTGGACCGCCACGGCGACTTCTACTTCCTCGAGATGAACACGCGCGTCCAGGTCGAGCACCCGGTGACCGAGCTCGTCACCGGCGTCGACATCGTGCGCGAGCAGGTGCTCGTCGCCGCCGGGCACCCGCTCGGGTACCGCCAGGAGGACATCGTCCTGCGCGGCCACGCGATCGAGTGCCGCGTCAACGCGGAGGACCCGGGCAACGGCTTCACGCCCTCGCCGGGGCGGCTCCTGCGCCACCGCCCGCCGAGCGGGCCGGGCGTGCGCGTCGAGTCGGGCGTGGAGGAGGGCGGCGAGATCAACGACCGCTACGACCCGATGGTCGCGAAGCTGCTCGTCTGGGACACCAGCCGCGAGCGCGCGATCGCGCGGATGCGCCGCGCGCTCGACGAGTACGAGATCGTCGGCCCGAAGACGCTCCTGCCGATGCACCGGATCGTGATGCGGGCCCCCGAGTTCATCGCGGGTGAGACCTGCGCGGGCCTCGTCGAGGGCCGCTGGGCCGACGCCTGCGCCGCCCTCGCCGCCGACACGGGCGACGCGCCGGCCGTGGCCGCGGCCGGGCCCGGGTCGGGGGCGACGGCGCCGCGCCAGATCGCGGTCGAGGTCGGCGGGCGCCGCTACGACGTCGTGCTGCGGCTGCCGGCGCAGGCCGGGGCGGAGGAGGCGCGCGAGCGGATCCGCACCCGCATGGCCGGATCGGCGGGCGGCGCGGCCGAGGGCGCGATCGTCTCGCCGATGCAGGGCACCGTCCTCGCGCTCGAGGTCGCCGAGGGCGACCGGGTCCAGGCCGGCCAGGTCGTGGCCGTCGTCGAGGCGATGAAGATGGAGAACGAGGTGACGGCGCTGCACGCCGGTGTCGTGGGTGCGGTGCTCGTTCAGGCCGGGCAGGCCGTGCAGGCCGGCCAGGCGCTGGTCGAGCTCGCCGACCAGGGCTAGCGGGAACCGGTTCCGGCCCGCACCGGGCGGCTCGTCTATGGTGCCGGGCGAGATGGGAGCGCGCGAAGCGGAGATCGACGAGGACGAGCCGATGTTCGTGCGCGACGCGGTGTTCGAGCCGATCGACACCCCGACGGCCGTCGACGAGGTCGCACGGCGGATCCGCCAGGCGATCGTGCTCGGTGTCCTGCGCGACGGGGATCGCCTGCCCGCGGAGACGGAGCTCGCGAAGCGGATCGGCGTCGGCGTGATGACGGTGCGCGCCGCGCTCTCCGAGCTGCGCGCCGACGGCCTCCTCGTCACGCACCGCGGCCGCCTCGGCGGCTCGTTCGTGGCCTCCTCGGACCAGGCGCTCCTGAAGGGCGGCGGCTCCGAGGACCCGGCCGAGCTGCGCCGGCAGGCCGAGATCCTCGGCGGGCTGGAGGCGCTGGCGGCCCGGCTCGCGGCCGACCGCATCACGCCCGAGGAGGTCGGCGTCCTCGACGACCTCGCCGCGGAGATCGCCGTGACGGGGTCGCCGCGCGAGGTGGGCCTCCTCAACAACCGCTTCCACCTCACGATCGCCGCGGCGTCCGGCAACCGCGACCTCGTCGCGGAGATCAGCGCGCGCCGCGCCGAGCTCTACGCGGCGGTGTTCGCGATCTCGGGCCTGCGGCTGCCGATCGAGGCCGACGACGAGCCGCACGCGGAGATCCTGCAGGCCCTCGCCGCCCGCGACGGGCGCGCCGCCTCCGAGGCGATGTGGGAGCACCACCGCTCCACGCTCGAGGCCGTCCTGCGCGCGGCTCCCTAGCCCGCCGCACCGCGTGCCGGTGCGGCTATGGTGCCGACCGATGAGCGTCACGCCGAGCGAGTTCCCGCCGCCGTACGACCCGTCCAGCGCGGTCGACGCCCCCAACGCCCCCGACGACCTGCGGATCCCCGCCGGCGTCTGCATCGTGGGCGGCGGCGCCGGCGGCCTCGCCTGCGCCGTCAAGCTCGGGCAGCTGCTCGCGGACGACCCGGAGAGCCTCGAGCGGCTCGGCGAGGTGCCGATCGTCGTCGTCGAGAAGGGCAAGGCGGTCGGCTCGCACTCGCTGTCGGGGGCGATGGTCAACCCGCAGCCTCTGCGCGACCTGTTCCCCGATCTCGCGGACGCCGACCTGCCCACCTACGGGGCGGTCGACAAGGAGGGTGTCTACTTCCTCCCGAGCGCGAAGCGGGGCATCCGCCTGCCGACGCCGCCGGAGTTCAAAAACCACGGCAACCACGCGCTCAGCCTCGCCGAGCTCAACCGCTGGCTCGCGGAGCGCGCCGAGGAGCTCGGCGCCTACGTGCTGCCCGAGACGGACGCCCAGACCCTGCTCGTGGAGGACGGCCGCGTGGCGGGCATCCGCACGGGCGTCAAGGGGCTCGACAGGGACGGCGCGGAGAAGCCCGGCGCCGCCCCCGCGACGGAGGTGCTCGCCCAGGCGACGGTGATCGCCGACGGCTCGCAGGGCACCCTGCGCGAGGCCGCGCTCGCCCACTTCGGCGTCTCGAGCCCGTACCCGCAGATCTACGCGCTCGGCGTGAAGGAGCTGTGGCGCGTCCCGAAGCCGCTCGACCGCATCATCCACACGCTCGGCTGGCCGCTGCGCGGCGCCGGCATGTACCGCGAGTTCGGGGGGTCGTGGATCTACCCGATGGGCCCCGAGCACGTCTCGATCGGGCTCGTCGTCGGCCTCGACTGGGCCGACTCGGGCCTGTCCGTGCACGACCTCCTGCAGGAGCTCAAGCTGCACCCGCTGGTGCGCGGCATCCTGGCGGGCGGCGAGCGCGTCGAGTGGGGCGCGAAGATCATCCCCGAGGGCGGCTGGTACGCCCTGCCCGACCAGCTCGACCTGCCGGGCGCGCTCCTCGTGGGCGACGCCGCGGGCCTCGTCAACGTGCCGCGCCTCAAGGGCGTCCACTACGCGATCCGCTCCGGCATGCAGGCCGCGATCGCGATCCACGGCGCGCTTAGGGCGGGCTTCGACCTCGGCTCGCCGGGGGCGCTGCACGCCTACGACGAGATGGTCCGCGGCGGCGAGATCGGCCGCGACCTGCACCAGGTCCGCAACATGCGCCAGATGTTCCAGTCGGGGCTCGTCGTCGGCGGCGCGAAGGTGCCGCTGATCACGGCCAGCGGCGGCCGCATCCCGCGCAAGCCGGTCCCGTTCGCGGCCGACAGCCGCCACGACGTCGCCGACCTCGGCTCGTCCTACACGGCCCCCGACGGCGAGTACACCTTCGACAAGCTGTCGAGCGTCTTCCTGTCCGGCAACAAGACGCGCGACGACCAGCCGAACCACATCCGCGTCCACCCGGGCCGCGTGCCGCGCGAGCTCGCCGAGGCGTGGGTCAACATGTGCCCCGCGCAGGTCTACGAGATCGTCGAGGGCTCCGAGTCCGCCGACGGGATGGTGCGCCTGCACATGGCCCCGTCGAACTGCGTCCAGTGCGGTGCGATCACCGCCAAGGGCGGCCGGCTGACCGCCCCGGAGGGCGGCAGCGGCCCCGAGTACCAAAGAATGTAGCGCGTGGATCTGCACGAGCACCAGGGCAAGGAGCTGTTCGCCCAGGCGGGGATCCCCGTCGCCGAGGGCCGCGTGGCCTTCACGGCGGACGAGGCGCGCGCGGCCGCGGAGGACCTCGGCGGCCGCGTCGTCGTGAAGGCGCAGGTCCTGACCGGCGGGCGCGGCAAGGCCGGTGGCGTCAAGGTCGTCGACGGCCCCGGCCCGGCCCAGCAGGCCGCCGACACGATCCTCGGCCTCGACATCAAGGGCCACATCACGCGCCGCCTCCTCGTCGAGCGGGCCGTGGCGATCGCCGACGAGTACTACTTCTCGATCACCTTCGACCGCGCGGCGAAGATGCCGCTCCTGATGCTGACCACGATGGGCGGCATGGACGTCGAGGCGGTCGCGGAGGAGCACCCCGACCGGCTCGCCCGGCTCCACGTCGACCCCGCGCTCGGCTACCGCGGCTTCCACGGCCAGCGCCTGATGAGCATGGCCAACGTGCCCGTCGGGGAGCGCAAGGCGCTCGCCCCGCTCCTCGCGGCGCTGTACGGCGTCTTCGCCGACCGGGACGCGATGCTGGTCGAGGTCAACCCGCTGGTGCGCCTCGAGGACGACACGTTCCTCGCCGCGGACGCCAAGGTCACGATCGACGACAACGCGCTCTACCGCCAGCCCGACGTGGAGGCGATGCGCGACCTCGCCGCGGCCGACCCGCAGGAGCAGGCGGCCCGCGAGGCCGACCTCGCCTACGTCAAGCTCGACGGGGACGTCGGCATCCTCGGCAACGGCGCGGGCCTCGTCATGAGCACCGTCGACGTGATCGCCCAGGTCGGCGGCCGTCCCGCGAACTTCTGCGACGTCGGCGGCGGCGCGAGCGCGGAGAAGATCGCGACCGCGCTCGGGATCGTGCTCTCCGACGACAAGGTGCAGTCGGTCCTGTTCAACATCTTCGGCGGCATCACGCGCGGCGATGAGGTCGCCAAGGGCCTGCTCGGCGCGCTCGAGCAGACCGACGTGCGGGCCCCGATCGTGGTGCGGCTCGACGGCACGAACGCGGCCGAGGGCCGCGCGCTCCTCGCGGAGGCCGCGCGGCCGGAGATCACCGTCGAGGAGACGATGCTGGCCGCCGCCGAGACGGCCGTGCGGCTCGCGGGGGAGGTGGCCTGATGGCCGTCATCGCGACCGCCGACACGCGCCTCGTGGTGCAGGGCATCACGGGCCGCGAGGGCGCCTTCCACGCGCTCCGCAACCGCGCCTACGGCACGCAGGTCGTGGCCGGCGTGACGCCCGGCAAGGCCGGCGAGGACGTCGAGGGCATCCCGGTCTTCGACGCCGTCGCGGACGCCGTCGACCGGGCGGGCGCCAACACGTCGCTCGTCGTCGTGCCGCCGCGCTTCGCCGCGGAGGCGATCCTCGAGGCCGCCGACGCCGGCGTCGAGCAGATCGTCTGCATCACCGAGGGCATCCCGGCCCACGACATGCTCGAGGTCTACCACTACGTCCGCCCGCGCGGCATCCGCCTGCTCGGGCCCAACTGCCCCGGCGCGCTCTCGCCCGGCATCGCCAACATCGGCATCGTCCCCGCCGAGGTCTTCTCGCCGGGCCCCGTCGGGCTCGTCTCGCGCTCCGGCACGCTCACGTACCAGATCGGCGGCGAGCTGGCCGCCGCGGGCCTCGGCAACTCGACGATCATCGGCATCGGCGGCGACCCCGTCGTCGGCACGTCCTTCATCGACGTGCTCGACCTGTTCGAGGCCGACCCCGAGACCGAGTTCATCGTGATGGTGGGGGAGATCGGCGGCACCGACGAGGAGAAGGCCGCCGAGGTGATCGCGGAGCGCATCACGAAGCCGGTCGTCGCCTACATCGCGGGCTTCGAGGCGCCGCCGGGCAAGACGATGGGTCACGCGGGCGCGATCATCTCCGGCTCGTCCGGCACCGCAGCGGGGAAGCAGGCCGCGCTCGAGGCGAAGGGCGTGCCCGTCGGCACGAACCCGACCGAGGCCGCGCGGCTCGTCGTCGAGCGCCTCGGCCGCTGACCCCGGCCGGCGCCGCGCGCCGCGCGAAGCGCTCGTAGACTGCGCGCCATGGCCAGCATCTCCTTCGCACGCGGCGTCCCGTCCGCAGACCTCCTCCCCGTCGCCGAGCTGCAGGCGGCGATCAACCGGGCGACGGAGCAGGACGCCACTGGGATGCTGCTCTACGGCGATCCGATGGGCTACCCGCCGCTGCGGGAGTGGGTCGGCCAGCGCTGGGGCCACGACCCCGCCGGCGTCTTCGTCACGAACGGCTCCCTGCAGGCCTTCGCGCTGCTCGCGGAGATGCTGTTCGCGGGCTCCGGCGGCCGCGCCGCCGTCGAGGCCCCGACCTACGACCGCACGATCCTGACCCTGAAGCGCTTCGGCGCCACCGTCGACGCCTACCCGCTGACGGAGGAGGGCATCGACGTCGACGCCCTCGAGGCGGCGATCGCCGCGGGCCGCGCCCCGGGTCTCGTCTACATCATCCCGAACTTCCAGAACCCCGCCGGCAACGTCACCAGCCTGGCCGTGCGCCAGCGCCTCGTCGACCTCGCGGCCGAGCACGGCTTCTGGCTGTTCGAGGACGACCCCTACGGCGATCTGCGCTTCGCCGGCGAGGACGTGCCCCGCATGTACGACCTCGACACGGCGGGCCGCGTGATCTACTCGACGTCGTTCACGAAGACCGTCGCCCCGGGCGTGCGCGCCGGCGCCCTGCTCCTCCCCGAGGAGCTGCGCAAGGGCATGGCCTACATCGCCAACCAGACCTACATCGGCGCCGTCCACTTCGCGCACGCCGCGGTGGCCGAGTACTGCGCGGCCGGCGACTTCGACCGCGGGCTCGCGCGCGTGCGGCCGCAGCTCGAGGAGCGCAAGGACGCCCTCGTCGCGGCGCTCCAGCAGCACCTCGGCGACCGCTTCGCGTTCCGGGCGCCGGAGGGCGGCTACTTCCTCTGGGGCCGGCTCGACGGCGTCGACACGGACGCGCTCCTGCCGCGCGCCACGGAGGCCGGGGTGCCGTTCGTGAAGGGCTCCGACTTCTTCGTCGACGGCTCGGGCACCGACCACCTGCGCCTCGCCTTCTCCGCGGTCAAGCCCGGGGAGATGGACGAGGGCATCGCCCGCGTCGCCGCGCTGCTCTAGCGGTGGCGCCGGCGGCGGCCGGCCCAGATCGCGCCGATCGCCCCGAGCACGATCCCGATCGCGACGCTCGCGAGCATCAGCCAGATCAGGGACGTCTCCGTCGAGTAGGCCACGAAGGAGACCTCGACGGCGCGCGTGTTGAGGAGCGCGAAGGCGAGCAGGTAGACCAGGACGACCGTGAAGACGACGAGCAGCACGTACGGGCGGCGGTCGCCCTTCGGCTGCGGCGTCGGCTCGGTCTCCACGCCCGCCACCGTACCGCGTTCAGGCGCCGTGGACCGCCAGCGGCGCGGCGGGGCGCTCGACCAGCGGGGCCTGGGCGGGCGGCGTCAGGCCCGCCTTCGAGGCCAGCCGGAAGGTGGCGCAGATCTCGGTGCGCGGCAGCGCGCACAGATCGTGCACGCGGAAGTAGCAGTCTGCGCACGAGCGTGCTGGGGCCACGCCTCAACTCCTCCGGGTCATCCGTCGGTGCCGCTGGACATCCCGTCCGTGCGACAAGGAGAACGTTACGGATCGGTGAACCGGACGGCAAGCGGCGGGCCGGGGTTTTCCCCGCAAAATGCGGGGAAAACGCCGATCAGGCCGCGGCCTTCGCGATCGCGGCGAGCGCGTCGTCGAAGTCCGACACGGCGACCACGTCGACGCCGTCGGGCGCCGCCGCGGCGGCGGCGCGGTAGTTCGCCCGCGGCACGAGGAAGAGGTCGGCGTCGACCCGCCCGGCGCCGATCGCCTTCTGCGCGGCCCCGCCGATGCTGCCCACCTCGCCCTGCTCGGAGAGCGTGCCGGTGGCGGCCACCTTGAGCCCGCCGAGGTTGGCGTAGTCCTTGCCCGCGCTGTAGATCTGGAGCGCGAAGGCGAGCCCGGCCGAGGGGCCGCCGACGCCGTCGACGGAGTACTCGACCGTGCGCCCGGTGGTCACCGTGCGGGCCTCGCTCGGCACGATCCCGAGCAGGGCCTCGCCCTCCGGCCCGCGCAGCGTGGTCGTCGCGACCTCGATCGGCGCCTCCTCGTGCGGGCGGCGCAGCTCGAGGGCGATCGGCGCGTCGGCGCCGGCGCGCGCCACGGCGGCGCGGAGCGCGGTCGTGGTCGCGATCGGGACGCCGTCGACGCCGACGATCACGTCGCCCACGAGGGCGCCGTCCTCGAGGATCGGGGCCTGCGGGTCGATGCCGACGATGCGCACGCCCGCGGGCCGCACGTCGACCTCCTCGCCGAGGGCGCGCAGGGCCACGATCTCCGCGTTGACCTGTGAGGCGTCCATCGAGACGGCCTCGAGCCGCGAGCGGTCGTCCTCGCTCTCGCCGGGCCCGAAGAGGGCGTGGCGCGGCACGAGCTCGCCGCCGCCGTCGATCCCGAACCAGGTCTCCCAGACGGTCGCGTGGCGGATCCCGACCGTCGAGAACCAGACCGACCCGGCGCCCGCGGGCGCCTTCGGCTGGTCCTCCAGGGTGACGGCGCCGAGCGCGGGCTGTGCGGAGCGCGGCACGAACGCGAAGTCGTCGCTCTGCGCCGTCAGCGCCCAGATCAGCGTGCCCGCGACGATGGCGAGCAGGACGGCGGCGAGGGTGAGGACGGGCTTCAGGGAGCGCGGCATCTCGTCTGGGGGTTCGCGCGGCAGGGCCGCGCGGCGCGCCGCCGATTCTACGGCGGCCCCGGCGGCGGTAGAGTGACCCGCCATGCACGTCCCCTCCGACCCGCTCGCGACGCCCCGCTTCACGGGGCCGCGCACGTTCGCCCGCCTGCCGCACCTGCCCGACGCCGACGACGCCGACGTGATGGTGTTCGGGATGCCGTGGGACGGCTCGACGACGTTTCGGTCGGGAGCGCGGATGGGCCCGGAGGCGATCCGCTCGGCGTCCGCCCTGCTGCGCCCGTACAACCCGGCCCTCGACGTGATGGTCTTCGGTGCGCTGTCGGCCGTCGACGCGGGCGACGCGCCGACGGTGCCCGGCTACATCGAGGAGACGATGCCGCGGATCGAGGCGTTCGTGCGCGGGATCCTCGCAAGGGGCGCGGTGCCGGTCGGGATGGGCGGCGACCACTCCGTCACGCTGGCGGAGCTGCGGGCCCTGCACGCCGTGCACGGCCCCGTCGCGCTCGTGCAGTTCGACGCCCACCACGACCTCTGGGACCGCTACTTCGGGCTGCCGTACAACCACGGCACGGTGATCCGCCGGGCGATCGAGGAGGGCCTCATCGATCCGGCGCGTTCCTTCACGGGGGGCCAGCGCGGGTCGCTGTACGGTCCCGAGGACGAGCAGATCGCCGCCGACCTCGGGATGCTGCTCGTGCCGTGGCGCGAGTTGCGCCACTGGGGGCCCGAGCGGCTCGCCGCGACGCTCGCCGAGCGGGCGGGCGACGCCCCGGTCTTCCTCTCCTTCGACATCGACTTCCTCGAGCCGGGCCTCGCGCCGGGCACGGGCACCCCGGAGGCCGGCGGCCCGCGGGGCGACGAGGCGCTCGACTGCGTGCGCACCCTGCGCGGCTTCAACCTGATCGGCGCGGACGTCGTCGAGGTCGCACCGCAGTACGACGGCCCGGGGCAGGCGACCGCCGTGATGGCGGCCAACGTGCTCTACGAGGTCCTGTCCCTGCTCGCGCTCAACCGGCGCTGACGGCGACCGCCTCGGCGACGAGGCGGTCGACGAGGGCGTCGTCCACCGCGTGGCCGGCCTGGCGCGCGAACGCCGCGAGGATCCGGAAGCCGAGCGGGGTCAGCACGCTCTCGGGGTGGAACTGCACGCCCTCGATCGGCAGCTCGCGGTGGCGCAGGCCCATGATCAGGCCGTCGGGCAGCCGCGCCGACACGACGAGCTCGCCGTCGGGCTCGGGCTCGTCGGCCGCGAGCGCGTGGTAGCGGCCCGCGTCGAACGGCGACGGCAGCCCCGCGAGGAGGCCGAGGCCGTCGTGCTCGACGGGCGCGGCGCGCCCGTGCATCGCGTTGGCATTGGGGGCCACCCGCACGCCGAAGGCGACGGCGATGCACTGGTGGCCGAGGCAGATCCCGAGCACGGGCAGCTCGCGGCCGAAGGCGCGGATCGCCGCGGTGGAGATGCCCGCCTCGTCGGGGCCCTGCGGGCCCGGTGAGACGACGATCCCGGACGGGTCGAGCGCGACGATCTCGTCGAGGCGCGTCGCGTGCGACGGCACGACGCGGCTCGGCACGCCGAGCTCGGCGAGCCGGTGGGCGATGTTGAGGACGAAGGAGTCGCGGTTGTCGAGGATGACGATCACGGCAGGGCCTCCCAGTCCCGGCCGAGCGCGTCGACGAGGGGCGAGCGGCGGAGCGGCTCGCCGGCGATCGCCGCGATCGGCACGACGCCGCGCGCGGCGGTCAGGAGCGCGGCTCCGGCCGCGGCGCGCAGGTCGGCGAGGCCCAGCTCGGCCTCGACGGCGCCCGTGCGCTCGATCGCCCACGCGCGCGTCACGCCCGGGAGGATCCCCTCGAGTTGCGGCACCCGCCAGGCGCCGTCGCGGTCGACGGCGATCACGGCGGCGCGCGTGGTCTCGCCGACCCGGCCGTCGACCGTGACGAGCAGGGGCTCGCCGCCGGCCTCCCGCTCCGCCGCCTCCGCCCAGGCGCGGTCGGCGCCCTTCGCGAGCCGGGCGTCCAGGGCGGGGTCGTAGGAGACGTGCAGGGGCAGGTCGACGGGGGCGGTGGGCGGCACGGGCCGGGTGGAGGGCACGGCGCCCGCGTCGTCGACGTCGATCCGCAGGACGAACGGCTGGTCGGTCAGGAGGACGGCCTCGTCGAGGATCGCCGCGGCGTCGGCGACGCGGGCGGGCGGCGCGCCGGCGCGGGCGAGGCGCTCGAGGTGGCGCTCGCGCAGGCGCACGCGGCCGTCCTCGACCCGCACCGTCTCGAACACCGCGATCACGCCCAGCCCTCCGGCACCGCGCCCGTGGCGCGCAGGAAGGGCCGCGCCTTGACCAGCGTCTCCTCGGCCTCCTCGGCCGGGTCGGAGAGCAGCGTGACCGCACCGCCCGCGCCGTAGCGGGCCTCGCCCCCGGAGACGACGGCGGTGCGGATCGCGATCGACGCGGCGAGCGCCTGGCGGGCCGGCTCGAACGCGAAGACGCTGCCGCAGTAGACGCCGCGGGCGTCGGCCTCGAGGCGGTCGATCAGCTCCATCGCGCGCCGCTTCGGGGCGCCGGTGATCGAGCCGCCCGGGAAGCACGAGACGAGGACGTCGGGGAGCCGCACGCCCTCGCGCAGCCGCGCCTCGACGGCGCTGACCAGGTGCATCACGGCGTCGGTGCGCTCCAGCGAGCAGAGCTCGGTCACGCGCACCGAGCCGGGCTCCGCGGTCTGCGTGAGGTCGTTGCGCAGGAGGTCGACGATCATCACGTTCTCGGCGCGGTCCTTGGCCGACGCCGCGAGTTCGGCGGCGAGCGCGGCGTCCGCGGCGGCGTCCGCGCCGCGCGGGCGCGTGCCCTTGATCGGCCGCGTCTCGACGCGGCCGTCCGCGATCCGCAGGAACACCTCGGGCGAGGCCGACGCGACCTCGATCCCGCCGCCCGCGAGGTACGCGGCGTGGTCGGCGGGGGCGACGGCGATCAGCCGCTCGAAGAGCTCCCAGCCCGTGCCCGTCCACGGTACACGCAGGAGGTGCGCGAGGTTGACCTCGAAGGCCTCGCCGGCGCCGATCAGCCGCTGCACCTCGCGTGCCGCGGCGGCGTAGCCGGCCCGGTCGAGCCCGCTGACCGCGCGCGCCGCGGGCGGGGGCGGCAGGTCGGGCGCCGGCGCGTCCGCGGCGATCGCCTGCGCGAGCAGCGCGCGGGCGGGGCCGTCGGGCCCCGTCAGCTCCCAGGCCTCCGCGGCGTGGTCGTAGACGGCGTAGGCGCGGTGCAGGTGCGCGACGAGCGCGGGGTCGCGGCGGGCGTGGCGCGAGGCGATGCCGAGCAGGTCGAGGCCGGCGTCGTACGAGACGGCCCCGGCCCACAGCCCCGCGCCGTGCGCGGCGTGCACGAGGCGCGGCCCGATCGCGGGCAGCCCGGCGCCGCGGTCGAGCACGATCGTCTCGTCCGGCAGGACGCCGAGCAGGGAGCGCGCCCCGAACGCGGTCCGGGCCCCGCTCAGGAGCAGGGTCGGCGCGTGGCCGCGGGCGTGGAGCCAGCGGGCGGCGGCGAGCGGGGCGGGCATGGGGCGGAGGGTATCCGACTCCGCCGGCCGGGCCCCCGCGGCGAAGGGCTGGGCATGAGCGGCCTCCTCGTCGTCACGGGCGCCTCGCGCGGCATTGGCCGCGCGATCTGCGAGCGCGGCCTCGGGCGCGGCCTTGCGGTCTGCGCGGTGGCCCGCTCCGCCGACGACCTCGCGACGCTCGCCGCGCTCGCGCCCGACCGGGTCGAGGCGGTCGTCGCGGACGTCCGCGACGCGCCGGCCGTCGCGGCGGGCTGCGCGGCGGCGATCGGTCGCTTCGGCGCGCCGACGATCGCCGTGGCCGCCGCCGGGCTGCTCGGCCCGATCGACCGTCCGTGGCGCCTCGACCCGGCCGGCCTCGACGAGGCGCTCTCGGTGACCGTCACCGGCACCGCCAACCTCGCCGCCGCGACCGTGCCGGAGATGCTGGAGGCGGGCCGGGGGACCTTCGTCGCCGTCTCCGCCTCGAGCGCCACGCGGGTCTTCCCCGGCTGGGCCGCCTACGGCGCGGCGAAGGCCGGGCTCGATGCCCTGGTGCGCCACATCGGCGAGGAGGGCGGCGACGCCCTGACCGCGTTCTCGTTCGTGCCGGGCCTGACCGACACGGCGATGCAGGCCGGCCTGCGCGACGTCGACGAGGAGCGCTTCCCGATGGTCGGGCAGTTCCGGCGCTGGCACGAGCGCGGCGCCTCGAAGGACCCGGCGCTGGTCGCCGAGGCGCTCGAGCTGGCGCTGGCCCTGCCGCGCGACGAGCTGCACGGCCGGATCGTCGAGGCCGACCCGCTGCTCAAGCGCCGCTGACGGGCGCGCGTCCGGCCTTGCGCTCGCGCAGGGCCCCGTGGAGGCGGTACAGCCCGACGGCGGCGAACGGGACGGTGATGGCGTTGGCCGCGACGCCGACGACGGTCTCGATCACGGCGCGGCCGGCGCCGACGGGCGCCGCGAGGGCGACGGTCGAGAGCAGGGCCGCGAGGGCGAGGGCGATCAGGGTGATCGCCACGAGGGAGCCGAGGGTGCCCCAGTAGCTGCCGCGCGTCAGCGCCGCGGATCCCCGCAGCGCCTTCGCGTAGACCGCCTCGCCCGTCACCACGAGGATCGTGGCGAGCCCGAGGCGCACGCCGTTGATCAGGGCGGAGGCGAGCAGGGTGCCCGCCCCGAGCGCGGTCATCGTCGGCGACTCCGCGGCGATCCCGGCGCCGATCAGGACGAGCGGCAGGCCCGCGATCACGAGCAGGGCGAGCAGCTGCGTGAGGACGTACGTGGCGAGCAGCTGGAGGGCCGGCCCGGCCTCCCGCCGCGGCTCCGCCGGCCGCCCTGCGTCGAGGCCGATCGCGCAGCGCAGCGCGATCACCGCGGCGAGCGGCGCGAACAGCAGCACACTGCCGACGGCGTCGAGGATCGCGAGGCCCTGCTGCGTGCGCTCCGAGCTGCCGAGCGCGAGCTCGAGCGCGAGCAGCGCGAGCGCGAAGGGCGCGAAGACGAGGGCGGCGGCGATGCCGACCGGCACGGCGAGGCGGCGGTACAGCTCGAACGTGCTGCGGATGACGGATCTCACCATCGTCCGCAAGGCTAGCCGTCCGATTCCTCCGCGGGCGAGCGGATTGCGAAGGAACCTCGTGCATGACCATGTTTCGAGGTTTCGTGACGCCTGCTACGTGCTTGCCGTCGTCCGCACCCCCGCGTACCCTGCCGTCTACGTGCGCGGCACCGCCGCGCGCCGCTTGTTCCCGGAGGTTTCCGTGATTCGACACGATGTGATCGTCCTTGGGGCCGGCCTCGCCGGCATGCGCGCCGCGATCGAGGCGAAGCGCCGCGGCGTGGACGTGGCCGTGATCTCGAAGCTCCACCCGACGCGCTCCCACTCGGGCGCCGCGGAGGGCGGCATCAACGCGGCCCTCGGCAACGCCACGGAGGATTCCTCCGACAGCCACGCCTTCGACACGATCAAGGGCTCCGACTACCTGGGCGACCAGGACGCGATTGAGGTCTTCGCGCGGGAGGCCCCGAACGACATCTACGAGCTCGAGCACATGGGCGCGGTCTTCACGCGCGCCGCCGACGGCAAGCTCGCCCAGCGCCCGTTCGGCGCCGCGGGCGCGCCGCGCACCGTGTACTCGGCCGACATCACGGGCCACGTCCTGATCCATGTGCTGTACGAGCAGCTGATCAAGCACGACGTCAAGGTTTACGAGGAGTTCTTCGCCACGCAGGTCGTGGTCGACGAGGGCCGCTGCGCGGGCGTCATCGCCTGGGACACGAAGTCCGGCGGCCTGCACGCGATCGAGGCCAACCACGTGATCCTCGCGACGGGCGGCGTCGGGCGCATGTACTACGGCACCACGAACGCCTTCGCGTGCACCGGCGACGGCATGAGCCTCGCCTGGCGTGCCGGCGTGCCGCTGAAGGACATGGAGTTCCTGCAGTTCCACCCGACCACCCTCAAGAGCAACGGCGTCCTGATCACCGAGGGCTGCCGCGGCGAGGGCGGGTACCTGCGCAACAAGGACGGCGACCGCTTCATGGTCGGCGACGCCCCGAACGCGATGGAGCTCGCGTCCCGCGACGTCGTCTCCCGCGCGGAGTGGAAGGAGATCGCCGACGGCCGTGGCGTCGACGGCTGCGTGATGCTCGACCTCACGCACCTCGGCTGGAAGAAGATCAAGTCGCGCCTGCCCGGCTCGCGCGAGCTGGCGATCGACTACGCCGGCGTCGACCCGATCGAGACCCCGATCCCGGTCCGCCCGGGCGCCCACTACATGATGGGCGGCGTCGACTGCGACCTCTGGGGCGAGACGATGGTGCCGGGCCTGTGGGCCGCCGGCGAGGTCGCGTGCGTCTCGATCCACGGCGCGAACCGCCTCGGCGGCAACTCGCTGATGGAGACGATCGTGTTCGGCCGCCGTGCCGGCCAGGCCGCCGCCGAGCGCGTCCTCGAGCAGGGCGACACGGGCGCGCGCATCGAGCCGGGTGTCCTCGCCGACGAGGACCGCCGCATCGCCGGCATCCTCAACAACGACCAGGGCGAGCGCCCCGGCGCCCTGCGCGAGGAGCTGGCCAAGACGATGTACGACAAGGCCGGCGTGTTCCGCACCGAGGAGGCGCTCGCCGAGTGTCAGGCGACGGTCCACGACCTGCGCGAGCGCGCGCAGACGCTCAGGCTCGACGACCACGGCTCTGTCTTCAACACGGACCTCACGAACGCCCTCGAGCTGCTCTCGCTGCTGGAGTGCGCCGACTGCCTCGTGACGAGCGCCCTGGCCCGCAAGGAGAGCCGCGGCGCCCACTCGCGCCTCGACCACACCGAGCGCGACGACGAGACGTGGCTGAAGCACACCCTCAACTGGTGCGACGACGGCGAGGTCCGGCTCGACTACCGGCCCGTCACCATCACCAAGCACCAGCCCCTCGCCCGGAGCTACTGACGTGACCGAGATTAAGAACGCGCACCTCACGACGCTCAAGGGGGCGTACGACACGGAGCTGATGGAGGCCACCCTCCGGATCCGCCGTTGGGACCCCGACACGCAGAGGGCCCGCTTCGACACCTTCACCGTCACGGTGCCCGTGACGGCGTCGGTCCTCGACGCGCTCGACGCGATCAAGGACACCCACGACGGCACGCTCGCGTACCGCAAGTCCTGCCGGATGGCGGTCTGCGGCTCGTGCGGCATGCGCATCGACGGCGGCGCGGCCCTGGCCTGCAAGACGCCGATGAAGAAGTTCGTCGATGCGGGCCATACGATCACGGTCTCGCCGATGGGCAACCTGCCGGTGATCAAGGACCTCGTCGTCGACATGGCGCCGTTCTGGGAGAAGATCCGCGCGGTCAAGCCGTACCTCGACACGAAGGACGAGGAGGTGCCCGACACGGAGTGGCGGGTCGCCCCCGAGCACGGCGACATGATCCACAAGGAGTCACTCTGCATCCTCTGCGGCTGCTGCGTCTCCGAGTGCAACTCGATGGAGTCCGACCCGGACTTCCTCGGCCCCGCCGCCCTCGCCAAGGCGTACCGCTTCGTCGGCGACACCCGCGACACGGATACCCGCGAGCGCCTGCGCGACCTCAACGGCGCGCACGGGATCTGGGACTGCACCCGCTGCTACTTCTGCAACCAGCGCTGCCCGAAGGGCGTCGATCCGCGCGACGCGATCGCCAAGCTCGGCGCCGAGTCCTTCAAGGAGGGCTTCGTGCGCGACGAGGGCGCCCGCCACGCGAAGGTGTTCGTCGACTCGACGTTCAAGGGCGGCTACCTGCGCGAGACCGAGCTGGTGCCGAAGACGATCGGGCCGGTCAACGCGGTCAAGGACATCCCGTTCGCCCTGCAGCTGGCCCGGGCCGGCAAGGTGCCGAACCCCCTCTCGCCGCACAAGGCGAAGGACAACGACGAGGTCAAGCGGCTCTGGAAGTTGCTCGAGAAGGAGGCGAAGGGGGCGGAGCGCCCGCGCGCCCAGCACCCCGACGCCGTCCGGGAAGGCTGATCCCCCCGTGCAGGAGCGCTACGCGTACTACCCCGGCTGCCTCGCCAGCCTGTCGCAGAAGGAGCTCGACTCCTCGACGCGCGCCATCGCGCAGAAGCTCGACATCGAGCTCGTCGAGATGCCGAGCGTCACCTGCTGCGGCGCCGGCGACATCCACGAGGCCAAGCCGGACTACTACCTGCACATCTCGGCGCGGATCCTCGGCCAGGCCGAGCAGATGGGCTGCGAGACGATCCTCTCGATCTGCAACGTCTGCACCCTCAACCTGCGGCAGGCCAACAAGGCCCTGCAGGAGGACGCGGCGCTCCTGAACCGGATCAACGACAACCTCAAGGAGGTCGGCGCGGCCACGTACCAAGGCGGCGTCGACATCCGCCACCTCCTCTGGGAGGTCTCCGAGGGCAACGGCTATGAGGCCTTCAAGAGCATCGCCGTCAAGAGCCTCGAGGGCCTCAAGGTCGCCCCCTTCTACGGCTGCCAGATCCTGCGCCCGTCGAAGATCCTCGGCTTCGAGAACCCCGACAACCCGCAGTCGCTCGAGCGCCTGATCGAGGCCTGCGGCGCGGAGCCGATCGACTACCCGGCCAAGGTCAAGTGCTGCGGCTTCCCGATCGTCCTCGCCCGCGAGGACGTCGCCCTCGGCGAGCTCGTGCAGCCGCTCGAGCAGGCCGTCGAGGCCGGCGCCGACGTGATCGTCACGCCGTGTCCGCTCTGCCACCTGTCGCTCGACGCCTGGCAGCGCAAGGCCGCCGACTTCGCCGGCAAGGAGTTCGGAATCCCGATCCTGCACCTCGCCCAGCTGCTCGGCGCGGCCGCGGGCATCGAGGAGTCCGAGTTCAAGTTCAAGCGGCACGTGACGCGGCTCAGCCCGGAGGTCAAGGCGAAGCTGCAGGTCCCGTCGGCCATCGGCACCGAGGCGTAGCCTCCCGCAGCGCGGCGTCGGGTAGCCTTCGACGCGTGACGGGGTCTCCGCGATGAAGGGCCGGATCGCCGCCGAGGGGGCCAGGGCCGCCTACGGCTACCTGGCGTCCGGCCGCACGCTGCACGTGCTCGGCCAGTCGCGCCTGCAGCGCGGCGGGATCTCCGGCGCGCTGTTCGCGAAGGCGACGCGCGCGCAGACGGTCGAGACGGTCGCCGACCTCGGCGGCTTCACCTTCGGGCAACTCGTCGAGCACGCCGCCACGGGCATGCGCACGGGCATCGACTTCGCGATCGAGCAGTTCGCCGCCGACGCCGCGGTCCGCGCGGACGTGATCCGCATCGTGCGCTCCGGCTACGACGAGCGCGCCCTCGAGCGCCAGCTGGTCCGTGACGCCGCCTGGCGCGGCGCGCTGCGCGGGGCGATCAGCGGCGTGCCCGCCGTCGTCCCCTTCATGGGCACCACGGTCGAGGTGGGGGCGGCGGTCGCCGACTCGATCGCCCTGACCGTTGCCGAGACCCGTCTGATCCTCGCGCTCGAGCACCTGCGCGGCCTCGACCTGTCGCACACCGACCGCCGGCGCCTCGACGTGCTCGTGATCCTCGCGCTCGCGGTGGGGGCGGCGAAGGTCGACGGGCAGGCGGGCGTGGTGCGGGTCGCCGGGCAGGAGCTGGACCTCGCGATGCTGCGCGACGAGGAGCTGCCGCACGACGTCGCCGTGCAGCTGGCCGCCGCGATCGGCTCGGACATCGTGCGGCGCGTCGCCCGGCGGCGCACCGCCGGGTTCATCCTGCGCCTGATGCCCGCCGGCGTGTCCGTCGCGGCTGCGGCGTGGATCGACTACCGCGCGACCGGGGACGTCGGTCGCGAGGCGATCCGCTACCTCGATCTGGTGCACCCCGTCGCGGATCCGCGCGGATCCGCGCGCCCCGCGTACGCCTGATCCGGCGATCCTTGCGGCGTGCGCCGCCCGCCCCTGATCGCCCTCCTCGTCCTCGTCCTCGCGGTTCTCGTGGCGCGCCGGGTCGACAGCCCGGCGCCGCCGACCGACCGTGGCGGCCCGGTGGGGGCCGGTCCGGCCGTGGTGCTCGCCGTCCTCGACGGCGACACGGTGGTCGTGCGGATGGCGGGCTACGAGGGTCCCGTGCGCATCGTCGGGGTCGACACGCCGGAGATCCGCCACGGTGACGAGCCGGCGGCCTGCTTCGGGCCCGAGGCGGCCGCCTCGACCACGGCCTGGCTCGCGGGCCGGCCCGTGGTCGTGCGGCCCGCGCGCGAGCAGCGCGACCGCCACGGGCGCCTGCTCGCGTCCGTCGAGGGCGTCGAGGGGCCCCTCGCCGGGCGCGACCTCGCCCGCGCCCTCGCCCTCAGCGGGCTGGCCCGCGCCCTGCCGATCGCCCCCAACCTCGACGACGCGCCCGCGATCGGCGAGCGCGTCGCCCGCGCGCGGCTTCTGCGGCGCGGGCTGTGGGCGGCGTGCGGGGAGGCGCGCGCCTTCCCCGGGCGGGGGTAGGCTTGGGGGCGTGATCCTCCCGCTCCTCGGCATCGCCGCCGCGGGCGCCGCCCTCGGGGTCGCGGAGGCCGTGGCCGTCCAGCGCACCGACCGCACGCTGCCCATCCCCGGCCTCGACCCGCGCCTGAGCGGGCTGCGCATCGCGCACCTCTCCGACTTCCACCTCGGCGCGCCCGGGCCGAACGCCGCCGCCGCGCAGCGCGCGGCGCGGATCGCGATGGAGGCCGAGCCCGACCTGATCGCGATCACCGGCGACCAGCTCAGCCACCCGCGCGGCACGGACGAGCTGCTCGAGCTCCTGTCCGGGCTCGATGCCCCGCTCGGCGTCTGGGCGATCCTCGGCAACCACGACCTCGGCCACTCGCGCGACCCGCTCTCCCGTGTGGGCCCGGTACCCGACTACGCGTCCGCCGGGGTGCGCCTCCTGCGCGACGAGACGGGGCTCGTGGAGCGCGACGGCGCCCGCATCGCGGTCAGCGGCATCGAGCCGCGCCGGCAGGAGCGGCCGACGTTCACGACGCCGCTCGGCGGGCCGCGCGAGGCGCCCTGGCCCGTCGTCGACGCGGGCCTCCACCTCGTGCTGTCCCACTACCCGGACCTCTTCGACGCGGCGCCCGCGGGCTCCCGCGACGTGGTCCTCGCGGGGCACCTGCACGGCGGCCAGATCTGCGTGCCGTGGCCGACCGGCCGGATCCGGCTCTCGCAGCTCGGCCAGGCGTACACGGACGGGGTCTTCCGGCGCGGCGACGCGACCCTGCACGTGACGCGCGGGGTGGGCACTACCTTCGTGCCGTTCCGGATCCTCGCGCGCCCCGAGGTACCGGTGCTCGAGCTCGTCGAGGGGTAGCGGCCGGGGCCCGCGGCGGCCTAGGATCAGGGCATGGCGATCGGGCACCTCGTGCGGGCCTCCCTCCACGACGCACCGGCGCCGTGCCGCGCCTGCACGTGGTGGCAGGCCGGAGCGGACAAGGAGCGCTGGGCGCAGGGCGTCGAGGGGCGCTTCGGCGCGTGGGGGATGCTGTACCGCGACGACGACACGGGCCGCACCCTCGGCCTCGTCCAGTACGGGCCCGTCGGGGCCTTCCGGCATGCGCGCCGGCTGCCCGCCGGGCCGCCGTCGTCGGACGCGGTGCTCGTCACCTGCGCCCTCCTCGAGCCCGAGGCCGGGCCGTGGGTCCTGCAGCGGCTGCTCCTTGCCGTGGCCGGCGAGACCCGCGACCGCGGCCTGATCGCCCTCGAGGCCTTCGCCACGCACCTCGAGCGGCCGGGCGCGCCCCACCTCGTGCCGCTGCCGCGCGCCGCGCTCGAGGACATCGGCTTCGCCGCCCTGCGCGAGGACGGCGAGGTGGCGCTCCTGCGCCTCGACCTGCGCGGGCTCGTGACCGTGCCCGTCGCCGCCGAGGGCGTCGTCGCACGCGTGCGCGAGCACGTGCGCGAGCGGCGCCGCAGCCGCGTGCCGGCGCGCTAGGGGCTAGCCGGCGAGCAGGATCGCGGCGATGTCGACCGCGTTCGAGGCCGCGCCCTTGCGCAGGTTGTCCGCGACGACCCAGCAGGCGAGCCCGTTGGGGACGCCGAGGTCGCGCCGGATCCGGCCGACGAGGACGCCCTCGCGGCCCGAGGCCCGGCGGGCCGTCGGGTACGCCATTCGGGCGGGATCGTCGATCACGGTCACGCCCGGCTCGGCCTCCAGCAGCGCCCGGAAGGCCTCCGGCGAGAGCGGCTCCGCCGTCTCGATCCAGACCGCCTCGGCGTGGCCGTTGACGACCGGCACGCGCGTGCAGGTGGCCGACACGCGCAGGCCGGGCAGGTCGAGGATCTTGCGCGACTCGTTGACGAGCTTGAGCTCCTCGTCGGTGTAGCCCTCGTCGCCGGAGAACGAGCCGGCGACGGGGAGGACGTCGAACGCGATCGGCTTCGGGTACTGGCGCGGCGCGGGGTCGGGGTCGCCGGCCAGCGCCTCGCGCGACTCCTCGAGCAGCGCGTCGATCGCGGCCTGGCCCGTGCCCGAGACGGCCTGGTAGGTGGCAACGGTCAGCCGCTCGAGGCCGGCGGCGTCGCGGACGGGCAGGACGACGGGCATCAGCTGCATCGTCGAGCAGTTGGGGTTGGCGATCAGGCCGCGGTGGCCCGCGATGGCCTGCGGGTTGACGTCGGCGACGACGAGGGGGACGTCGTCCTGCATCCGGAACGCCGACGAGTTGTCGACGACGACGGCGCCGCGCTCGATCGCGATCGGGGCCCACTCCCGCGAGCGCGTCGCGCCGGCGGAGAAGATGGCGACGTCGACGTCGTCGAAGGCCTCGCCCGACACGGCCCGCACCGTCAGGGTCTCGCCCCGAAACGGCACCTCCGTGCCGGCGCTGCGCTCGGAGGCGAGCAGGACGAGCTCGTCGATCGGCAGGTCGCGCTCGGCGAGCACCTGCAGCATCGTTCGGCCGACGGCGCCGGTGGCGCCGAGGATCGCGACCCTAGCCACGGACCGCCTCCTCCTCGACCGGCTCCTGGTCGAGTTCGAAGGCGGCGTGCAGGGCCTGCACGGCCTTCGGGATCTCGTCCTTCTGGATCATGCAGGAGACCTTGATCGGGGAGGTGGCGATCATGCGCAGGTTGATGTCGAGGTCCGCGAGCGTGCGGAACATCTTCGCGGCGACGCCCGGGTGCGAGCGCATCCCGGCGCCGATCAGGCTGACCTTGCCGAGGTTGTGGTCCTCCTCGACGGTCATGTCGCCGAGCTCGGACTTGGCGTCCTCGATCGCGGTGCGGGCGGCCGGGACGTCCTCGCTCGGGACGGAGAACGAGATCTCGGCGACGCCGTGCACGACGTTCTGGAGGATGGTGTCCACGTTGACGTGGTGGCGGGCGACGGCGTCGAAGACGGTGGCCGCGGCGCCGGGCCGGTCGGGGATCCCGGTCAGCGTGAACACGACCTCCTTCTCGTTGTGCGTCACGCCGGAGATGATCGCGTCTTCCATGCCTTGCTCTCCTATCCAGGTCCCCTCCTCGTCCGAGAAGGTCGAGCGGGCGTGCACGCGCACGCCGTGGTTGCGGGCCAGCTCCACCGAGCGCAGCATCAGCACCTTCGCGCCCGACGCCGACATCTCGAGCATCTCGTCGTACGAGATGCGCGGCTGCTTGCGGGCGTCGGGGACGATGCGCGGATCGGCGCTGTAGACGCCGGCCACGTCGGAGTAGATCTCGCAGGCCGCGCCGAGGGCGGCGGCCAGGGCGACCGCGGTGGCGTCGGAGCCGCCGCGGCCGAGGGTGGTGACATCCTTGGTCTCGGGCGAGACGCCCTGGAAGCCGGCGACCAGCACGATCTTGCCCTGGTCGAGGGCCTCGACGACGCGGTCGGCGCGGATGTTCGTGATCTTGGCCTTCGTGTGCGCGGCGTCGGTCTCGATGCCGGCCTGCGAGCCGGTCAGGGACACCGCCTCGCAGCCGAGGTCGTGGATCGCCATCGCCACCAGCGCGCAGGAGATGCGCTCGCCGGTGGAGAGCAGCATGTCCATCTCGCGGCCGGCCGGGTCGCCGGAGACCTGGTTGGCCAGCTCGATCAGGCCGTCCGTCGTCTTGCCCATCGCGGACACGGTGCCGACCACGCGCTTGTCGCGCTGGCGCATCGCGACCATGCGGCGCGCGACGTTCTTGATCTTGTCGGCGTCGGCGACGGAGGAGCCGCCGAACTTCATCACGACGGTGTCGAAGTCCTGTTCGGGCTGGGCGCTCATCGGACCCGCATGGTTGCAGAGCCCGGGCGGTTCCGGATGAGGTCAGGGGTCGATCGCACGGCGCCCCTCGAGGGCGCGGCCGAGCGTGACCTCGTCGGCGAACTCGAGGTCGCCGCCGACCGGCAGGCCGCTGGCGAGCCGCGTCACGCGGGTCTCGGCGCCGATCAGCCCGGCGATGTACGAGGCCGTGGCCTCGCCCGTCATCGTCGGGTTGGTCGCGATGATCACCTCGCGCACGCCGCCCGCCCGGACGCGCTCCACGAGGCGGTCGATCGTGAGGTCCTCCGGGTCGACGCCGTCGAGCGGCGAGAGCGCGCCGCCGAGGACGTGGTAGCGGCCCCGGAAGGCGCCGGAGCGCTCGATCGGGTCGACGTCCTGCGGCGCCTCGACGACGCACAGGAGCGCGTCGTCGCGGCGGGTGTCGGCGCAGATCGGGCAGAGCCCGTCCTCCGCGAAGCCGAAGCACTCCGGGCAGGGGCGGATCCGCGCGCGCGCGGCCCGCACGGCCTCGGCGAGGGACAGCGCCTCCGGCTCGGGCACGCGCAGGAGGTGGACGGCGAGCCGCTGTGCGGAGCGCCGGCCGACGCCGGGCAGCCGCGTCAGCTCGCGGACGAGCGCCTCGGCGGACGGCGGCAGCACCGCGCCTTAGAACCCCGGCAGGGACAGCCCCTGGGTGAGCGGGCCGAGCCGCTCCTGCTGCATGCGCTCCGCGTTGGCCTTGGCGTCGTTGAGCGCGGCCAGCACGAGGTCCTGCAGCATGTCGGGGTCGTCGGGGTCGATCAGCTTGGGGTCGATCGTCACGGAGCGCCACTCGCCGGCCCCGGTGCAGACCACGGAGACGAGGCCGTTACCGGCCTGGCCCGTCACCTCGGCCTCGGCCAGCTCGGCCTGCGCCTGGGCCATGGCGGCCTGCATCTGCTGGATCTGGCGCATCATCGCCTTCTGGTTCACTCGGGGTCCTCCTCGCTGGCGTCGAGCGTCTCCACGAGGCTGCGGACGAACTCCTCCTCGCGGGTGACGGGGTCGACCTCGTCGGTGTGGTCGAGCACGGGCTCCGCCGACGGCGTGCCGGCGTCCGGGGGCGGCGGCGCGGGCGGCCCGTCCTCGGGCAGCGTCTCCAGCACGATCCGCACGGACGCGCCGAGGGCGCCCGACATCCCCCGCGCGATCTCCGCGCGGTTCTGGTCGCGGTCGGCCGAGCTCTTCTGGAACTGCGCCTCCGCCGGGAACCCGATCACGACGGCGCCCCGCTCGAGGCGCAGCGGCCGGGCCGGGTTGAGGATCGAGCGCAGCTTCGGGCTGACGCGGCCCAGCACGGCGTCCCAGACGTCGAGGAGCTCGGCCGGGCCGAGCTCGAGGCCGTCGGCGGGCGGGGCGGGCGCCGCGGCGGGCGGCGGCTCCTCGGCGGCGGGCGCGGCCTCCTCCGCAGCCGGCTCCGACGGGGCCGCGACCGGCTCGGGGTCGGCCGGCGCCTGGACCGCGGGCGGCGGCGCGACCGCGAAGGGCGGGTCGTCCGCCGGCTCCGCGGCGGGCACGGGTGCGGGGTCCGGGGCGGGCGGGGGCGGCGGAGGGGCGGCGGCAGGGGCCGGCGCCGCGGGCGCGGGGGCATGGCCGCCCTCGAGCGCCTCGATCCGGCGCAGGGCGCCCTCGAGCGAGCGGTCGGCGGCGGGCCGGGCGGCCTTGATCAGCAGGATCTCCAGCGCGAGCCGGGCGTCGGCGCCGCTGCGCAGCGAGGCCTCGGCGTCGAGGAGGCCGTCGATCAGCTGGACGGCGGCGACCTCGCCCATCCGCGCCGCGGCGTCGCGCACGGCGGCATCCGCGGCCTGGTCGAGCATCGCGCTGCGTGGCGGCGCGCCGAGCTCGATCACGAGCAGCACCAGCCGCAGGCGGTCGACGAGGTCGCGGATCAGGCGACCGAGGTCCTGGCCGCCCTCGACGAGGCGGTCGAGCAGGGTCAGGGCGGCGGCCGCGTCGCCCTGGACGACGTGCCCGATCAGCTCGGTCAGCACCTCGTCGGGCACGACCCCGAGGATCGCCTGGGCCGAGGCGGTCTCGACCGCGCCGTCGCCGGCCGCGGCGAGCTGGTCGAGCGTCGAGATCGCATCGCGGAACGACCCGCCCGCGTGGCGGGCGACCAGCCGGAGCGCGTCGTCGTCGGCCCCGATCGCCTCCGCGTCGGCGACGCGGTGCAGGGCCTCGACGAGCTCGTCGGGGGTGGGGCGCAGGAACGAGAACGACTGGCAGCGGCCCCGCACGGTGTCGGGCAGCCGGTGCGGCTCCGTCGTGCAGAGGATGAAGATGACGTGCTCGGGCGGCTCCTCGAGCGTCTTCAGGAGCGCGTTGGCGGCGTCGGTGGTGAGCGAGTGGGCCTCGTCGAGGATGTAGACGCGGTAGCGGCCGAGCACCGGCTGCTGGGCGACCCGGTCGCGGATGTCGCGGATGTCGTCGATGCCGCGGTTGGAGGCCGCGTCGAGCTCGAGCACGTCGAGGGCGGTGCCGTCCTGGATCGTGCGGCACGACTCGCATTCGAGGCACGGCGACACCGTCGGCCCCGCGGCGGCCTGGCAGTTCAGGGACTTGCCGAGGATCTTCGCGATCGACGTCTTGCCGGTGCCGCGCGGCCCCGCGAACAGGTAGGCGTGGCGCACCCGGCCCTGCTCGATCGCGTTCGAGAGGGTGCGCACGACGTGCCCCTGCCCGACCACGTGCGCGAGGTCCTGGGGGCGGTAGCGGCGGTACAGCGCGGACACGTCGTGAGCCTACCAGCCGCCCCCGGACCGGATGGCCCGGGGGGAGCTGAGGTGGCCGTGCACCCTCCGTTGTGGGCGGGAGGCGGTCCGGTTCCCCGTCCCGTCGCTCCGATCAGGCGCGACCGCGGCGCACCGGCTGGCTCTCTGAGTGCTGCTTCCTTCCGGACCTGACACGGTTCAAGAATGCCGATCGCGCGGGACCTGACCATCGACGCTCCGGGTGGGAGCCCCGTACCTCTCGTCGCCCCCGAGGGAGGGGGTTGTGCCCGGCTAAGCGGATTTTCCGGTACAGGGAACCGCGAGCTCCCCGCCTAGCACGGCCACGGCGCAGGGTAGTCGAAAACGCTACGCGCCGCTCGGCGGGGCCGGGGGCGGCGCGGGGCCCGTGTCCACCGCCGGGGCGGGCCCGTCGGGCGGCCGCGTCACGGCCGCCGCGGCCGGGATGCCCGGGGCGGGGCCGCCCGGCTTCGGCGAGTCGCGCACGGCGATCAGGACGACGATCAGCGCGCCGATCCCGACGGAGATGAGGCCGATCACGAGCAGGACCCAGCCGACCGTCATGACGATCGGCACCTTGAGGCGCAGCGCGGCGTCGGTGGCGATCCCGGGGCGCCCGTCCTCGCGCATCACGACGACCCGCACGGCCTCGCCCTGGAGGTCCCCGAGCGAGACCTCGATGCGGCCGTCCTCGGCGACCTCGACCGTCCGCGTCCAGAACTCGCGCGTCGCGGGCGGCGCGACCTTCTTGCGGCCGCCGGGCTCGAGCACGAGGTCGACGTCGACGCCGTCCTGGACGCCGCGCAGCACGACCTGCGGGTCGGGGCCGGCCTGCGACGCGTTCGCGCCGTCTGACGACCCGTCGCCGACGGGCAGGGCCTCGTCGACCGGCTCGAGGGTGGCGATCGGGGCGTTGCGCAGGTAGCGCTGCAGGTCCGCGGCCGGGGCGAGGCCGATGAAGAGCGGCCCGGAGCCCGCAGCCGGCGTGACCTGCAGGATCAGGCGCGCGTTCTGGAGCTGGGACGGGATGTCGGCCGCGTCGATGCTGAACTCGGGCGAGACGACGGCGACGGCCTCGGGCGGCGCCTCGAAGCCCTTGAGGGGGATCTCCAGGGGCTCGAGGTCGCGGACGTAGCCGACGATGCCGAGGCCGAGCAACAGCGGCGTCAGCCCGAACAGGATGACCAGGCCCCCGACGATGTAGCCGACGATGCGCACGGCGCGACTGTACCGCGTCCCGTGCGGCCGTGAGCGGTGAGGGGTCGGTGACGGGTCGGTCACGGGTCCGCTACAGCTGTTCCGGGGACCCCACCCGTTATCTTCAGGCCACGCACACAGGCGAGAGCAGGAGGGAATCGTGGCGTCGGAGAACTACGTCCGGACCGTCTTCACGGATGCGATCGCGGAGCATCTCGCCCTGCGTCAGAAGAACGCCGGGCTCGAGCAGGCGATGCCGCTGCGCGACTACCTCCCCATCGACTACGTACGGGTCGACGAGCCGACCGACCCGGGCCGCATCCCCGCCATCCGCCAGTGGTTCGACGTGGAGGAGGACGGCGGGCTCGAGTGGGCCGCGTAGCGGTCCCGCCGCGGTCCTGACCGGCCCGAGCGGCCACGATCGGGGCACGGCCGATTCCGAGTTCACCCGCCGTCTCGCGGCGCAGGTCGGCACCGAGGTCTCCGCGTCGCAGCAGTACATCGCGGTCGCCGCGTGGTTCGAGCAGCAGACGCTGCCCGAGCTCGCCGCGTTCTTCTACCGGCAGGCCGTCGAGGAGCGCAACCACGCCATGATGCTGCTCAGGTTCGAGATGGACACGGACCGCGACGCCCACCTGCCCGGCGTCGCCGAGCCGCGCTCCGACTTCGCCGATCCGGCCGAGCCGATCCGGCTCGCCCTCGCGCAGGAGCGGCGCGTGACGGATCAGATCACCGCGATGGCCAACGCCGCCCGCGCCGAGTCCGACTACCAGGCCGAGCAGTTCATGCAGAGGTTCCTGAAGGAGCAGGTCGAGGAGGTCTCCTCGATGAACGACCTGCTGAAGATCGTCGAGTACGCCGGCGCGAACGTGCTGCCCGTCGAGGACTACCTGTCCCGCGAGGCCGCGAAGGCCGGGGGCGGCGGCGTCGACCCGACCGCGCCGCCGGCGGCCGGCGGGGCCCTCTAGCCCCCCGCGACGCGGGAGTCGGTCTCGGGCTCGGCCCCGGCCGGCTCGATGTGCACCACCACGTCGGCGGAGGGCAGCCGGTCCTCGACCGCGGTCTCGATGCGGTCGGCGATGGCGTGCGAGTCACGGACCGTCAGGTCGGGGTCGACGACGATGTGGACGTCGACGTGGCCGTCGCACCCGAGCGGCGCGCCCGCAGCCGGTGGTAGCTGACCACGCCGTCGGGACGCGCCTCGTCGAGGGCGTCGCGGATCGCGTCGAGGTCGTCCTGCGAGACGGACTCGTCCACGAGGACGCGCATCCCGTTGAGGGCGAGCCGGCCGCCGGTGGCGGCGATCCAGGCGGAGATCCCGATCGCGACGATCGCGTCGGCCTCCGCCCACCCGCTGACGGCCACGACGATGAGGGCGGCGGCGGTGCCGAGGCTCGACCACACGTCGGCGGAGATGTGGGCGGAGTCCGCCTCGAGCGCGGCCGAGTGCGACGCCCGCGCGACGCGGCCGACGCGGCGCGCCACGGCGAAGCTGAGGCCCGCGAAGACCAGCATCACGGTGATGCCGAGGCCGGAGTGCTCGACGGGCTCGCCGAAGGACTGGGCGGCCCGGATCGCGACGAACGCCGCGACGACGACGAGCAGGAGGCCTCGACGACCGCGGAGACGTGCTCGAGCTTCTGGTGGCCGAACGGGTGGCGCGGGTCGGGCGGGCGGTCGGCGGCGCGCACCGCCACCAGCGCGATCCGGGCGGCGAGCAGGTCGGAGAGCGAGTGCGCGGTCTCGGCGCGCACCGCGGACGAGCCCGTGACCAGGGCGACGGCGCCCTTCGCCGCCACCGCGGACGCGGTCAGGACGACGCCGAGCCAGGCGGCGCGCCACTTACGGCGCGCGTGATCGGTCGGCGGGGCGGCGGACACCCCGGAACGCTAGCCAGCGGCCGGGCGAGTCCGCGCTCGAGGCGCGCCTGGCGAGGCCCGACGGCCGCTACCGGGCGGCTGGTACCCTGCGCGGACCCGGAGACGTGGCCGAGTGGCTGAAGGCGCCCGCCTGCTAAGTGGGTATTGGGGGTAAACCTCAATCGAGGGTTCGAATCCCTCCGTCTCCGCTGGGCCCGGTCCGAATGGCATCCTCTAGGATACGGCCGTGGAGTGGGCCGTCGTCCAATCGGGTCGCCGCCTCGTCATCGCGGTCATCGCGTCGGTGGCGGTCGCGCTGCTGGTGATCTCGCCCGTCGGCGCCTCGATCTCCGAGCGCTGGGACCTCGCACACTACGCCGCGCACGCCGCGATCTTCATCCCGGCCGCGGTGATCGCCTTCGCGATCCGCGACGGGCTGCGCTCGAAGCCGCTGCACCCCTACGTGGCGGTGGCGCTGGGCGTGGTCGCCCTCGCGCTCGACCTCGTCTCGCTTGTGCCGCCCTTCGACACGGCGATCGAGACCAACGAGGCGCTGCACTCGGCCCAGCACGGCCTCGTCGCCCTCGCGGGCGCGCTCGTGGGCGTCGCGGTGCGGGACGTGATCGCGGCCGGCCGCCGGCCGCGGGTCGGCAGCTCCTCCTCCGGCGCCTAGCCCGGTCTCGTGCCGGGGATGGCACGGCCTCCGCGGCGCGGCTAGGCTTCCCGCTACGGCGCCCGGAGCGCCCGTGACCGATACGACCCGGAGAACCACATGAGCGACTACGCAGTTGTCAACCCGGCCACCGGCGAGACCGTCAAGGAGTACCCGACGTCGACCGACGCCGAGCTCGCGGCCGCCGTCGCCAAGGCGGAGGAGACGTACCGCGGCTGGCTGCGCGAGACCTCGGTCAAGGAGCGCTGCGAGCTCGTGCGCACGGTGGGTGCGCTGCACCTCGAGCGCGGCGACGAGCTGGCCAGCATCATCGTGCGCGAGATGGGCAAGCCGCACGCGCAGGCCGTCGGCGAGATCGAGTTCTGCCAGGCGATCTACGAGTACTACGCCGACCACGGCGAGGCGTTCATGGCCGACGAGGACATCGCGCTGTCGTGGGGCGAGGGCTCGGCGGTCCTGCGCCGCTCGGGCGTCGGCGTCGTGCTCGGCATCATGCCGTGGAACTTCCCGTACTACCAGGTCGCCCGCTTCGGCGGCCCGAACATGATCATCGGCAACGCGGTGCTCCTGAAGCACGCCCCGCAGTGCCCGGAGTCGGCCGAGGCGATGCAGCGGATGTACCTCGACGCGGGCTTCCCGGAGGGCGCCTACGTCAACATCTACGCCACCAACGACCAGGTCGCCGGCCTGATCGCCGACCCCCGCGTGCAGGGCGTCTCGGTGACGGGCTCCGAGCGCGCCGGCGCGGCCGTCGCGGAGATCGCGGGCCGCAACCTCAAGAAGGTCGTGCTCGAGCTGGGCGGGTCCGACCCGTTCATCCTGCTCTCGACCGACGACCTGGACGCCACCGTCGAGTCGGCCGTCGCCGCCCGCGTCGACAACGCCGGCCAGGCCTGCAACGCGGCCAAGCGCTTCGTGGTCGCCGAGGGCCTCTACGACGATTTCCTCGGCAGGTTCACGGAGGCGATGCAGGCCGTCGAGACGGGCGACCCGACCGCGGAGGACTGCGCGATGGGCCCGCTCTCGTCGGCGACCGCGGCGGACCGCTTCGAGGACCAGCTCAAGCGCGCCGTCCAGGGCGGCGCCACGCTGGTCGGCGGCGAGCGCGACGGCAACTACTTCAGCGCGGGCGTCCTGACGGGCGTGACCCCGGACAACATCGCCCACCACGAGGAGCTGTTCGGCCCCGTGGCGATCGTCTACAAGGTCGCGGACGAGGCGGAGGCCGTGCGGCTCGCCAACGACACCCCGTACGGGCTCGGCTCGTACCTGTTCACGACGGACAAGGACCAGGCGCTGCGCGTCGCCGACCAGATCGACGCGGGCATGGTCTTCGTCAACGTCGTCGGCGCCGACGCGCCGGAGCTGCCGTTCGGCGGCATGAAGCGCTCCGGCTTCGGCCGCGAGCTGGGCCGCTTCGGCTGCGAGGAGTTCGTCAACCGCAAGATGATCCGGATCGGCTGATCCGGCGCCGTCCGCTGGACGGGGCGGGTGGTGGCCCTCCGGGGCCGCCGCCCGCTCCGTCGGCGGGCGACTAGCGGCCGCTCGCGGGCAGCCCGACCGCGATCCGCACGCGGTCCGCGACGAGGTCGACCGTCTCCGGCGACGCCGCGCCCCAGCGGGTGAGCAGCCGCTCCCGGGCGATCGACCGGAGCTTGACGGGGAGCGCGTACGAGGTCACGCGCAGGCCGCCCTCGCCGGCGGGGATCTCGACCGCCCCCTGGTTCGTGCGCGGGGTGCCGGTCAGCGGCACCACGATCGCGAGCCCGCCCGGCCCGACGCCGACGCGCGTCGCGCTGATGACGAGGACGGGACGCACCCCGGCCTGCTCGTTGCCGCGGACCGGGTCGAGGTCCGCGAGCCAGACCTCACCGCGCCGCGCCCGGGGGGATGTCATCCGGCTGGAGGGGGTACGGCTCGCGGGCGAGGGCGTGGAGCTCGGCGGCGTGCGCCGCGTCCCACGCGTTCATCTGGTCGAGCAGGTCCTCGTCGGCCCGGCGCTCGAACAGCCGCCGGAGGAGCTCGGCGGCGGTGATGCCCTCGGCCTCGGACCGGCGTGCGATCTCGGCCCGGGTCTCCGGGTACACGCGCACCGTCGTGGTCGTCCGCGGGGCCATGGCGTCCAGCATAGGTGGCATCAGTAATGGATACAACGGCACGGGTGGCGCACGCACGCGCGCGGGTTCCTCGCGGTCGGGCGCGGGGCACGGGCGGACCGCACCGTCGGGCTCGCCTATCGTGCCGCCCGTGGCCGTGATCGAGGACAGCCTGCCCCTCGGCGACCTGCCCCTCGCCCGGGGCGGGGTGCTCCAGGACGCCCGCATCGCGTACCGCGTGCACGGCGAGATCGCGGGCGGCGAGGCGATCCTCCTGCCGCACATGTACTCCGGCAGCATGGACTCCGTGGTCGGGTTCCTCGCGCCCGACGGTCCGCTCGACCCGGGGGCCTGCGCCGTCGTCACGCCGGCGATGCTCGGCGCGGGGGCCTCGACGTCCCCGTCGAACGCGGCGCCCGGCCAGCGCGGGGCGGCGTTCCCGGCGCTCGCGACCGCCGACGACGTCGCCGCCCAGCGGGCGCTCCTCGACCACCTCGGCGTGACGCGCCTGAGGCTCGCGCTCGGCTTCTCGATGGGCGCGCAGCAGGCGCTGCGCTTCGCCGTCGCCCACCCGGACATGGTGGGCCGGCTGGTCCTGATCGCCGGCACCGCCCGCAACACCCCCTACGGACGGGTCGTCGCGCGGGCGCTCGGCGAGGCGATCACGGCGGGGCCGGGCTGGCGCGTCGACGACGACGCGCTCGCGGGGCGCCACCGTCACGCGCGCCTGATGAGCGTCCTCGGCGCGACGCACGAGGCCTTCCTCCCGCAGCGCATCGCCGAGGCGGGGGTCGCCGACCACGACGCCTTCATCCGGGACGTGTTCGAGGCCGACTACGGCGGCCAGGACGCCAACGACCTGCTCTGCCAGCTCGAGCGCTGGCACGACGCCGACGTCGCCGATGGGGGCGACCTCGCCGCCGCGCTCGGCCGGATCGCGTGCCGCACCGACGTCGTCGCCCTCGCGGGCGACCGGCTGTTCCCGCCGGAGGAGGTCGCCGAGCAGGCGCGCCTCATCCCCGACGTCGAGATCCACGACGTCGGGACGGCGTGGGGGCACTACGCGATGGGCGGCTTCGACCCGGCGGACATCGCCGCCGTCCACCGGGTCGTCGCGGACGCCGTCCACGCCTGAGGCGCGCCTAGCTCGCCGGGGCGGACGCGGCCACGTCGCGACCCCACCAGAGCGGGCCGTCCAGGCGGTCCCGGCTCTGGCATGCTTGCTCCATGCCGATTTTCGAGCGCTCCGTGGAGGTGCCCGCGCCGATCGCGGATGTGTTCGCGTTCCACCTCGACACGCGCAACGTGCCGCTGATCACCCCGCCGCAGCAGGAGGTGCTCGAGATCGTCGGCGAGTTCCCGCTGGTGGTGGGCGCGGTGGTCGACATGAGGATCCGCCAGGCGCCGATCCCGACGGCGCAGCCGTGGCGGATCCGGGTCACGGCGATCGAGCCGCCGACCCTGATCCGCGACGAGGTCGTCGACAACGAGATGTTCTCCCGCTTCGTGCACACGCACCGCTTCGAGGAGCTCGGGCCGGGGCTGACGCGGCTGACGGACCACATCGACTGGGACATGCCGTCGCGGGTGGTCGCCGGCATGGCGAAGGGCATCATCGAGAAGACGTTCGCGGGCCGCCAGGACCGGACCCGCGACCTGCTCGGCGCCGCCGCGACGCCCGACGCCTAGAGCCTAGAGGATCGACGGCGGGCAGCCGAGGCGGGCGATCACCTCGAGCGCGGCGTCGACGTGGCGGTGCGCGCCGTCCATCGTGAAGACGAAGTGGCCCGGCAGGAGCGCGTCGAACTCGTGCTCGGCGAGCCGCTCCACCGACGCGATCGCCTCGGTCACGGAGCGGTCCCCGATGCTCTGCAGCGCGAGCTTGCCGCCCGTGAAGAGCGCGTCGCCGCTGACCAGGTGGCGCTTCCCGGGCGCCGCGACGAGCCAGCTGTGATGGTCGTGGCTGTGGCCCGGCGTCGGGATCGGGGTGAGGACGAGGTCGCCGAGGCGGACCTCGGCGCCGGCGGCGTGCACCTCGTCGACGGGGCACGGGGTGTAGACGTAGTCGAGCGGGTAGATCCCGGCCGCGCGCGCCGCGGTCAGGCTGATCGCATCCTCATCGCCGGTGGTGACGATCTCGGCGGTGCGCGGCAGGGCGTGCACCCGCAGGTGCGGGAGCCGCTCGCGCAGGTGAGAGGCGCCGCCGCTGTGGTCGCCGTGCGCGTGCGTGAGGACGAGGTCGCGGATCCGGTCGAGCGGGATGCCGTCCCGGTCGCAGACCGCGAGCACCCGGTCGATGTCGCGGCCGGCGCCCGCGTCGAACAGGACCCAGCCCCCGTCGCCCGTCTCGAAGGCCCACATGTGGCAGTCGAAGGCGTCCGTCAGGTCGAAGCCCAGGAAGCCCGACCCCACCAGCGCCACGCGATCGTCGATCCGCATACCGTCCTCCTTCGCGACCGCGCAAGCGTACCGCCGCCCCCATGCCGCCGGGGCATGGGGGCAGTCCGAGCTGGCTCGCGAAACCAGCTAGCAGCCACTACCCTGCCACTACCACGGTGGGCGGGCCGACGCCGGCCCCGCCCGGTAGCAGAGGGAGGAGAGGTCGCATGACCGATTTCAACCAGCTGGACCCGTTCCGCCGCAAGGCGGACCCGCTCCAGCTCGACCTGGTGGAGTCGTTCGCCAAGGGCAGGATCTCGCGGCGTCACTTCATCCAGCGCGGCACGGTGCTCGGCCTGTCCTTGGCCTCGCTCTCCGCGATCGTCGCCGCGTGCGGCGGCGGCTCGGACTCGAGCGGCGGCGACACGGGCGGCGGCGCGAACGTCGAGACCGCCGAGGGCGCCGTCTCGGAGGCCACGACCGCGGCGGCCGCGACCGGCGGCACGATGAAGTGGGGCATGTCGGTTCCGGGGTCGGAGGGCGTGAACCCGATCACGATGATCGACCTCGTCACGTACAACGTCTGCGCGCAGGTGTTCGAGTACCTGGTGCGCTCGGCGTCCGACCTCTCCCTGCAGCCGATGCTGGCGACCGAGTGGTCGGCCAACGCGGACGCGAGCGAGTGGACGTTCAAGCTGCGCG
>VGBM01000004.1 GCA_016870485.1 Actinomycetota bacterium
CGGTCGAGCAGGACGTTCCAGCGCCGCAGCACGTGGCTGAACAGCCACTCCAGGGTCTGCTCGAGCATGCCGTTGCCGGTCATCGCCCAGATCTGCCGGTGCAGCTCGCGGTCGAGCGCGATCAGGGCGCGCCGGTCCGGCGCCGCGCGGCCGAGCTCCGCGTGGGTGCGGGCGATCACGTCGGCGAGGGCCGCGCGCTGCTCGTCGGTGCCGCGCGCGGCGGCGAGCTCCGCGGCCTGCGGCTCGAGGACGGAGCGCAGCTCGTAGATGCGGTCGAGGTCCGAGTCGTTGAGGTCGGCCACCAGGGTGCCGCGGCGGGGCAGGATCACGACGAGGCTCTCCCACTCGAGCCGCCGCAGGGCCTGGCGCACCGGGGTCAGGCCGACGCCGAGGCGCTCCGCGAGGCCGCGCTCGTCGAGGAGCGCCGCCGGCGGCAGCTCGAGCGACACGATCATGTCCTTGATCGAGCGGTACGCCTCCGCCGACTTCGAGTCGGCGTCGGCCGCGCGGCGCGCGGACGCCGCGAGCATGCTGGTGGCGACGGGGGCGGGTTCGGTCACCTGCGCAGTATCGGTGAAATGTCTGGTGGCGTGTCGCGTCAGCGCACCGCGCGCGCCAGGATCGGCCCGGCCAGGGCCAGCATCAGCACGTAGGCGGCCACGAGCGGGCCGAGCTCGCCGGTCGCGCCGCCGGCCACGGCGATGCCGGCGATCACGATCGAGAACTCGCCGCGGGCGATCAGGGCGAGGCCGGCGCGCATGCGGCCGCGGCGGGCGACGCCGGCGTGTCGGGCGGCGTACCAGCCGGTGCCGTACTTGGTGGCCGCGGTGGCGACCGCGAGGATGGCGGCGGGGATGAGCACGGCCGGAATCGACCCGAGGTCGATCGAGAGGGCGAAGAGCACGAAGAAGGCGGCGGCGAAGAGGTCGCGCAGGGGCGCGATCAGGGCGCCCGCGCGGTGCGCGACGGGCCCCGACAGGGCGATGCCGACGAGGAACGCGCCGACGGCCGCGGAGACGCCGACGCGCTCGGCGATGCCGGCGACGAGCAGCACGATCCCGAGCACGGTCAGGAGCAGCACCTCGTCGGAGCCGTGGTCGGCGACGCGCGACAGGCGCCGCCCGAAGCGCACCGCGACGAGCAGCGCGAGCACGGCGACGCCGACGGCGAGGACGAGGGAGCCGGCGGCGGCCGCGAGCGCCGAGCCGGCGACGAGCACGCCGAGCACGGGCAGGTAGAAGGCCATCACGAGGTCCTCGATCACGAGCACGCCGATCACCGCGGGCGTCTCGCGGTTGCCGAGCCGGCCGAGGTCGTCGAGCAGCTTGGCGATGATGCCCGACGAGGAGATGTAGGTGGCGCCGGCGAGCGCGACGCAGGCGGCGAGGTCCCAGCCGAGCAGCAGGCCGAGGGCGAAGCCGGGGGTCGCGTTGAGCACGAGGTCGACGAGGCCGGGGCGCACGCCGGTGCGGAGGCTGCCGACGAGGTCCTGGCCGGTGTACTCGAGGCCGAGCATGAAGAGCAGGAGCACGATGCCGACGAGCTCGCCCGTGCCGATCACGTCCTCCGGGATCGACGGGTCGGCGAGCCAGCCGACGACGAGGCCGCCGCCGATGTAGAGCGGGATCGGCGACAGGCCGACGCGGCCCGCGAGGCGGCCGAGCAGGGCGAGGCCGAGCATCACGCCGCCGAGGGCGGCGAGGGTCCCCGCCTCGGCGCCGACGCCGGCGAGGAGCGGCAGCGCGTCAGGCATCCGCGAGGGCGGCGCGGCCCTGCGCGAGGGCCGCGGGCGAGCCGACGAGGACGACGGTGTCCCCCGCCTCGATCGTGAAGTCGCTGCCCGGCGAGGTGATCACCTCCTGGCCGCGGATGACGCTGACGATCGAGGCGCCCGTGCTGCGGCGCAGCGCGCTCTCCGCGATCGTGTGGCCGGCCGCGGCGCCGCCGTCCGGGATCTGCACCCACTCGAGGTCGATGCCCTCGAGCGACTGGCGCAGCGACTCCTGCTGGCGCGCGACGACGGCCGACCCGCCGAGCGCGTCGATGAGGGCGGCGACGTCCTCGGGCTCGAGGTGCAGGGTCAGCTTGCAGGCGTCCGGGTCCTCGCGGCTGTAGACGAGCAGGTCGCGGTCGCCGTCGCGGCGCACGACGACGCCGATGGGCTGGCCGCCCCGGCTCGTGAACTCGAGCCGCACGCCGATGCCGGGCAGCGGCGTCTCGGAGATGGCAGCCATCGCGCGTGACCTCCTGGTCGGGGCGGGCCTCATGGGCGCCCGCCCTGCAGCCTATTGGCGCCGGGGCCGGTTCGCTAGTCGCCGAGCTCCGTGCGGCGCCGATCGACGTACTCCCGGAGCTCGGCCTTGACGGCGTCGTCGAGCGCGGGCTCCTCGTACTCCTCGAGCTTCTTGGTGGCGATCTCGCCGGCCCGCTCGCAGGCGTCCTTGCCGCCGTTCTTCTCCCAGCGCTCGAAGGCGTCGGAGGACGAGAGGAGCGGCCGGTAGAAGCAGTCGCGGAAGTGCTCCATCGTGTGCGCGCTGCCGAGGAAGTGGCGGCTGTCGGACGACGACATGACCTCCTCGTGCGCGCCGTAGGCGAGCGACGCCTCGTCGATCTCGAGCGGCTTGAAGGTGACCTGCAGCATGCGCAGGATCTCCATGTCGACGATGAACTTCTCGTAGGAGGAGACGAGGCCGCTCTCGAGCCAGCCCGCGGAGTGCAGCACATAGTTGGTGCCGGCGAGGAACGTCGGCATCATCGTCATCAGCGACTCGTAGCCGGCCTGCGCGTCGACCGTCTGACTGGAGGTGAAGCCGCCGCCCGAGCGGAACGGCAGCTTGTGGCGGCGCGCGATCTGGCCGATTGCGAACAGGCCGAGCGCCCCCTCGGGGGTGCCCATGCAGGTCGAGCCGGACTGCATGTTGGCGTTCGAGAGGAACGAGCCGAGGATGACGGGGCAGCCGGGGCGCACGAGCTGGGCGAGCGCGATGCCGGTGAAGGCCTCCGCCATCAGCTGCGCGAGCGAGGCCGGGATCGACACGGGCGACATCGCGCCCATGATCAGAAACGGCGTCATCAGGACGGGCTGGTTGGCCTGCGCGTAGACCCGCATCGAGTCGAGCATGCGTTCGTCCCAGTGCAGCGGCGAGTTGCAGTTGAGCAGCGAGATCATCACGGGCTTGTCCTCCAGCTGCTCGCGCCCGCCGAAGACGATGCCGGCCATGTTCAGGAAGTCGTCGGCGTTGGACTCGCGCACGACGTTGCCCATGTAGACCTTGTCGGTCAGGGTCTGGAGCGCGTACGACATGTCGAGGTGGCGCGAGTCGAGCGGCGCGTCGTTCGGCTCGATGATCACGCCGCCGCCGGAGTCGAGCTCGGGGAAGACCTGGCAGAGCCTCGCGAAGTTGCGGAAGTCCTCGAGGGTGCCCTCGGTGCGCACCTCGCCGCGGCGGGAGAACGGCGGCCCGTAGACACCGGCGAAGACCATGTGGTCGCCGCCGATCACGACGCTGTGCTCCGGGTTGCGCGCGTGCACGGTGAACTCGGACGGCGCCTTGGCCACCTGGGCCATCACCCAGTCGGGGTCGAAGCGGACGCGGATGCCGTCGACGAACTGGCCCTCGGCGGCCAGCAGCTCGATCGCCCACGGGCTCGCGAACTCGACGCCGATCTCGGAGACGATCCGCCGCCAGCCGCGATCGAGGGTCGCCATGGCGTCCTCGGAGAGGATCTCGTAGCGCGGCGCGTTGTTGACGAACATGGCGGTCCTCCGGGGGATCGGGCGAGTGCGCTTGACGGCGGCAGGGGGATCATCCTACACTCACAATCCGAAACGCAAGTTCCACACTATGGACACCATCGCCCCACCCACCGGCACGCAGGCCATCGACCGCGCGGCGCGCCTCCTGACCCTCGTACTCGAGGGCGGCGACCGCCTCACGGTGGGCGGGCTGAGCGAGGCCGCGAACCTCCCGAAGAGCACCACCTCGCGCCTCGTCGGTGCGCTCGAGCGCCACGGGCTCGTCCAGCGCGACCCCGACACGGGCGCGCTCCTGCCCGGCCCCGAGATCGACGCCTACGCGCGGCGCATCCGCCTCGACCCCACCCTCGCCGACCTCGCGCAGGACCTGCTCAAGGCGATCGCCACCGTCACCGGCGAGACCGCCACCCTCTCGATCGCCACCGCCCGCGGCATCGAGCAGGTCGCGCAGGCCGACGGCGCCTACATCCTCGGCTCGCTCAACTGGATGGGCCGCGCGGTCCCGTACCACGCCTCCGCGGCCGGCAAGGCGATGCTCGCGTTCGGGGCGATGCCGCTGCCCCAGGGCCCGCTCGAGGCGGTCGCCCCGCGCACGAAGACCGTCCGCGCCGACCTCGTGCGCGAGCTCGAGGTCACGCGCGAGCGCGGCTACGGCCTCTCGGTCGAGGAGATCGAGCCCGGCCTGATCGCCATCGGCGCCCCCGTCCGCGGCCGCGACCGGCGCGTCATCGCGGCCCTCGCCATCAGCGGGCCGAGCGTCCGCCTGACCCCCGACCGCTACCAGACCATCGGCGAGCTGCTCATCCGCACCGCGGCCGAGGTCGAGACCCGGATCACCAGCCAACGCCACGAGGAGGGTGCGGCATGACGCACGAGGAACTGCTGCAGAAGCTGTACGACGAGACCATGGTCGGCAACGGCCCAGAGGTCATCGACCTCACGAACCAGGGCCTCGATGACGGGCTGACGCCCGACCAGCTCCTCTTCGACGCGCTGATCCCGGCGCTCGAGGAGGTCGGCGCCCGCTTCGAGCGCGGCGACTGGTTCGTCCCCGAGATGCTGATCGCCGGCAAGGCGATGGCCGGCGCCCTCGAGGTGCTGCGCCCGCTGCTCGCCGCCACCGGCACGGAGACCATCGGCAAGTTCGTGATGGGCACCGTCAAGGGCGATGTGCACGACATCGGCAAGAACCTCGTCAACATCATGCTCGAGGGCGCGGGCTTCGAGGTCATCGACCTCGGCGTGCAGGTCGCCCCGGAGAAGTTCGTCGAGGCCGTCGAGGAGCACCAGCCCGACATCCTCGGGATGAGCGCCTTCCTGACCACGACCATGCCGATGTTCAAGGCGAACATCAACGCCCTCGAGAAGGCCGGCCTGCGCGACAAGGTGATCGTCCTCGTCGGCGGCGCCCCGGTCACCCAGGAGTACGCGGACGCGGTCGCCGCCGACGGCTACGCCGCGGACGCCTCCGCCGCGGTCAAGCTCTCGAAGGACCTGATCGCCAAGCAGCGCGCCAAGGCCATCGCGTAGGCGCGCCCGTGGGTCTCGTCTCCGCCCTCGAGCACGTCGTCAAGAAGCCCATCTGGGACTGCCGGATGTGCGGCCAGTGCGTGCTGCACGACACCGGCATGACCTGCCCGATGACGTGCCCGAAGACCCTCCGCAACGGCCCCTGCGGCGGCGTCCGCGAGGACGGCCACTGCGAGGTCAAGCCGGAGATGCGCTGCGTCTGGGTCAAGGCGGAGGAGCGCTCGCGCACCCTGCCCCTGATGCCGCAGGATTGGCGCGAGCACTTCAACAACCTGCGCCCGCCCGTCGACAACCGCCTCCAAGGCACGTCCTCGTGGCAGAACCTCCTGTCGGGGCGGGATCGGGAGACGCCGCCGGGCTGGACGCCGGAGCCCGCCGAGGCCGAGCAGGCGGAGGCGTAGCGTGTCGCGGCTCGGGGAACTCCTGGAGCGCGGCGACGAGCTGATCATCACGGGCGAGGCGCCCGTGATCGACGGCGGCACCCTCGCCGACTACGAGGCGAAGCTCGCCGAGCTGGCGCCGTGGTGCGACGCGATGAACGCGACGGACAACACGGCGGCGCACGCGCACGCCTCGAACGTGGCGATGGCGATCGCGATGCAGCGCCTCGGGGTGGAGCCGATCCTGCAGGTCGTCTGCCGCGACAAGAACCGGATCGCGCAGCAGGCCGACATCATGGGCGCCGCCCTGCACGGCGTCGAGAACATCTGCTGCCTGACCGGCGACGACGTAACCGCCGGCGACGAGTCGGAGGCGCGCCGCGTCTTCGACCTCGACGGGCCGCAGCTGATCCGCCTCGCGAGCTCGCTGCGGGAGGGCCGCTACCTGTCGGGCCGCTCCGTGGGCACGCCGCCCGCCCTGGTGATCGGCGCCGTCGAGAACCCGGGTGCGCCCCCGCTCGACTACCGCGCCCAGCGCGCCGCGAAGAAGATCATGGCCGGCGCCCGCTACCTGCAGCTGCAGATCTGCTACCACCCCGACCGCCTCGAGGCGTTCGTGGCGGCGCTGCATCAGGGGGGCTGGACGGAGCGCTGCGCGATCCTGCCGAGCGTCGTCGCCGTGAAGGGCGCGGGGCCCCTGCGCTTCATGGACGCGTCGGTGCCCGGCATCTCGGTGCCGGCGGAGGTGATCGGCCGCGTGGCCGACGCCGCCGAGCCCGCCGAGGAGGCCTACCGGCTCGTGCGCGAGCAGTGCGAGCACGCGCTGTCCCTGCCGGGCGTGCGCGGCCTGCACCTGACCGATTTCCGCAAAGACGGCTCGATGGCGCGGCTTTGCACCGATCTGGGGATCAAGCCCCGCTCTGAGAGGGAGCAGCATGCACACCACCGTGTCGTCGCCGTCTAAGACGGTCACCATCGGTCCCGACCAGCCGTTCTGCATCATCGGGGAGCGGATCAACCCGACGGGCCGCAAGGCCTTCCAGGAGCAGCTGCGCGCCGGCGACCTCAGCCAGGTCCTCGTCGATGTCGACGAGCAGATCGCGGGCGGCGCCCACCTCCTCGACGTCAACATGGGCGTGCCCCTCGCCGACGAGCCCGCCCTGCTCGCGCAGGCGATCCAGCTGGTGCAGGAGCGGACCGATCTGCCGGTCTGCATCGACTCGTCCGTGGTCGAGGCGCTCGAGGCCGGCCTTGCCGTCTACCGGGGCAAGGCGCTCGTCAACTCGGTCACCTGCGAGACCGACCGCCTCGAGGCCGTGCTGCCGCTGGTCAAGCAGCACAACGCGGCGATCATCTGCCTGACCAACGGCGACGAGGGCATCCCCGTGCCGTGGGAGGAGCGCTTCGAGTTCTGCAAGAGGCTCGTCGACATCGTCCACGGCCAGTGGGAGATCCCGCTCGAGGACATGGTCATCGACACCCTCGCGATGCCGGTCGGCGCCGAGCCCCAGTCGGCCTACCACTTCTTCAAGACGATCTCGGCGATCCAGGAGGAGTTCGGCCTCAACACGACCTGCGGGGCCTCGAACACCTCGTTCGGGATGCCGAGCCGCCACGCCCTCAACGGCACGTTCCTCGCGATGGCCGCCGCCGCCGGCATGACCAGCGCGATCATGGACGCCCGCTCCGACGAGTGCGTGAAGGCCGTCCGCGGCTCCGACGTCATGCTCGGCAAGGACGAGTACGGCATCGGCTGGATCGGCAACTACCGCCCGCCGGCGAAGGCGTAGCGGCGGTGGGCGCGGCCGAGGAGACGCACGACGAGGCGGGCACGGGCGCGCCCGCGCGCGTCCGGCTGCGCTTCGCGCCGAGCGACCTCGACGTCAAGGTGCCGGGCGGCGTGACCGTCTTCGACGCGGCGTCGTGGAACGGCATCGCGATCGACTCGACCTGCGGCGGCCACGGCACCTGCAAGAAGTGCCGCGTCCGCATCACCGCGGGCGAGGTGCCCGTCTCCAAGCTCGACAGCCGCGCCTTCACCCCCGACGAGCTGCGTGACGGCTGGCGGCTCGCCTGCCGGATCACCGCGCAGGCCGACCTCGACGTCGATGTGCCGCCGCTGGTCACGCGGCCGAAGGCGGCCACGGTCGGCGTCGGCCGCCAGGTGATCCTGCGCCCGTCGGTCGTCAAGCGCCACCTCCAGCTCGAGGAGCCGACCCTGTCCGACCAGCGCACCGACGTCCAGCGCGTGATGGACGCGATGGACGACCTCGAGGTGCGCGCCGGGATCGACGTCCTGCGCACCCTCGGCAAGGTGCTCCGCGACGCGAAGTGGGACGTCACCGCCGTCGTCGCCGACGACGAGCTGATCGCGGTCGAGGCGGGTGACACGACGGCGCGCCGCTTCGCGATCGCCTTCGACCTCGGCACCACCACGGTGGTCGCGAACCTGCTCGATCTCGACACGGGCACGCCCGTCGCGGTCCGCAGCATGCTCAACAAGCAGCAGCCGTTCGGGGCCGACGTGATCAGCCGGATCTCCGCGACGATGATGGACCCCGACGCCCTCGGCAAGCTCCGGGAGCTCGCGCACGAGACCCTCGCCGAGCTCACGGACGAGGTCGTCGCCGCCGGCGACGTCGCCCCCGAGGAGGTCTACGAGGTCGTCCTCGCGGGCAACGCCACGATGACGCAGATCGCGCTCGGCATCGACCCCGAGCCGCTCGGCGTCGCGCCCTTCGTGATGACCAGCGACGGCTACGACGGGCTGCGCGCCACGGACCTCGGCGTGCGCGTCCACCCGAACGCGCCCGCCACGGTGTTCCCGTCGCTCGGCGCCTACGTCGGCGGCGACATCACCGCCGGCATCCTCGCGTCGGGCCTCGACCGCGACCGCCGCCTGCGCCTGTTCATCGACGTCGGCACCAACTGCGAGATCGCCGTCGGCAACCAGGACCGCATCGTCTCCACCGCCGCCCCCGCCGGCCCCGCCTTCGAGGCCGCCTCCATCCAGTGCGGCATGCGCGCCGCCCCCGGCGCGATCGAGATCGTCACGATCACCGACACCGACGTCGAGCTCGGCGTCATCGACGACGCGGAGCCCGTCGGCATGTGCGGCTCCGGCCTCGTCGACGCCGTCGCCGAGCTCGTGCGGGTCGGCCTCCTCGACGCCTCCGGCAAGCTGATCACCGACGAGGAGGCCGCCGACCGCCCCGAGGCGCTCCGCCGGCGCCTCGTCACCGTCGACGACCAGCGCGCCTTCGTCCTGCACTGGGCCGGCGAGCCGGGCGACACCGACCAGGCCGTCTACCTCTCGCAGCGCGACGTCCGCGAACTCCAGTTCGCCAAGGCCGCGATCGCGACCGGCTGGGCGCTGCTCCTCGAGGAGCTCGAGATCGACCCGTCCGAGGTGCAGCAGGTCCTCCTCGCCGGCTCGTTCGGCTCGTACCTGTCCGCCGCCAGCGCGATCCGCATCGGCCTCGTCCCGAAGCTCCCGATCCCGCGCATCATCAGCGCCGGCAACGTCGCCGGCGAGGGCGCCAAGATGGCCGTCCTCTCCCGCCAGGAGCGCCACGCCGGCCGCGCCCTGATCGACGAGATCGAGTACGTCGAGCTATCCGACCGCACCGACTTCAACGACCGCTTCGTCGAGCAGCTCGCCTTCCCGCCGTGAGCGACGTCGCCATCATCACCTGCGGCCTCCTGACGCAGCACGTCGAGCGCGTCGCCGAGCGACGCGGCTGGGACGTCGCGATCCACCCGCTGCCGCCCCTCCTGCACCAGCGCCCCGAGCGGATCGGCCCCGAGGTGCGCGCGAAGGCCGCCGAGCTCGCGGACCGGCACGCCGCCGTCGCCGTCGCCTACGCCGACTGCGGCACCTACGGCGCGCTCGACGCGGTCGTCTCCGAGCTCGGCCTCACGCGCCTGCGCGGCGGCCACTGCTACGACCTCTTCGCCGGCCCCGAGCGGCTCGCGGCGCTCCTCGCCGAGGAGCCGGGCACGTACCTCCTGACCGACGCCCTCGTGCGCGGCTTCGACCGCCTCGTCGTGCAGGAGCTCGGCCTCGACCGCCACCCCGAGCTGCGCGACGACTACTTCCACGCCTACCGCCGGGTCGTCTGGCTCGCCCAGGACCCGGCCGATCCCGAGCTCCGTGCGGACGCCGAGGGCGCTGCCGCGCTGCTCGACCTGCCCCTGGAGATCATCGAGACCGGCGAGGACGGCCTCGAGCGCGAGCTCGAGCTGCTCCTCGCCCGCACGGAGGGCGCCCGCTCGGGCGCCGCGTGAGGAGGACGGATATGGACACCAAGGCCGACATCGTCATCATCGGCGCCGGCATCGTCGGCACCTCAGCCGCCTGGGAGCTCGCCCAGGCCGGCGTGACGAACGTCGTCGTCGTCGACCAGGGCCCCCTGGCCCACACCGGCGGCTCGACGTACCACGCCCCGGGCCTCTGCTTCCAGACCAACACGAGCCGGCTGATGTGCACGCTCGCCCAGTGGTCGGCGCAGGCCTACGACGCCTGCAACGCGGACGGGCGCGAGACCTGGGCCGCGGTGGGCGGCCTCGAGGTGGCCACCACCCCGGGCCGCGTCGCCGAGCTCCACCGCCGCCAGAACGCCGCCACCGCCTACGGCCTCGAGACCCGCATGGTCACGCCGAAGGAGGCGGTCGAGCTGTGCCCGCTGATCGAGGAGTCGGCCATCCTCGCCGCGCTGCACATCCCGACGGACGGCCTCTGCCGCGCCGTCACCTACTGCCACGCGCTGCAGGGCCGGTGCATGGAGCGCGGCATCCGCTTCATGGAGTCGACGCGCGTCACCGACGTCAGGATCGACGGCAGCCGCGTGCGCGCCGTCGAGACCACCGCCGGCACGATCAGCTGCGGCCAGGTGCTCGTCGCGGGCGGCCTCTGGGGCCCCGAGCTGCAGCACATGATCGGCCGCCCGATCCCGCTTTTGCCCCTCCAGCACGTGTTCGCCTGGGGCGCCCCGATCGAGGGCGTCGAGCGCGGCCCGGTCGAATCCTACCTGCCGATGGTCCGCCACCAGGACCAGGACGTCTACTACCGCCAGCGCTGGCAGGGCATGGGCATCGGCTCGTACAACCACCCGCCGCTTCCGATCTCGCCCGCCGAGCTCGAGCGCGAGGCCGACGGCCACCAGACGGCGCAGGGCCCGTTCGCGGAGGAGCACTTCACGGCGGCCTGGGACGCGACCCGCGTCCTGATGCCGCGCGTCCACGCGGCCGGCCTCGAGGAGACCTTCAACGGGCACTTCTCCTTCACGATCGACGGCATGCCGCTGCTCGGCGAGTCCTCCCACACCAAGGGGCTCTTCCTCGCCGAGGCGATCTGGATCACGCACGCGGCCGGCTCGGCCCGCTGCATCGTGCGCCAGATGCTCGGCCAGCCGACCGGCGTCGACCTCGGCCCGGCCCACCCGGACCGCTTCCAGCCGCACCACTCCGCCCCGATGTACGTGGCGGCCCGCGGCGCCACGCAGTACGCCGAGGTCTACGACATCCTGCACCCGCTGCAGCCGATGGCGAACCCCCGCGGCCTGCGCCGCCTGCCCGCCCACGAGTGGATCGCGGAGCGCGGCGGCGTGATGCTGGAGAGCGCCGGCTGGGAGCGTCCCCAGTGGCTCGAGGCGAACGCCTCCCTGCCCGCCCCCGAGCACACCCAGCGCCGCGACGCCTGGTCGTCGATGTTCTGGTCGCCGGTGATCGGCAAGGAGCACGCCCGCACCCGCACCAGCGCCGGCCTGTTCGACCTCACCCCGTTCACGAAGGTGGAGGTCGAGGGCCCCGGCGCGACCGACTGGCTGAACCGGATGTGCACCTCCGAGCTCGACGTCGAGGTCGGCCGCATCGTCTACACCGCCTGCCTCAACGAGACCGGCGGCATCCTCTTCGACATCACCGTCACCCGCCTCGACCGCGACCGCTACCTGGTCGTCACCGGCGGCGCCTCGGGCCCGCGCGACGTGGCCTGGCTGCGCAGCCACCTGCCCGCCGGCGACGGCGTGCGGATGCGCGACGTGACGAGCGCCTGGGCCGTGTTCGGCCTGTGGGGCCCGAAGGCGCGCGCCATCCTCCAGCCGCTCGTGCCCGAGGACCTCTCGAACGAGGCCTTCCCGTACATGCGCGCCCAGCGCATCTGGGTCGAGCACGTGCCCGTGCTCGCGCTGCGCATCTCCTACGCCGGCGAGCTCGGCTGGGAGCTCTACGCCCCCACCGAGTACGGCGCGCACCTCTGGGAGCGGCTGATGGAGGCGGGCGCCGACCACGGCCTCGCGGCCTGCGGAGGCGGCGCCTTCGAGTCCCTGCGCGTCGAGAAGGGCTACCGCTTCGCCGGCGTCGACATGCACACCGACTACACGCCCGACGAGGCCGGCCTCGGCTTCGCGGTCAACCTGCGCAAGGCGGACTTCATCGGCAAGCGGGCCGTGATCGCCGAGCGGGCCCGCGGATCGCGGAAGCGCCTCGTCCCGATCGTCCTCGACGACCCCGACGCCGCGCCCCTCGGCGGCGAGCCGATCCTGCTCGACGGCAACCCGGTCGGCTACGTGACGAGCGCCAACTTCGGGTACTCGGTTGGCACGTCGATCGCCTACGGGTATCTTCCGGCGGACGCGGCGGTCCCCGGGACAAGGGCGGCCATCCGGATCTTCGACCGCGAGGTCGGGGGATCCGTCACGAGCGAACCGATTTTCGACCCCACCGGCGAGCGCCTCCGGGCCTAGCCACGACCTTCCCCCAGCCTCCGGAGGACATCCCCATGCCCCATCTCGCCACCGCCCTCGACCGTCTCGGCACGGAGACCGCGTTCGAGGTCCTCGCCCGCGCGAAGGCCCTCGAGGCCACCGGCAGGCGCGTCATCCACCTGCAGATCGGCGAGCCCGACTTCGACACCGCCCCCCACATCGTCGAGGCGGCCGCGAAGGCCCTGCACGAGGGCCAGACGCACTACTGCCCCGCGCCCGGCATCCCCGCCCTGCGCGAGGCCTGCGCCAGCCACCTGTCGACGCACCGCGGGCTCGAGATCTCGCCCGACTCGATCGTCGTCACGCCGGGCGCGAAGCCGTTCCTGTTCTTCGGCATCCTCGCCACGGTCAACCCGGGCGACGAGGTCATCTACCCCAACCCGGGCTTCCCGATCTACGAGTCCGCGATCAGGTGGGCCGGCGGCGTGCCGGTGCCGCTGCCCCTGACCGAGGAGACCGACTTCGCCTTCACCGCGGACGACCTCCGCGAGCGGCTCACCCCGCAGACGAAGATGGTCATCCTCAACTCGCCGGGCAACCCGACGGGCGGCTACAACTCGCGCGACCTCAACGTCGAGATCGCCAAGGTCCTCGCCGACCACGACTGCTGGATCCTCTCCGACGAGGTCTACTCGGAGATGCTGTGGGGCGGCGCCGAGCACGACACGATCGCCGCGCACGAGGGCCTGCTCGACCGCACGATCCTGCTCGACGGCTTCTCGAAGACGTTCGCGATGACGGGCTGGCGGCTCGGCTACGCCGTGCTGCCCGAGCCCCTGCGCGAGCCGATCACGCGCCTGATCATCAACTCGGTCTCCTGCACGGCCCCGGCCACGCAGCTGGCCGGCGTCGCGGCCCTGACCGGCCCGCGCGACGAGATCAACGCGATGATGGCCGAGTTCGACCGCCGCCGCGTGGCCGTGGTCGAGGGCCTCAACTCGCTGCCGGGCGTGACCTGCCGCGACCCGAAGGGCGCCTTCTACGCCTTCCCGAACGTCTCGGGCACGGGCCAGGACGCGAAGACCGTCGCGGACCGCCTGCTGCAGGAGTCCGGCGTGGCCGTCCTCTCCGGCACGGCCTTCGGCGAGCACGGCGAGGGCTACCTGCGCCTCTCCTACGCCAACAGCCTCGAGAACATCCAGGAGGCGATCGAGCTGATGCGCGGCAAGCTCGAGGAGATGGCGGCGTGAGCCAGCCCCGGATCGTCGTCACGCGGCGCATCCCCCAGCCGGCGCTCGACCTGCTCGCCGAGCACGGCGACGTGTGGCTGTCGCCGCACGACCGCCCGCTGACCCGCGAGGAGCTGTTCGACGCCGTCAAGGGCGCCGACGCGATCGTCTGCCTGCTCCACGACCGGATCGATGACGAGGTGCTCGACGCCGCCGGCCCCCAGCTGCAGGTGATCGCCAACGTCGCCGTCGGCTTCAACAACGTCGACACCGGCGCGATCGCCAAGCGCGGCACGGTCTGGTTCACGAACACGCCGGCCGTCCTCACCGACGCCACCGCCGACATCGCGATGGCGCTGATCCTGATGTCGACCCGCCGGCTCGCTGAGGGCGAGCGCGTGATCCGCTCGGAGACCCCCTGGGTCTGGAGCATGTTCTACATGCTCGGCTCAGGGATCCAGGGCAAGACGCTGGGCATCGTCGGCCTGGGCCTGATCGGCCGGGCCACCGCGCGCCGCGCGAAGGCGTTCGGGATGGAGATCATCTACTCGGGCCGCCGCCAGGCCGACCCGGCGATCGAGGAGGAGCTCGGCGCCCGCTTCGTCTCCTTCGACGAACTGCTCGAGACCGCGGACGTCGTCAGCCTGCACTGCCCACTGAATGCGGAGACCGAGCACCTGATCGACGCCGCCCGGCTCCGGCAGATGCGCTCCGACGCCTTCCTGATCAACACGACCCGCGGCCCCGTGGTCGACGAGCAGGCGCTCGTCGACGCGCTCCGGGCCGGGGAGATCGCCGGCGCCGGCCTCGACGTCTTCGAGGATGAGCCCACGGTCAACCCGGGCCTCCTCGAGCTCGAGAACGCCGTCCTGATCCCCCACCTCGGCTCGGCCACGGTGGAGACCCGGACCGCGATGGGCGTGCTCGCCGCGGAGAACGCGGTCGCGGTGCTCGGCGGTGCGGAGCCGCCGACGCCCGTCGTGCGCGTCGGCTAGCCACGCGCGCAGGCGGCCAAGGGGCCGGCCGGACCGGCGCCAACGTGGACCTCGGCCCCCGTGACGGAAACGTCCCGCCAGCGCGCATCGGCCATGACCGCCCGTTCGATGTCGGCGTGCACCGCCCCCGTCGCGAGGATGATCGCGTCGGCGACGGGGAGACGGGCGCGAGCGCCGGATCGGTGACGCCGCCGCAGATCGGCGGCCCGCTCCGCCGTCGCACGATCCACGTCGAGCATCCGCGCCTTCGCGTCGACCAGGAACTCCTCCGCGGCCACGCGGGCCTTGCGGTCGCCGCCGGCCTCGGTCAGGACCTCCGCCCACGCGAGCGCCGAGATCGCCAGAGGCCGACGGGCGGCGACCTCGGCGTCGACGGCGTCCACGCAGGCGGCGTGCAGGGCGTCGTCCGCGTAGATCCAGCCGATCACCACCGAGGAGTCGATCAGCGTCAGTCCCACTCGGCCTCCATCTCGCGGATGCGCGCATGCGCCTTGGCCGCGCCCGTGACGCGACCGGCCTTCTCCCGCAGCACGGCGCGCCCGCTCCAGATCTCGACCCGCCCCGGACCCGTCGAGCGCTTGGCGAGCACCTCGCCCTCCTCGAACCCCGCCTCGAGGAAGGTCTCCTTGCCGATGGTGATCTGATGCTTGCTGCTGATCTTTACAAGATCCATGAGCGGTAAAGACAGCGAGCGCGTCGATTCGCTCCCGTGTGTGCCGGACGCGCGCGGGAGGCGCACGCGGCCGCGGCGGTCAGAGGTCGATCCGCCTGCGCCCCACCGCGATCGGCACGAGGGCGAGCAGGACGAGCCCGGCCGCGGCGAGGAACGGCCACGCCGCGGCGGCGGTCGCGGCCTCGCGGATCGCGCGGTCGAGGCGGTCGATCAGCCCGCGCCACGCCGTCGCCTGCTCGGGGTCGTCGGGCGGGCGCCCGAACGCCTCCTCGAGGTCGGGGATGCGGCCGTTCGCACCGCCGATCGCGTCGCCGAGCCGGCCCGCGAGGGCGACCCGCTCCGACAGGGGCAGGGGCGCGTCGAGGAGCAGGGTCACGCCCCGGCGCTCGACCTGCTCCTGCTGCACGGCGAGCTGCTGCGTGAAGAGCGGCGTCAGGGCCACGATCCCGATCACGAGGCCGACGTGGCGGGCCGCGAGGGTCCAGCCGCCGTGGACGGCCTGCGGCGAGCGCCCCTTGAGGGCGGCGCCGGTGAGCGCCTCGATCGTCATGCCGAGCCCGAACCCGATCGCGATCTGGGGCGGCACGGTCCACTGCCAGGTGGGCTCGGGCAGGAGCGCGAGGCCCGCGAGGCCGGCGGCGAGGAGCACGGTGCCGGCCGCCGCCCGCTGGGGCAGCGTGCCGATCCGCCCGAACAGCCGCGCGCCGACGATGGCGGCGAGCGGCATCACGGTGACCACCAGGGCGGTGGCGATCGGCGTCATCCGCCAGCCCTCGATCAGGAGCAGCACGATCAGAAACAGCGCCGCGGTCAGCCCGGCGCTGAGCAGGAGCAGCGCGAGGTTGGCCGCCACGTGGGGCCGGCCCGCTGGCACGGGCGCGGAGCGCGCGCGCACGCGCAGGGTGGGCAGGGCCAGCAGAATCGCCGGCACCTGCACGAAGAAGATCGCCTCCCACGAGATCAGCTGCGTGAGCAGGCCGCCGAGGGCCGGCCCGCAGGCCGCGCCGAGCGCGCCGGCCGTCGCCCAGACCACGGCGGCGCGACGCTCGGAGCCGGTGGTCAGGGGCAGCACCTCGAGGGCGGCGGTGACGGCGAGCGCCCCGCCGATCGCCTGCACCGCGCGGCTGATCAGGAGCACCTCGAAGGAGGGGGCGAGCGCGCAGAGGAGCGATGCCGCCGCGAACACCGCCATCCCGACGAACAGCAGCAGGCCGGGTGCGCGCCGGCGCACGAGGTGCGCGACCGGCACCGCGACGATCGCGAGCACGATGTTGAACCCGGTCAGCACCCACGAGACCTGGTCGATCGTGAGCGAGTAGCGCACGAGGATGTCGGGCAGGGCGAGCACGACGATCGACGAGTCGCTGAGGACGAGGCCGACGGCGAGGGCCAGGCAGATCGTGCGCAGGCGATCAGAGCCCATCACGCGGAGTCTACGGCGAGGCCGGCGAGGAGGTCGGCGAGGGCCACCGGCCCCTCGACCACGATGGCCGCCGCCTTCAGGACCACGGGTGGCGTCTCGTCGGAGCGCACGGCCACGCCGACGTCGACCACGCGCAGCGCGTCGAGGTCCGTCAGGTCGTCGCCCGCGTAGAGCGAGCGCGCCGCCGGCGACGACGCGAGCAGGTCGCGGACGGCGGTGCCCTTGCCGACAGCGACCGGCGGGCGCGCCTCGAGCGCCCGGGTCGCGTCCGGCACGGCGCTCTGGTCGGGGTGCGGGGCGATCGGGGCGAGCGTGCCGTCGACGTCGAGCAGGACCGCCCCCGCCCCGGGGTCCGCGCGGAGGGGAGCGAGGGGGCCGAACGCCACTGCGGGATACCATAGCCCCGTGGACCTGCCCGCCCGGCTGCGCCAGGGGAACCTGCTCCCCTTCATCGGGATCGGCGTCGTGGCGGGGCTCTTCGCGGCGATGTTCGGAATCGGCGGCGGGGTCGTGATCGTGCCGCTCCTGATGCTGGTGGCCAAGCTGCCGCCGCGGATGGCGGCCGCCACGTCGCTCGCGGTGCTGATCCTGACCAGCCTGATCGGGGTCGTCCGCTTCGCCGGCACGGGCCACGTCGACTGGGTCGCCGCGATCCTGATCGGCATCCCCGCCGTGATCGGCGTCCTGCTCGGCATCCGCTTCCAGCGGCGCCTGCCCGCCGAGTGGCTGATCCTCGGCTTCGGCGTGTTCATGATCGCCATCGGCCTGCGGCTGGTGATCTGGGGCTGATGGAGCACGCGCCCGAGATCCTCGCCCTGGCGGCCGTGGCCGGCGTGGCCGGCGGCATCCTCGCGGGCCTCTTCGGGGTCGGCGGCGGGGTCGTATTCGTCCCCACCTTCGTGTTCCTGTTCTCGTTCGACCAGCTCGACGCGCAGGCCACGTCGCTCGCGGCGATCATCCCGGTCGCCCTGATCGGGGCCTGGCGGCAGAGCGGCGAGGGTCAGATCGACTGGCGCGCCGCCGTCCTGATGGGCGGCGGGGCCGCGGTCGGCGTCCTGGTCGGGGCCGAGGTGGCGGTCCGCCTCGAGGAGGCCACGCTGTCGCGCGTCTTCGGGGCGATCCTGATCCTCGTGGGCGGGGAGATGATCGTCTCCGCCGTCCGCAAGCTGCAGGCGAAGCGGGCTACGCCCGCCCCAGCTGGCGGTCCGCGTCGGCCTTGATCGCCTCCACGATCGCGGGGTCGCGCAGCGTCGTCGCGTCGCCCAGCTCGCGGCCCTCGGCGATGTCCTTGAGGAGTCGGCGCATGATCTTGCCGGAGCGCGTCTTCGGGAGGTCGGGCGCGAACAGGAGCAGCGACGGCTTCGCGAACTTGCCGATCCCCACCGCCACGTGCTGGGCGAGCTCGCCGCGCAGCTCGTCGGTCGGCTCGTTGCCGTCGCGCAGGATCACGAAGGCCGCGATGTGCTCGCCCTTGATCTCGTCGTGGGCGCCGATCGCCGCCGCCTCCGCGACCGCGGGGTGGCCGACGAGGCTCGACTCGATCTCGGTGGTGGAGATGCGGTGGCCGGCGACGTTGATCACGTCGTCGACGCGGCCGAGCAGCCAGATGTCGCCGTCGTCGTCGGTGCGGGCGCCGTCGCCCGTGAAGTAGACGGTCGGGCCGAAGCGCGACCAGTACGTGTCGACGAAGCGCTGGTCGTCGCCCCAGATCGTGCGCAGCATCGAGGGCCACGGGCGCTGGAGGGTCAGGTAGCCGCCGCCGCCGATGGGGACGGGGTTGCCCCGCTCGTCGACGATCACCGGCTTCATGCCGGGCAGGGGGCCGATCGCCGAGCCGGGCTTCGTGGTCGACAGCCCCGGCAGGGGCGACAGGACCACGGAGCCCGTCTCCGTCTGCCACCACGTGTCGACGATCGGGCAGCGCCCGCCGCCGACGTGCTCGTGGTACCAGATCCAGGCCTCCGGGTTGATCGGCTCGCCGACGGTGCCGAGCAGGCGCAGGGACGACGTGTCGTACATCTGCACCGCCGCCTCCCCCGCCTTGATCAGGGCGCGGATCGCGGTCGGCGCGGTGTAGTAGATCGTCACCTTGTGGCGGTCCACGATCTCCCAGTGGCGCTCCCACGTCGGGTACTCGGGGGTGCCCTCGTAGAGGATCCCGGTCGCGTGGTTGGCGAGCGGCCCGTAGACCACGTACGTGTGGCCGGTGACCCAGCCGCAGTCGGCGGTGCACCAGTAGACGTCGTCGGCGCGGATGTCGAACACCCACCGGTGCGACAGGATCGCGCCGAGCAGGTAGCCGCCCGACGTGTGCAGGATGCCCTTCGGCTTCGCGGTCGTGCCCGACGTGTAGAGCATGAACAGCGGGTCCTCCGCGTTCATGCGCTCGGGCTCGCAGCGCGGATCGGCCTCCGCCATCGCCTCGTGCCACCAGGTGTCGCGGTCGTGCCAGGCGACGTCCTGCTCGGTGCGGCGCACGACGAGCACGTGCTCGACGGAGGGGCACTGCGCGACGGCCTCGTCGGCGATGTCCTTGAGCGGGATGATCGCGCCCTTGCGCCACGCCCCGTCGGCCGTGATCACGAGCCGGCAGGTCGCGTCCTGGATGCGGTCCGCGAGGGCCGTCGCGGAGAAGCCCCCGAACACCACCGAGTGGATCGCGCCGATCCGCGCACAGGCCAGCATCGCCACGGGCAGCTCGGGCACCATGCCGAGGTAGATCGCGACGCGGTCGCCCTTGCCGACGCCGAGCGCCTTGAGAGCGCTCGCCGCGCGCTCGACCTCGGCCAAAAGCTCGGCGTAGGAGATCACGCGCTCCTCGCCCGGCTCGCCGATCCAGGTGAAGGCGGTCTTGCCGCCGCCGCCCGCCTCGACGTGGCGGTCGAGGCAGTTGTAGGTGAGGTTGAGCTCGCCGTCCTTGAACCACGTGAAGAACGGCGGGTTGGAGGCGTCGAGCGACTCGGTCGGCTCGCGGTACCAGCTGATCTCGGTCAGCGCGCGGCGCATCCAGAAGCCCTCGAAGTCGGCCTCGGCCTCCTCGTGGAGAGAGCGGTCGGCGACCCGCGCCGCCCGGACGAACGCCTCCGGCGGCGGCACCGTGCGCGTCTCCTGCAGGTGGGCCTCGATCGCCTCGTTCATCGCCGTCTCTCCTCCTCCGCGGACGCCGCAAGGGTAGCCGCACCCGGGGGCGCCGTCGACCGGCCCGGGCGCACGCCGCGCGCGGGCTTCTCCGCATTGCGACACGGCGACCGCGGAGGGGTTCTACCATACGGGCGTGCGCGTCCGCCCGAGCCGTCTCGCCGTGGCCCTGGCCACGGCCGCCCTCGCCGCGCTCGCGGTGGGCTTCGGGGCCTCCGCCGCGGACGCCCCGAGCGCCGCCCCGCAGGGGCGCGCCGCCGGCTTCGCGCTGCAGATCCGGATCCCCGGCTACGCGCCGATCACCCACGCGCCCGCCCTCAGCCGCGGCGGCACGGCGACCGCGGGCGGCGGCTACGCGACCCAGCCGGACCCCGCGATAGCCTCCGTGATCGCCGCCGACACCTCCGTGGCCGTGGCCGCGTCGGACACGGCGGCCCGCGGCGACGCCACGACCCGCATCGCCGGCGTCACGCTGCTCGACGGCCTCGTCACCGCCGGCACCGCCACCGCGCAGGCCGCCTCGGCGGCCGCGCCCGGGCAGGAGGCGCAGAGCGGCCTCGCCACGGCGGTCACCGACCTCGTGGTGGCCGGCCAGCCGATCGAGGCGGCCCCCAACCGCGTGATCGTGATCGCCGGGGTCGGCGACCTGGTGATCGGCGAGTCGGTCGACGCGGTGCGCGGCCCCCACTCGGCACGCGCCTTCGCGATCGCGCTGCACCTGCGCCTGCGCCAGGACTACCGCGGCCTGCCCGCGGGAACCGAGATCCTCGTGGGCTACGCCGACGCCGGCGCCTCGATCCCCGACCCGACCTCGCTCGAGCCGACCGCGCCGCCGACGGACACGACCGCCCAGCCGCCCGCGATCGACCCGTCCGACGCGGTCGAGCTGCCGGCCGGCCAGTACGACACCGCCTCGACCCAGGACCCGCCGCCCGGCGGCTTCTCCGAGAACCCGCCGATCGATCCGGTCCGCCAGGAGCAGCTCCTGTCGGACGAGTACATGTTCCCGGTGCTCGGAGCGACGGCGAACGACTTCTCCGACGACTGGGGCGCGCCGCGCGCGACGACCGGCTGGCACCAGGGCATCGACGTCTTCGCCCCCGCCGGCACGCCGATCCTCGCGATCGCGGACGGCACCGTCTTCCGCGTCGGCTGGAACCGCCTCGGCGGCCGCCGGCTGTGGCTCGCCGACCGCCACGGCAACCTCTTCTATTTCGCGCACCTGGCCGGCTTCTCGCCGCTGGCCACCGAGGGCGCCACGGTCGAGCGCGGCGACGTCGTCGGCTTCGTCGGCACGAGCGGCGACGCGCAGGGCACCCCGCCGCACCTGCACTTCGAGATCCACCCGGGCGGCGGCTGGGCGGTGCCGCCCTACCCGTACGTGATGACCTGGCTGACCGGCGTGCGCCAGCCGGTGGTGCAGGGAGCCGTGACCGCGCCCGACCCGACCGACGTGTCGGCGACGCAGCCCGCGACGACGACCGCGAAGCCGAAGCCCGTCAAGCCGAAGCCGGCCCCGCCCGCGCCCGCCGCCCCGGCGACGACGGCCGCGACGGCGCCCTTCGAGACGCTCCCCGTCGAGACGGCACCCGCGCCGCCCGTCGACACCGCCCCGGGCGCGGGCTCCGTCTTCGCCGACTAGCCGGTCGGGCGACCGGTAGCGTTCGATCCATGGACCTCGAGGCCGCCTACGCCGTGCTGGCCGAGCGCGGCGCGCCCGCCTACCGCGTCGAGCAGGTGCGCCACGCGGTCACCCGCGACCTGATCGTCGACTGGGACGAGGCGACGACGCTGCCGAAGGACCTCCGCAACGCCCTCGCGGCGGCCGCGCCCGTCCGCGAGCTCGTGCTCGGCGACCTGCAGGAGAGCGCGGACGGCACCGTCAAGGCGCGCTTCGAGACGGCCGACGGCTTCCCGCTCGAGACGGTGCTGATGCGCCACGGCGACCGCCACGCGGTCTGCCTGTCGTCGCAGTCGGGCTGCGCGCTCGCCTGCGCCTTCTGCGCGACGGGCGCGATGGGCTTCGGGCGCTCCCTGACCCGCGGCGAGATCCTCGAGCAGCTGCTGTGGGCCGCGCGCACCGCGCAGGGCCGGGGCGCGCGCATCCGCAACGTGGTGATGATGGGCATGGGCGAGCCGCTCCAGAACCTCGCCGAGGTGCTCGCCTTCTGCGGGCTCGCGAACGACCCCGAGGGCTTCGGCCTCGGGGCCCGCTCGATCGCCATCTCCACCGCGGGCTGGGTTCCCGGGATCGACGCGCTGGCCGCCCAGACCCTGCAGCTCAAGCTCGCGATCTCGCTGCACGCCCCCGACGACGCGCTGCGCGAGCGTCTGATGCCCGTCAACCGCCGCTACCCCCTCGCCGACCTGATGGCCGCGCTCAAGCGCTACCGCGCGGCGACGCGACGGCGCGTCTACGTGGAGTACCTCCTGCTCGACCAGGTCAACGACCGCACCGAGCAGGCCGACCGCCTCGCCGACCTCCTGCACGAGCACCTGCCCGGGGCCTGCCACGTGAATCTGATCTGGTACAACCCGACCGCCGCGGACCTCGAGGCGTCCGACCCCGACCGCGTCCGCCGCTTCCGCGAGGTGCTCGACCGCCGCCGGATCCCGCAGACCCTGCGCCGCTCGAAGGGCTCCGACATCGACGCCGCCTGCGGCCAGCTCGCCGTCCGCGGCGCACGCGAGGCGCGGGCCGCCCGCCGCACGGCGCCGGAGCCCGCATGAGCTGGGACCCCGTCGCCTGGGCCCGCACGACGGGCGTCGCGCCCGGCGCACCGGTCGCCCGCGCACCCGAGGGGGCGATGCCGTCGGGCCGGCTGATCGGGCTCGACCGCGAGGCGTGGCTCGCCCGCGTGGAGCCGACCGCCGCGCTCGGACCGCTCGAGCTCGAGCTGCGCGCCGCCGGCTGGACCCTGGGGCCGCTGCCGGAGGACGGCGAGCGGATGCCGGTCGCCACGGCGCTCGCCACCGACGCCGCCGCGACCGCCGGCTCAGGCGCGGGCTTCACCGCGCTGCGCCTCGACGAGACCGCGCAGGGCGTGCGCCTGCGGATCCACCCCGTGCCCGCCGCGCAGGCCGGCGCCGCGATCCTCCTCCCCGATCTCACGCGCGGTCTCGAGGCGCTGCGCCAGCTCGCCCGCACAGGGCTCCTGCCCGCCGAGGCGCTGCTCCTCGACCGCGCCGCGGCCGGGCTCTGGCTCGCCGCCGCGGCGGTCGGCCGGCAGACCGAGGAGCTCCTGCGCCCCGACGACGCGCTCCTCGTCCTCGTCGCCCAAGGCCCGTCCGGCGCCGTCTCCGAGCGGATCGCCGCGGCCGCGGAGGCGCTCCGCGACCTCGGCGCCGAGTCGCTCGGCCAGGAGGTCGCTCGGGCCTGGGCCGCCGCCCGCGAGCGCGTGCCCGCCGCCGCCCCGCCCCTGGCCGCGGCCGGCTGGCGCCTCGACCGCCGCGAGGCGCGCCGTCCCTGGTCGGAGACGGCGATCGACGCCGACGCCCCCGGCGACTGGGTCGGGCTCGAGTACACGGGCGCGGACGCGCACGGCGCGCTCGTGCGGGCCCGGCGCCTCTCGGCCGGCGCCTAGACCGGCGCGATAGGGAGGCCATGCCCGTCTTCGAGCGCTCCATCGAGATCGACGCCCCCATCGCGGACGTCTACGCCTTCCACCTCGACACCCGCAACGCCGCACGGATCGCCAGCAAGGGCCAGGAGTTCGTGTCCATCATCGGCGACTTCCCGCTGTCCGAGGGCGACGAGGTCGAGCTGAACGTCAAGATGAAGCCCCTGCCCGGCGTCCAGACCTGGCGCGTCCGCATCACGGAGTGCGCGGACCCCGTGCTCGTCGTCGACGAGCTCCTGAAGGGCCCCTTCGCGCGCTTCCGCCACGAGCACCGCTTCGCCCCCTCCGCGAGCGGCGGCACCGTCCTCACGGACCGCATCGAGTGGTCCCTGCCCGGTGGCCCCGCCGGCCGCCTCGTCGAGCCCATCGCCCGGCACCTGATGGAGCGTTCCTTCGTGGAGCGTCAGGCCGCGACCAAGCGGATCCTCGAGGCCGAGGCCGCCGCCGTCACCGTCTAGGCGAGGAAGTCGAGCTGCACGGGGCTCGGCAGCAGGCCGGCCTCGGCACCACGCTCGAGCAATGCGGCGACGGCCTTGCGGCCCTGCGCGCCGTAGTCGAGCGTGAGGTCGTTCACGTACATCGCGACGAAGCGGTCGTTGAGCTCCGGCGCGATGCCGCGGCCGTACTCGATCGCGTAGGCGAGCGCCTCCTCGCGATGCTCCATACCGACGGCGACCGCCTCCTTGAGGACGGCCGAGAGGTCGAGCGCGCGATCCTCCGGCACGTCGCGACGCATCGCGACGGCGCCGAGCGGCAGCGGCAGGCCCGTGTCGCCCTCCCACCACGCGCCGAGATCGAGCACGCGCTTGAAGCCCTCTTGCTCCCATGTGAGCTGGCCTTCGTGGATCACGACGCCGGCAGCGACGTCGCCCGACGAGACCGCGTCCATGATCGCCTCAAAGTCGAGCTGGACCGGCTCGAAGGCGGGGAGCGCGAGGCGGGCGGTGAGAAACGCGGTGGTCTGCGGACCGGGCACGGCGACGCGCTGGCCGGCGAGATCGGCGGGCACGAGGTCGGTCTTGGCGATGACGACCGGCCCGTAGCCCTCGCCGAGCGAGGCGCCGTGGCCGAGCAGCCGGTAGCTGTCCTGCACGCCCGGGTAGGCGCCCACCGACAGCGCCGTCGCCTCGAGCCGGCCCTCGGCCGCCCACGCGTTCAGCGTCTGGATGTCGGCCGGCACGAGCTCGATCTCGAGGCCGCGCAGATCGAGCGCGCGCTCGGCGATCGCCCAGACCATGAAGGCGTCATCGGGATCGGGGCTGTGGCCCACGCGGACGTGCATCGGACTCCTCGGGTCGGGGACGGGCGAGCGTACCAGCCTCCCCCGCTTCGGCCGCCGCTCCGCAACGGCGCATGAGCGATCACGACGACGTCATCCCGACCAGCCCCCAGCGGCGTGAGGAGGAGGCCGCGCAGCACGTCCTGCACGAGGTCCACGCCGACCGCCACCTGCACGACGTCCTCCAAGACTCGTACGTCACGGAGCGCACCGAGGCCGACGGGCAGCAGCCCATCCTCGACCACCCCGAGGTCACCGCGGCCATCGGCGCCGACATCATCGCCGACATGCGCCGCATGCTCGACGAGGCCTAGGCGCCGAGCGCGAGACGGGTCAGCGCCAGGACGGCCGGCGCGGGGTCGATCAGCTTGACGACCACGAGGTCGTCGGCGGCGACGCGCGCGTCGGCCTCGCCGCGCAGCACGTCGCCGAGCGGCGTCACCTCCTGCCACTCGAGGTGACCTTCGGCGACGCAGTCGCGGAGGTCGTCGGCGAGGCCGCGGGCGATGCGCGGCGCGTCGCAGGCCACGAAGGAGGCCTCGGCGAGGATCCGGTAGTCGAGCTCGCGCCGGCCGGGGCGATCGGCGCCGGCGGCGATCACCGTCGCGCCCTCCACCACCCAGTCGGCGCGCAGCACCGGGTCGCGGGCGTTGGTGGCCAGCACGATCAGGTCGGCGTCCCGCACCGCGTCCTGCGCCGCGCCGACGGGGGTGCCGAGCTCGCCCGCGGCGGCCTGCGCCGCGGGGTCGGGGTCGTGGACCCGCAGGTCCGCGACCTCGACGGCGGCCCGCAGTTCGTCGGCGATGGCGCGCCCGAGCGGTCCCGCCCCGAGCAGGGCGACGCGCGCCGGGCCGGGCCGGAGGGCCCGCGGGGCGGCGAGCCCGACCGCCGCCGCCGTCGCCCGGCGGGCGGCGGCGTCCGCCGCGAAGGCCGCGGCCACCGCGCCCTCCGGGTCGATCAGGGTGCAGCTGCGCGACGCCGAGCGCCGCCCGCCCGCGGTCACCAGCACGGCCCGCCAGCCGTCGTCGTCGACGGTGGTGACGACCCCCGTCCAGGCGTCGCCGCGCAGGACGCGCTGCGGCGTCGGCAGGTCGTCGAAGGGTTCGACGGGACGGGTCAGGGCCGCGAGCACGGCCGCCCGCACGGGCGCGGGGCGCAGGCGCGCGATCGCCTTCGGGAGGTCGCGTCCGGCCATCTCAGCCGATGGCGCGGTGCAGGACGACGACGGCGAGGCCCTCGAGGGCCGCACGCTCGTCGAGGAGGAGCTCGCTGACCGCGGCGCGCACCAGCGGGCAGTCGATCGGCACCTCGTCGTGGAGTGCGAGCAGCGCCGAGCGGAGCGGCTCGCCGTAGCCGTCGGCGGCGAGGTCGGCCGCCGTCTCGAGCGCGGCGCGCGACCCGACCCCCGACGACTCCGAGGGGTTGCCCTCGGCGGCGGCGAGCAGCAGGCCGCGGCGGGCGGCGGCGTTGAGCTCGTCCTCGTCGAGGTCGAGGTGGTCCGCCACGCGGTCGACGAGGGCCGCCGCGGCCGCGCGCATCCGCTCCTCGGGCTCCAGCCCGGCGAGGGCCTCCTCGATGGCGTGTGCGTCGTCCACGGGGGGAGCGTAGCCGCGCCCGCTCAGCGCAGGCCCAGGGCCTGGCGCAGCGCACGGGTCTGGCGCCGCGCCACCTCGATCACGGTGCCGTCGCGGTCGGCGAGGCGCACCTGCACGCGGCCCTGCTCGAGGGGCTCGACGGCCGCCACCAGCGCGAGATTGACGATCTGCGAGCGGTGCACGCGCAGGAAGCCCGCGGGCAGGACGTCCTCGAGGGCGCGCAGGGAGCGCGGTGACGCGAGGACGCGGCCGTCGGCCAGTCCGAGGCGCGAGCGGTCTCGCTCCGCCTCGGCGTAGGCGATCTCGGCCGGATCGACGAGCCCGGTCGCGCCGTCGGGCCCGACCACGGGCACCCGCAGACCGGTCGCGGCGCCCGGCGCGGTGCCGGCGCGGATCGCGCCGACGCGACGCACGGCCGTCACGAGGCGGTCCTCGCGCACCGGCTTGAGCAGGTAGTCGACGGCCTCGACCGCGAAGGCCTGGATCGCCCGGTCGTCGTGCGCGGTCACGAAGACCACGCTCGGCCGGCTCGGGAGGTCGGCGAGGCGGCAAGCCGTCTCGATCCCGCCCGCGTCGCCGGGCATGTTGATGTCGAGGAAGACGACGTCGTACGCCATCCGCTCGGCGAGGGTGAGGGCCTCGCGCGACGAGGCGGCCTCCCCCGCCACCTCGACGCCATCGATGCCGCCGAGCAGGTGGCGCAGCTCGGAGCGCGCCGGCGCCTCGTCGTCGACGATCAGGGCGAGCAGCGTCATGCCGCCGTCTGCCCCGCCTCCCGCAGGGGCTCGTCAGGGACGAGCACGCTGACGTACGTCCCGAACAGGGGCGAGGAGGCGATCCGGAGCCGGCCCTGCTCACCGTAGTGGGCCTGGATGCGGCGGTGCACGGAGGCGAGGCCGAGGCCGCCCGCCCCGGATCCGTAGCCGGGCTCCAGCACCCGCTCGGCGTCGTCGCGGGAGATGCCGCGCCCGTTGTCGCGCACGGTCACCCGCAGCCGGCCGAAGCGGACGTCGGCCCGCACCACGACGCGCAGGGGCTCGTCGGTCTTGCCGTGCTTAATCGCATTCTCCACGAGGGGCTGCACGAGGAACGGCGGCACCATCACGTCCAGGGCGGCGGGGCCGATCCGGCGCTCGACGATCAGGTCGGGCCCGAAGCGCGCCTGCTCGAGGTCGAGGTAGGCCTCGACGTGGGCCATCTCCTCCGCGAACGACACGAACGCCGCGGGCTGGCGCAGGGTCGAGCGGCAGTACTCCGCGAACGTGATCACGAGCCGCCGCGCCTCGTCGGGCTGCGTGCGGATGAAGGCGGCGATCGTGTTGAGCGCGTTGAAGACGAAGTGCGGCTCGATCTGCGCCTGCAGGGCGGCCAGCTCCGCCGAGGCGCTGGCCCGGGCGTGCACCTCGACCTCGCCGGCGGCGAGCGCCGTGGAGACGAGGCCGCAGAGCGACGCAACGGCGGCGGCGTCCCGGTCCGACACGTCGAGCGCGCCCTCGGAGAAGGCGATCACCGAGCCGACCACACGGCCGCGCACCACGAGCGGGCCGACCACGGCGGCGCGCAGCGGGCAGTCCGAGTCGCAGCCGTGGCGCCAGCCCACGGGCAGCCGGGCCACGCGCGCCTCGTCCATCGCCTGGACGGCGCCCGGCGGGGCGTCCGTGCCGGCGCCGTGGTGGTCGGCCGCGAGGCCGACGTGCGCGAGGACGCGGGACCGGTCGGACACGGCGACGGCCGCGAAGCCGAGCCGCGCCTGCGCCTCGCGGGCGAGGAGCTGCGCGGACGCCGAGGACAGCCCATCGTGCAGGACCGGCGTCGTGATCGCGACGACCTCGAGGAGGCCGGCGGCACGGCCACCGCCGAGCGGCGCGTCGGCGGCGACGCCGCTGCGGATCAGGCTCAGCGACACGACCAGGGCGAACACGAGCGCCGCCACGAGCGGCACCGCCCAGATCGCGTCGATGCCCCGGCTGGACAGCGTCTCGAGCGCCAGCCCGACCACGCCGGAGACGAGCAGCGCGAGGATCGCGGCTGCGAGCATCGGGCCGCGCAGCTCCGCCCAGTGGCGGCGCCCGGCGCGGGCGGAGACCCCGCGCTGGCTCGAGACCCACGTGAACGCGGCCTCGCGGCGGGGCTTTTCGGCCTGGTCCGATTCCACGATGCGATGATCGTACACCCGCCCGGGGGGCGGGATCGCAGTGCGCAAGCCGTTTCAGGGGTATCATAGGTCGCCGGAGACGATGGCCAAGACGACCCCTGCCCGCACCCGGCCGCGCCCCACCTCCGGGCCCGATCGCCGCCGCCGCCCGGCCTCCCGCCGGAACACGCGGATCCGGCAGATCGTGGTCCTCGGACTGGTGGCGCTGGTCGCCCTGATCGCCGTCCGCGGCCTGATGTATCGCGGCGACGTCGCGCCGGGCGTCGAGGTGGCCGGCGTCGCGATCGGCGGCCTCTCCCCCGATGCGGCCAAGGAGCGTCTCCGGGCCGAGCTCGGCCCCCGCCTCGGGGCCACCGTCAGCGTCGCCGTCGATCGGCAGAAGGCGCAGATGGTGCCGGCCGAACTCGACGCCCGCATCGACTACACCCGCACGGTCGACGAGGCGATGCGGATCGGACGGCTGCGCTCGATCCTGCTGCCCTTCGCCTACTCGGCCTCCATCGACCCGACGATCACGATCCCGCCGCGCCCGCGCATCCCCGCGAACCTCCGGCTCGTCGCGGCGCCCGCGCGCTCGGCGAAGGTGCGGATCGACGACGGCAAGGTCTCCGTCTCGCCCGCCAGGAACGGCCACGAGATCTCCGCCCGCGGGATCCTGCTCGCGGCGACCCGCGCCGCGCTCGCCGGGGAGCGCCGCGTGAGGATCGAGTCGCGAATCACGAAGCCCGCGATCTCCACCGAGGAGGCCCGCTCCGCGGCGAACCGCGCGCTCGAGATCGCCTCGGCACCCGTCGCCCTCAACGTCGACGGCAGGCGCGTGGGCGCGCTCTCCACGGCCGCCCTCGAGAACGCGGTGACGGTGCGCAACGAGGACGGCGAGCCCACCATCGCGCTCAGCCCGAAGGCGCTCGCGCCGGCGATCGCCGAGCAGCTCGGCGACCTGCTGCGCAACCCCGTCAACGCGATGTGGGACACCAACGGCGAGCGCGCCTGGGTGATTCCGGGGAGGAAGGGCCGCGCGTTCGACCCGCGCACCGCGGCCGACGCCGTGCGCGCCGCGGCGCTCGGGGGTGGCGCCCGCCAGGCCGAGATCGCGCTGAACGCGGTCGACCCGGGCCGCTCGACGGAGGAGGCCGAGTCCTACGGGATCACGCAGCGCGTCTCCGGTGCCGTCACCGAGCTCGGCGACTCGTCGGAGAACCGCACGCACAACGTCGCGCTGATGACGGGCATCCTCGACAACCGCCTCGTGATGCCCGGCGAGACCTTCTCGTTCAACGAGGCGGTCGGCCCGCGCACGCCCGAGCGCGGCTTCCTCGAGGGGCGTTCGATCGTCGCCGGCCTGCTCCTGCCCTCGATCGGCGGCGGCGTCTGCCAGGTCGCGACCACGCTCTTCGACGCCGCCTTCGACCTCGGCCTGCAGATCAACGAGCGCACGAACCACTCGTTCTACATCTACCACTACCGCGACGGCCTGGACGCCGCGGTCTCGTGGGACGGCCCCGATCTGCGCTTCACCAACGACACGGGCCACCCGGTCCTGATCCGCGCGGCGGCGGATTCCAGCACGATGATCGTCAACCTCTACTCGGCGCCGTCGGACCGCACGGTCGAGACCATCACCAGCGAGCGCTACGCCATCGAGAAGCCGAAGGATCGCTACCTCGCCGACCCCTACGCGCCGCCCGGCAAGATCATCGAGTACACGGAGGGGCAGGAGGGCTTCAGCGTGGACGTGACGCGCATCGTGCGTCAGAACGGCGAGGTCGTCTCCGAGGCGGTCTTCCCCTCGAAGTACGTCCCCGAGGCCACGACGTTCCTCGTCGGGCCCGGCGCGTTCCCCCCGGGCGACAACGTCACCGAGGAGCCCCCGTTCGGCTGGGAGAGCCCCTACTCCCCGGTCGACATCGCGCCGCTCAGCTGACCGGGCCGGTCGACTCGCGCACGACGAGGCGCGGCTCGATCACCGTGCGCTGCCCGTCCGCCTCACCCGCGAGGTGAGCGGCGAGGAACCCGACGGCGGCACGGGCCACGCGGTCGGTGTCCCAGCTGGCGGTGGTCAGGGACGGCGCGACGAGCCGCGACAGCGGGTGGTCGTCGAAGCCGCAGATCGACACATCCCCGGGGACGTCCAGGCCGAGCTCGCGGCAGCCGTGCAGCGCCCCGTACGCGATCGCGTCCGAGGTCGCGAACACCGCGGTCGGCCGGTCGGGGCGCTCGAGCACCTCGAGAGCGAGGGGGCGCGAGCCGTCCAGGGAGTAGGCGCAGGGGACGATCTCGCAGTCGAGGACGAGCGCGGCGGCCTGCTCGCGGACCGCGGCCTCGGTCGGGCGGTCCGGCGAGATCGCGACGGCCCACGACAGCACCGCGATGCGCCGGTGGCCGAGGGTGTGCAGGTGGCGCAGCACCTCGCCCACCCCCGCCGTCTGGTCGAAGACGACCTCGCCCACGGTGGCGGCGCCGTGCAGGCGCCCCCCGATCGTGACCAGGGGCACGCGCTCGGAGATCTGGGCCCAGACGCCCCCGGCCGGGCCGATCGGCGCGACGATCAGCCCGTCGACGCGCTGGTCGACGAGGCGCCGCGCGAGAGCGAGCTCCTGGGCGGGGTCGCCGTCGGCGTCGGCGAGCAGCGTCTGGATCCCCTGAGCCCGCAGCTCGCGCTGGATCGCGTGGGCGAGGGTCTGCTGCCAGAAGTCGGCGAGGCTGCCGACGAGGACCCCGACGGTGCCCGTGCGCCCGCCGCGCAGGGCGCGCGCCACGGGGTCGGCCGTATAGCCGAGCTCATCGGCCACCGCCCGCACGCGCTCGACCGTCTCCGGCGCCACGCGCTCGCCGCGCAGGGCGTAGGAGACCGCCGCCACGGACAGTCCTGTGGCGTCGGCGATATCGCGCAGGGTCGGGCGCTTGCCGGTTGTGGCCACGGGGCCAGCCTAGCGCGTCGGGGCGCCGCTATTGACGGACGGCAATCCGTTGTGCATACTTGGGTACATCGATTCACTGAAACGATAAACAGATAGCCTTGAGGAAAGCCCCGTGAGCGCCACCGCCGAGCCCTACGCCACCCCGCTGACCCCGGACCAGTGCGTCGAGGTCGCCGAGTCGATCGGGCGCCAGCCCGAGCTCTGGGAGCCGCACCGCAACCACGAGCCCGGCAAGCGCCACTACGCGCGCATCGTCCACGAGGACACGCACGAGGTGTGGGTAATCTCCTGGGTCGACGACCACGACACCGGCTTCCACGACCACGACGTCTCCTGCGGCGCCGTCCACGTCCTCGAGGGCGGGATCCACGAGGAGCGGCTCGGCTTCGGCCGCGGCCACCTCGATCGCCTGGTCGAGCCCGGCGAGACGATCCGCTTCGCCCCGTCCTACATCCACCGCTTCCGCCCGAGGGACGGCGTGCCCACGACCTCGATCCACGTCTACTCGCCGCCCCTCAAGCTGATGGGCGCGTACCACGAGGGCGACGACGGCGCCCTCGTGCGGGTGCCGATAGACGGCGACGAGGAGCTCGTCAACTTCGACGCCTAGGCGCCGATGAGCGGGAAGGCGGGCCGCGCGATATCCGGCTCGACCCAGACCCGCCGCGCCCGGGGCGCCTCGATCAGGGTGCGCGTCCAGAGCCCGTCAGGGAGGTCGCGCCCGACCTCGGCTGCGGCGCGGTCCGCGTCGCAGCCGTGCGCGACGGCGTCGGCGACCGCCGACGCGTGGAGCACGGTCAGCGTCTCGTGGTAGCCGCCCGTGTCGGAGTTCGCGACGCCGTGGGCCTCGTTGCGCCGCGGGATCGCCGCGCGCACCGCGACGAGCGCCTCGTCCGGCCCCAACCGGCACACGAGGGTGCGCGTGGCGCGCACGTGGCCCGCGTGCGTCCACTCGGACTGGGGCAGGGTCCCGGCGAGGAGCCCGTCGGCGAGCTCGTCTGGCGTCACGCCGCGACGCCGCGCTTGCGCCGCTTCTCGACCTTCGCCCAGGGCAGCGCGTTGACGACGTCCGCCTTCTGCGCCCAGCCGCGCCGCGCCGTGTCGACGCCGTAGCGCAGCACGTCGATGCCGTCCGGCCGGTGGGCGTCGCTCGAGATGCAGATCCCGACCCCCGCGGCGATCGCCGCGCGCACGTGCTCGGGCCGCAGATCGAGCCGCCGCGGATTCGCGTTGACCTCGAGGAACGTGCCCGTGCGGGTGCAGGCCGCGATCAGCGCCTCGACGTCGACGTCGTAGGCGGCGCGGCCGTCGAGCAGGCGCCCCGTCGGGTGCGCGATCACGTCGACGTGGGGGTGCTCGATCGCCGCGACCATGCTGCGCGTCAGCTCGTCGCCCGTCTGCCCGCGCACGCCGTGCGCCGAGGCGACCACCCAGTCGAGCTGCTCCAGCACCTCGTCGGGGAGGTCGAGCTGGCCCCCGGGCAGGATGTCGACCTCGATGCCGGTGAGGAGCCGGAAGCCGTCCTTCGCGAGGGCCTTCGCGGCCTTGCGCACGCGGCGCATGTTGGCGAGCGTCTCGGCGGGGTCGAGGCCGATGCCCATCCCGACCGCGTGCGAGTGGTCGGTGATCGCCAGGTAGTCGAGGCCGCGCGCCTGCGCGGCGCGCGCCATGTCCGTCGGCGTCGCCTTGCCGTCGGAGGCGTCGGAGTGGGCGTGGAGGTCGCCCTTGATGTCCTTCAGGGTCACGAGGCGCGGCAGCGCCCCGAGCGCGGCCGCCTCGATCTCGCCCTGGTCCTCGCGCAGCTCCGGCGGGATCCAGTCGAGGCCGAGCCGCGCGTACACCTCCTCCTCGCTCGCGCAGGGCTCGGGGTCGCCGCCCGCGATCGGCGCGAACCCATGCTCCGAGAGGCTCAGGCCCCGGTCGCGCGCCCGCTCGCGCAGGGCCACGTTGTGCGCCTTCGAGCCCGTGAAGTGCTGCAGCAGGGACCCCCACTGGGCAGGATCGATCACGCGCAGGTCGACCTGCAGGCCGTCGTGCAGGACGACCGACGCCTTGGCGTCGCCGAGCGCGACCACGTCCTGCACGCCCTCGTGGGCGGCGAAGCGCTCGAGCAGCGGCGCCGGGTCGTCCGAGGCGGCGACGAGGTCGACGTCGCCGATCAGCCCCTTGCGCCGGCGCAGGGACCCCGCGATCTCCGCCGCCCTGCAGCCCGGCTCGGAGCGCAGCGCCGCCACCAGCATCTCGGCGCGGTCCAGCGCGTGGTCGAGCAGGATCACCCGCTTGCGCGGACCCCCGCCGGCCTGGATCGCCTCGAGGATCGCGGTCTCCCTCTTCGCGCCGAGGCCCTTGAGGTCGCGCAGGCGGCCGGCCTCGCAGGCCGCGCGCAGCCCGTCCACGTCGCGCACGTCGAGCTCGGTCAGGAGGCGCTTGGCGGTCTTCGGCCCGACGCCCGGGACCTGCATCACCTGCACGACCCCGTCCGGGTAGACGGCCCGCAGCCGCTCGAGCGCCTCCATCGTGCCCGTGGCGCGGATCTCGTCGACCTTCGCCGCGATCGTCTTGCCGACGCCGGGCAGCTCCGTCAGCCGGCCCTCGTCGGCGATCCGCTCGACGGACTCCGCGGTCGACCGGAACTGCTCCGCGGCCCGGCGGTAGGCGATCACCTTGTGCACGATCGCCCCGTCCAGCTCGGACAGGCTGGCGAGCAGGTCGAACAGGTCGGCGACGTCGGCGTTGCGCAGGGCCATGAGCCGCTCAGCCCCCAGGACCACGCGCCCGAGCAGCGCCCGCGCCGGGGGGATGCCGGCGCCGACGGCGCGCCAGTGGTAGGCCCGGCGGCCGTTGCCGCGCACCCGCAGCCGCACGATCCCGAGCCCGCCGCAGCGGTCGGTGCCGGACACGCGGATCCGCTCCGAGAACCGGACCTCCCCGCCCGTACGGCCCTGGTGGATCAGGACGCCGCTGCAGACGAGACCCCCCGGTGAGGGCGATCGTCGAGCCGTGCTTGCTCCCGCTCAGGCGCACCGCGACGTCGATCGCGGGATCGGCCCCGGTCAGCGTGCCGGCCCACGGGCCGTGCAGGGACTGCAGGGCCGTCGGGGCGGCCGACGCCGCCGCCGGAGCGGCCGGCAGGGCGCCGGTGAGGACGAGCAGGCGGGGACGCACGAGCAGACCGTGGCACACCCGGGGAGCGAGCGCAAGCGGCCGCGAGCGGGAACGGGAAGGGCCGTCCTGCGGCATGATCCGAGCGATGAGCGCCGACGCGCAGGAGCGGTTCCTGGTCTGCCTGCCGACCTACAACGAGCGGGAGAACCTCGAGCGGATGGTGGTGGCGATCGGCGCTGCGCGCGAGCGCGTGGACATCCCCGGCGACGTCCTCGTGATCGACGACGGCTCCCCCGACGGCACCGGGGAGATCGCGGACCGTCTCGCCGCCGAGCTCGGCTGGGTGCACGTCCTGCACCGCACCGCCAAGGAGGGCCTCGGACGCGCCTACCTCGCGGGCTTCCGCTGGGCGCTCGAGCGCGACTACGTCTACGTGCTCGAGATGGACTGCGACTTCTCGCACGACCCGGCCCGCATCCCCGACCTCCTAGCCGTGGCGCGCGCCGACGCGGACCTCGTGATCGGCTCGCGCTACGTGCGCGGCGGCGGCGTGCGCGACTGGTCGGCGGTGCGCCGCGCCATCTCGCGCGGCGGCTGCCTTTACGCACGGGTGCTGCTGCAGCTGCCCGTCAGCGACCTGACCGGCGGCTTCAAGTGCTTCCGGCGCGAGGTGCTGGAAGCGATCGCCCTCGACGAGGTCACGGCCGAGGGCTACGCCTTCCAGATCGAGATGACGTACCGCACGGCGCTCCTCGGCTTTCGGATCCGCGAGATCCCGATCACCTTCACGGACCGCATCGCCGGCGGCTCGAAGATGTCGCGGCGGATCGTCGCCGAGGCCTCCTGGCGCGTGCCGTCCCTGCGCGTGCGGGCCCTGCGCGGACGCCTCCCCGGCGCCTGAGAGCCGGCTTACGGTCCGGCAGCATTCGGACACCCCCGGGCTGACGTACAGTTCGCACGATGCGGACGGGAACGGTGATCGGCCTCGCGGTGACGGTCATCGTCGCCCTCGCCGCCATCGTCGGCATCGTCGCTGCGCGGGCCTACGCCACGCGCCCCGTCGTCGAGTCGGTCTCCCCCGGCCCCGACCAGGTCGTCAACGGCGACACGCCGATCCGCGTCGTCCTGCGCTCGCCGGAGAAGGTCAGCGCGTTCGCGATCTCGGTCGACGGCCGCGACGTCACCGCGACGGCGACCCGCACCGTCAACGGCTTCGAGTTGCCCGTGCCGGACCTGCCCGACGGCGAGCACACCGCCGTCGTCGACCTCGAGGCCGACGACCTGATCGGCCAGCCGTCGAGCTACCGCTGGGCGTTCACCACCGACGTGACCGCGCCCCCGCTCGAGCTCGCCGCGGCGTCGGCGTGGAGCGAGGAGGCGGAGGTCGCCGGGGTGACCGAGCCCGGCGCCGACGTGCTCGTCGACTGGGGCGACGGCACCGCGTCGGCCACGGCCGACGACGCGGGCCGCTTCACGCTCGCGCCCGCCCTCGACGAGGGCGCGACCAAGGTGGCCGTCCTCGCGACCGACGGGGCCGGCAACGAGACGGTCCTGCGCCGGACCCTGCGGATCGACCGCGAGCGGCCGCGCATCCGCCTCGGCGGCGTGGAGGCGTGGACCGACACCGACCGCCCGACGATCTACGCCTTCGTCGAGGACGCCAGCCCGACCCGGATCGTGGCCCGCGTCAACGGCCAGGAGGCGCAGACCACGCCGATGTCGATCGGGTTCATGATCGAGACGAGCCGGCTGCCGCAGGGCACGAACGAGATCAGCCTCGAGGTGACGGACGCCATGGGCCGCACCTCGACCCGCACGCGGGAGTTCGGGGTCGACTCGACCGAGAAGCTGACCAACGACCTCACCCTCGCCCCCGGGGCGCGCGGCGACGACGTGGCGCGGCTGACGCGCCGGCTCAAGGTCGAGCGGATCTGGAAGGGCAAGCCGAGCTGGACCTACGACCAGCGCGTCGAGGACGCCGTGCGCGCCTTCCAGCGCCAAGCGGGCCTGCCGGAGGACGGCATCGCCCGGCCCGCGCTCCTGAGGAGCACGGGCGGACGGATCGTGGTGATCAAGAGCAAGTTCGTGCTCAATCTCTGGCTCGACGGCAAGCTCGCGAAGCAGTATCCGATCGCGCACGGCATGTCGTCCTACCCGACCCCGTCGGGTGCGTTCCTCGTCACCGAGATGCTCGAGAACCCAACCTGGACGCCCCCGAACTCGCCGTGGGCCGCCGGCCTCGAACCCGTGCCTCCCGGCGGCGGCAACCCCCTCGGCACCCGCTGGATCGGCACCTCCGCGCCCCTGATCGGCATCCACGGCACCCCGCAGTCCTGGTCGATCGGCTCGCAGGCCTCCCACGGCTGCATCCGCATGCTGATCCCCGACGTCGAGGACCTCTACGAGAAGGTCCAGGTCGGGATGGTCGTCGAGATCAGGGACTAGCCGCTAGCGGGCCAGGTGGTCCCAGCCGCGCAGGGCCGCATCCGACCCCGCGCCGCGCCAGCGCACCTCGGCGGGCCCCGCGACGACCTCGCCGATCACCGTCAGGGGCACCCCGCAGCCCGCGACGTCGGCCGGGTCGAGGACGGCCACCAGCTCGTAGTCCTCGCCGCCGCTCGCGGCGAATGCGCCCGACTCGGAGCCGATCCGCGCGGCCACGGCCCGCACCGGCGCCGGCACGGGCAGGGCGTCGAGGTCGGCCTCGAGGGTGACGCCGCTGCGCCGGGCGATCCGCGGCAGATCGGTCGCGAGGCCGTCGGAGACGTCCATCATCACCCGGGCGACCCGGGCGAGCGCCGCGCCCTCGGCCAAGCGCGGCTGCGGCCGGCGGTGCCGCTCGACGCAGGCGTCAACGCCCGGCACATCCCCGAGCGCGGGGTCCACCAGGGCCGCGAGGCCCGCCGCCGATACGCCGAGGTCCCCGGTCACCACGACGAGGTCGCCCGGCCGCGCCCCGCCGCGCCCCGGCGCGGGCACCGGGGTGCGCCCCAGCACGCTGACGGCCAGGACGAGGCCAGGGCCCCGGGCGACGTCGCCGCCCGCGACGGGGCAGCCGTAGGCCTCCGCGCACTCCGCGAGGCCGACGTAGATCGGCTCGAGGGAGGTCACATCGCCCTCGGCGATCACGAGCGAGACGAGCGCGCCGACCGGCGTCGCCCCCATCGCGGCGCAGTCGGACACGCTGACGGCGAGGGCCTTCCAGCCGACGTCCGCGGGCGACGAGAGGTCGCGGCGGAAGTGCACGCCGTCGACCTGGGCGTCCACCGTCCAGATCAGGTCCGGGACGATCACGGCCGCGTCGTCGCCGATCCCGCCGGAAGCGCCGTGCGCCTCGCCGCCGACGATGTCGGCCAGCGCGCGCATCAGATCATCCTCGTCGGCGTGCGGGGCGCCCTCGCCCCAATCCGCAAAACCGGCCACCCGCGCCACCTCCCTCCTCGGCCCGCGGATCGTACCCGCACTGCGGCCGACTAGCCGGTCAGGCCCGGGCGCCGTCCCAGCCCGGCTGGTCCGTCCGGAAGCTCAGGTCGGCCCGGGCCCGCGTGTCCTCCCGCGCGTAGAAGCGCCGCTCCTGCTCGGCCCAGCGCTCCCAGTGCGGTGCGAACAGCTCGCCGTCGCGCTGCATCGCCCGGGCGTAGCGCTGCTCGTCGTCGGCGTCGAGCCAGATCAAGAGGCCAGCGTACGCCCCCGCCGCGACCGATCCTGCGCCCACCCCCTCGATGATCAGGATCGCGGCGGCGGGAACCGGCTCGCGGCCGCTCTCCACCGAGCGGTCCCAGTCCCAGCGTCGAATCGAGGCCCCCTCGCCGCGGGCAAGGGGCTCGAGGACGTCCTCGACGACGTGCTGCGCCGCAGCCTCGAGGCCGTCCCACCCGGGGTACATGTCCTCGACGGCGAGGACGGTGGCGCCGCTCGCCACGGCCAGCCGCTCCGCGAACGTCGACTTGCCGCTGCCCGACGGGCCGTCGATCAGCACGATGGCGGTCGACCCCGCCCGCGGCGGGAGCGACCGGATCGTGCGCGCGAGGGTCGCCAGCCCGTCGGCGTCCATCAGCCCCCGGAGGACGACGGGACGTAGGCGTTGGTGTACGCCTGCGACCAGTCCGGCCGCTCCGCCAGCGGCTTCCCGTCGGCGTCGACGAGCAGCTGCCGGTCGAACAGGAAGTCGTAGAAGGTCGTGACGAGACCCTCGTCGATGAGCCCGATCGCCCCGGCCTCGCCGCCGTAGTAGCCCTCCTCGGCGAGCAGCTCGGCGCTCCGCCGCACGACCTCGGGGTTCTTCAGGGTCTGCGGGTTGGCGTCCATCAGGAGCTGCGCGGCCGCTTCGGGATCGTCCTGGGCGTACCGGTAGCCGCGCTGCGTCGCCGCCAGGAAGCGCCGGGCGACGTCCCCGTTCGCGGTCAGCCAGGCGTTGCTGGAGATGATCGTGCTGGAGTAGCTCTCGGGGTAGCCGTAGTCGGCCGGATCGAAGTACTTCATCGGCTTGCCGCTGACCTCGGCCTCGACGCCCTCCCAGGTGATGGCGGAGATGGTGAAGTCGGCGCGGCCGCCGTAGACGGCCTCGTAGGCCGCCGTGTCGAGGACGACGGTCCGGAAGTCGCCCGCGCCGCCATCGCCCTCGATGACGGTCGCGACCTCGGACTCCTCGCTCGGCGTGCCGAAGCCCGCGTAGGTCTTGCCGACGAGGTCCTTCGGCGAGGAGATATCGGGATCGTCGGCGCGGTAGGCGATCAGGTACTGCTGCTTCGCGATGTTCGCGAAGACCTGCACGACGTCGAGGCCGGCGGCCCGCGAGAACGCGATGCCGTTCGAGAAGGAGAACCCGAAGTCGGCCTCGCCGTTGGCGACGAGCGTCTCGGCCGGGGTCTGCGCGTAGGGCAGGATCCTGACCGTCAGACCCTCCTCCGCGTAGTAGCCGAGCCGGTCGGCGACGTAGATGCCGATGTGGTTCGTGTTGGGGGTCCAGTCGAGGGCGATCGACACCTCCGCGGGCTCGGGGCCCGCTGCCGCGGTCTCCGACGTGCCGCCCGACGACCCATCCGAGCCGCCGCAGGCGGCGAGCAGCGCGCTCAGGAGCAAGGCCACGATTCCGGCGGCGAGCCGGCGCGAAATGGAATCTGCAAGCGCGGAGGTCAAACCGAGAACCGATCGAACAATACCCGCACTCCGATCCTCCTTGGACCGCGCGGCTCCGCGGTCGGCGGCCGCACGATCGCCACGCCGAGGCCCGCGTCCACCCCCGGAACATGGAATCATCGGTGGCGAGGACTTCTGCATGCGGGCTTCGACGAACGATCTTCCGTCCCCCCGAGGCGGCGACCGATGAGCGGACGGGTCGCGCGCGTGCTCAAGCTCCTCGTCCCGCCCGTCGCCCTGCTGCTCCTGCTCGGCGCGGCCTGGGAGCTGTACGCGCGCGGCGGCGCCCTGGGGCGGGACGTGCTGCCGCCGCTCTCCCGCGTCGCGTCCGCCGGCTGGGACGACCGCGCCTCCCTCTGGCAGAACCTGCAGCCGACCATCGTGGAGGTGCTGGTGGGGTTCGCGGTCTCCCTCGCGTTCGCCTTCACCGTCTCCGTCGCGCTCGACGCGTCGGGCATCGCCCGCCGTTCCGTGATGCCGGTCCTGATCGGCAGCCAGACGATCCCCCTCGTCGTGCTCGCCCCGCTGATCGTGATCTGGTTCGGGTTCGGCTTCACGCCGAAGATCATCCTCGTCGCCCTCGTGACCTTCTTCCCGATCGTCGTCGGCCTGGTCGACGGCTACGCGTCCAGCGAGCGCGACGCGATCACCCTGATGCGCACAATGGGCGCCGGCTGGGCGACCATCTTCCTCCAGGTGCGCCTGCCGTCCGCCCTCCCGGGCTTCTTCACCGGCCTGCGCATCGCCCTCACCTACGCGGTGATCGCCGCGATCTTCGCCGAGTACGCGGGCGCCGAATACGGGCTCGGCGTCTACATCCAGGGCGCCAGCGCCTCCTTCCGGACGGACCTCGTGCTGGCCGCCGTGCTCGTGTCCGCAGTGCTCACGCTGGCGCTCTACGCCGCGACGTTCCTGGTCCAGCGACTGGCCATCCCCTGGTACGCCGAGTCGCGGCGGGCAGGCGCGTGACCCCGCCCCCACCCGCGGCCCGCGCCGAGGCGTCGCCCGCGATCGCCGTCCGGGGGCTCGCGAAGTCGTTCGGGCCGCTGCCGGTCCTCGACGGTCTCGCGCTGCACGTCGCCCGGGGCGAGTTCGTCTCGATCCTCGGCCCAAGCGGCTGCGGCAAGTCGACGCTCTTCTCGATCCTGACCGGCATCGAGCGGGCCGACGCCGGGGAGATCCTGCTCGACGGACGGCCGCTCGAGCCAGCGGACCGGCCATTCGCGTGGATGCCGCAACGCGACGTCCTCTTCCCGTGGCGCAGCGTCGAGCAGAACGTGTCGCTCGGCGGCGAGGTCGCCGCGGGCCTCCCGCGCGGCGAGGCGCGCGACCGCGCCCGGGCGCTCCTGGCCGACTTCGGCCTCGAGGGCTTCGGCGGCATGCGCCCCTACCAGCTGTCCGGCGGCATGCGCCAGCGCGTCGCCCTCGCCCGCACCGTGGCGCAGGGGCGGGACATCCTGCTGCTCGATGAGCCGTTCGGGTCGCTCGACGCGCTGACCCGGACGGAGCTGCAGCTGTGGCTCGAGCGGATCTGGGAGCGGGAGCGCTGGACGGTCCTCCTGATCACGCACGACGTGCGGGAGGCGGTGCTGCTCTCCGACCGCGTCTACGTGATGGCCCAGCGCCCGGACGGCATCGCGCTCGAGCGCGACATCCGGCTGTCGCGACCCCGCACGCTGGACACGCTGCGCGGCGCGGACGCCGCCGAGCTGGAGCACGAGCTCCTGGTCGCGCTGCACGCCGGCCGCCCGGTCTGAACGCGCCCGCTTGGTACCCTGCCGCGGCTCAGGGGAAACCATGAAGAACGCCGCCGCACCCCAGACGATCGTCTACCCCGGCACCGCCGGGTCGTACACCTCCGAGGCCGCCGAGCGCCTCTACCCGGACGTGGAGGCCGAGTCGGCCGGCAGCTTCGCGGACGTCCACCGCGCGGTGGCGGAGGGGCGCGCCGACGTCGGGGTGCTGCCGATCGAGAACACCCTCGCCGGCATCGTCGCCGACACCTGCGACCTGATCGCCGACGGCGCCCTGCCGATCGTCGCGGAGACGGTCATCCACGTCCCGCACTGCCTCTGCGGCCTGCCCGGCGCCACGACGGTTGGCGTCCGCCGGATCCACTCGCACCCGATGGCGCTCGCGCAGTGCCGCACCTTCCTCGACGCCGCCTACGAGGAGATCGGCGCGCCGACCACCGCCGACGCGGCCCGCGTCGTGGCCGAGCAGGGCGACCCGTCCTGGGCGGCGATCGCCTCGCCGGCCGCGGCCCGGCGCTTCGGGCTCGAGATCCTCGAGAGCGACATCTCGGACCACCCGGACAACATGACCCGCTTCGTCGCCATCAGCCGGGAGCCCCTCGCGCCCGCCGAGGGCGTCAACTGGAAGACCGGGCTGCGGCTCGTGACCGGACACCAGCCGGGCGCGCTGCACGAGGCGATCGAGCCGTTCCGCTACCACGGGGTCAACATGGTCTCGCTGCACTCGCGCCCGATCCCGGGCGAGCCGTGGCGCTACCAGTTCCTGGTCGACATCGAGGGGCACCGCGAGGACGAGCAGGTCATGCGGGCCCTCGACGACGTGGAGCGGCGCTCCGCGCTGCTCATCGTCCTCGGCTCGTTCCCCGCGGCGAAGCGCCCCGACCAGCCGTGACCGCTCGGCGCCCGTGGGACGCGGCGCTGAGCGCAGGCGCACCGCCCCACAGCGCGCGCCTCGTCCACCGCGCCGAGGAGCCGGGACGCGCCGGCGACCCCGTGCGCCTGCCCGACGGCCTCGACCCGCGGCTCGCGGCGGCGCTCGAGCGCACGGGCATCGAGGCGCTCTGGAGCCACCAGGCCGAGGCCGTCGCCCTCGCCCGCGCCGGCCACCACGTCGGCGTCGTCTCCGGCACGGCCAGCGGCAAGACGCTGGCCTACGCGATCCCCGTCCTCGACACGCTGCTGCGCGAGCCCCACACCCGCGCGCTCTACCTCTCGCCCACGAAGGCGCTCGCCCAGGACCAGGCTCGCCGCCTCAGCACCCTCGGCCTCGGCCGCGACCTGCGCGTCGCCCTCGTCGACGGCGACCAGGACACGGGGGCCCGGCGGCGCGCCCGCGCCGAGGCCAACCTCGTGCTCTCGAACCCCGACATGGTCCACGTCGGGATCTGCCCGCACCACCAACGCTGGGCGGAATGGCTGTCGGGCCTCGCGGCGATCGTCATCGACGAGGCCCACGTCTACCGCGGGGTCTTCGGGTCGCACGTCGCCCACGTGATCCGGCGGCTGCGCCGCTGCGCCGCCCTCTACGGCGCCTCGCCGCAGCTCCTACTCGCCTCGGCCACCGCCGCCAACCCGGAGGAGGCGTTCTCGCTCCTGACCGGCTGCGACGTGCGGATCGTCGAGGGTGACGGGGCGCCCGCGCCCGGGCGCGACGTCGCCCTCTGGAACCCCGAGCTCGTCGATCCGGCCTCGGGCCGCCGCGCGAGCCGGATCCACGAGGCCGTCGGCCTGGTCAGCCAGCTCGTGATCGACGGGCAGCGCGTGATCTGCTTCGCCCCGGGCCGCCAGCTCGTCGAACTGATCCTGCGCGGCGTGCGCGACGAGCTCGGCCGCCGCGTGCCCGCCCTCGCGGAGCGCGTCGAGCCGTACCGGGCCGGCTACCCGCCGGAGGTGCGCCGCGCGATCGAGGCGCGCCTCGCCGACGGCCAGCTGCGCGCCGTCGTCGCGACCAGCGCGCTCGAGCTCGGCCTCGACATCGGCGACCTCGACTGCTCGGTCGTGGTCGGCTTCCCGGGGTCGGTGGCGGGGCTGCGCCAGGAGTGGGGCCGCGCCGGACGCCGCACGCGGGGCCTCGGCGTCCTCGTCCTCGGCGAGGACGCGCTCGACCAGTGGTTCGCGCGCCACCCCGCCGCCCTGCTCGGACGCCCCGTCGAGCGGATCGCCCTCGACCCCGACAACCTCGAGATCCGCCTCGCGCACCTCGCCTGCGCCGCCGCCGAGGCGGCGGTCTCGTCCCGCGACGAGTCGATCCTCGGCGTGCGCGTCGTCGACGACGCCGAGGCCCTGCTCGAGCTCGACCCCGACTCGTTCTCGGTCACGGCGGCCGGCCTGATCTGGGCGGGCCCCGACGACCCGGCCACCCGCATCTCGCTGCGCAGCACCGACAGCCGCGCCGTGTCGATCATCGAGGGTGAGACGGGCGCCGTGATCGGCGACGTCGAGCACGACCGCGCGCCCCGCGCCGTGCACCCCGGGGCGATCCACCTCAGCCAGGGCGAGCGCTACCTCGTGCGCGAGCTCGACCTCGAGGTCGGCGCGGCCGTCGTCGAGCCCTTCCGCGGCGACTGGTTTACCGTGCCGCGCGCCCAGACCGCCGTCGGGCTCGCCGCGCCCGAGCGCGACGAGTGGCTCGGCAACTGGCGCGCCCGCCTCGGCGAGGCCGACGTGCGCTCCCAGGTGATCGGCTACCAGCGCCGCCGCACCGACGACCTCTCCGTGATCGACCAGCGGCCGCTCGACCTGCCCGCGCGCGAATACCGCACGAAGGCGCTCTGGCTCGTGCGCCCGCCCTCCGACGAGCCGCCGAGCCTCGGCGCCCTGCACGCCGCCGAGCACCTCCTGACCGCCGCCCTGCCCCTCGCCGCGCCCTGCGACCCCGGCGACCTGCTCGGCCTCTCGGCCGACGAGCACCCCGACACCGGCTCGCCCACGATCGTCATCCACGAGTCGCGGGCCGGCGGCGCCGGCATCGTGCGGGCCGCCTACGGCGAGCTGCCGCTGGTCGTACGGGCCGCACGCGCGATCGCGGAGGACTGCCCCTGCGATGATGGCTGCCCCTCCTGCGTGCAGAGCTTCGCGTGCGCCTGGCTGAATGAGCCGCTCGACAAGGCCGGGGCGATCGCGCTGCTCGGCGAGCTCACGGGCTGAGCGACTACCAGGCCCCCGCCCAGGACTCGCGCCGCGGATCGGCCCAGCACGACACGAGGCCCGAGTCGAGGTCGGCCTCGGACGCGCAGACGCTGCCGAACAGGCTGTCGCCGACCGGCGCCGGCATCACCTCGTGCCCGAGCGCCGCGAGGCCCGCGGCGAGATCCGGCTCGACGTCCTCCTCCACGCGCAGGAGGTCGCCGACGACGCGCCAGCGCGGGCGGTCGCAGGCGTCGCCGATCTCGGCCCCCTCGTCGAGGTGCGCGAGCAGGACCTGCAGGAGCGCCTGCACCTGGCCGTCGGCGCTCGGCGTCGAGATGCCCACGATCCGCCGCCCGTCGACGACCATCGCCGGCGACAGGGTGTGCACCGGGCGCTTGCCTCCCGCCGCCGCGTTCGGCGACTCCGGGTCGCGCGAGAAGGACAACAGCCGGTCGTTGAGGAAGAAGCCGCCGCCCGGCACCCACGTGGCACAGCCGAAGCTGTCGAAGACGCTAATCAGCATCGAGACGACGTTGCCCTCGCGATCGGCCGTCGTCACCGACGTCGTGTGGTTGTAGCCCTTGGCGTGGTCGGCGCGGCTCGCGCGCTCCCCGATCGGGATCGCGTCGGCGAGCTCCATCAGCTCGCGGTCGGCGCCGTTCTGGGTGATCCGGTCGCGGTACGCGAACGCCCCGGCGATCGCCTCGACCGCGCGGTGCTGGGCGGCGGCCGATCCGTCCGACGGCGCCTCGGCGGCGAGCCGGCGCAGGGCCATCGTCAGGAGCATCGCCTGCGAGGAGGGCGGCTGGGCGAGCACCGTGACGCCGCGGTAGTCGACGGGCACGGGCTCCCGGATCACGCTCTCGTGCCCGGCCAGGTCGTCGAGCGACATGACCCCGTCCTCGCGCGCCACGGCCGCCACGATCGCCGCGGCCATCGGTCCCGCGTAGAACGCCTCGGGCCCGCGCTCGATGATCCCGCGCAGCGTCACCGCGGTCTCCGGCAGGCGCACGATGGCGCCGACGCCCGACGGGCGGGCCGCGACCCACGGCGAGACGTCCGCCCCGCCGCGCGTCAGGCGCGCTGCGTTGTCGACGAGGGCCTCGGCGGTGTCGCGGGTGACGGCGACGCCCTGCTCGGCCAGCTCGAGTGCGGGGGCGAGCACCTCGGCCCGGGACAGCCGGCCCCCGGCGGCGATCAGGTCGCAGACGCCCGCAACGAACCCCGGCACCGCCGCGACTCGGGCGCCGTCGTCCGGCAGGGGGTGCGTGGAGGCCGCCGGCGAGCGGCCGACGCCGTTGATCGCCGTGACCGAGCCGTCGGCTCGGCGCACGATGCAGAGCAGGTCGCCGCCGAGACCGCAGGCGTCGGGCAGGATCACCGTGAGGGCGGCCGCCGCGGCGGCCGCGGCGTCGATCGCGTTACCGCCGGCGGCGCCGACGCGGAGGCCCGCCTGGACGGCGAGCGGGTGGCCGCACGAGACGGCGAGGTGCTGCCCCTCGATCCGGGGGCGGGGGAGGCGCTCGGGCATGCCGCGAGTATGGCGCAGGAGCGAACCCGTGTGCTATCGTTGCCCGCGGAGGCAGGGGAAGTCCGGTGCGAATCCGGCACGGTCCCGCCGCTGTGAGGAACGTCCCCCGATCGCGGTGCGCAGCACCGGTCACTGGCCCCCCGGGGCTGGGAAGGCAGGGATCAGGGGCCTCTGATCACCGAGGAAGCGCGCTCCGAGTCAGAACACCCACCTCCCCCCGGCACACACGGTCCCGGGGACCTCGAGTGAAGGAGTTCCAGATGTCCGCGAGGATGATCCTCGTGACCGCCGTCGCCATCGCGACGCTGGTCATCCCCACCGTCGCGCACGGCGCAACGATCCGCGTCACGAGCGAGAAGAAGCCGCTGCTCGGCAACCTCGAGTGGGAGGCGGGCAGCACCCGCTCCTACGTCAACGACGCGGATGCCGCCGTCCTCCTGCCGGCGGGCACCGCCCTCGGCCAGCTGGTCGCGGCGACGGCGTTCACCAGCACGCCCCTCGTGGTCGGCGAGTTCGCCGGCCTCGGCCCCTACGTCAAGACGATCGGCACGGAGAAGCTCGGAGCCAAGGGCGCGTGGACCATCTACGTCAACGGCAAGACGGCGCAGGTCGGCGCCGGGGCGCTCGTGCTGCGCGCCTCCGACCAGGTGATCTGGTTCCTGGACAGCGACTACAGCAAGAAGGACCCCGTGATCCTCGACCTCCAGGTCAAGGAGCTGCTCGGCGGGGTCCTGTTCACCGTGCGCAAGGCCGACGGCACGGGCCTCAAGCCGGCGAAGGGCGCGACCGTGACGGTCGACGGCGTCGCCGTGGGCACGACCGACGCCCGCGGCCGGCTCAGCATCCCGAAGCCCGAGGACTGGGACGAGGCCACAGCCACGCTGAAGGGCGCGATCCGCTCCCAGACGGTGATCGAGAGCCCGCTCAACTGATCGTCGCGACGGAACCGCGCCGCGGATCGCCCATCGTGAACCTGCGCACCGCAGCCGTCGTCCTCGCCTGCCTCGTGCTGGCGGCCTGCGGCTCGTCGAAGACGGAGCAGGCGTCGGAGTCGGCCGCCACGGCGGCCGACTCCGGCACGCCCGTCCTGATCACGGCCGACTGGGGCCGGACCAAGGTGGCGGAGGGCCGAGGCCCCGTCGGCACGGTCCTCGCCGCCACGGAGGGCGTCGTGCCGGTCGAGACGACCTACGGCGGCCGCTACGTGAGCTCGCTGGGCGGCGAGGCCGGCAACGGCGCGCGAGAGTGGCTGTTCTGGATGAACGGGATCGAGTCCGACCTCGGGGCCGCCGACATCGAGGCGGGTCCCGACGACCGCGTCTGGTGGGACCTCCACGTCTGGGCCGACCGCACCCACGTCCCGGCGATCGTCGGGCAGTGGCCGGCGCCCCTGACCCGGGCGCTCGACGCCCGGGTCGAGGGAGCCACGGCCGACCCCGCAGCCGCGGCGGCCCTCGCGGCCGCCGGCGTCGAGGTCGCAAGCCCTGCCGCCACGAGCGGCCCGCGGGCGATCGTCGGGGCGAGCGCCGAGCTCGCCGAGCGCGACCCGACGTGGGCGAGGGCCCTGGCCGACCCGGGCAAGGCCGGGCTGACCGCCTGGTTCGAGGACGACGAGATCGTGGTCTGGGACGCGGCGGCCGGCGCCGCCGTGCCCGTCCCGAAGGCCACGGCGGTCGTCGTCGCGACGACCGAGGACTTCTCCTCGCGCGGCGCGCCCGTCGTCGTCATCGCGGGCCGGACGGCGGCCGACGCGGAGGCCGCGGCCGCCGCGCTCGCCGAGAACCCGATGCTGCCGCAGCGCCACTTCGCGATCTGCCTCGACAGGGCCGCCCTGATCGTGTGCAGCGGCGGCCAGGGCCTCACCCTGTGAGCGACCCCCGTGGCCCCCTCGCCCTGTGCGCGGGGCTGATCGCGGTCTCCCTGGCCGCCGAGCAGCCCGTGCTGGTCGCCGCGGCGCTCGCGGGCGCCGTGCTCCTGTACCTGGCGGCTCCGGTCCGCCACGGCCTGATGCTGCGCCTCGCCGCGGCCTCGGGGCTCGTGCTCCTGCTCCTCAACCCGTTCCTCGCCGCCGAGGGCGATCGCGTCCTCGTCGCCGGCCCCGGCTTCCTGCTCCTCGACCTCGAGGTGACGGCGGAGGAGGTCCTCTACGGGGCGGTCAGCGGCATGCGCCTCGCCACTGCCATCGTCGCCACGGCCGCTTTCCTCGCCCTGGCTGACCCGGACCGCCTGCAGGAGCTCGTCAGCCGCGTCGCCCCGCGCTCGGCCCTCACCGTCGCGCTCGCCGCCCGGCTGATGCCGGCGCTGCGGGCCGACGCCTCCGCGCTCCACGAGGCGCTGCTCGTGCGCGGCGCCGCGACCGCCGCGGGCCGCCGCAGCCGGGCCCGGCAGTCCGCGACGCTGGTCGAGCCGCTCGTCGCCTCCGCGCTCGACCGCGGCGTTGGCATCGCCGAGGCGATGGCCGCCCGGGGCTACGGCGGCGGCCCCTTCACCCCCCTGCCCGAGCCGGCCGCCACCCGCCCGGGGCGCGCGGCCCTCGTCGTCGGCCTCGCCCTCGTCGCCGGAGCCGCCGCGCTCGCCGTCGGCGCCCTTCCCTACGCCGTCTACCCGCAGGCCGACCCCCTCCTGCGCTGGCCGGCCCTCGTCGCCGCGGTCGGGATCGTCGCCGCCTGCGCCGCCATCGCCCACGCCCTGCGGGGCGCCCGATGAGCGCGATCGCCCTCGCCGGCGTCGGCTACCGCTACCCGGGCGCCGGCGCCGCGACCCTGAGCGGCATCGACCTCGTCGTCGACCCGGGCCGGATCGTCGTGCTCGAGGGCCCCTCCGGTGGCGGTAAGACCACGCTCCTGCGCATCCTCGCCGGCCTCGCGCCCGCCTTCCACGGCGGCGAGGCGTGGGGCGCGGCGAGCGTGGCCGGCCTCGACCTGCGCACCGCCACCCCGAGCGCGATCGCCCAGCGGGTCGGCTTCCTGTTCCAGGAGCCGGAGGCGCAGGGCGTGATGACCGAGGTGCTGCGCGACGTCGCCTTCGGGCTCCAGTGCCGGGGCTGGGAGGCGGGCCGGATCGGTCCGGCGGCGCGCACCGCGCTCGCGGCGGTCGGCTGCGCGCACCTCGTCGGCCGCCGCCTCGACGCGCTCTCGAGCGGCGAGCGCCAACGCGTCGCCCTCGCCGCCGTCCTCGCCCCCGAGCCGGACGTGCTCCTCCTCGACGAGCCGACGGCGCAGCTCGACGACGACGCGGCCTGCGAGCTGGTGGGCCAGCTGCGCCGCCTCGCCGACCGCGGCCTAGCGATCGTGCTGTCCGAGCACCGCCGCGACCGGATCGAGCACCTCGCCGACGAGGTGCTCGGCGTGACCGGCGGGCGGATCGGGGCCCCGCCCGCTCCCGCCGTCTACCCGGCCGCACCCACCATCCGAGGCCACGACCCGGCTCCGGCGCTGATCCTCGACGGCCTCGACCTCGCCCGGCAGGGGGCGCCGGTGCTCGACCGCGTCACCGCGACGCTCGCGGCCGGCGCCTCCGTCGCCCTCGTGGGCCCGAACGGGTCAGGGAAGTCGACGCTCCTGCGCGCCATCGCGGGACTCGAGGCGCCCGTGGGGGGCACCGTCGCGACCCCGCGCCGGGACCTCACCGCACTCACCGCCGACCGGCGCGTCCCCGAGGTGCGCCTCGTGCCCCAGGACCCGGGCCGCACGCTGCTCGAGGCCACCGCCGAGGCGGAGATCCGCGCCGGGGCGGCGCTGCTCGGCCGCCCCGAGGAGCCCGGCAGCCGTGCGATCGCCGACCTCGGTCTCGAGCCGCTCCTCGGCCGCCACCCCCGCGATCTCGCCGTCGGCGAGCGCGAGCGCGTCGCGATCGCCGCCGCCCTCGCCCTCGAGCCCGCCGTGCTGCTGCTCGACGAGCCGACGCGCGGCATGGACGCCGCCCACCGGACGACGCTCGCGCGCATCATCGGCGAGCGGCGGGTCCGCGGCCTGGCCACGATCACCGCCACCCACGACCGCGCCTTCGTGCGGGCCACGGCCGATGCGCTGTGGGCGATCGGCGGCCGCCGACTGGTCGTCGGCGACCCGATCCCCGCGGCGATCCGGGAGGCCGCGCGATGAGCGCGGGCGCGATCGTCGCCCTCGCCGGCGTCGTGGCACTCCTGGCGGGGCTCGCCCTCTACGAGCGCGGCCGCAGCGGCTCGCGCGAGATCGGCCTCGTCGCCGTCCTGATCGCCGCCGCCAGCGCGGGCCGGGTGCTGTTCGCGGCGGTGCCGGGGGCGCAGCCGGTGACGGCGATCGCGATCATCGCCGGCATCGCGCTCGGGCCCCGCGCCGGGATCGCCGTCGGGGCCGGCAGTGCCCTCGTCTCCAACGCCTTCCTCGGCCAGGGCCCGTGGACGCCATGGCAGATGCTGCTGTGGGGCCTCGCGGGCCTCGCCGGCGGCCTGCTCGCCCCGGCCCTGCGGCGCTCGCGCGGCGCGCTCGTCGCGCTTGGGGTGACGGTCTCGCTCGTCTTCGGGGCGCTGATGGACGTCTGGCAGCTGTCCGCCTTCGGCCCGGCACTGACCGTGACGGCCTTCGCGGCCGTGCACGTCCGGGCGATCCCCTTCGACCTCGCCCACGCGATCGCCACCGCGGCGATCCTCGGCCTCGCCGGACCATCCCTGATCGCTCTGGTCGACCGCAGCGCCGTGCGCGTGCGGGGACGCTGGATCACCGCCCCGGAGCCCGAGTCGTGAGGGCCGCCCTGCTCGCCGCGCTGCTGGTCCTGCTCGTGCCCGCGGGCGCCCAGGCGGCGGGGCTCGCGGAGGCGGGCGGCTACCTCGAGCGGAGCCTCGACGGCGCAGGCTGTGCCGCCGAGCCGGGCGGCACCGCCAGCGCCAACCTGACGGCCTGGGCGGCGCTCGGGCTCGTCGCCGCCGGACGCCCGGGCGAGCGGCCGGCCGCGTGCCTCGCGGCCCGCAGCGCGGAGCTGCGCTCGGCGACCGACCTCGAGCTCGCGATCCTCGCGCTGGTCGCCGCGGGCCGCGACCCCCGCGACGCCGGCGGGCGCGACCTCGCCGCCGCCCTCGCCCGGCAGCAGCGGGGCGGGCGCATCGGCGCGACGCCGGCCTCCAACCAGTTCGGGATCCTGGCGCTGCGCGCCATGGGCCAGCGGGTGCCGGCCGCCGTGCGCGCGACGCTCCTGCGCGACCAGAACCCCGACGGCACCTGGCCGGTCCTGCCGGGCGGCGACGGGGACTCGAACCTGACCGCGTCCGGCATCGCCGCCGCCGTGGCGGCGGGCATCCCCGCCCGCGACCCCCGCCTGCAGCGCGCCGTGCGCGCGCTGGGGCGCTTCCGCTCGGCGAGCGGCGGCTACGCGCTGACGGAGGGCGCCCGTCCCGACGCCCAGTCGACGGCGTGGGTGCTGCAGGGCCTCGCCGCCGTGGGCCGGCGCGACACCGGCGCCGAGGCGTTCCTCGGGGGCCTCGTGCTCGCCGACGGTGCCGTGCAGTACCAGCGCGGCGTCCGCATCACCCCGGTCTGGGTGACCGCGCAGGCCGCGATCGGCCTCGCGCGACGCAGCTTCCCGCTCGCCCCCGCGGGCTAGAGGGTGTCGGCGCCGTCCTCGTCGGCGACGCCCCACACCCCCATCCGCCGGAACTTCGCACGCCGCGCGGCGCGCCGCTCGGCGGCGGAGACGGACTCGGCCTCGGCGAGGGCCTGCCGGATCGCCTGGTCGAGCAGGCGCGCGGCCTGGTCAACATCCTCGTGGGCGCCGCCCTTCGGCTCCCCGACGATCGCGTCGACGACACCGAGGTCGAGGCACGCCCCCGCTGTCGGCCGGAAGGCGTACGCCGCCTTTCGGGCCTGCCCGGCGTCCTTCCAGAGGATCGCGGCGCAGCCCTCGGGCGAGATCACGCTGTAGATCGCGTTCTCCTGCATCAGCACCCGATCGCCGACGGCGATCGCCAGCGCGCCGCCCGAGCCGCCCTCCCCGATCACGCTGCAGACGACGGGCACGGAGGCCTGGCAGAAGGCGAGGATGGAGCGGGCGATCATGCCGGCCTGGCCACGCTCCTCGGCGTTGACGCCGGGGTAGGCGCCCGGCGTGTCGACGAAGGTCAGCACCGGGTAGCCGAAGCGCTCGGCGAGCTCGACGGCCCGGATCGCCTTGCGGTAGCCCTCCGGGTGCGGCATCCCGAACATCCGGCGGGTGCGCTCCGCGAGGTCGCGGCCCTTCTGGTGGCCGATCGCCACCACCGTCTGCCCGTGGTAACGGGCGAGCATGGCGATCAGCGCCTCGTCGTCCGAGAAGGCGCGGTCGCCGCGCAGCTCGAAGGCGTCGCTGAACAGCCGCTCGGCGTAGTCGAGGGTGTACGGGCGGTCGGCGTGGCGGGCGAGCTGCACCGACTCCCAGACGTGCGACTCCTCCGCGCGCGCCTCGAAGCGCTTGCGCAGGCGGCGCACCTCGTCCGAGACCCTAACCACGCCGCCGTCCCAGGCCGAGACGGCCGAGCACCCGATCGACCGGGCCCTCCCCCGCGATCGTCGCGTCCTCGGGCAGCGGCACCGGGCCCTGGTCGCCCGTCGGCTCGTCCTCGGCCGGCGAGAACAGGAGCAGGAGCCGGGCCAGCTCGGCCCGGAGCTCGCGCCGCGGCACGACCGCGTCGAGCTGTCCGAGGCGCAGGTTGGACTCGGCGCGGCCGAAGTCGGGCGCCGTCTTCTCGCCGGTGGTCTGCTCGACGACGCGCGGCCCCGCGAACGAGAGCAGCGCGTTCGGCTCGGCGATGACGATGTCACCGAGGGAGGCGAACGACGCGATCACCCCGCCCGTCGTCGGGTGGGCGAGAATCGAGACGTAGGGCACGCCGGCCTCGCGCAGCTGGTCGACCGCGCCGACGGTCTTGGCCATCTGCATCAGGGCGAGGATGTTCTCCTGCATGCGGGCGCCGCCCGAGGCCGTCACGCTGATCAGCGGGATCCCACGCGCGAGCGCCGCGTCGGCGGCGAGGCAGAAGCGCTCGCCCATCACGCTGCCCATCGAGCCACCCATGAAGGCGAAGTCCATGACGGCGATCGCGGCCGGACGGCCCACAACGCGACCCGTGCCGGCCACGAGGGCGTCGCCGAGGCCCGTGGCGAGCTCGGCGTCCAGCAGGCGGTCCGTGTACGGGCGCAGGTCGACGAAGGCGAGCGGGTCGGCGGCGCGCAGGTCGGTCCCGATCTCCTCGAAGGTGCCGGGGTCGACGATCTGGTCGATCCGCTCGAGCGCCCCCACCGGGAAGTGGTGGCCGCACTGCGCGCAGACGCGCAGCGCGTGGCGCAGCTCGTCGTCGCGGTAGTGCGAGCGGCAGGACGGGCACGTGTTCGGGTGCCGCCGTCCCGGCTCGTCATCCCCCTTGGGGCGCTCGACGTCGACCTCGACCGGGGCCATCAGCCGCGACGCTCCTCGTAGCGCTCGATCACGAGGCACGCGTTGTGCCCGCCGAACCCGAAGCCGTTCGAGATCGCGACGTCGATGCGCTGCTCCCGGGCCGTGTTCGGGACGTAGTCCAGGTCGCACTCGGGGTCCGGGGTGTGCAGGTTGATCGTCGGGGGCAGGTAGCCGCCGTTGATCGCGAGCACGCAGATCGCCGCCTCGGTGGCCCCCGTCGCGCCGAGCAGGTGCCCGGTCATCGACTTGGTCGAGGAGACCGGGACCTCGTTGGCGCGCTCGCCGAACACCCGCTTGAGCACGCGCGTCTCGGCCGCGTCGCCGACCGGGGTCGAGGTGCCGTGCGCGTTGACGTACTCCACGTCGGCCGTCGTGCGGCCGGCGTCGGCGAGCGCGTTCGTGATGGCCCGCGCCGGGTTCTCGCCCGTCGGATCGGGCTCGGTGACGTGCCGGGCGTCGGACGACAGGCCGTAACCCGTCACCTCGGCGAGGATCGTCGCGTCGCGGCGCAGCGCGTGCTCAAGCTCCTCGAGCACCAGCACGGACCCCGCCTCGCCGAGCACGATGCCGTCGCGCGTGGCGTCGAACGGCCGACTCGCGGTGGCCGGCTCGTCGTTACGCGTCGAGCACGCGCGGATGCCGTGGAAGCCGCCGATGCCGACGGGCACGACGCCGCACTCGGCGCCGCCGGCCAGCATCGCGTCGGCCATGCCGGCGCGGATGTACATGACGGCGTCGCCGATCGCCATCGACGAGGCCGCGCAGGCCGTGCTCGACGAGGCGAGCGGCCCCTGCGTCCCGAACTCCATCGAGACGTAGCCCGCGCCCATATTGGGGATGATCCCGGGCGTCCAGAAGGGCGAGAAGCGATCGATGCCGTTGGTCAGGTAGTGCTCGTGGGCGAGCAGCTGCATGTCCATGCCGCCGATGCCGCTCGCGATCGACGCGCCGACGCGGTCGCCCTCGGCGCGGATGTCGAGCCCCGAGGACTCGACGGCCTCGTGGGCGGCGCCGACGGCGAGGTGGATGAAGCGGCTCGTCCGGCGGGCGGACTTGCGGTCCAGCACCGACTCCGGGTCGAATCCCTTCACCTCGCAGCCGATCTTGACCGGGCTCTCCGACACGTCGAACGACGTGATCAGGGCACCGCCGGAGCGCCCCTCGCGCAGCGCCTCGTCGAGCTCGGGGATGCTGTTGCCGATGGGGTTGACGGTCCCCATCCCCGTGACGACGACCCGGCGCACGCTACATCCCCAGCCCGCCGTCGACCGACAGCACGGCCCCCGTGACGAAGGCCGCCTCGTCGGAGAGCAGGAAGCGCACGGTGCCGGCGATGTCCTCGGGCTCGCCGAGCCGCCCGAGCGGCGTCTGCCCGAGCAGCACGTCGCGGATCTCGTCGGGCAGGACGTCGGTCAGCTCCGTGGAGATGTAGCCCGGGGCGACGCAGTTGACGCGGATGCCCCGCGAGCCGACCTCCTTGGCCAGCGCCTTCGTCAGCGCGATCACGCCGCCCTTCGAGGCGGCGTAGTTCGTCTGCCCGAAGTTGCCGTGCAGGCCGACGACGCTCGACATCGTCACGATCGAGCCGCGCCTCTTGCGCAGCAGCTTCCGGGAGGCGGCGCGGCAGACGTGAAACGTGCCGCCGAGATTGACGTCGATGACGCGGTCCCAGTCCTCCGGCGTGATCCGGGAGATCAGGTTGTCGCGCGTGATGCCCGCGTTCGCGACGAGGTTCCAGAGGTCGTCGCCGAGGGCCTCCTCGGCCTGGTCGACCATCGCGGCGGCCTGCTCCGGGTCGGCGACGTCGCCGCCGATCGCGACCGCGGTCCCGCCGGCGGCCGTGATGTCCGCTACCACCTGGTCGGCGGCCTCGCGGTTCGCCGCGTAGTTGACGGCCACCTTCGCGCCGTGCGCCGCCAGGTCGCGCGCGATCGCAGCCCCGATGCCCCGCGAACCGCCCGTGACGAGCGTGACGCGGCCCTCGAGCGGACGGTCAGCCATTGCCCAGCACCTCCTGTGCCTTCGCGAGCCCGTCGGGGTCGCTGATCGAGAGAGCGGTGAGGTCGCGGTCGATCCGGCGGATCAGCCCGCTCAGCACGTTGCCGGGGCCGACCTCGATGCAGGTCGTGACGCCCTCGCCGGCCAGCGTGCGGATCGCCTGGGTGAAGCGTACGGGCGCCCCGAGCTGGTCCATCAGGATCGCCACGAGCCCCGCCTCGTCCTCGCGCCGGCAGGTCACCGTCGAGAAGAACCCGATCGCCGGCGCCGCGAACGTCGCGGCCTCGAGGGCGGGGCGCAGGTCGTCGGCCGCGGCGGCGGTCAGGGGCGAGTGGAAGGCCCCCGACACGGCGAGCTTGAGGGCGCGCCGGGCCCCGGCCTCCGAGGCGGCCGCGAGCAGCTCGTCGACGGCGGCATCCTCGCCCGAGACGACGATCTGCCCGGGGCAGTTGTAGTTCGCGACCCAGACCCCGTCGATGCCGTCGCAGAGCGCCTCGACCCGGGCGTCCTCGAGCCCGATCACGGCGGCCATCGCCCCGGGCGTGCGCGCGGCGGCGGCCGCCGTCGCCTCGCCGCGGGCACGCGTCAGGCGGACGGCGTCGCCCACGGTCAGGATCCCGGCGGCGACGAGGGCCGCGTACTCGCCGGCCGAGTGGCCGATCGCCACCTCCGCCTCGATCCCGGCCTCGCGCACGGCCGCGAGGCACGCGCACGACGCCGCGGTCAGCGCCGGCTGCGTGATCTCGGTCCGGTCCAGCGTCTCCTGCGGGCCCGTGCGGCAGAGCGCGAGCAGGTCGTCGCCGAAGGCCTCGGAGGCCTCCGCGAACACGGCGGCCGCGGCCGGCGAGGCGTCGGCGAAGGCCGCGCCCATGCCGACGCCCTGCGAGCCCTGGCCCGGGAAGCAGCAGGCGATGCTCATGCGGGGTCCCCCATCCAGCGGATCAGGCAGGTGCCCCACGCGAGGCCGCCGCCGAGACCCATCATCAACAGCCGCTGGCCCGGTTGCAAGCGCCCGGTGCGCCACGCGTGGTCGAGGCAGAGCGGGATCGACGCCGACGACGTGTTGCCGTAGCGGTCCAGCGTGATCACGGTGCGCTCCATCGGGAACCCGAGGCGCTGCACCCCGCTCTCGATGATCCGCAGGTTGGCCTGGTGCGGCACGAGCAGGTCGATGTCGTCCTGCATGTAGCCGCCGGCCTCGAGCACGCGCTTGGCGGAGTCGACGATCACCTGGGTGGCGAAGCGGTAGACGGCGTTGCCGTTCATGCGGATGCGCCTGTCGAGGGGCTGCCCATCCCGCGGCGTCAGGTCGCCGTAGAGGTCGAAGCCCTTCGAGCCGTCGCCGCCGAGCTCGACCGCGATCGGCTCCACGCTCGGCGCGGCGCCCTTGCGCACGATCACGGCGCCGGCCCCGTCGCCGAAGAGGATGCAGGTGCCGCGGTCCTCCCAGTCGGTGATCCGCGACAGCGTCTCCGTCCCGATCACCAGCACGGTGCTCGCGAAGCCCGCCTGGATCTGGGCGATCGCGTGGGACAGCGCGTAGGCGAAGCCCGCGCACGCCACCAGGACGTCCAGGGCCCCGGCGCTGTGCGCGCCCAGCTCGTCCGCGACCAGGGCCGAGATCGACGGGAAGGCCCGCTCCGGCGAGGCCGTCGCGGTGATGATCAGGTCGAGCTCGGCCGGGGGGATGTCGGCGCGGTCAAGCGCCTGCCACGCCGCCGCCATCGCCAGGGTGGTCACCGTCTCGTCGTCGGCGGCGATGCGGCGCTCGCGGATGCCGGTGCGCTCGACGATCCACGCGTCGTCCGTCTCCACCATCTGCGAGATCTCGTCGTTCGTGAGGACCCGCTCGGGGATCGCCGCGCCGACCGCCACGATCGCGATGTCGCTCGGCGTGGCCCCGATCACGCGGGCGGCTCCTCGAGCAGGCCGAAGGTGAGGACGCCCTCGACGGCGGCCTCGCCGCCGACCGTGGCCTCGCCCCGGACCCGCCCGATGCGCCCGCGCAGCCGGTCCACCGTGATCACCATGTCGAGGACGTCGCCGGGGCGCACGATGCGCCGGAAGCGGACCTCGTCGATCCCCGCGAACACCCCGAACTTGCCCGCGTGGTCGGGATGGGTGAGGGCGCAGACCGCGGCGGTCTGGGCCATCGCCTCGACCATGATCACGCCCGGCACGATCGGGTTGCCCGGGAAGTGGCCCGCCAAAAACCACTCGTCGCCGGTGATCGTCCAGCGCCCGCGGGCGTGCACGCCCGGCTCGAGTTCGACGATCTCGTCGACCAGGAGGAACGGGTCGCGATGCGGGATCACCGCCTGGATCGCGTCGCGGTCAATGGCGGTCATCGGGCGCTCCGGCGTGCGCACAGGCGGGGGCTCGCGTCCACGGGGGTATCGTAGCCGCGTGGACGCCCCGGACCCGCCGCGCCCCGACGCGCGCATCCTGATCGCGCTCGAGGCCTGCCCCTCGACCCAGGACGTCGTGCGCGAGCAGGCCCTGCAGGGCGCCCCGGCCGGCATGGCCTGCACCGCCGAGCACCAGACGGCCGGACGCGGGCGCCGTGGCCGCACCTGGACCGAGACGCCGGGGACGGCGCTGATGTTCTCGTACCTGGCGCGGCCGGCACGCCCCCCGTCCGAACTCGGCCCCCTCCCCCTGGTGGTCGGAATCGCCCTCGCCGAGGCCCTGCCCCTCGGCCCGCGGCTGCGCTGGCCCAATGATCTCGTCCTCCGCGACCATAAGCTCGGCGGGGTCCTCGCCGAGCTCGCGACGCCCCCGGACGGCGCGCCCTTCGCCGTGATCGGGGTCGGCATCAACGCCAACCTGACCGCCGCGCAGCTGCCGCCGACCGACCGGCTGCCGGCGACCTCCCTGCTCGTCGAGGGCGGCGCCCCCGTCGACCGCGCCGCCCTGCGCGGTCGCCTGCTCGAGGCGCTCGACGAGGCGCTCGCCGTCTTCGACCGGGACGGCTTCGCCGCGTTCGCGGGGCGCTGGGCCGCGCTCGACGACCTCGCCGGGCGGCCGCTCGAGCTGCGGCTCCCCGATCGGGCCGTAACGGGTCGCTGCGACGGCGTCGACGCCGAGGGGCGGATCGTGGTCGGCGGGGAGGCGTACGCGGCCGGCGAGGTCGAGCGCGTCCTCGGCTAAGGCGCGTGCCGCTAGCATCGGCTGCGCGCACCCGCCCCGACCCAAGGAGGCCCGGATGGGCGTCGTCCCCCGCCGCATCAGCTCCGTCACCCTCGCCGTCCGCGACCTCGCGGCATCGGACCGCTTCTACACGGAGGTGTTCGGGTTCGAGCGCGTCAGCGGCAACGAGATCCTGATCCGCTTCCGCCTCGAGAACCTCTGCGTCGACCTGATCCAGGCCGAGATCCTCGAGGCCGAGACCGGCGTGCCGCGGATGCCCGCGATGCCCGGGCCGATCACCCTCGCGATCGCCCTGGCCGAGCCCGGCGACGTCGACGCCTGCCAGGCCCGCGCCGAGGCGGCGGGCGTACGCGTCCTCGCCCCCGCCGAGGACAAGCCGTCCGGGCCGCGCATCCTCTTCCTCTGCGACCCGGACGGCCACATCTGGGAGATCGGCTGCTTCCCGGCGGGGACCTGGGGGGACTAGCCCGATCCGCGCTGGGCCAACCGGCCCCGCGTTGCGATCAGATTCATAATGAGCATCACCGCGATCGTCATCATCGTCCTCGCCGGCGTGGCCGTCCTGCTTCTGGCTCTCGCCGCGATCAAGGTCATCGACCAGTACGAGCGCGGCGTGCGCTTCCGCCTGGGCCGGGTACGGGAGACGCAGTTCGAGCCGGGCCTCACCCTGATCATCCCCGTGGTCGACCGGCTCGTGAAGGTGTCGATGCGGATCGTCACCCTGCCGATCCAGGGCCAGGGGATCATCACCCGCGACAACGTCTCGGTCGACGTCTCCGCGGTCGCCTACTACCGCGTCGTCGACCCGATCAAGGCGATCGTCGCGATCGAGGACTACAACGCCGCGATCGAGCAGATCGCGCAGACCACCCTGCGCGCCGTCGTCGGCCGCCACACCCTCGACGAGACCCTCTCGGAGACGGACCGCCTCAACCTCAACATCCGCGAGATCCTCGACGCCCAGACCGACGGCTGGGGCGTCGAGATCACGCTGGTGGAGCTGAAGGACATCCAGCTGCCGGAGTCGATGAAGCGCGCGATGGCCCGCGAGGCCGAGGCCGAGCGCGAGAAGCGCGCCAAGATCATCGCCGCCGAGGGCGAGCGCCTCGCCGCGGGCGAGCTGGCGATCGCCGCCGACGTCATGCTCGAGCACCCGCTGGCCCTCCAGCTGCGCAACCTGCAGACGCTGGTGGAGATCTCGGTCGAACAGAACTCGACGATCATCTTCCCGTCGCCGCTGATGAGCACCATCCAGGAGCTCGGGGCCTTCCTCAAGCGCGAGGGCGAAGCCGAGGCGGACCTGACGGTGGCGCTGGCGAAGCTGCCCGCGGCGCTGCGGCCGGCCGACCCGCCCGCCGACGCCTAGGCCCTACTCCGCCACGAGACCGAACTCGAGGGTCTCCTCGGCGGCGTCCGCACCCGGCGGCACGTTCTCGAAGACGAGGACGCCGTCCGCGGCCGTGTCCACCGCGAACACCCAGCGCTGCGTCGTGCCGACGCCGGCCATGCCCTGCTGATCCTCGGGCACGGGCAGGAGCTCGTCGGAGGCGATGCTGACGCCCGCGGGCGGCACGACCCGCCAGGCGTACCCCGTCGAGGGGTTGGCCGGCAGCTCGATCGCGAACCGCCCGCCCGTCGCGATCGGGATCTCGGTGCCGGCGTCGGTGTAGACGGGCAGCTCCGTGCGGGGCAGCCGCTCCTCGCCGCCACAGGCGGCGACGACCAGGACGAGCGGCAGCGCGAGCAGGAGGAGCAGCCGGGTCACGGGCCCAGCCTACGCCTCGTCGTCGTCGCCCGTCGGGCCGATCTCCTGATCGTCACCCGGATCACCGTCCGCGGCGTCGGCGAGGGCCTCGGCCTCCGCGGCATCCGCCTGCGGGGGCACCTCGACCGCGTCCTTGACCTCGGCCTCGGCCTTCGGGGGCACCGCCTCGTCCTCAGGGACGTCCTCCTCGGCGGGCACGATCGCGCAGCTCGAGACGCGGTCCTCCTCACCCTTGATGCGCTGGATGCGGACGCCGGAGGTGGAGCGGCCCATGGAGCGGACCTCGCCAACGCTCATGCGCGTGACGATGCCGCCGGCCGTGGTCACGATCAGGTCCTCCTCGCCCGTGACGCAGTGCGCGGCCACGAGGGGCCCGCGATCGGCCTCGGCCTTCGCGGAGATCGTGCGCACGCCCTTGGCGCCGCGGCCGGTCTCGCGGTACTCGGTGATCGGCGTGCGCTTGCCGTAGCCGCCATCGGTGATCACGAGGACGTCGTCCTCGGGGCCGGGGACGCGCAGCGCGATCACCTCGTCGTCGACGGCGAGCTTCATGCCCGTCACGCCGGACGCCGAGCGGCCCATGGGGCGCACCCTCTGCTCGGAGAACAGCGCCGCCTGGCCGCCCTTGGAGACGAGCAGGATGCGGTCGTCGCCGTCGGTCAGGCGCACGTCGACCAGCTCGTCGCCCTCGCGCAGGTTGATGGCGATGATGCCGGTCGTCTTGAGGACGGTGTTGTAGGCCAGGAACTCGGTCTTCTTGACCACGCCCCGGCGGGTGCCGAACACGAGGTACCTCCCCTCGCTGTAGTCGCGCGTCGTGAAGGCGGCCATCACCTTCTCGCCCTCCTGCAGCGCCAGCACGTTGACCAGCGCGCGGCCGCGGGCCTCGCGCGTGCCGAGCGGGAGCTCGTAGGCCTTGGCCCGGTAGACCTTGCCGTACGAGGTGAAGAACAGCACGTAGTCGTGGGTCGAGGCCGTGAACAGGTGCTCGATCCAGTCGTCGTCCTTCGTCTGCATGCCGCGCACGCCGACCCCGCCGCGGCGTTGGGCCCGGTAGGTGCCGACAGGCAGGCGCTTGACGTAGCCGCCGTGGGTGATCGTGACGACCATCTCCTCGTCGGCGATCAGCTCCTCGATGTCGATCTCACCGTCGATCGGGGTGATCTCGCTGCGGCGCTCGTCCGCGAACTCGCCCGCGATCGCCTCGAGCTCCTCGACGATCACCTCGGAGACGCGGCTCTCGTTGGCGAGGATGGCGCGCAGCTCCGCGATCTTCGCGGTCAGCTCGGCGTGTTCGGCGCGGATCGCGTCCTGCTCGAGCCCGGTCAGGCGGCCGAGGCGGAGGTCGACGATCGCCTGCGCCTGCACCTCGCTCATGCCGAACTCGGACTGCAGGTTCTGGCGCGCCTGCTCCTGGTCCTTCGAGCTGCGGATCAGCTGGATCACGGCGTCGAGGTCGCCGAGCGCGATCAGGTAGCCGTCGAGGATGTGGCAGCGGCGCTCGGCGCGGTCGAGCTGGAACTTCGTGCGCCGCACGATCACGTCGCGCTGGTGCGCGATGTAGTGGCGCAGCATGTCCTGCACGCCGAGGGTGCGCGGGACGCCGTCGACGAGGGACACCATGTTGGCGCCGAAGGTGACCTGGAGCTGGGTGTGCTTGAAGAGCTTGTTGAGGACGACCGTGGCGACGGCGTCCTTCCTCAGCTCGATCACGATCCGCATGCCCTCGTCGGACGAGTGGTCCTTGACGTCCGCGATCTCCGGGACGACCTTCTCGACCGCGAGCTCCGCGATCTTGGCGATGACGCCCTCGTCGCCGCCCTTTTTGACGGTGAACGGCAGTTCCGAGACGACGATCGCGCTGCGGCCGTTCGGGAGCTCCTCGATGTCGGTGCGGGCGCGCAGGCGGATCTTGCCGCGGCCCGTCGCGTAGGCCGCGCGGATGCCCGCCGTGCCCATGATCACGCCGCCGGTCGGGAAGTCCGGGCCCGGCATCAGCCCCATCAGCTCGTCGAGCGTGACGTCCGGGTTGCGGACCATCGCGATCGTCGCGTTGACGGCCTCGGCGAGGTTGTGCGGCGGGATGTTGGTGGCCATGCCGACCGCGATGCCCGCGGAGCCGTTGACCAGCAGGTTCGGGAAGCGGGCGGGCAGGACGAGCGGCTGCTCACGCGAGCCGTCGTAGTTGGGCCCGAAGTCGACGGTGTCGGTGTCGATGTCGCGCAGCATCAGCGTCGCGACGCGCGACAGCCGGCACTCGGTGTAGCGCATGGCGGCGGCGGAGAAGCCGTCGACGTTGCCGAAGTTGCCCTGGCCGTCAACGAGCAGCGCCCGCGACGAGAACGGCTGCGCCATGCGCACGAGCGTGTCGTAGATCGCCTGATCGCCGTGCGGGTGGTAGGTGCCCATCGTCTCGCCGACGACCTTCGCGCACTTGACGTGCGGGCGGCCCGGCTGCAGGCCGAGCTCGTCCATCGCGTAGAGGACGCGGCGGTGCACCGGCTTGAGACCGTCGCGAACGTCGGGCAGCGCGCGCCCGACGATTACGCTCATCGCGTAGTCGAGATACGACGTGCGCATCTCGTCGGCGAGCTCGCGCGGCTCGGAGCCCCCGTACGGCTCCTCGACGGGTGCCTCGGGCTCAGACATCGATCCCCTGCGCGTCGCGGGCGTGGGACTCGATGAACTCGCGGCGCTCCTCGACCTGGTCGCCCATCAGGGTCACGAAGAGGGCGTCGGCCTCGGCCGCGCTCTCCATCGTGACCTGCAGGAGCGTGCGGGTCCGCGGCGCCATCGCCGTCTCCCGCAGCTGCTCGGCGTTCATCTCGCCGAGGCCCTTGAAGCGGCTGATCTCGAGGCCGTCCTTGCAGCACTCGAAGATCGCGTCGCGCAGCGCCGCGTGCCCGACGGCGTCGGCCTCCCGCCGACCCTGGGCGACGTGGAACGGCCCCGCGCCGACCAGCTCGGTGAGGCGCGCATGGCTCGTGCGCAGGGCTGCGTAGGCCGGGCCGGCGAAGATCGCCGAAGCCAGCGAGATCGTCTCCACCGCGCCGGTGTGGCGCTCGGTGCGCCGCAGGAGCAGGGTCCCGTCCGGGTCGGTGGCGACCACCTCGGCCGTGTGGCGCTCGTCGTCGGCGCCGCCCCCCTCGAACCAGGCCGGCACGGCCTCGGGCGCGAGGTCGGCGGCGAGGAGCGACGGGTGCCGGACGAGGTCGGCGACCACGCCCCCGTGGGCGCTGCGGACACGGGTGGTGGCGAGCTCCTGCTCGCGCAGGGCCTTCACGATCGAGCGGTACAGCTCCCGGTCGACCGGCAGCGGCCCGGCCTCCGTGGTCACCGTGACCTGCTCGAGCCGCTGGCCGACCGCGTAGTCCTCGACCTCGGCGTCCTTCGCGAGGTAGATCTGCTCCTTGCCGAGGCGCACGCGGTAGAGCGGCGGCTGCGCGATGTACACGTAGCCCGCGTCGATCAGCGGCCGCATGTGCCGGTACAGGAAGGTCAGGATCAGGGTGCGGATGTGGGCGCCGTCGACGTCGGCGTCCGTCATCAGCACGAGCTTGTGGTAGCGGGCCTTCTCCGTCTCGATGTCGTCGCCCGTCCCGATGCCCATCGCGGCGACCATCGCCTGGATCTCGGCGTTGCCGAAGACGCGGTCGATGCGCGCCTTCTCGACGTTGAGGATCTTGCCACGCAGGGGCAGGATCGCCTGGAACTCCCGGTCGCGCGCATCGACGGCCGTGCCGCCCGCGCTGTTGCCCTCCACCAGGTAGAGCTCGGAGATCGACGGGTCGGTGCTGACGCAATCCGTCAGCTTGCCCGGCAGGCCGCCGGAGCCGAACGCGGTCTTGCGGGCCGCCTCGCGCGCCTTGCGGGCGGCGGCGCGGGCCCGCGCCGCCGACACGACCTTCTGCGCCACCGCCTTCGCCTCGGAGGGATGCTCCTCGAAGTACTGCGCGAGCGCCGTGTTGGTGGCGCTGTCGACGATGCCGCGCACGTTCGTATTGCCGAGCTTGGTCTTCGTCTGCCCCTCGAACTGGGGCTCCGCCAGGCGCACCGAGATGACGGCGGCGAGGCCCTCGGCGACGTCCTCGCCGGCGAGGTTCTCGTCCTTCTCCTTGAGCAGGCCGCCGGCCCGGGCGTAGCTGTTGACGACGCGCGTCACCGCGGTCCGGAAGCCGACCAGGTGGCTGCCGCCCTCGTGCGTGTTGATCGCGTTGGCGAAGGAGAAGATCGACGGCTGGTAGGTGCCGTTCCACTGCAGGGCGACGTCGACCTCGACCCCGGACTCCTCGTCGCGGGCCGAGACGGTCACGACGCCCGGGTGGACGAGCTCGCGGCCGTGGTTCATGAACGCCACGTACTCGGCGATGCCACCCTCGTAGCGCCAGGTCTCGTCGGACCCGTCGCCGCGCTCATCGATCAGCCGCAGGGACAGGCCGGCGGTCAGAAACGCCATCTCGCGCATGCGCTGGGCCAGCGTGTCGCGGTCGTAGCGGAGGTCCTCGAAGATCTCGGCGTCCGGCAGGAACGTGACCTCCGTGCCCGCCGGGCCATCCCACGCGTCCCCCTTCGCGAGCGCGTTCTGGGCCTCGCCGCGGGCGAAGTCCTGGCTGTGCACGAAGCCGTCGCGGCGCACCTCGATGTGCAGCCGCTCGGCGAGCGCGTTGACCACGGAGACGCCGACGCCGTGCAGGCCGCCCGATACCTTGTAGCCGCCGCCGCCGAACTTGCCGCCGGCGTGCAGCTTGGTGAGCACGACCTCGACGGCGCTCATCCCCTGATCCTCCATCACGTCGACCGGGATGCCGCGGCCGTTGTCGCGGCAGGTCACCGAGCCGTCCGGGTGGAGGACGATCTCGACCTCCGTGCAGAAGCCCGCCAGGGCCTCGTCCACCGCGTTGTCGAGCACCTCCCAGACCAGGTGGTGCAGGCCGCGCGTCCCCGTCGAGCCGATGTACATACCCGGGCGCCGGCGGACCGCTTCGAGGCCCTCGAGGACGGTGATGTTGTCGGCGCCGTAGGACTCGCTCAAGGGCACTTCCCGGGGTCGGGGGCGGGCGGGTAACGCAGCCCCAATACTACCAGAGCGATTCCCCAGAAACCCCGATTCCTACGGGATTTTCCGGCGTTCGACGGACTGGGCGACGAGCCGCTGGAGGGCCGCCCGCAGACGCGGGTCCGCGACCTCCCGGGTGAGGGCGTCCGCCTTCTCCCGGGCGGCCTCGGAGGCCGGCTCGGGCGGGGGCTCGACGGGCTCCGCGGCCGGCGCCGCGAGCACCCCGACCTCGACCTTCAGGGCCGTCGGGGCGTCGTCCCCGAGCAGGTCGCGCAGGCGCCCCAGGATGCGCCGCTCCTCGAGGGTCAGGGCGTGCGTCCAGCTCGCGTCGCGGGCGTGCACGACGAGCGTCCCGTCGCCGGCGATGCGGGCCGGCTGGGCGACGGTGGCGAGCCCCTCGCCGACCGCCTCGGGCCAGGCCTCGGCGATGCGCCGCAGGGGCGCGAGGTCGGGGGCGGTGCTCCGCGCCGCCGTGCCCCCGACGTCGCCCGCGAGCGCCTGCGGCATCCGCAGGGCGTCGCCCGGCCGGCGTCGGCGGCTCACGCGGCCGCCCCCAGCGCGTGGACCTGGTCGGCGAGGGCGTCAACCCCGTCGGCGCCGGTCGCGGTCAGGATCGTCTGGCCGTGGTCGCGGGCGAGCCCGACGAGGTTGGCCCGCCGCTCGCGGTCGAGCTCCGAGAGCACGTCGTCGAGGAGCAGCACCGGCGGCTCGGCGCGCGCCTCCCCCACCAGCGCGGCCTGGGCGAGCAGGAAGGCCAGGACGAGAGTGCGCTGCTCGCCCTGCGAGGCGCTGCGCCGGGCATCGCGCCCGTCGAGAGCGACGGCGAGATCGTCGAGGTGCGGCCCGGCGCCCGTGGTCTGGCGCTCGACGTCGCGCCGGCGGCCCTCGACCAGCGCGGCCCGGAGCGCCGCGGCGTCCCCCGGGACCGACGCGCGGTACCCGAGGGAGGCGGGGCGGTCGTCGCCGAGGGCCGCGGCCCGCTCCGTAAAGAGCGGCGCGAGCCGGGCCACGAGCCGGTCGCGCGCCTCCGCCACGACCGCGCCGCGCTCCGCCACCTGGTCGTCCCACGGGTCGAGCTCCGCCGGGTCGCCCCCGCGGCGCACGTGGCGCAGGGCGGCGTTGCGCTGCTCGACGGCCTGCCGGTAGGCCCGCTCGTGCTCCTCGAAGCGCGGCCAGGCGAGCTCGATCGCCCGGTCCATGGCCAGCCGCCGCACGGCCGGGCCCCGCTTGACGAGGTCGAGCAGGTCCGGGATGAAGACGACCGCGGCCCAGCGCTCGCGCAACGCGCGCCCGTCCACCTCGACCCCGTCGAGCTCGACCCGCCGGCCGCCGCGGGCGAGCTCGACCCGGGTCGTGCTCGGCGCGCCCCCGGCCTCGCCCTCGACGCGCACGCCGAGCCGGGCGGCGCCGTCTCGGACCATGCGCGCGTCCCCGGTCGGCCGCAGGCCGATGCCGCGCAACCCGAGGTGGACGGCCTCGATCAGCGAGGTCTTGCCGGAGCCGTTCGGGCCGACCACGGCGGTCACGCCGGCGGCCGGCCGCAGCTCGGCCATCGCGTGGCAGCGGACGTCGGCGGCCCGCACCAGGTCGACGCGCACGGCCCTACAGCCGGATCGGCATGATCACGTACCAGAACGCGCCGTCCGCGCTCTCGAGGAGCGCCGGCCGCAGGGACGAGATCAGGCCGAGGCGGACCTCGTCGCCGGGAACGCTCTCGACGCCGTCGCGCAGGAACTCGTGGTTGAAGCCGATCTCCACGGTCTCCGTGCCGTCGTAGCCGATGGGGATCGACTCGGCGCCCTCGGCGACGTCCGCGGTGCGTGCGGACAGGCTCAGCCTCCCGGGCGCGAGCTCGACGCGCACGGGGGTGTTCTGCCGGGCCACGATGCCGACGCGCCTGACGTTCTCGAGCAGTTCGTCCTTGGCGATCACCACCGAGTGCTCGATGCCCTCGGGACGCAGCGCCGAGAAGTTCGGGAACTGGCCCTCGATGCGGCGCGCGCTCAGCCAGATGCCGTTGGCGCCGAAGCTGACCAGCCCCTCCCCGATCGAGACGCTGAGCGGGCCGTCGCCCTCGCCGGCGATCCGCACGGCCTCCTCGAGGGCGCGCACGGGGATGATCGCCTCGAGCGGCTCGGGTGCGGCGCTCGCCAGGGGTGCCTCGGCGACGGCCAGCCGGTACGAGTCCGTGGCCGCCATCACGAGGCGCTCCGCCTCGAAGCGGACCAGGGCGCCGGTCAGGACGGGCCGGCTGTCGTCGCGGGAGGCGGCGCGCTTGACGCGGTTGACGACCTCGGCGAACGTCGCGGCGTCGGTCTCGAAGGCGCGCTCGAGGTCGACGTCCGGCACCTGCGGGAACTCGTCGGCGGGGAGGCCGTAGAGCGTGTAGGCCGACGAGCCCGCGGACACGCGCACACCGCCCTCGCCCGTGGCCAGCTCGACCTGCTCGCCGGCCAGGGCCCGGACGAGCTCGGGCGCGATCTTGGCGGGTAGGAGTGCGCTGCCGGGCTCCTCGACGTCGGCGTCGAGCGGGACGCGCAGCGTCATCTCGAGGTCGGTGGCGACGAGCTGCGCCGGCGCCTCCGCGGAGCCTGCGTCGATGCGCACGTGCGCCGCGCTCTGGAGGTTGGCGCGCGTCGAGGCGGCCCGCGACGCCTGCGCGAGCCTCTCGGCCAGGTGCTCTCGGCTGCAGCGGATCCTCATGCGCTCCCCATGGTGGTTTCCGTGGTTAGAAGGTTCATAGGGTAGTCATCACCATAGGGGCTGTGGAGGATGGGGATGGAGGCCCCGAATCGGCTCTGCTGCGTGCCTGAGCGGGCGTCGCAGCGGGGGAGCGATCGGGCATGGCCCCGCACGCCCTCCCCGCCGCGGCCGAAGCGACGACGCCCATCCCCCGCGGCCGGGGAGCACGACCCGTTCCATCCCCGGCGCATCCCCCGTCCGTCCCCAGGGCCCTCCACAGGGCGCGCGCTCATCCCAGCCGCCGGATCGTCGAGGTCAGCTCCTGGACCAGGTTGTACAGCGAACGATCCTCCTTCATGCGACGGGCGATCTTGTCGTACCCGTAGTGGATCGTCGTGTGGTCCCGGCCGCCGAACGAGCGCCCGATCTGCGGCAGGGACAGGTCGGTCAGCTCGCGGCTCAGGTACATCGCGACCTGGCGCGGGAAGACGACCGTCTGCGTGCGGCGCTCGGAGCGCAGGTCCTCGACCGTCAGGGAGAAGTACTCCGCGACGACCCGCTGTACCCCCTCGACGGTGACCGGCCGCGCGTCCTCGGGGTACTGGTTCTGCAGGACGTCCCGCACCAGCTCCACCGTCAGGGGCTCGCCGTTCAGGGTGGCGAACGCCACGCTGCGCGTCAGCGCCCCCTCGAGCTCGCGGATGTTCGTCTGCACGCGCATCGCGATCTGGGCCGGCACCTCGCCGTCTTCGATCACGAGCCCGTCGCGCGCCGCCTTCTTGCGGAGGATCGCGATCCGCGTCTCCAGGTCCGGCGTCTGCACGTCGGTGATCAGCCCCCACTCGAAGCGCGAGCGGAGGCGGTCCTCGAGCCGCGCGATCTCCCGCGGCGGCCGGTCCGAGGACAGCACGATCTGGCTGCCGCCCTCGTGGAGGGTGTTGAAGGTGTGGAAGAACTCCTCCTGGATCCCCTCCCGCCCCGACAGGAACTGGATATCGTCGATCAGGAGCACGTCGTAGCCGCGGTAACGGGCCTTGAACTGCTCGATCCGCTTCTCGCGCAGCGCCTCGATGAAGTCGTTCGTGAACGCCTCGCAGGTCGCGTAGCAGGTGCGCAGCCGCGGGTTCGAGACCGTCACGTAGTGGGCGATGGCCTGCAGGAGGTGCGTCTTGCCGAGGCCCGTGGCGCCGTGGATGACGAGCGGGTTGTAGGCCTGGCCCGGCGCCTCGGCGACCGCCAGGGCGGCGGCGTGCGCGAAGCGGTTCGACGGGCCGATCACGAAGGTGTCGAAGGTGGCGTTGCGGTTCAGGACCGGCGGCCGGGCCGGCTCCTCCGCCCGCGCGACGGTCCCGGGTGCCGGCGCCGGGGCGGCCGGAAGGGGCGCCTCGGGCGGCGCCGCCTCGGGGCCCTCCACCCCGAGGACGAGCGCCACGTCGAGCGGCCCGCCGTGCGCCTGGGAGGCGGCGGCGAGCACGAGGTCCATGAAGTGCCCGGAGATCCAGCCGCGCACGAAGTCGTTCGGGACCGAGACCTCGAGCCGCTCCTCGGTCAGGAGGACCGGCTCGGCACGGCCAAACCACGCGCGGTAGGTCGCAGGCGCCAGCGATTCCTGGAGCTCGCGGGCGACCGCGGTCCAGAGCTCGGCGGCCGGGGTGGAGGGAACCGGTCCGGACATCTCGAGTGCGCGACGCTAGCAGCGCCGACCGCTCGCGGGGAAGGGCATCAGGCGGGGGGATTCCCGCTGTTTGCGGGAAAAACAGGCGCCCACAGGGCCATCCCCAGAAGGATCCCCAGCTGGGGATAACCCGCTGCAGGCCGTTCGCGGGCCCGCGCGACGGTTCCCGGTTGGCGGGCCGCGGCGGCCGCCGGTATGCTTCGCGCTGGCGACGGATCGGATTCGAGATGAAGCGCACCTACCAGCCCAACGTCCGCAAGCGCGCCAAGACCCACGGCTTCCGCAAGCGCATGTCGAACCGCGCCGGGCAGGCCGTCGTCCGCCGCCGCCGCGCCCGCGGCCGCAAGCGCCTGTCGGCCTGAGGTTCCGGATGCCGACCGGCGCACAGGGACGCGGCCGGCTGACGCGCTCGGCGGAGTTCGACGCCGTCTACCGCCGTGGCCGCTCGACCTCGAGCCGCCACCTGGTGGCGTACGCGTTCCCGAACGACGCCGACGAGGCCCGGCTCGGTGTCGCGGTGTCGCGCAAGGTCGGCGGCGCCGTGGTCCGCAACAAGCTCAAGCGGCAGCTGCGCGAGGCGTTCGCCGCGCTGCCTGAGCCGCCCGGGCAGGTGGACGTCGTGCTCGTGGCCCGGCCCGGCCTCGACGCCGCCGTCGAGCAGCAGGGCTTCGACTGGTTGGTCGGGGAGATCGGCGAGCTCGTGGGGCAGAGCGCCCAGACGGCGGCCGCGTGATCGGCGACCTCCTGCACGGCCTCTACGCGCACGTCCTGCGGCCGCTCTGGCCCGGCGGCGCGCCGGCCACCCGCAACTGCCGCTTCGAGCCGACCTGTTCGCGCTACGCGATCGACGCGGTCCGCTACCGCGGCCCCCTGGTCGGCCCCGTGCTGGCCGTGTGGCGCCTTTTGCGCTGCAACCCGTGGAATGATGGCGGAGTCGACCCGGTGCGCCGGAACCGCTGATGGACACCCTCTACTCCCTCCTCGACCCGCTCGTCCTGCCACTCGAGTGGCTGCTCGTGACGATCCACGAGACCCTCGGCATCACGTGGGCCTGGTCGATCGTCGTCCTGACCGTGATCGTGCGCATCGCGATGCTGCCACTCACGGTCAAGCAGCAGCAGTCCTTCCGCGCGATGCAGGCCCTGCAGCCGGAGATCAAGAAGCTGCAGCAGAAGTACAAGGGCGACCGCCAGCGCCTCAACGAGGAGATGATGGTGTTCTACAAGGAGAACAAGGTCAACCCGTTCGGGTCGTGCCTGCCGCTGCTCGTGCAGCTGCCGATCTTCTTCGCGCTCTACATCCTGCTCAGCCAGATCGGCGAGGAGGTGCTGGCGGGCGACGACCGGTCGATGTTCGCAGGCTGGATCCCCAGCATCACGATGAACCTGCAGGACCTGCCGGGCACCACGCTGTGGCCGCTGATGGTCGTCTACGTCCTCTCGCAGATGGGCGCCACGATCCTGATGCCGACGTCGATGGATCCGAAGCAGAAGTACATCTTCCTGTTCCTGCCGATCGTGTTCGCGTACTTCATCGTGAACCCGCCGTTCGGTGCCGCGGTCTTCCCCGCCGGCCTTCTGATCTACTGGATCACCACGAACCTCTGGACCTGCGGCCAGGCCGCCGTGATCCGGGTCTGGTTCCCGCCGCCCCTGCCGCCCGCGGCCAAGCAGGAGATGCCGAAGGCCAGGAAGAAGGGCGGCCTGCTCGGCCGCGGCGGCTCCAGTGCGACGCCGAAGGCGCGCAAGGACACCGCCGCGCCGGTCGAAGCCGCCGCCGAGAACGCCGACGGCGACGCGGCGGCCGGGGCCCCGAGCCCGGACCCCGCCCCCGCCCCCCGCACCAAGGCCCAGCGCCGCAAGCGCCCCGCCAAGCCGCCGAAGGGCGGCCCGAAGGGCGGCAGCTAGGTGGACGAGACGTCGGTCGAGGGCACCGGCGAGACGGTCGGCGAGGCGCGCTGGGCGGCGATCCGCGAGCTCGAGCGCCGCTACCCGGGCCTCGACAAGGACGCGGTCGACGTGCAGGTGCTGTCCGAGGGCGAGCGCGGCCTGATGGGCGTGGGCCGCGAGCCCGCCCGCGTGATCGCCCGCCTGACCGACCTGCCCGCGCCGGGCGCCGCCCCGTCCGCGCGCCCGGCCCGCCCGGCCCCCCGCCAGCCGGCGCGCCGCCCGCGCGCCGAGGAGCCCGTTCTGCCCCGCGCCGAGGGCCCGCAGGCTGAGCGCGTGCACGAGCTGCTCGACGCCGTCTGCGGCGGGATCGGCCTCGACGCCGAGATCCACGTCGGCCAGGGCCCGGATGGTCTCGTGGCCGTGGTCGAGGGCGACGACCTCGGGCTGCTGATCGGCAAGCACGGCCACACGATCGACGCCGTCCAGTACCTCGTGAACGCGATCGTCCTGCGTGGAACCGGCGACGGGAAGCCGATCGTCGTCGATGCGCAGGGCTACCGCCGCCGCCGCGAGACCGTCCTGCGCGACACCGCCGAGCGGGCGGCCCAGGAGGCCCTGGCCACGGGCGGCCCGATCTCGCTCGAGCCGATGTCCAGTGCGGAGCGCAAGATCGTCCACCTGGCCCTGCAGGACCGCCCCGACGTGGTCACGGAGTCCGGCGGCCGCGAGCCGCAGCGCTGCGTCGTCGTGCGGCCCGCCGACGGCTAGGCGTTTCACGTGAAACGTGCAGGCGCCCGGAAGCGTCGTTCCACGTGAAACACGACCCCGCCGCGCCGCTCCTGGACCTGATCGCGGGCGCCCGCCGGCGGCTCGTGGCCGACCCCGCGCCCGCGGCCCTCGCCGAGCACCTCGCCGACGCCCGCTCCAGCCTCGACCTCCTGGCCGGCGAGACGGGCCCGCTCGTCGATGTCGGCTCGGGCGCCGGGTTCCCCGGGATCCCGATCCTGCTCGACCGCCCCGACCTCACCGGGGTCCTGCTCGAGAGCCGCGCCACGCGCTGCGGGCACCTCGCGGCGGCCGTCGCGGCCTGCGGTCTCGCGGACCGCGTGACGGTGGTCAACGCCCGGGCCGAGGCCCACGCGGCCGGCGACGGGCGCGAGGCCTTCGGCATCGCGGTGGCCCGGGCGCTGGCCCCGCCGCCCGTCGCGATCGAGCTCTGCCTGCCGCTCCTGCGCCCGGGCGGCCTGCTCGTCCTGCACGCGGGCGCCGTCGACCGGGCGGGGGCCGAGGCGGCCGCCGCCGCGCTCGGCGGCGCCGTCGAGGCGCTGCGCCCCGTGGCGGGCTTCGAGCGCCGCAGCCATCTCGCGGTGCGCAAGACGGGACCCACGCCCGCGGGCTTCCCACGCCGGGTGGGGCTCGCCGCGCGCGAGCCGATCGTCCGGGGCGGGGGCTAGCCTGCGGGCATGTCCCGCATCTACGCACTCGCGAACCAGAAGGGCGGCGTCGGCAAGACCACCACGGCCGTGAACGTCGCGGCCTGCCTGGCCGAGGCGGGCGCGCGCGTCCTGCTCGTCGACTTCGACCCGCAGGCGAACGCCACGACCGGGCTCGGGCACCGGCCCGTGCGCGGCCGCTCCACCTACGAGGTGCTGCACGGCCTGCCGCTCGAGGACGCGATCATCCCGTCCGGCGTCCCGAACCTCGACCTCGCGCCCGCCCATCCGGACCTCGCGGCGGCCGCCGTCGAGCTCCCCGACCGCGAGGACCGTGAGCAGCTGCTCGGCCGCGCGCTCGCCGAGGTGGACGACCGCTACCCGTTCGTGCTCGTCGACTGCCCGCCGGCCCTCGGCATGCTGACGGTCAACGCGCTGGCGGCCGCGAACCGCCTGATCGTGCCCGTGCAGTGCGAGTACTACGCGCTCGAGGGGCTCGCGCAGCTGCTCGAGACCGTCGAGATCGTGCGCGCGCGGATCAACCCGCAGCTGCAGCTCTCGGGCCTGCTCCTGACCATGCACGACGGCCGCACGCGGCTCGCCCAGGACGTCGCCTCGGACCTGCGCGAGCACTTCGGCAGCAAGGTCTTCGACAGCGTCATCCCGCGCAGCGTGCGGCTCGCGGAGGCGCCCTCCCACGGGCGCCCGATCTCCCAGTTCGACCCGCGCTCGGCCGGAGCCGACGCGTACTACCGACTCGCCCTGGAGGTGGTTGAGCGTGGCTAGGCAGACCGGGCTCGGACGCGGCCTCAACGCGCTCCTCGATCCGACCGGGGGCGAGCCGACGCTCGTCACCCTCCCCATCGACCAGGTGCAGCCCAACCCGCGCCAGCCGCGGCGGGCCTTCGACCAGGAGGCGCTCGACGACCTCGCCCGCTCGGTCGCCCGGGACGGGATCATGCAGCCGATCCTCGTGCGCTCCGCGCCCGATGGGCGCTACGAGATCATCGCCGGCGAGCGCCGCTGGCGGGCGGCCCGCCAGGCCGGCCTGACGACGGTGCCGGCGATCGTGCGCCGGGCGGACGAGCGCCAGACCCTGATCCTCGCCCTCGTCGAGAACGTGGTGCGCGAGGACCTCAACCCGATCGAGGCGGCCCGTGGCTACGCCGCCCTGATCGACGAGCTCGACCTGACGCCGACCGAGGTGGCCGAGCGGGTCGGCCGCAGCCGCCCGACGATCGCGAACGCGCTGCGCCTGCTCGAGCTGCCCGACGACGTGCTCGACCTGATCGCCGCCGGCACCCTCAGCGAGGGGCACGGCCGGGCGATCCTCCAGGAGCCCGACCACGAGCGCCGCCGGCAGCTCGCCCGGCGCGCCGTCGACGACGGCCTCTCGGTCCGCCAGGTCGAGGCGCTGGCCCGCACCGCGCCGGACGCCAGGCGGGCCCCGCGCGCCGTCCGCGGCGCGTCCGCCGGCTGGTTCGACCACGACCTCGCCGCCGCCGCGACCGACGCCTGCTTCCGGGCGCTCGGGATGGTGGGCCGGGTGACCCCGACCCGCGACGGCTGCAGGCTCGAGGTGCGGATCCGCTCGCGTGAGCAGCTCGAGGACCTCGTGGCGCGCCTCGCCGCCGCCGAGGCCGGGCCCGGCCGCCACGACCGCGCGGCCTAGACGTCATAATCATTACGGGAGGATGGTCGGACAGGACTCCGGTGCCGCCGTGCGTCACTACGATCGAGGCGTGATCCGCCGCGCCCTCGCTGTCCTGCCCGTGCTGCTCGCCGGGCTCGCCCTGGCGGGTGCGGCGCACGGGCACGCCGGCGCCGCGACGCTCTCGCCGGCCGCCGACCAGCGCCTGGCCGGGCCGCCGCCGATGATCCGGATCGTGTTCTCCGAGCGGGTCAGCGGGGGGCCGACTGCCCTGCGCCTCGTCGACGCCGCGGGACGCTCGCGCGCCGGGGCCGCGCGGATCACGGGGCGCGAGCTGACCGCGCAGGTCACGGGCACGCTCGGGCCGGGGCGCTACGCGTACGCCTACGCCGTCACCGGCACGGATGGCCACGTGATCCGACGGGCGGTGCCTTTCGCCGTGAAGGTCGCGACCCCGGCCGCCGCGGCGACCACCGTGACGCTGGCGGGCCAGCGCCTGCGGTTGTCGGGGGCGCGGGTGGGGGTGCGCACCCTCGCCCTCTGGGGTGGCCTCGAGGACGGCACGGCCGAGTGGCGCCACCCCTTGCTCGACGCCCCCTTCGCCTGGACGTTCGTCGCCGGCCGGGCCAGCGGCATGCTGCCCTTCCCGGGGACGTACCGGCTGACCGTGCGCGCCCTCGTGGACGGCTTCTCGGAGCGCACCGTCAGCGGCACGGTGACCATCGCGGGGTAGTCCCGGGCTCGTATAGGATCCCGCGCGTCGGGCGATTAGCTCAGTCGGTTAGAGCGCCTCTCTGATAAGGAGGAGGTCCCTGGTTCGAATCCAGGATCGCCCACTCGGGCACCCGTCGACGGCCGCCAGGCCGATGGATCCGCCAGACTGACCCCGTGCCCGTGAACCCGTCCAGCCCCATCGCCATCACCGGGATCGGCATCGTCGGCCCGACGGGCAACGGCCACGAGGCGCTCTGGTCGTCCCTGATGGAGCACCGCTCCGGCGTCGTGCGCCTCGAGGGTGAGCAGTACGAGGGGCTGCCGGCGCGCCACGCCGCGCCGATCGCCGACTTCGACCTCTCGCCCTACATCGAGAGGCGCACCGCGCGGCGCATGGGCCGCTTCGCGCAGTTCGCGCTCGTCGCCGCCGACCTCGCTCTGGCCGACGCCGGACTCTCCGATATCGCCGGTCCCCGCACGGGCATCACGATCCACACCGGAGCGGGCGGCATCCCGGAGGGCGACGAGGAGGTCCTACGCCGGCAGGCCGACCCGAGCCGGATGGGACCGCTCTACGTGCCGCTCGTGTCGGGCAACATGGCCGCCGCCAACGCCGCCATCAAGTACGGCGTGACCGGCCCGGTCACCGCCGGGGTGGGGGCCTGCGCGGCCGGCACCATCGCCGTGGCCGAGGGCTTCCACACGCTGCAGCGCGGCGACGCCGACCTGATGCTCGCCGGCGCCTCGGATGCGGCGCTGACGCCGTCCCTGATGTCGAGCCTCGCCAACGCGGGCGCGCTCTCGACCGCCGAGGGCGAGCCGAGCACCCTCTCGCGGCCCTTCGATCGCGACCGCACCGGCTTCATCCCCGCGGAGGGCGCGGCGATGCTCGTGCTCGAGCCGCTGGCCGCCGCCGAGGCGCGCGGCGCGCACGTCTACGCCGAGATCGCCGGCGTGGCCGTGACCTGCGACGCCTACCACGTGACCGCGCCCGATCCCGATGGCGCCGGGGCCGAGCTGGCCCTGCGCGGCGCGCTCGAGCGCTCGGGCATGTCCGCCGGCGAGATCGGCGCGGTGATCGCGCACGGCACCGGCACGGCCCTCAACGACGCGAGCGAGGCCGCCGCCGTGCGGCGCGTCCTCGCGGTCGACGGCCGCACGCCGAGGGTGACGGCGCCGAAGGCCGTCCTCGGCCACGGACTCGGCGCGGCCGGCGCCTTCAGCGTGGCGATCGGCGCGCTCGTCGCCGACCGCGGCGAGGTGCCGCCGGTGATGAACCTGGACAACCCCGACCCGGCCTGCGCCATCGACCTCGTGCGCGGCGCCGCCGCACCGCTCGAGCTGCCCGGGGTGATGGTCGACGCGTTCGGCTTCGGCGGGCAGAACGCCGTGATCGCGCTGCGGCGGACCTGACGGGCGCCCGTCCCCCGCGGGGCGGCGGCGCGAGCGCCGGTAGACTCAGTCCCATGCAGGAGATGGTCGTCTACGGCGTGTCGTTCGACATGGTCGGCAAGCAGCCGATCGTGCTGCTCAAGACGGCCATGGGCAACCGCTTCCTGCCGATCTGGATCGGCCACCCCGAGGCCGCCGCGATCCTGGCCAAGCTGCAGAACACGGAGACGCCCCGGCCGATGACGCACGACCTCTTCTCGACGGCGCTCGGCGAGCTCGACACCCAGGTCGTGCGGATCAACGTCGTGGAGATGCGCGACAGCACGTTCTTCGCACGGGTCCTCCTGCGCAAGGGCGACGAGGAGGTCGAGCTCGACGCGCGGCCCTCGGACGCGATCGCCCTCGCGCTGCGCGCGAAGGCGCCGATCTACGCCGCCGACGAGGTGATCGCCGAGAGCGCGATCCAGATGGAGGACGAGGAGGCGGAGGCCACGCAGTCCGACCCCGAGCAGCTCGTCGAGGACTTCAAGCAGTTCCTGGACGAGGTGCGGCCGGAGGAGTTCGGCGAGGACGGCTGATCAGGCGCCGCGCAGCCGCGCGACCTCGCGCAGCGTGGCGTCGATGATCGAGCGCCAGAGGACGGCGACCTCGTCGTTCGAGAGCGGCCCCTTGTTGCAGCGCTGGAGGTACTGCGTGAGCCACTCCTCGCGCGAGGGGTCGACGGCGTCGTAGCCCTGCTCGGCCTTGTAGTCGTGCAGCTTGCGCACCGTCGTGATGCGCTTGTTGAGCGCCTCGAGGATCGCGAGGTCCGTGTCGGTGATCTGGTTGCGGAACTGCTCGACGATCGGGTCGCTGGACTGGTCGGACACGCGGCTTCCCTCCGGGCTGGACGCGCGGACCATACCGGAGGACCGGGGGCTAGGAGGCCAGCAGGTAGGCGAAGGCGAGGCCGTTGTTGGCGGCGTGCAGGCCGATGGCGGGCCAGATCGAGCCCGTGCGCATGCGCAGGAGCCCGAGGATCAGGCCCAGCGCGAAGAGGGTGGGGAAGGCGTCGGGCTGGAAGTGGGCAAGGCCGAACGCCCCGGCCGAGCCGATCACGGCCGCGGCCCGCGCGAAGCGCAGGTCGAGCCGCCCGTAGAGGAGCCCCCGGAAGTAGAGCTCCTCGGTGACGGAGGCCCCGATCACGACGCTGATCGCGCTGCAGGCGGCGGCCGCCGCCGCCACCGCCGTGCCCGGGAAGGGCCCCGGGTCGAGGTTCTGGGACTCGGCGCCGTGGAAGATCGGCTCGAGCAGCGCGGCGATCCCGAGCCCGGCGACGAGGCCGAGGACGGCGAGGCCGATGCCGGGCAGCAGCGGCGTGCGCCGGATCGCGAGCACCTCCCGCACGGGCCCGATCCGCCGCGCCACGAGGAGCGTGGCCGCCCCGAAGACGACGTAGGCGCCCAGCACCACGAGGGCCTGGGGCAGGCTGTAGAAGGCCATCCGCTCGGGCAGCCCGACGAGGGCGCCGACCACGGCGATCCCGAGCGTCGTGATCGCGAGCTGCAGGACGATCGGCAGGGCGACGAGGACCCACAGGAGGGCCCCGGCGGGCGTCTGCCGGGGCGTGCTCACGGGGCCCGCAGCCGGTCGGCGAGATCCTGCAGCGCGCGCGGCAGTTGGCCGTCGACCGGGTAGCCGTCACGCGGCACGTCGGTCACGCGGCCGTCCCGGATCGCGGGCACCGCCGCGAGCTCCACGATCCCCTGCAGGGTGGCGTAGGTCGAGCCGCCCGGGTCGGCGGCGACCCAGGCCCGCACGTCGAGGCCCGCGACCTCCTCGGGCGTCCAGCGCGCGTCGGCGGGGAAGACGTTCTCGCCGCCGGCGGCGGCGACGGCCTGGCCGATCGGCGTGCCGGGGCCGAAGGCGGTCGCCGCCGGGCCCTCGACGAGGGTGCGCACCGGCGGCTCGGACGCGAGGCGCTCGGCGAGCGCGGCCAGCCCGTCCGCCACCGAGCGGGCGATCACGGCCGCCTCCGGCCCCCGCCCGACGGCGAGCCCGAGCTGGCTGATCGCGGTCGGGGCCGTGGCCAGCGGGGCGGCGCCGTAGCGGTAGACCGGCGCCGCGGCGGCGGCGTCGATCCGCCCGCCGGCCTCCGGGCCGAGGACCAGCGGCACCACCACGAGGTCGGTGGCCGGGTCGGCGGCGAGGTCCGCCGCGTTCGCGGGGGTCGCCTCGACCAGCGCGGCCTCGAGCCCGATCGAGCGCAGGACGGCGCTCGCCCCGGGGTCGAGGGAGACGATCCGGTCGGGGGCCGCGGACAGCGAGACCGCGGTGCCGGCGGCGTCGACCGCGCGCGACGGGAAGGCGGCGCCGGCCCCCATCGGCTCCGGCTTGAGCCCGCAGCCCGCGAGGGCCAGCGCGAGCACGGTCAGGACGGCGATCGGGCCGAGGCGGCGCACGCCGACCATCGTACCGGGGCGTCGGGGGAGGACCGGGGAGGGGCGGGGCGAAGGCCCACGGCGGTGAGGACCGTCGACGAGGAAACCCCGCATGCTGCGAGCCCGGCCACCGGTGCGTCTCCGGCCGTGGACCCGGTGGTAGCGTGGAACGAGCGATGAGCAGAGCACGTGGAAGAGGTGGGGGGCGTGCCTGACGGGGTCGCCCAGGGCGTGGGCCGCCGTCGCCGCTCGCGCCGCCAGCGGCGCACCACGGGCCGGCGCGGCGCGTTCGCGACGACGTTCCTGGTGCTGGCGCTCCTGACCGCGCTCGGCACGGGCCTGCTGCTGTTCGGGGCGGCCCGCTACATGGGCGACCTGCCGACCCTCGACGCGATCAAGGCCCGCCAGATCGGCGCCAACTCGAGCGTCTACGACGGCGCAGGCGCGAGCCTCGGCGTGCTCGCCGCCGAGGAGAACCGCCAGCCCGTCGCCAGCGACGCGATCGCGCCGAGGCTGAAGGAGGCGACGGTGGCGATCGAGGACCGCCGCTTCTACGACCACTCCGGCGTCGACGCGCGCGGCATCGTGCGCGCCGCGCTGCGCAACGTCGCCGCCGGCCGTGTCGTGCAGGGCGGCTCGACCCTGACCCAGCAGCTGATCTCGCAGATCTACATCACGAAGGAGCGCACCCTCGACCGCAAGCTGCGCGAGGCGCTCCTCGCGATGCAGCTCGAGCAGCGCTTCACGAAGGACGAGATCCTCACCGCCTACCTCAACACCGTCTTTTACGGCAACAACGCCTACGGGGTGGAGGCCGCGGCCCAGACCTACTTCGCGAAGCCGGCGAAGGAGCTCACCCTGGCGGAGTCCGCCCTGCTCGCCGGTCTGCCGCAGCTGCCGTCCTACTACGACCCCTACGCCAACCCCGGCGCCGCCCTCGAGCGCCGCGCGCAGGTGCTCGCCGCCATGCGCGAGACGGGGGCGATCACGGCCCGGCAGGAGGCGCGCGCCAACGCGGCGCCGCTGAAGCTCAAGCGCGGCCGCGTCTACGGCAAGGTGCGCGAGTCCTTCTTCGTCCGCTACGTCGCCGAGGAGCTCACCTCGGACCCCGACTTCGGCGACGCCGCAGTGCGGGCCGGCGGCCTGCGCATCGAGACGACCCTCGACCCGCGCCTGCAGGCCCAGGCCCGGGCCGCGATGAAGGCGATCCTGAAGACGCCCGGCGACCCGGACGCCGCGATCGTCGCGATCCGCCCGAAGACGGGGGAGATCGTTGCGATGGCCTCGACGCGCGCTTTCCGCAAGGACCAGTTCGACCTCGCCTCGCAGGGGCGCCGCCAGCCCGGCTCGACCTTCAAGACGTTCACGCTCGCGACCGCCGTCGAGCAGGGCATCGACCCGCGCGCCACGCAGTACATGTCGGCGCCCTTCTCGTGGCAGCCCGACCCGGAGTCGGCCGTCTGGCAGGTCGGCACGGCAGGCGGCGAGTACGGGGGCGGCGTCACGCTCGAGAACGCCACCCTCGCCTCCGACAACACCGTCTACGCGCAACTGGCGATCGACGTCGGCCCCGACAACATCGCCGACATGGCGCGCCGGCTCGGCGTGCGCAGGTCGAAGCTCGTGCCCGTGCCGTCGATCACGCTCGGCTCGAGCGGCGTCTCGCCGCTGGAGATGGCGACCGCCTACGCCACGCTCGCCAACGGCGGCGTCTACAACCCGCCGACCGCCGTCAAGGCGGTCAAGGATTCCGACGGCAACGTCCTCGTCGGCCGCCGCGACCGCGCGGTGCGCGTGATCCAGGACGGCGTCGCCGCCGAGGTCACGCGCATCCTCGGCGAGAACATGTACGCGGGCACGGGCACCGGCGCCCGCACGACGGACGGCCGCCCCCAGGCCGGCAAGACGGGCACCACCGACGACCACACCGACGCCTGGTTCTGCGGCTACACCCCGGACCTCGCCGCCTGCGTCTGGATCGGCTACCCCGACGAGACGAAGCCGCTCTACAACGTCGAGGGCGTCGCGGCCGTCTCCGGGCCCACGCTGCCCGCCGACATCTGGCACCTGTTCATGGACGCCGCCCTCGCGGACGTGCCGGCGCGCGAGTTCCGGGCGCCGCGCCAGCCCGTCGACTGGGCGACCTTCACGTCGCAGTTCGCCGACCGCATCGTCTCGAGTGTCACGGCCCCCGAGATCACGCTCGAGATGCCGAAGCCGAAACCCGCGACGACGGCCGGGGAGCCGCCGGCGACCTCCGCCGAGCCGGTCGAGACCGCACCGCCGCCGGCCACCGCGGCCGCGGTGCCGTAGCCGCCACCCGCCGGCCGGTAGACTCCGCCCCATGGCCGTGCACGACGAGCAGGCCGATGTCGCGACCGTCGAGCTGACGGGCTCGGGCGTCGATATCCTCCTCCCGCCGCCCGCCCCGCCGCCCCGCCGCCTCGGGCGCGGGCGCGTCGCGGTGGCCGTGCTGCTCGCGGCCGCCGTCCTCGGCGTGGGCGCGGTGCAGGTCGTCGGCCTCGGCGGCGTCGACCTGATGCCGTCCGTGGCGCCGGCCGAGCGGATCCTGCCCTCGGGCGCCCCGCGCCCCCAGACCATGGCCCGCCAGGGCGCCGTGGTGCTGTTCGTGCCGATCGCCCAGACGCGGATCACCGCGATCCTCTACCACCCCGTGGCGGGCACCAGCGGCCTCCCGCTCGAGCCGGTCGGGCGGCCCGTCGACGAGGGTCTGATCGGGCGTGTGATCGGCGGGTTCGCGGGCGACGACGCGGGCGGGCCGAGGTACGCCGTCGAGGGCGACCCGACCGCGGTCGACGTCGGCGCCCCCGTCGGCACGGACGTCTACGCGCCCGTCGACGGCAAGGTGCTGTCGATCACCCCCGTCATCGTCGAGGGCGTCGTCTACGGCGACCAGATCGCGATCGAGCCGCTGTCGAACCCGGGCGTCGTGCTGGTCGCCTCGGGCCTTCAGGCCGACCCCGACCTCTCGGTCGGCACGCCCGTCTCGACGCGGCCCGACGCCTGGACCCGGATCGGCCGCATCGTCGACGTGACGGGCGTCCTCGACCCCGTCCTGTCGGGCTACACGCAGGACGGCGGCAACCGCGTGCAGCTTGAGGTGCGGCCCGCGACCGCGGTGGCCGCGACGTGAGGATCCTCTTCCTCGCCGACGTCTACGGCCTGCCCGGGGTGGAGGGGGTCGAGCGCGCCCTGCCCGGCCTGCGTGACGAGCTCGGCCTCGACCTCGTCGTGGTCAACGCGGAGAACGCGGCCGACGGCGTCGGCCTGACCCCGAAGCTCGCCGAGCGGCTCCTGGCCGCCGGGGCGGATTGCCTGACGCTCGGCAACCACCTCTGGCGCCGCAAGGAGATCGGGCCGTACCTCGTCCAGGCCGAGCGCGTCGCGCGCCCCGCCAACCTGCTCGAGCGCCTGCCCGGTCGCGGACTCGTGTTCGTGCCGGCGGCCGACGGCCGCGAGGTGGCGGTGCTCAACCTGCTCGGCTCGTTCGCGCTCGAGCCGGCCCAGACGATGTTCGCGGTGGTGGACGGGCTCGTGGAGCGGGCGCTCGCGCGCACCCCGTTCCTCCTCGTCGACGTGCACGCCGAGGCGACCAGCGAGAAGGTGGCGATGGGCTGGCACCTCGCGGGCCGGGCCAGCGCGGTCTGCGGCACCCACACGCACGTGCAGACGAGCGACGCCCGGGTCCTGCCCGGCGGCACCGCGTACATCACGGACGCCGGGATGACCGGCCCGCACGACTCCGTGATCGGCGCCGTCAAGGAGCTCAGCCTGCGGCGCTTCCTCCTGCAGCAGCCGCAGCGGCTCGAGCCCGCCACGGGCGACGTCCGCCTCGAGGGTCTCCTCGTCGACGTCGACGATGCGGGTCGCGCGACGACCGCCGAGGCGCTGCGCCGCCCGGCCTGAGCCGGGCTCAGGCCGTCACGGTCGCGGGCCGCCGCGCGGGGAGCGGGGCGGGGGGCCGGGGGATAGGACCGGGCAGCGCGACGCGGGGTGCGAGCAGCGCGATCGCCGCGAACACCAGCACCCACGGCAGGTACAGGTACATCCAGTGCGTGAGCACGATCTGGAACCCGCACAGCAGGGCGCCGGCGAGGGCGAGTGCGCGGGTCGGGTCGAGCCGGCGCGGCACGGCGTACAGGGCGATCGCGCCGAGGACCACCAGCCCCTTGAGGGCGGTCTGCACGAGGCCGAGGTCGGGCAGCCCCGGGTACTCGCCCCAGTTCCAGAGCGAGAACGGCGAGGGCCGGTCGAGCTGCCAGCCGAACGTGCGGTCCCAGAACATACGCAGCGCCCCGGGCCCGTCGAGGGCGACCAGGACGCCGGCGAGGACCACCACGACGAGCGCCATGCCGAGCAGGGTGCGGCCCGCGCCGGGGCCGGGCCGCAGGGCGTCGACGAGCCGGCGCGACCGTGAGCGCCCCGGGCCGGGGTGGCCGTAGGCCCACTCGCCGGGCGCGAGGGCGGGGCCGCCGCGGTCGAGCCGCAGCCAGAGCGGGATCAGGAGCAGCGGCGCGAACTTCGCGAGCGCCGCGAGCATCAGGAGCGCCCCGCGGCCCACGGGCCGCGCGAACAGCGCCGCCGACCAGGCGAGCAGGGCGGCCACGACCGAGTCGTTCGAGTCGCTCATGAAGGTGTACGCCGTCCACGGCACCGCGAACCAGAACAGGGCCAGCGCCACGGCCAGCCGCCGTCCGCCGAGCCGCCAGCCGAACACGGCGAGCCCGAGGCCGGCGATCAGATCGAAGAAGCCCGCGGTGAAGTGGGCCGCCGGGAGGTCGTCCCAGCGGCCGCTCCAGCCCAGCGCGGCGGTGCCCGGCACGTAGGCCAGGTAGATCGCGGGCCCGTAGGTGTCGCCCCGCTCGATCGCCGTCTCGCACGCGCCGTCGGCCTGCACGTACGCGCTGTTCGAGCCGTCGCTGTAGCGCGTGCCGCACGGCGTCGACGTGCGCTTGGGGAAGGCCCCGTACGGGCTGCGCCCGTCGAGGATGCGGTCGGCGCCGACCACGCCGGCGTAGCCGACGTCGACGACGTTCGACGAGTACGCGTTGAGGCCGATCCGCCCGCCGACGAGCGCGAGCAGGATCATCACCATCGCCCAGAACGGCAGGCTCGTGGTGAAGGCGGGGCGGGCCGAGCGGCCGAGGCCGATCGCGATCAGCCGGACGAGCAGGTAGATCAGCGGCGGGTACTGCAGGGGCACGGCCGTGAGGATCTCGCCCTGGTTGAAGAACCAGAGCGAGGCGGCTATGGACAGGATCGCGGCCACGTCGAGGGTGCGCCAGGAGCGCAGGCGCCGCCAGTTGAGCATGAGGACGGCAAAGACGAGCACGAAGATGCCGAACACCCACGGTTCGTTGATCAGCCGCCCGAAGCCCTTCCCGCCGCGCGCCATCGACCACGTCACCTGCGGCCCGGTGCGCACGTAGTCGATCGCCGAGGTGCCGTCCTTGACCCCGACCTCCGCGATCTGGCGGTCGCCCGCGTACCAGCGCACGCGCCACGTGCCGGTCTCGAGGACGGCGGTGGTGCGCACCTTCTGCCCGTCGTCCGTGTAGCGCCGCACCCAGGCGGCGGCGCGCGCGTCCCGCTTGGCGATCGCGATCGCGCGGCCCTGGTCGAGCTGCGTGGCGGGGGCCCCGGTGCGCGGGATGGTGACGTTCCAGACGCGCGCCGGGTCGTCGAGGATCCGGACGACGGCCACGCCCGAGCCGTCGGAGGCCGCGTAGAGGGTGCAGACCCAGCGGGCACGCGCGTCCTCGAACACGCAGGTCCAGCGCGACAGCGGGTACCGGAGCATGACCTCCGAGACGTCAGGTGCTTCGCGCGCGAGCTGCTCGGCCTCCGTGGCCGAGAGCTTCGGGGCGGCCGCGTCCGCGGGGGCGGCCGCGAGCGGCGGGGCGAGCAGCGCGAGCGCGAGCGCCGCCGCGACCAGCAGGCGGCGCGGGGTCACTTGAGGACGCGCAGCCCCGCGTAGCGCTCGCGGTCGTCCTTGCGGGCGCGGAGGCCGCCGTAGAGCGCGACGAGTACCAGCAGGAAGCCGGCGAACGGGATGATCGCGACGACGGCGACGACGATCGACGCCACGCCGAGGATCGCGGCGACGCCCCACGGGGTGCCGCCGCCCTGGACGGCGCGGTCGGCCATGCGCGTGGCCGTCCAGGCGGTGCCCGCGCCGATCGCGGCGCCCGCGACGAGCCCGGCGAACGGCACCTCCCCGCCCGCCGCGAGCTCGAAGGCCGCGGCGCCGCCAAGGCCGCTCAGCGCGATCCGGATGGGCAGGGGCAGGACTACGCGCAGCGCCGCCTCGACCACGCCCGCGACCCAGACGCCGACGAGGAAGGGCGTGCCGTCGGCGAGGTCGAGGGAGCCGGGCGCCCAGCCGAGCAGGACGGCGACGGCGAGAACCCCGAGGGGGAGCAGGGCGGCGAGCCCGCAGGCGACGGCGAGGCCGGCGCCCTGGCTGAGGGCGACGAGGATGTCCATGCCCGCATGGTACGGGCCGGGCGCCTAGAGCAGGTAGCGGGCGCCCTCGCGGTCGACCTCGATCACCGCGTCGAGGATGTCGCCGACGTAGTCGCCGTCGACCTGCGCGGGGAAGGGTTCATCGCAGCGCAGGTCGATCCGCGCGATGTCGTGCCAGTAGGCGATGCGCGGGTCGCCCGAGCCGCGGGCGTGGCGCTGGTCGACGAGGACGCGCTGCGCGAAGCCGAGCAGGTCGCGGCGGTAGAGGTGGCGCGGCGCGACGACGTCGAGCCCGCCGTCGGCCGTCGCGGTGGGCGCGAGGTCGAGGGGCAGCGGGCCGATGTACGACCACGGCGCGAGGTTGACGGCGACGAGGAAGGCGACGCGGTCGATCTGGTGGTCGGCGTGCACGGTGATGCGGGGCTGGCTGTAAGCGCCCCGGGCCACGAGCTTGGCGAGCTCGCGGGCGTAGACCACGTCCGGGGAGCGGCGGTCTCTCGTGCCGCGCTCGCGCCCGTCGACGCGGCGCACGACCTCCGCGTCGAGGCCGACGCCGGCGTTGAAGGCGAAGCGCCGGCCGTTGATGCGCCCCACCCGCACGGCGCGCTCCGTGCCCTCGCTGAGGGCCGCCGCGAGGCGCCGGGCGGCGGCGGGGATCGAGGGCGGGAGGCCGAGGTTCCGCGGCATCACGCTGGTGCCGCCGCCGGGCAGGAGGCCGATCGGGATGGCTGAGCCGACGCCGTTGAGGACCTCGTTCGCGGTGCCGTCGCCCGCGAGCACGATCACGGCGTCGAAGCCCTCGTCCGCCCCGCGGCGCGCGATCTCGGCGGCCTCCAGGTGGCGCGTGGTGCGCACGACCTCGATCTCGGCGGCGGTCTCCAGCTCGCGCAGCGCCGTGCGCTCCACGGCCGCGTTCACGCGGCTCGCGACGGGGTTGACGATGAGGAGGGCGCGCATCGGGGTGGTTCGCGGCTTCACCGCGTGGGCACCGGACTGTACCCCCGCCGGCGAGTCCCGCGGGTAGGATGTCCCCGATGGACACGATCCCCGAGCGCTTCGCGCGCGCCGCCGGTCAGGCGCCGCGCGCCGCCGTCGCCGCCTACGCGATGGCCGTCCTGCACGCCGCGGTCGCCCTCACCGTGGGCCTGATCGGGGGCGAGCCCTACACGATCGCCGTCGGCATCGGCGCGGCGATCGCCGGCGCCGTCCTATGGGTCGTGGTCGGCACCATCGTCTGCCTGCTCGCGCAGATCGCCGACCGGCGCTAGCGCGGGCAGACGGAGGGCGGGGCCGGGCTGTGCCCGACCCCGCCCCCCGGTGTCCGCCCGCTGCGGAGGAGTGGCTCAGCGGGCGAGCGCGGTGGGATCCTGCGGCTGGTTGCCGAGGGTCGCGGTGATGTCGGCGGTGGAGCCGTCGGCGCGCTTGACGACGAGCTTCAGCTCGTCGCCGGGCTCAAGCGCGGTGACCGCCGCCTGGAGGTCCTTGATCGAGGCGACGGGCTGGCCGTTGGCCTCGACGACCACGTCGCCGCCGACCGCGTAGCTCTTGCCCTCGATGGTGATCTCGCCGGTGGCGCCCTTGAGGCCGGCTGCGGCTGCGGGCGAGCCCTCGCTGACGCCGGCGATCATGGCGCCCTGGTCGGTGCCGATCTTGACCTGGGAGGCCAACGTCGGGTCGACGTCGGAGAGCTGGACGCCGAGCCAGGCGTGCTGCGCTGTGCCGGTCGCCATCAGGTCGGCGACGACCTCCTTGACGAGATTGATCGGTACGGCGTAGCCGAGGCCGACGTTGCCGCCGCCCGTGCCGCCGGTGTAGATCTGCGAGTTGATGCCGATCACCTGGCCGCGCATGTTGAACAGCGGGCCGCCGGAGTTGCCCTGGTTGATGGCCGCGTCCGTCTGGATCACGCCGTTGATGCCGAAGCCGTTCGGGGCCTCGATCTGGCGGGCGACGGCCGAGACGATGCCGCTGGTGACGGTGCGGTCCTGGCCGAACGGGTTGCCGATCGCGACGACGGGCTCGCCGACGACCGCCGAGGTCGAGTCGCCGAGCGGCACGACGGTCAGGGCGGAGGCGGGCAGGTCGACCTTGAGCAGCGCGACGTCGGTCGCGTTGTCGACGCCGATCACCTGCGCCTCGACGCGCTCGTCGTTGGAGAACGAGACGCTGATCGTGCCCTGCGCGCCGTCGACGACGTGCGCGTTGGAGAGGATGTGGCCGTCCTTGTCGATCACGAAGCCCGAGCCGAGGCCCTGGGAGTGCTCGACGCGGACCACGCCGGCGCCGTACTTCTCGTAGAGCTGCGCGATGTCGAGGGTGTCGCCCGCGATCGCGGCGACCGGGCCATCGCCCTCGTCGCCGGCGACGGCCTCCGAGACCGAGGCCTCGTCGACCGGCGGGGCCTCCTGGACCACGGTGGTCGTCGTCCCCGGGGCGGCCTCGCGGTCGATCACGAGGGCCGTGCCGCCCGCCGCGAGGCCGGCGGAGAGGAGCGCGGCCACGAGGACCGGCAGGACCACACGCGGGCCGCGCCCGGGGGCGGGGGCGCCGTCGACGGGCGGCGGGGTCGTCGGGGAAGGGGCGCGGTAGGCGCCCGAGGGGCCGTGCGGGGGCGGGGTGGGAGTCCAGTTGTCGTCCATGGCCATACCTCTATCGGCCGCATGTGAAGCCCGGCCGGTCCGTTGTGTTCAGGCTCTGTTAAGCCGGAGCCTGCGGGGAACCCGCGAGCGGGTACGGTTCCGGGGTGCCGATCGGCCGCCTCTACGTGCTCGTCTTCATGACGGGCTTCTGCATCCTCGGCGTAGAGCTGACCGCGGCGCGCCTGATGGCGCCCTTCTTCGGAACCTCGACGTTGGTCTGGGCGAACGTCATCGGGCTGACGCTCCTGTTCCTCTCGCTCGGCTACTGGCTGGGCGGCCGGCTCGCCGACCGCCACCCGCGCCCGCAGGGCCTCGGCCTCGCCGTGCTGGTCTCCGCCGTGGCCGTCGCCGTCCTGCCGTTCGCCACGCGCCCGCTCCTCGGCGCCGCCACCGACGCCTTCGCGGAGCTTTCCGCGGGGGTCCTGATCGGCTCGTTCCTGGCCGTGATGCTCGCGCTCGCGATCCCGATCACCGTCCTCGGCACGGTCGCGCCGTGGGCGATGCGGCTCGCGGTCCACTCCGTCGACGAGGCGGGCTCCGTGGCCGGCCGGCTGTACGCGCTGTCGACCGTGGGGTCCCTGCTCGGCACGTTCGCCTCGGTGCTGCTGCTCGTGCCGTGGATCGGCACGCGCCGCACCCTGCTCGTCTTCGCGCTGCTCCTGGCCCTCGCCGCGCTGCCGCTGCTGCCCCGGCGCGCCCTGGCCGCCCCGCTCGCGATCGCGCTGCTCCTGCTCGTGCCCGAGTCGGGCGTGAAGGCCGCGCCCGGCGACACCGTGCTGTGGGAGAGCGAGTCGCCGTACCAGTTCGTGCAGGTCGTGGAGGAGCGCGACGGCGACGTCATCCTGCGCCTCAACGAGGGCTGGGCGACGCACTCGATCAAGGTCGGGCCGAGCGGCCTCGTCGGCGGCTACTGGGACCGCCCGCTGTGCCTGCCCGTGGCGATCGACCGGCCCGACGACGGCCGGCTCGCCGTGCTCGGCAACGCCGCCGGCACGTCCGCCGTCCAATACGCCCGCTTCTGGCCGACCTGGGCCGTGGACGGGGTCGAGATCGACGGCCTCGTGTCGGAGGCGGGCTACCGCTTCTTCGACATGGGCCAGGCCAACCTGACCGTGCACACCGCCGACGCGCGGCCGTGGCTCGAGGCCTCCGATGAGGCCTTCGACGCGATCGCGATCGACGCCTACCGCCAGCCGTACATTCCGTTCCACCTCGTCACGGTCGAGTTCTTCGAGACGGTCCGCGAGCGCCTCGTCCCGGGCGGCGCCGTGATGATCAACGTGGGCGCGCCGCCCGGCCAGGATCAGGCCCTCGTGCGGATCGCGCAGACGATGGCGCACGTCTTCCCCGAGGTCGAGATGGCGCGGGTCAACGAGTTCAACACGGTCGTCACCGGCTACCGCGACGCCGGCACCGCGGCGCCGGGCGCCGAGCGAATGGCGGCCGTCACGGGTCCCCTGGCGGACGACTGCCACGCGCTGGCCGCCGACCGCGCCGTCGTGGTGCGCGCCGGCGAGCCCCTCACGGACGACCATGCCCCTGTCGAATGGCTGACGGACACGGCGCTTCTCGCGTACCTCAGCGAGGGCGCGCCCGGCGCCGGGCAGTGACGCGCGGCGGAAATCCACGGATCCGGCGGTATTCGGGTACCCTTATTTGACAGCCCTAACGCCGGTCGTCCGCCCGGACGCCCGTCGCGAAGGGACCAGCACGAAAGCCCTGCCGCCCCGCGGCTCAGCTGAGGAGCACCACCCGTGGCCGATCTCGTCATCCGCAACCTGCACGCCACCATCGCCGGCACCGACACGGAGATCCTCAAGGGGATCGACCTCGAGATGTCGCGCGGCGAGATCCACGCGATCATGGGCCCGAACGGGTCCGGCAAGTCGACGCTCAGCCACGTGCTGATGGGCCACCCCGGCTACGAGGTGACCGCCGGCGAGGTCACCTTCATGGGCGAGGACCTGCTCGAGCTGGAGGCCGACGAGCGCTCCCGCGCCGGCCTGTTCCTGTCCTTCCAGTACCCGTTCGCCGTTCCGGGCGTGACGGTCGCCAACTTCATCCGGATGGCCGTCAACGCGCACCGCAAGGGCGGCCCCGACGGCGAGGACGACCCGATCCGGATCCCGGAGTTCCGCAAGCAGCTGCAGGAGGCGATGGAGCTGCTCGCGATCGACAAGTCGATGTCGTCCCGCTCCCTCAACGACGGCTTCTCCGGCGGCGAGAAGAAGCGCTTCGAGATCCTGCAGATGGCGATGCTGAAGCCGAAGATCGCGATCCTCGACGAGACCGATTCGGGCCTCGACATCGATGCCCTCCGGATCGTCTCGGGCGGCATCAACCAGCTCGTCGGCCCCGACATGGGCGCCCTGATCATCACGCACTACCAGCGCATCCTCGACCATGTTAAGCCGGACCGCATCCACGTCCTGATGGACGGCCGGATCGTCCGCTCCGGCGGCCCCGAGCTCGCCTACGAGCTCGAGACCTCGGGCTACGCGGGGATCACCGAGGAGGTATCCGCCTGATGAGCAGCACCGAGACGCCCGACATCGACCTCGGCGAGTACAAGTGGGGCTTCCGCGACGAGGAGAACCCCGTCATCAAGATGGAGAAGGGCCTCGACGAGGAGATCATCCGCCAGATCTCGGCCCATAAGGGCGAGCCGCAGTGGATGCTCGACTTCCGGCTCGAGTCCTACGAGATCTTCAAGTCCAAGCCGATGCCCGAGTGGGGCGCCGACCTCAGCGGCATCGACTTCGACGACATCTTCTACTACCTCAAGCCCGCCGAGGCCAACGCGCGCTCGTGGGATGACGTCCCCGAGACGATCAAGAACACCTTCGAGCGGCTCGGCATCCCCGAGGCGGAGCGCAAGTTCCTGGCCGGCGTCGGCGCGCAGTACGAGTCCGAGGTGATCTACCACTCGTTGAAGACCGAGCTCGAGGACCAGGGTGTCCTCTTCCTCGACACGGACCAGGCGCTGCTCCAGCACGAGGACCTGTTCCGCGAGTACTGGGCGACCGTGATCCCGCCCGCGGACAACAAGTTCGCCGCGCTCAACTCGGCGGTCTGGTCGGGCGGCTCCTTCATCTACGTCCCGCCGGGCGTCCGGATCGAGCAGCCGCTGCAGGCCTACTTCCGCATCAACGCCCAGAACATGGGCCAGTTCGAGCGCACGCTGATCATCGTCGACGAGGGCGCCTACGTGCACTACGTCGAGGGCTGCACCGCCCCGACGTACTCGTCCGACTCGCTGCACTCCGCGGTCGTCGAGATCCTCGTCAAGAAGGGCGGCCGCTGCCGCTACACGACGATCCAGAACTGGTCGAGCAACGTCTACAACCTCGTCACCAAGCGCGCGGTGGCGGAGGCGGACGCGACGATGGAGTGGGTCGACGGCAACCTCGGCTCCAAGATCACGATGAAGTACCCCGCCGTGATCCTGAAGGGCGAGCGCGCCCACGGCGAGATCCTTTCGATCGCCTTCGCGGGCGAGGGCCAGCACCAGGACGCGGGCGGCAAGATCACCCACGTGGCCCCCAACACGACCTCCGTGATCACCTCGAAGTCGATCTCGAAGGACGGCGGCCGCTCCTCCTACCGCGGGCTCCTGCGCGTCAACAAGGACGCGGAGCACTCGAAGTCGAAGGTCGTCTGCGACGCCCTCATCATCGACCCCGAGTCGCGAACCGACACCTACCCGTACATCAACATCTCCGCCGACCAGGTCGACGTCGGCCACGAGGCCACCGTCTCGAGGCTCGGCGAGGAGCAGATCTACTACCTGATGAGCCGCGGCCTGTCCGAGGCCGAGGCCAGCGCCCTGATCGTCGCCGGCTTCATCGAGCCGATCACGAAGGAGCTGCCGCTGGAGTATGCGGTCGAGCTGAACCGCCTGATCCAGCTGCAGATGGAGGGCTCGGTCGGGTGAGCCCCTGGCTGGCCGAGCGCCGCGACCTCGCGGCCCAGTCCAACGCGCTCCTCCCCGTCCCCACCCTCACGGATGAGCACTGGCGGTTCACATCCCTGCGCGGGATCGACTTCGACGCCTTCCAGCCGGTCGCGGCGCCCGCCCCGGGCGAGATCGCGGGCGCGATCCTCGCGGACGGCGACCACGCCGGCCGCGTGGTGGTCCGCGACGGCGGCGCCGTCGTCGACGAGCTGTCGGAGGCCGTGACGGCGCAGGGCGTCGCCTTCGGCTCGATCCGCCGCCTCGCCGAGGAGCGCCCCGAGCTGGTCGAGCCCCTGCTCGGCACGATCGTCGGCTACGACGAGAAGTTCGCCGCCGAAAACGGCGCCCTGTGGACGGACGGCGTGCTCCTGCACGTGCCCGCCGGCGTCAGGGTCGCGGAGCCGTTCCACGTCGCCTACGAGATCGCCACGGAGGGCGCCGCCCAGCAGTGGCGGGCCCTGATCGTGGTCGAGGAGGGCGCCGAGGCGACGATCGTGGAGGAGCACCTGACCGGCCTGCCCGGCTACGCCAACGGCGTGGCCGAGGTCGTGGTCGGTGCGGCCGGCCACCTCACCTACGTCGTCGTGCAGGACCGCGGCGACGCGGCGCTGCACTTCGCCGCGCACCGCGCCGAGATCGCCAAGGACGGCCTGCTCGACTGGGTGGCCTGCTCGACGGGTGCCCGCACGGGCAAGACCCGGATGGAGACCCGCCTCACCGGCGAGGGCGCCACGGGTCGGCTCAGCGGCGTCTACGTGGTGGACGACAAGCGCCACCTCGACCTCGACACCACGCAGGAGCACGACGCCCCGAACGCGGTCTCCGACCTCGCCTTCAAGGGCGTGCTGCTCGACGAGGCCCGCTCGGTCTGGCGCGGCGTGATCCGCGTCGCCGCGGGCGCGCAGGGCACCGACTCCTACCAGGAGAACCGCAACCTGCTGCTGTCGCCGAAGGCCCGCGCCGACTCGATCCCGGGGCTCGAGATCGACACCAACGACGTGCGCTGCACCCACGGCGCCACGGCGGGCCCGGTCGACCCGATGCTGCGCTTCTACCTGATGAGCCGTGGCGTGCCGGAGGCCGAGGCCAATCGCGTGATCGTCGAGGGCTTCCTCGAGGAGGCGCTGGAGCGGATCCCCGACGAGCGCATCCGCACGGCGCTGACCGAGCACGTCATGCGCCGCATCCCGTCCTAGCCGGGGCGGGGATCGCGGTCTACGCTGCCCGCGATGGCGAGGCGGTGCTTCATGGGCGCGTTCCCGCTCGCGCAGGTCGGCGCCGAGCCGGCCGACGCCGTCCTGTTCGGGGCGCCGCACGGCACGCCCTACCCCCGGATCGACAATGAGCCGCACGCCGGCTCGATGCAGGCGCTGCGCGAGGCCCTGGCCAACGACGCCGACTGGGTCGAGCACTGGTCCTACGACGTCGGCGGGCCGCTGATGGGCACATCGGGGTTCCGGCTCGGTGACCTCGGCGACCTCCCCACGGCCGCGCAGGACGGCCCGGGCAACCGCGCCCTGATCCACGACGCGACGGCGGCGATCGTGGCCGCGGGTGCCGTGCCGATCATGGTCGGCGGTGACGATTCCGTGCCGATCCCGTTCCTGGCCGGCCTCGCCGCGCTCGGGCCGCTGACGATCCTGCAGATCGACGCGCACATCGACTGGCGCGAGGAGCGCCGGGGCGAGCCGCTCGGCTACTCGTCGACGATGCGCCGCGCCGCCGAGCTGCCGCACGTCGAGCGGATCGTGCAGGTCGGGATGCGCGCCTTCGGCAGCGCCCGCGCCCCCGAGGCCGAGTTCGCGGCCGCCTGGGGCGCGGAGATCGTGCCCGCCCGCGCGGTGCACCACCACGGCGTCGGCCCGGTGCTCGACCGGATCCCGCCCGGGTCGAACGTGGCGATCACGATCGACATGGACGCCTTCGACGCGAGCCTGATGCCCGCGGTGATGGCCCCCTCCCCCGGTGGCCTCGACTACACCCAGGTCACGGACCTGATCGCCGGGGTCGCGGAGCGGGGCCGCATCGCCGCGTTCGACCTGATCGAGTTCGTGCCCGCGCGCGACGTCGACGGCAGCGCCGTCCTCACCACGGCCTACCTCCTGCAGTTCGTGATCGCCACGCTCGCGAACCGCTGAGGCTCAGCGGCGACGCGCGACCGCGGTCTCCTGAATGGAGCGCGAGAGGGTGCCCACGGGCGGCGTCAGCACGATGCGCACCGCGAAGACGGTGCGCGCCCGGCGCACGAGCGCCCGGCCGGCGCCGGTCATCCGGCAGCGCAGCGCGTACACGCCGGGGGCCGCAACGGAGCGCCCGCTGCTGCAGTAGACGCGGCGCGTCTTGACCACGGCCATGGCGAGGTTGCCGGCCTGGTCGGCGGTGACGGTGACCGAGAAGACGACCGCCTTCGCGGTCGTGCGGGCCACGACCGCCGTGGCGGTCAGCTCGCGGGCCGCCGTGCTGCGCCGCGGCGTCACCGGCTTCGACTTCGCGCTCGCGGGGCCGAGGCCGAGCGCGTTGCGCGCCTGCACGGTGAAGGTGTACTGCGTGCCGTTGGCGAGCCCCTCGACCGTGCACGACGTGGCGCCCGTCGCCGTGCAGGTGGCGCCGCCGGGGGCGGCGGTGACGAGGTACGAGGCGATCGGGGCGCCGCCGTCGCCCGCTGGGGCCGTCCAGGCCACGGTCACGGAGCGGTCGCCGCGGGCGCCGTTGGCGGCGGTGGGCGCGCCGGGCAGGGTCGCGGTCGACGGGCAGAGCGCGAGCCCGGTCGCGGCGACGGCCGCGAGCGAGCCGGAGCGCGCGCCGGCGGCCGTGTAGGCGCCGATCGCGGTGGTCTCCGCGGCGTAGACGGCGCCGGTGGGGCCGACGCCGATCGTGTCCACCCGGCCGACGGGGACGGCTCCGGCGCCGCCGCCGTCCTGCGGCGTGGCCACGGGGATTGCGAACAGCCGCGGCTGGGTGGTCGCCAGGTAGGCGGTGGCGCCGTCGGCCGAGACCGCGAGGGCGGTCGGCGCGCCGCCGAGGTCGTCGTCGCCGACCCCGACCGCCGGGCCGGCCGGGTTCGCGGCGTCGAGGACCATGATGGTGTCGACGCCGCCAGCCGTGGTGATGGCGATGACGATCCGGGTCGCGGTGACGGCGAGGGCGTGGCCCTCCGTGGCGTCGATCAGGACGGTCGACGCGGGTGCGGTGGCGTCGGCGCCGGTGGGCAGCAGGTGCAGGCGGACCTGGGCGGGGGCTGCGGTCAGGGCATACAGGGTGGCGCCGTCGCGCGAGACGGCGAGGTCGACGAGCGGGGAGGCGCCGTCGAGCGGCGCGGTGGTGGCGACGACCTGCCGGGTGGCCGTGTCGACGATCGAGACGGTCCGCGCGGTGGCGTTGAGGACGTAGGCGCGGGGACGGGTCGGGGACAGCACGACCCTCGTCGGCCCGGAGCCGCTGGGCAGCGCGATCGCGGCGCTCTGCGTGAGCGGGCCCGTGGCCACGACGACGAGGCGGTCGCCGGCCGCGTCGGGCACGTACGCCGTGGCGCTGTCCGCGCTGATCGCCGGCTGGCGCAGCTGGGCGCCCGCGACCGTCAGGGAGCCCGTCGAGCCCGAGCCCGTCGGGAAGGAGGTCAGCGTGGCTGTGCCCGCGCTGGCCAGGCCGGCGTTGGCACAGATCTCCTGCGCGGAGGCGGGGGCGGCGAGACCGAGCGCCGCCAGCGCGGCGACGACGAGCACCGCCGCGGGGCGGACGCCGTGCATGGGCCCACTCTACGTGCGTGTGCGCGCGGTTCCTGCGCGGGTCGGGGCGCTCGGAGGCACGGACCGCGGGTCGCGGCGCGGCGTGCGGGCGCCGCCAGGGCCGATCCGGCACCGTCCGGGGGACTGCGGTCGGCGACAGTGGCCCCATGACCGGAAGCGGGCTCGCGCACGATGTGTATGGCATTATGTATGGCATGCATCGGACGACGATCTACTTGCCGGAGGACCTCAAGGATCGCCTCGCGCAGGAGGCGCGGCGGCGCGGGGTGACGGAGGCGCAGGTCATCCGCGAGGCGCTCGCCGGGGCCCTCGCGCGACCCCGCCCCCGTGGAGGCCTCCTCTCCTGCGGGGACATCGTCGCGCGACGCGACGAACTGCTGGAGGGGTTCGGAGAGTCGTGATCATCGCCGACACCGGAGCGCTGATCAGCCACCTCGACGTGCTGGAGCCCGCCCATGAGCGCGTGACGGCGATCATCGACGCCGAGCGCGACCCGATCGTGATCAGCCCCTTCGTCCTCGCCGAGCTCGACTACCTGATCGGGAAGCGGCTCGGCCCGCGTGCCGCGCGCGTCGCGCTCGACGAGCTCTCGGGGGGCGCGTACGAGATCGCCCTGTACGGGGCCGACGATGTGCGCCGCACCCTGCGCGTGCTCGATCGCCACGCAGAGCGACGGCTCGGCCTGACCGATGCGTCCCTCGTGGTGCTCGCCGACCGCTACGCGGCGACGACGATCCTCACCGTCGATCGCCGCGACTTCCGGGGCCTCGTCCGCGGCGACGGCACCCCCCTGACGATCCTGCCCTAGCGACCGCGGGCGAGCCGCTCGTGGATCACGGCCGCGTGGGCGGGGAAGTCCTCGTGGTCGGCGAGGGCGAGGATGTCGGGGGCGAGGGCCGCCAGGGCATCCGCGCTGGCCCTCGCCACGGAGATCGTCTTCGTGAAGGCGAGCGAGGTCACGCCGCTCGTGACCCGGGCGTAGCCCGAGGTCGGCAGGGTGGCGGGGATCCCGATCAGGTAGTTGCCGGCGCTGAACGGCGTGTGCTGGCCGAGCAGGACCTCGCCGGCGTGCTCGATGCCGGCCAGGACCGCCTCGTCGTCCGCGGTGGCGATCTGCATGTGCTCGGGTGCGTAGAGGTTCGCGACCTCGATCGCCTCGGCCCGGTCGCGGACGAGGATCGCCCCGCCGACCTGGCCGATCGCGCTCGCCGCGTAGCCGCGCCGCGGCTCGGGCAGCGCGGCGAGGCGCCGCTCGAGCTCGGGCTGCACCCCGCTGATCACGGCCTCGCGCCAGGTCACGAGCACGCTGGCCGAGTCGGCCCCGTGCTCGGCCTCGTTGAGGAGGTCGGCGGCGAGGAGGCCGAGGTCGGCGGTCTCGTCGGCCAGGATCAGGCTCTCGGACGCGGCCAGGATCTGCATGCCGACGACGCCGTGGCGCTGGACCTCGAGCTGGGCGGCGGCGACCGGCGGGCTGCCGGGGCCGAGCACCTTGCGGCAGGCGGGGATCGACTCGGTGCCGAAGGCGAGCGCGGCGACGCCGGCCGGGCCGTTGGCCCGGAACACGTCCCGCAGCCCCAGCTCCGCGGCCACCACGAGGACGGCGGGGTCGACCGCGCCGTCGCCGCCCGGCATCGGGGGCACCACCACGCCGATCGCGGGCACGCCCGCCACGACGGCCGGCGTGCCGATCTGCACCAGGACGCTCGGGAACGAGCCCTTGCCGCTCGGCACGAACAGCCCGGCGCTCGCAATCGCGGTGCGCTTCTCGCCGACCTCGAGGCCCGGGTCGAGCTCGACCCGCCAGTCGCCATGGCGCATGACCTGCTCGTTGAAGCGGCGCGAGTGGTCGATCGCGGCGCGGATCGCCGCCTGCACCGGCGCCGGCACCTCGTCTTGCGCCCGCGCGAACTCCGCGTCGGTGATGCGCAGTCCGCCGAGCTCCACCCGGCAGCCGTCGAAGCGCGCGAGCGCGTCGCAGACCGCGGCGTCGCCGCGGGCGCGCACGTCGGCGACGAGCTCCGCGATGGACGCGCCGAGCGCCGGGTCGAAGACGTCGCGGAGGCCGCGCTCGAGCAGCGCGGCCCGGCCGGCGGCATCGAGGTCGGCCCAGCGGTGGACGGCGAGCGGCCCGGTCATCGGGCCACACGGTAGGCGTCCACGGGCGGCCCGGGCGCGATACGACTTTAGACGACGTTTCGTTAGACTGCCCTAACGCGATGGCCACGCACGAGACAGACACCGCGCTCGACGTCGCGCGGATCCGCGCCGACTTCCCGATCCTCGCCCGGGAGGTCAACGGCCGCCCGCTGGCCTACCTCGACTCGGCCTCGACCTCCCAGAAGCCGCGGGCCGTCCTCGACGCGATGCGTGCCTTCTACGTGACCGCGAACGCCAACGTGCACCGCGGTGTCTACACGCTCGGGGTCGAGAGCACCGACGCCTTCGAGGCCGCCCGCGACGCGGTGCAGGGCCTGCTCAACGCGCCCTCCCGCCGCGAGGTCGTCTTCACGCGCAACACGACCGAGGCGATCAACCTCGTCGCGCAGACCCACGGCCGTGCCACCTGCGGGCCGGGCGACGTGATCGTCTCGACGGTGCTCGAGCACCACGCCAACCTCGTCCCGTGGCAGGTGCTCGCCGAGCAGACCGGGGCCACGTTGCGCTTCCTCGACATCGATGACGAGGGCCACCTGCAGCTCGACGCCCTCGACGGCTTCGCCCGCGAGGGGCGGGTGCGGATCGTCGCCGTCACCCACCAGTCCAACACGCTCGGGGTGCGTCCGCCGGTCGACGAAATCGTGCGCTGGGCGCACGCGCAGGGCGCCGTGGTCGTCCTCGACGCGGCCCAGACCGTGCCCAACCGCCCCGTCGACGTGCAGACGCTCGGCGCCGACTTCGTCGCCTTCTCCGGGCACAAGACGCTCGGCCCGACCGGCATCGGGGCCCTGTGGGGCCGTGAGGAGCTCCTGCAGGCGATGCCGCCGTTTCTGACCGGTGGCGAGATGATCCGCTCGGTGCGGCTCGACCGCACCGCCTGGAACACCCTGCCCTGGAAGTTCGAGGCGGGCACGCCCGCCTACGCGGAGGCGGTCGCGCTGCACGCGGCGATCGACTACCTGACGGCGGTCGGCCTCGAGGCGATCGACGCCCACGAGCTCCGGATCACGGCCTACGCCCTCGACCGCCTCGCCGAGGTGCCCGGGCTGCGGGTCGTGGGGCCGCGCGACGCCGCGTTGCGGGGCGGCGTCGTGTCGTTCGTCCTCGACGACGTGCACCCGCACGACGTCGCCGAGATCCTGGACCGGCACGCGGTCTGCGTGCGCGCCGGCCACCACTGCACGCAGCCGCTCGTGGAGCGGCTCGGGCTGGCCGCCACCGTGCGCGCCTCCTTCTACCTGTACACCGCGACCGACGACGTCGACCGGCTCGTCGAGGGTCTGCTCGACGCCCGGCGTGTGATGGGGGTGTAGCCGTGGACGACGATCTCTACCGCGAGAACCTGATGGATCACTACCGCCATCCGCGCCACCACGGCGTGCTGGAGGGGGCGGACGCAGAGGCCGAGGGCCAGAACCCGCTCTGTGGCGATCAGGTCACCGTGATGGTGCGGCTCGAGGACGGGCGGATCGGCGAGATGCGCTTCACCGGGCACGGCTGCGCCGTCTCGCAGGCCGCCACGTCGATGCTGACCGAGCTGGTCGAGGGGATGCCCGTGGCCGAGGCGGCGGCCCTGCCCTCGCAGGCGATTCTCGACGAGCTCGCGATCCCGCTCTCGGCGATGCGCGTGAAGTGCGCCGTGCTCGGTCTCGGCACCCTCAAGGTGGCGCTGCACCGCGCGGCCGGCACCCCGCTCCCGGCGGAGTGGGGCGACGCCGACGAGATCGTCTGGTCCTAGGCGTGCTCGGCCTGGTCGAGCAGGCGCTCGCCGCGCACGGCGAGCTCGAGCCGGAAGCGGTCGTCGGCGTGCTGGAGGTCGAGGCCGGTCAACTTGGCGATGCGGGCGAGGCGGTAGCGCACGGTGCGCTCGTGGACCTGCAGCGCGCGGGCCGTGGCGGCGACGCTGAGCCCCTCCTGGAGCCAGGTCTCCACCGTCTCGACGTAGTGCGGGCCGCCGCTGCGCCGGCTGCGCAGCGGGTCGAGCGTCGACTCGACGAGCTCGCGCAGGGTCGCCCGGTCCTGGCCGATCAGGGCCTCGGGCAGCACGTCCGTGTAGGGCACGACGCCGCGCAGGCCGAGCCGGCGCGCCACGTCGAGGGCGCGCAAGGCCTCGCCGTACGAGGTGCGGATCCCCGCCACGCCGAGCCCGGGGCGTCCGAGCCCCGCCGTCTCGGGACCGCGCGGCGCCCGGCCCGTCAGGACGGCCACGGTGGTGCCGGCGCGCGGCGCGGCTAGCGCGCCCGCCTCGCGGAAGCGGTCGAGGATCGCCTCGGACACCTCGCCCACCACGATCACGCTGCGGCGGCCGCCGATGTCGACGCCGAGCCGGCCGGCGGTCTCCATCACGCGATCGGGCGGCATCCCGCCGAGCAGCCAGTCGAGGAGGGTCGCGCGGGCGCTCTCGTCGCGGCGGACGGCGCTCTGCTGGGCGCGCACGTAGCCGTCGGCGAGGGCCTTGGCGCCGTCGTCGAGCACCCGCATCATCACGCCGGCCCGCCGGCTGATCGCCTTCGCGTCGCCCTCCGTGCCCGCATCGCGCCAGACCACCCAGCCCGCGGTCAGCCACGCGTCGACGGCGGTCGGCAGCGGCAGGCCCGCGTCGGCGGCGTGCGCACCGGCCGAGGTCAGCCGCGAGCGGGCCGCGGGCGCCAGGCGGTCGCCGCTCCTCGCGGAGCGCTGCAGGAGGCCGACCCAGCTCGACAGGTCGAGCTCGGCGGCCTGCTCGCCGACGTCGGCGATGACGGCGCGCACGTCCTTGGCGTGGGGGTCGGAGGCCACGGCCCGAGACCTTACCGGTTTCCGGCAAGCCGCGTCACGCACCGTCCGCCTGCGCACGGACCCGGGCGGGGTCGAACCGGAAGCGCACCACGCCGCCCACGTCCGAGCGCTCGCCCCCGACCTCGCGCAGGAGCCCGGTCCACGGACCGGGACGGCGGCCGTCGATCAGGACCCACTCCGTGCCCGTCAGGGCCAGGTAGTCGAGCAGGGCAGACGGCGCGTTCGGCGGGAGCGATCCGCCGTAGAGGGCGTCCATGATCGGCAGGTTCGCGTAGGCCGTGGGCACCGCCGCCGCGCTGTAGCTGCCGGCCTGACGCCAGCGCATGCGGTCGCGGGCCTGCCAGTACATGCCGTTGCCCCGGAACGAGTACGGCAGGGTCAGGACGATCGCGTCGTCGGCGATGTCCGCCGTGGCGCTGCCGGAGGCGATCCCCGGCGGGGTCTCGAGGGGCGTGCGCCACCAGCGCCCGTCCTGCACCGGCAGGAGCAGGACCAGGGCGAGCGTCGCGACGCCGACCCGTGCGGGCCGCAGGCGGTCCGCGTCGGACCGGCGCGCCGCGAACAGGGCCACGAGGAGCGCCGCGCCGAGCCACGCGTAGACCACGATCCGCCCCGGCAGGGCGAGGCCGATCAGGGGCAGGCGCTCGATCTCCGACCAGGGCATCCAGCCGCCCGGCACCCCGTCGATGGTGAGGCGCCCGCCGAGCGCGAGGACGCCGGCGGCGAGCGCGGCCAGGCCGATCACGGTGGTGATCGGCCGGTCGCGCCAGCGGATCCAGCCGAGGGCGGCCACCACGAGCAGGAGCGGCCCCATGTAGCCGAGCTGCTCCGTCAGGTTGCCCGCGAACTCGGCTGAGCGCTCCGCGAAGCGCCCGCCGCCGAGCCATGTGATCCGGGTGGGCACCAGCACGTTGGCGAGGTCGAGGGGGAAGAGGTCGGGGCGGATCCGCCCGGAGATCGGGTTGGGGCGCAGGAGCGCGGCGAGGATCAGGGGCGAGGCGATCAGCACGCCGAGCGCGTAGCCCGCCCCGAGCCACGGCAGGGCGCGCACGATGCGCCCGCGCAGGTCGGCGCCGCCGAGCGCGACGGCGAGCCCCAGCGCGAGGACCCCGACGAGGGTCGCGGTGGCGGCCACCTCGGTGAAGGTGAGGTACTGCAGGCCGACGAGGGCGGCGAGGGCCAGGACGCCGCGCTGGCGGCGGACCGAGCCCTCGATCAGCCGCACGGCGACGAGCACGATCAGGGGCAGGGCCCAGACGAGCGCGAGGTTGACGTGGTTGAGGGTCTGGCCGAGCAGGTACGACGAGAAGCCGAAGGCCCAGCCGCCGAGGATCGCCGCCACGGGGTCGCCGGTCAGGTGGCGGGCGAGCAGGTAGGCCGTCCAGGCCGCCAGCGCCGGGGCGGCGAGGGCGAGCGCGTTGTACGAGGCCAGCGGCCCTGCCAGGGCCGTCACGGGCGCCAGCAGCAGCGCCGGCCCCGGGATCGTGGTGGCCCACGCCAGGTTGAAGCCCACGGGGGCGTCGATCCGGTCGCTCAGGAACGGCGCCTGCGCGAGCCGGAGCACCTCGACCCAGTGCACGAGCGACCAGGCGAAGAAGCCCTGGTCGGCCCCGAAGCTCCCGATCACCGCATCGGCCGGCGCGCGCAGGAGGTGGCGGCCGATCAGGACGAGGGACGCGAGCCCGTAGCCGAGCAGCACGAGGGGCGGCTCGAGGCGGCGCATGCCCGGAGTGTACGAAGCCCCGGAAACGACAGAGGGGCCGGGCGTCGCCGCCCGGCCCCTCCCGGTCATGCACTGGTAATACGCAGGAGTCGCTGCGGCATTGCGCCGCGGCCCCAACGCTGGCTAGGCGGTTCCCCGTCGGTCCCGGAGCGCGCCTCCTACGTGCGCAGACCTCCACTTGCCGTACTGTCGCTGTTCAGAACGGACCACCCCCTTTCCGCGGTAGCGCCACGGTAGCACCCGGGAGCGGGATCGCGCTACTGGAAGTTCCGCCAGTAGGCGCTCGGCGTCGGGCCGACCTGGCCCTGGTACTTCGAACCCAGCGCGCCCGACCCGTACGGCTTCTCCGCGGGCCCGTCGAGGTCCATGAAGGACATCTGCCCGATCTTCATCCCGGGGTACAGGGTGATCGGCAGGTTGGCCACGTTCGCGAGCTCGAGGGTGACGTGGCCGTCGAACCCGGGGTCGATGAAGCCGGCCGTCGAGTGCACCTGCAGGCCGAGCCGGCCGAGCGAGCTCTTGCCCTCGAGGCGGGACACGATGTCGTCGCCGAGGGTCACGCGCTCGAGGGTCGCGCCGAGCACGAACTCGCCGGGGTGCAGGATGAACGGCCCGGCGCCCTCGATCTCGATCAGCTCCGTCAGCTCGGGCTGCTCGAGCCTGACGTCGATGTGGCTGTAGCTCGAGTTGCGGAAGACGCGGAAGCGGTGGTCGCAGCGCACGTCGACGGAGGCGGGTTGGATAAGGGCCTCGTCGAGGGGGTCGAGCCGGATCCGGCCCGCCTCGAGGGCCCGCCTGATGCCGCGGTCGGAGAGAACCATCGAGACGGCAGTCTGGCAGGCGCGGGGGATGTCGGGCGCACGCCGCGCGGGTGTAGGCTGACGCCTGTGGAGGGCCGCCGCATCGGACGCCGCTACGTGCTCGAGGTGCCCGACCGCGGGTCCCCGGGCGGCGCGGTCTGGCGGGCCCGCGATGAGACCACCGGCGCGGGCGTTCTGGTCACGATCCTCGACCCCGGGCCGCAGGCCGACGCCGTGCTCGCGGCGCTCGCGCACGTGCGCCATCCGGGCCTCCCGGTCGTCCTCGACCACAACACGGACCCCGACGGCGCGCGCTTCGTCGCCACCCCGATGCGGGCGGGCCGCTCGGCCCGCGCCGCGCTCGCGGGCGGTGCCCCGGCCGCTCCCGACCTGGCGCGCCTCGGTGCCGACCTCGCCGGGGCGCTCGCCGTCCTGCACGGTGCCGGGCTCGTCCAGGGCGGCCTGACCCTCGACGGCGTCGTTTGGGAGGACGCGGGCCCGCCGCGCCTCGAGGACCTCGCGACGGCCGGGCTCGCCCGCGCGCCGGGGCGGCCGGAGGACGACCTGCGCGACCTCGGCGCGCTCCTGCGCGAGGCGGCGGGCGCCGCACCCGGCGACGACCTCCTCGGCCGGCCCGGCGTGCCGCCACGGCTGGCCGCGCTCGTGGGGGCGCTCGAGGGCGGGGCGCCACCGTCCGCGGCGAGCGCCGCCGAGGTGCTGCGGCGCATCGCCGACGGGATCGACGTCCCACCGCCGGTGGGGGCGCCGGCTCCCGCCGCCCCGCCCGCCGCGGAGGAGCCGCCGCCCGGCCGCCGCCGGCGCGGACTGCGCATCCTGGTCGGTGTCCTGGCCGTGCTCGTGGCCGTCCTCGCGGCCGTCGCCGTGGCCCGCGTCGTCGACCGCCGCGACGCCGACCGGCGGGCGCAGGACGCGGCCCTGCCCGGGCCGATCACCACCGTGGCCGCCCCGGAGGAGGCCGCGGGCGACGCGATGGTCCTACCGACCACGGGTCTGGTGGAGACCGCCCCGCCCGTGACCGCGGAGGAGCCCGAGGAGCCCGAGGCGACCGAGCCCGTGACCGTGCCGGCCGGGCCGGTCCCGATCGGGATCGCGGCCGTGGCCGCCGTCGACCCGGGCGGCGACCGCGCCGAGAACGGCGACACGGCGCGCCGGGCGGTCGACCGCTCGCCCCGCTCGGCGTGGTCGACCGAGGAGTACAAGGACGCCGGGTTCGGGGGCAAGGACGGCGTCGGGCTCGTGCTGCGCCTCGACGCGCCCGCGCGGGTCACCTCGCTCGTGGTGCGCTCGCGCCCCACCGGCGCCGTCCTGCAGGTTTACGCGCTGCGTGGCGACCCGCCGGAGACGGCGCCGCGCGGGTGGGAGGCGGCCTCGGCGGAGGTCGAGCTCGCCCGGCCCCGGACGCGCATCCGCGTCGACCGCCGCCGGCCGGCCACGGCGCTCCTGCTCTGGATTACGCGCCTGCCCGGTCCGAACGGCGCCAACGCCGTCGAGATCGCGGACGTGCGCGTCCTCGGCAAGCCGCGCGGCGCCTAGAAGCGTAGGGTGCGCTGCACCGCGTGGTGGTCGAGCGCGAGGGCGACGAGGCGGTCGAGCAGCGCGGGGTAGGGCAGCCCGCTCGCCTCGAACATGCGCGCGTAGTAGCTGGTGGCCGTGAAGCCGGGGATCGTGTTGATCTCGTTGAGGACGATGCGGTCGCCCGCACGGAAGAAGTCGATGCGGGCCATGCCGCGGCAGTCGGTGGCGGCGAACGCGCGGCGGGCCGTGTCCCGGATCGCGTCGGCCGTGGCGGGCGGCAGGTCGGCCGGGGCGTCGAGCCAGGAGCCGCCCGCGTCGTACTTGGCCTCGTAGTCGTACCACTCGCTGGCGTACCCGATCCGCCCGACGACGGAGGCCTCGAGCGCGGCCGAGTCGTTGCCGAGGATGCTGACCTCGAGCTCCTCGCCCCCGAGGAACTCCTCGACCAGCACCTTGGAGTCGTGCGCGAGTGCGAGGTCGAGGGCGGCGTCGAGGGCGTCCGCGGCGGGCACCTTGCTGATCCCGATGCTGGAGCCCAGCCGCGCCGGTTTCACGAAGACGGGGTAGCCGAGCTCGCCGGCGACCCGGTCGGCGACGGCCGCGCGGTCCGCCGCCGGGGTGACGAGCACGTCGCGGGCGACGTCGATGCCCTCGCCGCGCAGGATCGCCTTGCAGACGTCCTTGTCCATGGTGGCGGACGAGCCGAGGACCCCCGAGCCGACGTACGGCACGTCGAGCATCTCGAGCAGGCCCTGGACCGTGCCGTCCTCGCCGAAGGGGCCGTGCAGCGCGGGGAAGACGACGTCCGCGCCGAGCGGCCCGCCACCGCCGGGGGTGACGGCGACGACGGTGCCGACCGCGTCGTGCCAGACGCCGTCCCGGTCGATCGTGATCGCGACGACGTCGTAGCGGTCAGGGTCGAGGGCCTCGGCGACGCTCGCGGCGCTGCGCAGTGAGACGTCGTGCTCGGAGGAGCGCCCGCCGCCGAGAACGGCGACGCGCAGCCGCGGCGTCACGAGGTCGCGACCCCCGTGTAGCGGCCGACCACGATCGAGACGGTGGAGCCCTTCGGCCGCGAGGAGCCGCTGGCGGGGTTCTGGGAGATCACGATGCCGTCCTGGCCCGGGTCGGATACGGCCGACTCCTGGGCGTCGACCGCGAAGCCCGCGCCCGCGATCTGCGCCTCGGCGTCGGCACGGGCCAGGTTGACGACGGCGGGCACCGGCACGCTGGCCGGACCGGTCGAGATGATCACCGCAACGGCCGTGCCGGCCGGGGCGGCCGCGCCCGCGTCGGGGCTCTGCGCGATGACCTGGCCCTTGGGGGCGTCGTTCGCCTCGTCCGTCACGGCGCCGAGCGCCATCCCGGCTGCGATCAGCGTGTTCTCGGCGTTGGTCGCGTCCATCCCGATGACGTTCGGGACCGCCGCCTGCTCCTGGCCGGTGGAGACCGTGATCTCCACGGTGGAGCCCGGCTTGAGCTCGACGCCGCCCGACGGCGACTGGGTGATCACGGTGCCCGCGGGCACGGAGTCGGAGGGCGCCTCGAGCACGCGCACGATCAGCTTGGCCTCCTCGAGCACGCGGCGCGCCTCGTCGGCCGTGGCGCCGACGACGTTCGGGACGGCGACGACGCCGGGCGCCGTCGCCACCTCGATCTCGACGACCCCGCCCTCGGCCAGCTGCTGCCCGGGGACGGGGCGCTGCGCGAGCACCTCGCCCTCGGGGACCTCCGTGTTCTCGACGGGGATCACGAGCGCGTCGAGGCCGAGCCGCTGGAGCTCGGCCACGGCCGCCTGCTCCTGCAGGCCGACGAGATCGGGCACGTCGACCATCGCCGCCGTGGTCGTCTCCGCGGTGGTGGTCGGCAGCGGGTCCTCGCCGCCGCCCGAGCCGCCGATGAACGCCCAGCCGGCGATGGCCCCGACCGCGATCACGAGCAGCACGAGGAGCAGCACCCAGAGCCGGCGGCGGTTCGGGTTGCCGGGGCGCTGGGCGGCGCCCTCGCGGGGCGGCAGGGGCGGCGCGACCATGGTCTCCGCCGGCTGGCGCGCAATCGCGATCGTGGCCGCCCCGATCACGGCGGTCTCGTCGGAGATCGGCAGGCCCTGGCGCACGCGGTCGAGGTCGATGCCCATCTCGTCGGCGCTCTGGTAGCGCTGCGCCGGGTTCTTCGCGAGGGCCCGCATCACGATGGCCTCGAGCTCGGGCTGCACGAGCGGGTTGCGGTCGCCGAGCGGCTCGGGCGCCTCCTGCACGTGGCGCATCGCCACCGTCACGGCGGCGTCGCCCTCGAACGGGACGCGGCCCGACAGCATCTCGTAGAGCACGATCCCGACGGCGTAGAGGTCGGCGGGCGGCCCCACGGGCAGCCCGCGCGCCTGCTCGGGGGCCAGGTACTGGGCGGTGCCGACGATCGAGCCGGCCTCCGTCATGTCGCTCTCGCCGGCGTTCGCGATCCCGAAGTCGGCGACCTTCACCTTGCCGTCGGGCTGGACGAGGATGTTCTGCGGCTTGACGTCGCGGTGGATCACCCCCTGCTGGTGGGCGACGCGCAGCGCGGCGAGGATCTGCAGCCCGATCGTGATCGCCCGGCGCGCGTCGAGCGGCGCCTCCCGGCGGATCAGCTCCTTGAGGGTCTCGCCCTCGACGTACTCCTGCACGATGTACGACACGCCGCCGACCTGCGCGTGGTCGTAGACCTGCACGATGTTCGGGTGGTTGAGGCGGGCCGCGGAGCGCGCCTCGCGCTGGAAGCGCTCGATGAAGTGGGGGTCCTGCGAGTGGCGGTCGGCCAGCACCTTGATGGCGACGGGGCGGTGCAGCGACTCGTCCTGCGCGAGGAAGACGCGCGCCATGCCGCCCTGTCCGAGCCGCCGCAGGATCCGGTAGCGGCCGTCGAAGAGGGCGTCCGGGGAGGTGTCGCTGCGGTCGCTCATCGTCGGGTCCGGCCGGATTGTCTCACGTTCACGATCCGCTCAGCGTCCGCAGCACGTCGGCGGCGATCGGGGCGGCCACGTCACCGCCCGTGCCCGCGGTGCGCTCGACGAGGACGGCGATGGCGTAGCGGGGCGCGGAGGCGGGCGCGAAGCCGATGAACCAGGCGTCGTTGAGGCCCTCCTCGCCGGTCTCGGCGGTGCCGGTCTTGCCCGCCACGTCGAGGCCCTCGACGGCGGCGGTGGCGCCCGTGCCCTCGTCGACGACCTGCCGCATCAGGAGGCGCAGCTCCCCGGCCGTCTCCGTGGTCATCGCGCGTCCGAGGAACACCGCCTGGGGCCGGCGCGTGACCGAGCCGTCGGGGGCGCGCACCTCCTGCACGGCCTGCGGCTGCACGAGCTGGCCGCCGTTGGCCACGGCGGCGGCGACGAGCGCCATCTGCAGCGGCGTCGCGAGGAGCCGCTCCTGCCCGATCGCGAGGCGCGCCTCGTCGACGTTGGCCCCGGGCCGGACCTGGTTACCGCGGCGGTTGTAGATGCCGGAGGCGAGGTTCTGGTCGGCGGGGTAGTCCCAGGGGATCCGCTTGAAGAACCCGAAGCCCGCCATCGTCGCCTCGAGGCGCTCATCGCCGAGCTCGATGCCGACCGTGGCCAGCGTCGTGTTGACGGAGTGGACGAGGGCGTAGCCGAAGTCGTGCTCGCCCGGGTCCTTGCCGTTGAAGTTGCAGAGCTCCTGGCCGCCCGTCTCGATGCAGTCGCCCGCGGGGAACTCCGTCGACACCTCGACGACGCCGTTGTCGAGCGCGCTCGCCGCCGTCACCACCTTGAAGGTCGAGCCCGGCGGGTAGAGGCCCTGCGTGGCCCGGTTGAGGAGCGGCGAGCCCGGCGCGTCGAGGGCCTCGACGAGGCCCTCGTTCGGGTCGAAGGTCGGGGTCGAGGCCATCACGAGCACGCCGCCGTTCGACGGGTCGAGGACGACGACGCTGCCGGCGCGGCCCGCCTCGCGCAGGCGGTCCATCGCGGTCTGCTGGGCGGCGGCCACGAGCCGCAGGACGACGTCGTCGCCGCGCACCGTGTCGCCGCGCATGCGGTCGAAGGAGTTGCGGACGCCGGCGAGGTCGCTGGTCGACCCGGTCAGCTCGGGGTCGAGCGAGCGCTCGAGGCCGGCGCGGCCCGCGAGCAGGGACGAGTAGCCGACGAGCTGCGCGGCGAGGCCCTGCTCGGGGTAGCGGCGCAGGAACACGTCGCGGCCGTCGAGCCGTCCGGGCTCCGAATCGGCCAGCACGATCCCGTCGGCGCTGATGATCGCGCCGCGCTCGATCTCGAGATCGCGGTAGACGAGGCGCACGTTGCTCTGCCGCGCCTCCAGCGAGCCGCGCGCCCAGACCTGCCAGTACGTGGTCATCGCGATCAGGGCGACGAGGGCCACCACGACGGCGCCGAACAGGTGCGAGATGCGGGCGTTCACCCGCGCTCCCGGTTCGCCCGCTGGGAGATGCAGAGGAGGAGCGCCGCGATGGCGAAGTTCGCGGTCACGCTCGAGCCGCCGTACGACACGAACGGCAGGGTCAGGCCCGTCAGGGGCAGGAGGCGCACGACGCCGCCGACGATCACGAAGGCCTGGAAGGCGACGGCGACGGCGAGGCCGCTGGCCAGGAGCTTCGAGAAGCCGTCGTCGGCCTGCGTCGCGATCCGGAAGCCGCGCCACGCGAGCAGCAGGTACAGCAGGATCACGGCGCTGGCCCCCACGAGCCCCATCTCGTTGGCGATCACGGAGTAGATGAAGTCGGTCTGGGCGAACGGGATGATCGTGCCGCCCGCGTCGTTGAGGATCAGCCCGCGCCCGAAGCCCGCCCCCGTGACGCCGCCGTCGGCGATCGTGTAGATCGACTGCGCGATCTGGTACGCCGAGTCCTGCTCGTCCGGCCACGGGTCGAGCCAGCCGTCGATCCGGGTCTGCACCTGCGGGGCGATCTGCAGGGCGGCGAGCCCGCCGAGCGCGAACAGGCCGAGGCCCGTCCCGACGTAGAGGAGCCGCCCGGTCGCCACGTAGACCATCGCGAGGGCGATCACGAACAGGAGCAGCGACGAGCCGAGGTCGTTCATCGCGACCAGGAGCACGAGTGCCGCGCCGGCGAGGATCAGGAGCGGCAGGGCGTGGCGCAGGGCGGGGATCCCGACCCCGAGGACGCGCCGCGCGGGCGCGGCGAGGACCTCGCGCCGCTCGCGCAGGTAGCCGGCGAGGAAGACGACGAGCAGGATCTTCGCGAACTCGCCCGGCTGGATCTGCAGGCCGGCGGCGCGGATCCAGAGCCGCGCCCCGTTGACCTCGGTGCCCACGACGATCGTGACGAGGAGCAGCGCGACGGCCAGCGCGCCGCACGTGTACCGCAGCGACTCGAGTCGCCGGATATCGCGGAAGGCGACGGCGACGGCCACGAACAGGCCGAGCCCGAGGGCGATCCAGAGGCCCTGGTCGCGGGCCAGGTCCGGGTCGATGCGGTGGATCTCGATCAGCCCGATGGCGGCGAGCACGGCCGTGATCGGCAGCACGTACGGGTCGGCGTCGGGCAGGTACAGGCGCAACGCCACGTGCGCGGCGAGGTACGCGGCGGCGAACAGCGCGGCGGCGATCAGGGGCGACCACGAGAGCGCCTCGGCGCGGGCGATCTGGACGGCCGCGAATCCCGCCGTGGTGATCAGGAGCGCGAGCGCGATCAGCGCGAGCTCGCGGTTGCGGGCGGGCAGGCGGAGGAGCGCGTTCACGGCGTCGTCGCGGGCGTGGCCAGCCACGGCGCGGAGGCGAGCAGGTCGTCGACGCGCCCGTCGGCGCTCGCCCGCGACCCGATCCGCTGGTCGAGCAGGGCGGCGCGCGCCTCCGCGTCGAGGGCGGCGGCCTGGACGGCGGTGACGCGGACGGGGCGGTAGAGCGTCACGTCGGCGGTGATCTCGACGGGCAGGCCCTGGTAGACGGCGACCATGCCGTCGTCGGTCGCGCCGACGAAGTGCGCCCACTGGAGGCCCGCGGCGACGACGACGGCGACGGCGATCCCGAGCGCCGCGAGGGCGGCGGCCACGAGGGCGCCGCGCCCGCGGCGGCGGCCGCGGGCCTCTGCCGTGCGCGGCGGAGCGGCCCCCGCCCCGGCCAGCGAGGCCGCGCTCGCCGGGATGATCGTCGGGCCGGAGCGCTCCGGCTCCGTGTCCTCCTCGCCGCGCTCGCCGATCCGCACGAGCACGACGGTCACGTTGTCCTCGCCGCCCGCCCCGTTGGCGGCCTGCACGAGCTCCCGCGCGCGCTCGGGCAGCGGGCCCGGCCCCCCGACGATGCGGCCGATCTCGCCGTCACCGACCATCCCGGTCAGCCCGTCGGAGCAGAGCAGGAGCACGTCGCCCGCCTGCGGGACGAGCCGCACGACGTCGACCTCGACGCCCGGCTCGGCGCCGAGGGCCCGCGTAATCACGGAGCGCTGCGGGTGCCGCTCGGCCTCGGCGGGCGTCAGCGCCCCGCGGCGGATCAGCTCGGCGACGAGCGAGTGGTCATCCGTCACCTGCCGCAGGCGGCCGTCGCGCAGGAGGTAGGCGCGCGAGTCGCCGACGTGGGCGATGACGAGCTCGTCGCGGGTCACCAAGGCGGTGGTCGTGGTGGTGCCCATCCCCGCCAGCGAGGCGTCCGCCTGGGCGGCCGTGTGGATGCGGTTGTTGACGTCCTCCAGGGCGGCCACGAGGTCGTCGACGCCGCCGGCGAAGCCGTACAGGGTGGCGACGGCCATCGCGCTCGCGACCTCGCCCGCACGGGCCCCGCCCATGCCGTCCGCCACCGCGAAGACGGGGTCGCTGAGCAGGAGGGCGTCCTCGTTCGACTGGCGCAGCCGGCCGACGTCCGTGCAGGCACCCGTCTCGCGCACGGTCAGCGGCATCAGGCGCCCCCGGCCTCGTAGACCATCCGGGTCGAGCCGATCGCGACCTCGTCGCCGTCGTCGAGCGCCGTCTCGGCCGCGATCCGCTCGCCGTTGACGAACGTGCCGTTGGTGGAGCCGAGGTCGATCACGGTCGGGGCGTCACCCCGCACCCGTACGAGCGCGTGCCGGGCCGAGACGAAGCCATCGCCCTCGAGCAGGGCCTGGGCGGCCGGGTCGCGGCCGATCAGGACCTCGGGCGCGTCGAGGACGATCGCGGCGCCGGGCGGCAGGACGTCGCTGGCGAGGACGAGGAGCCGTCCGGGTCGGGCGGGCGCCGCCGCCGGGACGGGCGTCGGCCGCGGGCCGGGCGCGTCGAAGCCCTGCCCGGGACGCAGGATCATGCTCTCCTGGGCGCCGCGCACGTCGCGCACCGCAGTGCGTGCGATGCGCCAGATGAACACGTAGAGGAGGACCAGGACCGCGATCCTCAGGAGGAGCAGCGCCTGGTCGACCACGGACTCAGCCGGGTCGCCGCTCGATCCGCAGCGTGCTCGTGCCCACGGTGATCTCGTCGCCCTCGCCGACCGGCTCGCGGCGGATGCGCCGACCGTTCACGAGGGTGCCGTTCGTGGAGTCGAGGTCGCGGATCGCGAAGCCCTCGCCGTCGCGGCCGAACTCGGCGTGGCGGCGCGAGACGTTGCCGTCGGCGAGGCTGATGTCGCAGTCCTTCGAGCGACCGATCACGATCGCGGCGTCGCCGATCGGCACCTCGCCGGCGGGCCAGATGAGGACCCAGCGGTCCACCGCCGCGGGCGCGGGGGCGGGCGGCGGGGGCGGCGCGGCCGGGGTCGCGGCGGCCGGGGTGCCGGTGGCGAGCGGGTCCTCATCCGAGAAGGGGTCGACGACGGGGGCCGCCGAGGGCGGCGGGGCCGCGGGGGCCGCGGCCGCCGGGGCCGCCGGAGCGATGGGCGCGACCGGCGCGGCCTCGAACTCCTCGGGCAGCGAGACGCCGGGCGGCGGCGCGTCGGAGGCGACGGGCGGCGGCGTCTCCTCCATCTCGGTGGCGATGCCGAACGTGCCGACGTCGAGCTCGTCGGCGGTCTCGATCAGGACGCGGGCGCGGCCCGGCAGCGCGTAGCCCTCACGGCGGGCGTGCTCGGTCAGGTAGCCGGCCAGCTCCGTGCGCAGCCGCGCCTCGTAGGCGAGGAACTGCTCGCGGTCGGCGGGCGCGAGGAAGACGGTGTAGACGTTCGGGACGTAGACCTGCGACACGGAGATGACCTTGTGGTCATCCATCTCCCTGGCCAGCTTGCGCGCGAGCTCGACGGGCTGGACGTGGGAGCGGAACGTGCGGCCGATGCCGCCCTCGAAGACGCCCTCCAGGCGGCTCTCGATCCGTCGCAGGAAACCCATTCAGCTGATCCTCCGGTCGCTTTCCGTCACGCGGACGACGCGTCCGAGGCGCCCTCTGCCCGGCGTGACCGCACCAGGATCACTATACCTGCCGCCCCTGCGCCCCCCAGGGTCGCGAGCGGGCTCCAGAGCCCGCCCGAAAGGGCGTAGCCGATGGCGAGCGTGGCGAGGGCGTCGCCCCCGAGCCAGAGCCCGGCGGCGATCAGGAGCGGCCGGCCCTGCGCCTGCCAGAGCGCGGGCGCGGTGACGGCGAGGGCGGCCCAGACGACCGCGAGGAGCAGCGGGCCGATGCCGACGGCGGCGGCCACCATGGCGGGCGTCGTGATCGGGTCCTCGAGGCCGGCCACGGCGCGGGCCAGCCCGTCCGGGTCGGCGAGGGGCACGGGCGCCCAGCCCACGCCGGCGAGCCCGAGCCCGACGCCGGCGGCGAGGCCGCCCATCGCGCCGAGCGCGCCGCGCACCCAGGAGCGGCTCGCGGTGCCCGCGACGAGCGGGTAGACGGCGCCCGCGAAGACGAGCGCGCAGACGGGGGCGAGCGCGGGCAGGAGCACGCGACGGCCGTCGCGGGCCATCAGCCCGACCCAGAGCAGGGCCGCCAGGGCCCCGGCGGGCACCAGTCCGAGCGCGAGGTTGCCGAGCAGCGGCAGCCCCGCCGCGAGCACGAGCGCCCCGGCGACGAGCGGCAGGCGCAGCGCGATCACGGCCGCCAGAAGGCCGATCGCGAGCGGCCAGGCGGTCGGGTAGAACGGCATCGCGCCGAGCAGCACGACGGCACCGGCGGCCGTCACCCCGGACGGCCAGTACGGGGCGACGCGGCGGATGGCGACCGCGACCTGCGACTCCGCGGACGGGGCCCAGCGGTCGCGCGGCCGCTCCTCGGCGGAGGCCTCGTCGGACGGTTCCGGGACGGCGCGCAGCCAGCGCTGGCGCAGGTTGACGCGCGGCTCGGCGAGCTCCACGGGCTTGCGCACCGACGGGTCGTCGTCGCGCTCCCCGCGCTCGAGGGCGATCGCGCCGCGCAAAAGCGCGTCGCGCAGCTGCCCCGGCATCGGGCGGCGCTGGTCGTCCGGCTCGAGCGCGCGGTCGATCATCTGCGTCACCACGCGGGGCAGGTCGGGGCGCTCGTCCGTCAGGCTGAGGCGCACCGTGCGGTGCTTCTCGGCCAGCTCGACGGGGCTCTTCGAGCGGTACGGGTTGCGGCGCGTGAGGGCCTCGTAGGCCACGAGCGCCGCGGCCCAGACGTCGATCGCGCTGGTCTGCAGCTCGCCGCGGACCTGCTCGGGCGCCATGTACGAGAGGGTGCCGAGAAGGCTCTCGTCGACGGTCGCGTCCGGGCTGTCGATCAGGGCGATGCCGAAGTCCGTCAGCTTGAGGATGCCGTCCTCGCGCAGCAGGATGTTGCCCGGCTTGACGTCGCGGTGGATGACGCCGCGGGCGTGGGCGTGCTCGAGGGCGTCGCAGACGGCGGCGACGGCGCGCAGGATCTCCGGCTCCTCGAGGCGGCGCTCCTTCAGCACCACCGACAGGTCGTTGCCCCGGACCAGCTCGAAGGCGACGAAGATGTAGTGCTCGTCCTCGGCGCTGCCGACCATGCGCACGATCGCGCCGTGGTCGAGCGAGCTCGCGACGCGCATCTCGCGGCGGGCGCGGCGACGCAGCTTCTCCTCGGCGGGGATCGCTTTCAGGGCGACCCGCTCGCCGGTGACGAGGTCCTCGGCCTCGAAGACGGTGGCGCTGCCGCCGATGCCGATCGTCTCGACGATTCGGTAGCGCTCTGCGACGACGCCCTCCGGGAAGAGGGGCGGGACCCCGCGCGGGGCGGTGCGCAGCGGGCGGACGGTCATGCGCGGAAGCGGCCGTCCCACGCAGGAGCGGGTGATAATGTGGCGAAACGGGTTTCTCGCACGGCTTTCCGTACGCCGCCCATGCCTGCTTTCCTCTCCTTTTTCGACGACGAGTACGACGAGTCCCGGGCCGAGCGCGAGCCGCGTGGCCGGGGCTCCACCCCGGGCGCCCCGCGCGGCAAGGGCGCGCAGCGGCTGCTCGTCCTCGTCGTCGGGATCCTGATCGTCCTCGTCGCCGGGTTCTTCCTCGTGCAGCGCTGCCAGCGCGACCGCGAGGTCTCCGCCTACCAGGGCTACGTCCAGACGGCCAACGAGGTCGCCAAGGCCTCCGCCACCGTCGGGTCCGAGTTCTCCGCGGCGATCCTGACCGCCGGCCAGACCCCGGACGGCCTCAACCAGGCCCTGCAGCGGCAGATCCAGACCCAACAGCAGGCCGCGCGCAACGCCGAGTCGATCGAGGCCCCCGACGGCACGAAGGCCTACCAGCCGTTCCTCGTGCAGTCGATGCAGTACCGCGTGAGCGGCCTGCAGGGCACGCAGAAGGCGCTGCAGGCGGCGTTCGACGCCGCCGGCACGACGGGGCAGGTCCCGCTCGAGCAGGCCGCCGCGGTGGCCGCCACCTTCCAGCGGCTGATCGCCTCCGACGTCGTCTACACGGACTCCTACCAGGACCCCGTCAAGGGCGCCCTGGCGGAGCGCTCGATCAACGCCACGGTTGAGAACTCCCGGTTCGTCGATCCGAAGCTGATCGAGTTCGCCGCGCCGCAGCGCATGCAGTCGATCCTCAACGCCCTACTCGGCGGCGTGCCCGCCGACAACGGGGACGGCGGCGAGTCGGCGGACGGCACGACCCCGGCCGACGGCCAGCTGCACGGCACCACCCTGATCTCGGCCGTCTTCGTACCGGGCCAGAACCAGCTCGACCCGTCGATCGTCAACGAGGTCGACAGCGGTAACACCATGGCCTTCGCCGTCACCGTCCAGAACTCGGGCGACGCGACCGAGGTCGCGATCAGGATCAACGTCACGCTGCGCGCGAAAGGCATGGACGACCGAACCCTCCCGACCGGCGAGATCACCACGCTCGACCCGGGCGCCGAGGGCACCGTCGAGATCCCGTTCGGCCTCTCCGACATCGTCTTCGACGACGTCGTCACCGCCAAGGTGACCGTGGAGAAGGTGCCGGGCGAGGAGAACGTCGACAACAACATCGGCGTCTACGAGATCCAGTTCCGGCTCCAGCCCGCCTAGGGGCCGCGGGCGGGTGGCCGTCGACACGGAGACCGCGGTCGCGCTCCTGCTCGGGATCGCCGGCCTCGTCCTCGCGCTGGCCGCCCTCGTGGTCGCGGTGCGGACGGCGCGCTGGGCCGGCCGCCTGCGACGCGCCGAGCAGGCGCTCCTCGACGGCGAGCCGGTCGACCTCGTCGAGTTCGCGGTCGGCATGCAGGCGCGGATGGAGCGCCTCGAGGACGACGGCGAGAAGCTGCGCCACGAGGTCGTCTCTGCGCTCGGCCAGCTCGACGTGCTCCTGCGCCGGCGCGCGATCTTCCGCTACGACGCCACCGCGGAGGACGAGGGGCGCCGCTCGAGCTCCCTGGCCCTGCTCGACCGCAACGGCTCCGGCATCGTGATCAGCTCGGTCCACGCGGGCTCGACGACCAGCATCTTCGTGAAGGACGTGCTGCGCGGGGCGGCCGGCTCGATCGCCCTCACGCCCGAGGAGGAGCAGGCGATCCAGATCGCGCTGCGCTGAGGGCGCCTGCTACCCTCGAAGCCAGGATGGCTGGCAGCGTGCTCGTGCTCAACGCGACGTACGAGCCCCTCAACGTGACCAGCGTCTGGCGGGCCTGCAGCCTGATCCTGTCCCGGAAGGCCGAGGTGCTCGAGGCGCACCCCGACCGCACGATCAACTCGCCGTCGACGTCCCTGCCGCACCCGGTGGTGATCCGGCTCGTGTCGTACGTCAAGGTGCCGCGCTTCACGTCGCGGCGCATCACGCGCCGCGCCCTGTTCGCGCGCGACGCCCACACCTGCCAGTACTGCGGCAGCGGCGCCCGCCTGACGCTCGACCACGTGGTGCCCCGCTCCCGCGGCGGCGCCTCGTCGTGGGAGAACGTCGTCACGGCCTGCGCGCCGTGCAACCTGCGCAAGGGCGACCGCCTGCCGCACGAGGCGGACATGCCTCTGGGGCGGGCGCCGCGCGCCCCCCACCCGGACCTCTACCTGACCCTCGGCACGGCGACGATCCCGGCGGTCTGGCACCCGTACCTGCCGTCGGCGGGCGGCGCACCCGAGGCGGAGCCCGAGCTGCCGCTCGTGGCCTGAGCGGCCCGCCGGGCCGCCCGCGAGCCCGTGCTACCGTCGCCGCGACCATGACGGACCCCGCCCTCGACGCCGCGGAGCGCGCCGCCCGCCATCTCGGCCTGTTGTCGGAGACGGTGAGCGCGGTGACGAGCTCGCTCGACCTCGCGGAGGTGACGGACGCCGTCGCGGTGGCCGTGGCGCGCGCGTTCGGGACGGACGCCTGCTTCGTCTACGCGTTCGACGAGCCGGCGAACGACCTCGTCCTGCAGGCGGTCCACGGGACGCACGTGGAGGCGACGGCCGACCCGCCGCGGATGCAGGTCGGCGAGGGCCTGACGGGCTGGGCCGCCGCGACGCGCGAGCCCGTCGCGATCGCCGCCGACGCCCACCTCGACCCGCGCTTCAAGGAGTTCCCGAACCTGCCGGAGCGGCGCTTCCAGAGCCTCTTGGCGGTGCCGATCCTCGACCGTCGCGAGCGCCTCGCCGGCGCCATGAACGTGCGCACCGTCGAGCCGCGCGAGTACCACCCCGACGAGATCGCGCTGCTCGAGACGATCGCCCGCCAGGTCGCGCAGGCGATCGAGAACGCGCGCCTCTACGAGCGCTCGCAGCGGCGCGTCGCGGAGCTCGAGGCGCTCGGCAGCATCTCGCAGGCCGTGGCCGAGTCGCTCTACCTCGAGGAGGCGCTCGCGCACATCGCCGGGGCCGCGGAGCGCGCCGCGCACGCCGAGGTCTGCGCGCTCGTCCTCGAGGGGGCGGAGGAGGGCGAGGCGGTCACGCGCCGCTCGTCGGCGGCCGGCCCCGACGACGCGGAGCTCGCGGACCTCGGGGCGCGTGCGCCCGTCGACGAGGATGGCGTCCTCGCCGTGCCCCTCGTCTGGAAGACGCGCCGGCTCGGCGCGCTCGTGGCCACCACGCCGAAACGGCGGCCGTTCACGCCGGAGGAGCGGATGCTGCTCGGCAGTGTCGCCAACCAGGCCGCCGCGGCCGTCGAGTCGAGCCGCGGCGTGATGCGCGGAATCGTCGCTCAGGAGATCCACCACCGCGTCAAGAACAACCTCCAGACGGTGGCCTCGCTCCTGCGCCTGCGCGCCTCCGGCCAGGACCCGGCGCGGGCGCTCGCCGAGTCCGTCGACCGGATCCTCTCGATCGCCGAGGTGCACGACCTCCTGACCGCGAGCCGCGAGGGCGACGTCGACCTCGCCGACCTGATCCGCCGCGTCGCGGCGATGCTCGGCCACGGCCTCGGCACCCTCCCTGCCGAGCAGGACCTTGCGCACGTCGAGGTGCCGGGCGACGAGGCGACGGCCGTCGCGCTGGTCTTCTCCGAGCTCTACGCCAACGCGCTCGAGCACGGCGGCGGCGACGTCTCCGTGCGGCTGAGCGCCGACGGCGGGCGGATCGAGCTGGTCGTCGAGGACCGCGGGCCCGGCCTGCCGGAGGGCTTCGATCCGGAGCGCTCGCTCGGCCTCAAGATCGCCCGTGCGCTGAGCGCCGACCGGCTGCACGGGGAGCTCGCCCTCGAGGACGCCGCGCCGGGGGTGCGGGCCCGGCTCGCCTGGAGCGCGCCGTGAGGGTCCTGATCGCGGAGGACGAGACGATCATCCGCCTCGACGTGCGCGCGCTCCTGGAGCGCGCCGGGCACGAGGTGGTGGCGGAGGCGCGCGACGGCCGGGAGGCCGTCGCCCTGGCCGCCGAGCTCGCGCCGGACCTGATCGTGATGGACGTGCGCATGCCGCACATGGACGGCATCGAGGCGGCACGCGAGATCAGCCGGGCGCGGCCCGTGCCGATCGTGATGCTGACCGCCTACGCCGAGGCCGACCTCGTCGCCCGCGCCTCGGAGGCCGGCGCCTTCGGCTACCTCGTGAAGCCGTTCCGGGAGGTCGACCTTCTGCCCGCGATCGACACGGCGCGCGCCCGCTTCGACGAGCTCGCGGCGCTGCGCGCCGAGGCCGCGGACCTCGCCGAGGCGCTCGCCTCGCGCAAGGCCGTGGAGCGGGCCAAGGGCATCCTGATGGAGCGCGACGGGATCGACGAGGCGGAGGCCTTCCGGCGGGTCCGCGCGGCCAGCCAGAAGACGGGCAAGCCGATGCGCGTCGTCGCCGACGCGCTGATCGCCACCCTCGGCGCGGAGGCGGGCGAGGCGTGAGCGCGGTCCCGGGCGTCGTTGAGCGGGTCGACCAGGGCACGGGCACCGACCTCGGGCCGCCCTGGAACGTGATCGTGCTCAACGACGACCACAACACCTTCGAGGGCGTCGCCCGCACGCTCGCCGCCGTCCTGCCGGGCGTCGACTTCGCGCGCGGGATGGGCTTCGCGAACCGCATCCACCACGCGGGCCGCGCGATCGTCTGGACGGGGCACAAGGAGCTCGCGGAGCTGTACCACGACCAGCTCGGCGAGCGCGGCCTGACGATGGCCCCGCTCGAGCCCGCCTAGCCGCCGTAGAGGTGCGCCGCGAGGTCCTCGGGCGTGGTCAGCCACGCGCCGAGGGCGCGCAGCCGCTCGAGGGCGTCGGCGTACGCGGCCGCGCGCGCCGCACCCTCCTCGCCGGCGAGGCGCGCCAGGGGCACGCTGAGCACGGCACCGCCGCCCTGCTCGAGGAGGTGCTGCAGCCCCGGGTCGGGCGCCTCGCCGAGGAGCGGCAGCTCCGCCCACGCGTCGACCCGCTCCGCCCCGCGGTCGTAGCCGCGCGTCGGGAAGGCCGTCCCGCGGCCGAACCCGGGCCGGCTCGCGATCCGCACGTTGGCGCTCGTGGCGAGGCTGAAGCCGAGGCTGCGGACCTGCGCCTGCTCGTCGGGGGCGAGCAGGTCGGCGGAGCGCACGGCGCTGCGCGCGCCGGCCGTCCGCTCGGCGTCCGCCGCGCGGCGCTCGGCCTCGAGCGGGTCCGCTGGGCGGCGCCCCAGCGCGCCCCGCAGGCCCGTGCGGGGCCGCGCGAGCGGGCGCGCCTCGTGCACGAGGGCGACGGCGCAGGTCGCGCCCCCGGGCCACGCGGGCTGGACGCGCAGGCGCTCCGCCCGAGCCCAGTCGGCGACGCGGCGGCGCACCGCATCGACGGGCGCCGCCCAGCCCGCCGTCGGTGGCCCGTGCAGGTGCTCGAACGCGAACGCGAGGGGGTCCGCGTCGAGGGGGCGCTCCTCCGACCACGCGGCCGGGTCGTGGGGCAGGGCGTCGTTCGGCCAGACGAGGATGGCGCTGCCGGTGCGGCTGACCACGATCCCCGCGGAGGCGAGGAGGTCGGCGAGGGCGGCGGCGGCGCGCGCCCCGATCGGCGCCGGCGCCTCGATGGCGAGCTGGGCGGCGTCCCTCACCGGTGGACCCCGTGCGCCGCGTTCCACGCGTCGGCGCGCTCCCGCAGGCCGGGGCCGGTGGGGCCGTGGAGGACGTTTCGCACGTGCAGGTCGAGCTCGGACGCGGGCAGCCCGGGGGCGAGGCGGCGGAGGGGGCCGGGCAGGCGCGCGAGCCCGGCGAGGGCGGCGTACTGGCCGCCGAGGGCGAGCCGCGCGGCGTCGCCGCCCGTGCGCGGATGGTGCTTGGCCCAGTAGCGGCGGCGGCTGCGCCAGAACTCGACGATGCGGGACGCGGGGTCGCCGCCCGTGGAGGCACGCACGTGGTGGCGCACCACCGCGTCGGCGACGAGGTGCGTCTGCCAGCCGCGGTCGGCGAGGCGCCGCTGCAGGTCGGTCTCCTCCGAGAACATGTAGAAGCCCGGGTCGAAGGGCCCGGTCTCGGCGAGGGCCGTGCGGCGCACGAGGAGCGCGCAGCCGCTCGCCCAGCCGACGCGGCCCCAGCCCGAGGCGATGCGCTGCTCCACGCCGTACTGACCGAGGGTGGCCAGCGAGCGCAGGCAGGAGGCCGGGTCGGGGAAGCGGAACGCGGTGGCCTGCGGGCGGCCGTCGGGGTAGGTGACGAGGGGCGCGGCGACGGCGGCCTCGGGGTGCGCGTCGAGGTGCGCGACGAGGCGGTCGAGGGCGTCCGGCTCGAGCACGGCGTCGTCGTTGAGGATCAGGTGGTAGTCGGCGGCCGCGCGGGTCAGCAGGCGGTTGTGGTTGGCCCCGAAGCCGTCCCGGAAGGGCTGGGCCACGACGTCGGCGGTGGGGAAGGCCGCCCGCACCGCCGCGACCGTGCCGTCCTCGGAGGCGTTGTCGAGGAGCAGGAGGGCGCAGGGCTCCGACGGTGCGCCCATGCCTGTGAGCGAGGCGAGCGCCTCCAGCGCGAGGTCCCGGTTGCCGTGGGCGACGATGCCGACGGCGAGCCGGGCGCTCACCGCTTGAGACCCCGCCGGCGCAGCTCCTCTATCGCGTCGTCGACGCGGTCCACGGCCTCCTGCTCGGCCATCCAGCCGGCCAGCGTCCCGAGCCCGTCCTCGATGCCGACCTCGGCCTCGAAGCCGAGCGCGGCGCGGGCCCGCCCCGGATCGCCGATGCAGTGGCGGATGTCGCCCGCGCGGTACGTGCCGGCGATCTCCGGCTCGATCTCGGCGCCGAGGCCGCGGGCCAGCCCGCGGGCGATGTCGACGACGCTCGACGGGCGCCCCGTGCAGACGTTGGCCACGAGGCCCGCCGCATCGGACTCCACCGCCAGGTGGAGGGCGCGCGCGACGTCCGTGACGTGCACGAAGTCGCGGGTCTGGTCGCCGTCCTCGAAGGCGATCGGCGCGTGGCCGTTGAGGAGCCGGCTGCCGAAGATCGCGGCCACCCCGGTGTAGGGGTTGCCGAGGGCCTGGCGCGGCCCGTAGACGTTGAACAGGCGCAGGGCGGCCGTCGGGACCCCGTAGGCGTCGCCCACCGACAGGCACAGCTCCTCGTGGTCGCGCTTGGTGACGGCGTAGACGGAGGTCGGCAGGAGCGGCTTGTCCTCGCGGGTCGGCTCGGGGGCGAGAACCGCGCCGTCGCGCTCGAGCTCCCAGCGGCGCGCGGCGAGCTGCGCCTCGGGCCGGAGGCCCGGGGCCAGCCCGGACTCGCCCGTCGCGGGGTCGCGGTACTGGCCCTCGCCGTAGATCGACATCGAGGAGGCGACGACGAGGCGGCGGATCCGGTCGCGGCGCTCGACGAGCCGCTCGAGCAGCACCGCGCAGCCCACGCTGTTGACGTCGACGTAGCGGCGGATCTCGTACATCGACTGGCCCACGCCCACGACGGCGGCGAGGTGCACGACGGCGTCGACGCCGTCGAGGGCCCGGTCGAGCGCGTCCGCGTCGCGCACGTCCCCGACCACCAGTTCGACGCCGGGGTCGAGGTAGGCGGGCGGCCCGTCGGGGTGCACCTGCGGGTCGAGCACGTCGTACGCGCGCACCTCGTGGCCCGCAGCCAGCAGGCGGTCGGCGAGGTGGGAGCCGATGAAGCCGGCTCCGCCGGTGATCAGGGCGCGCATGCCCGCATGGTACGGGGGCGGCGCGGCCGCCGCCGCGCTCTCAGCCCGTGGGCCGGGTCAGCGCCGCGTCGGCCTCGGCGATCGTGCGCAGCGGATCGAGCCGGTCGAGGGCCGAGGCCGTGCCGGCGTCCAGGGTGATCGCGTCGCCGGTGCGCTCGGCGCGCCGCAGGAGGCTCTCGTCGTCGAGGACGGCGACGAGGCCGCCGCGGCGCTGGAACCGCTCGAGGGCGGCGATCAGGCCCGGCGTCCAGACGGGTGCCCCCGCGATGGCCACGAGGCGCGTGCCGCGCGGCACGCCGCGGGCCTCGATGCGAGCGTCCGCGATCGCGCCGACCCGCCGGTCTGTGCCCGCCGCGAGCGCGGCCGCCACCCGGCCGATGCCGGCGAGGCCCGGCTCGACGTCCTCGCCGAGCGGGCGGTCGAGGGCGAGCGGCTCCGGCGGCACGTCCGGGAAGCCGGAGAGGTCGGCGTCCGCGGCGTTGGCCGCCTGCCACGAGTAGAGCGGCGACATCACGAGCACGGGCGCCCGGCCCGGGACCGCCTCGGGCGCCCACCCGCGCCAGCCGCCGCCCGCGATCTCGACCGCGTAGAAGCCGGCCGTGGCGCGCGGCAGGCGGATGGTGCCCGGCGCGCCCTGGGCGCGGGCCACCACCGTGCCCGGGAACGAGTCGCCCGGGCGGTGGCGGACGAGCTCGACGTCGCTGAGGAGCGTCACGGGCTGCAGGGACGGGGTGAGGGCGACGGTGCGCACGCCGACGACCCGTGCTGGCTCGAGCTCGCCCGGCTCGACGAGCGCCGGGGCGATCACGAGGTTGCCGGCCCGGTCCTCGGCGCGCCAGCCGACGATGTACGAGCCGGGGCCGACCGGCTCGCCCGTGCGGTCGAGGGGCAGGTTGCCGGCGTCGGCAGCCCAGCGCATCTGCTTGCGGCGCTCCCAGGCCGGCTTCGTCTCGCGCCGGACCAGGCGCGCCGTCCCGTTGGGCTGCACCTGCCGCACGTCGAGCCGGAACCGCGTCGGCTCGCTCGAGCTGAGCGTGAACGAGTAGACGCCGACGTCGCCCCCGAGCCCCGGGGTGATGTAGCGGCCCGCCTTCGCGTTCGACTGGACCTCGGGCGGCGTCGCGTCGAGGCGGATCGGGTCCGGGATCCGGATCCACTGCTCGCCGGCCCCGAGCTCGATCGCGAAGCGGTAGATCCCGTCCGGGGCGAGGGAGCCGGAGGCGTCGCTGCCGTTCCAGGCCGCGCGGATGCGGCGGCCGGTCTGCTCCATGCGCGCCCGCGCGACGACCGCGTCGTCCGCGTCGAGGACCAGGACGACGGCCCGCTGGCGCTCCCGCAGCCCGACGCGCAGCGTGGCCTCGCGCCGGCGCGGCTTGTACGCGTCGGGCGAGAAGACGCGGTTGTCGATCGTGGGGCCGACGATCGGGGAGGGCGCGCTCTTGAGGATCTGGGCGCGCACGAAGACCACCGCAGCGCCCCCGATCAGGAGCAGCGCGAGGACCAGCGCGAGGATCCGCACGAGTCGCTCCATCCGCCGAATGCTAGAGGGCGTCCGCCGGCGGCGGCTGCCGCGCGGCCTCGAGGAGCTGGCGCGCGGCGTCGCGCAGGCCGCGCAGGATCGCGAGCGCCTCGGGCCAGTCGGCCTCCGGCACGATCAGGTGGTCGCGCGAGGCGGTGCCGACCGGGATGATCGGGATGCCGCGGTCGGCGAGGGCGCCCGTGAGCGTGGAGGCGAAGCCGGTCAGGTCGGGCGGCAGCGGCGCGGTCAGCAGGATCACGCGCAGGCCGTCCTGGCGCGTGTCGGCGGACGGCATCGCGTCCGCGAGCGGGCGGCGTACGACGAACGTGGTCTCGAGCGGGTCGTCGATGCGGGCGCCGAACCCCTCGGCGAGGAGCGCCTCGGGTGACGGCGGCGCCGACCCCCGGCCGTAGCCGAGGAGCGCGTACTCGTGCTCGAGCAGCATGGGGTCGAGGGCGGCGAGGGCCTCGACCAGGAGCGGGGCGTCGTGTTCCACCGGCGGAGCGTACCGCCGCGGAGGAGGGTCTCGGCGAGCGGGAGTCGTCAGCCGGTGACGGCGCTCGGCGTCGCACCCCCATTGCAGCCCGAGCCGCCCGTCGTGGGCGGCCCGCGTCCCTAGGGCAGTGCCGGGAGCCGCTCGGGTCGCAGCACGTCCAGGTAGCGCAGGCTGCGGAACGCGACCTCGCCGCCGCGGCGGGCCGGCGCGCCGACCCCGCGGGTCACCAGCCGGCGCAGCACGGGCTCGGGCAGGTACCGGTAGAGGCGCTGGATGCGGTTCAGCCGCGCGTAGCCGCCGAGGTGCCGCGCGTGCAGCGCGCGGTAGCGGTCGCGGGCCTCCGCCGCGGTCAGGTCGCCGGCGAGCGCGGCGTTGACGAGCCGGCCCGCACACGCCCCAAAGTAGGCCGCGGGGCGGATCCCCTCCAGGGTCACGGGCAGCGCGTGCCCGGCGGCGTCGCCGGCGAAGAGCACCCGGTCCGCGACCGGCGCTCGCGGCACGCAGGCGATCGCGCCACCGTGGTGCTCGCGGCCGGGGCCGAGGTCGTCGCGCTCGCGCAGCCGGGCCATGGCCGGGCGCAGCGGCTCCTTGATGAACGAGCCCACGCCGGCGCGCACGTGGTCGCCGGCCGGAAACGACCAGCCGTAGCCGGAGCGCAGGAGCGAACGCTCGAGGTAGAACCCGAAGCCGTCGGCTCGCGGCGCGGGGGCCGTCGGCACGTGGTCCTCGGTGCCGATCACGAGCCGGGGGTCGCGGCCCTCGGTCGCCCCGGCCGGGTCGAGCACGCGGCGCCAGCCCGAGCCGTCGATCAGCCAGTCGGCCGTCAGGCGCTCGCCGTCGGCGCCGAGCACGGCGTCGCCGTCGCGGCCGGTCACGCGCACCTGCTGGAAGCGCGCGTCGGACTGCGCGGCGAGGAGCCGGCAGGCGCGCTCGTAGTCGATCACCGCGAAGGCCTCCGGCAGGCGCACGTCCCAGCGCTCGCGGCCGACGCTGATCCGCATCAGGCTGTCGGCGTGGAGGATCGCCTCCCCGATCCCGAGCCACTCGGCGAGCGCGACGGGCAGCGCGCACGCGGACGTCTGGTGGGCGCCGATCGGCGAGCGGTCGACGAGCAGGACGTCGCGGCCGCGCAGCTCCCGGGCGGCGGTCAGCCCCGCGAACGAGGCGCCCACGATCAGGACCTCGGTCACGGGGCCGCCTCGGCTGCGGCGCGGCCGGCGCGGCGGCCATACACGCAGCAGTCGAGGAGCGAGTTGCCCATCATGCGGTTGCGGCCGTGGACACCGCCGGTGATCTCGCCGGCCGCCCAGATCCCCGGCACCGTCGTGGCGCCCTCGACGTCGATCACGAGGCCGCCGTTCTGGTAGTGGAGGACGGGGTGCACGTGGATCGGCTCGGCGAGGGGGTCGATGCCGGCCTTGCGGTAGCGGCGCAGCATGTACGGCAGCGAGATGTCGGCGTCGGCCGGGTCGACCGGGCGGCAGTCGAGGAGGACGGCGGGGCGCCCGTCGGGCGTCTCGACGCCGCGGCCCTCGGCGCACTCGCGCAGGATCGCCTCGGCGACCACGTCGCGCGGGGCGAGCTCGTCGACGAAGCGCTCGCCCCGGCCGTTGCGGAGCAGAGCGCCGTAGGCGCGGGTCGTCTCCGGCACGGCGTAGCCCGCCAGGGGCGGCGGCCAGGCGGCGCCCGTCGGGTGGCGCTGCAGGGAGTCGTGGTCGCGCTCCGCGCAGCCCAGCGCGACCGCGAGCTCCGCGACCTCGCCGGTGGCGCCGTCGCCGTTGGTCGAGAGCTCGCCCGTCTCGGCCGCGACCCGCTTGCAGCGGCCGCCGGCGGCCAGCACCACCGCGTCGGCGTCGAGGGCGATCCGCTCCCCACCGCGCTCGACGACCGCGCGGCCCGGCGCGAGCTCGACGAGGCGCGCGTGGTCGAGCACCGCGATGCCGTCCGCGGCCGCGACCGCCCCGCGCAGCGCGGAGGCGATCGCGTGCCCCGTGCGGTCGCCCACCTGCAGGAGGCGCCGGCGCGTCGCGCCGCCGCAGCGGGCGACGCGTAGCGACCCGTCGGCCTCGCGGGTGAAGCCGACGCCGAGCCCCTCGAGCCAGGCGATCGCCGCGGGGCCGTCCTCGACGAGCCGGCGCGCGAGCGCCGGATCGGCGGTGTCGTGCGACGAGGCGATCACGTCCCCGAGGTGCGTCTCGACATCGTCGTCGGGGCCGACGGCGGCCTGGATGCCGCCCTGGGCCTTGGCCGTATTGCAGGACGCCACGCCGAGCTTGGTGGCCACGGTGACGGAGGCGCCGGCCGCATGCGCGGCGAGCGCAGCGGCCAGCCCGGCGCCGCCGGAGCCGATCACCACCACGCGGGGCATGTCAGCCCTCGAGGTCGAGGATCTGCGCCATCGTGTCGGAGCGTAGCCCCCGGCGCAGCGTCTCGAGTGGGATGACCTCGTCCGGCGGGATGTTGCCGAGGTTGACGTCGGGCCCGAGGTGCTTGATGAACCACGCCTGCTGCGCCTTCTGAGGCGCCTCGAAGAGCAGGCCGGCCACGTCGATCTCGTGGGCGATCTCGTCGATCAGGCCGCTTCTGACCTCGCCCGAGGTGCGGAAGATGCCGGCGGTGCCGGACTCGCGTGCCTCCGTGATCACCTTCCAGGCGCCGGCGCCCTGCTCCTCCTTGATCCACTCGACCCACTGGTACGGTGCGAAGATCTCCTCCGCGTCCTTGGAGCCGACCTCGCTGAGGACCTGGAAGTCGCGGGCGAAGAGGTCGATCAGCTCGAGCTTGCGCTCGCGGGCCATGTCGATGGTGCCGTCGGAGACCTCGACGCACTCGAAGCCCTGCTCGGTCAGCCACGTGCGGTAGCCGTCGACCTTGCCGCGCGCCTCGGCGACCTCGAGCAGGGTGCCGCCGCAGACGACGGGGATCTCGAGCGCGCGGTAGAGGTCGAGCTTCTCGCGCAGGTTGCCGGTCACGTACGAGGTACCCCAGCCGAGCTTGACGATGTCGATGAAGTCGCCGCCCATCTCGACCATCGAGCGGATCTCGGCGAGGCTCAGGCCCTTGTCCATGACGTGCGTCATGCCGACCTCGCGCGGCTTCGCCACGCGCGGGGGCAGCCTGAGAAAACCGGCCGCATCCATGCGGACAGGCTATCACCCGCATCAGGAACGCCTATTCGCCGCGGGTCGGGCGGGCAGGCGCACGGTGTTCCGGCAGCCGCCGCCCGGGGCGTCACCGATCACCACCGTGCCGCCGTGCGCGGCGACGTCCGGGCGCACGATCGCGAGCCCGAGGCCCGAGCCGGGCCGGTCCTGCACGCCGACGCCGCGCCGGAACCGCTCGACCATCGCCTCGCGCCGGTCGGGCGGGATGCCCGGCCCGGCGTCGTCGACCACGACCTCGCCGGGTCTCACCTGCACGTGCACCGGCGCGGCGCTGTGCAGGAGCGCGTTCTCGACGAGGTCGGCGATGGCGCGCTCGAGCCGCGTCGGGTCCCCCGTCATCGCGGCGGGCTCGGCGTCGAGCTCGATCACGGCCTCGGGCCGGCGCGAGCGGGCGCGCGCGACGACGTCGGTGACGAGGTCGTCGAGCCGCAGGTCCTCCGAGCGCTCGACGGGGCGGGCGCCGCGCGCCAGGTCGACGATTCCGGTCACCATCCACGCGACGTCGTCGATCTCGCGGCCGAGGGCACCGCCGAGCAGCGCCGCGCGCCGGGACTGCATCGCCGCCTCGCCCTGCCCGGCGCCGACCTGCTGCTGGAACGCGTCGGCCTGGGCCTGCGACAGCCTGCCCGCGGCGACGAGCTCGCCGGGCCGCTCGGTGGTGCGCTCGGCGTGCATCTCGCCGAGCGCGCGCTCGACGTCGGCCTGGGGGACGCCGAGCTTCTCGGCGAGCTCGCGCTCGAACTCGGCGTGGCGGCCGTCGTCGCTGCCGCTGACGATGCCGGTGGCGGCCACGGCGGTGCCGCCGATCGCGGCGACGCCGACGAGAGCGGCGGTGCGGATCAGGGTGGTCTTCTCGGTGAACTGCGTGGGAATGCTCCGTGGCGGTCGTCGGGTGGTGCGGATACAGCCTTGCGGGTACGCCTGAGAGGAGCCTGAGACGGTTCGGTCACACGCCGCGCGCCGGTCCGGCACACTCCGCGTATGCGCAGGCGGGTGGCGGTCACGGGGCTGGGGGTCGTCTCGGCCTTCGGCGATGACGTCGGCGCCTTCTGGGACGGTCTGCTCGCCGCCCGGAGCGCCGTCTCGGAGGTCCGCCTCGAGGGCCTGCCGCCGGTGCCCGCCTGCGTCGTCTCGGACCTCGACGGCGGGGCCGTCCTCGACCGGCGCGAGGTGCGCCGCATGGACCGCGTCGGGGTCTTCGCCGCCGTCGCCGCGGCGCACGCCCTCGCCGACGCCGGCGACCCGCGCGTCGACCCGTGGCGGTTCGGGGCGGCGATCGGGAACGCCCACGGCGGCATCGCCACCCTCGCCGAGAGCCATCGCACGCTGCTTGAGCGCGGCGTCGACCGGGTCAGCCCGTTCACGGTGCCGCTGGCCCTGACCAACTCGGCGGTGGCCGCCGTCACCCGCGTCCACGGTCTGCACGGCCCGACCGCCGCCCCGGCCACGGCCTGCGCGGCCGGCACGGACGCGATCGGGTGGGCGTACGAGCGGATCCGCGACGGCCGCGCCGACGCGATGGTCGCGGGCGGCGCCGAGGCGGCGCTCGTCGCGCCGATCGTGGCCGGCTACCTGCGGCTGGGGGCGGTCGCGTCGCTGGCCCGCGGCGCGGCGGGGGCGTCACGCCCGTTCGACGCGGCCCGCGACGGCTTCGTGATGGCCGAGGGGGCGGGCGCGCTCGTGCTCGAGGACCTCGACGCGGCCCGCGCGCGCGGCGCGCGCGTCTACGCGGAGGTCGTGGGCTACGCCCAGCGCTGTGACGCCGGGCACCTGACCAGCCCCGACGAGACGGGCGAGGGCCCGGCCCGGGCGATGGAGGCGGCCCTGGCCGACGCCGGCATCGGGCCCGAGGCCGTCGGCTACGTCAACGCGCACGCCACCTCGACCCCCGTCGGCGACGGCGCCGAGGCGCTCGCCCTGCAGCGGGCCGGGCTCGGCGCGACGCCCGTCTCGTCCACCAAGGGCCAGCACGGGCACTCGCTCGCGGCGGCGGGGGCGATCGAGGCCGTCGCCACGATGGCGGTGTTCGCGCGCGGAGCGCTCCTGCCCGGCGCGAACCTCGAGGCGCCGGACGTCGATCTCGCGCTGGTGCGCGCGGCGACGCCGGCCACCGTCGAGTACGCGATGTCGACCGGCTTCGGGTTCGGGGGCCACGACGCGGCCCTCGTGTTCCGGACGCCGGACGCGGGCTACGCGAGCTTGACGGCCGTGCCGTAGGCGACGACCTCGGTACCCATCTCCATCATCTCGCTCGAGTCGAAGCGCATCGCGATGATCGCGTTCGCGCCCTTCGCCTCGGCCTCCGCGACCATCCGCTCGATCGCCTCCTGGCGGCCCTCGTGGAGCATGTCCGTGAGGCTGCCGAGCTCGCCACCGACGAGCGACTTGAAGCTCGCGCTGAACTGGCCCTTGAGGCCGCGCGAGCGCACCGTCAGCCCGAACACCTCGCCGTAGACCTCCTGGATCGTGCGCCCGGGCACGTCGTTCATCGTCGAAATCAGCACCGCCGACCCTCCTCTCCGTGGGGAGGCCTGACGATAGCCGGGGGCCGTCGCCGTCGCTAGCCGGTGCGGTCGATCCAGCGCACGGCGAGGCCGCCGAGGCCGACCAGGGTTAGGACGGCGGCGAGCAGCCCGAGCAGGACCACGGGCAGGGGCACGCGCGCGGCCACCGTGGGCACCGAGATCACGGCCTGGTCCTCCGTCAGGTCGACCGCGGCCACCTCGGCGATGACGGGGTCGTCGGCCGCCTCGTCGGGGACGGGCGCCTCCTGCGCCGGCACCGCTTCCATCGGCACCGGCTCGCCGTCGATCTCCATCGGCTGAACGGGCACGATCTCCGCGGACGCGCCGCTCGAGTCCCCGTCCGCGGGCTGGGCGGCGGCCTCGTCCATCGCCTTGTCGCGGGCCCGGGCCGCACGGATCGCGCTCATGATCCCCGAGTACATCTTGGCGTCGGGGTCGATCTGCTTGAGGGCGAGGGCGTAGCACTCCTGCGCGTGGTACTTGATCCGCCCCGAGAAGAAGTACTGGTTGATGACCTCGTCGCCGCAGTTCCTCTTCTTCGCGGCGGCCGCCGTCGAGGGGTCGGCGAGGCCCGGCGCGGCGACGGCGAGGGCGAGCGCGAGGGCGAGGAGGGCAGGGCGGAGCGGCATGGTCAGGCGCGCCCCACTCTACCCGCCGTCCTCGGGCGGGAGCGCGTCGAGCACGGTCAGCACGGACCACTCGTCCCCGGACAGCTCGAGGGCGCGCTCGAGGGCGTCGCGGCCCTCGCGCGGCCGGCCCCAGGTGAAGGCCAGGTAGGTGCCGTAGAACAGCCACGGCTCGTAGTTGCGGGGCTCGAGGTCGATCGCCCGCAGGAGCGCGGCCTGGCTGCCCGGGTCGTCGCCGAGGGCCTCGCGCGCCTCGGCCTCGGCGAGCAGCGGCTCGACGTTGAGCGGGTTGTAGCGGCACGCGCTGATCGCCTCCTCGAGCGCGGCCTGCGGGTCGGCCGCGAGCAGGTCGGCGCTCTGGCGCGTGTCGCGCGCGCTCAGCCACGACGGCACGGCGAAGAGCCCGGCGAGAAGGAGGGCCGCGGCGAGCGCGGCGCCGACGGCGCGACCCGCCGCGGGCACGCGCTCCGGGGCGACGAGGCGCGGTCCGAGCGCCCCGATCGCGGCGTAGACGACGATGCCCTGCGCGGCGAGGCTCCAGTCGACGTCGACGAGGCCCTGCAGGATGAAGGCGAGGCCGCCGACGAGGGCGGCGGCCGCGCCGACCTCGTCGCCCGGGCGCGCGCGGTGGATGCCCGCGACGGCGAGCGCGACGAGGGCGACGCCGCCGGCGATGAAGGGGATGCCGCCGACGAGGCCCGTGCCCGCGAGGGCCTCGAGCACCGTGTTGTGGGCGGAGTCCGTGACGTACGAGGGCGTGCTCGTCGTCTGCTCGAGGATCCGGAACGTGCCCGCCCCGTCGCCGTAGACGGGCGAGGCGGTGAAGCCGTTCCAGGCCGTGCCCCACCAGTGGTCGCGGAGGTTCGAGCCGAGCCCGATGCGGACGCCCGACTGGCCGACCGGCGAGCTGAAGCCCGCCCGGACCGCGTCGACGGTGCCGGCGGGCCCGCCCGCGCGCACGACGACCGCGAGCAGGAGCAGCACCAGGACGACGCCGGCCGCGGCGAGCGTGCGGCGCGAGGCCCGGCCCGCGGTCCCGGCGGGACGGAACGCGGGGATCGCCAGGGGCAGCGCCGCGGCGCTGCCGGCCCCGAGCCCGACCGCCACCGCGGCGGCGACCACGAGGCCCCAGCCCGCCGGCGTCAGCGTCTGCTCGAAGGCGGTGAAGGTGTCCCAGCTGGCGATCCGGAAGCCGAGCGCGACCGCGGGCACCAGCGCGACGGGGCCGATGATCCGCATGCGCGGCGCCGCCGGGATCACGAGCAGGAGCGCGATCACGCCGACCACGGCGAGGCCGAGGCCGGAGCGCGACGAGGTCAGGACCAGCGCGAGGGCGTTGGCCCCGGCGACGCCGCCGCCGAGGGCGCGCAGCCGCGGGCTGCGGTGCACCGTCAGGGCGAGGCCGCCGAAGATGCCGGCCAGGGCGAGGATGGCGAGGGCGTTCGGGAGGGTGAGGGTGCCCGACAGCCGGGGGCTGAGGCTGACGCCGGTCGTGATGTCGAAGGAGCGGGCGATCAGCGCCCACACGCTCGACAGGGTGGCGACGGCCGTGAGGCCCGCCGCGATCGCGGTGCCCGGCCGGCGCAGGGCCGGGCCGAGCAGGGCGCCGAGGACGAGCGCGCCGAGGTAGCTGGCGGCGAGGATGGCGTCGGCGACGCTGCGGGCCGGCGACAGGGACCACAGCGCCGACAGGGCGGCGACCGCGGCGAAGACGGCGAGGCCGCCCACGGCGACGAGCAGGAGCGGCTCGGGCCGGCTCCACGGCCAGCGCCCGAGCGCCACGAGGGCGAGGGCGATGGCGGCCGGGACCGTGGTGCCGACGGCGATCAGCGCGGCGGCGCCGGGGGCGATCCCGCCCGCCCCGAACAGGAGCCCCCAGACCGCCAGGACGACACCGGGCGCGGCCAGCAGGAGCGCCGCGGTCGGGCTGAGACGGGGCAGGGGCCGCACGCCCCCGATAGTAGGCGGCCTCAGGGCCGTCGTCCTCAGTGCTTGAGGGGATCGGCGACGATCAGGAGCAGCCGGGCGCCGCCGATGCGGTCGGCCCGGACGCCCTCCATCGGCGTCGGCACGGCGCCCTCGAGGCGCAGCTGCCGGATCAGGCGCTTCGCGGCCGGGATGCCGGCCGGGTCGTCGACCTGGTACATCACGTACGTCTTCTCGAAGCTGTGGTCGGGCGCGTCGCCGACGGCGGTGATCGGGTAGTCGGCGAGCATCAGCTGGCGCGCGGCCTCCGCCGCGACGCCGTCGGCGCCGAGCCCGTTCCAGACGGCGATCGGGGTGGCGGCGGGCTCCGGGGCCGCGACGGCCTTGGGCTCGGCGGGCGCAGTCGGGCCGCGGTCCGCGACCAGGCGGTACGCGAACGTGCCGCCGACGAGGAGCAGCACGACCGCCAGCACGGCGCCCGCGATGATCAGCGGCAGAGCGACCCGTTCGAGGCGGCGTCGGCGGCGCACGGCGCGCCACGCGCCCGTGTCGAGGAGGAACTGCTGCTCGGCGACGGCCATGGGCATCCGGTACGCCCTCGGCCGCCGGGTTCCTGCCCGGACGCCGCGCCGCCGCCGGCGGGGTACGCTGACGGGCATGTTCGTGAGCCTCGAGGGACCGGACGGGGTCGGCAAGACGACGCAGGTCGCGCTCCTGGTCGAGCGCCTGCGTGCCGAGGGCCATGACGTCCTGCCGTGTCGCGAGCCCGGCGGCACCGAGCTCGGCGAGCGCGTGCGCTCGCTGCTCCTCGACGGCGGCGTCCCGATCGCCGACCGCGCCGAGGCGATGCTGTTCGCGGCCGCGCGGGCGCAGATCGCCGACGAGGTGATCCGCCCCGCCCTCGCGGCCGGCCGCTGGGTGGTCTGCGACCGCTACATCGACAGCTCGATCGTCTACCAGGGGATGGCGCGCGGGCTCGGCGTCGAGCCGATCCGCGACGCGTCGGTCTTCGCCACCGACGGCCTGCTCCCCGACCGCACGGTCGTGCTGCACGGCGTCGACCGCCGCAGCGACGAGCCGGACCGGATCGAGGCCGCGGGCGCGGACTTCCACCGGCGCGTCGCCGACGGCTTCCTGGCCCTCGCCGACCTCTTCCCGGAGCGCGTCCGCCTGGTCGACGCCCGTGGCGAGCGCGACGCCGTTGCCGAGCGCGTGTGGGCCGCCCTCGCGGGGGGCGCGGCGTGAGCCTCGCCCTGCCGGGCCAGCCGCGGGCCGAGGCGCTCCTCAACGCCGCGCTCGCCGCGCCGGCGCACGCCTACCTCCTGCACGGCCCGCCCGGCACCGGCAAGCGCGACGCGGCCCGGGCCTTCGCGGCGCTCCTCCTCGCCACGGACGAGCGGCGCCTCGTGCCCGGCAGCCACCCCGACTTCGCGTTGATCGAGCCCGAGGGCGAGGCGCTCCTCGTCGAGCAGGTCCACGAGCTGTCCGCCGCGCTGCGCTACCGGCCGCAGGAGGCGGTGCGCCGCGTCGGCATCGTCGACGAGGCCGACCGGCTCAACCGCGATGCGGCCAACGCCTTCCTGAAGACCCTCGAGGAGCCGCCCGGCGACGTCGTGCTGATCCTCGTCGCCGACGACCTCGACCGGGTCCTGCCCACGGTGCGCTCGCGCTGCCAGGCGGTCGCCTTCCCGCCCCTGCCCGCCGAGGCGCTCGCCGCGCGCCTCGCCGCCGAGGGCGTCGACCCCGAGACGGCGCGGCACATCGGCCGCCGCGCCCGCGGGGACCTCGGCCTCGCCCGCCGGCTCACCGCCGATCCCGCGGCGCGGGCCTGGGTCGAGGGCGTCGAGCGCCACGTGGCCGACGCCCTGCTCGGCACCCTGGCCCGAGAGGACGCCGCGGTGCGGGAGACCCTCGCCGGCGTGCAGGCGGCGGGCGCCGCCGCCGAGGCCGCGGCCGAGGCAGAGACCGCCGCGCTCCTCGAGCGGCTCGACCGCCTGCCCGCCTCGCGCGAGATCGACCGTGAGCGCCGCCGCCTCGAGACGGCGGGCAAGGCGTCGGCGAGCCGGCGCCGGCGACGCGCCGAGGGCGACATGATGCGGGCCGTGACCGCGACCGCGCAGCTCGTGATCCGCGACGCCCTCTGCGTCCAGGCCGGCGCCGCCGACGCCTGCATCACCTCCGTGCCCGCGGCCGACCTCGCCCGCATCGCCGAGAGCGTGCCCCGCGCCCGCCTCGAGCGCGCCGCCGAGCGGGTCGACGACGTGCGCCGCGCACTGGGGCAGCCGATCTCCGTCGCGCTCGCGCTCGCCGCCGTCTACGCGCGCGTCGCCCAGGCCCGCCGGCCGGAGGCGGTGCCGGCGTGAGCCTCGTCGGCGTCGTCTTCCAGTCGGGCGGGGCGGTCGAGCTGTTCGACGCGGCCGGCCTCGAGCCGGCGTGGAACGAGCGCGTGATCTGCGAGACCGCGCGCGGCGAGGCCTACGGCCGCGTCGTGCAGCCGCCCCACGAGGGCGCGGTCCCCGACCCGCTCTTCCGGCTGCTGCGGATCGCCACCCCGGAGGACGAGGCGCTGCGGCGCCAGCAGCGCGAGCGTGCCGCCGAGGTGCGGCGGGAGTTCCGCCGGCACGTGGTCGCGCGCCACGCGGGCGTCAAGGTGCACGGCGCCGAGATGTCCTTCAACGGCCAGCGCGTCGTGGTCGGCTTCAGCGCCGAGGACCGCGTCGACCTGCGGCCGATCGCGCGCGAGCTCGGCCGCCGGCTCCGCCTGCGGGTCGACGCGCGGCAGATGGGCCCGCGCGATGGCGCCCGCATCACCGGCGGCTACGGCCTCTGCGGCGACGTCCTCTGCTGCACCCGCTTCCCCGCCCACGAGCAGCGGATCACGCTGCGGATGGCCAAGGACCAGGAGCTGCCCGTCAACCCGGGCCGCGTGACCGGCCTGTGCGGGCGGCTGCGCTGCTGCCTCGCCTTCGAGCACCCGCTCTACCGCTCCTTCCGGGACCGCGCGCCCGCCGTCGGCGAGACCGTCGAAACGCCCGAGGGGCGCGGCGTCGTGCGCGGCGTGCGGGTGCCCGAGGATGCCGTCCTCGTGCGGCTCGCCGACGACCGCGAGGTGCCCGTCCGCCTCGACGACCTGACCGTCGTCGAGCGCTAGGCCCGCGGGGAACCACCCGTTCTCCCGCCGCGCCCGCCGGGATCACGTAACGTCCGCCCTGCAATCCCGAGGAGGTTCCGATGGGCGTGATCGCAGTGGGCGTCGACGGCTCCGACCAGTCGCTGCCGGCTCTCGAGTGGGCCGCGAAGGAGGCCGCCGCGCACGGCCACACCCTGCGCGTGGTCACGGCGTGGTCGATCCCGGTCACCGCGCTCAGCCCGGGCGGCCTGCCCGCGCCCTTCCCCGCCGACGAGCTCGCGGGTGACGCGCGCACCGCGCAGGACGCCCTGATCGCGAAGGCGGACATCCCCGCGGGCGTCGAGGTCGAGCACTGCCTCGTCGAGGGCGGCCCCGGCACCGTCATGCTCGACCAGTCGCAGAGCGTCGACCTGCTCGTGATCGGCACGCGCGGGCACGGCGGCTTCAAGGGCCTCCTGCTCGGCAGCGTCGGCCAGCAGGTGACGGGCCACGCCGCCTGCCCGGTCGTCGTGGTGCCGCGCCCGAAGGGCTAGCGGTGGGCGCCCACGCCCGGGCCGAGGCCCTCGGCGTCCTCGCCGTCGAGCTCGAGGCGATGTACGCCCTCGACGACCCGTCGGGGGCGCTGTTCCTGAGCCACGTCGCCCACGGCGACGTGCTGCACCTGTCCGGGACGGTGGCGATGGTCGACGGCCGGCCGCTGCACCCGGGGGTCGTGGGCGCGGACGTCACCGTCGACGAGGCGCGGGTGGCGGCCCGCGTGGCCTGCGTCGAGGCGATCCGCGTGCTGGCCTTCGCGCTCGGCGACCTCGACCGCGTGCGCCGCGTCCTGACCCTGACCGGGTACGTCAACTCCGCGCCCGGGTTCGGGGACCAGCCGCGCGTGATCAACGCGGCCACCGAGCTCCTCGTCGACGTGTTCGGTGACGGCGGGCTCTGCGCGCGGGCCGCGATCGGCTGCCAGGGCCTGGCGCTGGACTCGAGCGTCGAGCTGGTGCTGAGCTGCCAGTTCGACGGCGGCGAGGTGCGCACCTCCCTGCCGACGCCGGCCGCGCGCGGCTAGGGCCGTCGGACCTCAGTCGACGTCGGCGTAGCGCGCGCAGGTGACGGCCGCTTCGTCGTCGGCGTTCATGTCCCCGGACCCGCGCCCGAGGACGCGGCCGTCGGCGACCTCGCCGGAGAAGGGATCGGCCTGCGTCCACGTGTCGGGGTTGCCGACCGGCACGACGTCGATGTGCCCGTTGAAGACCAGGGAGCACCCGCCGCCGGCTCCGGGGATCCGGGCGCAGGCGTTGTCGCGGCCCGGCTCGATGGCCACCAGCTCCGTCTCGGCGCCCGCCTCGGCGTGCACGGCGGAGACGAGCCGCGCCACCTCGCCCTCCCGCCCGACGAGGTTCTCGTAGGACTGGCCCGGGTACTTGGGCTCGACGCTGGCGATGCGGACGGCGCGCCGCAGGGCGTCGACCAGCGCGTCCGA
>VGBM01000005.1 GCA_016870485.1 Actinomycetota bacterium
CCATGCGGATGAGGTGGAACGCCGCATCGAGATTGAGTGCCATGCTCGCACGCCAGACCCGCGGTTCAAGCGACGCGATCGGGCCCTCCTCAGCGGAGCCGACGCCGGCGGAATGGATCACGGCCTCAATCGGCCCCTGCTCACGGGCCCGTCGGATCGCGAGCGCGCAGCCGTCCTCGTCTGACAGGTCCGCGACCGCGGTTCCTTCGTCTCCGGAACGCGAAACGCCCACGACGTCGCGCCCGCGTTCGCGGAGGATCCGAACGGTCGCGAGGCCGATCCCGCTCGACGCCCCGGTGACGAGGGCGACGCCCATCGTCCCGCTACTCGCCCTGCTCGACGAAGTACTTGCCGGTCTGGCCGTCCGAGAACCAGCGGCTCGTGACCGTCTTCTTGCGGGTGAAGAAGTCCACGCCGTCGGTGCCGTGCGCGTGCAGGTCGCCGAGGAACGAGTCCTTCCAGCCCGAGAAGGGGAAGAAGGCGACGGGGGCGGCGACGCCGACGTTGACGCCGATCATGCCGACCTCGACCTCGTGGCGGTAGCGGCGGACGGCCGCGCCCGACTCGGTGAAGATCGAGGTGCCGTTGCCGTAGCGCGAGCCGTTGACGAAGGCGATCGCGTCGGCCAGCGTGTCGACCTCGACGACGCTGAGGACGGGCCCGAAGACCTCCTCGCGGGAGATCTCCATCGCGTCGGTGACGCCCTGCACGATCGTCGGGCCGACGTAGGCGCCCTCGGCGGGCAGGCCCGGCTCGCGGCCGTCGACGGCGAGGGTCGCGCCCTGCTCGAGGGCGTTGTCGATCATGCCGCGGATGCGGTCGCGCGCCTCGCAGGAGACGACGGGGCCGACGCTGGTGCCCTGCTCCATGCCGTCGCCGACGGTGAGGGCCTCGGTGCGGGGCACGAGCTCCTTCGCGAGCTCGGCCCAGGCGCCGCCCACGGCGACGACGATCGAGCCGGCCATGCAGCGCTGGCCGGCCGCGCCGAACGCGGAGCCGAGGATGTTGTCGGCCGTCTTGTCCATCACGGCGTCGGGCATCACGACCATCGAGTTCTTCGCGCCGCCGAGCGCCTGGACGCGCTTCTTGCTGGCCGCGGCGCGCTCGTAGATGTACTGCGCGGTCGCGGCGGAGCCGACGAAGGAGACGGCGTCGATGCCGGGGTGGTCGAGGATCGCGTTGACCACGTCGCGGGAGCCGTTGACCATGTTGACGACGCCCGGGGGCAGGCCGAGCCCGTCGATCAGCTCGAAGACGATCTGCTGCGTCATCGGGACCTGCTCGGACGGCTTGAGGATGAACGTGTTGCCCGTGGCGATCGCGAACGGCAGGAACCACATCGGCACCATCGCCGGGAAGTTGAACGGCGTGATCGCGGCGCAGACGCCGACGGGCTGGCGGATCGTCTCCGCGTCGACGTTCGTGGCGACGCCCTCGAGGGTGCGGCCCTGCATCGTGGTCGGGATCGCGCAGGCGCACTCGACCATCTCGATCATGCGCTCGACCTCGGCGCGCGCGTCGGGGAACGTCTTGCCCATCTCGGCCGTCACGCACTCGGCGAGGCGGTCCTTGTGCTCCTCGAGCTGCTGGCGAAACCCGAACAGCCAGCGGGCGCGCTCGATCGTGCTCTTCGCCTTCCAGGCGGGGAAGGCGGCGCGCGCGGCCTGCACGGCCTGGTCGACGTCGCTCGCCCCCGACAGCGGCACCTGCGAGAGCACTGCGCCCGTGGCGGGGTTCTGCACGTCCAGGAGCTCGCTGGAGGCGGACGGCACCCACGCGCCGTTGATGTAGTTCGGGAGGATCTTCACGGCGGTCGCGCTCATCGTCTCGGGCACCTCGGGTCGGACGGGTGGACGCCCCGGATGCTACCTACGACGCGGCGTCGGGGGCGCGCTCCACGAGCTGGCGCTTGATGCGGGCGAGGATCGCGCCCGTGGAGCGCATGCGCAGGGGGGAGACGACCTCGGCGAGGCCCATGCCCAGCGCGAACTCGCTGGGGGTCGCCAGCACCTCGTCCACGGTGCAGCCGTCGAGGCCGGCGTGGATGATCCCGGCGAAGCCCTTCGAGGTGGGCGCCTCGTCGGGGGCGGCGAAGAACAGCCGCACCGGGCCGTCCGCGTCGACCTCGGCCTGCACGAAGAGCGGCGTCTGGCACTCATGGACCCGCTCGAGCTCCTGCCCGGCGAGCCGCTCGGGCAGGTCCGGCAGGCCGTTCGCGTACTCGAGCAGCAGGTCGAGCCGCTCCGTGCGGTCGCACTCGGCGAACTCGTCGACGATGGCCTGCAGGCCCGGGGGGAGCGCGGCGCCCATCGCGGCCTACGGCTTCTCGATCGGCACGCGCACGGCGTTGCCCCACTCGACCCACGAGCCGTCGTAGTTGCGGACGTGCTCGAAGCCCAGGAGGTGCGTGAGCACGAACCAGGTGTGGCTCGAGCGCTCGCCGATGCGGCAGTAGGTGACGACGTCGTCGCCCGACGCGAGGCCGATCTCGCCTTCGTAGATCGCGCGCAGCTCGTCAGCCGTCTTGAAGGTGCCGTCCTCGTTGGCGGCGCGCTTCCACGGCACGCTGCTCGCCGTCGGGACGTGGCCGCCGCGCTGGACGCCCTCCTGCGGGTAGTCGGGCATGTGCAGGAGCTCGCCCGTGAACTCGCCCGGGGAGCGCACGTCGACGAGGGGGCCCTGGCCGATGTGGGCGAGGACGTCCTCCTTGAAGGCGCGGATCGCCGCGTCGTCGCGCGCCACCACGGGGTAGTCGGCGGGCGCCACGGCGGGCTCGTCGGTTGTGGTGTCGCGGCCCTCGGCGACCCAGGCCGCGCGACCGCCGTCGAGCAGGCGCACGTCGGGGTGCCCGAACAGGCTGAACACCCACAGCGCGTATGCGGCCCACCAGTTGAAGTTGTCGCCGTAGATGACGACGGTGGTGCCGCGGCCGATGCCGCGCGCGGCGCACATCGCCGCGAAGCCCTCGGCGTCGATGTAGTCGCGCGTGACCTCGTCGTTGAGGTCGATGTGCCAGTCGAGCTTGCGCGCGCCCGGGATGTGGCCCGTGTGGTACAGCAGGACGTCCTCGTTGCACTCGAGCACGACGAGGCCGTCGTCCGCGAGGTGGTCCTCGAGCCACTGCGTGGTCACGAGGCGCTCGGGGTGGGCGTAGGCGGCGAACTTGGGGTCGTGGTCGGCGGGCAGGGGCATTACGGGCTCCTCGGTGGTGCAGATGGGTGCGTCGGGCGTTTCGGCCGCGGGTAGCGTACGGCCGTCAGCCGGCGCTCGGCGCCGCCTGGTCGACGAGGCGGTCGAGCGGCGCCCAGAAGTCGGCCTGCGCGCGGGCGTCCTCGCGCTTGGGAGCGAAGTGGTCGTAGGCGACGGCGTCCGTCGAGGCGAGCTCGGTGATCCCGGCCGGGTGCGGCGCGATCCGCGCCGCGAGGGCGTCGGCGCCGCCGCGGCCGACCACGAGGTCCTGGTCGCCGACCAGCATCTCGACCGTCGTGCCGGCGGGCACGGGCGGCAGCTCGGCGGGCAGGCCCAACGGCTCCGCGGGGAAGACGGCGTAGACGGCCGCGGGGGCGGGTACGCCCCAGGCGGCGGCCATGGCGGCGTAGACGACGGCGAGGCCGCCGCCGAGGGAGTAGCCCGCGGCGACCACGGGCCCCGTGGCGCCCCGCCGCTCGGCCTCGGCGAGGCCGTCGCGGATGCCGGCCTCCGTGCCGCGCAGCATGCTTGCCGGGCTCGACAGGAGGCCCGCCTGGTAGTCGGGGAAGACGACCGCGGCGCCCGTCGCGTTGAGGTGGTCGATCCAGGCCCCGTAGTCGGCCGGGTCGAGGTCGTTCCAGCCGTGCAGGAGCACCACCGTCGCGCGGGCCTCGCCGGCGGGCATGAAGACCTGCGCGCGCGGGCCGGTGGGGTCCGGCTCCCCGTCGTCCTCGGCCGCGGTGGCGCCGGCGCCGTCGGCGGCCGAGGCCACGGGGGCCGTCGTCGCCGCCCCGGCGTCCGCCGCGGGGGGCGCGGCTGCGTCGTCCGAGCCCGCGCAGGCGGCGAGGAGCAGCACCGGGAGGGCGAGGGCGAGCAGGGCGAGGAGGAGGCGGCGCATCAGTCGAAGAGGCCGCGCTGGGCCGGACCGGCGGCCGGGGCCACGGCCACGCCGGCTTGGGCGAGGAGCTGGCGCAGGCGGTCCGCGTTGTCGGGGCCCTGGGTGTCGGCGTTGGTGTTGAACATGGCGTAGAGGCGGGAGGTCGAGCGCGCCAGCGCGCGCAGCGGCTCCACCCACTCTGCCAGTTCGTCGTCGGCGTAGAGGTGGTCGAAGCGGGCGGAGGCGCCGCCGCCGCGGCGGTTCCAGGTCGCGGCGTTGCGCCCGTGGAAGCGGACGTAGCCCGTCCCGCTCGTGGCCGCGACCACCGTCGGCGCCACGTTCGGGGTAGCCACCCGCGGCGCGTCGACCGCCACGTACGTCAGGCCGCGCTCGCGCAGCCCGGCGAGAGTCTCGTCGACGAGGTCGGGGGCGAGCCAGTCGCGCTGCCGGAACTCCACCATCAGGTCGTGTCCCGGCAGGCCCGCGCGGATCCGGTCGAGGCGCTCCCAGGCCGCGTGGCCCGGGACGGCCGAGGGCGGCAGCTGGACGAGCACGCCGCCGAGCCGGCCCGCGTCGGCGAGCGGGCGCAGGGCGCGGGCGAAGCGGGCGAGGACGCGCTCCTCGAGCGCCGCCGACGGCACCACGTGCCCCTGCCCGGTGACCTCGGAGACGAGCGGGCGCAGGTCGGCCGGCAGCTGCTCGGGCCGCACGCGGTGGCCCGTGATCAGGCCGAACGCCTTGACGTGGAAGACGAACCCGGCGGGCGTGCGCTCCGCCCAGGTAAACGTGGTTCGCTCGGCGGGGATCGCGTAGTACGAGGCGTCGACCTCGACGGTGTCGAAGTGCTCGGCGTAGACGCGCAGCCGCGCCTCGGCGCTCGTCGCCGTGGGCGGGTACCAGTCGGCGATCAGGCCCTTCTCGACCCAGGCGCAGGTGCCGACCCGGACGGTGGCGGTCACGCCGGCGGGTGCCGCTCGATCCAGTGGCGGGCGATGTCGGCGCGGCGCGCGATCCAGACCCCGTCGCGCCCCCGCACGTGGTCGAGGAAGCGGCGCAGGCCGTCGATGCGGCCCGGGCGGCCGGCGATCCGGGCGTGCAGCCCGACGTCCATGATCCCGGGGCGGGTGGCGCCCTCCCGCCAGAGCGCCTCGAAGGCGTCGATCAGGTAGGTCGCGAAGTCGTCCGCCGTCCGGAAGCCGTTCGGGGTGGCGAAGCGGGCGTCGTTGGCGTCGAGGGTGTAGGGCACGATCAGGTGCGGCCGGCCCGCCGCCTCGACCCAGAACGGCAGCTCGTCGGAGTAGTCGTCGGAGTCGTAGAGGAAGCCGCCCTCCTCGGCCACGGGCCGACGCGTGGCGAGGCTGACGCGGCCCGTGGACCAGCCGACGGGCCGCGCGCCGGCGGCGGCCTCGATCGCGGCGATCGGGCGGCGGATGTGGTCGCGCTCGACCTCCTCGTCGACGCCGTCGTAGTCGATCCAGCGGTAGCCGTGGCGGCAGATCTCGTGGCCCAGCGCGGCCGCGTGGCGGACCGGGTCGGGGTTGAGCTCGACCGTCTGGCCGCAGGCGAACATCGTCGCCGGGGTGCCGGCCTCCTCGAGGGCGTCGAGGACCCGCCACACGCCGACGCGGCCGCCGAAGGCGTAGATCGACTCCGTGATCAGGTCGCGGCCGGCGCGCGGGACCCCGGCGATCTCGGTGAGGTACGTCTCGCTCTCGCCGTCGCCGTGCTCGACGCTGCGCTCGGCGCCCTCCTCGTAGTTGAGGACGAGGCCGAGGGCGACGCGGGCCCCGTCCGGCCAGTCGGCGGCGGGGCGGTTGCGGCCGTATCCGGCCAGGTCGCGGGGGTGGGCGTCCATCGCGGTCCAGCGTAGGCGAGCCGGCTCGGGCGGGGAAGGCCCGCGTACCCTTTGCGTGTGACCCCCGAGGCCCCGATCGGCATGTTCGACTCCGGCGTGGGCGGCCTCACCGTCCTGCACGCCGTGATGGTGCGGCTCCCGCACGAGGACGTCGTCTACGTCGGCGACACGGGGCGCTTCCCGTACGGGCCGCGTACGCGGGACGAGCTCGTGGGGTACGCCCGCGAGCTGACCGCGGTCCTCGTCGAGCGCGGTGCGAAGGTCGTCGTGGTGGCCTGCAACTCGGCGACGGCGGCCGCCCTGCCCACCCTGCAGCGCGAGTGCCCCGTGCCCGTGCTCGGGGTCGTCACGCCGGAGGCGCGCGCCGCCGTGCAGGCGACGCGCAACCGCCGGGTCGGGGTGCTGGCCACGGAGGCGACGGTGGCGAGCGGCCGCTACGTCGACGCGATCCACGACCTCGACGCCGGTGTCGAGGTCGTGCAGGTCGCCTGCCCCGGCCTCGCCGAGGCGATCCAGGGCGGCGAGCCGTACTCAGAGCGCACCCTCGAGCTGGCGCAGGCGACCTGCGCGCCCCTGCGCGAGGCCGGCGTCGACACCGTCGTCCTCGGCTGCACCCACTACCCGCTGATCCGGCACATGCTGCAGCGCGAGCTCGGCGCGGACGTGCAGACGATTGCGGCCGCCGAGGAGCTCGCCGGCGAGGTCGCCGCCACGCTGGCCCGCAAGGGCTGGGAGCGCGACCGCGGGCACCGCGGTGGCTGCGCCTTCGTCGCCACCGGCGATCCGGAGGCGTTCCGCGAGGAGGGTACGCGCTTCTTGCAGTTGCCGATCGGCGCGGTCGAGCACCTCGACGTGACCGGCTGAGCGGCGCGGTGTACGCTGCGGCTGCTCGATCCCGCCGTGCCCTGTGATCTGCGCTCGAGCCGATGTTCCGAGACATGGGACCTCGCGGTCCCGGCGCCGCCACTCCACGGCCGCGTCGGGCGGGGGACCCACCTGCATGCAGCAGGTTCGACGGGACGGGGGCGCGGCGGGATGGGGCGACCCCCGCGGGCCCCGCGCCCTGCGACAATCGGCGTGTGATCTACCTCGACCACGCCGCCACCGCGCCGCCCGACCCGCGCGTCGCGGACGCCATGCTGCCGCACCTGACGGGCCGCGTCGGCAACCCGTCCGAGCCGCACGCGGCCGGCCGCCGCGCCCGCGCGGACCTCGAGGCGGCGCGCGCCGGGATCGGCGCGCTGCTCGGGCATGAGCGCGTCGTCCTGACGTCCGGCGGCACCGAGGCCGACAACCTCGCCGTGCTCGGCCGTGCGGCGGGCGCGCCGGGGCGGATGGTGATCTCAGCGCTCGAGCACCCGGCCGTCCTGCGCCCCGCCGAGGCGCTCGCCGCGCGCGGCTGGGAGCTCGCCGTGGCACCCGTCCTCGCCGACGGCCGCATCGACGTCGCGGCGCTCGCCGAGCTGGTGCGCTCGGGCGACGCGCTCTGCTGCGCGATGGGCGCCTCGAACATCACCGGGGTCGTGCAGCCGATCGCCGCGATCGCGGAGCTCTGCGCCGAGCGCGGCGTGCCGCTGCATGTCGACCACGTCCAGACCGCGGCCGGGGCGGACGCCTCGATCGCGGGCCTGCCCGGCTGCGTCACGATCGCGGTCGCCGCGCACAAGCTCGGCGGCCCGCGCGGCGTCGGGGCGCTCGTGGGCGCCGTCGACGGCCTCGCGCCGCTCGCCTACGGGGGCGGCCAGGAGGCGGGGCTGCGGCCGGGCACCGAGGACGTCGTCGGCGCCGTCGGCCTCGCGGCGGCGCTCGCCCTGCGCCAGGGCCCCGCGGCGGGCGACGAGCGGGCGCGGCGCGCCGCGCTGCGCGACGCGCTCGAGGCCCGCCTCGGCCTGCCCGTCGCCGGCGGCTCCGCCCCGCGGCTGCCCGGCCACCTCCTGCTCCTGACGGGCTTCCGGGGCGACACCGCGGTGCGCCTGCTCGACGACCGCGGCGTCTGCGTCGCCGCCGGCTCGGCCTGCGCGAGCGGCGAGCCCGCGCCCGAGCCGGCGCTGCTCGCGATGGGCCTCGACGCCGCCGCGGCGCGCGGCGCCGTGCGCGTCACGCTCGGCCCGGAGACCACGCAGGCCGACATCGACGGCTTCGCGGACGCCTGGGCCGCGGTCGCGGCCGACCTCGCCCGCGCCCGGGAGGCGCTCGCGTGATCGACCTCGCCCGCGTCGGCGCGATCTCCGACCCCGACGGCGACGGCCGCGCGGGCGGTGGCGCCTGCGACGACCGCATCCGCGTCACGCTGCGCCTCGCCGGGGAGCGCCTCGCCGAGGTCCGCTTCGGCGCGGACGCCTGCGCGTCGGCCACGGCCGCGATGGCCCGCCTCGCCGCGCTCGCCGAGGGGCGCACGCTCCTCGACGCGGCCCGCCTCGGCCGCGCCGACGTCGGCGACGTGGATTCGCCCGCCTGCGCCCTGACCGCCGTCGATGCGCTCCACGCCGCCCTCGGCGACGCCGTCGTGCGCGGCGCCGGTGCCGCTCCTGACGCGACCCGGGTCGGCGTGGCGATGAGCGGCGGCGTCGACTCGGCGCTCGTCCTCGCCGAGGCCGTCGACGAGGGGCGCGCCGCCCTCGGCCTGACCCTGCGGCTCTGGATCGACCCGGCCGCGCCCGCCCCCGAGCGCGCCTGCTGCGCCCCCGACAGCGTCCGCCGCGCGCGCGACCTCTGCCACGCGCTCGGCGTGCCGCACCTGATGCTCGATCTGCGCGAGCCGTTCCGCGCCGCGGTCGTCGACCCGTTCGTGGCCGGCTATGCGGCCGGCGAGACCCCGAACCCGTGCGCGACCTGCAACGGCGCGTTCCGCTTCGACGCCCTCGACGGGGTGGCCACCCGGCTCGGCTGCACCGAGTGGCGCACCGGCCACTACGCGCGCCTCGTCGAGCGCGACGGCCGCTTCCTGGTGGCGCGCGGCGCCGACCCCCTCAAGGACCAGTCCGCGATGCTCGCCCTCGTCGACCCGGGCATCCTCGGCCGCGTGCGGCTGCCCCTCGGCGACCGCGTCAAGGCGGCCGTCGTCGGCGACGCCCGCGGGCGCGGCCTCGCGGCCGCCGACGCGCCCGAGAGCCAGGAGGTCTGCTTCCTCGGCGGCGGCGCGCTCGCCCCCTTCCTCGCCCGCCAGGGCGTCGCGCTCGGGGCGGGGCCGATCGTCGACGAGGAGGGCGCCGTTCTCGGGGCGCACGCGGGCGCGGTCGCCTACACGCCGGGCCAGCGCCGCGGCCTCGGCGTCTCGCGCGGCACCGAGCCCCTGCACGTCCTGCGCGTCGAGCCGGCCACGAACACCGTCGTCGTCGGCCGCCTGAGCCGCCTCGGCCGGCGCGCCGTGCCCCTGCGCGACGTCGTCGTGCACGCGCCCGCCGAGCGGGTCGAGGCGTGTTTCCGGGTGCGGGCGGAGCCGATCCCGGGCGTGCTCGAGCCGGACGGCCGGGGCGGGGCGGTCGTGCGCCTCGTGCGCGACGCGTACCAGGCCGCCCCGGGGCAGGTCTGCGTGCTCTACGACGGCGACTGCGTGGTGGCCGCCGGCGTCGTCGCCGGCTGACGGGTCCGGGAGGCGTCTTCGCGTACCCTGCGGGCCTGATGCTGGCCCACGAGATCCGCGCCGCCTTCCGCGACCACTTCGCCGCGCGCGAGCACCGCGTCATGCCGTCGGCGAGCCTCGTGCCCGCCTCGCTCGACCCGTCGGTGCTCCTGACGACGGCCGGCATGCAGCCCTTCAAGCCGTACTTCCTCGGCGTCGAGGCGCCCCCGGCGCCGCGGCTGACGTCGACGCAGAAATGCTTCCGCACGACCGACATCGACGAGGTCGGCAAGACCGCCCGCCACCTGACCTTCTTCGAGATGATGGGCAACTTCTCGATCGGCGACTACTTCAAGGCCGACGCGATCGACTTCGCCTGGAGCCTCGTCACCGGCGCCTGGGGCATCGACCCCGAGCGCGTCTGGATCACCGTCTTCGAGGGCGACGACCAGGTCCCCAGCGATGACGAGGCGCGCGGGCTCTGGCTCGCGCAGGGCGTGCCCGCGGAGCGCATCGTCGGCCTCGGCCGCAAGGACAACTTCTGGCAGGCCGGGCCGACCGGTCCGTGCGGGCCGTGCACCGAGCTCTACTACGACCGCGGTCCCGAGCACGGCTGCGGCCGTCTCGCCGGCCCCGAGGGCTGCGCGCCCGGCTGCGACTGCGACCGCTTCCTCGAGTTCTGGAACCTCGTCTTCATGCAGTACGACCAGGACGCGGACGGCGGCCTGACGCCGCTGCCCTCGCCGTGCGTCGACACGGGCGCCGGCGTCGAGCGCGTCGCGGCGCTCCTGCAGGGCGTCCACTCCGTCTACGAGACGGACCCGTTCCGGGCGATGATCGGGGCGATCGAGGCGTGGACGGGCGCCTCGTACGCGGCCGGCGGCGTCCAGACGAAGGCGCTGCGCGTCCTCGCCGACCACGGCCGCGCGATGGCGTTCCTCGCCGCCGACGGCGTCCTGCCCGCCAACGAGTCGCGCGGCTACATCCTGCGCCGCGTCATCCGCCGCGCCGTCTCGCACGGCCACCGGCTCGGCATCGAGGGCGCCTTCCTGCCGCGCCTCGCCGACCTCGTGATCGACCAGCTCGGCGACGTCTACCCCGAGCTCGTCGCCCACCGGGACGAGGTGCACCGCATCCTCGGCGCCGAGGAGGAGCGCTTCCTGCGCACGCTCGAGACGGGTACGCAGCTGCTCGACGAGACGGTTGCGCGCGTGCGCGCCGCCGGCGCGACGGAGATCGCCGCCGCGGACGCCTTCCTCCTGCACGACACGTACGGCTTCCCGTTCGAGCTCACGCAGGAGCTCGCGGCCGAGCAGGACCTGTCCGTCGACGAGGCCGGCTTCGCCGAGCTGATGGAGGCCCAGCGCGAGCGGGCCCGCGCCGCGGCCGGCAAGGGCGGCGGCGTCGACCTCGACCGGGTCGCCGCCTTCGCGCGCGATGCGGGCTTCACCACGGCCTTCGTCGGCTACGGCGACCTCGACCTCAAGACGCAGGTCGGCGCGCTCGAGGACCTCGGCGACGGCCGCCTCGTCGCCAAGCTGCGTGAGTCGCCCTTCTACCCGGAGGGCGGCGGCCAGGTCTCCGACCGCGGCCACCTCGAGTCCGAGACGGGCCGCGCCGCGGTCGTGGAGGTCGTGCGCTTCGACGGCGACCAGGCGCTCGTGCTGATGCCCGAGCAGGGCGAGATCGTGGCGGGACAGGAGGTGCGGGCCGTGGTCGACGCGGCGCGCCGGCGACCCACGCAGGCCAACCACACGGGCACGCACGTGCTGCACCGGGCGCTCCAGGAGGTGCTCGGCGACCACGTCCGCCAGAAGGGCTCGTCCGTGCGCCCCGACAAGCTGCGCTTCGACTTCTCGCACGACCACCCGCTCACCCCCGAGGAGCTGGCGCGGGTGGAGGGCATCGTCAACCGGGTCGTCGTCGAGGGGCACCGCGTGCACTGGTTCGAGACCTCGCAGGACGAGGCGCGCGCGCTCGGGGCGATGATGCTGTTCGGGGAGAAGTACGGCGACGTCGTTCGCGTTGTCGAGATCGAGGGCTTCTCCCGCGAGCTCTGCGGCGGCACCCACGTGGCCTCGACGGCGGAGATCGGGCCGCTCCAGATCGTCTCCGAGTCGTCGGTCGGCCAGGGCGTGCGCCGCATCGAGGCGGTCACGAGCGGCGTGGCGCTCGACCTCCTGCGCCAGCGCGAGCGGGCCGCCGACCAGGCGGCGAAGGCCCTCAAGGTGGGGCCGGAGCGGCTGCCGGACGCCGTCCGCGACCTGCAGGAGCGCGTGCGCGAGCTCGAGAGGGCGCTCAAGGCCGGCGGCGGCTCCGCGGGCGGCGGCGCCGTCGACGCGCTCGCCGGGCAGGCCATCGAGCGCGGCGGCGTGCAGACCGTGGTCGCCGACGCGGGCGAGCTCGCGGCCGACCAGCTGCTCGAGCTCGCCGACCACCTGCGCGGCCGGCTCGGGCCGAGCGCGGCGATGCTCGTCGCGCAGTCGGGCGGCAAGGTGCACCTGATCTGCGCGGCCACGCCCGAGGCCGTGGCCGCCGGGGCCGACGCGGGCGCCGTGCTGAAGGCGGCCGCGCCGCTCGTGGGCGGCGGGGGCGGCGGCAAGCCGAACCTCGCGCGCGCCGGCGGCAAGGACGCTTCGGGCATCCCCGCGGCGCTCGAGGCCGCACGCGCGGCGCTCGACGCGCAGCTGCCGGGCTGATCCGCGCGTCCCCGGCGCGCCCGCGCGCGTCGCCCGTGCGGGCCGCGGGGTAGGGTGGGCGCCGTGAAGGTGCTCGCGCTCGACTACGGCAAGGCCCGCACCGGCGTCGCGGTCGGCGACGCCACGGGGGCGCTCGCCCGGCCGCTCGAGGTGATCGAGCGCGTCGGCGCGCCCGCGGGGATGGCGCGCCTGCTCGCTATCGTGGCGGAGCACGAGCCCGACCTCCTGCTCGTCGGGCTGCCCGTCCTGCCGGACGGCGGCCGCGGGGAGCAGGCGGACGCCACGCTGGCCTTCGTGGGTCGCCTGCGCGCGGCCTGCGAGGTCCCGATCGAGATGGAGGACGAGCGATTCACGAGCCGGATCGCCCAGACCAAGGGGGGCGCGGCGCGCCTGGACGCCCGGGCGGCCGCGGAGCTCCTGCAGGGATGGCTGGACCGCCGCCCCGGGGCGTAGGCGGGCGCCGCGCACTCGGTGCGGTCCTGCTCGTCGGCCTGCTCGTGGCCATGCTCGGCCTCGCCTGGTGGGGGATCGGGCAGGTCGTCTCGGACCCGCCGCCGCCCCCGGGCGCGCCCGTCGAGGTCGTGATCCCGCCGGGCGCCACGGGCGCCGAGATCGCCGGCATCCTCGCCGAGGCCGGGGTCGTGGCCGACCCCGAGGCGTTCGTGGAGGGCATCGCCGCCGACGGGATCGCCGCCGACCTCCGGCCCGGCACGTACGTGTTCCGGTCGAACGAGGAGTACAACCGGCTCGTCGACCAGCTCGTCGCCGGGCCGGCCGACAGCGCGGACACCCGGGTCGTGATCCCCGAGGGCTACGCGATCTGGGACATCCGGGACGAGGTCGCGGGCGTCGACATCACGGCGGAGCAGTTCGACGCCGCCCTCGCGGAGCACGCGCCGCCGACGGGCTTCCTCGCGGACGGGGAGGAGGCGCCGTCGCTCGAGGGGTTCCTGTTCCCGGCCACGTACGACGTCGGCCAGCCGGCGGACGCCGGCCAGCTGATCGCCGAGCAGCTGGCCGCCTTCGAGGCGAACGTCGCGAAGGTCGACATGTCCTACGCCGCATCGCGCAACCTGACGCCGTACGACGTCCTCAAGATCGCCTCGCTCGTGGAGCGCGAGACCGCCGACCCGGCGGAGCGGCGGATCGTGGCGGGCCTGATCTACAACCGCCTGAAGGCGGGCATGACGCTCGGCATCGACTCCGCCAACCAGTACGCGAACGGCTCCTGGCGGGAGCTGACGGCCGCCGACCTGGAGCAGGACTCGCCGTACAACCTGCGGCTCGAGCACGGCCTGCCGCCGACGCCGATCGCCAACCCGGGCCTCGCCGCGATCAAGGCCGCCGCGAACCCGGCCAAGGTCGACTACCTCTACATGTACGCGATCAAGGACGACCCCCGCCGGCGGCACTTCTTCACCGCCGACTACGACGTGTTCCTGCGGTACCAGAAGGAGAACCCCTACTCGTGATCAGCGGCACCACGCGCCTGCTCGGCGTGATCGGCGATCCGGTCTCGCACTCCCGCTCGCCGCGCATGCAGAACGCCGCGCTGCGCGCGATGGGGGTCGACTGGGCGTACGTGCCGCTGCCCGTCCGCGCGGACGAGCTCGAGGCCGCGCTGCGCGGCCTCGCCGCCGTCGGCTTCGTCGGCGTCAATGTGACGGTGCCCCACAAGGAGGCCGTGGCCCGGCTCGTCGACGAGCTGCGGCCGGTCGCCGAGGCGAGCGGCTCCGTCAACACGGTGGTGTTCGCCGCGGACGGCCGCCTGATCGGCGACTCCACGGACGGCCCGGCGATCGCCGCGGCGATCGCCTCCGAGGTGGGGGAGGCCTACACGGGCGAGGTGCTGGTGCTCGGCGCGGGCGGCTCGGCCCGCGCGGCCGCCGCGGCCCTCGCCCAGGAGGGCTGCGCGGTGCGCATCCACGCGCGCCGCCCCGAGGCCGCCGAGGCCCTGGCCCGCGACCTCGCCCACACGGGCGACGTGGCGGCGGTGGCCGAGCTGCCCGACCCGGTCGGCGGCGTCGTCGTGCACTGCACGCCGGTCGGGGCGCTCGTCGACCCCGACGCGATGCCGCTGCCCGCCACGCGCCTGATGGACGTGCGCGTCGTCGTCGATCTCGCCTATCGCGGCGACGCGACTCCGACGCCCCTGATCATGGCCGCCGCCGAGGCGGGCTGCGCCGTCGTCGACGGCCTCGAGGTGCTGGCCCGCCAGGGCGCCCGGGCGCTTGAGATCTGGACCGCGGAGACGGCGCCGCTCGAGGTGATGCTGGCCGCCGCCCGGGAGGCGTGAGCGGCCCGGCCCTGATCGGCCTCCTCGCCGGCCTCGCCGCCGGGGCGCTGGCCGTGCCGCTCGCCCGCCGGCTGCCCCGCGGCATTCCCGAGCGCCTCGCTCAGCCCGCCTGGACGCGCCACGCCCTGCGCGCCCGCGTGCTGGTGCCCGCCGGGGGCCTCGCCGGCCTCGGCGTGGGGCTGGCCGCGCCGGACCCCGCCGCGCTCGCGGTCGGGCTCGTCCTGGTCGCCGTCCTCGTGCCGGCCTGCGCCATCGACGTCGCCTGGCGGGTCGTCCCCGACAGCCTGGTCGTCGCGGGCGTCCTCGGCAGTCTGGCCGCCCTCGCCCTCCTCGACCGCGGTGCGCTCGTCGCACACCTCGCCCTCGGGGTCGTCGCCGGCGTCGCGGCGCTCGTCCTCGCCGGGCTCGCGCGCGGCGGCCTCGGCCTCGGCGACGTCAAGCTGGCGGCCATGCTCGGGGTCGCGCTCGGCGCGGCCCTCCCGCGCGCCGCGGCCTGGGCGCTGGTCGCGGCCGGCCTCGCCGCGCTCGTCGGGCTCGCCCGGCGCGGGCGCGGGGCGACGGTGCCGCTCGTGCCGTTCCTCGCGCTCGGCGCGCTGGCCGCGCTGGTCGGGGCGCCCGGGCCGCCGGGGGTGCCGCTGTAGGGCCGTCGCGGTTGTGACGAAACCGTGATGTTCCCGGGGGAGCGGGGGCCCGATTTGGGCGTACATTGTCAGCGGGCGACCGAATCCCTCCCTCTGACGACGTCGCCCGACGGCCCTCACCGGGCCGTCTGGTCTCAAACCGCCCTCTGGCGGGTCCTCCCACCTCGAGCGCCGTGTCCTCCCCGGGCACGGCGCTCAGCGGTTTCCGGGGCCCTACGCTTCGTCCATGGCACCGGTCAGGCACGCGGCGCAGGGCGGCGGCGTCGAGTTCGAGCTGGACCCCGAGACGGGGCACGCGGCGTGGCGCGTCGACGGGCGCCGCGCCGGGGTGCAGCGCGCCCGCCAGGTGGCGGGCGACGCCTCCGTCGACCGCATCCTGCGCGCCGTGGTGCGCGAGCTCCGCGCGCGGGCCGCGGGGGCCGGCGCGGACGGGGCGTGGCTGCGCGCGCTCGCGGGGCGGCTGTGGGCGGAGCGCCACGGCCCGGCCGCCGGCGCCGACCCGCAGGAGCGGCTCTTCTAGGTGCCGGCCAGCGCCGCGAGCGCGGCGAGGGCCTCGGCGAGGAGCGCCGCGAAGGCGTCGGCGGGGACGGGCTCGGCCGCGGCGGCGGCGAGGGCACCCAGGGCCTCCCCGGCGCGCGCGTAGGCGGCGGGGTCGAGCGGCTCGAGCGCCGCGCGGTCCCGTCCGAGGCCGCGGGTGACGTCCGCGACGCGCTCCTGGGCGTCCGCGTACGCGGCGGGGTCCGAGACCGCGCCGTCGACGACCCCCGCGGCGTAGCTCGGGCCGGCCGGCTCGAGCTGCACGACCAGTGCGGCGGCCAGATCGCGCGACTGCCCGGCGAGCGTGGCGAGGGACGGCTGCGAGGAGCGGCCGATGAACGTGCCGGCCGCGAGGCCCACCACGAGGGCGAGGGCGGCGACCAGCGCGACGACGAGGATGACGCGCGCGGAGACCCCGTCCCCGTCGTTGTCCCAGGCGCTCATCGCCCGAAGCATGACGCAGGCCCGCGCGCGCGGGGAAGTTAGGGTACCCTTTCATGCGTGACCACGGCGACCAGCCTCCGCCTCACGGGCGTCGCCCGCCGCTTCGGCGCGGTGACCGCGCTCGACCACGTCGACCTCGCCGTGGCGCCGGGCGAGGTGGTCGCCATCCTCGGCCCGTCGGGCTGCGGCAAGACGACCCTGCTCAACCTCGTCGCGGGCCACCTGCGCCCCGACGCCGGCACGATCGAGGTCGGCGGCCGCACCGTGGCCGGCGACGGCGCGTGGGTGGTGCCGCAGGACCGCCGGGTGGCGATGGTGTTCCAGGACTTCGCGCTCTTTCCGCACCTGACCGTGGCCGAGAACGTGGCCTTCGCGCTGCCCAAGGCGGCGCGCCGCGGCGGGGAGGCCCGCGCCCGCGAGCTGCTCGCCCTCCTCGACGTCGGGGACCTCGCCGAGCGCCGGCCGACGGAGATCTCGGGCGGCCAGCAGCAGCGCGTCGCGCTCGCCCGGGCGCTCGCCCAGGAGCCGCAGCTGGTGCTGCTCGACGAGCCGTTCTCCAGCCTCGACCAGGCGACCCGCGACGACGTGCGCGGCGAGCTGATCGGGCGGCTGCGCGAGACCGGCCTGGCCTGCGTGGTCGTTACGCACGACCAGGAGGAGGCGCTCTCGATCTCCGACCGCGTGGCCGTGATGCACGCCGGGCGGATCCTCCAGATCGACCAGCCCGAGGTGCTCTACCGCAAGCCCTTCTGCAGCGAGGTCGCCGACTTCCTCGGCCGCGCCAACGTGCTCGACGGCGAGGGCCGCGGCGAGGTGGTGGAGACGCCGCTCGGCACGTACGCCCTGCTCGGCGCCGCCCACGGGCCGGTGCGCGTGTTCGTGCGCCCCGAGCTGGTCGGGGTGCGGCCCGACCCGGATGGCGAGGCCGTCGTCGAGGCGAAGGCCTTCCGCGGCCACGACGTGATGTACACGCTGCGGCTGTCCGACGGCACCGTGGCGTGGGCGCACCGCCCGAGCGTCGACATGGCCGAGGTCGGCGACCGCGTTGCGATCGAGCCTCAGCCGGGCCACGCGGCGCTCGTGCCCGTCGCCTGGTCGGGGGTCTAGCCGAGCGCGCGCCGCGAGCGCGCCTCGGGCCGCACGAGCAGCGCGTAGACGGGCGCGGCGGAGACCGCGATCAGGATCAGGGCCGGCACGGCCGCGGCGGCGTACTGGGCGACGGCGGTGTTCTGCCAGATCAGGGTGGCCGGCGTCTCGAAGCCGTTGGGGCGCAGGAGCAGGGTGGCCGGCAGCTCCTTGATCGCGGTCAGGAAGACCAGTGCGGCGCCGGTCAGGATGCCGGGCGCGGCGAGCGGGAGCGCGACCCGGGCCAGCACGTCGATCGGCCCCCGGCCCATGCCGCGCGCGGCCTGCTCGAAGCGGGGGTCGACGCGCTCCCAGCCGGAGCGCGCGCCGCTGATCGCCTGCGGCAGCATGCGCACCGCGTAGGCGATCACGATGATCGCGGCCGTCTGGTACAGGAACGGCGCGCTGCGGATCGACAGGAAGACGAGCCCGAGGCCGATGACGATGCCGGGCAGCGCGTAGCCGACGTAGGAGACGCTCTCGATCAGGCGCGGCAGGCGCCCGGGCACGCGGGTGACGAGCGCGGCCACGGGCAGGGCCAGGGCGACGCAGACCACGGCGGCGGCCGCCGAGACCCCGATCGCGTTGAGGACGGCGGGTAGCGCGTCGCGCAGCTGCTCGGAGAGGGAGGCGTCGGCGACGAGCGAGACCGCCCACCAGGCGAGGATCGCGAGGGGCAGGACGAGGGACAGGAGGACGACGACCGCGACGAAGGCGATGGCCGGGATGCGCGCCCGGCCGAGCGGCAGGGGGGCGACGTCCTCGGCGGCGCGCACGCGGCGGCGGGCCGCGCCCGTGTCGCCGCGCAGCGACCACTGCTCGGCGCCCACGATGAGCAGGGCGAGCGCGGCGAGCACGAGGCCGACGGCGGCGGCGCCGGCGGGGTCGTAGAGGCTCGCGTAGCGCAGGTAGGCCTCGCGCGTTAGGGTCGTGCAGCGCAGCAGGCTGACGACGCCGAAGTCGCTCATCGCGTAGAGCGCGGCGAGCAGGGCGCCGGCGACGACGGCGGAGCGGATCTGGGGGAGGGTGACGCGGCGGAAGGTGTCGACGGGGCCGCGGCCCATCCCGCGCGCGGCCCGCTCGAGGGAGGGGTCGACGCGGCGCAGGGCGGCGGCGGTCAGGAGCAGCACGTAGGGGTAGGTGAAGAGCACCAGCACGAGCGTCGAGCCGAGTAGGCCGTCGATCACCGGCAGCTGGTACACCCCGAGCGGCTCGAGGGCCCGGGCGAGCAGGCCGCGCGGGCCGAGCGCGCCGAGCAGCGCGAGCGCCCCGACGTAGCTCGGGATCACGAGCGGGAGGGCGCCGAGGATGAAGGCGAGGCCGCGCAGGGGCAGGGCGCTACGCACCGCGAGGATCGCGAACGGCACGCCGATGAGCGCCGAGCCCGCGGCCACGAGCAGGGCGAGCGCGGCCGTGCGCAGGACCGCCGGCCCGAGGTCGGTGAACCCGCCGGCGGCGCTGCTCCCGAGCGCCCGCGCCGCGAGGTAGGCGATCGGGGCGAGCGCGGTCAGGACCGCCGGGACGGCGGCCAGGACGAGGAGGGCCCGGCCGCCGCGTGCTGCCGCGGCCACGCCGGTCAGGTCACGAGCCCCGCGTCGCGGATCATCTGGACGGTGCCCTCGAGGCCCGCGGCGAGGGCGGCGAGGTCGATCTCCGGGCCGCTGAGGTCGGCGAGCGGCGGCAGGTCGGCGGCGGCCTCGAGGCCCGGCTGGGTCGCGTTGAGGGGGTACTCACGCTCCTCGGCCTCGGCGGCGAAGAAGACCTGGCCCTCCGTCAGGAGCCAGGTGACGAAGGTCTCGGCGTCGGCCTGCCGCTCCGAGCCCGCGAGGACGCCGACGGCGGCGACGTTGACGAACGAGCCGACGTCGGCGCCGACGAAGTAGTGGTTGGCGATGGGCGCCGCGGGGTCGGAGGCGAGCTTCTCGTACAGGTAGTAGTGGTTGACGAGGCCGGTGTCGACCTCGCCCGCCGCGACCGCGTCGACGATCTGGCTGTTCTTCTCGTAGGTGCGGGCGTGCGTCGCGATCCCGTCGAGCCAGGCCTGGGTGGCCTCGTCACCGAGGACCTGCCGCAGCGCGCCGACGAAGCCGACGAAGGAGGCGTTGGTCGGGGCGACCCCGATCGGGCCGAGTGGCCAGTCGGCCTGCGCGAGCTCGAGCACGGAGCCGGGCAACTGCGCGGCCTCCACGCGCTCCGTGTTGTAGGCCATCACGCGCGCGCGGCCGGTCACGCCGACCCAGCGCCCGCCCGAGTCCTGGTACTGCGCGGGGATCAGCGCGCGGTCGTCGGCGGGCAGCTCGGCGAGGAGCCCGTCGAGGACGCCGATCGAGCCCGCGTCCTGTGCGTAGAAGACGTCGGCGGGGGAGGCGTCGCCCTCCTCGAGGATCGTCGCCGAGAGCGCCGCCGAGTCGCCCCAGCGCACGTCGAGCTCGATGCCCGTGTCGGCCGTGAACTTCGCGTAGAGGGGCTCGACGAGCTCCTGCTCGCGGCCCGAGTAGACGACCAGCGGCTCGCCGCCGCCGTCGGAGCCGCCGCAGGCCGCGGTCAGCGCGGCGGCGGCGAGGAAGAGGAGGGCGAGCAGGGCGGGGGCGGTGCGGCGCATGAGGGTCGGGGTCCTTTCGGGACGGCGTGAGGGTAGCCTAACGGCTGGGCCGCGCGAACGTTAGGGGGACCTAATGCAATCTGTCAAGTCGCCTGCTGACGAGCCGGAGCGGCCCGGCCCGATACCCTGTCGGGCGGATGAGCCTTTCCTTCGTCACCTCCGGCCAGTCGCACGGCCCCGGCATCGTCGCGGTCGTCAGCGGGCTGCCCGCCGGGCTCGAGCCCGACCGCGCGCGCCTGCGCCGCGACCTCGCCCGCCGCCAGGCGGGCTACGGGCGCTCGCCGCGCCAGTCGATCGAGACGGACGACGCCGAGATCCTCGGCGGGATGCGCCACGGCCGGCTGATCGGCGGCCCCGTCGCCCTGATCGTGCGCAACAAGGACCACGAGAACTGGGGCGCTGCCCAGAGCGCCTGGGCAGTGACCCCGAAGGAGCTCGAGGGGATCGCGGCCCGCCGCACGCGCACGGTCGTGGTGCCGCGCCCGGGCCACGCCGACCTCGCCGGCGTCCTCAAGTACGACCTGCCCGACGTGCGCGACGTGCTCGAGCGCGCCTCCGCCCGCGAGACCTCCGCCCGCGTCGCCGTCGGCGCCCTCTGCAAGGACCTGCTCGACCGGATCGGGATCACGGTCCACGGCCACGTGGTGCGCGTCGGCTCCGTCGCCGCACCCGCCTACGGCGACCTCGCCCCCGCCGACTTCGCCGCGCTCGACGAGCGCCAGGTCGGCTGCCTCGACGCCGCCGCGGACGCCGCGATGGTGGAGGAGATCGAGGGGGCCAAGCGCGACAAGGACACGCTCGGCGGCATCGTCGAGGTGCGCGCCTTCGGCTGCCCGCCCGGCCTCGGCTCCTACGCCTCCGAGGAGCTCCGGCTCGACGCCCGCATCGCGGGCGCCGCGCTCTCGATCCAGGCCATGAAGGGCGTCGAGATCGGCGAGGGCTGGGACAACGCGGCGAAGCGCGGCAGCGCCGTCCACGACGAGCTCCGCTACGAGGGCGGCTACCGGCGCGACACGAACCGTGCGGGCGGCCTCGAGGGCGGCATGACCAACGGCGAGCCGGTGATCGTGCGGATCGCGATGAAGCCGCTGCCGACCCTGATGAAGCCGCTGCGCACGGCGGCGCTCGACACGCACGAGCCCGCCGAGGCCCTCGTCGAGCGCTCCGACACGACCGCGATCTGGGCGGCGGCCGTGGTGGCCGAGGCCGTCGTCGCCTTCGAGCTCGCGCGCGCCGCCAAGGAGAAGTTCGGGGGCGACGCGATCGAGGACTTCGTCGCAGCGCACCGCCACTACCTGGCCCGCATCCCCTGGTCGCCCGAGGCGCCGTGAGCGCCCGCCCCGACGTCCTCGTCGGCTTCATGGGCGCCGGCAAGACGACGGTCGGCACGCGCCTGGCGGAGCTCCGGGGCGGCGCCTTCTGCGACGTCGACCGCGAGATCGAGCGGCGCACGTCGCGCTCGATCCCTGACCTCTTCACGGACGGCGAGGAGGCCCTCCGCGACCTCGAGGAGACCGTGGTGCGCGAGCTCGTCGAGGGCGGCGAGACGCGCGTCGTCGCACTTGGGGGCGGCGCGCTCGGCCGCCACGGCACGCGCCAGCTGCTCGCCGAGCGGGCCCGCGTGCTCCTCCTCGACGCCCCGCTGGACGTCCTCTGGGCGCGCGTCGAGGCCGACGGCGGCGCGGGCGTGCGCCCGCTCGCGGCCAGCCGCCACCGCTTCGAGGACCTGCACCTGCAGCGCCGTGCGCTCTACATGACAGCCGCCGACGCGGTCGTCGACGCCGCGGCGCCGCCCGCCGTGGCGGCCCGCGCCGCGCTGGACGCCGGCACCGTGCGCGCGGGCGCGCTCGACCGACTGGCGGAGTTCGCCGAGGGGCGCCGATGCCTCACGATCGTCGACGCGCCCGTGGCCGACCGCGTGCCCGACCTCGGCCCGCGCGTCGTCCTACCGGGCGGCGAGGGGGTCAAGACCACGGCCACCGTCGAGGCCCTGTGGCGGCAGATGGCCGAGCACGAGCTCGAGCGCCGCGACCTCGTCTGCGCGGTCGGCGGCGGGGCGGTCACCGACGTCGCCGGGTTCGCCGCGGCGACCTTCCGGCGCGGGCTCGACTGGGTCTCCTGCCCCACGACCCTGGTCGGCCAGGTCGACGCGGGGATCGGCGGCAAGACGGGCATCGACGTCGCCGCCAAGAACGACGTCGGCAGCTTCCACCCGCCCGTCGCCGTCCTGTCCGATCCGACGCTCCTCGCCACCCTGCCCGACCGCGAGTGGGCGGCCGGGTTCGCGGAGGTGCTCAAGACCGCGCTCCTCGCCGGCGACCCGCTCTGGACGCTCGTACGCGACTGGCCGAACGGGCGCGGCCCCGACGAGGCCCGCCCCGAGCTCGTGCGCCGCGCCGCCGCGCACAAGGAGCGCGTCGTGGCCGCCGACCCGCGCGAGGCGGGCGCGCGCGCCACCCTCAACCTCGGCCACACGATCGGCCACGGCGTCGAGCACGCCGCGGGCGGGCGGCTCCTGCACGGCGAGGCGATCGCGATCGGCCTCGCCGCCGCGCTCGATCTGTCCGCCGCCCACGCGGGCCTCGACCCGGCCGTCCGCGACGACGCGCTCCGCGTGCTGGCCCGGCAGGGCCTCGCCACGCGGGCCGACGGGCTCGACCCGGACGCCGTCCTCGCGGCCATGCGCGCCGACAAGAAGCGCGTCCAGGGCGCGCACCGGTTCGTGCTGCTCGAAGCGCCCGGACGGGCCGTCTGGGGCGTCGAGCTCGACGACGCGGCCGTCGCGGCCGCCGTCGCTGGGGTGCTCGCCTGAGCCGCGGCGCCTAGACTGCGCCCATGATCGCGGTCCTCAACGGCGCCAACCTCAACATGCTCGGCCGGCGTGACCTGACGCAGTACGGGTCGCTGACCCTGAGCGAGCTCGAGAGCAGGGTCTATGCCTGGGCGGGCGAGATCAACCTGACGGCGCGGTGCTTCCAGACCAACCACGAGGGCGCCCTGATCGACCACATCCACGAGGCCGCAGGCTGGGCGACGGGGATGATCGTCAACCCGGGCGCCTGGACGCACTACAGCTACGCGATCCGCGACGCCCTCGAGATCGTCGCCGCGCCGGTCGTCGAGGTGCACCTCTCCGACATCGCGACGCGCGAGGAGTGGCGCCGCCAGTCGGTGATCCGCGACGTCGTCGACCACGCGATCGCGGGCGAGGGGCCCGACGGCTACCGGCTTGCGCTCGAGTGGCTGCGCGGGACGCTCGCGCATGGCTGAGCACGCGGAGCGCGTCGACCGCCTCGCCGCTGGGCTCGCGGAGGTCGACGCACTGCTCGTCACCGAGCTCCTCAACGTCCGCTACCTGACCGGCTACACGGGCTCGAACGGCATCGCCGTCGTCTCACCCGCGCGCCGCGTTCTCGTCACCGACTTCCGCTACCAAGAGGCCGTCCAGCCGCTGCGCGCCGTGCTCGACGTCGAGGTCCTCGACCGCGACATCGCCGCGCGCACCGCCGAGGGCCTCGAGGAGCTCGCGCCCGGTGCGGAGCGGGTGGGCTTCGAGGCGTCGCTGCCGTACGGGCTCGTCGAGCGGCTGCGCGGGCTCGTCCCCGTGGGCGTCGAGCTCGTCCCCGTCGAGGGTGCCGTGGAGGCGCTGCGGCGGGTCAAGAGCGCGACGGAGGTCGCGGCGACGCGGCACGCCTCGGACGTCCTCGAGGACGTCTACGGGCGGATCGCCGCGGGCCGCCTGGTCGGGCGCACGGAGGCCGACGTGGCGTGGGAGATCGAGCGCACGATCCGCGAGGCGGGCTTCCCGGAGCTGTCCTTCGCGCCGATCGTCGCCGCCGGCGCGCACGGGGCGCTCCCGCACGCCGAGCCCCGCGACGTGGCGATCGAGCGCGGCGACCTCGTCGTCGTCGACATCGGCGCGCGCGGCGCGTCCGGCTACTGCTCGGACTGCACGCGCACCTTCGCGGCCGGCGGCCCGCCTGACCCGGCCGCCGCCGCGGACTACGCCCTCGTCCTCGACGCGCAGCTTGCTGGCCTCGGCGCCGTCCGCCCCGGGGCCGTCGGCGGGCTCGTCGACCAGACGGCCCGCGCGGTGATCGAGGCCGCGGGCGCGGGCGAGCTGTTCGGGCACGGACTCGGGCACGGCACGGGCCTCGAGGTGCATGAGGGCCCGACCCTGCGGCACGGCTCCGAGGACGTGCTCGAGCCGGGCAACCTCGTCACCGTCGAGCCGGGCCTGTACCGGCCCGGGCGGTGGGGGATCCGGATCGAGGACCATGTGGCGGTCACGGAGGCCGGGCACGAGGTGCTGACGGGGTTCACGAAGGACCTCGTCGAGACCGCCGGGTAGCGCCCGGCCGGCAGGGCTCGGATACCCTGCCGCGTATGGCTGAGCAGGTCTCCACCAACCAGTTCAAGAACGGCATGCACATCGACGTGGACGGGACGATCTACCGGATCGTCGAGTTCCAGCACGTCAAGCCCGGCAAGGGCGGCGCCTTCGTGCGCACCAAGTTGAAGGCGTTTGAGACGGGCGCCGTCGTCGACCGGACGTTCCGGGCGGGGGAGAAGTTCCCGCGCATCCTCACCAGCGTCGCCGACATGCAGTTCCTCTACGACGACGGCACCGACGTCGTGATGATGAACACGGAGACCTACGAGCAGCTGTCGCTCAAGCGCGAGTCCTGCGCGGACGAGCTGCGCTGGCTCAAGGAGGGCGACACCGTCCAGCTCCTGAGCGTGGACGACGTGCCGGCGACGCTGCAGCTGCCCGCCTCCGTCGAGCTGGCCGTCCTGCAGACCGAGCCGGGCATCAAGGGCGACACGGTCTCGAACGTGACGAAGCCCGCCACCCTCGAGACCGGCGCCGTCGTGCAGGTGCCGCTGTTCGTCAACGAGGGCGACGTGGTCAAGGTTGACACCCGCGAGGGCACCTACATTTCGCGCGCCTAGCCCTCCGACGGGCCACGCCGCTACCCTTGACCCTCGGATGGCGCGCCTCGTCGACACCTCCCTGCGCCTGCTCGCGCAGGAGCCCCTCGCCGGGCGCGTCCCGGCGTCGCTCGAGCTCGAGGCCTGCGAGCGCCTCGACGAGGCCGGCTTCCACGTGCTCGAGGTGTCGGGGGGCGGCTGCTTCCACGCCGCCGTCCAGCGCGGCACGGAGAGTCCGTGGGAGCGGATCCGCAACCTCAAGCGCCGCGCGCAGCGCACCCCGCTCGGGATGGCGCTGCGCGGCCGCTTCCTGGTCGGCACGCAGCCGGTCGAGCAGGACCTGATCCGGCGCTTCGTCGACTGCGCGTCCGAGTCGGGCATCGTGGTGTTCCGGATGCACGACCCGATGAACGACCCGGAGGACCTCGTCGGCCCCGCCGAGGCGGTTCGCGAGGCCGGCGCCCGCCTGCACCTCGGGCTCGTCTACGACGAGGGCCCGGCGGGCCACGAGCGGCTGCTCGCCCGCGCGCCCGAGCTGGCCGCGCTCGGCGCCGACCGGCTGCTCCTGCTCGACCCCGCGGGCGCGCTCGACCCCTCGCAGGTCGGCGCGCTGATCACGGGCCTGCGCGACGCGGCGGGCGTGCCCGTCGGCCTCTACCCGCAGGGCCCCGGCGGCACGTCGCTGTCCGTCGCCCTCGAGGCGGCGCGGGCCGGGGCCGACCCGATCAGCGTCGCCGCGTACCCCCTTGCCGTGGCCGGCCACCGCGCGAGCTCCGAGCTGCTCAGCCAGGCGATCGACGGGCTCGGGCTCGAGTCCGGGGTGGGGCAGGGCGTCCTCTGGGAGGTCGCTGAGCTGCTCGACCGCGCGCTCTTCGCCGATCCCACGCTGCCGCCGCCTCTCTCCGCGCACGTCTCGCTGCAGGCGGCCCTGAAGGGCGTGCCCGCCGGGCTCGTCGCCAACGTCGAGCGCCGCCTCGCCGCGATCGACGCCTCCGACCGCCTCGCCGAGGTGCTCGACGAGATCCAGCGCGTGCGCGAGGATCTCGGCTCGCCGCCGACCGCCTCGCCGCTCGGTGACGTGATCGTGCGCCAGGCCATCGACCACGTCCTCGAAGGGCGCCGCTGGCACTACGCCGACGCCGAAATGGGCGCCGTCATCCGCGGCGAGTGGGGCCATCCGCCGCTCACCGTCGACGCCGCGGTGGCCGAGCTCGGCCGCGCCGCGGCCGAGGAGCCGCCCGCGCCCGCCGACCTCGATGCGGCCCGCGTGGAGGCCGGCTCGCGCGCCACCTCCGAGGAGGAGCTGTGCCTCGTGGCGCTCTTCGGCGCGGGTGCGCTGCCCCTGCTCGAGCGCCTGCGCGGCCGCCACGAGGCGATCGCGTCAGGCGTCACCAACGAGGAGGAGGACCGCATCCGCGTCCTCGTCGACCTGCTCGAGGAGACGGGCCTCGGCGAGCTCACGGTCGAGGAGAACGGCACCCGCATCACGCTGCGCCAGCAGGCGCCGGTGCAGCAGGTCGTGCCGGTCGCGCCCGTGGCCGCCGCCCCCGCGGAGGCCGCCGCGCCGGCCGCTCCCGCGGGCGACGTGATCGCCAGCCCGATGGTGGGCACCTTCTACCGCTCGTCGGCGCCGGGCGAGCCCGCGTTCGTCGAGGAGGGCCAGCGCGTCGAGGTCGGCCAGGTGCTCTGCATCCTCGAGGCGATGAAGCTCTTCAACGAGTTCAAGTCCGAGACGGCCGGCACCATCCGCCGGATCCTCATCGAGGACGCCCAGCCCGTCGAGTTCGGGCAGCCGCTGTTCGAGATCGACCCCAGCGGGGCCTGAGGCCGCGGTGCTGCGCCGCTGCCTCGTCGCGAACCGGGGCGAGATCGCCGTCCGGATCATCCGCGCCTGCCGTGAGCTCGGGATCGGGGCGGTCGCCGTCCACTCGACCGCGGACCGGGACGCCATGCACGTGCGCATAGCCGACCAGTCCGTGCAGATCGGGCCGCCGCAGGCCTCCGAGTCGTACCTGCGCGTCGACCGCCTGATCGCGGCCGCGCAGACGACGGGCTGCGACGCGGTGCACCCGGGCTACGGGTTCCTCGCGGAGAGCACCGACCTCGTGCGGGCCTGCGCCGAGCACGACCTGGTCTGGGTCGGCCCGTCGGCGGAGGCGATCGAGACGATGGGCGACAAGGCCGTCGCCAAGGACACGATGCGTGCCGCCGGGCTGCCGCTCGTGCCGGGCTCGGGCGGGCGCCTGTCGGGCCCCGACGAGGCCGCCACGGTGGCCGAGGAGGCCGGCTACCCCGTGCTGCTCAAGGCCGCCGCGGGCGGCGGCGGCAAGGGCATGCGGCTCGTGCGCGACCCGGCCGACGTGCGCGACGCCTTCCTCGCCGCGAGCACCGAGGCGGAGGCGGCCTTCGGCGACGCCGGCATGTATCTCGAGAAGGCCGTGGTCGATGCGCACCACATCGAGATCCAGGTGCTCGGCGACGGGCGCGGCGGCGGCCTCGTCCTCGGCGAGCGCGAGTGCTCGATCCAGCGCCGCCACCAGAAGCTGATCGAGGAGTCGCCGTCGCCCTTCCTCGCGCCGGAGACCCTGGTCACGATGGAGGCCGCGGCGGCCGACGCGCTCCAGGCCCTCGCGTACGCGGGCGCGGGCACGATCGAGTTCCTGGTCGGCGCGGACCAGGCGTTCTACTTCATGGAGATGAACACGCGCCTCCAGGTCGAGCACCCCGTCACCGAGGAGGTGACGGGCTTCGACCTCGTGCAGGCGCAGCTGGCGGTCGCCGGCGGCGACGGCGTGCCCCCGTGGGACCCGTCCGGGCGGCGCGGGCACGCGATCGAGTTCCGGATCAACGCGGAGGACCCGCGGCACGGCTTCCGGCCGGGGCCGGGCCTGATCACGCGCTTCCGCCCGCCGCTCGGGCCGGGCATCCGCATCGACACGTTCGTGGAGGACGGCGCGACCGTGCCGCCCTTCTACGACTCGATGATCGCGAAGCTGATCGTGACCGCGCCGAACCGGGCAAGGGCGCTCGACCGCGCGGCGCGGGCCCTCGACGAGTTCGTGGTCGAGGGTATCCCGACCACGATCCCGCTCCTGCGCGAGATCGTGGACGAGCCCTCGTTCCGGGCCGGCCGCTACACGACGACGTACCTCGACGAGGTCGGCGACGCGCTCACGAGCCTCGGGGAGGGCTGACGTGGCGGACGCGGCGGGGGACGACGGCTCGCGCCGGCAGGCGCGCCGCGCGGCGGTGCTCCTGCTCTACCAGGAGGACCTGACCGGGCACCCGATGGCGGACATCGTCGCGCGCCACGAGACCGACGCCGGGCGCCCCCTGCCCGCGTACGCGGGCGGGCTGATCGCGGCCGTGCACGCGCGCCGGGACGCCCTCGACGGGGAGATCGACGACCTCGCGGAGGGCTGGAGCGTGGAGCGGATCGCGCCCGTCGAGCGCGCCGTCCTGCGCGTCGGGCTGGTCGAGCTCGACGCGGACGATCCGCCGGCCGCGGTGGCGATCGCGGAGGCCGTCGCCCTGGCCGGCCGCTACGCCTCGCCGGAGGCCGCGACGTTCGTGAACGGGATCCTCGGCGCGGCCGCGCGCAGGCGCGGCACGGGCCGGTAACCTCCCGGCATGGACGAGGCCGATCCCTTCGACGAGCTGGTCGCCCGGCTGGAGGCCGCGCGCGCCCGGCTCGACGCGGTCGCGGGCCCCGACGAGGCCGTGCAGGCGCTCGAGGAGCTGCAGGAGACCGCCCGGGAGATCGCGGCCGAGGTCGACCGCCGGCGCCGCGCGCTGGCCGACGAGCGCGGCGATGGGCAGCTCGACCTCCTCTGAGCACCTCGCCCGCCTCGCGGGCCTGGTCGAGGCCGAGCTCGACGCGCGCGTCGGCGCGCTGATCGGGGCCGAGCCGGACCTCGCGCCGTTTGCGGCCGCGCTGCGCCACCCGCTCGACGCCGGCGGCAAGCGCCTGCGGCCCGTGCTCCTCCTCGCGACCCTCGAGGCGCTCGGCCGCGACCTCGCGCCGGGCCTCGCGAGCGCCTGCGCCCTCGAGCTGATCCACACCTTCTCGCTGGTGCACGACGACCTGCCCGCGCTCGACGACGACGACCTGCGCCGCGGCCGGCCGACCACGCACGTGGCGTACGGCGAGGACGTCGCGATCCTCGTCGGCGACGGGCTCTTCGCGCTCGCCTTCCGGCTGATCGCGGAGGACCCGCTGCCGGACCCGGCGGCGCGCCTCGGCGCCGTCGCCGAGCTCGCCCGCGCGACGGACGGGATGGTGCGGGGCCAGTACCTCGACCTGCACCCGGTGCCCGACCCGGACGAGGCCGCCGTGGCCCGCATGAGCGGGCTCAAGACGGGCTGCCTGATCGAGGCCGGCATCGGGATGGGCCTCGTCCTCGCCGACGCCGATCCGGACGCACAGGCCGCCTACCGGGCGCTCGGCCGCGAGCTCGGGGTCGGCTTCCAGATCGTCGACGACGTCCTCGACGCCACGGGCACGAGCGCCGAGCTCGGCAAGACGGCCGGGGCCGACGTGGCCAACGACCGCCGCACGTTCGTGACGGTGCTCGGGCTCGAGGCGGCGCGCGCGCGGGCCGAGGCCTCGTGGGCGCGGGCCGCGGCCCTGCTCGACGGGCTCCCGGGCGACCCGGCGGCGCTGCGGGAGGCGGCCGCCCTGATCTACCGGCGGACGCGCTGACGGTGGCCCGCGAGCGCCTCGACCAGGCGCTGGTGGCGCAGGGCCTCGCGCCGACCCGCTCGAAGGCCCAGGCGCTCGTCCTCGCCGGGCTCGTCACCGTCGACGGCGCGCCGGCGCGGACGGCCGGGCAGCCCGTGCGCGACGGGCAGGCCCTCGCCGTCCTCGCCACCCAGCGCTTCGTCTCGCGCGCCGGCGACAAGCTCGACGGCTTCCTCGCCGCCCTCGGCTGGGACGTGGCCGGGGCCGACGTCCTCGACGTGGGGGCCTCCACGGGCGGCTTCACGGACTGTCTGCTCCAGCGCGGCGCCGCCCGCGCGGTCTGCGTCGACGTCGGCTACGGCCAGCTCGACCCGCGCCTGCGTGGCGACCCACGCGTGACGGTGATGGAGCGCACGAACGCCCGCGGGCTGACTCCCGACGCCCTGCCGTACGCGCCCGACCTGCTCGTCGCCGACGTCTCGTTCGTCTCGCTGCGGCACGTGCTCGGGTCCGCGCTCGCCTGCCTGCGCGCGCCGTGGCGGGCCGTGGTGCTGGTCAAGCCCCAGTTCGAGGCCCAGCCGGCCGACGTCGGCAAGGGCGGCGTCGTGCGCGACCCCGTGATCCGCCGGCGCGCGATCGCCTCAGTCGCCCGCTACGCTTGCGACCTCGGCGCGATTCCGCTCGTCGCCCGCGACTCGGGGCTACCGGGTCCCGCCGGCAACCACGAGTATCCCATGGCCATCGTCTCCGCCGACCACCCACTCGCCCCCGCGGGGCGGCCCGATCCCGAGCGCATCGCCGAGGAGGCGGTCGCCGATGGCTGAGGCCGCCCGCATCCTGCTCTTCACCCACGGCGACGCCGCGGTCACCCGTGACGCGGCGCACGGCCTCGCCCGCGACCTGGCGTCGCGCGGGGTGGAGCTGGTCCTGCCCGCCGACGAGGCGGCCAAGCACCCGGACCTCCCCGGCGCCACGATGGAGCGCCCCGACGCCGTCGACCTCGTGCTGGTGCTCGGCGGCGACGGCACGATGCTGCGCGCGCTCCAGCACGCGCTCGCGTTCGGCACGCCCGTGGTGGGCGTCAACTTCGGCACCTTCGGCTTCCTGACCACGCTGCGCGCCGACGAGCTCGGCGACCGCCTGGGCGACCTCCTCGGCGGCGGCCTCCGGATCGTCGAGCTGCCGACGGTCGCGGTCGAGACGCCCGAGGGGCGCTTCGTCGCCGTCAACGACGTCCTCGTCACCGCCGACTCGCTCGGTCGCATGGCCGTGCTCGAGTGGGCCGTCAACGGCGCCGACCTCGGCCAGCGCGGCTGCGACGGCATCCTGATCAGCACGCCGGCGGGCTCCACCTCGTACAACCTCTCTGCCGGCGGGCCCGTGCTCGAGTGGGAGGTCGACGCCGTCGCCGTGACGTTCGTGGCGCCGCACGCCCTCGACGCGCGCCCCCTGATCCTCTCGCGCGGCCACGAGGTGCGGATCACGAGCCGCACCCGCGAGGTGGCGAGCCGCGTGGTCGTCGACGGCCACCCGGTCGCGTACCTCGCGTCGGGCGCGACCGCGACGGTGCGGATGGCGCCCGAGATGGCGCGGCTGGGGGTGCTCCCGGACCGCCCGTTCCTCTCCCGCTACCGCGACAAGTTCGGGCACTAGGGTGCTGGAGCGCCTCGCCGTCGCCAACCTCGTGGTGCTGCGCCGCGCCGAGCTCGAGCCCGCGCCCGGCCTGACGGTGATCACGGGCGAGACGGGCGCCGGCAAGACGATCCTCGCCGGGGCGCTTGGGCTCGTCCTCGGCGCCAAGGGCGAGGCGGGCCTCGTCGGCCCGCACGGCGACGCGGTCGAGGTGGAGGCGGTCTTCCGGATCGACGCGGAGGCCCTCGCCGACGCCGCGCTCGACGGCGTGCGCGAGCTCGTCGACGACCCCGACGACGGCCTCATCGTCACGCGCCGGCTCGGCGCCGACGGCCGCGGGCGCACGCTCGTCCAGGGGCGCTCCGCCACCCGCGGGGCGCTCGAGGAGGCCGGCGGCCGGCTGGTCGGCGTGGTCTCCCAGCACGAGGCGCGCCGCCTCGCCCGGCCCGCCGCGCAACGCGCGATCCTCGACGCCGCGGGCGGCGATGCACAGGCCGCGCGGGTGCGGGCGATGGCGGAGGCCTGGCGCGCGCTCGTCGAGGCCCGAGCCGCGCGGGCGGCGGCCGAGGCGGAGGCCGCAGGCCTCGCAGGCCGCCTCGCCGAGCTCGAGGGGATCGCCGAGCGCCTGCGCGAGGCCGTGCCGCGCCCCGGCGAGGTGGAGGAGCTCGAGGCCGAGCGCCAGCGGCTGCGCTACGCGGACGTCCTCGCGGCCGGGGCGGGCGCCGCCGCCGCCGCGCTCTCGCCCGACGACGGGGCGGGCGCGGTCGGGCTCGCCGGCGAGGCCGAGCGGGCCGTGCGCGCCGCGGCCGAGCGCGACCCCGCGCTCGCGCCGATCGCCGACGACCTGCGCGAGGCCGTCGTGCGGCTCGAGGAGGCCTCGCGCGAGCTGCACGCCTACGCGGGCCGCGTCGACCACGACCCCGCGCGCCTCCAGGAGGTCGAGGCCCGCCTCGACCGGCTCGCGGACCTCGTGCGCCGGCACGGCTCGCTCGAGGAGGCGATCGCGGCGGGGGAGGAGGCCGAGCGACTGCTCGCGGTCCACGGCGACGAGGCCGGCGGCCTCGAGGCCGTCCGCGCCGCCGAGGCGGCCGCCGCCGGGGCGGCCGAGGCGGCCGCCGCGGCGCTCGGCGAGGCCCGTCGGACGCTCGCGCCGCAGCTCGCGGAGGCGGTGCGCGGGCACCTCGCCGACCTCGGCATGGCCGACGCGGCCGTGACGCTCGAGGTGGCGGAGCGCGAGCTCGGGGCGGCGGGCGCGGACGAGGTGCGGATCCTGCTCGCACCCAACCCGGGCCTCGCGCCCGCGCCGATCGCGGACGCCGCGTCGGGCGGCGAGCTCTCGCGCGTCGCCCTCGCCCTGCGCGTCGCGGCGCACGACCGCGAGGCCGTCCCGACCCTCGTCTTCGACGAGGTCGACGCCGGCGTCGGGGGCGCCACCGCGCTCGCCGTCGGTCGCACGCTGCGGGAGCTGGCCGCCTCGACCCAGGTCATCTGCATCACCCACCTCGCCCAGATCGCGGCCCTCGCCGACCGCCACTACCGGGTCTCCAAGGCCACGGGCGAGCCGACCGAGACGACGATCGAGCTGCTGGACGACGCGGGCGTCGAGGCCGAGCTCGCGCGTATGCTCGGGGGTGACCCCGAGGCGGCGGAGGCGCTGGAGCTCGCCCGGCGGCTGCGGGCGGGCGCGTGACCCGCGTCGTCGACCTGACGCAGCCGCTCGGGCCCGCGACGCCCGGCTGGCCGGGCGAGGCGCCGCTCGCGGCGACCGTGCGGTGGACCGTCGCCGCCGACGGGGCCTACGGGCGCCGGCTCGACCTGCCGGAGCACCTCGGCACCCACTTCGACGCGCCGGCGCACTTCGCGGCCGACGGCGCGACCGTCGAGGCGATCGCGGCCGACCGGCTGGTGGTGCCCGCCCGCGTGATCGACATCGCCGCGCGCTGCGCCGACGACCCCGACGCGGTCCTCACGGCGGACGACGTCGAGGCGCACGAGGCCGAGCACGGACCGCTGCCGGTGGGCGCGGCGCTCCTCGCCCGCACCGGCTGGGACCGCCATCTCGGCGACCCGGCGCGCTACGTCGGTGATCTGCGCTTTCCGGGCTTCGGAGCCGATGCGGCGGCGCTCGCCGTCGCGCGCGGCCTCGCCGGCATCGGCATCGACACCCTCTCGGTCGATCGGGGCACGGACGCGGCGTTCCCCGTCCACCGGACGGCGCTGCCCGCCGGGCTCTGGCAGCTCGAGGGGCTGGTCGGCCTCGACGCGCTGCCCCCGAGCGGGACGACCCTCGTCGTCGGCGTGCCGCCGGTGGTGGCCGCCTCGGGGTTCCCGGCGCGGGTGCTCGCGCTCCTGCCGGGCTGACCCGGCGCGTGCGTCCGACTGCCCGCCTAGGATCCCTCCAGCGTCTGACGGAGGACTCAGGTGGCGGAGACCAAGACCCGGTACGTGTTCATCACCGGCGGCGTCGTCTCCTCCCTCGGCAAGGGCATCACCGCCGCCTCGCTCGGCCGGATCCTCAAGAGTCGCGGCCTGCGCGTCGCGGTGATCAAGCTCGACCCGTACATCAACGTCGACCCGGGCACGATGAGCCCGTTCCAGCACGGCGAGGTGTTCGTGACGGAGGACGGGGCGGAGACCGACCTCGACCTCGGCCACTACGAGCGCTTCATCGACGAGAACACCTCCGCGCTCTCGAACGCCACCGCCGGCGCGATCTACGACAGCGTGATCCGCCGCGAGCGCCGCGGCGAGTACCTCGGGTCGACCGTCCAGGTGATCCCGCACATCACCGACGAGATCAAGCGCCGCGTCACGCGCGTGTCGGAGGCCGAGGCCGTCGACATCGTGCTCGTGGAGATCGGCGGCACGGTCGGCGACATCGAGAGCCTCCCGTTCCTCGAGTCGATCCGCCAGCTGCGCAACCAGGTCGGGCGCGAGAACGTCTGCTACGTGCACTGCACGCTGGTGCCGATGGTCGAGGCCGCCGGCGAGCTGAAGACGAAGCCGACTCAGCACTCGGTCAACGAGCTGCGCCGCATCGGCATCACGCCGGACATCGTCGTCTGCCGCGCCTCGCACCCGATCACGCGCGACCTGAAGGACAAGATCGCGCTGTTCGCGGACCTCGACCCGCGCGCGATCCTCGCCTGCGAGGACGCCTCCAACATCTACCGCGTCGCGCTCGCCCTCCACGAGCAGGGCTTCGACGATCTCGTGCTCGAGAGCTTCAGGATCGAGGCGCCGGCCGCCGAGATGGGGGAGTGGGAGGCGCTGGCCGACCGGGTCGACGCCCTCGAGGGCGAGGTCTCGATCGCGATCGTCGGCAAGTACATCCAGCTGCACGACGCCTACCTGTCGGTCGTGGAGGCGCTCAAGCACGGCGCGATCCACCACGGCGTGGTGCTGCGCCTGGTCTGGCTCGACGCGGAGGCGGTGCTGCGCGGCGAGGCCCGGGAGGAGCTGGCCGCCGTCGACGGCATCCTCATCCCCGGCGGCTTCGGCGGGCGCGGGATCGAGGGCAAGATCGCCGCGGCCCGCTACGCCCGCGAGCGCGGCGTGCCGTTCCTCGGGATCTGCCTCGGCATGCAGATCGCCGTCGCGGAGTTCGCGCGCCACGTGGCGGGGATGCCGGGCGCCAACTCGACCGAGTTCGATCCGGAGACGCCGCACCCGATCGTCGACCTCCTGCCGGAGCAGAAGGACGTCCGCGACATGGGCGGCACGATGCGCCTCGGCGCGGAGGCCGTCGTGCTCAAGCCGGGCACGAAGGCCCACGCGGCCTACGGCGAGGAGACGATCTACGAGCGCCACCGCCACCGCTACGAGGTCTCGAATCTGCTGCGCCCCGAGCTCGAGCGCCACGGCCTCGTCGTGTCCGGCATCTTCGCCTCGAAGGACCTCGTCGAGATCATCGAGTTGCCGGACCATCCGTGGTTTGTGGCCAGCCAGTTCCACCCCGAGTTCAAGTCGCGCCCGACGCGCCCCGCGCCCCTCTTCCGCGAGTTCGTGGGCGCGGCCCTCGCCCACCGGGCGGGCGCCACCGCCGGTGCGACGCGGGACGCGAGCGCCGCGGCGTAGCGTGAGCCGCGCCCTCGACCTCTTCCTCGCGCTCGCCCGCCTCGAGACGCCGCCCGGGCGCGAGCGCGCCGCGATCGACCTCGTGCGCGCCGAGCTGGCCGCGCTCGGCGTCGAGGCCGTCGAGGACGACGCCGGCCCGGCGATCGGCGGCGACGCCGGCAACCTCCACGCGCGCATCGAGGGCACGGCGCCGGGCACCCCGATCTTCCTCAACGCGCACGTCGACACGGTCCCGCCGGAGGGGCCGATCGACCCCGTCATCGAGGACGGCTGGGTCGTCAACGCGAACCCCACGATCCTCGGCGCGGACAACAAGGCCTCGGTCGCCGGGATACTGGACGGTATCCGGCGGGTCCTCGAGGAGGGCATCCCGCACGCGGGGATCGAGCTCGTGATCACCGTGCAGGAGGAGGTCGGCCTGCGCGGTGCGTGGGCGTTCGACTGCGACCGGCTGACCGCGCGGCTCGGGTTCGTCTACGACGTCGACGGCCCGCCGGGTCGGATCGTGATGCGCGCGCCCAGCCAGATCTCCATGGACGTCGTCCTCCGGGGCCGCGCGGCCCACGCCGGCATCGCCCCCGAGGACGGCCGCAGCGCCATCCACGCGGCGGCCCGCGCGCTGGCCGCCCTGGAGTTCGGGCGGCTCGGACCGGGGTCCTCGCGCAACGTCGGCACGATCGCGGGCGGCCGCCAGCGCAACGTCGTCCCCGACGAGTGCCGGGTCGGACTCGAGATGCGCAGCCTCGACGACGCGGAGGTCGTGCGGCTCGCCGTGGAGACGACGGCCGCGCTGACCGCGGCCGCGTCCGCGGCGGGCTGCGACGTCGACATCGCCGAGCGGCGCGAGTACACGGCCTACGCCTTCGGGCCCGACGACCCGGTGGTGGCGATCGCGCGCCGGGCCCTCGTCGCGGCCGGCTGCCCGGTCGAGGAGATCGAGACGGGCGGCGGCGCCGACGCGCACGCCTTCAACGCCGCGGGTCTCGCCTGCGTGAACATCTCGTCGGGGATGGAGCTGATCCACTCGGCCGACGAGCGGATCCGGGTCGAGCACGTCGACATCCTCAGCGACATCACGGTCGAGCTCGTCCGCGCCGCCTGCGCCTGAGCCGATGCCGGGCCGGCACGGGCGTGCCGGGCCCCGGTGCCGCTAGCATCCCGGACGGTTCACGACCACTCCGGACCGGAGGTGCGCGATGCGCGTCGGCGTCGTCAAGGAGATCAAGAAGGACGAGTACCGCGTCGCGCTGACGCCGGCCGGGGCGCGCGAGCTGGTGCAGCACGGGCACGAGGTCGTGGTCGAGACCGGCGCGGGGGTGGGCAGCTCGTTCCCGGACGAGGCCTACGTCGCGGCCGGCGCCCGCACGGCCCCCTGCGAGGAGGTCTGGCAGGCCTGCGAGTTGGTCATGAAGGTGAAGGAGCCGCTTGAGCCCGAGTGGTCGCGGATTCGCCCGGGGCAGATCCTGTTCACCTACCTGCACCTCGCGCCCGACGGGGTGCTCACGAAGGCCCTGATCGAGACCGGCGCGACCTGCATCGCCTACGAGACGGTCGAGACCGACGACCGCCGGCTGCCCCTGCTCGCGCCGATGAGCGAGGTGGCGGGCCGGCTCGCGCCGCAGATGGGCGCGCACTCCCTCGAGAAGCCGAAGGGCGGGCGCGGCATCCTGCTCGGCGGCGTGCCGGGCGTCGCCCCGGCCAAGGTCGTCGTGCTCGGCGGCGGCATCGTCGGCTACAACGCGGCGCTGATCGCCGTCGGCATGCAGGCCGACGTGTGGGTGCTCGAGCGCTCCGTCGACCGCATGCGCGAGCTCGAGAACATGATGGACGGCCGCATCACGCTGGAGATCTCGAACCGCCAGATGGTGGAGGAGGCGATCACCGGCGCCGACCTCGTGATCGGGGCGGTGCTGGTGACGGGCGCGCGCGCCCCGAAGCTCGTGACCCGCGACATGCTCGGCGCGATGAAGCCGGGCGCGGTCCTCGTCGACGTCGCAATCGACCAGGGCGGCTGCTTCGAGACCTCGAAGCCGACCACGCACTCCGACCCGGTCTACGAGGTCGACGGCGTCGTGCACTACTGCGTCGCCAACATGCCGGGCGCGGTGCCGATCACGTCGACCCGCGGGCTCACCAACGTGACCCTGCCGTACGCCGAGCTCCTCGCGGACAAGGGCCTGGAGGAGGCGCTGCGTTTCTCGCGGCCCCTGGCCAAGGGCGTCAACGTGATGGCGGGCAAGGTCGTCAACCAGCCCGTCGCGGAGAGCCACGGGCTGCCGTACACGCACCTCGGCGACCTCGTCGAGGGCGTCTCGCTCTAGCCGGAAGGGACGGCGCGCGGGGAGGCGAACTTCCCCGTTATGCAGCAGGACCCGCGCATCGCGGACTTCCTCGAGGCGCTCCAGCTCGAGCGCGACGCCTCGCCGCACACGATCACGGCGTACCGCACCGACCTCGCCGAGCTCCAGGTGTACCTGGAGGCGCGCGGGCTCGACCTCGACCGCGTCGACGGCCGCGACCTCGAGCCGTATGCCCTCGGCCTGCGCGAGCACGGCCTGAGCCCCGCCACCGTGCGCCGCCGGCTGGCGGCGGCCCGCTCGCTCCTGCGCCACCGCACGCGCGAGGGCGCCCGCGAGTCCGGCGTGCGCGACGTGCCGCTCCCGCGTGCCCCGCAGGCCCCGCCGCACGCCCTCACCGCCGAGCAGGCGATCGCCCTCTGCGAGCACCCGGGGCCGGACCCGCTCGGGCTGCGCGACCGCGCCGTCCTCGAGCTGCTCTACGGGGCCGGCCTGCGCGTGTCGGAGCTCGTCGGGCTGCGGCCCGGCGACCTCGACCGCGAGCTCGGCCTGGTGCGCGTGCTCGGCAAGGGCGGCCGCGAGCGGGTCGTGCCGACCGGCGGCCAGGCCGTCCACGCGGTCGAGCGCTACCTGGCCCGCGGGCGGGCCCTCCTCGGACGCCGGCAGGACGTCGACGCGCTGCTCGTCAACAACCGCGGCGGGCGCCTCACGCGGCGCGGCGTGTTTCTGATCGTGCGCCGCCACGCGGAGCCGCTCGGGCTGCCCGACTGGGTCGGGCCGCACGCCCTGCGCCACGCCTTCGCGACCCACCTCGTCGAGGGCGGCTGCGACCTGCGCACTGTGCAGGAGCTGCTCGGTCACCAGCGCATCGCCACCACCGCGATCTACACGCACGTCGCGGGTACGCACCTGCGCGAGACGTTCCTGGCGGCGCACCCGCGGGCCCGAGCGGCGTAGGCGCGGAGGCGGTTGACGTTCTCTGCGATCGAACCATGACCATCGCGGCCTGCACCGCACCGGGGGAGATCCTGATGATCAACATCGCGCCCCTCGCGTGGGATCAGTGCGATGTCGCCGACGACCACTCGGTCTGCGTCGACCTCACGGCCGACGACGAGGTGATCGGCATCGAGGTGATCGAGCGGGCCAAGTTCGATCTCGCGGCCGTGGCCGCCGAGTCCGGCATCTCCGATCTCGTGCCCGCGATCGAGGCCGCGATCGCCGCCGCCAAGCCGGGGCCGTAGCCCGCGGCGGCTAGGCTGCGGGCATGCCTGAGCTGCCCGAGGTCGAGACGGTCCGGCGGCGGCTCGCGCCGCACGTCGAAGGCCGCGCGATCGAGGCGGTGGAGGTGCGCGATCCGCGCCTCGTCGGCCGCGACGACCCGCGGCGGGTGGAGGGGCGGCTGCGCGGCCGCACGGTCACGGCCCTCGACCGGCGCGGCAAGTACCTGCTGTTCCGGCTCGCCGGCGACGAAACCCTGATCTCGCACCTGCGCATGACCGGCAACTGGCTGATGCCGCCGGCGGGCGAGCCGCCGCACACCCGCGCGGCCCTCGTCCTGTCCGACGGCACGGCGCTCTGGTACGCCGACGCGCGGCGCTTCGGCACCTGGGACCTGCTCGCCGACGACGCGGCGGAGGCCTACCTCGCGATCCGGCTCGGCCCGGAGCCGATCGGCGAGGGCTTCGACGGCGCGGTCCTGCGTGACGCCTTCCGCGGCCGGCGCGCGCCCGTCAAGGCGCTCCTGCTCGACCAGCGGATCGTCGCGGGCATCGGCAACATCTACGCCGACGAGGCGCTCAACGCCGCGTGCATCCACCCCGACACCCCGGCCGGGCGGCTGCGCCGACCGCAGCTCGACCGGCTCGCCGACGAGGTCCGCGCTGCGCTCGAGGAGGGGATCCGCTCGCAGGGCTCGTCGATTCGCGATTTCCGCTCGCCGGAGGGCGGCTACGGGTCGATGCAGGAGCGCTTCCGGGTCTACGGCCGCGACGGCGAGCCCTGCCCGGCCTGCGGCACCGAGATCGTCAAGACGCGCAGCGCGGGGCGGGGCACCCACGTCTGCCCCGCCTGCCAGCCGCGCCCGCGACGGCGGGGAATGCGCCGGGCCGAGGGGGCGTTGTCGGGGGCATGAAGAAGGTCGAGTTCTACTCCGCGGACTGGTGCCCGTTCTGCATGCGCGCGAAGGCGCTGCTCGACGCGCGGGGCATCGCGTACGAGGAGATCAACGTCGACCGCATCCCGGGCTTCCGGGAGCAGCTCGTCGAGATGACGGGTCGGATGACGATCCCGCAGATCATCATCGACGGCGAGCCCGTCGGCGGCTACGACGACATCGCGGCGCTCGACCGCAACGGCGAGCTCCTGCCGCTCGTCCAGGGCTGAGCCCGCGTGCCCGGCGCGTCCTACGCGACCGAGGCGATCGTGCTGCGCACCTTCCGGACCGGCGAGGCCGACCGCGTCGCGCATCTGCTCACGCCGGGCCACGGCCGCGTCGCGGTGATCGCCAAGGGCGCGCGCCGCACGACCAGCAAGCTGGGGGCGCGACTCGAGCCCCTGACCCGCATCGACGCGCTCCTCGCGCCCGGGCGCGGCGAGCTGGCGGTGCTCACCTCGGCGGACGTGCTCGACGCGGGCGACGCGGTGCGCGCCGACCCCGTCCGCGCGCTCGCCGCCTCCGCCTGCGTCGAGGCGGTCGTGCGCCTGTTCCCCGAGCCCGAGCCCGACGAGCGCCTCTACCAGGGCCTCGCCCGCGTGCTCGAGGCCCTCGCGGGCGACCTCGGGGACGATCCCCGGGCGGGGGCGGACGCGCTCGCGCTCGCCTTCGCGCTGAAGCTGCTCGCGCTCGCGGGGTGGCGGCCCGAGGTCGCCGCCTGCGCGGGCTGCGGGGGACCGCCCGCGGCCTACGACGCCGCGCAGGGCTGCGCGGTCTGCGCCGACTGCGGGGCGGGCTCGCCGCTCGGGCCGGAGGCCGCCCGCTGGACGGCGCGCCTCCTCGCCGAGCCCCTGTCGCCCGCGCTCGTGCCCGACCCCGAGTCGCGCACGGCGATCGCGCGGATCGTGCGCGAGACGGCGGCCGAGCACGGCGACGTGCGCCTGGCCCTCCTCAGCCGCACCGGCCGGGCCTGATCACGGCACGATCCTGATCAGGCGCCCCGTGCCCGAGGCCGCGTAGAGCTCGCCCTGGTCGTCCTCGCCGAACGTGGTCAGCTTGGCGAGGGTGACGCCGATCGGCACGCGCGTCGCGTCCTTGCGGGTGATCGACCAGATCGCGCCCTTGCACCAGTCGCCGAACACGTAGTGGCCGCGCAGGGAGCGGATCGCCCGGCCGCGGTACACGTAGCCGCCGACGACGCTGCAGCCCTGCGTGTGGTCGTAGGCGGCGATCGGCGTGATCAGGTCGCCACGCGTCGGCTGCGGGGCGTAGGGCCGGTCGCCCTCGAAGGCGTTCCAACCGAAGTTCGGGAGCGGCGGCGCCGCCTTCGGCACCCAGCTGACCTCCTCGCGCTGGCGCTGGCCGACGTCGCCGACCCAGAGGCCGCCGCCCCGGCGGTCGAACGAGAAGCGCCACGGGTTGCGCAGGCCGAGCGCCCACACGGCCGGGTCGCCGCCGCCGCCCGCGAAGGGGTTCGTCGGCGGGATCGCGTAGGGGTCGCCGCCATCGACGTCGATGCGGAGGATCTTGCCGAGCGGCGTCCTCGGGTTCTGGGCGCGGTTGCCCGGGTCGCCGCCGGAGCCGCCGTCGCCGAGCCCGATGTAGAGGAACCCGTCGGGCCCGAAGGCGAGGCCGCCGCCGTTGTGGTTGGCGTACGGCTGGCGCACCGACAGGATCGTCTTCGCCGACCCCTTGAGCGGCTTGTGGAAGCGGCCCGTCGTGAAGCGCACGATCTGCGTGTTGCCGGACTGGTCGGTGTAGTTGACGAACAACAGGCGGTTCTCGGCGTAGCGGGGGTGGAAGACGAGCCCGAGGAGGCCCTGCTCGCCGCCGCCCTGCCCGACGCGGTCGGCGAGGTCGGCGAGCACTAAGACCCGGCCCTTGCGCACCGTCACGATGCGGCCCTTCTGCTCGGCCACGACGGGGTTGGCGACGCCCGGCCGGAAGGCGATGGCGGTCGGGCTCTGCAGGTCCGTGGCGAGCGTCTCGTAGGACGCGGCGGCGGCCGCGGCCGGGAGGGCGCCGGCGAGCACGGCCGCCAGCACGGCGATGGGGAGCACCCTGCGCATCGGCCTCAGGGTATCCCCAATCCGCCCGGGCGGGGCGGGCGGCCGGTCCGAATCGGTACCCTGCCCTCGTGCAGACCGACGCGGCGCCGACGACCTTCCAGGACCTGATCCTGCGCCTGCAGGCCTTCTGGGCGACCGAGGGCTGCGCGGTGGTGCAGCCGTACCACACGGAGGTCGGTGCCGGCACGATGAACCCGGCGACGCTCCTGCGCTGCCTCGGGCCCGAGCCGTGGTCGACGGCGTACGTGGAGCCGTCGATCCGCCCGACCGACGGCCGCTACGCCGAGAACCCCTACCGGCTCCAGCACTACTACCAGTTCCAGGTCCTGATCAAGCCGTCGCCGGAGACCGTGCAGGACGACTACCTGCGCTCGCTGGCCGCGATCGGGATCGACGCCGCGGCGCACGACGTGCGCTTCGTCGAGGATAACTGGGAGGCGCCGACTCTGGGCGCGTGGGGGACGGGGTGGGAGGTCTGGCTGGACGGCATGGAGGTCACGCAGTTCACGTACTTCCAGCAGGCCGGCGGCATCGACTGCGACCCGATCTCCGTCGAGCTGACGTACGGCCTCGAGCGGCTCGCGATGTACCTGCAGGGCGTCGACTCTTGCTGGGACCTCGCCTGGGCGCCGGGGGTCTCCTACGCGGACGTGCACGCGCGCGGCGAGCGCGAGTGGTCGGCCTATAACTTCGAGGTCGCCGACACGGACGGCCTGGTGCGCGCCTTCGACCACCACGAGGCCGAGTGCGGGCGCTGCCTCGGGGCGGGGCTGCCCGTCCCGGCCTACGACCAGGTGCTGAAGTGCTCACACGCGTTCAACCTGCTCGACGCGCGCGGCGCGATCTCCGTCACGGAGCGGGTCGCCTACATCGGCCGCGTGCGGGCCCTCGCGCGCGCCGTCGCCCACGCCTACCTCGGTCTGGACCCCGCGTGAGCGCCACGCTCCTGATCGAGCTCGGCTGCGAGGAGCTGCCCGCCGGGGCCTGCCGCGTCGCCGAGCGCGAGGCCGCGCCGGCCGTCGAGCGGCTGCTCGCCGAGCGGCGCCTCGCGCCCGCGTCGGTGGAGGCCCTGATCACGCCGCGGCGAATCGCGGTGCTGGCTGCGAGCGTGCCCGCCGAGGCGCCCGCCGAGACGGTCACCGTGACGGGCCCGCCGGAGCGCGCCGCGAGGGACGACCAGGGCGCCTGGACGAAGGCCGCCGAGGGCTTCGCCCGCAAGCACGGCCTGACGCCCGACCAGCTCGGCGTCGCTGCGGACGGGCTCCTGACCGCCACCGTGGAGCGCCCGGCCGTCCCGCTCGAGGCCTGCGTGCAGGAGCTGGTCGACGGGCTGATCGAGGGCCTGCAGATGCCCAAGAACATGCGCTGGGGCACGGGCGCGCTGCGCTTCTCGCGCCCGATCCGGACGCTCTGCGTCCTGCACGGCGAGCGCCTGCTCGAGGCCGAGGTGCAGGGCGTGGCGAGCACGCGCACGGTGCGCGGGCACCGCGTGCTCCGGCCCGAGGTCGAGCTCGCGAGCGCCGACGACTACGTGACGGAGCTCGGCGGCGCCGGGGTCGCGGTGCGCACCGCGGACCGCCGCGAGGTGATCGAGGCGCTGCTCGCCTCCTCGGCGAAGATGCACGACGCCGCCTGGGAGGACCCGGGCCGCGTGCTCGACGAGGTCGTCTACCTGGTCGAGTGGCCGCGCGTCCTCGACGGCCAGATCGCGGAGCGCTTCCTGGAGCTGCCCGACCGCGTGCTGGTCAGCGCGATGCAGTCGCACCAGCGCTACCTGCCCCTGCGCGGGCAGACGGGCACGCTGCGGCCCGTCTTCCTGACCGTCGTCAACTCCCACCCCGACGCCGACCCGGCGGTGCGGGCGGGGAACGAGCGCGTCCTCGCCGGCCGCCTCGACGACGCCGCCTTCTCGCTCGCGAAGGACCGCCAGCGGGGCATCGAGGCGATGGCCGCCGTGCTCGACCGCATCACCTACCACCAGCGGCTCGGCACCCTCGCCGACCGCACCGCGCGCCTCGTGGAGCTGGCCGGCGCCCTCGCCGACGCGGCCGGCGCCTCGGCCGACGACCGCGGGCACGCCGTCGCGGCGGCGCGGCTCGCGAAGGCCGACCTGGCCTCGACGATGGTGGGCGAGTTCGCGGAGCTGCAGGGCGAGACGGGCATGGAGTACGCGCGCGCCGCGGGCCTGCCCGAGCCGGTCTGCGTGGCGATCGCCGAGCAGTACCGCCCCGACGGCGCGGGCCGGCCCGTCCCCGACACCCTGCCGGGCGCCCTGCTCGCCCTGGCCGAGCGCCTCGACCAGCTCGTCGCCGTGATCGCGATCGGCGAGCGGCCCACGGGCTCGCGCGACCCGTACGCGCTGCGCCGGGCCGCCGCCGGCATCGCCGACATCCAGGCCCGCTGGGGCATGCCGCTCGACCTGCCCGCGCTCGTCGAGCGGGCCCACGGCCTGCTCGTCGGCCAGCGCGCCGACCTCGAGCTCGACGCCGAGGCCGTGCGCGAGGCCGTCGTGCCCTTCGTCCTCGACCGCGTCGACCAGGCCCTCGGCGAGGAGGGCGTGCCCGTCGACGTCCAGCGCGCCGCCCGCGGCGCCGGTCCCGTCGACCCGGCCCGCCACGCCGCGCGGGCCCGCGCGCTCCACGCCGCCCGCGACTCCGAGGAGCTCGCCCGCGCGCACGCGGCAGCCGTCCGCTGCAGCCGGATCGGCGGCGGCGAGGCGCCCGCCGACGCGCTCGACCCCGCGCTCTACGAGGGCGACGCCGAGCCGGCCCTCGCCGCCGCGCTCGCCGACGCGGCGCCGCGGATCGCCGCGGCCGACGACCCGGCGGAGGCCCTGCGCCTCGCGGCCGGCCTCGCCGACCCCGTCGACGCCCTCTTCGACGCCGTCATGGTCCTCGCCGACGACCCCGCCGTGCGCGCCAACCGCGTGCGCCTCGTCGCCGAAGCGGCCGCGGCCCTCCGTCCCGTCGGCGACCTCACCCAGCTGCAGCGATGAGCCCGGACCCCATCGAGATCCACCTCGTCTCGGACTCCACGGGCGACACCGCCTCGCGCGTGGCGCGCGCCGTGCAGGCCCAGTTCTCGGCCTCGCCGGTCAGCATCGTCCGCCACCCGCGCGTCACCACCGTGCAGGGCCTCCAGGAGGTGATCGGCCGCCTGACGGCGGGAAGCCGCAGCGCGGTCTTCTTCACGCTGATCGACACCGCCCTGCGCGAGCGGGCCACCGAGCTCTGCGAGCGCAGCGGGATCCCGTCCTGCGACCTCCTCGGCGCGCCGCTCGAGGCGCTCCAGGTCGCGTCGGGGGTGACGGCGGAGATGGTGCCGGGGCGTCCGGTCGCGCTCGAGATCGACTACTTCCAGCGCGTCGCCGCGATGGAGTTCGCGGTCAAGCACGACGACGGGCTCTCGGGCGAGGGGCTCGCCGACGCGGACATCGTCATCATCGGCGTGTCGCGCACCGGCAAGACGCCGCTCTCGATGTACCTCGGCTACCTCGGCTACAAGACGGCCAACACGCCGCTCGTGCCCGGCGTCGAGCCGCCGAAGGAGCTGTTCCGGATCGACCGGGCCAAGATCGTCGGCCTCACGATCGACGCCGAGCGGCTCCAGCGGATCCGCGGGCGGCGCCTGCGGGCGATGGGCGGGCGGGCGCGCAACAACTACGCCGACCTCGGTAAGATCCTCGAGGAGCTCGACGAGTGCCAGCAGGTCTTCCGGCGGCTCGGCTGCCCCGTGATCGATGTGTCCAACCTGGCCGTGGAGGAGTCCGCGCTGCGCGTGATCAACCTCTGCGAGGAGCGCGCCGCCCTCGGCGCGGAAGGGAGCTGAGATGGCCTATCGCGAGATGCGCCGGTCGTACCGCGAGGGCGAGCTCGCCGAGGCCGCGGCGGGCGACGACCCCGTCGCGCTCTTCCGCGGCTGGATCCAGGAGGCGCAGGACTCGGGCGCGGTGCTGGAGCCCAACGCGATGGCCCTGGCCACCGCCGACCGCGACGGCACGCCGTCCGCGCGGATGGTGCTCCTGAAGGAGGTGACGGCCGCCGGGGCGTTCGTCTTCTACACGAACCGCGAGAGCCGCAAGGGCGGCGAGCTCGGGGAGCGCCCGCGCGCGGCGCTCGTCTTCTGGTGGGAGCCCCTCGAGCGGCAGGTGCGGGTCGAGGGCGACGTGGCGCCGACCACGGACGCCGAGACGGCCGACTACTACGCGACGCGCCCGCGCGAGAGCCGGATCGGCGCCTGGGCGTCGCGCCAGAGCCGGCCCGTCACGGGCCGGCCCGAGCTGGAGGCGCAGTTCCACGAGGCCGACGCGGCGCACCCGGGCGAGGACGTGCCGGTGCCGCCGTGGTGGGGCGGCTACCGGGTCGTCCCGGACGCGATCGAGTTCTGGCAGGGCCGCACGGGCCGGATGCACGACCGGCTGCGCTACGAGCGCGCGGGCGACGGCTGGTCGCGCGTGCGGCTGCAGCCCTAGGCGCCCGGTACCCTACGGCCGATGCCGGAGAAGGTCGCCGTGGAGAGCATGGTCGAGCAGACCCGCGGGATCCTGCGCGAGCGGATCCGCTCGGGCGAGCTCCCGCCGGGCACGCGCCTGCGCCAGGAGCGCCTCGCGGAGGAGCTCGGGATCAGCCGCACCCCGCTGCGCGAGGCGCTGCGGCTGCTCGCCGCCGACGGGCTCGTCGAGCTCCAGGTCAACCGCGGCGCCGTCGTCTCGACCCTCTCGCACGCCGACCGCGTCGCCTTCTGGGAGGCCCGGCTCGCGCTGGAGCCGGGCGCCGCGCGGCTCGCCGCCGAGCGCCGCGACCCGGACGCGATCCGGGCCATGGCCGACACCATCGCCGCCCAGCGGGCCGCCGCCACGGACACCCAGGGCTTCGCGGCCAACCGCGCCTTCCACCTGGCGCTCGTGGGGGCGGCCGGCAACCCGCACCTGACCCGCTTCACCGAGGCCCTGTGGGTGCGCACCGTGGGGGCGGCGATCTACCGCACGCAGGCGGCCACCCCCGCGATCGTCGCGGCCTACGCCGACGAGCACGCCGCGATCCTCGCGGCGATCGAGGCGGGGGACGCCGGCGGCGCCGAGCGGCTGACGCGCGAGCACATCCTCGCGTCGCCCGTGCCCGACGCCGCCGACTAGCCTCAGTCGGACAGGCCGATGCGCCCGTGCACGCGGCGCAGCCAGGCCGGGGCCCACCAGTTGGCGTCGCCCGCGATCCGCATCAGCGCGGGCACGAGCAGGCCGCGCACGAGGGTGGCGTCGATCAGGATCGCGAACGCGGCGCCGAAGCCGAGCTGCTTGATGTTGGTGACGCCGCTCGCGATGAAGGCGATGAACACGATCGCGATCAGGATCGCCGCCGCGGTCACGATGCGGCCGGTGCGCTGGAGGCCGAGCGCCACGGCCTCGCGGGTCGTGCTGCCCTGATCGTGGGCCTCCTTGATCCGCGACAGCAGGAACAGCTCGTAGTCGGTGGAGAGGGCGAAGGCCACGATGGCGACGATCACGAGCGACCCGAGGTCGAGCGTCCCGGTCTGCTGGAAGTCGCCGGTCAGCCACCGCAGGTGGCCGTCCTGGAAGACCCAGACGAGGACGCCCAGTGTGGCGCCCAGGCCGAGCAGGTTGAGCAGGAGCGCCTTGAAGGGGATCAGGATGCTGCCGGTGTACAGGAAGATCACGATCAGCGTGGTGAGCCCCACCCACAGGGCGACCAGCCACAGGCGCGAGACGACGGAGTCGTTGGCGTCCTCGAAGGACGCGGTGGCCCCGCCGACGAGCACCTCCGACGCCGGACCGGGGAGCGCCCGGATGGCATCGAGGGCCCTGACGGCGGCGGCGGCGGCGAACGGCTGGTCGCCGACCGCCACGATGCGCGTCAGGTCGCCGTTGACGAGGCCGGCGCCGTTCGGGTTCGGGGCCGGCGCCTGGCCCGCGGCGATCGTCGAGGTCGGCGTCTCGACCCGGACGATGCCCGGCACGGCGGCCACGGCCTCCGCGTAGGCGTCGACGCCCGCGGCGTCGGCGTCGCGCAGCACGATCTCGAAGGGGGTGCCCTCCTCGCCGGGGAACTGCTCGCGCAGGAGCTGGCTGGCCTGCGCCGCCGGGTTGTCGGGCGGCAGGGCGCGGTCGTCGACCTGCCCCGGCACGACGCGCAGGGCGGGGATCGCGAGCACGAGCAGGACGGCGACGCAGCCGATCAGGACGGGCCAGGGCCGGCCCATCACGGCGCGCGCGACGCGCGACCAGGCGCCCTCGTCGGTCGGGGTCAGGTCGCCGCGGCGCAGCTTGAGGCGGTTGACGCGCGGGCCGAGCATGGCCAGCAGCGCGGGCAGGCCGGTGAAGGCGCCGAGGATGGCCATCAGGCTGACGGCCACGCCGGCGTAGGCGAAGGAGCGCAGGAAGTAGAGCGGGAACACCGTCAGCGACGCGAGCGTGAGGGCGACGGTGAGGCCGGACACCAGCACCGTGCGGCCCGCGGTGCCCATCATGGCCACGACGGCCTCGTCGCCGCTGCCGAGGCGGGCGAGCTCCTCGCGGAAGCGGTTGATCATCAGGAGCGCGTAGTCGACGCCGAGGGCGAGGCCGAGCGCGGTGACGAGGTTGAGCGCGAAGATCGACACGTCGGTCGTGAGCGTCGCGAGGAACAGGAGGAAGAAGCTGCCGAGCGTCGCGAAGATGGCGACGAGGAACGGCAGCCCGGCGGCCACCACGCTGCCGAACACCCACAGGAGCAGGAGCAGCACGATCGGCACGGCGATCGCCTCGGCCCGGGCGAGGTCCGAGGAGATGGTCGAGCTGACCTCGCTGATGACGGGTTCGGGACCGGCGAAGCTGATCTCGAGCCCGTCCTGCGCCCCGCCGAAGCGGTCGACGAGGTCGGTGCTGATCGCCTCGCCGTCCGCTCCCGGGTCGGCGTAGACGAGCGCCTGCGCGTAGCGCCCGTCCTGGCCGCGCAGCTGGGGCGGCTGGCCGGCGCCCCAGTACGAGATGACGCGGGCGACGCCGGCGGTGGCGGTCATCTCGTCGAGGAGCCCGGTGGCGCTCGCGGCGACGGCCGGGTCGTCGACGTCGCCGTCGGCGCGGATCACGATCACCGCGATCGGGTCGGCCACGCCGTAGCGGTCCGCGAGGAGCCGCTGGACCTCGCCCGACTCGCTGCCCGGGTTGTCGAAGCCCTCGCCGCCGAGGTTGGGGAACACGCCGAACCCGACCGCGCCGAAGACGGCGAGCAGCACGACGTAGGCGGCGAGGACGATGCGGCGCCGGCGCACGACGAAGCGGCTCCAGCGCGCGATCGGGGACGACGAGGGGGCGGCGGGGTGAACGCTGTTCATATCGGGACTATGGCAGCCCGATGTGAACGATGTCAAGATACGGGGCGTGAGCCGCACCCGCTACCACCACGGCGCCCTGGCCGAGGCCCTCGTCGACGTCGCCGTCGGGCAGGTGCGGGCCCAGGGGTCGGAGCGCGTGACGCTGCGCGGCGTCGCGCAGGCGGTCGGCGTCTCGCCGAGCGCGGCCTACAACCACTTCGCCGACAAGGACGCCCTGCTCGCCGCGGTGGCCCTGCGCGGCCAGGCCGAGCTCGACCGGCGGATCGGGGCGGCGCTGGCCGCCGGCGGCGACGACGACGCGGCGGCGATCGGGCGGCTGCGGGCGATCGCCCGCGCCTACATCGGCTTCGCCCACGACGACCCCAACCTGTTCCGGCACGCGTTCGGGCCGCACCTCAAGGGCGCGGCCGGGGGGCACGGCGCCTCGGAGGCCTACGCCATGCTCAACGCGGTCCTCGACGACCTCGACGGCCGCGGGCTCCTGCGCGACGGGGCGCGGCCGGGTCTCGACCTCGTGGTCTGGTCGACGGTGCACGGCTTCGCGGGCATCGCGCTCGACGGGCTCTGCGCGTGGGAGGCCGCCGACGAGCTGCTCAACGGGATGGAGCGCGCGATGCTGACCGCGGCCGGCCTCGGCCTGGCCCTCCGCTAGGACACGGAGCCGTCGAGGATCTGGAGGGTCTCCAGGTCCGCGTAGAAGTCGAGCGCGTAGTCGCCGCCCTCCCGGCCGATGCCGCTCCAGCCGACGCCGCCGAAGGGCGCGGTCAGGTCGCGCACGAGGAAGCAGTTGACCCAGACGGTGCCGGCGCGGATCGCACGGCCGACGCGCTCGGCGCGCTCGGCCGAGCCGGTGAAGACGATGCCCGAGAGGCCGTAGCGGGTCGAGTTGGCGAGCGCGATCGCCTCATCCTCCGTGGCGAAGGTCTGGAGGGTGAGGACGGGGCCGAAGACCTCGTGCTGGACGATCTCGGACTCGTTCGAGGCCGGGTAGACGAGGGTGGGCTCGTACCAGAGGCCGCCGATCACGGGCTGGCGGCCGCCGCGCACGATCTCGTCGCCCGCGGCGCGGGCGCGCTCCACGAAGCCGCTGACCCGGGCCAGGTGGTCGGCGTGGATGAGGGGGCTGATCGTGGTCGCCTCGTCACGGGGGTCGCCGAGGACGTGCGCGTCGACGCGGGCGTGGAAGCGCTCGAGAAAGGCGTCGCGGACCGACTCCTCGACGAGGAGCCGCGTGCCCGACAGGCAGACCTGCCCCGCGTCGTCGTACTGCAGCGCGGCCTTCTGGGCGGCGAGGTCGAGGTCGGCGTCGGCGAAGACGACGAGCGGGTTCTTGCCGCCGAGCTCCGCCGTGAAGGGGACGATCCCGTCGGCGGCGGCGCGGCCGATGATGCGCGCCGTGTCGGTGGAGCCCGTGAAGCTGAGCCGGCGCACGCGCGGGTCGGCGGTCAGCGCGGGGCCGACCTCCTCGCCGATGCCCTGCACGAGGTTGAAGACGCCGGGCGGGAAGCCCGCCTCGTCGACGAGGTCGAAGAGCATGGAGCAGGAGAGCGGCGACCACTCGGCGGGCTTCAGCACCACGGTGCAGCCCGCGGCGAGCGCCGGCGCCGTCTTCCAGGTCGAGAGCATGAAGGGCGCGTTCCAGGGGGTGATCACGACGGCGGGCCCGCTCGGGCGGCGCAGCACGCGGTTGACGGTGCCGTTCGACTCCCAGACGCGCTCCGCGTAGGCCACGGACAGGTCCGCGTAGGCCCGGAAGTTGCGGGCGCCGCGGCCGATCACGCGCGCCTTCAGGGAGCGCTCGAGCATCGCCATGTCGAGGCACTCGACCTCGGCGATCCGGTCCACGTTGGCGTCGATCAGCTCGGCGAGGCGGTGCAGGTGCGCGGCCCGGCCCTCCGGGCCGAGCGCCGCCCAGGCCGGGAACGCCTCGGTGGCGGCGGCCAGCGCCTGGTCCGCCGTCGCGGCGTCGCCCCGGCTGACCTCGGCGAGCAGCGTCCCGTCGATCGGGGAGCGGTCCTCGAACGTCTGCGCGGAGCCGACGCGGCGGCCGCCGATGTAGTGCTCGGTCGAGACCGAGTGGCCCGCGACGTCGACGCGGGTCATGCCCCGGCCGTGTAGTCGCGGACGGTCTCGAGGTCGTCCACGGAGTAGGCGAAGGTGAAGCGGTGGCCCTTGCCGACGCGGACGGGGGCCAGCGCGATGTGCTCCTCGTTCGGGGCGTCGCCGAAGGACAGGGTCGCGTCGCCCTCCCAGATGGTCGAGATCGAGCGGTCGAAGCTCTTGGCGCGCACCAGCTCGTGGACCGCCGGGTCGTCGTGGTGGCCCTGCGCGAGGCGCGGGAAGTGGCGGCGGTTGACCAGGGGCGGCGCGTTGTGGACGGGGCCGTCGGCGCTCTCGCCGGTGAGGGCGACCGTGGTCTCGATCAGGCGCCGGTCGTTGGCGGCGAGGGTCCCGCCGAAGACGGAGCCCGGGCCGATCGCCGGGTCGGCCGGCGTGCCGAGGCCGAAGCTGCGCGTCATCCAGACCGAGCCGAGCTTCTTCGGGAAGCCCTGGATCCAGCCGCGCACGAGCGCGAAGTCGCGGTCGACCCAGATGTACGGGCAGGTCGTGACGACCTCGCCGTCGAGGACGCCCGTGACGACGATGAAGGCCTCCTTGTACTGGCTGCGGGCCGGGTCGAGGAGCTCGGCGCCGCCGGTGGTGCAGGACTGCCAGTCGGCGAAGATGACGGCCGCGCGCCCCGGGTCCTCGGTGAAGGGCTCGATGCCCTCCGGCAGGACGGCGGCGCAGGCCGCGGGGTCGGCCCAGTAGTCGATGACCAGGAAGTCGCCGACGTAGTGCCACGGCGGCGGCGGCACGAGGCCGGCGGAGCCGTCGGGGGAGAGGGGGAGGCTGAAGCCCTTCATGCGTCCTCCAGAGGCGGGAGCTGCTCGCCGCGCGCCTCGCGCTGGTGGCGCTCGTAGTCGACCGCGACGTCGTCGAAGCGGAAGTACGAGCGCGGGGGCAGGATGCCCCACGTGTTGGAGCCCCAGGCGTCGTCGGGCCAGGTGCGGGGCGTGTGCGGCAGGCGCAGGATCTCCATGTCGCAGTAGAGCTCGACGAAGAGGTTCTCCTCGGGGATGCGCACGTAGGCGCAGAGGTTGCGCGCGAGGTTGTGGCGGACGGGCCCCCAGCCGAGCCAGCGGCCGTGGCGGCCGAGGTGGTCGAGGAAGATGCGCAGCTGGCCCCAGTCGACGATGTCGAAGGCGAGGTGGTGGAAGTGGGCGGGCGCCATCGCCACGAGCGCCATCTGGTGGTGCTCGGGATGGACGTGGAACCAGATCCCGGCGTCGCCGAGGCGGTCCGAGACGTGCATCCCGAGGACGTCCGTGTAGAAGGCGGTCATCGTGTCGATGTTCGGGGCGAGCACGTTGACGTGGCCGAGCCGGCGCGGGTGCATCCCGAACGGCGGGGCGGTGCGCCGGCCGATGTCGGGCCAGAGCTCGATCGGGGTGCGCTCGCGGTAGGCGACGAGCTGCAGCCCGCTCCCCGACGGGTCGACGAGGCGCAGCGAGCCGTCGGCCTCGCGCTCGTGGTGGACGCCGCAGGCGTCGAGGTGCGCGGCGGCCTCCTCGAGCGTGCAGTCCGGGGCGAGCTCCCAGGCCGAGTGGTCGTGGTCGGGCTCCGCGTCGGGCACCAGCTCGAGGCAGTAGTCCTCGCTGTCGCAGCGCAGGAGCGCGCGGCCCGGCTCCCGCGCCACGACCTCGAGCCCGAACTGGACGCTCCAGCGCGCGGTGGCCTCGTCGAGGTCGAGGACGCGCAGGCAGACGTGGTGGAGGTCGTGCAGGCGGATGCCCACGTCAGTCGACCTCCCCGGCGGCGACGCGCCGCTCGGCCTCGTCCTCGGGGATCGCGAGCGCCACGTGGAGGGTGTTCGCGGAGGTCTCGGGCTGGTCGCCCGGCCCGGTCAGGTCGACGTCCCAGTCGACGACGGTGTTGCGGAGGGCCGGCAGGCCCTCGACCTCGACCTCGACCACGTCGCCGGGCGCCATCGGGCGCGAGTTGGCGGGCGTGCCGGTCAGGACGACGTCGCCCGGGCAGAGGGTGATCGTGCGGCAGAGGTCGGCGAGCTGGTAGCGGTAGTCCCAGATCAGGTCCTCGCCGTCGCCCGACTGGACGACCTCGCCGTTGATCCGCGTGGTCAGCCGGAAGCCCCCGTCGGGCGTCCACGCGTCGGCGGTGACCATGGCGGGGCCGAGCGGCAGGAAGCCGTCCTGGCCCTTGACGCGCAGCATCGAGCCGCGGTCGGCGTGGCGGAAGTCGTGCAGGCCGACGTCGTTGGCGGGCGCGAAGCCGGCCACGTGGGCGTGGGCGTCCTCGGGGCGGACGCCCTTCATCTCGCGTCCGATGATGACGGCGAGCTCGCCCTCGTAGTTGAGGAAGCGGGTGCCGGTGGGGCGGCGCAGCTCGCCGAGGTGCCCGTTGAGGGTGGTCGGCGGCTTCATGAAGTAGGAGGGCTCGGCCGGCATCCTGGCCTGGTACTCCTCGAGCCGCGAGCGGTAGGTGAGGTGGACGGCGATGATCTTGGTCGGCTCGGCGGGGGCGAGCCAGCGGGCCGTCGCGGGGTCGGCCGAGCCGCCGCCGTCGAGGCGGATCTCGCCGTCCGCGAGCTCGCCCCAGGCGGGGGCGCCGTCGTGGAGGATGCGGACGCGCAGCATCAGCGGTCGCTCGGGCGGTGGCGGGGGTTCGCGGACACGGGCTCCTCCGGGACGGGATCGTACGGCGTCCGCGCGGCCGGGGCCGGCGGACGGCTCGATGGATACTGTATCCAATCCATTCGGCCGCGTCGATCCCGGGCAGGAGGTCCGCGGGCCAGCCGGGGGCGCCGTGCGGGCCGTAGTCGGGGCCCGCCTCCACCAGGAGGACGTCCGCGCCGGCCTCGGCGAGGCGCGCGGCGACGACGGCGCCGGCCGAGCCGCCGCCGATCACGGCCACGTCCGCGCGGACCTCCGCGCTCACGGCGCGAGGTCCTCCCAGTCGGTGGTGCCGTAGGTGACGGCGAGGAAGACGCAGTCGGACCCGGCCGCGGCGCCGTGGTAGTGGCGCTCGCCAGCCGGCGCGTCGACGAAGTCGCCCGGCCGGAGCACCACCTCGCCGTCGGCCGTGCCGACGCACCCCGTGCCGGACAGCACCAACAGCTGCTGGCCGCCCGGGTGGCGGTGCCAGAAGGTGCAGGCGCCGTCGGCGAAGGACACGCGCGCGATGTCCGGACGCCCCTCGGCCTCCGCCGCCTGGAGCATCTCGAGGCGCACCGCGCCCGTGAAGCGCCCGCCGTAGAGCTCCGACGCCTCGCCGCCCGTGTGAATCCGCATGGCGGCATCATGGCGGATCGCGGCATTGCGGCCCACTGCGCCCGTCACGGGGGTGCCGTTGACTAGGCTGCCCGTCTGATGGCTTCCGTTGACCGGGCCACGGCCCCCACGTACGTCTACGACCAGTCCGAGGGCTCCGCCGAGATGCGGGGCCTGCTCGGCGGCAAGGGCGCCAACGTCGCCGAGATGCAGCGCATCGGCGTGCCCGTGCCTGACGGCTTCACGGTCACGACCGAGGCCTGCGTCGCCGCGATGGACGCGGACGGGGCGTGGCCCGACGGGCTCTGGGAGGCCGTCCTCGACCGCCTCGCCGCGCTCGAGAAGCGGACGGGGCGCCGGCTCGGCGACCCCGAACGGCCGCTCCTCGTGAGCGTGCGCTCCGGCGCCGTCTTCTCGATGCCGGGGATGATGGACACGATCCTCAACCTCGGGATCAACGACGCCGCCGTCCGCGGCCTCGCCGCCGAGTCGGGCAACCCGCGCTTCGCCTGGGACTCGTACCGGCGCTTCGTGCAGATGTTCGGGGAGGTCGTGCTGGGCGTGCCGTCCGACGACTTCGAGCACGCCCTCTCGCAGCTCAAGCGCGAGCGCGGCGTGGCGCTCGACACCGACCTGACGGCCGAGGACCTCGAGGGCCTCGTCGCCATGTTCAAGCGGATCACCGAGGAGTCGGCGGGGGCGGGCGCGTTCGGCGACGACCCGCGCGAGCAGCTGCGCCTCGCGATCAACGCGGTCTTCGCGTCCTGGCAGAACCCGCGCGCCGCCGTCTACCGGCGCGCCAACGACATCCCCGACGAACTCGGCACCGCCGTCAACATCATGCAGATGGTGTTCGGCAATCTCGGCGAGACCTCGGGCACGGGCGTCTGCTTCACCCGTAACCCCGCCACCGGCGCCAAGGAGCTGTACGGCGAGTTCCTCGTCAACGCCCAGGGCGAGGACGTCGTCGCCGGCATCCGCACCCCGCGGCCTATCGCCGAGATGGAGGCCGCGCTGCCCGAGGCCTACCACGAGCTGGTGGCCACGATGGCGCGGCTCGAGGCGCACTACGGCGACATGCAGGACATCGAGTTCACGGTCGAGCAGGGCCGCCTGTACCTCCTGCAGACCCGCACCGGCAAGCGCACCGCGCAGGCCGCCGTGCGCGTCGCCTGCGAGTTGGTCGCCGAGGGCGTGATCACCCGCGACCAGGCCGTCCAGCGGATCGACCCCCGCCAGCTCGACCAGCTCCTGCATCCGACGATCGACCCCGACGCGCCCCGCGACCTGCTCGCGACGGGTCTCAACGCCTCGCCCGGCGCGGGCGTGGGGGAGGTCGTGCTCGACGCCGACACGGCCGAGCGGCGCGGCAAAGCCGGCACCCCGGTGATCCTCGTGCGCTGGGAGACGACGCCCGACGACATCCACGGCGTGATCGTGGCCCAGGGCGTGATCACGGCCCACGGCGGCATGACGTCGCACGCGGCGGTCGTGGCGCGCGGGATGGGCAAGCCCTGCGTGGCGGGCGTCGACGGCCTGCAGATCGACCGCGAGGCGCGCACCATCGCGATCGGCGGGCGCGTCCTGCGGGAGGGCGACACGATCACGATGGACGGCTCGACCGGCGAGGTGCTGGCCGGCGGGTCGCCGCTCGTGCCGCCGCGCTTCGACGACCACTTTCGGGAGATCACCGCCTGGGCGGACGAGATCCGGCGGCTGCGGGTGCGCGCGAACGCCGACACGCCGGAGGACGCCGAGCGCGCCCGCGGCTTCGGGGCGGAGGGCATCGGGCTGTGCCGCACCGAGCACATGTTCATGAGCGAGGAGCGACTGCCGAGCGTACGCCGCATGATTCTCGCCAGCGACGAGGCGGACCGCCTCGCCGCCCTCGCCGAGATCGCGCCGATGCAGCAGGGCGACTTCGAGGGGATCCTGCGGGCGATGGACGGGCTCCCCGTCACGATCCGCCTGCTCGACCCGCCGCTGCACGAGTTCCTGCCGAGCCTGCTCGAGGCCTCCCGCGACGTGGAGCGCATCCGCGGGCACGGCGCCCCCGGCGACCTCGTCGCCGCCGAGGCGCTGCTTGCCCGCGTCAAGGAGCTGACCGAGGCCAACCCGATGCTGGGGACCCGCGGCTGCCGGCTCGGGCTGCTCTTCCCCGAGATCTACACGATGCAGGCCCGCGCGATCGTCGACGCGGCGCTCGCGGTCCGCGCCGCGGGCGGCGACCCGCGCCCCGAGATCATGATCCCGCTGGTCGGGTTCGCGGAGGAGCTGCGGCGGATGCGCATCCTGGTCGAGGAGGTGGTGCGCGAGGAGACCGAGCGGGCCGGCGTCGACTTCCCGATCCAGGTGGGCACGATGATCGAGCTGCCGCGTGCGGCGGTCGTCGCCGACCAGATCGCCACCGAGGCCGACTTCTTCTCGTTCGGCACGAACGATCTCACGCAGACCGTGCTCGGGCTGTCGCGCGATGACGCGGAGGGCAAGTTCCTGACCCAGTACCTCGAGGACGGCGTGATCGATAAGAACCCGTTCCAGACGATCGACGTCGACGGGGTCGGCGCGGTCGTGCGGATGGGCTGCGAGCAGGGCCGCGCCGTCAAGCCCGACCTCAAGCTCGGGGTCTGCGGCGAGCACGGCGGCGACCCCCTCAGCGTCGGCTTCTTCCACGACGTCGGCGTCGACTACGTCTCCTGCTCGCCCTTCCGGGTGCCGATCGCGCGCCTCGCGGCCGCGCAGGCCGCGCTCGGCGCCTCCTTCAAGGACCGCTAGGCCGCGTGGCTTTGACCCTGCACGCCGCGCTCGGGCCGCTGGACGCCGCGCCCGCGGACGTCGCGATCGTCGTCGACTGCATCCGCGCCACGACGACCCTGTCGCACGCCCTCGCCGCGGGCTACCGCGAGGTGGTCTGCGTCGGCGAGGTCGACGACGCCCACGCCGAGCGGGCCGACGGGGTCGTGCTCGGCGGCGAGCGCCACGGCGTCCTGATCGAGGGCTTCGACCTCGGCAACTCGCCCGCCGAGTACGCCACGCCGCGCGGCGAGGTGCTGGTCCTGACCACCACGAACGGCACCCGCGCGATCCTGCAGTCCGCCGCCGAGGCCGAGACGGTGCTGGTCGGCGCGCTCGTCAACGCCGCCACCCTCGTCGACCGGGCGCTCGCGGCGCTGCCCGCCGACGGCACCCTCGCGGTGCGCTGCGCCGGGGTCCGCGGCGACGTGGCCCTCGACGACGTCTACGTCGCCGGCGTCCTGCTCGCCCGCGCGGCCGCGCGCCTCGACGGCGCCTTCGCGACCGACGCGGCGCGCGTGGCGATGGCCGTGGCACGCGCCTACCCCGACGCCCAGGCCGCGCTCGACGACTCCCAGAGCAGGCGCGACCTCGACGGCACGGGGCACGAGGCGGACGTCACGCGCTGCGCCGCCCTCGACGTCCTGGTGGTGGCGCCCTGCGTGGCGAGCGCCGGACCGGGCCGCGTCGTCGTGACGGCCTAGCCCTCGAGGGCTTCGGCGATCTCGGGCATCGTCTTCTGCGCGGCCCGGTTGAACTCCGACACGTAGCGGTCGGCCGTGCCGTCGCCGTCGTCGAGGGTCTCGGCGTAGCCATCGCGCATCGCGGCCAGCTCCTCGGCCGCCCAGTCGAGCTCGTCGGCGTAGTCGCCGTAGCGCTCCTCGGCCGCGTCCCGGTCGGACGTGCGGTACGCGGAGCGGGCCTCGCGGATCGCCTCCAGGCGGTCGCCGTGGTCCGCGGCGAAGACCCGGAGCTGGCGGTCGATGAGGTCGCCGAACTGCCTGCGTCGGAACATGGGCCTGATGCTAGCGGGGACCGCGACCCCGTACGCTTCGGGGGATGCCCGATACCGTCGCGATCCGCGCCCAGTTGCCCGCCGTCACCGCGCAGGCGTACTTCAACACCGGCACCTTCGGCCCGCTGCCCGCCCCCGCCGTGGAGGCGATGGCCGCCTACACCGACGAGGCGTTCCGGGGCGGGCGGATCGGTGACGTCAGGTACGCGCGGCAGGCGGGGATCGAGCAGGCCGCCCGTGAGGCCCTGGCCCGCATGGTCGGCGCCCCGGCCGACCAGATCGCGCTCGCGCACTGCACCTCCGACGGCCTCAACCTGGTCGTCGGCGGGATCGACTGGGCGGAGGGCGACGAGGTCCTGATCGGCGACTACGAGCACCCCGGCCTGACCGTCCCGCTCGACGTGATGGGCCGTCGCCGCGGGATCGTGACGCGCGTCGTGCCGATCACCGAGGCGCCCGACCCGGCGCAGGCGATCGCCGACGCCCTGACCCCGCGCACGCGGCTCGTCGCGCTCTCGCACGTGATCTGGACGACCGGCCGCGTGATGCCGATCGCGCGGATGGCCGAGGCGGTGCGGGCGCACGGGGCGCTGTTTCTGGTCGACGCGGCGCAGGGCCCGGGCTGCATCCCGGTCTCGGTGCCCGAGCTCGGCTGCGACTTCTACACGATCAGCGGCCAGAAGTGGCTGTGCGGCCCCTCCGGCACGGGCGGGCTGTGGGTGCGCCCCGACGCCGTCGAGCGCATCCACCCGGCGTTCCCCGGCTACCCCACGATGGAGAAGACCCCCGACGGGCCGCGGATGTGGCCCGGCGCGCGGCGCCTCGAGCCCGGCACCGTCACGCACACGGCGCTCGTGGGGCTGACGGCGGCGATCGAGTGGCGCGAGGGCCTCGGAGTCGAGGCGGGGCACGCCGACGCGATGCGCCTCGCCGGGCACCTGCGTGAGCGCCTCGCCGCCGAGGTGCCGCGGGCGCGCGTCGCGGAGGTCGACCACGGCTCGCCGTTCGTGGCCTTCGAGACGGAGAGGCTCACCGCCGTCGAGGTGGTGCGCCGGCTCGAGGCCCGGGACGTCGTCGTGCGCTCCCTGCCCCGGACCGAGCTGACGCGCGTGTCCGTCGGCCCGTGGAACGACGCGAGCGACGTCGACCGGCTGATCACCGCGCTCGTCGCGCTCTAGGCGGGCAGGCCGAGCTCGCCGGCGACCGGCTGCAGGGCCGCGACCACGTTGCGGATGTGGTCGTCGAGCTCGATCCCGAGCAGCTCCGGCCCCGCGTAGACGTCGTCGCGGTCGACCCCGGCGGCGAACGACGGCTGCTTGAGCTTCTTCTTGACGCTCTTGGGCTCGAGGCCCTCGAGGCCGTTCGGGCGCACGAGACCGCAGGCGTGCACGAACCCGGACAGCTCGTCGCAGGCGAAGAGCGTCCGCTCGAGCGGCGTCTCACGGGGCAGCTCGAGGTGGTTGGCGTGCGTCAGGATCGCGTGTCGGAACCAGTCCGGGTAGCCGTGCTCGGCGAGGATCGCCTCGCCCGCCTGCGGGTGCTGCTCGAGCGTGGGGTGGATCTCCCAGTCGAAGTCGTGCAGGAGCGCCACGTTGCCCCAGGCGGCCTCGTCCGCGCCCGCCTGGCGCGCGTACCAGCGCACGGAGGCCTCGACGGCGCGGCAGTGGCGGCGCAGCGCCTCGGACTGGATGTGCTCGCAGACGATCCCCCAGGCGGCGTCGCGGTCGCGCACGAGGTCGTCGGCCATCGGACGCAAGCGTATCCGAGCCGGGGCCCCGGGGAGGGTCGACGGCTACGATTGGCCGCGTGAGCGCGACTGCGGCGACCCGTGGCGGCCTCGGCGACCTCCTCGTGATCGAGGGCGGCCACCCCCTCGAGGGGCGCGTCCGCGTCGGCGGCAACAAAAACGGCGCGCTGCCGATCATCGCCGCCTGCCTGCTCACCGAGCAGGAGTGCGTGATCGACAACGTGCCGCGCATCCGCGACGTCGAGGTGATGGCGGAGCTCGTGCAGGCCACGGGCGCCGACGTCGAGTGGACCGCGACCAACACCCTGCGGATCCGCGCCGCCGGCGACCTGACGGCGTCGATCGACCGCATGCTGAGCGTCCGCATCCGCGCCTCGATCCTGCTCGCAGGCCCCCTGCTCGCCCGCTGCGGCTCGGTGCTCGTGCCGCCGCCCGGCGGCGACGTGATCGGGCGGCGCCGGATCGACACGCACCTGCACGCGTTCGCCGCCCTCGGCGCGGACGTCGAGGTCGATCGCGACTTCACCCTGCGCGCGGCGGACGGGCTGGTCGGCACGCGCTTCTTCATGGACGAGCCGAGCGTGACCGCGACCGAGAACGCGATCATGGCCGCCGTCCTCGCCAAGGGCGAGACCAAGCTGATCAACGCGGCCTGCGAGCCGCACGTCCAGGACCTCTGCCGCTTCCTCGTGGCGATGGGGGCGGAGATCGACGGGGTCGGCTCGAACGTGCTCACGATCCGCGGCCGCGCGGCGCTCGGCGGCGCCCACCACACGATCGGCCCCGACCACATCGAGGTCGCGTCGTTCATCGGCCTTGCGGCCGTCACACCCGGCGTGCTGGTGATCGAGGACGTCGAGCCGGAGGACCTGCACCCGGTGCTGCACGGCTTCGAGCGGCTTGGGGTGCGTATCGGGCTCGACGGGCGGGACCTGACCGTCCCCGACGACCAGGAGCTCGTGATCCGGGACGACGTCGGCGGGCAGGTGCCCAAGCTCGAGGACGGGCCCTGGCCGCAGTTCCCCGCTGACGTGACGTCGATCGCGGTCGCCGTGGCCACGCAGGCCACCGGGACCGTCCTGATCTTCGAGAAGATGTTCGAGAACCGCCTCGTCTTCACCGACAAGCTCGTCTCGATGGGCGCGCGGATCGTGCTCTGCGACCCGCATCGGGCGCTGATCACGGGGCCGAGCCGCCTCGTCGGCGAGCGCGTCGAGAGCCCCGACATCCGCGCCGGCATGGCGATGCTGATCGCCTCCCTGTGCGCCGAGGGCACCACGACGATCGGCAACGTGGGGCAGATCGACCGCGGCTACGAGCGCATCGACGAGCGGCTGCGCGCGCTGGGCGCGCGGATCGAGCGGATCAGCGGCTGAGGCCGTCCCGGTCGAGCGCGCGCCGGAGCCCACCGTCATTGGTCAGCACGGGGCCGCCGACCTCGGCGCTCAGCGCCGCATACGAGGCGTCGTAGGCGGACAGGCCGCGCGACGACCAGCGTGCCACCCCGTCGAGGTCGGGGTCGGTGCGCGTGATCGTCAGGCGCTCGAGCGCCTCGACGAGGCGCACGAGCTGGTCCTCCGACAGGCCCCGGCGCCGGGCCGCCACGTTCAGCACCTCGAGGTCCATGATCGTCGGCGCGAACACGTCGACGTCCGGGTCGTCGATCAGCGCGTCGAGCCCGAGCTGGTCGTCATCGCCGGGGGCAGGCAGGATCAGCGGGACCACGACGGACGCGTCGACGACGTGGGGGGTCGGCCTCATGCCGGCGATCCGCTCCCGGGCACCGCGCTGCGGTCCACACGCTCCGCCCGCTCGTCCCGCATCCGGCGGATCTCCATCCATGCCGGCATGTGCGGTCCGTAGATCGGAGGCGCTTCGGCCAGGATCTCCCGGATCTCGGCGAGGACCTGCCGGTTGATCTCGGCCTTCGTGGGCGGCGGGCCGCCCAGCGCCTCCTGCGAGCGGGCGGCGAGCCACGCGCTCCGCGACAGGCCCGAGGCCTGCGCGGCGGCGTCGATGCGCTCCAGGAGCTGCTCGTCGAGGGAGACCAGGACCTTCTTCACGCCCCACAGTATATCTGGATATCCGGCTGCTGCCCCGGGCCACGCGTCTAGCATCCGCGGGCACACGCGAACGCCACGAGGAGCACCATGGCCAAGGAGATCATCCGCACCGACAACGCGCCGGCCCCGCTGGGCGGCGCCCCGTACAACCAGGCGGTCAAGGCCGGCGGCCTCGTCTTCCTGGCCGGGCAGATCCCGCTCGACGCCGAGTCGGGCCAGCTGGTCGAGGGCGGCATCGTCGAGCAGACCCACACGTGCTTCGACAACGTGGCGGCGATCCTCGAGGCGGCCGGGTCCGACCTGACCAAGGTGATCCGCGCGCAGGTCTACATGATCGACCTCGGCGAGTTCGGCGAGATGAACGGCGTCTACAGCGAGCGCATGGGCCAGCCGTACCCGGCCCGCTCGACGTTCCAGGTCGCCAACCTGCCGGCCGGTGCGCGCGTCGAGATCGAAGTCGTCGCGGAGGCGTAGCGGATGGGCGCGCGCGCAGGCGAACCCGACGCGCGCGCCCTCCTCGCCGCCTCGACCCGCGTCCGCGACGCCGTGCCGCGGATCGTCGCGGCGGCCGAGCCGGGCCAGCGCGTGGCCCTGGTCGGCGGCGTCGTGCGCGACCTCTTCCGCGGCGAGGAGCCGCGCGAGGTCGACGTGGTGGTGGAGGGCGACGGCGTCGCCTTCGCCGAGCGGCTCGCCGCGCTGACGCGCTCCGAGGTCGTCGCCTACCGGGCCTTCGGGACCGCGACGGTGCGCTCGCGCCCGCCGGTCGACGTGGCGGGCGCCCGCACCGAGTCCTACCCGCAGCCCGGCGCCCTGCCCGTGGTGGCGCCGGCCGGGCTCGAGGCCGATCTCGCGCGCCGCGACGTGACCGTCAACGCGGTGGCGGCGGTGGTCGCGGGGCCCGACGCCGGACGGGTGCTCGACCCCCACGGCGGGCTCGCCGACCTCGCCGCGGGGACGCTGCGGCTCCTGCGCCCCGACGCCTTCGAGGAGGACGCGACGCGGGTCGTGCGCGCCGCGCGCTACGCCGTGCGCCTCGGGCTCGCCCCGGACGCGACGCTCGACCACGCCGCGGCCGCGGCCGCCCACGGCGGCTTCGTCGCCCTGACCGGCAGCGCGCGGATGGCGGACGCCGTGGCGCTCGTCTTCTCGGAGTCGGACCCGGCCGCCGTGCTCGGCGTCCTGGCGGGCTGGGGCGCCCTCGACGCGATCGAGCCGGGGCTGGCGGCCGACCCCGCGGCGGTGCGCGCCGCCTGGGCGCTGGCCGCGGACGAGGCGCGCGACGCGGACCGGGTCGCGCTCGGCCTCGGGCTCCTGCTCGCCGGTGTGCCGGAGGACCGCCGCGCTGTGTGGCTCGACGCGGCGGGTCGCGACCGCCACACGACCCGTGCCGCGCTCGCGGCCGCCCGGGCGGCTGACCTGCGCGTCGCGCTCACCGGAGCCGGCGACGCCGCGGTGGACCGCGCCTGCGCGGGGCAGCCCCTCGAGGCCGTCGTGGCCGCGGGCGGGCCGGAGGCGGCCGCCTACCTCGGGCGGCTGCGGCACGTCGCGCTGGCCGTCGATGGCGACGACGTGGTGGCGGCGGGCCATGCGGGCCCGGCCGTGGGGCGGGAGCTCGCCGAGCTCCGGGCGGCCGTCATCGAGGGCGCCGTCGGCCCCTCCCGCGACGCGCAGCTCGCCTGGCTCGCCGCCCGCGCGGGCTAACGACCGTCGCCGGCCACGAGGCCGAAGCCGGCGAACGCGATCGCGATCAGGGCCATCGCGATCCCGGCCCAGAGCAGGGAGCGGTCGCGCACGGCTAGCCGCCCGCGATGGTGAACAGGAACCGCGCGATCGGGTCGGCGATCGCCCCGATGATCTCGAACAGCGGCCGGAAGAACAGGATCGCGCCCATCAGGATGATGAAGCCGTACTGGTCGAGGCGCGACCAGGACTCGGCCATCTCGCGGGGCATGATGGCGGCGATGACGCGGCTGCCGTCGAGCGGCGGGATCGGCAGCATGTTGAACACCGCCAGCCAGATGTTCATGAAGAAGGCGAGGACAAGTGCGTTGGCCCAGATCCCGTCGCCGAGCGGCACGTGCGCGAGGGGCAGCGCCAGGAGGAAGGCGATCAGGATGTTCGTGAGGGGGCCGGCGATGGCGACGATCGCGAAGTCGCGCTGCGGGTGGTTGAAGAAGCGCGGCTGGACGGGGATCGGCTTCGCCCAGCCGAACAGGAACGTGCCGCCCGAGGCGAGCCACGACAGCCCGAACATCGCCGAGCCCATCGGGTCGATGTGGCGGACCGGGTTGGGGGACAGGCGGCCCAGCATGCGCGCGGTGGGGTCGCCGAGGCGGTTGGCGACGTAGCCGTGGGCCATCTCGTGGAGGGTCATCGAGATGATCAGGACGGGCAGGAGCAGCAGCAACTGCTCGAGCTTGTCCGCGCTGAAGGCCGATTCGAAGTTCCCGAACACCACCGGCAGCCTACCGGCAGGGGGGCTACCCTCCGACCCATGCCGCTGCACTGGGACGCCTGGGACGCCTTCCCGCTCCTGCGCTGGCAGGGTCCGGACGGGATCGTGGTGGCGTTCAGCGGCCGCCAGGGCGGCGTCTCGACGGGGCCGTACGCCGCGCTCAACCTCGGCCTCCTGACCGACGACGACCGTGACGCGGTGCGCGAGAACCGCCGCCGGCTGTGCGCCGCCGTCGGGGCCGATCCGGCCCGCACGGCCCAGAACCACCAGGTCCATGGGGCGCTGGTGCGCGAGGCCGCGCCGCTCCCCGGCGGGTTCCTCGACCCGGAGGGCGAGCTGCCCCCGGCCGACGCCCTCGTCACCCGCGAGGCCGACCTCGCGCTCGTCGCGCTCGCCGCCGACTGCGTGCCGATCGTGGTCGCCGCGCTCGACGGGTCGGCCGTGGCGGTGGTGCACGCGGGCTGGCGCGGGCTCGTCGCCGGCGTCGTCGAGGCGGCCGTGGCCGCGATCGACGGGCCCTGCGCGGCCGCCGTCGGGCCGTGCGCGGGGCCGCTCGCCTACGCCGTCGGCGACGACGTGGCGGGGCCCCTGCGCGAGCGCTTCGGCGCGGAGGCGGCGCACGGCGGGACCGCCGACCTGCCGCACTGCGCGGGCCGCGCCCTGCTCGCCGCCGGGCTCGCCCCCGACGCGATCGACATCGCCGGGATCTGCACCATCACGGACGCCGAGGGGTTCTTCTCGCACCGGCGGGACGGCGGCGTCACGGGCCGCCAGGGCGTGATCGCGTACCGTGCGGGGGACGCATGAGCACGGACCCGGAGGCAGTCAGGGCGGGCGTCGCGGCGACGCGTGAGCGGATCGACGCGGCCTGCGCGCGCGCGGGCCGCGAGCCCGGGGTGGTGGAGATCGTCGCGGCCGTCAAGTACCTCGCGGTCGAGGACCTGCCGCTGCTGCACGCCGCCGGCGTCCGCCGCGTCGGGGAGAACCGCACCGACCAGCTGCTCGCCAAGCAGGCCGCCTGCGGCGACCTCTTCACCTGGGACTTCATCGGGCACCTGCAGAGCCGCAAGGTCAAGGACATCGCGGGGCGCGTCGACCTGATCCACTCGCTGTCCACCGCGTCGACGGCGGCGCAGGTCGACGGCCGCTCGCCCGCCCCGCAGGACGTCCTCGTCGAGGTCAACACGGCCCGCGACCCCGACAAGGAGGGCGTCGCACCGGAGGACCTCGACGCGTTCCTCGAGCTGCTCGCCCCGCTCGCGAACGTGGCCGTGCGGGGGCTGATGACGATGCCGGCCTTCGCGACCGAACCCGAGGCCTCGCGCGGGGCCTTCGCGGAGCTCCGCGCGCTCGCCGCCCGGGCCGCCGAGCGGTGGGCGGGCACGCACGCCTTCGGGCACCTCTCGATGGGGACCAGCCAGGACTTCGAGGTCGCCGTCGAGGAGGGGGCGACGCTCGTGCGCGTCGGATCCGTCCTGCTCGGGCGGTAGGGTGCGCGCCGGGGTCGTCACTCGTTACACTCCGCGCATGGTCAACGGCAGCATCTGGCATCGCACGCTCGTCTACTTCGGCCTCGCCGAGGACGACACCATGTACGACGACATGACGGGCGGCCACGAGGAGCCCGCGCCGAAGCAGTCGCGCGGCTCGAGCGTGCGCCGGCTCGACCGCCGCCGCAGCGCCTCCACGGCCACCCTCGACGAGGCCGACGACCTCTTCTCCGAGGAGGAGACGTCGCCGGGCCGGCGCCGGCGCTCGCCCGCCGGGGGCGGAGCGGGGGAGATCGGCGTCCTGCGCTCCGCCGGGGGCGGCACGACGGCGAGCAGCGTGCGCGTGCACGTGATCGCGCCGCGCTCGTACAACGACGCGCAGCAGATCGCGGACCGCTTCAAGAACGGCGTCCCGGTGATCATGAACCTGCAGACGACCGAGCCGGACCTCTCGAAGCGCCTGATCGACTTCGCGTCGGGCATGACGTACGCGCTCGAAGGCGCGATCCAGCGCATCGCCGAGAAGGTGTTCCTGCTGACGCCGGCCAACGTCGAGGTGTCGGCGGAGGACCGCCAGCGGCTCGTCGACCAGGGCTTCTTCAACCCCAACGGGTAATCCGGGCCGCCGCCGCGGTGTAGGGTTTCCCGCGCAGCGAGCCGGAGGAGGGGACGTGGATCTCGAGGAGCTCACGGAGCTGGTCGCCGTCGGCGAGGTCGACACCGTCATCCTCGCCATGACGGACATGCAGGGGCGGCTACAGGGCAAGCGCCTCGACGCGGACGCGTTCCTCGGCGACATCGCCGCCCACGGGGCGGAGGCCTGCAACTACCTGCTCGCCGTCGATATGGAGATGACCACGCTGCCGGGCTTCGCGCTGACCTCGTGGGAGTCCGGCTACGGCGACTTCGTCCTGCGCCCCGACCTCGCGACCCTGCGCCGCGCTACGTGGCTCGAGGGCACGGCGATCTGCCTCGCCGACGTCGAGCATCACGACGGCTCGCCGGTGGTGGAGTCGCCGCGCCAGATCCTGCGCGCGCAGCTCGACCGCCTCGCCGCGCGCGGCTGGCAGGCCATGGTCGGGTCCGAGCTCGAGTTCGTCCTCTACCGCGAGACGTACGCCTCGGCGCGCGACAAGGGCTACCGGGACCTCGTCCCCGGCAACGCCTACAACGTCGACTACTCGATCCTCGGCACGGCGATGGTCGAGGACGTGATCCGGCCGATCCGCCTCGCGATGAAGGCGGCGGGCCTGACCGTCGAGGACTCGAAGGGCGAGTGCAACCTCGGCCAGCACGAGATCAACTTCCGCTACCAGGACGCGCTGCGGATGGCCGACGAGCACGTGCTCTACAAGCTCGCCGCCAAGGAGATCGCCCACCAGCGGGGCGCGGCGCTCAGCTTCATGGCCAAGGTCAACGAGCGCGAGGGCAATTCGTGCCACATCCACTGCTCCTTGTGGGCGGGCGGCGAGCCGCTCTTCGCGGGCGACGGGCCGCACGGGCACGCGCCGCTCTACGACCAGTGGATCGCCGGCCAGCTCGAGCGCACCCGCGAGCTCGCCTACCTGTACGCCCCGAACGTCAACTCGTACAAGCGCTACGCGCACGGCTCGTTTGCCCCGACCACGCTCCTCTGGGGGCGGGACAACCGGACCTGCGCGTTCCGGTCGGTCGGGCGTGGGCCGTCCCTGCGGCTCGAGACGCGCATCGGCGGCGGCGACGCCAACCCGTACCTGGCCTTCGCCGCGGTCATCGCCGCCGGCCTCGACGGCGTGGACCGCGCCCTCGTGCCGCCCGCGCCGCTGCCGGGCAGCGCCTACGACGCCGAGGGGCCGCGGCTGCCCACGTCGCTGCGCGAGGCCGTCGACCTCCTCGACGGCTCGGCGCTCGCCCGCGCCGCGTTCGGCGACCGCGTCGTCGACCACTACGTGACCAGCGGCCGCCACGAGGTCGAGGCCTTCGAGGCGGCGGTCACGGACTGGGAGATGGTCCGCAACTTCGAGCGGTCCTAGGCGCCCGGGGCGCGCCGCTAGGCTGCCGGCATGCGACCCCGGATCGGCATCACCGCCTACTGGCGCGACGCCTCATGGGGGCCGTGGACGTCGATGCCGGCGTGCCTCGCCCCGCAGGCCTACGTGGACTCGATCACCGTGGCGGGCGGCTTCCCGCTGCTCGTGCCGCCCCTGCCGGAGATGGACGGCTTCGCCGACGAGACGCTGGCCTCGCTCGACGGGATCGTCCTCGTCGGCGGCGATGACGTCGGCTCCGCCAACTACGGCGCCGAGCCGCACCCGACGGCCGATCCCCCGAACGTGCGCCGCGACGCGGCCGAGCTCGCGCTGCTGCGGGGCGCCCTCGACCGCGACCTGCCCCTGCTCGGCATCTGCCGCGGCTTCCAGCTGCTCAACATCGCCTACGGCGGCACCCTCGAGCAGCACCTCGACGACGTCGTCGACGGCGACGTCCACCGGGTCCGGCTCGGCGAGTGGTCGAACCACCCGGTCGAGGTCGTCGGGGGGCGCCTCGCGGAGCTCGTGCCGAGCGGCACCGAGATCCACTCGCACCACCACCAGGGGATCGGCGAGGTGGGGGCGGGGCTCGAGGTGACGGCGTACGCGCCGGACCGCACCGTGGAGGGCCTTGAGGACCCGACGAAGGCCTTCTGCCTCGGGGTCCTCTGGCACCCCGAGGAGGCCGCGACGGGCTCGGGCGCGCCGGTCTTCCGGGCGCTGGTCGAGGCCGCCGCGGCGTACGCCGCGACGCGCCGCTGACGATCGCGGGCTAGGTGCCCGCGGCTCGGGTCGGGAGCCCGTCCGGGACCTCCCAGTCGGCGCGCGCGTCCCACCAGATGTGCTCCGCCGAGGCCAGCCCGGACGGCTCGTCGACGGTGCCCGCGGCGATCGAGACGGCGTCGCGGCCCGGCATCCGCCAGAACAGGCTGGAGCCGCAGTGACGGCAGAAGGCGCGCTCGGCCGACGTGGCGGAGGCGGGGCTCGCGATCCAGGTCAGGCCGTCGTCCGCGACCAGCTCGAGGTGGTCGGCGGGGCAGGCCGTGTACGGGGCGGCGCCGCCGTGCATCCGCCGGCACTCGCCGCAATGGCAGGTGATCACGTCGCGCAGGGGCCCGTCGACGCGGTAGCGGACGGACCCGCACAGGCAGCCCCCGGAGTGCGTCTCGGCCATGGACCTACCGTACACTAACCGCATGTCCACGGGCACCCTCGGGCTGATCGGCGCCGGCCGCCTGGCCTCGGCGCTGGTCCAGGGGTGGGTCGCGGCCGACCCCGCCTGCGCCGAGCGGATCTTCGCGACGGACCGCGTCGCGGGCGTCGCCGAGGCGCTCGCGGCCGCGCACGGCATCCGCACGGCCGCGGACCCCGCAGCGGTCGCGGCCTCCGCCGACCTCGTGATCCTGCTCGTCAAGCCGCAGGACATCGCCACCGCCGCGGCGGCGATCGGACTCGCGCTCGGCGACGGGGCCTGCGTCGCCAGCGCCGCCGCCGGCGTCGAGCTGGCCGGGATCCGCGCCGCACTCGGGACCGGGGCGCCGCTCGCCCGCTTCATGCCCAACATCCCCGTCGCGGTCGGCGGCGGCGTCTCCGCGGTCTGCGGCGACCCGGCCGCCGTCGAGCGGCTCGTGCCGTGGCTCGACGCGGTCGGCAGCGCCGTGGCGATGGACGAGTCGATGTTCGACGCCGCGACCGCGATCTCCGGGTCGGGGCCCGGTCTCTACGCCTACGTGATCGAGCAGTTCGAGGCCGCGGCGCGCACGCTCGGCTTCGGGCCCGACGAGGCGCGCCGGCTCGCCGTCGACACGTTCGCGGGCACCGGCCGCTACCTGGCCGAGACGGGCGAGTCGCCCGCCGCCCTGCGCGAGCGCGTCACCTCGCCGGGCGGCACGACCGCCGCGGGCCTCGCGCAGCTCGAGGCGCACGGCCTCGGGGCGGCCGTCGAGGCCGCGGCCGGCGCGGCCCGCGACCGCGGCCGCGAGCTCCGGGAGGGGGGCGCATGATCGAGTTCGACCGCGCGCTGATCGCCACGTTCGTGAGCAGCCTCACGATCGTCTACACGATCATGATCATCGCCTACGCCCTGCAGTCGTTTGTCCCGATCGGCTACTCGGCGCCCGTGATGGCGGTGCGTCGCTTCCTCGACGACACCGTGGCGCCGCTCCTGCTGTGGCTGCGGCGCTTCATCCCGCCGCTCGGGCCGCTCGACCTGTCGGCGATGGTGGCTGTGTTCGGGCTGTGGATCCTGTCGGGGATCCTGCAGCGCATCATCGCGGGCTAGGCAGGAGTCGGGGCGCGGGCGGCGAAGGCGCCGCCGCATGGCCCTCGTGCCCGCAGAGATCCGCAACGCCGCCCTCGGGCGCGCCCTCCTCGGCTACCGCCGGGGCGAAGTCGACGAGCTGCTTGAGCGGCTCGCCGACGCGCACCAGGAGCTCTGGCAGGAGCGCGTGGACCTGCGCGAGCGCGTCGACGCGCTCGAGGCCGAGGTGCAGCGCCACCGCGACATGGAGGAGCTCCTGCGGCGCACGCTCGTGTCGGCGGAGAAGCACGCCGCCGACCAGAAGGAGGCGGCGCGCCAGGAGGCCCAGCGGATCGTGCGCGAGGCCGAGCAGGAGGGCCGCGAGATCCTCGGCGAGGCGCACCACCAGCGCGCGGCGGTCTGGCGCGACATGCAGGACCTCGAGCAGCGCGGACGCGAGATCGAGGCGCGCTACCGCGCGTTCCTCGCCACGGCGGTGGCGATCCTCGACGAGGCCGGCGCGGACGACGACCGCACCGAGGAGCGCGAGCCGCTCGCGGACGCGATCACCCTGCACTAGGGGCGGGGAGCGGGGCCGCCGCCTGTGGGGCGGCGGTATGGTTGGGACATGGATCCGGCTGCGGCTCGCACCGCGCTCACCCATGAGCGCGACCGCCTCCAGCGCGACCTCGCGCACCTGCGCGGCGACGCCGACGCGGAGCCGCGCGACTCGGCCGACCGGCTCGACGCCGGCCCGGACGACGCCGTCGCCACCCACGACCACGAGTTCGACGAGAGCGTGGCCGAGGGCCTCGAGGCGGCGCTCGCCGAGGTCGGGGAGGCGCTCGGGCGCATCGACGCGGGCACGTACGGCCGCTGCGTCGACTGCGGCGGGGAGATCCCGCCGAAGCGGCTCGCCGCGCTGCCCGCCTCCGTGCGCTGCGTGGAGTGCCAGCGCAAGCGGGAGCGCTAGGGCCGTGCCAGAGCTGCCGCCCGCGCCGCGGCCGGACCCGATCCCGGGCCGCCCGCCCCGCACGCCCGCCGACGCCCTGCAGTGGGTCGGGCTGCTCGCCGTCGCCACGGTGACGATCGTCGCCGACCAGGTCACGAAGGTGATCGCGCGGCGCTCCTTCACGCCGGACGACCCGTTGGACGTGCTGCCGTTCTTCCAGTTCACGAACACCCGCAACACGGGCATCGCGTTCGGGCAGTTCCAGGACCGGCAGGTGATCGTGATCGCCCTGTCGGTCGTCGCGATCGGCTGGATCTTCGTGTACTTCGCGCGCTCCGGCGGGCGCCACCCGCTCCTGCCGGTCGCGCTCGGCCTGCTCGCCGGCGGGGCGCTCTCGAACCTCTTCGACCGGCTTGCACAGGGCTACGTGACGGACTTCCTGCACCTCGCCAACTTCCCCGTCTTCAACCTGGCGGACGTGGCGATCACGATCGGGGTGGTGCTGCTCCTGATCGTCCTCCTGCGCGGGGAGCGCCAGGCGGCGACGTGATCGAGCTCGTCGTCGACGCCGAGCAGGCGGGGACGCGCCTCGACCGGCTCGTGCATGAGCGGGTCCCCGGGATCTCGCGGGCGGAGGCCCAGCGCCTCGTCGACGAGGGCCGGGTCACGGTCGACGGGTCGCCGCGGGCGCGCAGCCTGCGCGTGCAGCGCGGTATGGCGGTGCGGATCGAGCCGGCCGCGGCCGCCCCGGCGGCGCCCGAGCGGGCCGCGCCCGCGCTGGCGCCGCGCGTCCTCCTCGAGGACGCGCACCTCGTCGTCGTCGACAAGCCCGCCGGGCTGACCACGCACGCGGCGCCCGGGGCGCCCGGCGCGTCGCTCGCGTCGCACCTGGCGGCGCAGGGCCTCGCGGGCGGGGGCGAGGCGGACCGGCCGGGCATCGTGCACCGCCTCGATCGGGACACCTCCGGGGTGCTCGTGGTCGCCCGCGACGCCGCGACCCTGAGGCGCCTGCAGCGGCTGATGCGCAAGCGGGGCATCGAGCGCGAGTACGTCGTGCTCGTGCACGGCCGCCCGCCGAGCCGTGCGGGCCGGATTGAGGCGCCGATCGGCCGCGACCCCGCCAACCGCACGCGGCGGGCGATCGACGGCGTGGGGGCACGGCCCGCGGTCACGCACTTTGTGCTGGAGGAGGCCCTGCCCGAGCACTCGCTCCTCGCCGTGCGCCTGGAGACGGGGCGCACGCACCAGATCCGCGTGCACCTCGCCGCGATCGGCCACCCCGTCGTCGGCGATCCCGTCTACGGCCCGGCCTCGGCCGACGGCCGCGGCCTCGGCCGCCAGGCGCTGCACGCGCGCCGGATCGCGTTCGACCACCCGCTGACCGGGGAGCGCGTCGACGTCACGGCGCCTCTGCCCGCCGACCTCGAGCGGCTGGTGCGGGACCTGCGCGCCGAGCAGCGCCCGGCCCCCTGAGCGCTGGTAGCATCCGCAGCCGTTGACCCACTCCCCCGCCGGGGAGGGCCGCACCGGGTGGTGCCGACGCAGTCGGTCCCGGACGGCACCGGCGGGCGCACGTCCCCGTAACCCACGCGAAGGAGCCCTTTCGATGGCCGCAGCCACCATGCGCGAGCTGCTCGAGGCCGGAGTCCACTTCGGCCACCAGACGCGCCGCTGGAACCCCAAGATGCGCCGCTTCATCTTCACGGAGCGCGGCGGCATCTACGTGATCGACCTGCAGAAGACGCTGACCCTGGCGGAGGAGGCGCACGAGATGGTGCGCGACATCGCCGCCACCGGCGGGACCGTCCTCTTCGTGGGCACGAAGAGGCAGGCCCGCGAGGCGGTCCGCGCCCAGGCGGAGCGCTGCGGCATGCCGTACGTGAACCACCGCTGGCTGGGCGGCCTCCTGACCAACTTCCGCACCATCACGGACCGCATCCAGCGCCTGCACGACCTGCGCCGCCTGCGCGACGAGGGCCAGCTCGACCTCCTGCCCGCGAAGGAGCGGCTGGTGCGCCTGCACGAGCTCGAGAAGCTCGAGACGAACCTGTCGGGCGTGGCGGGCATGGTCAAGCTGCCGTCCGCCGTGTTCGTGATCGACCTCAACGCGGAGCAGCTGGCGGTGCGCGAGGCGCGCCGCCTCGGCATCCCGCTGATCGGGCTCGTGGACACGAACTGCGACCCGGACGAGGTCGACCTCGCGATCCCGGGCAACGACGACGCGATCCGGGCCAACGACCTGATCAGCCGCGTCGTCGCCGACGGCGTGATCGAGGGCCGCAAGCACCTGCCCGCGGGCGCCGAGGGCCTGACGGGCGCCGAGGCCGCCGCGGTCGACGAGGCCGTCCAGGAGATCCTGGCCGCCGCCGAGCAGGCCGACGAGACGGCGCTCGAGGCCGTCGCCGTCGCCGACCAGGCGGAGGCCGCGGCCGCTGAGGCCCTGGCCGACCCGGCCGTCTCCGACGAGGCGGCCGCCGAGGCCGTGGTCGAGGCGGTCATCGCCGAGGCCGTCGCCGAGGAGGCGGTCGCCGAGGCGGTCGTCGCCGACGAGATCGCCGAGGTGGCCGTGGAGCTGGCCGTCGAGGGCGAGGCCGCGGCCGAGGCCGCGGACGACGAGGGCACCCCGTCCGCCTAGGCGGGCACCGACGAGCACGGACGATCCGGAAGAGGACCGACGAGATGAGCGACTACAAGCCGGCTGCGGCCGATGTGAAGACCCTCCGCGAGCAGACGGGCGCGGGCATGATGGAGGTCCGCGACGCGCTCGTGGAGACCAAGGGCGACCTCGACGCGGCCAAGAAGGCGCTGCGCGAGAAGGGCCTCGCGAAGGCCGCCAAGCGCGGCGGCCGCGCGACCAGCGACGGCAAGATCGCCAGCTACATCCACGGCGGGGGCACCAAGGGCGTCCTCGTCGAGGTCGGCTGCGAGACCGACTTCGTCGCGAAGACGGACAAGTTCCAGGAGTTCGCGAAGGACATCTGCCTGCAGATCGTCTCGATGGACGCGACGCGCTACATCGCGACCGCGGACGTGCCGGAGGAGGCGAAGGAGGCCGAGCTCGAGATCTACCGCTCGCAGGCCGCCGACAAGCCCGCCGAGGTCCAGGACAAGATCGCCGAGGGCAAGCTGCGCAAGTGGTACGAGGAGGTCTGCCTCCTCGAGCAGCCGTACTTCCGCGACGAGGACCAGACCGTCGAGCAGGTGCGCGCCGCCCTCTCGTCCGAGATGGGTGAGAACATCGAGATCAAGCGCTTCGCCAGCTTCGTCCTCGGCCAGGAGTAACCCGTGACCACCACGCCGTTCAGCCGCGTCCTCCTGAAGCTCTCGGGGGAGTCGCTGATGGGCGGCGCCGGCTACGGGATGGACCCGGCGCGCCTCGCGGAGATCGCCCACGCGGTCAAGCAGGTGCGCGAGCTCGGCGTGGAGATCGCGATCGTCGTCGGCGGCGGCAACATCTTCCGCGGCATGGCGGAGTCGGCGAAGGGCATGGACCGCGCCTCAGCCGACTACGCGGGCATGCTCGCGACCGTCCTCAACGGCATCGCCGTGCAGGACGCGTGCGAGCGGATCGGTGTCTTCACGCGCGTGCTCAGCGCTCTCGACATCCAGGAGGTCGCGGAGCCGTACATCCGGCGCCGCGCGATCCGCCACCTCGAGAAGGGCCGCGTCGTGATCTTCGCGGGCGGCACGGGCAACCCGTACTTCACGACCGACACCGCCGCGGCGCTGCGCGCCTGCGAGATCGGCGCGCAGTCGATCCTGATGGGCAAGAACGGGGTGGAGGGCGTCCTCGACAAGGACCCCCGCGAGTATGGGGACGCGGCCCTGATCGATGAGATCACGCACCTCGAGGCCGTCGAGCGCGGCCTCAAGGTGATGGACACGACGGCGCTGACCCTCTGCATGGAGAACGACATGCCGATCCGGGTCTTCAATGTCAACGACGCCGAGAACATCGTGCGGGTCGTCCTTGGCGAGCCGATCGGCACCCTCGTCGCGAGCGGGACGCGGGTCGCCCCGGTCGCGCCGAAGGAGCCCCGCGCCTAGGCTGGGGTCCGATGGGCCGCTCCGAGAAGACCGAGTCCGCCGACGAGCGCGAGGCGCGCCGGCGCATCGCCCAGGCGCAGATCCGCCAGTTCCCGGACCCGGTGCTGCGCTCCGAGACGCATCCCGTCGAGGACTTCGGTGACGACCTCAGGGCGCTCGCCGCGCGCATGTTCGAGCTCGCCGACGACGCGGTCGGCGCGGGCCTTGCGGCGCCGCAGATCGGCCTCCTGCGCCGCTTCGCCGTGGTCAGCCTCGACGACGACGAGGGCTGGATCGCGCTGGCCAACCCGGAGATCACCGCCTCCTCCGACGAGACCGAGGTCGGCGGCGAGGGCTGCCTGTCCCTCGACCTCCTGCTGCGCGAGGGGCACTCGGTGCCCGTCGCCCGCGCGACGCGCATCACGGTGCGCTGGCAGGACCTCGACGGGGCCTGGCAGGAGCGCGAGCTCGTCGACCTGCCGGCCCGGATCATCCAGCACGAGGTCGACCACCTCGACGGCGTCCTCACGCTCGACCGGGCCGAGCCCGAGGCGCGTCGCGAGGCGATGCGCCTGCTCCGGGAGGGGACGCGCTGAGCGTCCGCGCGCCGTTCGCGGGCACGTCCGCGTTCGGCGCCGCCGTCCTGCGCGGCCTCGTCGAGCGTGGGGTCGAGGTGCCGCTCGTCCTGTCGCAGCCCGACCGGCCCGCGGGGCGCAACCGCCGCCCGACGCCGCCGCCCGTCGCCGCGCTCGCGCAGGAGCTCGGCCTGCCGCTGGTCCAGCCCGAGCGCGCGATCGACGCCCACGACGCCCTCGCGCGCCTCGGGCCCGCCGCGATCGCGATCTGCGCGTACGGCAAGATCCTGCCGCCCGAGCTCCTGCAGATCGCCCCGTGGCTCAACCTGCACCCGTCGCTCCTGCCCCGCTGGCGCGGGGCGGCCCCGATCGAGCGGGCGCTGATGGCGGGCGACGCCGAGACGGGCGTGGCCGTGATGCGCACCGACGTCGAGCTCGACGCGGGCCCCCTGGTCAGCATCGAGCCCTTCGGCATCGACCCCGACGACGACGCGGGCGCGGTCGAGCGCCACGCCCTTGAGCGCGGCGTGCCCGCGCTCGTGCTCGCGCTCGCGGAGGCCGCGGCCGGCACCCTCGACTGGGTGCCGCAGGCGTCGGACGGGGTCACCTACGCCGCCAAGCTGGAGCGCGCCGACCGCCTGATCGACCCGCTCGCCGACGGCGCGTGCGAGACGGCCAACCGGGTGCGCGCGCTGCGCCCCCGGCTCGGCGCCCTGCTCAACCTCGACGGCGAGACGACGGTGATCTGGCGGGTCGCGCCGACCGCGGAGCCGCTCGCGCCGGGCGAGGCGCGCGTCGTCGGCGACTCGCTCGCGATCGGTCTGTGGGGCGGCTCCCTGCGCGTGGAGGAGCTGCAGTCGCCCGGCAAGCGCCCGCTCCCCGTCGCCGACTGGCTGCGCGGGCGCCGGACGCCGCCCACGGCCTGCACGAAGCCCGCATGAGCGACGCCCGTTCGGTCGCGCTCGAGGCGCTCCTGCGCGTCGAGGCGGATGGCGCCTGGGCCGACCGCGCGCTGGCCTCCGCCGCGGCCCGGGCCGGCCTCGACGCCCGCGACCGCGCCCTGGCCGCGCGCCTGACCGCCGACGCCGTCAAGGGCCGACGCCTGCTCGACGCCGCCGTCTCCGCCCTCGCCGACCGCGACCCCGCCAAGCTGGACCCCGAGAGCCGCGCCATCGTGCGGCTCGGCGCCTGCCAGCTGCTCCTGCTCGACCGGGTCCCCGCGCACGCCGCGGTCTCCACCGCGGTCGACCTGGCCCGGGCCCGACGCGGGGCGGGCGCCGCCGGCCTCGTCAACGCGCTCCTGCGCCGCGTCGCCGAGCACGGGCGGGCGTGGGTCGACGACCTGCCCGACCGGACGCCGGGCGAGGCGGCGCTCCGGCGCTCCTACCCGGACTGGATCGCGGAGGCGTGGTGGGCCGCCTACGGGCCGGAGGCCGCGCGCGCCCTGTTGGACGCCGGCAACGCGCCACCGGAGCTCGCGCTGCGGATCAACCGCCTGCGCGCGGGCGCCGAGGAGCGGGTCGAGGCGGAGCTGACGGGGCTCGGGGCGGTGCTCGCACGCGACCCGGACGCGCCCGACGCGCGCGTGGTCGAGGGCGCCGTCGACCTGGCCGCGACCCGCGCCTTCGCCGACGGCGACCTCGTGCCGATGAGCCGCTCGGCGCAGCGCATCGCCCCCTTCCTCGGCGTCGAGCCCGGGCGGCGCGTGCTCGACGCCTGCGCGGCGCCCGGCGGCAAGGCCGGCCACCTCGCGGCGCTGCTCGGCGGGGGCGCGGGGCTCGACTGCGTCGAGCGCGACCCGGGCCGGGCGCGCCAGCTCGCGGAGGCCCTCGCCCGGCAGGGGGTGGAGGGACACGACCTGCTCGCGATCGACGTGTTCCAGCTGCCGGCGGAGCGCACGGACTACGACTGCATCCTCATCGACGCTCCCTGCACGGGCCTCGGCACGGTCGGGTCGCGCCCCGACCTGCGCTGGCGTCGCGAGCCGGCCGACGTGGAGCGGCTCGCCGCGCTCCAGCGCGGCATGGTCGACTTCCTGCGGCCGCGGCTCGCGCCCGGCGGCGCGCTCGTCCTGTCGCTCTGCACGCTCGGGACGGCCGAGGCGCAGGCGGCTGACGAGCACCCCGTCGAGGCCCGGCTCGAGCTGCGCCCCGACGCGGGTGCGGGCGAGGGCTTCGTCGCGGTCCGGGTCAGCGCGGCCCCGTAGCGCCGCGGCTGCCATGATGCGCGCATGGCGCGCGACGAGTCGTGGCTCACCGAGGTGCAGGTCTGCCCGTCGATCCTGGCGGCGGACTTCGGGGCGTTCCGCGCTCAGGTCGTCGAGCTGATGGACGCCGGCGCGCGCACGTTCCACGTCGACGTGATGGACGGGCACTTCGTGCCCGTGATCACCTTCGGCCACGAGGTCGTCGAGGCGATCGCAGACGAGGTCCACAGCCGCGGCGGGGCGCTCGCGGTGCACATGATGGTGCAGGAGCCCGAGCGGCTCGCGGCCGACTACGCGAAGGCCGGCGCGGACTCGTTCACGATCCACGTCGAGGCGACGCGCGACATCCACCGCGCGCTCCAGATCGTGGGGGAGCTCGGGATGGTGCCGGGCGTCACCCTCAACCCGGCGACCCCCGTGGCGGCGATCGCCGAGGCGGCGCGCTACGCCCGCAACCTGCTCTGCATGAGCGTCAGCCCCGGCTGGGGCGGCCAGGCCTTCATCGGCGCCACGCTCGAGCGGCTGCCGCAGTTTCGCGCGCTGGCCGGTGCCGGCGTCGGCGTCGAGGTCGACGGCGGCATCGGGCCCGACACGATCGCCGGGGTCTACGCGGCGGGGGCGAACCGCCTCACCGCGGGCTCGGCGATCTACCGCCAGCCCGATCCGGGCCAGGCCTACGTCGACCTGGTCGAGCGCGTGCGCGCCGCGGGCGCGACGATCGCCTGAGCCGGCGGTCCGGCTCGCCTACCCTTCCCGCGTGATCGACGACGCCGATCGCCTGCTCCTCGCCCGCGCGCTCGAGCTCGCCGAGCGCGGCGCGCGCACGGCCGCCCCGAACCCGCTCGTCGGCTGCGTGATCGCGCGGCACGGCACGGTGGTCGCGGAGGGCTTCCACGTGCGGCCCGGCGAGCGCCACGCGGAGGCGATGGCGCTCGAGGTCGCGGCGGAGGGCGCGCGCGAGGCCACGGCCTACGTGACGCTCGAGCCGTGCGCCCACCACGGCCGCACGCCGCCCTGCGCGGACGCCCTCGTCGCCGCCGGGGTGGGGCGCGTGGTGGTGCTGGCCGGCGACCCCGCGCCGCACGCCGCGGGCGCGGGCCTCCTGCGCCTCGCCGACGCCGGCATCCCGGTCGACGTGGCCGACGACGACGACCCGCTCGCCATCGCGGCGCGACGGCAGAACGCGGGCTTCCGCACCTGGCACCTGCTGGGCCGGCCGCACGTCACCTACAAGGCCGCGCAGACCCTCGACGGCCGCACCGCGACCCGCGCCGGCGACAGCCGCTGGATCTCGGGCGAGGCGTCGCGCGCGCGGGTCCACGAGCTGCGCGCGCGGGCCGGGGCGGTCCTGGTCGGCGCCGGCACCGCGCTCGCCGACGACCCCGAGCTGACGGCGCGCGACTGCGTGCCGGCGGCCGAGCACCAGCCCCTGCGCGTCGTCTGGGACCGGGGCCTGCGGCTCGCCGCCGACGCGCGCCTCGTCCGCACCACGGACCGCGGCCCGGTGCTCGTGCTGTGCGCCCCCGGCGCGGACCCCGCGCGGCGGGCGGCGCTCGAGGCGGCCGGGGTGGAGGTGGCGGAGGCCGCCGACCTCGCGGCCGGGCTCGCGGTCCTGCACGCGCGCGAGGTGCAGAGCGTGCTCTGCGAGGGCGGCCAGGCGCTGGCGGGCGCGCTGCTCGGCGCCGGCCTCGTCGACCGCATGCTGGTCGTGACCGCGCCGAAGCTCCTCGGCGACCCCGAGGCGCCGGGCCTCGTCGGGGCGACGGGGACGGTCGTGGCGCGGATGGACGAGGCGACCGGCCTCGCGGCGCTCGCCTGCGAACAGGTGGGCGAGGATCTGTGGATCGACGTGTGGCTCCGGGAGCCGCGCTGATCGGAGGCCGAGACGTGTTCACCGGGATCATCCAAGAGGTCGGCGAGGTGGCGGCGGTCGCGCCCGAGGCGAACGGCGCGCGCATCACCGTGCGCATGCCGGGCCTCGCGACGGAGATCGGCATGGGCGACAGCGTGGCCGTCAACGGCACCTGCCTGACCGCCGTCGAGCTCGGCCCGGAGCTGATCGCCTTCGAGGTGATGGGGGAGACGCTCGCGCGTACCACGACGGGCGCGCTGGGGCCCGGCAGTCGCGTCAACCTCGAGCCCGCGCTGCGGCCCACGGACCGCATGGGCGGGCACGTCGTGCAGGGCCACGTGGACGGCGTCGGCGAGGTGCGCGGCACCCGGCCCGACGGGATCGCGAAGGTCGTCGAGATCGCGGCGCCGCCCGCGGTGCTGCGCTACGTGGTCGAGAAGGGCTCGATCGCCGTCGACGGCGTCTCCCTGACCGTCTCGGCGGAGACGGACGGCGGCTTCGAGATCTGGCTGATCCCGCACACCTGCGAGGCCACCACGTTCGACGCGCTGGCGCCCGGCGACCGCGTGAATCTGGAGGCCGACGTCCTTGCGAAGTACGTGGAGAGGTTGACCGGCGACCGCGGCGATGGTGCTGCGGCCGGCTGAGCGGCCTTCCCGTAGAGTAGGAATCCGCCCCCGACCTGGGACCCAGATGCACACGCCCGAGCCCCCCTTCAGCCCCATCGAGGATGCCCTCGAGGACATCCGCCGGGGCAAGATGATCATCATCGTCGACGCGCCCGACCGCGAGAATGAGGGCGATCTGTGCATGGCCGCTGAGTTCGTGACCGCGGACGACATCAACTTCATGGCCACCCACGCGCGCGGCCTGGTCTGCCTGACCCTGACCCCGGAGCGCTGCGACACCCTCGGCCTGCAGCCGATGGTTGCGCACAACGTGACCACGTTCGAGACGGCCTTCACCGTCACGATCGAGGCCAAGGAGGGCATCTCCACCGGCATCAGCGCCGCGGACCGCGCGCACACGTGCCGCGTCGCCGTCGACCCCGCCAAGGGCGCCGACGACATCCAGATGCCGGGCCACATCTTCCCGCTGCGGGCCCGCCCGGGCGGCGTGCTCGAGCGCACCGGGCAGACGGAGGCCTCCGTCGACGTGGCGCGGCTCGCCGGCTGCACGCCCGCGGGCGTGATCTGCGAGGTGATGAACCCGGACGGCACGATGGCCCGCGTCGACGACCTCGCGCGCTTCAAGGACGAGCACGACATCAAGATCATCACCGTCGCCGACCTGATCGAGTACCGCCGGCGCACCGAGCAGCTCGTGGAGCGCGTCGCGGAGGTCAACCTGCCGACCGCGTACGGCGACTTCCACGCGATCGGGTACCGCGAGACGCTGCACGACAAGCAGCACCTGGCCCTGATCTACGGCGAGGTGGACGGCCGGGAGGACGTGCTGGTGCGCGTCCACTCCGAGTGCCTGACGGGCGACGTCTTCCACTCCCTGCGCTGCGACTGCGGCGAGCAGCTGAACCTGGCGATGCAGCAGGTCGTGCAGGCCGGGAGCGGCGTCGTGCTGTACATGGCGCAGGAGGGCCGCGGCATCGGGCTGCTCAATAAGCTGCGCGCCTACGAGCTGCAGGAGCAGGGCCGCGACACCGTCGAGGCGAACGTCGAGCTCGGCTTCATGGACGACCAGCGCGAGTACGGGATCGGCGCCCAGATCCTCGCCGACCTCGGCCTCTCGACGATCAAGATCCTCACGAACAACCCCCGCAAGATCATCGGCCTCGAGGGCTACGGCCTGAAGGTCACCGAGCAGGTGCCGATCGAGGTCGAGCCGGGCGAGCACAACGCCGACTACCTGCGGGTCAAGCGCGAGAAGCTCGGCCACGCGCTGCACCACCAGCACATCAAGGCCGCCGACATCCTGCCGGGGACGCCCCCGACCGGTGCGGTCGACCCGGCGGCCGGGGAGCCGGCGGGCGCGCAGCCGTGACGCAGCCCGACGCGGCCGACAGCATCCAGCCGCCGGCGGGCGCGCGGCGGATCGAGCCCGCGGGGCTCGACGCGGGCACGCGCGTCGCGATCGTGGCCGCCGAGTACCACACGGACATCGTCCAGGAGCTCGTCAACGGCGCCGTGCGGGAGCTCGTGGAGCGCGGCGTCGCGGCGGACGCGATCGACGTCGTACCGGTGCCGGGCGCCTTCGAGATCGGGCTGGCCGCGCAGCGCTGCGCGGAGCGCGGGTACGACGCGGTGATCGCCCACGGCTGCGTGATCCGCGGCGACACGCCGCACTTCGACTACGTCTGCCAGGCCGCGATGAGCGGCGTCGCCGACGCCTCGCGCGCCACGGGCGTGCCGATCGCCTTCGGGGTGCTGACCGTGGAGACGCACCAGCAGGCGCTCGACCGGATCGGCGGCGACGAGGGGCACAAGGGCCGCGAGGCCGCCGCGGCGGCGCTCGGCCTGCTCGCCACGCTGCGCGCGCTCTGAGGGGCGCGGCGCCCTAGAGGGCGCGCTGCACCTTGCCGGCCTTGAGGCAGCGGGTGCAGACGTAGGCGCGGACGGCGACGCCGTCCTTGAGGATGCGCAGCTTCTGCAGGTTCGCGTCGGAGCGGCGCTTCGTGGCGACCATGGAGTGGCTGCGGTTGTTGCCGAAGGAGGGACCCCGGCCGCAGGAACTGCAGACGCGCGACATGCGCGCAGTATGCTGGACCCATCGATTGGCCGCAAACGGCAACCGTCGCGCCCGTGCCCGAACCGCCCGCTCCCACGCCGCTTGACCTCGCGCTCGGCGCCCGTGCGGCGCTCGCCCGCGAGCGCGAGCGGCTCAACGCGATCAACGTCTACCCGGTCGCCGATGGCGACACGGGCTCCAACATGCTGGCCACCGCGGACGCCGTGGTGCGGGCGCTGCGCGAGGGGCCGGCGGACCCGGCCCGGGCGGCGGGCGACGCGGCGCTCCTCGGCGCGCGCGGCAACTCGGGCACGATCCTGTCGGCGATGGTGCGCGCCCTCGCGACGGGCCTCGCCGCGGGCCCGGTCGACGGCCCCGCGGTCCGGGCCGCGCTGGTCGCGGCCGCGGAGGCCGGCTACCGGGCCGTGCCCGAGCCGGTCGAGGGCACGATGCTGACCGTCGCCCGCGCGCTCGGCGCGTCGGCGGAGGGCGCGGACGCCCGCGCGGCGGTGGCCGCCGCGCTGGCGGGAGCGCAGGCGGCGTTGGCGGCGACGCCGGACCAGCTGGCCGTGCTCCACGAGGCGGGCGTGGTCGATGCCGGGGCGGCGGGCCTCGTGGCGCTCGTCGAGGGAGCGCTGGCCGCCCTCGACGGCGAGCGCTTCCCCGACGCGGCGCCGGCGGCGGTGGAGATCGAGGCGCACGTGCACGACCCGACCAGCCGCTACCGCTACTGCATCGGGTTCGTCGTGCGGGGCGCCGAGCCGGACGGGCTGCGGGCGGCGGCGCTCGGCTGGGGCGACTCCGTGGTCGTGGTCGGTGACCGCGAGCTGGCCCGCGTCCACGTCCACGCCGACGATCCCGCGCAGGTGCTGGCGGCGGCTGCGGCGCTGGGGGCGGTGGAGGGCGAGGCGGTCTCCGACATGCGCGCGCAGATCGCCGAGCGCCACGGCGGTGCGGCGCCCGCGGGCGGGGTGGCGATCGTCTACGACTCGACGGCGGACCTGCCGACCCCTGAGCGCGCCTCGTGGCGGATGGTGCCGCTGACCGTGGCCTTCGGGGCGGACGAGCTGCGCGACTACGTCGACCTCGACGCGGACGCGTTCTACGCGCGCCTCGCGCGCGACCCGCACCACCCGACGACGTCGCAGCCCTCGCCCGGTGCGTTCGCCGCCGTCTACCGCGAGCTGCTCGAGGCCCACGACCACGTGCTCTCGATCCACATCTCGTCGCGGCTGAGCGGCACCCTCGCCTCGGCGACCGCGGCCGCGGCGGACTTCCCCGGGCGGGTGACGGTGGTCGACTCCCTCAGCGTGTCGATGCCGCTCGCCCTGACCCTGGTCCGCGTGCAGGAGGCGCTCGACCGCGGGGCGGACCCGGCCGAGGCGCCGGCGATCATCGCCGGCCTGCGCGCGCGCTCGGCGTGCCTGTTCAGCGTGTCGACCCTGGAGTTCCTGCAGCGCGGCGGGCGCATCGGCCGCGCCCAGGCCCTGCTCGGCGGCGTGCTCGGGGTGCACCCGATCCTCGCCGTCGAGGACGGCGAGGTGGTGCCGGCGCTGAAGGTGCGCGGCCGGGACAACGTGCTGCCGGCGCTGGTCGGGGAGATGGTGCGCCGCTCGGCGCCGTACGCGGAGGTCGACGTGGCGATCGCGCACGCCTCGGACCCCGTGCGGGCCGCGCAGCTCGAGGCGCTCGTGCGCGCGGCGCGGGGCGGAATCCGCTCGGTGCGCACCCTGACCCTCGGCGCGGTGGTCGGGGCGCACGCGGGGCCCGGGGCGCTGGGCCTCGGCTACGTCGGCGTGGACTGATCGGGGCCGCCGCCGGCCCCCGCCTGGGCCGCCCGCTTCGCCTTGATCTCGGACGCGAGCCTCGCGCCCTGGACCACCGCTCAACCGGGGCCGTAGACGGGGCGCTTGAGGATCGTGGTCACGACGGCCATCACGGCCCAGGCCACGATCAGGGCGATCACCCACCATTCCATACCAGGCAGAATAGCGGGGCCGCCGGGCGGCCATGTTATAGTGGCTCACATGAGCGAATACCAGATCACCTACTGGCGCGACATCCCGTCGCTCGTGACGGCGCGCGACGGCGACGACACGGCCAAGGCATCGCTGCCCCAGCGCTTCCAGGAGGCGATCGACGAGGCCGCCATGCGGCTCGGCGAGGCCGACGCGGACGCCTACATGGCCGGCTGGCGCCGCGGCGACTGGACGCCCGCCGAGGGCGTGCCCGCCGCGGTGGCCGACCGCGTCGCCGGGGAGCTCGAGGCCGAGCTCGACGCGGACGCCCTCAACGCCCTGCTCGACGCACTGGGTCCGCCCCAGGAGGCCTGACCATGAGCGGCATGCTCGAGACCCTGGGGTCCGGTGGTCGCCTCCTCGGCGACGGCGCGATGGGCACGATGCTCCAGGAGGCCGGCCTCACCGACGGCGGCGCGCCCGAGCTCTGGAACGTCGAGCAGCCCGAGAAGGTCGAGGGCATCCTCGAGGCGTACGCCGCGGCCGGCGCCAACCTGATCACCACCTGCACCTTCGGCGGCACCCGTCCGCGGCTCGAGATGCACGACCTCGGCGATCGCGTCGAGGAGCTCAACCGCGCCGGCGCGGAGCTCGCGCGGCGCGTGGCCGACCGCCACCCCGGCAGCTACGTGCTCGGCGACGTCGGCCCCTCCGGCGAGCTGATGGAGCCGATGGGCACGCTCACGCCCGAGACGGCGCAGGAGCTCTTCCGGGAGCAGATCCGCGGCCTCGTCCAGGGCGGGGCGGACGCGATCCTGATCGAGACCATGTCGGACCTCGGTGAGGTCGAGGCCGCCGTCGAGGCCGCCAAGGCCGAGGCCCCCGGCCTGCCGATCCTCGTCACGATGTCGTTCGACACGAACCTGCGCACGATGATGGGCGTCAAGCCCGGCCAGGCCGTCGCGGCGGTCGGGGCGATGGGCGCCGACGTGGTCGGCGCCAACTGCGGCCGCGGCCCCGACGAGATGCGCCAGATCGCCGCCGAGCTGACCGAGGCCCGGCCCGCGGGACTCTTCCTGATGACGCAGTCGAACGCCGGCCTGCCCCAGCTCGTCGGCGACGAGTTCCGCTACGACGGCACCCCCGAGGTCATGGCCGACTGGGCCCACGACATGCGCGCGCTCGGGATCGACGTGATCGGGGCCTGCTGCGGCTCGACGCCGGAGCACATCGCCGCGATGCGCGACGTCGTGCTCGGCTGATCCCTCAGCCGGACCGGGTCAGCCAGTCGGATAGCCGCCGGCGCAGGGTCGGCCGGGGGTACAGCCGCGCGGCCTCCGCGGCGGTGATGCCGAGGTGCGCGCGCGGGAGCCGCTGCGCGGACGGGGCGTAGCGGGGCAGGGGGCCGAGCGGGTCCGTGCCCGGGTCGATCACGACGGGCACCCCGTAGACCTCCTCGAGGAGCGGGGCGAGCTCCTCGGCCGGCACGGCCCGCAGCTGGCCCGCCTCCCAGGTGAAGGCGAAGCAGAGCCCGTCGGTCGTGGCCGCGTGCACCGTCAGCCGCGTCGGGTAGGCGTGCTCGGCGCGCCAGCCGCGCTTGTGCCGCAGGACGGCGCCCCACAGAGCGACCTCGCCGGAGACGGCGCGCAGGCCGCGCGTGTCGGCGGCGTCCATCAGGGCCGCGCCCTCCGAGCGCCAGGCGTGGACGCCGCACGTGCAGCCCTCGGCCGGGGCGTCGTGGCCGGCGGGAGCGCGGCTAACGGGGCGGACGCCGAGCGGTGAGGTCCAGGTCGAGACGCCGCAGCGCGCGCCATGGGTCTGGCGGGGCTCCCAGATGGTGCGCCGGTACGGCGACGCGAGCACGGGGTCGCCGGAGGGGTGGATGCGCACCGTCCACGAGCGGTAGCCGAGGACCGGCTCGATCAGGTCGGGGACGACGTAGGCGCCGTCCGTCACGCCGGCACGGGCTCCTCGCGCGGGACGGGCGCCGGCGCCGGCTCGGGCCGGGGGTCGGGAGCGGGCGCCTCGGCCGGCTCGGGCTCGCGCGCGGGCACCGGCGGGGTCGCCGGTTCGATCACGATGCGCTCCTCCTCCTCGCCGATGTCCACGGCGGAAACCTACCCGCAGACGAGGCTCGGAGGCACCAGCATCGCGCCCTCGCGCGGGTCCCCGGGCGGGGGCAGGCGCAGGGCACGGCCGAGGTCGCGGGCCGTCGACAGGCGCAGCGCGCTCGCCGTCGCGTCGAAGGCGTCCTCGCTGTCCGCGGCGCGGCCGAGCTGGCCGCGGGTGAGATCCGCGTGGCGGCGCAGCCACGTGCGGCGCTCCGCCGGCCGCGACTTCGCCACGGGCCCGGTCAGGAGGCGCGGCCAGATCTCGCAGACCGCGTGCCGGCCGGCCGGCTGGAACGGCCAGATCGCCCAGCCGGCCGCGGCGAGGTGCGGCAGGTGGGGGATCCCTCGGACGGTGCCCGTGCCGACGGCGCCCGCGCCGCCGATCTGGAACACGCTCTTTGGGGTGATCCCGGACACGCTCCAGCCCTCCTCGCAGGCCCGCAGCTGGGTCTCCGGGCCGCGTCGGGTCCCGGGCCGGCCCCAGAACGGCGCGGGGCAGTCGGCGAGCCAGCGCTCGCCGTGCTCCGCCACGCCCGCCCAGACGTCCGCGGGGCGGCGCCAGCCGTGTGCGTCGAGGAACCAGGCCGGGTACGAGAAGGCGAAGTCGATCCCGACCACCGCGCGCGGCACCTCCCGGCGGCGCGCGCACAGCCAGTCGACCACGGCCGCGCGGTCGCGGCCGCCCTCGAGTCGCTCGAGGCGGCCGTCGACGGCCTCGGCGATCCAGATCGTGCGCGCCGCGCCGGTCCGCGCGCCCGACCAGTCGACGGCGATCACGCGGGCCATGGGGGGATGCTCGCACACCCCGGACCGGAGGGCCGTGCGCGAGAATCCCGACGTGCCCGCGCCCTTCCCCGGAGTCGACGCCCTCGCATCCCCGCCGCGCCCGCGCACCTGGCCGGACCCCGCGCTCCTCGCCGCACCGATCGGCGGCCCGAAGCGCCGCCTCGAGGGGCTCCATGCGATGGGCCTGCACACCCGGTCGGACCTGCTCGAGGCGCTGCCCTTTCGCTTCGAGGACCTGCGCCGCGTGCGCCCGATCGCGGAGGCGATCCTCGCGGGCGACGCCGACGTGACCGTGATCGGCCGGGTCGGGGCGATCCGCGAGCGCCCGACGCGCCGGCGCGGCCTCAGGATCCTCCAGACCACGCTCTCCGACGAGACGGGCTCGGTCTCCCTGACGTGGTTCAACCAGCGCCACCTCGCGCGCACCCTCGAGCCGGGGGCGCGGCTCGTGGCGCGCGGCACGCTCAAGCGGGGGGCGCACGGCGTCGACCTGGCGGTGCGCTCGCACGAGCTGCTCGATGGCCCGGGCGACGAGGAATCCGCGGCGGGCGGGCTCGTGCCCGTGTACCACGCCTCGGCGCGGGTCTCGACGGCCGTCCTGCGCGGCCTCGTCGACGACGCCCTGCGCGACGTCGGCGACCGCATCCCCGACCCCGTGCCCGTCGACCTGCGCGTGCGCCACCGGCTGCCCCTGCGCCGCGACGCCATCACCGCGGGACACCGGCCCCGGCGGCAGGGTGAGCAGCGCACCGCGCGCCGGCGGCTCGCCTACGAGGAGCTCCTGCTCCTGCAGCTCGCGCTGCTCCTGCACCGCGACGCAATCGACCAGCGGGCGGGCGCCGTGCCGCTCGGGCCGCCGGGCGGCCTCTCGGAGCGCTTCCGGGCCGGGCTGCCGTTCGCGCTGACGGCGGCCCAGGAGCGGGCGCTCGCGGCGATCGACCGCGACCTCGACCGCGACCGGCCGATGCAGCGGCTGCTCGAGGGCGACGTCGGCTCCGGCAAGACCGTGGTCGCCTTCGCGGCGCTCGTGCGGGCCGTCGAGCACGGCGGCCAGGCGGCCCTGATGGCGCCCACCGAGGTCCTGGCGCTGCAGCACCTGCGCGGCGCCGAGCGGCTGCTCGAGCCGCTCGGGATCGAGGTCGCGTACCTGTCGGGCGACGTGCCCGAGCGCGAGCGCCGCGTCCGGCGCGCCCGCATCGAGGCGGGCGAGCCGCTGGTGGCGATCGGGACCCACGCGCTCCTGCACACCGACTTCCCGCGGCTCGAGGTGCTGGTCGTCGACGAGCAGCACCGCTTCGGGGTCGCGCAGCGCGCGCGGCTCGCGGCCGGGGCGGGGGCGGCGCCGCACGTGCTGCACATGACGGCGACGCCGATCCCGCGCTCTTTGGCCCTGACCGCGTTCGGCGACCTCGACCTGACGGTCATCGACGAGTTGCCGCCGGGCCGCCAGCCGGTCCGGACGAGCGTGGTGCCGGAGGCGAAGCGCGCCGACGGCTACGCGTGGATCGTGGAGCAGGTGCGGGTGGGGAGGCAGGCCTACGTGGTCTGCCCGCTGGTCGAGGAGAGCGCCGAGGTCGAGGCGCGGGCCGCGGAGGAGGAGGCCGCCCGGCTCGCCGCGGGCCCGCTCGCGCAGGTGCGGGTGGCCTGCGCCCACGGCCAGCAGCCGGCCGCCGAGCGCCAGCGCGTGATGGCCGCCTTCGCGGCGGGGGAGATCGACGTGCTCGTGGCCACCACGGTGATCGAGGTCGGCGTCGACGTGCCGAACGCAACGGTGATGGTGGTCGAGGACGCCGACCGCTTCGGGCTCGCGCAGCTGCACCAGCTGCGCGGCCGCGTCGGACGCGGGGCGGAGCAGTCGTACTGCCTGCTCTACGCCTCCGCGGAGCCGACCCCGGAGGGCGCGCAGCGCCTCGACGCGCTCGTGCGGCACCGCAGCGGCTTCGAGCTCGCCGAGATCGACCTCGCGATGCGCGGCGAGGGGCGCCTGCTGGGGGTCGCGCAGAGCGGCGCGAGCGACCTGCGCCACGCCCGCCTCAACAGCGACCGGCGCCTGCTCGAGCGGGCTCGTGAGGACGCGGCGCGGCTCGTGCGCGAGGGGCCCGACGACGTCGTGCGGGCGGCCGCGGAGGCGCGCTTCGGGGAGCTGATCGCCGCCCTCAGGCGGGCCTGATGCGGATCGTCGCCGGCCGCCACCGCTCGCGGCGGCTGGCCGTGCCCGTGGGCCCCGACGTGCGGCCCACCTCCGATCGCGCCCGCGAGGCCGTGTTCGCGTCGCTCGGCGACGTGACGGGCGCCCGCGTCCTCGACCTGTTCGCGGGGTCGGGTGCGCTCGGGCTCGAGGCGCTGTCGCGGGGCGCCGCGTCCTGCGTGTTCGTCGAGCGCGACCGCACCGCCCTCGCGGCGATCCGCGCCAACGTCGCGGCGCTCGGGGAGGAGGCGGCTGCAGCCGTGCGCCGCGGGAGCGCGACCACGGCCCTGCGCGCGCTCGCGGAGGCGGGCGCGGCCTTCGACCTGGTGCTGCTCGACCCGCCCTACGGGGACTTCCCGCGGCTGTGGCCGTGGCTCTCGGAGGCCGTGCCGGCGGTGCTCGCCCCGGACGGGCGGGTGGTGGTCGAGGGGCCCGTCGGGGCCGAGGTGGCGATGCCCGGGTTCGAGGCCGCCTACAATCGCCGCGTCGGGGCCGCCCGCCTCGCCATCCTCACTCGCGCATGAGCCAGCGGATCGCCATCTGCCCGGGGTCCTACGACCCCGTCACGCTCGGCCACGTCGACGTCATTCGGCGTGCCGCCGCGATGTTCGACGGGGTCGTCGTCGCCGTCGTGCGGCGCCCGAAGCACAAGGAGCCGCTGATCCCCGTCGACGAGCGTGTCGCGCTGCTCGTCGAATCGCTCGCCGACGTCCCCAACGTCAGTGTCGAGCCGTTCGCCGACCTCGTCGTCGACTTCGCGCAGCGGCGCGGCGCCTGCGCCCTCGTGAAGGGCCTGCGTGCCGTCTCGGACTTCGAGTGGGAGTTCCAGATGCAGCACCTCAACAAGCACCTGGCGCCCGACATCGAGACGGTCTACCTGGCGTCGTCCAACCCCTACTCGTTCGTGTCGTCGAGCGGGATCCGCGAGATCGCGGTGTTCGGCGGCGACATCGGCGGCCTCGTGCCCCCCTGCGTCGTCCGATGGTTCGTGGAGAATCCCGTATCGCGTACCCTGTGAGGGAGATCACATGGATGTCCTCGTACTGATCGACAAGCTCGACGAGCTGGTGCACAACGCCAAGGCGGTGCCCCTGACCGACCAGGTGCGCATCGACCGCGAGGAGATCTGGGAGATCCTCGACCAGATGCGCGCGACGATCCCCGACGAGATCAAGCAGGCGCGCTGGATCGTCAAGGAGCGCCAGGAGATGCTCGGGGAGGCCAAGCGCGAGGCGGAGCGCATCGTCGTCGAGGCCCGCGAGATCGCCCAGCGCGAGGCGTCGCAGCAGGAGGTCGTGCGCCTCGCCGAGCGGCAGGCGCAGGAGATCCTCGAGAACGCGCGCGCCCGCGAGCGCGAGATCCGGCTCGGCGCGGAGGACTACGCCGACGAGATCCTCGGCACGCTGGAGACGAACCTCGGCAAGTTCCTCGGCGCCGTGCAGCGCGGCCGCGGCCAGCTGGCCAGCGCGTCGCCGGACCGCACCGAGGGCGGCTCCGCGCAGTTCACCGAGATCACCTCCTAGCGGCCGCGCGGCCCCGCCCGTGATCGACATCGCGCAGCTCCGGCTCGAGCCGGGCGAGGAGCGCTCGGTCGAGGTGCCCGTGGCGCTGCCGCGCATCGCGATCGGCGGCGTCGACTACGCGGGCCCCGCCGCGCCCGTGGTGGCGCGCGTCGACCTGACGCGGCTGCCGTCGGGGCTGCTCCTGCGGATGCGGCTCGCCACGACGATCGACGGGCCCTGCCACCGCTGCCTTGAGGAGGCGCGGATCCCCGTCGCGATCGACGCCCGCGAGTACCAGGCCGACGCGCCCGCGGCGGGGGCGGAGTCGGAGGAGGTCTGCGACTACCTACAGGGCGACGAGCTCGACGTGGCGACCTGGGCGGCGGATGCGGTCGTGCTCGCGATGCCGCACAAGATCCTCTGCCGCGAGGACTGCCGGGGCCTGTGCCCGTCGTGCGGCGCGAACCTCAACGCGGGGCCGTGCGACTGCCCGCCGCCCGCGGGCGACGACCGCTGGGGCCCCCTGCGCGGCCTCCTGGGGGACGACCCCGCCTGACAGGCGCACCGCGCCCGCGCGTCCGCTACGCTGCGCGGCGCAATGGCGGTGCCCAAGCGAAAGACCTCAAAGGCCCGGCGCGACAAGCGCCGCGCCCAGCACGCGATCGCGAGCCCCGTGGTCGCGACCTGCGGCGTCTGCGGGGCGCCGAAGCTGCCGCACCGCGTCTGCCCGAGCTGCGGGACGTACCGCGGCCGTCGCTACGCGACGACGGGCCCCGCGCTGGGCTAGCCCGATGCCGGCCCGGATCGCGGTCGACGCGCTGGGCGGCGACGACGCGCCGGCGTCGGTCGTGGCGGGCGTCCGCGCCGCGGTGGCGGCCGACCCCGACCTCGAGATCCTGCTCGTCGGCGATCCCGCGCTAATCGGCGATGCCGCCGCGGGGGCGCCGCGCGTGCGCGTCGTGCCCTCGGGTGGGCGCGTGGCGCAGGAGGCCGACCCCGTCGAGGCCGTCCGCGCCGACCCGGACTGCTCGATCGCCCTGGCCGCGCGGCTCGTGCGGGAGGGGGCGGCGGACGCCCTCGTCTCCGCCGGCCACTCGGGCGCCACGCTCGCCGCGGCCGTGCTCCTGATCGGGCGCCAGGGCGGCGTCTCGCGACCCGCGCTGGCCGCGGTCCTGCCCGGGGCGGGCGGGCCCACGGTCCTGGTCGACGCGGGCGCCAACCTCGACACGTCGGCGCGTCAACTGCACGAGTTCGCGCACCTCGGCTGCGCCTTCGCCGAGGACGTGCTCGGGGTGGACGCGTCGACCTGCGGCCTGCTCGCCATCGGCGAGGAGCCGGGCAAGGGCGACCAGCGGATGAAGGACGCCCACGTCCTGATCGGCGCGGACCCCGCGCTGCGCTACCGGGGCAGTGTGGAGGGGCGCGACGCCCTCACCTCGGCCGTCGACGTGATCGTCGCGGACGGCTTCGCGGGCAACGTGCTCCTGAAGGCCTGCGAGGGCACGGCGCGCGAGGCGTTCCGGCGCGTGCGGGCCGAGGCCGCGGGGCCCCGGGCCGCGCTCGGCGGCCTCCTCCTGCGGCCCGCGCTGCGGCGCGTCCGGGACGATCTCGACCCCGACACGTACGGCGGCGCGCACCTGCTCGGCTGCCGCGGCGTGGCCGTGATCGCGCACGGCGCGGCGCGCCCGCACGGAATCGCCCGGGCCTGCCGCTACGCGGCCGAGGGCGTGCGCGCGGATCTGCCCGGCCGGATCGCGGCGCGGGTCGCGGCGCTCGGGGCGTGAGGGCGCCCGCAGCGCCTGCTAGTGTCAGCCCGTCCACGGGACACGACCGAGGGGGAACGACAGTGGCAGAGCGAGCTGAGGTGCTGGCGAAGGTGCAGGAGATCCTGGTGGAGCGCCTGGACGTCGATCCGGACGCGATCACCGAGAGCGCGCACATGCGCGACGACCTGCAGGCCGACTCGCTCGACCTGGTCGAGCTGATCATGGACCTCGAGGAGAACTTCGGCGTGAAGATCTCCGACGAGGAGGCCCAGTCGATCGGCACCGTCGGCGAGGCCGTCGACTTCATCGTCACCCGCGCTGACTAGCCCCTCGGGGCCGATCGCCGCGCTGCTCGACGGGCTCGAGCCCGCCGTCCGCCGGCGCGCCCTGACGCACTCCAGCTGGGCCCCCACCCCGGGCGACTCGTACGACCGCGACGAGCTACTCGGCGACGCTGTGCTCGACCTCGCGCTCGGGGAGCACCTGATGGCCGTGTTCCCCGAGGCGCCGGAGGGCGAGATCTCGCGCGTCAAGAACCAGCTGCGCTCCGGCCGCTTCTGCGCGGTCGTGGCGCGCAACGAGGGCCTCGGCGAGCGGATGGCCGCGCTCGTCGCGGGCACCCCGCATGCGCGCGCGGGGCGCGACCTGATGACCAGCCGCGGCGTCCTCGGCGACCTGACCGAGTCGGCGCTCGGCGCGATCTTCCTCGCGCGCGGCTGGGAGGCGGCGCGCGCCGCCGCCGTCGCGGCCTTCGCGCCGCTGGTGCCCCACGCGGTCGATCCGCGCGTCGACCCGAAGACGGCGCTCCAGGAGGCCGGGCAGCGTCAGGGCCTCCGTGTAGCGTACGAACCCGTGGAGGAAACGGGACCAGCGCACGCGCGGCACTTCCGCGTCCGCGTGCTCCTCGACGGCCGCGCAGCGGCCATGGGCGAGGGCGGCTCGCGGCGCGCGGCCGAGCAGGCCGCGGCGCGGCGCGCCCTGCGCGCCCTCGAGGAGGGCGGCGCGGCGTGAGGCTGACCCGGATCCGGATCAGGGGCTTCAAGAGCTTCGCCGACGAGACCGAGCTCGTCTTCGACCGCGGCGTCGGTGTGATCGTCGGCCCGAACGGGTCCGGCAAATCGAACATCGCGGAGTCCCTGCGCTGGGCGATGGCCTCGCAGGCGCCGAGCGAGGTGCGCGTGGCCAGCGGCCTCGACGTGCTCTTCTCCGGGTCGGAGGGGCGGGCCGCGGCCGGCCTCGCCGAGGTCGAGCTCGTGCTCGAGGACGAGGGCGGCGTCGCCCCGGGCGGCCGCCCCGAGCTGTCGATCATGCGCCGCCTCAGTCGCGACGGCGAGAGCGCCTACCTGCTCAACCGCCTGCCGGTGCGCCGGCTCGACGTGCACGAGGTGCTCGCCGACGTCGGCCTCGGCCGCGACAGTCACGCGATCATCGGCCAGAACCAGGTCGACCAGGTGCTGCTCGCCAGCCCGTCGGCCCGCCGCGGCCTGATCGAGGAGGTCGCGGGGCTCGGAAAGTACAAGCGCCGCCGGGTCCGCGCCCAGCAGAAGCTGAGCCGCGTCGAGCGCCAGCTCGTCGAGGCGCGCACCCGCCGGGCCGAGATCCAGGGGCGCCTGCGCCCGCTCGCCGTGCAGGCCTCGGCCGCCGAGCGGGCCGCCCTGCTCGAGGCCGAGCTCCTCGAGCTGCGCCTTGAGCTGGTGCTGAGCGCGACCGCCGAGGCGCGCCGCGACCGCCAGGCCCGCCAGGCGGACCTGCGCGCGGCCCGCGAGGCACAGGGGGCGCTCGACGCGGCCGCCGCCGCCGTCGTGGCCCGTCGGCAGGCCGCCGAGGCCGCGCTCGGGGCGCTCGTCACCGAGCAGGAGGCCGCGTCGCGGCTCGTGCAGCGGCTCGACGCCGCCGTCGAGCGGCTGCGCGACCGCGCGCTGGCGCTCGGCGAGCGGCGCGAGGAGTTCGCCGCCGACGCGGAGCGCCTACGGGTGCGCGCGGGGCGGCTGATCGACGAGGCGGCGACGACCGCCACCGCGGCGGCGGGCGTCGAGATGGACGCGGAGCGCGAGCGCTCCGAGCTGGCCGCCGACCCGGACGACACGGGCCTCGAGGACCGCTTCGCGCAGGCCGTGCAGGCCTCGGAGGCCGCGCTCGCCGCGACCCTCGAGGCGCGCCGCGCCGAGGCCGAGCACGAGGGCCGTCTGGCTCGCGCCCGCGCCGAGGCGGCGGAGCTGGCCGAGCGGGCCACCGCGGCGTCGGAGCGCCGCGAGGAGCTGGCCGCGGGCGTGGGGGAGCGGGAGGAGGCCCGCCGCCTCGCCCGGGTCGCGCTCGAGGACATCGAGGCCCGCGTGGCCGGGGCCCGCGCGGAGCTCGCCGGGCTGGAGCGCGCGGAGCACGGGGCCCGCACCGCCGCCGCCGCCGCCCGCACGGCCGAGGCCGCCGCCCGCGCCGCGAGTGCGGCCGCCGATGCGCGCGCCCACGCGGTGCAGGCGCGGCTCGAGGAGGAGTGCCGCGCGGTCGAGCGCGGCGACGGGCTCCACGACGCCCTCGTGCAGCTGCGCGAGCGCGGGATCGCGCTCGTCGCCGACCGCATTCGCCCCGAGGCCGGGCTCGAGCGCGCCGTCGCCGCCGTGCTCAGCTGGCGGGCCACGGAGGCCGTGGCCCGCGACGCCGAGGACGCGGTCGACCTGCTCGCCGATGACGCCTTCGAGGGCGCCGCGCTGCTCTGCCTCGACCGGCTGCCGGCCCGCGCCGCCGAGGGGCCGGGCGTGCCGCTCGCGAGCCGCGTCCAGGCTGACGACGACCTGCCCGCGGGCCTCCTCGACGGGGTGCTGCTCGTGGAGCGCCCCGCCGACCTGCTCGCGATGCGCCGGGGCATCGGCGTCCTCGCCGACGGCCGCGGCTTCGACGCGGACCGCGGCATCGCCTTCCGCGCGGGCGACGCGGCCGGCCGCGCGATCGCCCGCCGCCGCGACCTCGGCGCCGTCGAGCGCCAGGCCCGCGCCGACCAGGACGCCGCCGAGGGCGCCACGCGCGCGCTGCTCGAGGCCGCCCGGGGCCGCGAGGCCGCCGAGGCCGCGGAGGCCGAGGCCCACACGCGCATCGCGACCGCCCGCGAGGCGCTCACGGCGCTCGAGCGCGAGCACGGCGAGACGGCCCGCGAGGCCGACCGGCTGGCCCGCGCCGACGAGGCCACCGCGGAGCGCCTGCGCGCCGCCGCGGACGAGGCCGACCAGACGGAGGCCCGGGCCGCTGCGACCGCCACCGAGGTGGCGGCGCTCGATCGCGGGCTCGACGGGCTCCGCACCCGCGTCCAGGAGCGCGCCGCCGAGCACGAGGCGGCCGAGGCGGTCCGGCTGTCCCTGCAGGGCGAGGTCGCCGACCGCCGCGGCCGACGCGCCGCGTCCGAGGAGCGCGCCGAGCGCGCCCGGGTCGAGGCCGCGCGCCTGCGGGCGCTGGCCTCCGACCAGGAGCGCCAGGCCGAGCGGGCCGGGGCGGGCGCGCGGCGGCTCGCCGCCGTCGTCGACCGCCTGCCGACCGCCATCGCCGTCATCGAGGGCGCGCTGGTCGCCGCCGAGCGCCACCGCGAGCCCGCCCGGGCCGCCACGCGGGCCGGCGAGCAGCGGGTCGCCGAGCTCGGCGAGGAGCTGCGCGCCTGCGCCGAGGAGGACGCCCGGCTCGGGGCGGAGCGCCGCGACGGCGCCGGCCGCGTGGCCGCGCTCGGCGTCGAGGTCGAGCGCTGCGAGGAGCGCCTCGGCGACCTCGCGGAGCGCCGCCGGCGCCTGCTCGGGGAGCGCGGGGAGGAGGCCGGCGAGGTCGTCGACTCCGTCGAGCCCCTGCCCGAGGACGAGCGCCGCGCCCGGGAGGGCAAGGTCGAGCGGCTCGAGCGACGGATCGGCCAGCTCGGCGTGGTCAACCCGCTGGCCAAGGAGGCCTATGAGGAGGCCAAGGCGGAGGCCGACGACATCACCGCGCAGATCACCGACCTCGAGCGCTCCGTGGCCGAGCTGCGCAAACTCGTGCGGGAGCTCGGGCGCGCGATCCGCGACCGCTTCGAGGCCACCTACCGCACGGTCGAGGAGGGCTTCGCCGAGGTGATCGGGACGCTCTTCCCGGGCGGCAGCGGCCGCCTGCGGCTGGTCGAGCCGGCCGCCGTGGTGCCCCTCGAGGAGGGCGAGGAGCCGATCGAGGCCGAGGCGGACCCGGAGGCGGCCGCCGACCCGGACGATCCCGACGCCGCCCCTGAGGAGCCGGAGCCGGGCGTCGAGCTCGAGGTCCAGCCGGCCGGCAAGCGGATCCGCTCGCTGACCGTCCTCTCGGGCGGCGAGAAGTCGATGGCGGCGCTCGGCTTCACCTTCGCCCTGATGCTCGCCCGGCCGAGCCCGTTCTACGTGCTCGACGAGGTCGACGCCGCCCTCGACGAGGTCAACATCGACCGCTTTCTCGAGCTCGTCGACCGCTTCCGCGACCGCGCCCAGTTCATCGTGATCACGCACCAGGCGGGCACCATGGAGGCCGCCGACGCCCTCTACGGCGTCTCGATGCCGGGTAACGGCGTCTCGCAGGTGATCTCGCGCCGGCTGCCGCGTGGCGCGGGCGACGGGGCGCGGCTCGGCGCGGCGCCGTCCGCCGCCGCGTAGGCTGGGCCCGTGGCCGATCCGACGCAGATGTTCACGGGGCTCGGGGACGTCCCGGCGGCCCCGGCGGAGGAGGCGCCCACGGCGGATAGCGGCGGCGGGTTCTTCCGGCGGCTCGTCGACGGCCTCTCGAAGTCGTCGCGGGCGCTGACGGGGCAGATCCAGCAGATCGCCTTCGACCCCGACGACTCCGAGGCATGGGAGCGGCTTGAGGAGGCGCTGCTCCTCGCCGACTGCGGCGTGCCCGCCACGGTCGAGGTCATCGGCCGGCTCGAGCGGCGCGCGGCGGCCGGCGGGCTCGCCCCCGGCGCGGACCTCGCGCCCGTGCTCGCTGAGGAGATCGCCGACATGCTGGCCGGCGCGGAGGCGCGGATCGACGTCGCCGAGCGGCCCACGGTGATCCTGATGGTCGGCGTCAACGGCACCGGCAAGACGACGACGGTGGGCAAGCTCGCCGAGCACCTGCGTCGCGTCGGCCTCGGCGTCGTCGTCGCGGCCGCGGATACGTTCCGGGCCGCGGCGGACGAGCAGCTCGAGGCGTGGGCGACGCGCGCCGACGCGGACTTCGTCGGCTCGGCGCACGGCCAGGACCCCGCCGCGGTCGCCTACGACGGCATCGGGGCCGCCGTGGCCCGCAGACGCGACGTTGTCCTCGTCGACACTGCGGGCCGGCTGCAGACGCAGGTCGGCCTGATGGACGAGCTGGCGAAGATCCGCCGCGTGATCGCCGGGCGCCTCGAGGGGGCCCCGCACGAGACGCTGCTCGTGATCGACGCCACCACCGGCCAAAACGGCCTCGTGCAGGCCCGGCAGTTCTCCGCGGCGACGCCCCTGACCGGGATCGTGCTGACGAAGCTCGACGGCACCGCGAAGGGCGGCATCGCGCTGGCCATCGCGCACGAGCTGGGCGTCCCGATCAAGCTGATCGGCGTCGGCGAGACGCTCGACGACCTGCGCCCCTTCGACGCGGACTCGTTCGCGCGGGCGCTGCTCGGCCTCGGCGCCGCCTAGGTCGGCCCCGGGCCCCGGGCCTGCGAACCGACAAATAATGGCGCCTCCCGCTCTCGTCTGGCTCCGCCGCGACCTGCGCCTCGACGACTCGCACGCGATCGCGGAGGCGCTCACCGGTAGCGGCCCGCTCGCCTTCCTGTACGTGCTCGACCCGGCCATGAAGGGCTGCGGTGTCGGGCACGCCCAGCTGGGCTTCATCGTCGAGGGCCTCGGCGACCTGCACGGCCGCCTCGCCGAGCGTGGCGGCGGCCTGATCGTGCGCCGCGGCGACAGCGTCCGGCAGCTGGTCGAGGTGGCGCGCGAGCTCGGCGTCGAGCGGGTCTGTGCGAACCGCGACGAGGAGCCGGCGGCGGCCGCCGTGGAGGCCGCCGCCGAGGAGGCGCTGCGCGCCGCGGGGATCGAGCTGGCCGTGGTCGACGACGAGGTCAACGTACCGCACGAGCTCGTGGCCACGAAGGAGGGCAAGCCGTGCCGCACCTACTCGGCGTACGCGCGGTCGGTGCGCCGGGTCCTCGCCGAGCTGCCCGCACCGCCCGTGGAGCACGACCTCACCGGTCGCCTCCTCGCTGTGCCCGCGCCCGAGATCCCGAGCGTCGAGACGCTCGTGGGGCGTTCCGTCCGCCACCGCGCGGACGTCACGGGGGGCGAGACGCACGCGCTCGCGCGGCTGCGCAGCTGGCGCGACGACGGGTACCTCGGCCGCTACGCCGACGACCGCGACCTCGTGGCCGAGCCCGACGCCACCTCGCGCCTGTCGGCCTATCTGCGCCAGGGGATGCTGTCGCCGCGGCGCGCACTGCAGGTCGCCGACCGGGCGGGTGCCCCGAAGTGGGCGAGCGAGCTGCTCTGGCGCGACTGGTTCAAGTACGTCCTGCACCACCACCCCGACCTCGACCGCCACTGCGTCGACGCGCGCTTCGACGGGATCGTCTGGACGGGCTCCGACGAGCACTTCGAGGCCTGGACGCGCGGCGAGACGGGCTACGGGATGGTCGATGCGGCGATGCGCCAGCTCACGGAGACCGGCAACATCGCCAACCGCGCGCGGATGGTGGCCGCCTCGTTCCTCGCCAAGGACCTGCACGTCGACTGGCGCCGCGGCGAGCAGTGGTTCCGGCGTCATCTGGCTGACGGCGATCTCGCCTCCAACGCCGGCTCCTGGCAGTGGGTGTCCGGCACGGGGCTGGACGCCGCGCCGTACTTCCGGATCTTCAACCCGGACCTGCAGGAGAAGAAGTTCGACCCGACGGGGGCCTACGTGCGGCGCTGGGCGCCCGACTCGCCGGGCCTCCTGCGGATCGTCGACCACGCGGTCGAGCGCGACGTCACCCTCGCCGCCTACAAAGCCGTCGCGGCCGAGCTCGAGGACCCCTCGGCTTAGGCGGCCTGGGCCCCGAACAGCTCGGGGTAGAGGCGCACGCAGAGCTCCTTGGCCTTGCCGTGCTCGGCCTCGACCAGGCGCTTGCCGAACATCGACCGGAGCTCCTGGTCGAAGGCGGCGATGAAGCGGCCCGAGGCGCTCGACTGGGTCTCCAGCTCGAGCCGGATCTGGGGCGGGCCGAGCGGGAAGCGCAGCCGGTCCCAGCACAGCTCCACGCGGTGCAGGCCCTGGATGTAGTCGTGGCTCGAGCGGCGGTTCTCGAGCTCGCCGATCACGGCCAGCTCGGGCAGGTCGCCGAGGGCGCCCTTGACCTTCTTGTGCAGCTTCGCCGCGTGCAGCATCTCCGCCATCTCGGCGCCGTCCGTCGGGATGTGGTCGACGGGGAACTCGATCTCCTCGCGCTCGCGGGCGTGATCGGAGCGGCGCACGGACGGGCCCTTCCAGGTGAAGAAGGGGGTGGGGGCGTTCGACTGGCGGCGGATCCTGAGCGAGCAGCCGGCCGTCCGTAGGTCGAGGGCGGGCGTGTCGAAGAAGGTGTCGCGGATGTCGAACAGCTCGCTCGTGGCGAGGGTGAAGGAGCCGAGCTCCGCGGGGACGACGAGCGGCTCGTCGCCGGTGTAGAGGTACTGGAGCTCGATTTCCATTCGGACGCCTGTATCTAAGCATTCGGGGCGGCGGCCCGACGCGGCCGACGCCGTATGATCCGGGGGCCGGCCGCGCCGGCCCGCCCGCGATGCTGGACTCCCTCTCCGACCGCCTCTCCGAGACCCTCGGCGACCTCCGCTCGCGCGGGCGGCTGTCCGAGGAGGATGTCAACGCGGCGGTCCGGGAGATCCGCCTCGCGCTGCTCGAGGCCGACGTCAACTTCGACGTCGTCAAGCAGTTCACCGCCACCGTCAAGGAGCGCGCCCTCGGCGCGGAGGTCTCCGAGAGCCTGACCCCGGGCCAGGAGGTCGTCAAGATCGTCCACGAGGAGCTGACGCGCCTGATGGGCGAGGGCACGCAGCGGCTCGCCCTGAAGGGCTCGCCCGCGGTGATCCTCGTCTGCGGCCTGCAGGGCTCCGGCAAGACGACGACGTGCGGCAAGCTCGCGCGGCTGATCACCCAGCAGGGCAAGCGCCCGGCGCTCGTGGCCTGCGACGTCTACCGCCCGGCCGCGATCCAGCAGCTCGTGACCGTCGGCGGCCAGGCCGACGTGCCGGTCTACGAGCGCGGCGCGGATGCGGACCCGGTCGAGATCGCCGCGTGGGGCATCGAGCAGGCCAAGCAGGAGGGCCGCGACGTCGTCATCGTCGACACCGCGGGCCGCCTCACGCTCGACACGGACATGATGGCCGAGCTCGTGCGGGTGCGGGACGCGGTGCGCCCCTCCGACACCCTGCTCGTGCTCGACTCCATGACCGGGCAGGACGCGGTCAACACCGCCCAGGCCTTCCAGGAGGCGATCGACTTCGATGGGCTGATCCTGACGAAGCTCGACGGCGACGCGCGCGGCGGCGCCGCCCTGTCGGTGCGCGCGATCACGGGCGTGCCGATCAAGGTGATCACGACGGGCGAGAAGCTCGACCAGATCGAGGAGTTCCACCCGGACCGGCTCGCCTCGCGGATCCTCGGGATGGGCGACGTGCTGAGCCTGATCGAGAAGGCCGAGCAGCTCGTCGACAAGGAGAAGGCGGAGGAGCTCGAGCGCAAGATCCGCAAGGCGGAGTTCGGCCTCGACGACATGCTCGACCAGCTCCGCTCGATCCGGAAGATGGGCTCGCTCAGCTCCGTGCTCGGGATGCTGCCGGGGATGGGCAAGCAGCTCAAGAACGCGAACGTGGACGATGCCCAGCTCGACCGCGTCGAGGCGATCATCCTCTCGATGACGCCCCAGGAGCGGCGCGACCCGCGCATCATCAATGGGCAGCGGCGGGCGCGAATCGCCGCCGGCTCGGGCCGCAGCGTCACCGAGGTCAACGCGCTGCTCAAGCAGCACCAGCAGATGAAGAGGATGATGAAGGGTCTCGCCGGCGGCAAGGGCAAGCTGCCGAAGCTGCCGCCGGGCATGGAATTGCCGCCGGAGCTCAAGGGGTAGGCTAGGATCCCGCCGTGGTCAAGATCCGCCTCGCACGCATCGGCTCCAAGAAGAACCCGATCTACCGCATCGTGGTGGCCGATGAGCAGACGCCCCGCAACGGGCGTGCGCTGGAGTCGATCGGGCGCTACAACCCCCAGCTCGAACCGTCCCTGATCGAGATCGACGAGGCCCGCGCTCGCCACTGGCTGAGCGTCGGCGCCCAGCCGTCGCAGCCGGTCCGGCGCCTGCTCCAGAAGCAGGGCATCGTCTAGCCGATGGGGGCCGCAACGCCCCCGAAGGACGTCCGGGAGCTCTGCGAGTACCTCGTGCTCGGGCTCGTCGACGAGCCCGAGCAGGTCAACGTCACCGTCGAGATGACGGACGACGCGATCGTGCTGCGCATCAACGTCGCCCCCGAGGACCGCGGCAAGGTGATCGGCAAGGGCGGGCGCGTCGTGCGCGCGATCCGCAGCGTCGTCCGCGCGGGCGCCGTCAAGAGCGGCCGCCGCGTCCTCGTCGAGGTCGACGAGACCCCCGCCGCGGCATGACCCCGGCGCATCCGTGGCGGCCCGAGTGGGTGCGCGTCGGCACCGTGGGGCGCGCGCACGGCCTCGACGGCTCGTTCCGGGTCGCCGACCCGTGCGGCTGGTGGCCGTTCGCGCCGGGCTCGGCGGTCCACGTCGACGGCGCGGCGCGGACGGTGGCGGCCGCGAAGGGCGACGAGCTCGCGCCGGCGATCGCGCTGGAGGGCGCGCGCGACCGCACGGCCGCCGAGGGGCTGCGCGGCGCCGCGCTCGAGATCGGACGGGACGACCTGCCCGAGCCCGGCCCGGGGGCCTACTTCCGCTTCGACCTGGTCGGCTGCCTGCTGGCCTGGCCCGACGGGCGCGAGCTCGGGGTGGTGGAGGCCGTCGAGGACGGCGTCGCCCACGACCTGCTCGTCGTCGGCGACCAGCGCGTGCCCTTCGTCGCGGCGATCGTGCCGACCGTGGACATCCCGGGGCGGCGGATGACGCTCGACGCGGGGTACGACCCCGTGGCGGTCGAGTAGTGGCGACAATGCCCGCGTGGCCCTCAGCCTCGACATCCTGACGCTGTTCCCCGGCTGGTTCGCGTGGCTCGGCGAGGAGCGCCACGTGCGTAACGCCGTCGACGGGGGCGAGCTCCGGCTCGGCGTGCACGACATGCGCCCGCACAGCGACCTGCCGCACCACGCGGTCGACGATACGCCGTACGGGGGCGGGGCGGGGATGGTCGTGCGCGTCGACACCACGGTCGCCGCGGTCGAGGGGGTCTACGGTCGGCCGCTCGACGAGGTGCGTGCGGCGCGCCGGATCATCGCGCTGGACGCGCGCGGGCGGCGCTTCGACGACGCCTACGCCCGCGAGCTCGCCGCGGCCGAGGCGGTCACGGTCCTGTGCGGCCGCTACGAGGGCTTCGACCAGCGCGTCCTCGACCACGTGGCCACCGAGACGCTGTCGATCGGCCCGTACGTCCTCAGCGGCGGAGAGGCCGCCGCGATGGTCGTGGCGGACGCCGTCACGCGCTTTCTCCCCGGTGCCCTGGGTACGCAGGAGTCGGCCGTGGAGGAGTCGTTCTCGCCGGCTTTGGACGGCCTGCCGGAGTACCCGCACTACACGCGGCCGCTGGCGTTCCGGGGCTGGGAGGTGCCGGAGATCCTGCGCTCGGGCGACCACGGGGCGATCGCCGCGTGGCGGCGGGCCGCGGCGGAGCGCCGCGGCGGGGAACCTGCGGGGTCGGAACCCGATCTGGGCTAGGATCCCGCGGCGAGATGAACATCGTCGACGAGATCGAACGGGCGCAGATGCGCGAGGTGCCGGACTTCAAGGCCGGCGACTCCGTCAGGGTGCACTTCCGCGTCATCGAGGGCAACCGCCAGCGCGTCCAGGTCTTCGAGGGCGCCGTCATCAAGCGCCAGGGCGCCGGTATGCGCGAGACCTTCACGGTCCGCAAGCAGTCCTTCGGCGTCGGCGTGGAGCGCACCTTCCCCCTGCACTCGCCCAAGATCGACAAGATCGAGGTCGGGGCGATCGGCGACGTCCGCCGCGCGAAGCTCTACTACCTGCGCGACAAGGTCGGCAAGCAGGCGCGCGTCCGCGAGAAGATCCAGTAGCCGCCGGATCCGGCGGCCCTCCGTAGGATGAGCCCGTGGGCCGCCTGAACGACTTCCGCAAGCACCCGGTCGTCGACCTCGTGATCACGGTCGCGATCGCCGTCGGCATCGCGTACCTCGTCCAGGCCTTCATCGTCAAGCCGTACCGCGTGCCGTCGGGCTCGATGGAGCCGACGATCGCGATCGGCGAGCGCATCATCGCGGCGCGCTTCACGTACCGCTTTGAGGATCCGAGCCGCCACCAGATCATCGTGTTCCACCCGAACGGCGCCGGCGCCGACGTCTACGACGCGGACACGGCCTCGGATGAGACCTTCGTCAAGCGCCTCGTCGGGATGCCGGGCGAGGTGATCGGCGCGGTCGCCGGCCAGACCTACGTCTGCACGGGCCAGGGCCCGCAGGAGGGCGTCGCGATCGAGGAGACGGCCGGCTGCCGCTTCCTCGACGAGCCGTTCGTGTCGAGCGAGCAGGACGACTTCGGGCCCGTCCGGATCCCCGACGACCGCTACTTCATGATTGGCGACAACCGCGCCGACTCGGACGACTCGCGCAACTGGGGGCCGATCACGCGCGACCAGATGATCGGCCTCGCGTTCATGTCGTACTGGCCTCCGAGCCGCGTCTCGACCTGGTGATCCGATGGCGGCGTCCAGCGATGCCATCCGCCAGCGCCGCAACCGGCTGAAGCGCCCGCCGCGCGGGCTGCGCGTCGCCGGCCTGGCCCGCTGGCCGCGTCCCGTCTGGGCGCTGATCCTCGTGGTGATCCTGTTCGTCGGGGCGGTGGTGTGGTCGTGGCTGGTCTGGCCCGCCGCGGTCCTGTGGGGCGTGTGGGCGGCCGCGGCCGTCCTCGACGGCGCGCTGCGCGGCCGCCAGGGCGTCGTCGCGGGCTTCCTCGCCGCCGGCCTCGGCCCGCTCGGGGGCTCTTTGACCGGGCTCGTGCGCCGTCGCGCGATCCGCAAGGTGCCGGAGGGCGAGATGCCGTGGGCGCAGGCCCACGCGATCCTCGCCCTGATCGGCGGGTTCGCGGTGGCGGGCCTGCTGCTGCCGACCGCGCTCGAGCGCGGCCCCCACGGCGTCAGCGTCCCGCGCGCAGCGATGGGCGACCGCGTCCTCGCGGGCGACCGCGTGCTGGTTGCGCCCGACTGGATGCTGACCCCCGCGGTCGGCGACATCGTGATCATCGACGCCTTTGATGGCGTCGCCGAGGCCTTCGGCGACAACGGGGCCGTGGCGGGCGCCGGCCGCATCATCGGGGTCGGCGGCCAGGTGGTCGGGGCGATCGACGGGGCGCTCTACCTCTGTGAGCGGCTGCCCGACGCGGCCGTCGGGCTGCAGGAGGAGGACGGCTGCGTCAGCCCGTCCGAGATCGCCTACCTGCGCACGCCGACGCCCGACTTCGGGCCGATCGAGATCCCGGCGGGCTCCTACTGGGTGCTGTCCGACGACCGCGAGGCCCCGCTGGTCGACTCGCGCATCTACGGCCCCGTCCCCGCCGCCGCGATCGACGGCCGCGTGATCGCGGTCGTCTCGCCCCTGGCGCGCCTCGGGCTGCTCTAGCCGCCGCGCAGGCTAGGCTCGTCCCGTGGCGAGCACCCGACGCATCAGGGCACCGGGTCGCGCCCTGCTCGACCACGACCGCGGCCTCGGGCCCCGGCACGTCGTCGGCGCGGACGAGGCGGGGCGGGGTGCGCTGGCCGGTCCGATCGTGGCCGCGGCGGTCCTCCTGCGCCCCGGGGCGCTCGACACTGGCTGCCTCGACCGCCTCGACGACTCGAAGCGGCTGCGACCGGCGGTGCGCGACGCGCTCGCGCTCGAGATCCGCGCCGTCGCCGATGCGGTGTCGGTGGTCGCGATCGCCGCCGCGGCGATCGACGAGATCGGCATCCAGGCCGCGAACCTGACCGCGCTCAGCCGCGCCCTCGACGCGCTCGAGACGCCGGCCGGAGCGGCGCTCCTCGTGGACGGCTTTGCCCTGCCGATGCAGGCGCGGCCGCACCGGCCGCTCGTGAAGGGCGACGCGACGAGCGCGGCGATCGCGGCCGCCTCGATCATCGCCAAGACGACGCGCGACGCGATCATGGCCCGCCTCGACGCCGACGCCCCCGGCTACGGCTTCGCGGACCACGCCGGCTACGGCACGGCCGTCCATCGGGCCGCGATCGCCGCGCTCGGCCCGTGTGCGGCCCACCGGCACTCGTTCGCGCCGATCAGCCGGGCCGCGTAGCCCCCCCGGGCGGGCCCGGCAGAATCCGGCGCACGAGCCGCGCGCGTCCGCGCGTCGCCCGTGACGCGGCGCGGGGGACCCGTGCGCGGCACGGGCCCATGCTGGTCGCATGCTGCTCCCCGCCGACGCCCGCTACCCCGACCGCCTCCACGACCTCGAGCGGCCGCCCGCGGTGCTCCACCTGCGGCGGCCCGCCGGGCCGGAGCGGCTCGCCGTCCTGCTCGCCGACCCCGTGGTGGCGGTGGTGGGGGCGCGCGAGGCCACGGCCGAGGGCCGGGCCTTCGCGCACCGGCTCGCCGGCGACTTGGCCGGGGTCGGCGTGGCCGTCGTGTCGGGGCTGGCCCGCGGCATCGACGCCGCCGCGCACGCGGGCGCGCTGGCGCGCGGCGGGCGCACCGTGGCCGTGCTCGGCTGCGGCGTCGACCGCGACTACCCCCGCGCCACCGCGCACCTGGCCACCGTGATCGCGCGGGAGGGCATCGTGCTCTCCGAGTACCCACCGGGCACGCCGCCCGCGCCGTTCCGGTTCCCGGAGCGCAACCGCATCGTGGCCGCGCTCGCGCAATGCGTGGTCGTGGTCGAGGCCCACGCCCGTAGCGGCGCGCTGATCACGGCCCGGCACGCGCTCGAGCTCGGCCGCGACGTCCTGGCCGTGCCGGGCGCGCCGTGGCAGTCGGCGGCCGCCGGGACGCTCGCGCTCCTGCGCGACGGCGCACACCCGTGCCTCGGGGCCGCCGATGTCCTGATCGCGCTCGGCCTCGACCCGGGTCGGGCGCGGGCGGACGACCCGCCGCTCGGGGCGGATGCGCGGAGCCTGCTGGCCTGCCTGCGCCGGGAGGAGGGCTCGGACCTCGTGCTCGCGTGCCGCGCCGGGCTCGGCGACGGCGCCTTCGCAGATGCCGTCCTGGCGCTCGTGGCGGGCGGCCTCGTGCGGCGCCGGCCGGACGGCCGGCTCGTCCCGAACGCCTGAGCGCGCGAAGGGAAGCACGAACGCGCGGGATCGTGCAGACTGCGCCCATCACGAAACCCCATCCCCCGAGGAGGACCTATGGCCTTCGAGCTTCCGCCCCTGGCCTATCCGTTCGACGCGCTCGAGCCCCATATCGACGCCGCGACGATGGAGATCCATCACGATCGCCACCACCAGGCCTACGTCGACAACGCCAACGCGGCGCTGGCGGGTACCGAGTGGGAGAGCACGCCGGTCGAGGAGCTCCTGACCATGCTCGAGCAGCTCCCCGCCGACAAGCAGGGCCCGGTCCGCAACAACGCGGGCGGCCACGCGAACCACACGCTGTTTTGGGAGGTCATCGGCCCGAACGGCGGCGGCGCGCCCTCCGGCGACCTCGCCGCGGCGATCGACGCGGAGTGCGGCGGCCTCGACGCGCTCAAGGCGGCGATGACGGACGCCGGCATCAAGCGCTTCGGCTCCGGCTGGTCGTGGCTTGTCGTCTCGGGCGGCAAGCTCGAGGTGCTGTCGACCCCGAACCAGGACTCGCCGATCAGCGAGGGCAAGACGCCGATTCTCGGCATTGACGTCTGGGAGCACGCGTACTACCTCAAGTACCAGAACAAGCGCCCGGCCTACCTCGAGGCGATCTGGAACGTCGTCGACTGGGACGCCGTCGCCGCGAAGTACGCGGCCGCGCGCTAGCCACCCCGGTCCCCGAACCGCGCACGGAGACGGGCCCCGCGGCCGCCCCGAGGGGGGCACGGGGCCCGTCGACGTTTGTATGCTCGCCCCATGCAGGACCTCTTTAGCGCCGGGGATCGCGAGCGCCTGAACGCGGCGATGGCCGCGGGCAGCGACGATCGCTACGCGGAGCTGCTCGCGGCGGACCCGGTGCCCAGCCGCGGCATGCGGATCGGGCTCGCCGTCGGCCTCGGCGTGCTGGGCCTGATCGTCGGCGGCGTGCTGACGGCGGTGCTCGGCGTCCTCGGGCTGATCGCGCTCGTCATCCTCGTCGCGGTGGGGGTGGTCCTGTCGCGGCCGCTCGCCCGGCACCTGCACGAGGGCGGGCTGCGGGGGCAGGCCGAGCAGGAGGTCGTCGGCGGCTACGCGACGGAGCGCGGCTGGCGGATGGTCGAGCAGATCCCCGTGCCCGCGGCGACGCCGCTCCTGCGCGAGGGCGATGAGCGCGCCACGGGCTGGGGGGTCACGGGCAGCCTCGACCCGGCGACCGCATTCGTGGCGGGGCACTACGAGTACACCGAGGTGCGCACCGTCACCGACACCGATTCCGAGGGGCGCACGACGACGCGCGAGGAGCGTTCGACGTACCCGTTCTCCGTCGTGCTGATCCCGGCCCCCGGCACGGAGTACCAGGCACTGTCGCTCGCGCGCGGCTCCACCGGCGGCTTCATGAGCCGCATCTCCGGCGCGATCTCGGACATGAAGCCGGTCGAGTTGGAGAGCAGCGAGTTCAACGACGAGTTCCGGCTGATGGTGGACGACGCTGTCGACGAGGTGGCCGTGCGCACGCGCTTCTCGCCCGTGGTGCAGGTCGCGTTCGTCGAGCGCGGCGCCGGCGACGTCCGCATCGAGCTCGAGGCGGACCAGCTGCTCATCGCCTGCGCCGGGGCCCCCGACCTCGACGATCTCGGCGGGCTCGTCGACCTGCTCGGCGACGCGATCTGGCTGCGCGCCGTCCTGACCGAGGACCCGCCCGGGCGGCTGCCGGAGATCGAGCCCCTGCGGCGGCTCCTGCTCGGCGGGCCCGACACCGTAGCCGCCTGAGCACCGCGTCGAGTGGTCCGACCACTCGGCCCGCCCGTCTGTGATCATGGCGCTATAAACGTGGCTTCCGGGGCGGAGGCGGTCTGATGTCCGCGCTTCTGACGAACGTGCCGGTCGACGGCCTCTGGGCGGTCTTCCGCCACTCGACGATCCCGATGTTGCCCGCCGACGACCAGCGGGCCTACGTCGACGCCGACGAAGCCGCAAGTCAGCTGCTCGGGCTGCCGGGCGAGGGCATCACCGGGATGCGCATCGGCGAGCTCGCGCCAGCGGGCCAGAAGGGCGCGATGGAGGACGCCTGGCGCGCGATCCTGGCGGCTGGCGACCTCACCGGTGTGTTCGAGCTCGAGGTCCCCGGCGGGTCTCGCCGGGACGGGCCGCACACGTCAGCCGGCTAGAGCATCAGCTGCTGCGTGTACCACTTGATGCTGAGGGTCGGCGGGGTGCCCTGCTCGCCCGGGAGCCGCAGCTTGATCGTGTGGATCATGCCGTCCTGCGAGAGCGTCGTGCTGGCGATCCGCACGGCACCCACCTGGCCGCCGGAGGCGGAGACCATCGCGTTCGAGATCACGAGGCCGGAATCGCCCGACCTGATCGTGATCGTGATCGTGCCGGTGTCGCCCGACGTGGTCTGCTTGTCGATGGTGAGGAAGCCGCTACCCGTGGCGGTGACGTCGCCCCACTCGTCGAGGAGCGGCGCGTCGCGGCCGACGTAGGTGGCCGCCGGCCGCATCTGCGACCAGGCCTTGCTGTTCGAGGCCTTCAGGTCGGTCGGGTTCTTCGACGGCAGGGACGTCGCGTTCGGCGACAGGTCCGCAGCGAAGGCCGCCGTGGCGACCACGACGATCACCGCCGCGATCGAGGCGAGCACCGCGACGCGGCGCGAGCTGCGGTTGCGCATGTGTGGTTTTCCTCCTCAACGAGCCAGGTGATTCCGGGCGAGAGGTGTGTACCCCGCGGTTTCTCTGCACTCGCGAACATCGTTACCCGTGCATCACACGCGTGCGACGGGTGCCCGGGGCCTCGCTGCGTGGCACCCGTTCGGGGAGTCCAGCTATCCTGCCGCGCAGTAGGGTCGTAGCGCAATTGGTAGAGCACCGGTCTCCCAAACGTCTGGGGGCTGATTTGGACGGCGACCTACCTTCCGCATAACCGCCCCGCAATCCGTTTATCCATGGGGGTTTGCGAGGCTAGGGGTAGCGCCGCGATAGGCGCAGTAAGGTGCGGCTAGTTGCGGGTATCGGTGGTCATTTGGTCATAGAGTCGCTATCGGAGCGTTCGGACGACCATTTCGGCGGACGTGGCGCCGTCCAGCTCGACGAGCGAACCGGGGTGGCGGGAGTCCAGGTCGACCCGGTCGCGGCGCGTGTGCGTCGACCGCTCGGGTCGGTGCGCTGCCGTGGGCGTGTCGCCGCCGCTGTGCGCGACGACCTCGAGCGACGGCGCTGGTTCCGACTACACCCGCACGAACATCCGCCGGATGCGAGGTACTGGCCCTGCTGGCGTGGTCCGAGTCACCTCCACGTCGTAGCGCCACCTAGCCCAGGAGCATGCGCCCGGACTTCGTGGCGACGAGGAGGAGCGTCGCCGACGTGGCCGCGCCCTTCCTGGGCTTGATCGTGATCGTCAGCGTGTAGGTGCCGTCCTTCTTGGCGGTGACGGCCTTGGTGGTGATGGTGAGCTTTCGGCTTGCGGTCGAGCGGATAGCGACCTTGGCGCCCTTGGGTGCCTTCACGCCGGCGGCGCTCAGGATCTTCGCGATCGACGTCTTCCGCTTGGTGCGCACAGTCAGGGTCCGCAGGGTGGATCCACTGGTGCTGGCCGAGGCGGTGGCACCCGAGCCCGCTGCGCCGGTCGCGGCTCCGGATCCAGCGCCGTCGGAGCGATCGCCGCCGACGATCAGGGCCTGCGGCGTGACCGAGCCGCCGCTCGTGCCGGTGCCCGCGCCGGCCACGTTGACGGCTCGCAGCCAGGGGGTGTAGGCCGTGCCGTTCGTCAGCCCGGTCAGCAGGAACGTGCCGTTGGTCTGGGCGGGGGAGAAAGCGGTCCACGTGCCGTTGGTGCCGTTGGTGGAGTTGAGCGACCACTCGTAGTTGGTGATCGCCCGCCCGCGGGCAGAACCAGCGGTGACGGTCATGGTGAGCAGGCTGTCGCCGGCGGTGGCGACGACGGCGGTCGGCACGGCGGGGCTCGTGTAGGGGGTCGCCGTGGCGGTGGCGGCCACGCCGAACGTCGCGTCGGTGCTGTAAGCGGCGGTGCTGCTGATGCCCGAGGTCGACGTGGCGGACACCTCGATCGCATACGTGGAACCGTTCTGGACGGCAGCGCCGTTGGCCAGGGTCGAGACGGTGTAGCCGATGGCACTGCCGGAGCAGGGGGTCCCCGTCGCCCAGGACGCCGCCTCGACGGCGAGAAGCCCCGTGTCATCGCCGTCCTCGGTGATGCTCAGGCCGTAGGCGGTGATGGCGCCGGCAGGCTTGTGGGTCGGCTCGAGCAGGCAGATGTGGAACTGGCCGGCGCCGTCGGTGATCGTCACGCCGGTCGGTGCGCTCGGCTGTCCGGGAACGACGACGGTGGCCGTGGTGGAGGCGCTGTCGCCGACGGCATTGGTTGCGCGGATGGAGACCGTGTAGCGCGTATTCGTGGTGACGTTGACGAGGGTGCCGGACTCGTCATCCACCTGCGTGATGGTGGCGGTGCACGAGGCGGTGGCGCAGGTGCTGGAGGTCTCGGTAACCGTTCCTGCCGGATCGGTCACGACGATCGTGTAGCCCGTGATCGCCGAGCCTCCGGTACTGGCGGGCGCGGACCAGTCGACGTCGAAGCTCGTTGTTCTGGGCTCAGCGGCCACGTCTCGCGGCGCGGAGGGAACGCCGACCGGGGTGACGCTGGCGGTGGTCGCCGCACCGCTGCCGGCCGCGTTGCGCGCGGTCGTCGAGATGGTGTACGCGGTGCCGTTCTCGAGCGCGTCGACGGTGAGCCCGGTCTGGTCGGCGCCGACTGCGTACGTTCCGACGGTCGTCGCGCCGCTGGAGACGGTCACGTCGTACCCGGTCAGTGCCGACCCGCCGGTGCTGCTCGGCGCGGTCCAGGCGAGATCGGCGGCCTCATCCATGGCCGTCGCCGTCAGCGTGGCGGGCTGACCGGGCGTGGTGCGCGGCGTCGCGGAAACGGCAGGGCTGCTGCTCGGGCCGTTTCCGCCCGTGGATTGCGCTGCGACGACGATGCTGTAGGTGGTCCCGTTCGTCAGCCCGGTGATCGTCGTGCTGCAGGTGGCGGTGGCGCAGCTGGTGGTGGTGGTGGCGCTGCTGCCGGCGGTGTAGGTGACGACGTATCCGGTGACGGCGATGCCGGTGACGTCGGCGACCTGATTCCACGTGAGGTCCACGGCGCCGGCCGCCGCGGTGGCCGTGAGGCCGGTGGGGGCGAGCGGGCGACCGGCGGTGAGCGTCACCTCGTCCGATTCGACGCCCTGGCTGGTCGGGACGTCGGTGGCTGCCGTGATGGATCCGTGCGCGGCGGTGACGGTGATGTCGTACGCCGTCCCGTTCGTCAGGCCGGTCAGCGCTGCCGTGAGGGTCGAAGCGCTGACGGCCGTCCCGGCGATGAGCGTCGTCGTCCCCGCCGTGTACGCGCGCACGTAGTAGGAGCCGAGCGCGACGGAGCCGTCGTAGGCGGGCGCGGTCCACGTGACGTTGGCGCCGCCCATGCGCGGCTCGGCTGCGACCGTCTGCGGGGTGCTTGGGCGTCCGGGGATCACGAGCGCCACCGTCGCCGCCGTCCCGATGCCGACGGTGTTGGTCGCGGTGACGCCCACGGAGTACGAGGCGCCGGCGGTGAGCCCCGTGAAGGACTCCGTGTAGGGAGACGAGCCGACGGAGACGTTGCGCGTCGTCGCGGCCCCGCCGGCCAGCGGCGTGACGGTGATGGTGTAGCCGGTGATGGCGTCGCCACCGTTCGATGCTGGCGTGGCGAACGACAGGGTGATGCCGCCTGCGCTGGGCTGCGCCGTCAGCGAGGTCGGTGCGCCGGGCGTCGTGGCCGGCGTGACGGTTGTCTGCCCGGATTCCACGGAGTTGCCGTGCTCGTTCGTGGCGTAGACCGAGAGGTGGTAGAGGGTCCCGTTCGTCAGGCCGGTGATGGTGCCGCTCGTGGCGCTCACGCCGACGCCAGCTCGCGCGACGATCGAGCCGCTCGCGCTCGTCCGGGCGACGATGGTGTACGCGCGCAGCCCGCGCGGCGACGTCGGCGCGGTCCAGGAGAGCGTCGCGGAGGCGTCGCCGCGGGTGGCGCTGCCGACCGTCGGCGCCGATGGGGCCGAGCCCGTGCTGATCGGCCGGTAGACCGCGCCCCAGCCGGACGCTGCGACGGGAATGCCATCGGTCGCGCCGAGCACGAAGTTGCCGACTGTCAGCGCCTGGACGCGGACGGGATAGTCCCGCAAACTCGTCTTGCCCGAGTTGATGCTGGCGCCGAGCTGCCCGAAGACGTTGGAGCCCCACGTCCACACCTGCCCCGTTGCATCGATGGCGACGGTCTCGGTGGCGTAGGTGGTGGTCTTGGTGTAGTCGATCACGCCGAAGGTGTCGACCGCGGTGATCGGGCTCGTGCCGGTGACCGTCGTGGCGGTGTAGGCGGGCGTGGAGACCGCGGCGGTCGAGCTGTTGCCGATCGCGCCGTAGCTGTTCGTACCCCAGCCGACGAGCTTGCCGGTGGCGGTGCGGATTAGCGTGTGGTAGAGGGCGGCATGAATCGTGAGCGCGGCTTCGCCCGTCGGCAGCGTGACGGTGGCGATGCGCCCGTCGCCCGTGGCCGGGTTCAGCTGCGTGGGGGTGCCGGTGCCGAGCTGGCTCTTGGCGTTGCTGCCCCACGCCTTGACGACGCCGTCGGCGCGCAGGGCGACCGAGTGGTAGTAGCCGGCGCTGATGTCGATCACGTTCGTGCCGGCGGCGGTGACGCTCGTGATGGCGGCGAGCGGGCAGCCGACTGTCGTGGTCGAGTCGAGTGCGCAGTTGGCGGTCGTGCCAGTTCCGGCCGTGCTGGGGTGGGCCTGGTACGACGCGTTGTGCCCCCAGGCCTGGACGGTGCCGCCGGCGCCCGCTGCCCCGGGGTCGACGAGCAGGCTGTAGTTCATGCCCGCAGCGACCTGTGCAGGGTTGGTGGTGGTCGTGATCTCCGTCGGCGTGTTGTAGATCGTCGTGGTGGAGGAGGTCGAGACGATCTGCTTGTAGCCGTCACCCCAGCCGTAGACCTTGCCGTCGCTCGTCGACATCAGGCAGTGCGTACCGCCGCAGGAGAGGTCGTTGATGGTGACGGTGCCGCTGGGCAGGCCGATGGTGCCGGGCAGGTCGATCTTGCCGGGCCAGAGCCGCGCCGCGTTGGTGCCGTCGCCGTTGGAGATCACGGAGGTGTTGGCGTTGCCCCAGGTCCAGACGCTGTTGTCGGTCATCACGACGACGGTGCCGGAGCTGGTGGACTCGACCTTCGAGACGCCGACGCCGTCGGCCACGCCGATGCGGTCGACGCGCGACCCGGTGGTGTTGACGGCCGGGCCCTTGACGCCGCGGCCCGTGAGGCCGTCGCCGGCGTAGCCCCACGTCCAGACGGCACCGGAGGCGTCGAGGACGCCGGCGGCGAAGCCCTCGGCGTAGATGCGGCTGTCGGCGTCGACGGTGATGCCGGTCACGCGGTCGGCCACCACGCGGTCGGCCACCACGGCCTCCTTGTAGAGGTTCACG
>VGBM01000006.1 GCA_016870485.1 Actinomycetota bacterium
TCATCAATTGCGGGCGAAAATGTTCCATACGTGGGCGATTCCGTGCGCGTTCTGCGCCCGGTAGCCGCACGTCGGCGCGACCCAGCGCTACGCCCGTTCGGACACGATCTGCTCGAGCGCGTCCACCCACGCCGCGGAGTACGCAGTGGCGGGGTCCTCGTCCGGGTCGTGCCCGTGCCGGGTGATGGCCTCGGCGAGGGCGTCGCGCCACGCGACGGGGCCGACGCCGAGCTCGCGCAGGGCGACGACGCCCATCCCGAGGGCGCGCGCCTGCCACGGCTCCTCGAAGACGAGCTCGCCGTTCGTGCGCGGCAGCTCGAGGGTCGCGAGGTACGGATCGTCGGTCATGCCGCGGCGGGGGCGAGCGGCAGGCCCGTCCCGATCATCGAGTCGCGCGTGACGAGCGCCGCGAGCTCCTCCTCGGACCGCCCGTCGGTGCCCGCGGGCCGCATCGGCAGCACGAGGTAGCGCACCTCGGCGGTCGAGTCCCAGACGCGCACCTCGACGTCGTCGGGCAGCTCGACCCCGAAGTCGGCGAGGACGGCACGCGGCTCGGCGACGGCACGGGCCCGGTAGGGCGCGCTCTTGTACCAGGTCGGCGGCAGGCCGAGCACGGGCCACGGGTAGCACGAGCACAGCGTGCACACGATCACGTTGTGCACCTGGGGCGTGTTCTCGACGACGACCATGGTGTCGCCCTCGTCGCCGGCGAAGCCGAGCTCGCCGATCGCGGCCGTGCCGTCGGCGAGGAGCCGCTCGCGGTACGCCGGGTCGGTCCAGGCGCGCGCCACCACCTTGGCGCCGTTCTGCGGGCCGACGTCGTTGACGTAGCGGTCGATGACCGCGTCGATCGCGTCGCTCGTGACGATGCCCTTCTCGACGAGGAGCGCCTCGAGCGCGCGGGCGCGCAGCTCCTCCGCCGACGCCGGGCGCGGATTGCGGTGGTGCCCGTCGTGGTCGTGGTCGTGATCGTGATCGTGGTGATGGTCGTGGTCGTGCATCAGGCGGCCTCCAGGTAGCGCTCCCACAGGTCGGCGAGGACGACGTGATCCTCGGCGTCGTCGCCCCACAAGTCGCGCGCCCGGAAGCGCACCGCGTAGACGGCCTCGCGCTCGGCGTTGTCGACGTCGGGCACCCCGTCGTCGCCGCGCACGTCGACGATCTCGCCCGTCGCGCCGCGCAGGTAGCGCGGGCAGCGCGTGTGGCCCGCAGGGCGCATGCGCCGCACGCGCACGCGGTCGCCGACGGCGAAGGCGGGGGCGGCCGCCTCCGGCATCGGCTGGCTCGTGGCGAGCGCGGCGATCAGCTCGGCGGTGCGCTCGGGGTCCTCCGCGTGGGGCGGCGCCTCGCCGGCGGCGAGGCGCTCGGCCCAGGCGTCGACCTCGGCGTGGGTGATCGCGCCCGTCTCGACGAGCGCCTCCTCGGCCTCCCACAGCCACTTCTCGTAGTAGCTGGCCCCGAGGTAGCGGGCGTTCCCGATCCGCTCGATCGTGTGCCGGAAGGCGTGCGTCGAGCGCGGCGCGCTGACCATCGCGAGCGCGAAGGCGCGGGCGTCCCAGTCGTGCTGCATCACGGCATCCGCGCCGGGCCAGGTGGCCGGGCCGAAGCCCTGCATGCCGCCGAGGTCGTGGCTGCCGTCCATGGGCGGCAGGATAGGGGACCCCGAACGCCCCGGCCCGTCCCCCCGCAGGTGCCGCGAGCCCGTACCATCGGCCAGTGCCGATCCGCATCAGCCAGGGGCTCCTCGTGGGCCTGCCGGGTGCCGACCCGGCGCTCCTCGAGCGCGACCTCTGGGCGCGCTCGGGCGGGGCCTGCGCGCTCTGCGCCGAGCCGATGGACCCGGCGGGCGAGGAGCTCGAGGCCGGCCGCGACCCCGCGGGCGGGGTCGGGGCGGGCGGCCTCCAGCTCAGCCACGCCCGCTGCCACCACGACGTCGTCGACGCCCGCGACCGCGAGCGGCTCGCCGCGGCCCACGGCGACGACGCGGCCGCCTACCTCGCCGCGCGCGGCTGGACGCGCAGCCGCCGTCGGCGGGTCGCGCCCCGCGCGCCGCTCCTGCGCTGCGGGTCGGGGCGGCGCTGGACGTGGCTCGTCGAGGGCACGCTGCCCGACGGCAGCGGCGTCCAGCTGGGCGGCCTCGCGACCTCCTACGCCGACGAGGGCGGCGAAGACGAGGAGGGCCGATTCGTCGGCCCCGAGGACGGCGAGACCGTCTGGACCGTCGTGCTGCTCGACGCCGACTACCCGGCCATCGGCTTCGCCACGCTGGCGCGGCACGACGCGATGGACGATGTCGTGGGCGACGACTCGTCGCGCCGACGGGTCCCGCTCGAGAGCGCCGCCTTCGAGGAGGCCGTGCGCCTGACCCAGGCCGTCGGCGGCGACGAGCAGGCGCTGCGCGCCCGCTTCACCCCTGCCGTGCAGATCGCGCTCACCAGCCGCGGCATCCCCCTCGGCGACCGCCTCGAGGCCGACACGGGCGCCGTCCTTGCCGCCCGCCTGCTCGACCGGGGAGAGGACGACCGGCCCCACGTGCCCCCGCTGATCGACCTGCTCGGCGACGCCGTCTGGCTGCGCGCCGTCCTCACCGGCGACCCGCCCGGGCGCGTGCCGGAACGCGAGGAGCTGCGGGCGCTGGCTCTCGGCGGGGTGTGAGGCGGGGCGTGGCCCGGTGGATGGGGCCCACTGGGGTCCGGCACACGGTCTCCCGTGCGCTCCCCGGCCGCTCGCCGGACGTGAGAGGCGAGACGGTCAGAGGTCGGAACTGCAGGGGTTACAGCGTCGCCGGCGTCTGGTACGGTTGCGCAATGGTTCGCGTTACCGCGGTTCTCGCGATGCTCCTGCTCGCCCCGGCCGGAGCGGCCGCTGCCGAGCCGACGGTCACCGCCAAGATCACGGGCGTCGCCTCGCTCGGCCTCGACGGAGTCAGCCCGTTCGCGCTGTCGGCGGGCGGCGGCGCGTCCGACGTCTGGTACTCGGGCGGTGGGGCGACCCAGCGCGTGTCGTGCACGCCGGCCGGCGCCTGCACGCCGACCGGGTCGATCCCCCAAATCACCGACCTCTCGATCGTGACCCTCGCAGACGGCACGCGCCGCGCGTACTTCAAGGAGGTGCGCCTCGACCTCGGCCAGCAGGTGATCGCGAGCGCCCTGATCGGCGCCGATGGCATGCTGGCCGCCGAGCGTGTCCAGACGGGGATCGCCGCGTCCACCACGGAGCGCGCCTGGGGCGTGCCCGACGCCGTGCTCGGCCCCGACGGCCGCGTGCGGCTCTTCTGGACGGCCCCGGGCCGGGGCGGCGAGGTGACGAAGAGCGCGAAGGCGACCGACGCCACGGGCACCGCGTTCACGGTGGAGTCCGGCAACCGCACGACCGGGGGCATCGTCGACTTCGAGGTGCTGCAGGCGAAGAAGGGCTCGTGGGTCGCGATCGCGTCGACGACGCCCGGCCGGCCGCCGCAGCGGCTGTTGATCGGCACGAGCCCCGACGGCCGCACGTGGACGTTCGGGAAGACGTCCCTGACGAGTCTCGACAGCAACGCGCTCGACCCGGCCGCCTATCCGATCGGGAGGAACCGCTACCGGCTCTTCTACGTCACGTCCCCGAAGGCGGACCCCTTCAGCGGCTTCGACATCGTGCAGGCGACGCTGACGCTCCGCCGCCGCTGAACGGTGGGATCGCCACTCGGCCGGGGGCGGAGGCGGAGAGGGAGGGATTCGAACCCTCGATTGAGGAAAACCCCCAATAACGGTTTTCGAGACCGCCGCCTTCAACCACTCGGCCACCTCTCCGCGCGGCTCGCAGCCTAGCGTGCCGCGGGATCTCGTGGCGCCGGATTCGCGTGGGGTCGCGAACACGCCCGGCCCGACGTGGGTGACACTTCGACCATGCGCCTCACGGACGGCAGGCACCTCCCGGTCGAGCGGGCGACGATGCACGCGACGACGGGTTCCGGCCCGGGCGGGCAGCACCGCAACCGCTCGCACACGCGCGTGGAGCTGCGCCTGCCGCTCACGCTGATGGGACTGACGCCGGCCGAGCTCGAGCGCGTCCGTGGCGTCCTGCGCCACCGCATCGTCGACGACGCGCTCGTGGTGCGGGCGGGCGAGCAGCGCTCGCAGCACCAGAACCGCGTCGCCGCCGAGGAGCGGATGGTGCGCTTGGTCGACGGGGCGCTGCGCCGCGACCCGCGCCGGATCGCGACCCGCCCGACGCGGGCCAGCCAGACGCAGCGGCTCGAGGAGAAGCAGCGGCAGGCGCGGCGCAAGGCGGAGCGGCGCGTCCCGCTCGACGACTGAGGGGCGGCGCCGGAGCGGCCGGATTCGCCCGGCCGGTACACTCCCGCCCGTGGCGACCCCCGACCCCATCCGCGCGCGCGGCCCGGTCGACCTGCCCGCGGTGGAGGCGGCCGCGGCGGCCCTCCTGCGGGCGCTCGGCTACTCCCTCGACGACGAGTCCCTGAAGGACACGCCGCGCCGGATCTCCCGCATGTACGGGGAGCTCCTGACCGCGAAGCCGTTCGAGTCGACGACGTTCCCGAACGACGGCGCCTACGACGAGCTCGTGGTGGTGCGCGACATTCCGTTCCACGCGCTCTGCGAGCACCATCTCCTGCCGTTCACGGGGGTGGCGCACGTCGGCTACATCCCGGGTCCCCGCATCCTCGGGCTGTCGAAGCTGGCCCGCGTCGTCGACTTCTTCTCCAGGGAGCTGCAGGTGCAGGAGCGGATGACGGCGCAGGTCGCCGACTGGCTCGAGTCAACCCTCGAGCCGCGCGGCGTCGGGGTCGTCCTCGAGGCCGAGCACCTCTGCATGACGGTGCGCGGCGTGCGCGCCCCCGGCAGCCGCACGACCACCTCCGCCGTCCGCGGCCTCCTGCGCACCGATCCGCGCTCGCGCGCGGAGTTCCTGGCGCTGGTGGGCGCGGCGAGCGGCGCGTAGGCGCGCGCGGTGGCGCCGGTCCGCGCCATCCCGTGGGTCCTCGGGGCCGTCGTCGTCGATGTGCTGTTGCGGCTGCGCTTCCTCGACGTGCCGCTCAACGTCGACGAGGCGGGCTACGGGCAGGTCGCGCGGCTCTGGTCGCGCGGCTTCCCGCTCTACGGCGACGTGGCGTGGGTCGACCGCCCGCAGGGGCTGGTGGGCCTGTACCGGGTCGCGGTGTCGCTCGGCGACGACGAGGCGATCCGCCTGCTCGCCGTGGTGGCGGGCGCCATCCTCGTCGTCTCGCTCGCCGTCATCGCCTGGACCCTGGTCGGCCCGCGCGCGGGCATCGTCGCGGCCTGGCTGATCGCGCTGGTCGGGCCGGCGCCGCACATCGAGGGCTTCACGGCCAACGGCGAGCTCCTCGGCGGCGCGGTCGCCGCCGCGGCGATCGCCTGCGCGGTGCGCTGGTGGGCCGACCCGCGGCTGTGGCTGCTGGCCCTCGCCGGGGTGCTGGCCGGCCTCGGGCCGCTCGTCAAGCAGTCGGCCTTCGACGGCTGCGTGGTGGCCCTCATCCTCGTCCTGGCCGTCGCCCGCCGCGAGCGGGCGCCTCTCAGGGGCCTCGGCCACGTGGCCGTGCTGGTGGCGGCGATCGCGGTGCCGTGGGCCGCGGCCGCGGCCTGGGCCGCCACGGCGTCGCCCGGGGTCGCCGGCTGGTGGTACGCGATCTACGGCTACCGGGCCGGCACGGAGTCGGTGCTCTCCGGCGACGTCGGGATGCGCGTCGAGCTGCTCGGCGACTCGATCCCGTGGATGCTCGTCGACGCCGGGCTGATGCTCGTCCTCGTCGCGCTCGGTCTCGTCGCCCTCGCCCGCCGCGGCGGGCTGGCCGTGCCGCTCGCCTGGCTCGGGGCCTGTGCGCTCGGCTTCGCCGCGGGCGGCCTCTACCACCCGCACTACTGGGTGCAGATGCTGCCGCCGCTCGCGCTCCTCGCCGCCGCCGGCGCCGACCACCTGTGGGCGATGCGCGGGGCGCGCACCGCGCTCGCCGTGGCTGGGGCCGCGGCCCTGATCCCCGTCGCCCTCGCCCTGCCCGTCTACCTCGCGTCGACGCCCGAGCTCGCCTCTGCGCGCTCGACGAACGACCCACGCGTCATCTCCGCGATCCCCGTGGGCCGCGCCGTCGCCCGGGCGACCGGCCCCGACGACCCCGTGCAGGTCCTATGGGCCAACGCCGCCGTCTACTGGCACGCCGACCGCATCCCGGCCACGCGCTACCTCTGGTACCGCAACATCGAGTTCATCCCGGGCGCCCGCGAGGACGTCGCCCGCGATTTCGAGTCCGACAGCCCGCCCGCCGCCGCGATCGGCTACCAGCCGGTACGCGCCCTCGACACCGACGGGCGCGTCCGGGCCGCGCTCGACCTGCGCTACGAGCGCGGCGAGGTCGACGGCGTGCCCGTCTGGCTCCTGCGCGCGCCCTAGCTAGTGGGCGAGGAACGGGCGGATGATGCGCATCCGCCGCGCGGTCGCGCCGCCCCGGTCCTCGACCCGGTCCGACGAGCCCATGATGCCGACGATCGCGCGGCTCGCGACCCAGCGCAGGGGCTCGGGCTCCCAGGGGCGCAGCGGGTGGCCGACCCACGGCAGCGACGTGAGGTCGGTGGTGCGGCGCAGGATCAGGTCGGCGAGGGTGCGCCCCGACAGGCTCGCGGCGGCGACGCCGTGCCCCGAGTAGCCGCCCGCGAAGGCGAGGCCCGTGGCGGGGTCGTGCTGCACCGACATGCACCAGTCGCGCGGCACGCCGAGGGCGCCGCCCCAGTGGTGCGTGATCTGCGCGCCCCGGACCGCCGGGAACGTCTCGTAGAGGGTGCGCGTGAGCCGCTCGCGCACGCCGTCGTGGCGCTCGTAGCGGGGGTCGACGGGGGAGCCGAGCCCGTACGGGGCGCCGCGCCCGCCGATCGCGATGCGGTCGTCGGGCGTGCGCTGCGCGTAGAAGAAGAGATGGTGGCCGTCGGAGATCGTCTCGCGGCCCTCCCAGCCGAGCGCCTGCCAGACCGTGCCCGGCAGGGGCTCCGTCGCGATCATCAGCGAGTAGAGGGGCAGGTAGGTGCGCTGCTGGCCCGGCAGCTGCACCGTGAAGGCCTCGGTGGCGCGCACCACGTGCTCCGCGCGCAGCGTGCCGTGCTCGGTGACCACGCGGCCCGGCTCGATGAAGCGGGCCGCGGTCTGCTCGTGGATCACGCCGCCCTTGCGCTCGACCGCGTCGGCGAGGCCGCGGGCCAGGCGCGCCGGGTTGACGCGCGCGCCGTGCGGCGAGTACGCGGCGCAGATCACGTCGGAGGCCGTCACGCGGCTCTCCGTCTCGTAGGGCGAGAGGATGCGCGAGTCCTCCTCGCCCCAGCCCCACTGGCGGTCGTGCTCGACGTGGGCGCGGATCCGCTCCGCCTGGGCCTCCGAGCGGGCGAGCGAGAGGATGCCGCCCTTCGCGAAGCCGCAGTCGATGCCCTCCGCCCGGGCGCGCTCGCCGATCCAGTCGACGGCCTCCCGGGTGGCGCGCTCGGCGCGGCGCACGGCGTCCTCGCCGGCGCGCGCCGCCCACGTCTCGTGCACGCCGGCGATCCCCGCGGAGATCCAGCCGCCGTTGCGCCCCGACGCCCCGAAGCCGCAGACCTCGCGCTCCACGAGCCGCACGCGCAAGGACGGGTCGAGGTCGAGCAGGCAGTAGGCGGTCCACAGGCCCGTGAAGCCGCCGCCGACGATCACGACGTCGCAGTCCGCGTCGCCGGCCAGGGCGGGGCGTGGCGCGATCCGGCCGGGCAGGCCGTCGAGCCAGAGCGAGCGCTCCCGGATCAGCGACTCGTCGAAGCTCACGGGGCGGGCACCCCGGCGACGTTCTCGGCGGCGCGGGCGACGGCGGCGCGCTCGTGGTCGTGCAGGTGCTCGTTGGGGCCGTAGGTGAGCACCCCGTCGGGGACCGTGCTGCGGATGCCGCTCAGCTCCTCGACGATACGCAGCCCGCAGTAGGGCGTGTACATGTCGGAATAGCCGCCCTCGTGGATCATCACGAGCCGGCCGCCGCAGAGGCGGTCGGCGGCGCCCATCAGGAGGCGCGTGAGGTCGCGGTAGTCCTCGGCCATGAGCGTCTGGCGGGCGTTGATGTCGTACATGTTGGCGTCGAGGCCGCTGGCCACGAGGATCAGGTCAGGCCGGAAGCGCTCGAGCGCCGGCACGACGACCTCGGTCAGGGCCAGCCCGTAGGGGCGCCGGCCAGCGCCGGCGGGCAGCGGCACGTTGAGGTTCGCGCCCGCGCCCGCGCCCGTGCCCGTGTCGCCGACGAGGCCGCTGTCGGGCGGGTAGTTGCCGTCCTGGTGCAGCGAGATGGTGAGCACGCTCGGGTCGTCGTAGAAGAGGTGCTCGGTGCCGTTGCCGTGGTGCACGTCCCAGTCGACGATCGCCACCCGGGCGAGCCCGAGGTCGAGCTGCGCGTGGCGGGCGGCGAGGGCCGTGTTGCCGAAGATGCAGTAGCCGCGGCCGAGGTCGCGCTCGGCGTGGTGGCCCGGCGGGCGCACGAGGGCGTAGGCGTTGTCGCAGTCGCCCTCGACCACCGCGCGCACGGCGTTCATCGCGCCGCCGGCGGCGAGCAGGGCGATCTCGTAGCCGCCGGGCCCGAACGGGGTCTCCTCGCCGGCGTCGCCGCCGGTGGTGTCCGAGAGGGCCTTGATGCGGTCGATGTAGGCCGGGTCGTGGAGGCGCTCGATCTCCTCGCGCGTCGCCAGGCGCGGAGGGACGGTGACGAGCTGCGGCGTGATGCCGGCCGCGTCGAGGAGGTTCTTGAAGCGGCGCTTGCCCTCCGGGGTCTCGGGGCTCGGCATCGGCTGGAACAGCGCCTCCGGGGGCAGCCAGTCGTGGTAGCCGCGGCTGTCGAACCAGACGTACCGCTCATCCCAGACGAACCCCGTGCGCGCCATCTCCCGGCCTCCTCGTCGAATCGTGGGCAGCGTAGTCGCCCTGCGGGCTCAGCGCCCGTTGGCGGAGAAGTGCTGGTAGTCCTTCGGGTTCGACCACGTGCCGCCCCAGCCCCAGCCCTCGGCGGTGAACGCCCGCACGACGGCGTCGCCGGGCATGATCACCATCGGGCTGAGCCGCTTCGAGCGCTTGATGAAGCGCCACGAGGCGTCGTGGTAGACCTTGCCGCCGGAGACGTACGGGTTCTGGATCGGGTTGATGTCGATCGCGCGCCCGTAGGCGTGGTTCGACCAGTTGCCCGACCCCGTCGCGCGGCGGCAGTTGAACGCGGACGTGTTGTTGTCCTCGATCGACTCCCAGTCGTCGCCGTCGTAGACGTCGATCAGCCGCATCCGCGCGATCGGGTAGCCGGCGTCCCAGAGCCGCTGCAGCACCCGCTTGACGGCGGGGGCCGCGTCGCGGTGGACGACCAGCCGGCCCTCCGCGGTGCCGCCGTCGGGGGTCCGGTGCGTGGTCGTGATCAGGCGCAGGTCCCGGAGGCCCACGGGGCAGCCGGGCCTCCAGGAGACGCCGACCATCTCGGCGCGCACGTCCTTCGGGATCGGCGTGATCCGGGTGCCCGGGCCCTGCCCGAGGGCGGCCGTGGGGGCGAGGAGCGCGAGGGCGAGGGCGATGAGGGGCGCGAGCCGGCGCATGGGCAGGGGTTCGCGGGGCACGCGCCCCATCCTGCCACCGGTCCCGTCAGCGCAGGGCGGCGATGGCCTCGAGCGCGCCCGGGTTCTCGAGCGTCGAGAGGTCGCCCGCGTCCTCGCCGAGGAGCGCGGCCCGGACGGCGCGGCGCATCACCTTCTGGCTGCGGGTCTTGGGCAGCTCGGGGGCGGCCAGGAGCCGCTCCGGCCGGAAGGCGGGCCCGAGGTCGGCCTCGAGGAGGCCGCGCAGGCGCGTCTCCGTCGCCGCGTCGAGGGCCGCGCCGGCGGCGAGGACGACGAGGCAGTGGACGGCCTCGCCCTTGACCGGGTGGGGCAGGCCGACGGCGCAGGCCTCGGTCACCGCCGGGTCGGCGACGAGTGCCGACTCGAACTCGGTCGGGCCGACGCGCTTGCCGGCCACGTTGAGGGTGTCGTCGGAGCGCCCGTGCAGGAACCACGAGCCCTCGGCGGTGCGGGTCGCCCAGTCGCCGTGGGCCCAGATCCCGGGGTAGCGCGACCAGTACGCCTCGAGGTAGCGGTCGGGGGCGTTCCAGAGACCGCGGGTCATGCTCGGGAAGGGGGCGCGGATCACGAGCTCGCCGACCTGGTCGGTCAGGGACGCCCCGTCGGGGTCGAGGACGTCGACGGCCATCCCCGGCACGGGCCGGCCGAGCGAGCAGGCCGCGAGCGGCATGGTGACGTCGCAGCCGAGGATGACGGCGCCGATCTCGGTGCCGCCCGAGATGTTGATGATCGGCCGCGCGCCGCCGCCGACGACCGTGAAGAGCCACGTGTACGGCTCGGGGTTCCAGGGCTCGCCGGTCGAGCCGAACGCGCGCAGGGCGGACAGGTCCGCGGCGCGGGGCAGGTCGTCGCCGTGGGCGGCGAGCGCCCGCACGAGGGTCGGCGAGACGCCGAGGAAGGTCAGCCGGTGGTGCTCCGCGAGCCGCCACGGCCGGCCCGGGTCGGGCCAGTCGGGCGCGCCGTCGAAGCAGACCATCGTGGCGCCCGCGGCGTGCACGCCGATCGTGATCCAGGGGCCCATGATCCAGCCCATGTCGGTGAACCACATCGCCCGGTCGCCGGAGCGCAGGTCGCAGGCGAGGCGCGCCTCGAGGGCCAGCTTCGCGAGCAGCCCGCCGTGGACGTGGACGGCGCCCTTCGGCTGGCCCGTCGTGCCCGACGTGTAGCAGACGAGGACGGGCGTCTCGGCCTCGACCCACAGGACGGGGCAGTCGGCCGGGTCCTCGGCGTCGATGAGGGTGCGGTAGTCGTGGTGGCCATGGCCCTCGCCGCCGACGACGATCAGGTGCGCGACCGGGGCCTGGGCGACGGCGGCCTCGACGGTCTCGCCGACCGGAACCGGCCGGCTGCGGCGGACCGTGTGGTCCTGGGCGATCACCGCGGTCACCGCGCAGTCGGCGAGGCGGGTGGCGATCGCCTGGGCCGAGAACCCGGAGAAGATCGGCACGCCGATCGCCCCGATCAGGGCGCAGGCGTAGAGCGCGGCGACGGCCTCGAGGCCCATCGGCAGGACCAGGGCGACGCGGTCGCCCGGCTCGACGCCGAGGCGCCGCAGGGCCGCGCCGAGCCGGCGCGCCTCGGCCCAGAGGTCCGCGTAGGTGTGCTCCTCGACCGCGCCGTCCTCGTGCTCGACGACGAGCGCGATGCGCCCGGCCGCCGCGCCCGCGGCGTGGCGGCCGACGCACGACCAGGCGAGGTTGAGCCGGCCGCCCGGGAACCAGCGCGCCCAGGCGATGCCGTCCGTGTCGTCGACGACGCGGTCCCACTCGCGCTCCCAGCCGAGGTCGAGCCAGCGCACGGCCGCATCCCAGAAGCCGGCCGGGTCCGCCACGGAGCGCTCGAGCAGCTCCGCGTACGAGGCGAGCCCGAGGTGGCGGGCCAGCGCCGTCGACTGGGCGGCGTCGACGACGTCCGCCGGGGGCTGCCAGAGGTAGTCGGGCACGCGGGGATCGTAGGCGCTGGCGCATGCAGCCCGTCGGCGGCCGCTCGGGCTGCGCCTGTGGCGAGGCCCGCCGGGCCGGGCTCCAGGCGATCAACGTCACGGGCGGCGTGGGCGCGTGGAGGCGCGCCGGCCTGCCCGTCGCGCGCTGAGCCGCGGGCCCCGCCGCGCGCCCGTGCGATAGTGCGGGGCGTGGCGATCTCGATCCCGCATGCCCTGCCCGGCTGCCTGAGGGAGCGCTCCTTCGCGTACCTGATGGTCGGGCAGGCGTCGTCGATCATCGGCGACGCCATTTCCATGATCGCGCTGCCCTTCGCGATCCTCGCCATGGGCGGCAGCGTCGGCCAGGTCGGCCTCGTCCTCGCCGCCCGCGCGGTCCCGAACGCCCTCCTCCTCCTGGTCGGCGGGGTCTGGGCGGACCGCCTGCCGCGCCGGCTCGTGATGCTGGCCTCCGACCTCGTGCGCGGCGTCCTGATGCTGCTCGTCTTCGGGGCGCTGGTGACCGGGACCGGGGGCTTCTGGATCCTCGTGGTGCTGATGGCCCTGTACGGCGTCGGCGAGGCGTTCTTCCGGCCGGCCCTGAGCGGCGTGATCCCGCAGACGGTTTCGCCGGCGCGGCTGCAGGAGGCCTACGGCCTGCTCGCCACGACGCCGGCCCTCGGGATCGCCGTCGGCGGCGCCATCGGCGGCCTGCTCGTGGCGCTGATCAGCCCGGCCGGGGCGATCGCTTTCGACGCCGCCACCTTCGGGGTCAGCGCGATCTGCCTGTGGCGGATGCAGACCCAGGGCGAGCCCGCTCCGTGGCGCAACCGCGACTTCCGCGCGGACCTGAAGGAGGGCTGGCAGGCCTTCTCGTCGCGCAGCTGGCTCGTCGTGGTCGTGATCGGCGAGGTCCTCTACGCCGTCTTCGTGATGCCCTCGATCTACGCGGTCGGCCCCGCGATCGCCGACGACCGGCTGGGCGGGTCGAGCGCCTGGGCCGCGGTCATCTCCGGCTTCGGGATCGGCTTCCTGATCGGCGGGCTGACCGCCATGCGCCTGCGGCCGCACCGGCCGCTCGTCCTGTCGTACCTCCTCTGCATCCCGTTCGCCGGCTTCCTCGTCCTGCTCGCCTTCGCGCCGCCGATCGCGATCCTCGTCGGCGGGGCGATCGTCGCCGGCTCCGTGATCGCCATCTCCGGCACGCTGCTCGAGACCACCATCACCCGCGAGGTCCATCCCGACCTGCGCTCCCGCGTCGGGTCGTTCCGCACGCTCGGGAGCGTCGCGATGCTCCCCGTCGGCATGGCCCTCGTCGGCCCGATCACGGGGTGGATCGGCACCGTCGGCGCCGTCCTCCTCGGCTTCGCCGCCGTCCTCGCGAATGTCGCGCTCGTGCTCGGCACCCCGAGCGTGCGCCGCCTCACCGCGGTCTACCCGGACGAGGGCGCCGAGCCGCCCGCCGCGGACGACGCGGTCGGCGACCCCGTGGAGACCCCTGCGTGAGCGACGCGAAGCGCGCCCTGCGCGCGGAGCTGCGCCAGCGGCGCGGCGACCGCGACCCGGCCGAGCTCGCCCGCTGGGGCGAGCTCCTCGCCGCGCACGCCGCGGCGCTGCCGGGCCGCACGCTGACGGGGTTCGTGGGCACGGGCGGGGAGGTGCCGACGCTGCCGCTGCTGGACGCGCTCGTCGTCGAGGGCCGGCGCGTGCTCCTCCCCGTCACCCTCGAGGACATGACGCTCGACTGGGCCGACTACACCGGCCCCGGCGACCTCGCGCCCGCCCGGCTCGGGCTGCTCGAGCCGACGGGGCCGCGGCTCGGCCCCGCGGCGATCGCCGACGCCGAGGCGATCCTCGTGCCGGCGCTCGCCGTCGACCGCGCGGGCCGCCGGCTCGGGCAGGGCGGCGGCTGCTACGACCGCGCGCTGCCGCACGCCACGGGCCGCGTGATCGCCGTCGTGGCGGACGACGAGGTGCTCGACGCGGTGCCGACGGAGCCGCACGATCTGCCGGTCGACGCCGTGCTGACGCCCGCGGGCGGCCTCGTCGACGTGCCGCGCGGCTAGGCTGGCGCCATCGCCGGACTCGGCGCGCACGGGGAGCCCGATCCGGACCAGGCCGCCTTCCTCGCGGAGCTGCACGCCCGCTCAGAGCGGCGGGCGGCGGTCCGCCCAGGGACGCACCCGCTCGACGGCGCGGCCGATCCTGAGCGCCTCGTCGTCGCGGTGCTTGCGCGCCACGATCTGCAGGCCGACGGGCAGGCCCTCGTCCGACCAGCCGGCCGGCACGCTCAGCGCGGGGCACGGGCTCGTGAAGTTGAACTGGCTCGTCATGTCGAGCGAGAAGTAGCGGCCGTCGGGCGCCGTGCGGTACTGCGCGTACTCGTCGGTGTCGACCGGCAGGGGCAGCTGCGCCATCGTGGGGCAGAGCAGCGCGTCGTAGTCGCGGTGCACCGCGGCGAGCCTCGCCCAGGCGTCCTGGCGGACGAGCTCGAGGCGCTTGAAGGTGACGGCGTCGAGCTTGAGGCCGTGCTCGATCAGGCGCTTCACCGTGGGGTCCATGCGGTCGCCGTACTCCGGCAGCGTGTCCCCGAACCAGGCGGCGAGGTAGACGCTCCAGTGCTCGCCCCAGGCGTCGGCCACGGCACGCGTCCAGCCGAGCTCGACCTCCTCGACGATCGCGCCGGCGTCGGCCAGGGCGGCCGCGGCGGCGCGGACCTCGCGCTCGACCTGCGGGTCGACGACGTAGTCGCCGAGGTCGACGTCGAGGGCGAGGCGCATCCCGGCGACGTCGCCCGGCACGGCGGCGCTGAAGTCCATCCGCTCGGTCATCGACAGGGCATCGCGGTCGTCGGACCCGCTGGTCGCGAGGAGGAACAGCCGCGCGTCGTCGATCGTGCGGGCGAGCGGCCCGAAGTGGTGGATCGTGTCCCAGCTCGACGGCACGACGTCGAGCGGGATCCGCCCGAACGCCGGCTTGTGGCCGACGATGCCGCAGTACGAGGCGGGGATGCGCACCGAGCCGCCCATGTCGGTGCCCTCGGCGAGGGGCACGCAGCCCGCGGCGACGGCGGCGGCCGAGCCGCCCGACGAGCCGCCCGGGTTGAGCTCGGGGTTCCAGGGGTTGCGGGTCGGGCCCCACAGCGGGCTGCGCGTGAACGACGAGTACGCGAACTCCGGCGTCATCGTCTTGCCCACCATGATCGCGCCGGCGGCGCGCAGGCGCTCGACGACCACCGAGTCGTGGTCGGGGACGTGGTGCTCGTGCGAGTACGAGCCGAGCGTCGTGCGGTCGCCGCGCGTGGGGGTGAGGTCCTTGATCGCGATCGGCACGCCGTGCAGGGGGCCGAGCTCCGCCCCGCCCGCGACGGCGCGCTCCGCGGCGCGGGCCGCCTCGAGGGCCCGCTCGGGGAAGGTGAAGCAGAAGGCGTTGAGCGTCGGGTTGACGGCCTCGATCCGGTCGAGGGAGGCCTGCACGACCTCGACGGGCGAGACGTCGCCCGCGCGGATCCGCGCCGCCGCCTCCACCGCCGTCAGCCGCCAGAGCGCCTCCGCCACGCGGGAGAGCGTAGCGCCCGGCCGCGGACCGGTCCGATCCGGTACCGTGGGCGCATGGCCGTCGCCGAGCGCGAGCCCCCGGTCCGGGTCGAGCACCACCGCCACCGCCGCGGCGCCCCCGCCCTGACCGTGGGCGTGGTCGTCGCCGTCGCGCTCGTCCTGTGCGCGCTCGGCGCCGCGCAGGGCGCCTGGTCCGTCCTCCTCGTGGCGCTCGCGCCCGTCGCGATCGGCATCGGCTGGCTGGGCCGGCGGCGCTGGTGGATCGAGGACCACGTGATCGACGACGAGCGGGTGGCCCTCGTGCGTCGCGACGGCTCGGGCGCCGAGATCCCCCTCGCGCGCGTCGTGCGCGTCGAGTCGGGCCCGGGCGGGGTGCGCTTCACGCGCGACGACGGCGCACTGCTCGACTTCGGGAGGACCCCGCACGGGCGGCGCATCCTCGCGCTGATGGCGGAGATCCGGCCCGAGGCGGAGCGCGTCGAGCGGATCGACCCGGTCTGCGACACCTGAGGGGTGCGCTTCTAGCCGGCCCGTGCGGCCGGCCCAGCCGGAACCGGGGGAGCGGACGCGACGGGCGCACGCTGGTAGCCTTCCCCGCCATGAACGCCGCCACGCTCCGCCTCGCCGCCGTTCCGCGCACCGGCCTCCTCGTCGACGCGCTCCTGATCGCGGGGGGCGCCGTGTTCCTCGCGCTGTGCGCGCAGATCTCGTTCCAGCTGCCGTTCACGCCCGTGCCGATCACCCTCCAGACCTTCGGGGTGCTCCTGATCGGCGCCTCGTACGGCCTCTGGCGCGGTGGCCTGACCGCGCTCGTGTACCTGCTGTTGGGCATCGTGGGGCTGCCGGTCTACGCGGACCAGTCGCACGGCCTCGACGTCGTCCTCGGCGCGACCGGCGGCTACCTGATCGGCTTCATCGTCGCCGCCGCCCTCGTCGGCTGGCTCGCGCAGCGCCAGTGGGACCGCCGCTTCGCGACGGCCACCGCGGCGATGCTCGGCGGCACCGTCGTGATCTTCGCGTTCGGGCTGCCGTGGCTGATGGCGGACCAGGGCCTCGACTGGGCGACGACGCTCGAGTACGGCCTCTACCCGTTCGTGCCGGGCGAGCTGCTCAAGCTGTACCTGGCGGCCGCGCTGCTGCCGGGCGCCTGGCGCCTGATGGCCCGCCTGCGCGGCTAGAGCTCGTCGCGGTAGTCGGCCGCGACGAGCGCGTCGACGGCGTCCACGTCGAGGCCGTCCATCGCGATGTGGTCGGCCCAGATCTGCGCGGGCTTCGGCAGCGCGCCCGCCTCCGGCCACGTGTCGGGCCGCCACAGCGACGAGCGGATGAAGGCCTTCGCGCAGTGCAGGAACGCCGCCTCGACCGTGACGACGATCGCGAGGCGCGCCGGCTTGCCGCCCGTCTCGAGCCCCTCGAGGAGGCCCGGGTCGCGGGTCACGCAGGCCGTGCCGCGGACGCGCAGGGTCTCCGCGACGCCGGGGACCACGAACAGGAGCCCCACCCCGCCGCCCGTGACGATGCGGTGGAGGATGTCGCAGGTGCGGTTGCCGGTCGCGTCGGGGACCACGAGGCGGCGCTCGTCGAGGACGCGCACGAAGCCCGGCGGGCCGCCGCGCGGCGAGACGTCGGTCGTGCCGTCGCCGTCGGCGGCGGCGAGCGCCACGAACGGCGACAGGCCGATGATCCGGCGGCAGTGCTCGTCGAGGTGGTCGATCGCCTTCTGCTGCACGGCCTCGACGGGCGGTCCGTAGACGGCCTCGAGCTCGGCGACGTCGGCGATCACTCCGGGGATGGCGTCGGCATGCATGGGGCGAGCCTACCGGCCCGCCCGGCACGCTGCTGAAACGGGCGTTTCCGCTCGCTAGGCTTCCCGCTGATGGCGCGGATCCCGGAGCGGGCGGAGGCGGTGGTCATCGGCGGCGGCGCCGTCGGGCTCGCCTGCGCCTACGCGCTGGCCCGCGCCGGGGTCGGCGTCCTGGTCCTCGAGCGCGACCACGTCGGCGCGGGCGCCTCCGCCGGCAGCGCCTGCATGGTCTGCCCGAGCCACGCCGACCGCACCGCCTCGCCGGCGTCCCTGCGCACCGGCCTGCGCTTCCTGCTCGACGCCAAGTCCCCGCTCAAGCTGCGTCCCCGCCCGAGCGAGCTCGGCTGGGTCGCCCGCTTCACCGCCGCGTCCCTCAGCGAGGCGCGGGCGGAGGAGGGCACGCGCCTCCTGCGCGCCCTGGCCGTGCGCAGCACCGAGCTGCACGGGGCCTGGGGCGCGGAGCTCGGCACGGGCCTCGTGATGCACGGCACCCTCAACCTCTGGGGCGGCGCGGGCGCCGCCGCCGGGCAGGCCGCCGTCGTCGACGAGGCGCGCCACGCCGGCCTCGCGATCGAGGCGCTTGACGCGGCGGGGATCGCGGCGCTCGAGCCGTCGGTGCGCGGCGCCACGCACGGCGCGCTCGCGCCGGGCGACGGCCACGTCGACTCGCTGCGCTTCACCGAGTGCCTCGCGGCGGGGGCCCGCGCCCACGGCGCCGAGGTCGTCGAGCGTGTCGAGGTCGTGCGGATCGACCGCTCCGGCCCCTGGATCCGCCTGACCACCACGGCCGGCACGGTGGCGGCCGAGCGCGTCGTGGTCGCGGCCGGGATCTGGACGCGCCGCTTCGCCGACGACGTCGGCGTTGCGCTGCCGATCACGCCCGCGAAGGGCTACCACGCCGAGTTCGCGGGCGTCGTCGAGGACGCGCAGCGGCCGATCTACTTCTCCGACGCGCACTGCGTGGCGACGCCGCTCGACGGGCGCCTCAGGATCGCCGGCACCCTGGAGATCGGGACGGATCCGTTCCGGGTCGACCTGCGCCGCGTCGACGCCCTGCGCGAGGCCGGCGAGCGCTACCTCGGCCCCCTGCCGGATCCGAGCGGGATCTGGCTCGGCCAGCGCCCCCTGACCAGCGACTCGATGCCCCTGGTCGGGCCCCTGCCGGGCGACCCGCGGGTCCTGGTCGCCTCCGGCCACGGCACGCTCGGCATCACGCTCGCCCCCGTCACGGGCGAGCTCGTGGCGGGGCACGTGACGGGCGAGCTGGACGCGCCCGACCCGCTGCTCGACCCGGCCCGCTTCGGCGGGCTCAGCGGCGTCCGAGCAGCTGCAGGGCGGCGGCGCGCCCCGGCAGCGCGCTGACGGCGCCGCCCCGGCGCGCGCCCGACCCGCACAGGAGCACCCGCTCGTCGTCGGTGTCGACGCCCCAGCGGCCCGCCTCCGCGTCGTCCTCGGCCCACGGCCACTGGAGGTCGCGGTGGAAGATGTTGCCGCCCGGCAGACCGAGTGCGGCCTCGAGGTCCTGGGGGCACTTGGCCTCGATGCAGGGCCGGCCGTCCTGGTCGTGCGCGATCACGTCGGCGAGCGGCTCGTCGAGGTGCGCCTCGAAGGCGGCGAGGGTGCGGTCGAGGTACTCGGCCGTGCGCGCGGCCGGGTCGTCGGCGAAGCACGCGGCGGGCGCGTGCAGCCCGAACAGGGTCAGCGTGTGGTACCCGGCGTCGCGCAGCTCGGCCGACAGGATCGACGGGTCGGTCAGGGTGTGGCAGTAGATCTCGCCCGGCGGCGGGTCGGGCAGCCGGCCGCCCGCGGCGGCGCGGTGCGCGGCCTCGAGCTGGTCATAGCCCTCGTCGAGGTGGAGCGTGCCCGCGAAGGCCTCACGCGGGTCGCGGCCGCTCCTGAGGCGCGGCAGCCGGCGCACGACCATGTTCACCTTCAGCTGGCTGCCGAAGGGGGCGGGCGCGGGGCGGGGCCGGCCGAGCAGGTCGGCGAGGACGGCGGGGGCGACGTTCGCGAGGGCGTGCTCGGCGCTCGCCGCGTGCTCGCCCGTGGCGTCGCGCCAGGTCACCTCGACCGCGTCGGGGCCGGGCCGGACCGCCGTGACCTCCGCGCCGGTCAGGATCTCGGCGCCCGCCTCGCGGGCGACCCGGGCCAGGGCGTCGGTGATGCGGCCCATGCCGCCGACGGGCACCCTCCAGTCGCCCGTGCCGTCGCCGACGACGTGGTAGAGGAAGCAGCGATTCTGCGCGAGCGACGCGTCCCGGGCGGAGGCGAACGTGCCGATCAGCCCGTCGGTGAGGACGACGCCGCGCACGAGGTCGTCGTCGAAGGCGTCCTCGATCCACGCGCCGAGGGGCTGCTCGACGAGCCGCCGCCAGAGCTCGGGCCGGTCGGCGAAGAGCGCCTCCGCCTCGGCCCGCGACGGCAGGGCGCCAAGCAGGGTGGGGGCGAGCCGGTGCGCGATCTCCGCGAGGTCCGCCCCGAAGGCCCGCCACTGGTCCCAGGCGCGGTCGTCGCCCGTCAGGGCCCGCAGGGACTGCCGCGTCACCGCCTCGTCGCGGGCGATCAAGAGGCCCGTCGGGCGGCCGTCGCGGACGGTCGGCGTGTACGACGACACCTCCCGCGTCGCGAGCTCGAGGCCGAGGCCGAGCTCGTCGACGACCTCGCGGGGCAGGAGCGAGACCAGGTAGGCGTAGCGCGACAGGCGCACGTCGACGCCCCCGAAGGGCCGCTCCGAGACGGCTGCGCCGCCCGTCTCGTCGAGCCGCTCGAGCACGAGGACGCGGCGGCCCGCACGGGCCAGGTAGGCGGCCGCCGCGAGGCCGTTGTGTCCGCCGCCCACGATGATCGCGTCGCGCTGCACGGCGGCACCGTACCGGCTCGCCGGCCGCTATGTGCAGCGCCCACATAGCGGGCCCCGCAAGTGCGGTGGCGGGAACCCGCCATCGGGCCTTCCCTAAAGGCGCGATCCCTGTACCATTAGGCGCTGTGGCGGAGGCGTCCGCCGCACGGACACCGACGACGCTGGAGGCCGAACGATGTGCGGAATCGTGGGACTGTTCGCCAAGACCCCCGAGGTCGAGGCGAACCTGGGCGCGCTGCTCGCGCCGATGCTGCACGAGATGAGCGACCGCGGGCCCGACAGCGCCGGCGTCGCCTTCTTCCGCAACCCCGTCGAGTCGGGCCACACGAAGCTGACCCTGCAGCACGACGACCCCGCCTACGACTGGGACGCCCTGCGCAAGGCCCTCAAGGAGGCGCACGGCGCCGACAAGCACGTCGAGCGCCGCGGCAACCACGCCGTCGTCGTGGCCCACGCGGACGCGGTCAGGGCCGAGGCCTGGATCGAGGAGCACCACCCCGACGTCAAGATCATGAGCGCCGGCGAGGCGATCGAGATCTACAAGGAGGTCGGCCGCCCCGAGGCGTTCATCGAGGCGTTCGACATCCAGGGCCTCAACGGCACGCACGCGCTCGGCCACACCCGCATGGCGACCGAGTCGAAGGTGACCACCGCCGGCTCGCACCCCTTCTCGACGGGCCTCGACCTGTGCCTCGTGCACAACGGCTCCCTGTCGAACCACAACGGCCTGCGCCGCATGCTGCGCCGCGAGGGCGTGCGCTTCCAGACCGAGAACGACACCGAGGTCGCCGCCGGGTACATGATGTGGCGCCAGCGCGAGGGCGACACGCTGCAGCAGGTCGTCGACCACTGCATCGAGGACCTCGACGGCTTCTACACGTTCCTGATCGGCACGCGCGACGGCTTCGCGGTCGTGCGCGACCCGATCGCCTGCAAGCCCGCCGTCCTCGCCGAGACGGACGAGTGGGTGGCGATGTCGTCCGAGTACCGGTCGATCGCCACCCTGCCGGGCGCCGAGAAGGCGACCGCCTGGGAGCCCGCGCCGGCCGCGCTGTACATGTGGGAGAAGGAGAGGGTCTGATGGCGACCGCAACCGACAGCGAGGTCGTCGACCTCGCCGTGACCCCGCTGCGGGAGCTGAACCAGCGCCTGCACGACGCCGCGACGGGCGGGCCCCGCAGCTGGCGGATCGTCAACCCGAACGGCGCCCACGCGATCGCCGTCGGCATCGACGCCGAGATCGACGTGACCATCGCGGGCCACACCGGCTACTACGCCGCCGGCATGAACAAGCACGCGACCGTGACGATCGAGGGCAACGCCGGCGTCGGCGTCGGCGAGAACATCATGAGCGGCCGCATCCACGTCAAGGGCAACGCCTCGCAGGCCTGCGCCGCCACCGGCCGCGGCGGCCTCGTCGTCGTCGACGGCAACGCCTCGTCGCGCTGCGGCATCTCGATGAAGGGCGTCGAGATCGTCGTCAAGGGCGACATCGGGCACATGTCCGGGTTCATGGCGCAGTCGGGCACGCTCGTCGTCTGCGGCGACGCGGGCGACGCGCTCGGCGATTCCATCTACGAGACGCACATCTACGTGCGCGGCTCCGTCCAGGGCCTCGGTGCGGACTGCATCGAGAAGGAGCTCAAGGAGTTCCACCGCGAGGAGCTCGGGCGCCTGCTCGCGGCCGCGGGCGCGGACGCCACGGTGGACGAGTTCCGGCGCTACGGCTCGGCCCGCCAGCTCTACACCTTCACCATCGACAACGCCGGCGCGTACTAGGGGGCTGGGCATGAGCGACTTCGATCCCGTCGGGCCGAACGGCACCAACTGGCATCCGGGGCTCCGCGAGTCCTACATCTTCGACCGCAACACGATCCACGAGATCCGCCGCGCGGCCAGCCAGGGCATCTACGACATCCGCGGCTTCGGCGCGAAGCGCAAGCTGCCGCACTTCGACGACCTGCTCTTCCTCGGGGCGTCGATGTCGCGCTACCCGCTCGAGGGCTACCGCGAGCGCTGCGGCACGGACGTCGTGCTCGGCACGCGCCACTCCAAGAACCAGATCCACCTCAAGATCCCGATCACGATCGCGGGCATGAGCTTCGGCGCGCTGTCGGGCCCGGCCAAGGAGGCCCTCGGCCGCGGCGCGACGATGGCGGGCACCTCCACGACCACCGGCGACGGCGGCATGACGGAGGAGGAGCGCGGCCACTCGGAGATCCTCGTCTACCAGCTCCTGCCGTCCCGCTACGGCATGAACCCGGACGACCTGCGCCGCGCCGACGCGATCGAGGTCGTCGTCGGCCAGGGCGCGAAGCCCGGCGGCGGCGGCATGCTGCTCGGCCAGAAGATCTCCGACCGGGTGGCGGAGATGCGCAACCTGCCGAAGGGCATCGACCAGCGCTCGGCCTGCCGCCACCCCGACTGGACGGGCCCGGACGACCTCGAGATCAAGATCGAGGAGATCCGGGAGATCACCGACTGGCAGAAGCCGATCTACGTCAAGATCGGGGCCAGCCGCCCCTACTACGACACCCAGCTGGCCGTGAAGGCCGGTGCGGACGTGATCGTGCTCGACGGCATGCAGGGCGGCACCGCCGCCACCCAGGAGGTGTTCATCGAGCACGTCGGCCTGCCCACCCTGGCCTGCATCCGCCAGGCCGTGCAGGCGCTGCAGGAGATGGGCATGCACCGCGAGGTGCAGCTGATCGTGTCGGGTGGCATCCGCAACGGCGCGGACGCCGCGAAGGCGCTCGCGCTCGGCGCGGACGCCGTCTCGATCGGCGTCGCCGCGATGATCGCCCTCGGCGACAACGACCCGGCCTACGCCGAGGAGTACGCCAAGATCGGCTCGGCGGCCGGCTTCTACGACGACTGGCACGAGGGCAAGGACCCGACGGGCATCTCGACGCAGGACCCGGAGCTCGCGGCCCGCTTCGACCCCGAGCAGGGCGGCCGCCGGCTCAACAACTACCTGAAGACGATGACCCTCGAGGTCCAGACCCTGGCGCGCGCGGCGGGCAAGAGCCACGTGCACAACCTGGAGCCCGAGGACCTCGTCGCGCTCACGATCGAGGCCGCCGCGATGGCGCGCGTCCCGCTCGCGGGCACCGAGTGGATCCCGGGCCACACCGCCGCCAATGGTTGGTAGCGGCCCGGGTGGTGACGGCTGGGAGCCGGTAGACTCCCGGCCATGATCACTCTCTACGGCATCCCCGGCTCGGCCACGACCGCTCCCCACATGGTCCTGGAGGAGATCGGGGCCGAGTACGCCTTCGTCCTCGTCGAGCGGAACGCGGACGACGTGCCGACGGCGCCGCCCGGCTTCCTCGCGATCAGCCCCTTCGGGAAGGTGCCGGCGCTCGACGACGACGGCCTCGTCCTGACGGAGTCCGCGGCGATCTGCCTGCACCTCGCCGCGACGCACCCCGACGCGGGCCTGCTCGCGCCGCCCGAGGACCGCCACGCCCGCGCCACGACGGTGCGCCACCTGATGACCCTCACGAACACGGTGCAGGCCGCCTACCTGCGCTACTTCTACGGGGCGCGCTACACGACCGACCCGGCCGGCGTCGACGCCGTCGTGGCCGCCGCCGTCGCGGAGCTCAATGGCCTCGCGGACCACTTCGCCGGCGTGATCGGCGACGGGCCGTTCCTGCTCGGCGAGCGCCTCTGCGTGGCGGACATCTACCTCGCGATGCTGTCGTCCTGGTCGTCCGACATGGAGCCGGCCGACCGCTGGTGGGCGCGGCCCGCGCTGGCCCGCCACTACGACGCCGTCCTCGCCCGCCCCGGCTGCCGCCGGGCCGTGGAGGCGGAGGGCGGCTCGCTCTCGAGCGGCGCCTGAGCCGCCCGCGCCGGCCCGTACCATGGGCCGGCGTGGAGCGGGCGGCCGTCAGCGGGCACGATCACGGGCACGAGCACGGCCCGGGCGGGGGCCTCGGCCTGGCCGGGCCGATCGCTCTCCTGGCCGTCCTGGTGGCCGTCGCCGGCGTCGGGTCCCTGGCCGGCGACGCCCTCGACGGCCCCCGCCTCGGGGCGTTCGCGACGGTCTTCATCTCGATCGTCGTCCAGGCGCTGCCGTTCCTCGTCCTCGGCGTGCTCCTGTCGGCCGCGATCGTCGCGTTCGTGCCCCGCGAGCTCGCCGCCCGCGCCCTGCCGCGCAACCGGGCGCTCGCGGTGCCCGTCGCCGGCGCCGCCGGGATGGCCCTGCCGGGCTGCGAGTGCGCGTCCGTGCCGGTGGCCAGCGGCCTGATGCGCAAGGGCGTCGCGCCCGCCGCGGCGCTCACGTTCCTGCTCGCCGCGCCCGCCGTCAACCCGATCGTCCTCGCCGCGACCTGGGTCGCCTTCCCGGGGCGCCCCGAGATGACGGCCGGCCGGCTCGTCGCCTCGCTGGGGGCGGCGATCGCGGTCGGCTGGCTGTGGACGCTGCTCGGGCGCACGGAGTGGATCCGCCTGCCCGGCGGCCCGGAGGCCCACGCGGGCCGGTCGCGCTGGCTGGTCTTCCGGCGGGCGGTGTCCCACGACTTCCTGCACGCCGGCGGCTACCTCGTGGTCGGCGGCCTCCTGTCCGCCGTGATCAACGTCGCGCTGCCGCCGCACTGGGTCGACTCGCTGGCCGAGCAGGCGGTCCTCGGCGTGCTCGTGCTCGCGCTCCTCGCCGTCCTGATGTGCATCTGCAGCGAGGCCGACGCCTTCGTGGCGGCGAGCTTCACCCAGTTCAGCCCGACGGCGCAGCTCGCGTTCATGGTCGTCGGGCCGATGGTCGACCTCAAGCTGATCGCCATGCAGGTCGGCACGTTCGGGCGCGCCTTCGCCGTGCGCTTCGTGCCCGTGGTGCTCGTGGTGGCGATCCTGATGAGCGTCCTCGTCGGCTGGGTGCTGCTGTGAGCCGCGCGCTGCAGGCGATCCTGCTCCTCAGCGCGGCGGCGCTCCTCGCACGCCTCGTGGTCACGGGCGAGTACCTCTTCTACGTCAAGCCGGGCATGCTGCCGGCCCTCGTCGCCGCCGGCCTCGTCCTGGTCGCCCTCGCCGTCCTCGCGGGCCGCGACGCATGGGTGGAGGCGGAGGCGGGTCCCGACGACGACCACGCGGGCCACGGCCACGGCGAGCCGAAGGCGGCGCTGCTGCTCGCCGTGCCGCTCCTGACCGTGCTCCTGATCGCGCCCGCGCCCCTCGGCGCCTTCAGCGCCCAGCGCGGCAGCCCGCCGCCGCCCGCGCCCGCCCCGGCCGGCGGCTTCGCGCCCCTGCCGGCCGGTGACCCCGTCGAGGTGACCGTGTCGGAGTTCGTGCGGCGCGCGACCGAGGGCGGCGGCCCGACGCTCGCGGGGCGCACCGTGGTGATGACGGGCTTCGCAACCCCGAACCCCGACGGGGGCTGGTGGCTGACGCGGATGATCATCGCCTGCTGCGCGGCGGACGCCTACCCGGCGCGGATCGCGGTGCGCGGCGCCGACGCCCCGCCGGCGGACGCCTGGGTGGCGCTGACCGGCACGTGGGTCGAGGGCACGGGGTCCGACGACGGCCTCCTGATCCCCGCCGTCGACGCGGACGTGGTCGCGCCGATCGCGCAGCCCGCGAGCCCGTACCAGCGCTGACGCGCGGTGCCCGGTCGGTGACGGGCGAGGGGATCACCCGCGCCCGGCGTACGCTTCCCCTGATGGGGGCCCATCTGGAGCCGGTTCGCGCGCGCGCCCTGCGCGTGCCCCTGGTCGTCCGCGAGGCGGCGATCGCCGCCCTGCTCGCGCTCGGCGGCGCCGGCCTCCTCAACCTGCTGACCCCGCCGCCCGACGACGCCTCGGCGCACCTCTACCGGGCGCTCCTCGTGTCACGCGACTCGTTCCTCTGGGACAACCTCTGGTACGCGGGCGACTATCCGCTCGTCTCGTACTCGCTGCTTCTGTACCTGCCGCAGGAGTACGTCGGCCCCGCCACCGCCGCGCTGGTCGCGGTCGTCATCTCCGCCGCGCTCTTCGCCGTCCTGGTGATCGGCCGCTGGGGCGCGCCCGCCCGCTGGGGGAGCCGCGCCTTCGGCCTGCTCTCGCTCGGGCCGCTCTTCACCGGCGGCTACGCGTACGCGGTCGGCGCGATGGTGATGCTGCTCTGCCTGCTCGCGCTGCAGCGCCGTCGCCACGGGCTCGGGTTCGCGCTCGGCGCCGTCACCCTCGGCGTCAGCCCGCTCGCGTTCGTGTTCCTCGCGCTGATCCTCGCCGCCGTCTGGCTCGAGCACCGCCGCTTCGATCCGCGCACGATCGTGGTCGCGGCGTGGCTCGCCGCGCTCGTGGTCGTGCAGGCCGCTATCGGCTGGCTGTTCCCGTCGGAGGGCGTCTACCCGTTCCTCGTCGGTCACCTCGTGGCGGTGCTCGCGATCGCCGTGCTCGGCGTCGCGGTCGCCCGACGCCGCCCCGAGACGCGGCTGATCATGTGGCTCCTCATCCTCTGGGCCGTCGGCGCGCTGCTCCTCTACGCGGTGCCGACCCCCGTCGGCGACAACCTCGCGCGGCTGCGCTACTTCGCGTTCCCGATGGTCGCGATCGCGACGGCCCTAGTGGCCTGGCGCCCGCGCGCCCTCGTCGTGGCGGCCCTCGTCGCCTCCTGCGCGTACGGTGCCCTGCCCGACCTCGTCGACGCCGTCACCCGCTCCGACGCGCGCCCGACGCAGGAGGACTTCTGGACGCCGGCCGTCGGGTTCCTCGCCGAGCACCACACGCCCGACTACCGCGTCGAGGTGGTGCAGACGCGCGGGCGCTGGGAGGCGTTCTGGATCCCCGAGGCGGGCTACCCGATCGTGCGCGGCTGGTACCGGCAGGTCGACCTCGCCGAGAACCCCGTCCTCTACCAGCGCGAGATCTCGGCGTGGGAGTACCAGTCGTGGCTGCGCTCGCGCGCCGTCAAGTACGTGCTCCTGCCCGACACGCCGCTCGACACGGAGGGGGCGGAGGCCGAGGCGGAGCTCCTGCGCTCCGGGCGCTCCGGCCTCGAGCTGGTTGAGCGCCGCGGCGCCTGGAGCTTCTACGAGCTGCCCGACCCGACGCCCCTGATGACGGGGCCGGGCGCGGCGAGCATCCTCGGCCACGACCACGACCGGCTGCGCGGCACCGTCTCCGAGCCGGGGCTGTACCTGCTGCGCGTGCGCTGGATGCCGTACTGGGAGACGGAGGGAGTCGCGGACTGCGTGGCGGCCGGCTCGCAGGGCCAGACGATCGTGCGGATGACGGCGGCCGGACCGTTCGCGATCCGCGCGACCGAGCAGCTCGACGTCCTCGCCGAGCGGATCTTCGCGGCCCCCACCAGCGGGCCCGACTGCAGCGCGCCGTAGGGCGACTCAGCGGTCGGGCACGCCGCAGCCCGGCACCAGCGCCTGCCATGCGGGCAGCGCGTTCGTGGCCTCGGCCCAGACCCGCATCCGCGGCACGAGGTCGAGGTCGATCGGGGCGTGCAGGGCGCGGTGCAGGACGGGCGTGGCCGCGAGGTCGGCGATCGTCACGCGGCCGTGGCAGGCCCACGGCCCCGGGGCGTCGAGGACGGCCATCGCCTGGTTCAGCTTCGGGGCCTGCTTCACGAACAGCGCCGCGACCTCGTCGGGCGGCAGCGGGTCCTTCGCGAACAGCCCGAGCCCGGGCACGATCCCGTACTGCTGCGACTCGTAGGCGAAGAGCGCCGGGCGCACCATGATGCCCCACAGGTCGAGCACCCAGTCGACGCGGGCCCGGGCCTGCGGATCGCGCGGGTAGAGGTCGTCCCGGCCCTCGCGGTCGGCGAGGTAGCGGAGGATGGTGTTCGACTCGGCGAGCCGGAAGTCGCCGTCGAGCAGGGCGGGGATGCCGCCGACCGGGTTGACGACGACGTGCCAGTCGGCGCGCTCCGCCTCGAACGGCACAACCCGGGTCGCGTAGTCGAGGCCGAGCAGGTCGAGCATCAGACGCGCCTTCTGCGCGTTCGACGACCACGGGTGGTCGTGCAGGACGAGGCCGCTCACGCGCCCGGCTCCCCGGCGAGGGAGCGGGGCAGGTCGCGGACCAGCCCGGAGACCTCCTTGAAGGCCGGGTGGTCGGCCGTCTCCAGCATCTCGAACAGCGCGAGCTCGACGCCGCTCGGCACCATCCCGGCGGCGCGCATGCGGCGCACGCCGATCTCGCGGCTCGACGCCGTGCGGCTCGCGATCGCGTCGAGCGCGACGTGCGCCTGCCGGCCCGAGCGCAGGATGTCGGCGACGGACTGCTGCACGCAGACGTGCGCCTCGATGCCGCAGACGACCACCTGGTCGCGGCCGTACTGGTCGAGCTGTGCGACGGTCTCGGGGGCGCCGAGGGACGAGAAGGCGCGCTTCTCGATCGGGTCGACGCCCGTCAGAGCCTCCGCGAGCTCGGGGATCGTGGCGCCGAGGCCCTGCGGGTACTGCTCGGTCACGATCACGGGCACCGCGAGCGCGCGGCAGCCGCGGATCAGCGCGTCGACGTGCGCGACCATCGGCGCCCAGCCCGCGATCTGCGGCCGGAACCGCTCCTGCACGTCGACGACGAGCAGGACCGCGCGCTGCGCGTCGAGGCGGTCGGGGCCGTGGCGCATGCGCGAACCGTAGCGCCGGGCCACGGCCGGGGCCCCGGGGCCTGCGATAGAACGGACATGCCGCGGCGCCTCGCCCTCGTCATCCTCACCACGGCCCTGCTGGTCGCCGCCTGCGGCGGCGCGGGCGACGCGGAGGAGGCGGCTCCCGCGCCGGCCGCGGCCGCACCGGAGATCGTCAAGGCGGAGCCCGTGCTCGAGGAGTACCGCGGCGCGCCGCTGGCCGTCGTCTTCTTCCACCCCCTTTGACTCTCGTGCGGGGGCGAGGCCCCCGAGGTCGCGCGGTTCGCGCGAGACAACGCGGGCGAGGTGCAGGTGATCGCGGTCGCCGCCCCGAGCGCCAACCCGGCAGACGTGGAGCGCTTCGCCGCCGACAAGTACGGCGACGCGCCCGTGACGATCTACACCGGCACGACCGGCGACGTCTTCCTCAACGTGGGCGGCGGCACGTTCCCCGCGGTCGCCTTCTTCGACGCCGACGGCCAGCCCGCCGAGGCACCCGCCGGCTGGCCCGGCACGTAGCCGCGGCGCCCGGCGCAGGAGTCCGCATGCGGGCCGCGTACGCTCGGGGCGAACCACCCGTTGGAGGTCGGAATGTCCACCGCCATGACCGGGCTGCCGCCCGGACTCCGTGAGGCGCTGTCGAAGAACTGGAAGCTGCTGCTCGTCGGCGGCATCATCTCCGTCGTCCTCGGCCTGATCGCGATCATCGTGCCGCCGCTCGCGTCGGTCGGGATCACGATCCTCGTCGGCATCCTGCTCCTCGTCGGCGCGGTCGGCATGGTCGCGGAGGCCATCTCGCGCGGCACCACCGGCCACCGCACCTGGAGCGCCATCCTCGCCGTGCTCTACGTGATCGCGGGCGTCTGGCTCCTGATCAACCCCGTCGAGGGCACGATCACGCTGACGATCGTCCTGATCGTCTTCTTCCTCGTGATCGGCCTGTTCCGCCTGATCGCCGGCATTCAGGGCCGCGGCGCGGGCGTCCCGAACGCGGGCTGGATGATCGTCAACGGCCTCCTCTCGGTCGCGATCGCCGCGCTCGTGCTGCTCGACCTGCCGTCGTCGGCGGCGTGGGCGATCGGCCTGCTCGTCGGCATCCAGCTCCTGTTCGACGGGATGATGCTGATCACGACCGCCATGGTCGGCAAGAAGCTGGCCGAGGGCGGCGGCGTCGCCTGATCGGCCGGCCCGGCGCGAGCCGGGCGTCTGCGTAAGGTTCGGCGGGAGGCCGGCGACAACCAGTCGCCCGGGCCTCCCGCCCGAACCGACGCATGCCACGCCGCCTCGTCCACGCCGCCGACCTGCACCTCGACAGCCCGTTCACGGGCCTCGGGTCCGTGCGCGACGGCCTCGACGGGGTGCTGCTCGACGCCTCCCTCGACGCTCTCGACGACCTCGTCGAGCTGTGCCTCGCGGAGGACGCCGAGGTCCTGCTCCTGGCCGGCGACCAGTTCGACCGCGCCGAGGGCTCCTCGCGCGGGCGCCAGCGCCTCGCGCGGGCCTGCGCGACGCTGACGGTGGCCGGCACCGCGGTGTTCGCGGTCCACGGCAACCACGACCCGCTGCGCGGGCGCTCGCCCCTCGCCGAGGTCGACGGGGTGACGGTGTTCCGGCCGGGGCGGCCGCAGGCCCACGCGGTCGACCCGCGCGGCCTCGGCGCGGTCGTCGTGCACGGCGTCTCGTTCGGCCGCGCCGCCGAGGAGGACAACCTGGCGCTCGGCTTCGAGCGCGGCGACGAGCCGGGCCTGCACGTCGGGCTTCTGCACTGCATGGTGGGCGAGCGCGAGGGCCACGGCCGCTACGCGCCGTGCGCCGTCGACGACCTGCTCGCCGCGCGGATGGACTACTGGGCGCTCGGGCACGTGCACCGCTTCACCGTCGAGCACGAGTCGCCGCCCGTCGTCTACGCGGGCGCCCTGCAGGGCCGCTCCCCGAAGCCGTCGGAGCGCGGGCCGCACGGCGCCGTCGTCGTCGAGTTCGAGGGCGACCGCGTGCTCGGCCTGCGCCACGTGGCGCTCGACCGCGTCCGCTTCGAGGAGGTCGAGCTCGCGATCGACGGGCTCGACGGCGAGCACGACCTGACGCGCGCCCTCGAGGACCTCGCCGCCGCGGCCGTCCAGGCGGCCGAGGGCCGGCTCGTGATCCTGCGCGCGCGGCTCGTCGGCCGCGGCGACCTGCACCGCCTCCTCAGCACCGCCGGCGAGCTCGAGTCGCTGCGCCGCGGGCTCGACGAGGCGGCGGGCCCGGACCTCGTGTGGGAGCGCATCCGCGCCGCCACGGGTCCCGCCATCGACCTCGACGCGGTGCGCGCGGGCCAGGGCCTCGCGAGCGCCGCCCTCGCCGCCTTCGACGACCTCGAGCGCGATCCGGCCGCCCTCGCCGCGCTTCTCGCGGCGCTGACGCAGTCGTTCGGCGACCCGGCCCTCGGCGGCCTCGCCGAGGAGGACCCCGCCGCGCGCCTCGCCGCGGCCCGCGACCTCGTGCTCGGCCTCCTCCTCGACGCGGAGGCGGCGGCGTGAGGATCGCGCGCATCGAGGCGATCGCCTACGGGGCGATCGCCGGCCGCGTGGTCGAGCCGGGTCCCGGCCTGACGGTCGTGCACGGCCCCAACGAGTCCGGGAAGAGCTCGACGATGGACCTGATCCGCGGCGTCCTGTTCGGGTTCCCGGCGCTGCGCCGCGATGGCTCGGCGCCCCTGCGCGAGCCACGCGGGGGCGGCCCGCGCTCCGGCCGCATCGACCTCGTCGACGCGGACGGCCGCCGGATCGTCGTCGAGCGCACCCACGGCGCGGCCGTGCGGGTGACGGGCGCCGACGGCGACCCCGTCGGCGATGCGGCCCTCAGCCGCGCGCTCGGGATCGCCGACCGCGCGCTGTTCGACCAGGTCCAGAGCTTCGACTCCGTCGACCTCGCCCGCATCGACCTGCTCGACGACCCGTCCGTGCGGGCCGGGGTGCTGGCCTCCGCGGTCCTCGGCGCCGGCGGCGGCGCCGGGCCCGTCCTGAAGGACCTGCGCGAGCGCGGCGACGCCCTCTACCTGAAGAGCGGTGAGAACCAGCCCTACGCCCACGCCCTGCGCCGCGTGAAGGACGCCCGCCGGCTCCTGCGCGAGGCCGAGGCCGAGGCGGCGGCGCTGGCCGACGCCGAGGACGGCCTGACCGGGGCGGCCGAGCGCGTGGCCCGCGCCGAGGCGGACCTCGCCGAGGCCGTGCGCGCCCGCGACGCCCTCCGCCGCCTGCTCGACCTGCGCGCCGCCGACGCGCGCGCGGCGGAGCTCGCGGCGGCCGCGCCGCCCGCCGCGCCCGACGGGGCCATCGACTCCGAGCGCGCGAGCGCCCTGCGCGCCCTGGCCGGCGAGGTGCCCGCCGCCGACGAGGCGCGCCGGCGCGCCGAGCGCCACCGCCGCGAGGCCGACGAGGCCCGTGGCCACGCCGCCGCCGAGCGCGCGCGGCTCGGGCTCGCCGCGGACGCCGTCGTGCCCGCCATCGCCGAGGAGACGCCGCTGCGCGAGGCCGCGGAGGCCGCCGAGCGCAGCGCCCGGGAGGCCGCGCGCCTCGCCGAGGCCGCGGCGGCCGTCGAGGAGGCGCCGGCCCGCGCGCCCGACGCGGCGACGGCGCCGATGCCCCGCCGCGCCCTCGGGCTCGGCCTCCTCGTCACCGGCCTCGCCGCGGTCGTGGTCGGCATGCTCGCCGGGCTCGTGCCGGTCTGGGCGATCGGCCTCGTCACCGCCCTTGCGGGCGGCGTCGTCGCGAGCGGCGTCCTCGGGGCCGGGGCCGCGCCGCACCGCGAGGACCCGTCGCTCCCGGGCGAGGCGGAGCGCCGTCGCGCCGAGGCCGCGGCCGCCGCGGCCGACCATGCCGCGGCGCAGGACGCCTGGGCCGCCGCGCTCGCCGCGTGCGGCCTCGCCACGGCGCTGCGCCCCGACCAGCTCGCCGACCTCCTCGGCGGCTTCGCGCAGGTGCGCGAGGCCGAGCGCATCGCCGCCACGGCCGCCATGGCCGCCGCCGACGAGGACGCCGCCGACCAGCGGATCCGCGAGCGCGCCGTCACGGCCCTCGCCGCCGCCGGCGTCGAGGCCCCCGACGATCCCGCGCTCCTCGGCGCCCGCGTCGACGACGCGCTCCGCGCCGTGGACGAGGCGATGGCGGAGGCCGCCCGCCACGCCGCCCAGGTCGAGGCGCACCGGCTCGACCTCGAGGCGGCCCGTGCCGAGGCCGCCGCCCTCGGCGGTGACGACCCGGACGCGTCGGCCGCGGCAGCCGCGCTCGACCCGGCCGTCGCCGAGGCCGAGCTCGAGGTCGTCGAGGCGCGGATCGCGTGGCTGGGCGGCGAGGAGCTCGCGGAGGCCAACCGCGCGCTCGGCGGCGTGCGCGCGCTCGCCGACCGGGCCGGCGAGTCGGCCGACGTGCCGGCCGCCGCGCAGGCCCTCGCCGACGCCGAGGCCGACCTGCGCGACGTCGCCGACCGTTGGCTGACCGTGCGGCTCGCCCACGACGTGCTCGCGCGGGCGCGCGACCGCTTCGTCGAGGAGCACCAGCCGGGCGTCCTGCGCCGCGCCGCCGAGCAGATCGGCGTGGCCACGGGCGGCGCCTGGACCGAGATCCGGATGCCGGACGGGGAGCGGGCGGGCGCCCGCTCGGAGATCATCGGCCGGGACGGCGACCGCATCCCCTTCACGGAGCTCTCGCAGGGGACGGTCGGGCTCGTCTACCTGTGCCTGCGCGCCGGCCTCGTCGACGAGATGCGGGCCGCGGGCGGCGTCGAGCTTCCCGTGATCATGGATGACGTGCTCACGCACCTCGACCCCGAGCGCCGTGCGGGCGGGGCCCGCGTGATCGCCGACCTCGCGACCCGCCACCAGGTCATCTACTTCACCTGCCACGACGAGCAGGTCGCGGCCCTGGCCGCGGCCGATCCCGGCTGCGTCGACTGGCCGCTCGAGCGGCTGGTCTAGCCCGCGTCGAAGGGCAGCGTGCCGCCCGGCTCGAGGATGCGGGCCGTGCAGGCGGGCGCCGTCTCCGCCAGCGCCGCCGCGAAGTCGTCGGCCGGCTCCCGCGGCGGCTCGCCGCGCCCGATCGGCCAGAGCGTGCCCCAGTGGATCGGGATCGCGATCCGGGCCTCGAGCCGGCGCGCAGCCTCGGCCGCGCGGGCCGGGTCCATGTGGCCGGGGCCGAGGCCCGGGCCCCAGCCGAAGATCGGCAGGCAGGCGACGTCGACGGGGCCGATGGCGGCCATCCCGTCGAAGAGGTCGGTGTCGCCGGCCACGTAGACGCTGCGTGCGGCCTCCAGCCGGTAGCCGATCGGGTCGGCGTGGGGGCCGAGCGGCTGGTCGCGCCTGCCGTCGTGCGCGGCGGGGGTGGCCAGCACCTCGATCCCGCCGATCCGCAGCCGCTCGCCCTCGGCGATCTCGGAGACGCGGGTGAAGCGCTTGCGGCGCAGGGTGCCCGCGGCGCCCCTGGGCACGACCACCGGCAGGTCCTTGCCGAGGCGCTCGAGCGAGGGCGGATCGAGGTGGTCGTGGTGCTGGTGCGTGATCAGCACGGCGTCGAGGCCGCGCAGCGCCGCGGCCGGCACGCGGTGGAAGCGCTTCAGGTGCAGGATCCGCGGGCGCAGGACGGGATCGACGATCACGCGCGCGCCGCCCATCGCGACCACCACCGTGCCGTGCCCGACCCACGTGAGGTGGTCGTGGTCGGCGGGCTGCGCGCCCTCGCTCACTCCACCGGCGCGGCCTCGAGCGCGCGCACCCGCTCGAGGTGCTTCTCGCGGGCGCCGTCGTGGCCGAGGTCGTGCAGCCAGCCGATCAGGATCTCGTGGATCCGCTCGGCGCTGACCACGGGCTCGTCCGGCCAGCTGAACTCCGCGGGGAACAGGACGAAGGGGTGCATCTGCTCGCCGCCGAGACCGCCGTGGTGGCCGACGAGCTCCTCGAAGGCGCCGATCTCGCCCGTCATCGGGTCGTAGGCCGCGTTGACCATCAGGTCGGCGACGTGGGGGAAGCCGTCGGTGCGCAGCACGTGGCGCGCGGCGTTGGGCCCGAACGGCGCGAGCGGGTCCGTGCCCTCGATCGCGCCGGACTCGAGGTGGTGCACGCCGTGGCGGCCGATCGCGAGTGCGCCGCGCTCGGCGGAGCGCACCAGCACGAAGCCGACGCCGTCGTGGGCGATCAGGCGGTGGATCAAAAACGGGTAGCGCTCGTTGATCTCCTCCATCGTCAGGCGGCCCGGCTCCTCGCCGAGGAAGACGAGGCCGAGGCTCCCCGAGGCCAGCACCTTGACCTCGGCGGCGGCGAAGGCGCCGGCGCCCTCCAGCGCGAGCTCGTGCTCGGGGCCGAGCACGATCGCGTCGCCGGAGCGGCGGCCGCGCGTGGCGGCGGTGACGACGCGGTTGCGCGCCCCGAGGACCTCGGAGGCGACGACGCTGAGCCGAGACCAGGCCTCGTCCTCGTCGAACTGGAGCGACCCGCCGTCGACGCCGCATGCGTCGTGCACGAGCGCCTCCAGCGTCTGGCCGTGACGGTCCTCGAAGGTCGTGCCCTGACTCTGGCCGTGGTCGGAGAGGACGACGACGTGGTACGGGCGCGACGCCGTCGCCGCGGCGCGCGCGACGCGGCCGAAGGCGCGGTCGATGCCGCGCAGCACCTCGAGGGTGTCGAAGCGCTCGATGCCGGAGTGGTGGGCGACCTCGTCGTAGCCGACGAACGTGGAGTAGAGGACGGGACGGCCTGCGTAGGCGTCGCTGATCACGGTCTGGACGGCGATGTCGCGGAGGGTGACCACGGTGACGGCGCGCAGGAGCGAGTAGCGGAAGCCGCGCTTCACGCGGGGCACGACGTCGCGGCGGATCTGCTGCGCGGAGGCGAGCAGCTCGCGGCCGATGTCGACGATCCCGAGCACCAGCGTGCGGAACACCGTGTACGGGTTGGCGAAGTACGCGAAGTAGTCGGAGCCGCGGGTCGGGCGGGCCTGCAGCGCGGAGATCGTGAAGCTCGTGTGCTCGGCGTCGCCGGTGACGAGGTTGCCGCGGCTCGCGCCGCCGCCGGCGAGGAGGCCGCGCCCGTCGGAGTGGCGGCGCTCGATCTCCGCGGCGCCGGCGGGGTGGTTCGAGACGACGAACTCGCCGCGCTCCTTCTCGTACCAGCGGAACGCGGGGATGTCCTCGTTCGAGCCGTGCAGGATGCCGGCCTGGCTGGCGCTGGTCTGCGACGACCAGTCGCACTCCCAGCCCTCGAGGCGGTGCGTGCCCTCGCGGATCCAGCGGGCCAGCTCCGGGACGTTGCCGTCGCGGATCGCGCGCCGCAGGACGGGCTCGGCGAGCCCGTCGATCTCGAGGAAGAGGATCCCCGGCACGGCCTCGTCGAGCGTGGTGTCCGCGTGGCGGCGGGCCTGCCGGCGGATCACGTTGCGGTAGTAGAAGTCGTCGTCGTCGATCCCGAGGACCCCGGTCACGACCGTGTTCGTGATCGTGAGGAGGAACGCCACGACCAGTGCGGCCCAGAAGCTGTCGACGAAGACGCCGTTGGAGATGTTCAGGGCGACCCAGACGATCACCCCGTTCAGGAGCATCCCGGCCACGCCGAGGGTGAGCACGGTGATCGGCAGCGCGACGCGGATCAGGAGCGGCCAGACGACGGCGTTGGCGATCGTGATGGCGATCGCCGCGACGAAGGCGTGCGTCCAGTCCTGGATGTGCAGCCCACCGAGGAACTGGGAGGCCACGACCAGCGTCGCCGCGGCGACGGTGATCGTGAACGCCCCGCGGATGTAGGTGCGGGGGCTGCGCAGCGGGTTGCGCGACTGCGGGCGGGCGCTCACCCGCAAAGCCGCTTCTTCTGCACCTTGCCGAGCGCGTTGCGCGGCAGCTCGGCGACGCGGGTGATCGCGCGGGGGCGCTTGTGGGGCGCGAGCCGGTCGGCGACGTGCTGCACCAGCTCATCATCGGCGAGGCCCGCGTCCGGTGCAATCACCACCCAGGCGGCAATGCGCTCGCCGAGGTCGTCGTCGGGGAGGCCGAGGACGGCGGCCTCGAGGACGGCGGGGTGCTCGAGGAGCGCCGCCTCGACCTCGCCCGCGCCGACCCGGTAGCCACCGGTCTTGATCAGGTCGGTGGAGCTGCGGCCGACGAGGCGCAGCACCCCCTCGTCGTCGAGCGACCCGACGTCGCCCGTCCGGAACCAGCCGTCGCGGAAGGCCGCGTCCGTCGCCTCCGGGCTGCCGAGGTAGCCGACGAAGAGGGCGTCGCTCCGGATTTCGACCTCGCCCAGCGCGTCGCCGGGTGGCAGGGGCGCCCCGGCGTCGTCGACGATCCGGATCGCGACCCCGGGCAGCGCGGTGCCGACGGCGCCGGGGATGCGCGGGCCGTCGTGGCGGGCGCTCGCGATCATCAGCGCCTCGCTCATCCCGTAGCGCTCCACGATCCGCTGGCCCGTCACGGCGGCGTACGCCTCGTGGACGCGGGCGGGCAGGGCGGCCGAGCCCGAGACGACGAGCCGCGCCCGTCCGATCGCGGCGGCGACCGCGGGGTCCGCCTCGGCGGCCTCGAGCAGGCGCCCGTGCATCGTCGGCACCGCGAAGAGCACGGTGGCGTCGCCGGCGAGGGCGGCGGCGATCGCCGCCGGGGAGAAGCGGCCCGTGTGGCGCACGCCGCCGCCGCGGCGCAGCGGGCCGAGCACGCCGAGGACGAGCCCGTGCACGTGGAAGAGCGGCAAGGCCTGCGCGACCACGTCGTCGGCGGTCCAGGCCCAGGCCTCCGCGAGGGCGTCGAGGTTGGCGGCCAGCGCTCGCCGCGGCAGGACGACGCCCTTGGGCGGCCCGGTCGTGCCCGACGTGTAGACGATCAGGGCGGTCGCGTTCGGGTCGGCCGCCTCGGCGACCGGCTCGGCGCGGGCCGTGGCGTCGACGGCGATCCGGCGCAGGCCCGCGAGCACGGGGGGCAGCTCGGCGCCCGGGGCGCAGAGGACCGCGGCGGGGGCACTGTCGCCCGTCTCGTGCGCGAGCTCCTGCTCGCCCGAGGCGGGGTTGAGGGGCACGAGCTCGACCCCTGCGACGATCGCGCCGGCGGCGCCGAGCGCCGTCTCGATGCGCGGCTCGCACCACAGGGCGACGCGGTCGGTAGCGGCCAGGTCGCGTGCGACGGCGCCCACGGCCCGGGCCAGCTCGTCGCCGTCGAGGCGGGAGCCCGCCACCTCGAGCGAGGCGCGCGCGAGGCCGGGGAGGAGCGCGGTCACGGAGCGGCAGTCTAGTCGCCGGGCTAGAGTGGCCACGATGATCCGCCGCCCGACCGATGCCGGCTGGGAGCTCGTCGCGCAGCCCGACCACGGGCGGCTGTCGGCCGACATCCTCAGCTGCCTCGCGGAGCGCCCGCGGGGTCCCGAGGAGGGGTTCCGGGCGGCCGTGGCGCACCACGACGACGGCTGGGTGGAGCGCGACGCCGCGCCCCGGCCGGGTCCCGACGGCGGCCCGGAGACCTTCCTCGACCTCGCCCTCGTCGACCACCTCGCGCTGTCCGACGCGTCGGTGCGGATCGCGGGCGAGCACCACCCGTACGCGGAGGCGGTGGTGGCCCGGCACGTGGCCTGGCTCCACGGCGCGCGACCCGTCGCCGACCCCGACCTCGCCGACGAGCGCGACCGCGCCGTCGGCCGCTGGCGCGTCACCGCCGACCGGCAGGCCGCGGCGGTCGGCGTCGCCCCGGCCGACCTCGAGCGCGACCAGCGGCTGTGCGCGCTCGTCGACCTCCTGTCGTTGTGGGTCGCGGGCTGGCCGGAGTCCGACGCCCTTCCCCTGGAGGGGCCCGACGGCGACGAGCTCGACGCCGAGCGGGCGGCCGACGGGTCCGTGCGGCTGCCCGTATCGCTCCTGCCCGTGCCCCGGCGGGTCGCCGTGCCCGTCGTGTGCGTCGCGCGCGTCGAGCCGTACGCGCCGTGCGAGCGCGGCACCCGCGAGATCGAGCTGGTGCCCGCCCCGTGAGCGGCCTCGCCGACGACCTCGCCCGGCTCGTCGGGCCCGAGTGGGTCGAGGCGCCGGTCGTCGACCGCGACTGGCTGCAGGACGGCACCGAGAGCGCCGCGGTCACGGGCGCCGCGGAGGCGGTGGCCCGCCCCGGATCTCCCGACGAGGTGCGCGGGCTCGCGCGCTGGGCCGGGGCGAACGGGGTGCCGCTCGTGCCGCGCGGCGGCGGCACCGGCTACGCCGCGGGCGCCGTGCCCGTCACCGGGTCCGTGGTCGTCTCGCTCGATCGCCTGTGCGCCGTGCGTGAGCGGCGCCCCGAGACCTGGTCGATCGGGGTGGAGGCCGGCGTCACCACGGCGGAGGTGCGGCGGCTGGCCCGCGAGGACGCGCTCTGGTACCCGCCGGATCCGGGCGCCGGCGAGCAGTCGCAGATCGGCGGCAACGTCGCCACGAACGCCGGCGGGCCGCACTGCTTCAAGTACGGCGTGACGGGGCACTGGGTGACGGCGCTCGAGGCCGTGCTCGGCACGGGCGAGCTCGTGCGCACCGGCGCGGGCCTCCCGAAGGACGTCTCGACGCTCGACCTGCGCTCGCTCCTCGTCGGCTCGGAGGGCGCGCTCGGGATCATCACGGCGGTCTGGCTGCGCCTGATCCCCGAGCCCGAGGCGCGGCTGCCCGTCCTCGCCGTGTTCGGGTCCGCGCAGGACGGGGCCGACGCGGTCTCCCTGGCGATGGCCAGCGGGGTCGTCCCGGCGGCGCTCGAGTTCCTCGACCGCGGCGCCATCGAGGCGGCCCGCGCGACCTACCCGGGCGACCTGCCGGCCGACGCCGAGTTCGCGGTGATCGCGGAGGCCGACGGCACCCTCGCCGGGGCGACGGCGGAGCGCGACCTGATCGCCGCGATGCTGCGGCCCACCGCGACCGACCTGATCGCCCCCGGCGCCGACGAGGCGGCGCGCATCTGGGCGTGGCGGGACGGCGTCTCCCTCGGCGTCCTCGCGCGCCGGGGCGGCAAGCTCAGCGAGGACATCGCGGTGCCCGTCGACCGCCTCGCCGAGGCCGTCATCGCGGTGCGCGCGCTCGGCGAGGAGGTCGGGCTGGAGACGACCAGCTGGGGCCACGCCGGCGACGGCAACCTGCACGCCTCGTTCATGTTCGACCGCGCCGACCCCGACCAGCTCGCGCGGGCCACGGCGGCCGCGCCGCGCCTCTTCGCGCTCGCCCGGTCGCTCGGCGGCGCGATCTCGGGCGAGCACGGCGTCGGCCGCTTCAAGGTCGAGGCCGCGGCCGAGCAGGACCCCGCGCTGCTCGCGGTCCAGCGGCGCCTGAAGGACGCCCTCGACCCGCACGGGATCATGAACCCGGGCGCGAAGGTGCCGCCGGCCTAGGTCCGCCAGCTGCCGGGGCGGCCGGCGAGGGCGTCCGCGAGCCGGTCGCGCACGTGGCCGGCGGTCGCCGGGTCCGCGGCCCGCGCCGCGAGCCACGCCACGGACAGGATCTCGCGCGTCCCGATCGCGGCGGCGAGCGCCGCCGCGTCGACCGCGCCCGCGAGGTCCTCGTAGCCGGCGCGGTGGGACGGGAAGCGTGACGGGCCCGTGCCCAGCCGCCGCTCGACGACCTCGAGCGGGGCGAGATCGTAGACGGCGGGCCCGATCGAGAGGTACTCGGGGTCGATCATCAGCCACGGCCCGGCCTCGTCGGCGAACCAGTTCGCGGGGTGGGCGTCGGCGTGGAGGACGGCCGGCTCGCCCGTGACGAGCGCCCAGCGCTCGTCGACGGCGCCGAGGAGGGCGGAGCGCTGATCGCGGTCGAGGACGTCGGGCGCGCGGTCCAGCCAGTGCTCCGCCAGGCGCACGGGGTCGAACACGGGGAGGTCGACCGCGTCCTGCCGCAGGAGCAGCAGGCCCTGCGCGTGGTGGGCGGCGAGGCTCGCGCCGGCCGGCGCGAGGTCCGCGATGCCGTCGAGGCCGGGGGTCGTGCGCGGGTAGGCGACGACGAGGGCGCCGTCGCGCTCGACCGGGTCGTCGAGGCGCTGGAGCAGGCGCGGCAGCAGCATGGCCGCGGCGAGGGCGCGACGGTCGTCGTCGGTCGGCGCGGGGATGACGCGGGCCACGTGGTCCTCGTCGAGGGCGACCGTGACGTGGTCGGCGGCCCGCAGCACCGCGGCTCGGCCCGGGTCGAGGCCGAACGCCGCGCAGGCGACCGCGACCGCCTCCTCGGGGCTCACGACTCGAGCGTCTGCAGCGCGTCGGACACCAGAGATAGCGCGTCCTCGACCGTCTCCGGCACGTCGTCGCCGCCCTGCCTGAGCAGGGTCAGGCACTGGCGCAGGGCGTGGTCGGCGCCGCGCAGGTGCTGCACGGCGGTGACCAGCTCCTGGGCCGCAGGGGTCATCCCGTCGCTCATCGGCCTACCACTCCTCGTCGTTCTCGGCGATCGCCGCGGCCTCGCGCCACGCCTCCTCCTCCCGGCGGATCAGGTCCGGGTAGGTGCCGCGCGCGTGCACGAGCTCGAGCGTCAGGACCTGCAGTGCGATCGCGCTCGCGGTCAGCGCGCTCGTGGTCGGCGACAGCTTGGCGGCGTGGGGGAGGAGCATCCGCCCGGCGCTGGTCAGCTCACGGCCCCAGACGCCCTCGACGGCCGGCACCATGATCGCGGCGCAGGGCATCCCGACCCGCCGGGCCGCGCGCAGCGCGAGCCGGCCGCGGTCCGAGCGCCGCGCCCGCCCGCGGTGCTCCGTGGCGAACACCACGAGACCCGTCTTGTCGTCGCAGGCGGGCAGGTGCCCGTGCAGGAACGTCTCGAGGTCGCGGGCGGCGGACGGAAGGTACAGGCCCTCCTCGACCTTCAGCACCAGCTCGTCGGCGCTGATCCGGTCGTAGCCGCCGCCGATTGCGATCAGACGCTCGACGCCGGCGAAGGCGCCTGCGATCTCCGCCGCCTGCTGGCGCAGGGCGAGGCACTCGCGCAGGTGCGTGCGCAGCGCGTTGGCGTCGACCGGCCGCCCCGACAGGAGCCCGGCGATCACCGCGCCGGCGGTCATCGGCGAGAGGTAGCCGACCGTGTGGCACCAGCTGCGGTCCTGCATCGGCGTCAGCGCGACGGCGTTCGCGGCCCCCTTCAGCGCGCCGTCCGGGTTCGCCGTGATCAGCCCGACCCAGGCACCCGCCTCCTCGGCCGCGGTCATCGCGTGCAGGGTGCCGCGCGTGCCGCCGTCGTGCGAGATCGCGATCACCGCGCCGCCTTCCGGCATGTCGAGGGCGGCCTCGAGGGCCTGGCGCCCGACCGGGCGGACCCCGCGGTGGCCGAACGCCTCGTCGAGCTGGGCGGCGACGGCGCGCGCCGCGTGCTCGCTGGTGCCGCAGCCGACGACGGTGATCGGCTCGCCCGCCGCGTGGACCTCGGCGAGCCGCTTGGCGAAGCGCTCGAACGACTTCGCGAGCGCCTTCAGGGAGGCGATCCGCTCGGCCAGCTCGGGCTCCGCGTCGATCATCTCCTCCATCGTCCAGGGGCGCTCGTCGCGCAGTTCGGGGAACCAGTCCTCGTGCCAGGCGGGCCGCGTCATCTCCGCGAGTCTATCGCCGGCGGTCGCGGGCGCCAAGCGCCCTCCCCACGGCGCGGCGAGGTGCCGTACCCTAGGCGTCATGCAGCGCACGCGACCGACCCTCCGCCTCACCCTCCTCGCCGCCGCGCTCCTCGTGCTCGGCGCCCTCGCCGGCCCCGCGGCCGCCCAGCGCACCGCGACCGTCAACGTCGGCGCCGCGCTCACGCTGACGGGCACGAACCAGGCGTACGGCCTGTCCTCGCGGCGCGGCATCGACATGGCCGTGAAGGAGATCAACGCGGGCGCGGTCCCGGGCGTCAGGATCAACGTCAAGACCGTCGACGACCTCGGCACGGCGCAGGGCGCCGCGGCGGCCTACGGCATCTTCTTCCGCGACGGGGTCACCGCGATCATGGGTCCGACCCTCTCGAGCGTCGCGCTGACCGTGGACCACTTCGCGCAGGGCGCGCGGATCCCCGTCCTCGGCATCTCGAACACGCAGCCCGGCATCACGGAGATCGGCACCTTCATCTTCCGGCCGACGCTGACCGAGAACGTGCTGCTCCCCGCCCTCGTCAAGACCGTCGCGACGTCGTCGCTCGCGCCGAAGACCGCCGTCCTGATCCAGGGCAGCGATGAGTTCGCGGTCACGAGCGCGCCGATCTTCGCGGGCGCTCTCGAGGCCAACCAGATCGCCGTTATCAAGACGATCGTGGTGCCGCCGGCGACGACGGACTTCACCGCGATCGCCGCCGAGGTCAAGGCCGCCGACCCCGACGCCGTCGCGATCACCGCCCTGCCCGCCGAGGGCGTGCCGCTCCTGAAGGCGCTGCGCGCCGCCGGGGTGCGCAAGAAGGTGCTGGGCTCCAACGCCTTCAACACGCAGGAGATCATCAAGGGCGCCGGTCGCGCCGCGAACGGCCTGATCGTCGCCACCCCGTGGACGGTGGCCGACACGTCGGAGCGCAACGTCGAGTGGGTCAAGGCGTTCAAGAAGGAGTACAGGCGGACGCCGGACCAGTTCGCCGCCACCGCCTACGCCTACACCTACGTCGTCGCGCAGGCCGCGAAGGGCGGCGGTGCCGCCTCGCAGGCCGCGATGCAGACGAAGCTCGCCGCCATCACGGGGACCAACGGCGTGCCCACGCTGCTCGGGAAGTTCCGGTTCGACGCGAACCGCAACGGCATCACCCCGGTGCGCGTCCAGCAGGTCCTCGGAGGAAGGTTCACGCTGTTCGAGGCCGAGTAGCCGGGCACAGCTGTGAACGACCATCCTGCTACGGTCCTCCCGGAGAACGACCCCCGCCCCCGCAGCGGCGGCCACTGGGCCGCCGTCATCGTCCTCCTGGTCGTCGCCTGGCTGTTCGTGCTGCTCGGCGCCGTCGGGGTCTACCTGCACCGCACGATCTACGACGAGCAGGTCTTCGCGAAGCGCGTGACCGCGGTCCTCGAGCAGCCCGGCGTGCAGGCCGCGGTCGCCACCGAGCTGACCGACGCGATCGTCAAGGAGGTCCCGAAGGCCGTCGTCGCGCGTCCGCTGATCCAGTCGGCCGCGCAGACCGTCATCGCGGAGCCGGCCTTCACGAAGATCGTCACCGCGGCGCTGGTCAAGTTCCATGCGCTCCTGCTCGACCCCGGCACCGCCAAGATCGTCTTCACGATCGAGGGCGCGCCGCAGCTGATCCAGAACACGATCGCGCCGTACGACGAGCAGCTCGCGGTCGAGGTCGGCAACGCCGCCTCCGCGGAGCTTGCGAAGCTGCCCGATCCGGGTCCGGCCTTCCGGCTCCTGCAGCTCGGCGCCGAGCTCGGGCCCGTCGCGTGGATCATCCTCTTCCTCGGCCTCGGGCTGGGGGTGCTCGCCGCCCTGATCGCCCCGAACCGCCGGCGCGGCGCCATCAGCGCGTCGATCGCCCTGGTCGCCGTCGGCCTCGGGATCGCCCTGATCCTCGGCGCGGTCCGCATCGGCCTCGGCTCCGCCACCGCCGCCGACCCGGTCCTCAGCGAGGCCGCCACGGGCGTCTTCAACGGCCTCTTCGGCGACCTCCGCCAGATCGCCCGCATCACCGCGATCGTCGGCGCCATCGCCGCCGTCCTGATCTGGTCCCTGCGCTGGACCGCCCCGATCGCGGCCGGCGCCGCCGGGCACGCCCGCGACGCGGCGGGCGACGCCGCCCACGCGGCCGGCGACCGTCGGATCGAGGTCGCGGACGTCACCGCGATCCTGCGCCGCGGCGCCGACCGCGCGCTGACCCCCGCCGCCACCACCTGGGGCCGCATCCTGCAGGGCGTCGGCGCCCTCGCGATCGCCCTGTTCGTCCTGTTCCAGTGGCAGCTGGTCGTCGACGTGGTCGTCCTCGCGATCGCGATCGCCCTGATCGCGCTCGCGCTGAACCGCCTCCTGTACGTCGTGCTCGAGCGGCGCGGCGGCCACGCCGCCGACCCCGGCGCCTGACCCCCCGGCCGGGCCGCTGGTGTAGTCTCGCCCCGTCCGCGACGGGGAGGACCGCGACATGACGAGGCCGATCACCACGCGCGACCGGTTGCGCTACCGCTTCGACGCCACGCTCGCGCGCGGCACGATCGGCGTGATCGCGTGGCTCGGCCTGATCACCCTGGTCGTGGTCGTGCTGGCCGGGATCCTCGTCGCGCTGATCGGCCTGCGCACGAACGGCACCGACCGCACCGGCCTGATCGAGGGCGTCTGGGTCAACCTCATGCACGCGCTCGACCCGGGCGCGCTCGGCGCCGACGTCGGCTGGACCTGGCGGATCGTCGCGCTCGTCGTGACGATCGCCGGCATCTTCGTCCTGTCGATCCTGATCGGCATCATCTCCTCCGGCATCGAGGCCCGCCTCGACGAGCTGCGCAAGGGCCGCTCGCTCGTCGTCGAGTCGGGCCACACGCTCGTCCTCGGCTGGTCGCCGAAGCTGCACCAGATCCTCACGGAGCTCGAGGTCGCGAACGCGAACCAGCGCGACCCCGTCGTCGTGGTGCTCGCCGACCGCGACAAGGTCGAGATGGAGGACGAGGTGCGCACGCGCGCCGACGGCGACCGCCGCACCCGGATCATCTGCCGGTCCGGCAACCCCGCCAACCCGGCCGACCTCGAGATCGTGCGGCCGGAGGCCGCGAAGGCCATCCTCGTCCTGCTCGACGAGGAGACGGGCGATCCCGGCGTCGTCAAGTCGGTGCTCGCGCTGCTCGCGATCGACCCGTCCCTCGAGCGCCTGCGCGTGACGGCCGAGTTCGGCAGCGAGGACTCGGCCGAGGCGATCGACCGGGCCACCGGCGGCCGCATGGCGATCGTCGTCTCGAGCGACGTGATCGCGCGCGTCACCGCGCAGGTCTGCCGGCAGTCCGGGATCAGCGCCGCCTTCCAGGAGCTGCTCGACTTCGACGGCGACGAGGTCTACTTCCAGGAGGAGCCGGGCCTCGTGGGCGCCACCTTCGGGGCGAGCCTGACGGCCTACGCCGAGTCGAGCGTGATCGGGGTGCGCAGCGCCGACGGCGCCGTGACGCTGTCGCCGCCGATGGGGCGCGTGTACGCCGCGGGCGACCGGGTGATCGCGATCTCGGCCGACGACGACACGATCCGGCTCAGCGGACCCGTCGAGGCGGCCGACGTCGGCGGCCAGGTCGAGCCGGCCGTCGAGCCCGTCTGCGAGCACACGCTCCTGATCGGCTGGAACGGCCTCGCCGACACGATCCTCGCCGAGCTCGACCGCTACGTGCTGCCCGGCTCGACTGTCCGGGTCCTCGTCGACCCGACGCGCCTCGAGGACCCGCTCGAGCTGCCCCCGCTCGAGAACACCGCGGTCGAGGTCGTCGAGGCCGACACGGTCGACGGCCGCCAGCTGGCGGCGCACGTCGGCGCCCGCGCCTACGACCAGGTGATCATCCTCTGCTACCGCACCGGCGACGAGGCCGTCGACGACGCGCACGCGCTCCTCACCCTTCTGCAGGTGCGGCAGGCCACGCAGGACGAGGGCAGCCCGAACGCCGGGGTGCGGCTCGTCACGGAGCTGCTCGACGTGCGCGACGTCGACCTCGCCCGCGTCGCCAACCCCGACGACTTCGTGGTCAGCGAGCGGCTGACCAGCCTGATGCTCGCGCAGCTCGTCGAGAACAACGACCTGCGCGGCGTCTTCTCCGACCTGTTCGATGCCGAGGGCGTCGAGCTGGTGCTCGTGCCCGCCTCGCGCTACTGCCCGGCCGGGGAGGAGGTGGCGTACGGCGACGTCGTGGCCGCCGCCCGCGCCCGCGGGCACGTGGCCGTCGGCCTGCGGGTCGTGTCCGCGGTCCTCGCGGACGGCCTCGGCGGGGGCACCATGCTGGTCAACCCGGCGAAGTCCCGGCGCGTCGTGCTCGGCGCCGAGGACCAGGTGCTCGTGCTCGCGTAGATGGGACGGCAGGGAATCGAACCCTGGCCGGAGGATTAAAAGTCCTCTGCTCGACCTTCGAGCTACCGTCCCGCGGGCAGTCTACGGGCTGTAGACGCCCGGGGAGGTCTCGCGCAGCCGCAGGGTCAGGGGCAGCGCGGCCAGCAGGAGCACCGCGAGGCCGATCCCGACGGCGGGGAACCCGAAGCGGTCGAGGACGACGCCGGCCGACAGGACGGCGGCGGCCCCGCACAGCGACACGACCTGGTCGTTCATGGCGGTCAGCCGGCCGCGCTCCACCGGCGTCGTCACGTCGGCGAGGACCGTGGTGCCGGCCACCCAGCTCGAGCACCAGCCGAGCCCGAGCAGGAAGAAGAACGGGAGGATCAGGAGCGACTGGCCGAGCAGGGCGGTCCCGACCGCCCCGACGGCCGTGCCGAGGATCCCGGCGATCAGCATCCGCCGCCGCCCGAGCCGGTCGGCGAGGCGCCCGAGCGGCGCCGCCAGCCCGAACATCCCGAGGAAGTGGGCCGAGATGAAGAGGCCGATCGCGGCCGCTCCGAGCCCCTGCTGGTCGAGCACGACGGCGGTGATGCCCATCACGCCGACCATCGCGGCCTGGATCAGCGCGGCGGTCACGATCGCGGCGCGGGCGGGGCCGATCCGCAGGAGCTCGCGGCGGCTGCGCGGCTCGCCCGTCTCCACGGCCGGTGCGGTCCCGGGGAACCAGTCGCCCAGGCGGCGCGCCACGTCGCGGGGATCGGTGCCGATGCCGCGCACGAGCAGGATCGCGAGGCCGGCGGTGAGGGGCACGAGGAGCCATGGCGCGGTGCGCTCGCCGAGGCCGAGCGGGACCAGCGCGAGGATCAGTCCGGAGGCGAGGAGCGGGCCGACGATGCTGCCGACGGCGCCGGCGGAGGCGACGAGGCCGACGCCGTGGGCGCGCTGCTCGACGGGGTAGAGGTCGGCCGCGGCCGCGCGGTGCATCATCGCGGGCCCCTGTCCGCTGCCGAAGACCAGCGTGCCGGCGACGAACAGGGCGTACGAGTCGACGGAGATCGCGACGCCGCAGAGGACCGCGCCGAGGGAGAGCAGCGCGAGGCCGGCGGTGAGGACCGGCTTGCGGCCGTGGCGGTCGGAGACGCGCCCCGCCACGAACAGGGAGCCGACGGACGCGAGCATCGCGAGCCCGACGCTCGTGCCGGCGAGGCTCGCGTGGTGGGAGAGCGTGGCCGCCGACACGGCGCCGACGCTCGCGTTGAGGGGGATCGCGGCGCTGGTGGCGGCCTGGCCGGCGGCGAGGCGCAGCGTCCACTGCGAGATCTGCCGCGGGACGGCCGCCGTGGTGGCCATCAGTTCAGGGACGGGTCATCGGGCTCGAGCGCGAAGACCGCGAGCTCGCCGCCGTGGCGGCGGATCGCGACCCGCCAGAGCCGCTCGGGGTCCTCCGCGAAGCAGTCGTCGATCTCGGCCGGCACGTCGACCCAGGCCTCCTCCTCGAGCTCGTCCTCGAGCTGGCCCGGGCCCCAGCCCGCGTAGCCCGCGAAGACGCGCGCCCGTACGACGGTCGCCGGGTCGAGCGTCTCGTCGGCGTCGGAGGGGAGGAAGCCGACGGTGCCGAAGGCGATCGCGGCGGCCCGCGCGCCGTCGACGAAGTCGCCCAGCACCATGACGGCCTCGGGCTGCACGGGACCGCCCTGGTGGACGGCCTCGCCGTCGGCGACGAACTCGCCGAGGATCGGCACGGCCTCGCGCACCGTCACGCCGAGGGGCCGGTTGAGGATCAGCCCCATCGCGCCGTCGGGGCCGTGCTCGGCGACGAGCACGACGCTGCGCGCGAAGTTGGGGTCGCCGAGGGCGGGCGTCGCGACGAGGAGGCGCCCCTGCAGCGACCGGTACATGGCTGCAGCATAGGGCGCCGGTCAGAGGCGCCCGGCGAGGATCCCGTCGACGACCTCGGCGGCGCGGGCGCGGATCGCGGCCTGCTCCGCGGCGTCGAAGCGGTCCCAGCCGCGGGCGGCCTGGGCGGTGCGCGGGTTGGACCGCAGGCGATCGAGGTGGCGCGCGGTGAAGTCCCAGTAGAGGGTGGTGAACGGGCAGGCGTCCTCGCCCGTGCGCCGCGCCGGGTCGAAGCGGCAGCCCTTGCAGTGCCCGGTCATGCGCTTGAGGTAGGCGCCACCCGCCGCGTACGGCTTCGTGGACATCTGCCCGCCGTCGGCGAACAGCCCCATGCCCGTCACGTTCGCCTGCATCACCCAGTCGTAGCCGTCGCAGAAGCGCTCCACGAACCAGCGGTTCGCGGCCCGCGGCTCCGTGCCCACGAGCAGCATCAGGTTCGAGAGCACCATCAGCCGGTCGATGTGGTGGGCCCACGCGTGGCGCTCGACGGTCGCGGCGACGGCCCCGACGCAGGCCATCGCGGTCGGCGCCCCGTCGGCGAGGGCGGGCGGGACGGGCGCGTGCGCGTCGAGCGCGTTGAGCGCCGCGTAACCCGGCATCCGCAGCCAGTAGACGCCGTTGACGTACTCGCGCCAGCCGAGCACCTGCCGCACGAACCCCTCGACGGAGGCCAGCGGGGCCCGGCCGGCCGCGTGCTCGGCGAGGGCGGCGTCGATCACCTCGCGCGGGCCGAGCAGCCCGACGTTCAGCATGGGCGAGATCGTGGCGTGGCGCAGCCACGGGTCGCCCGGGTCGGAGACGTCCTCGTACGGCCCGAACTCGGGCAGGCGGGTGGCGGCGAAGTCGGCCAGCCAGCGTCGGGCCTCGGCACGGGTGGACGGCAGCCAGAAGTCGTCGCGGCGCCCGACGAGCCCGGGGGCGAGCCGGTCGAGGTCGTCCTGGACGGCGGCCAGGACGGGGTCGTCGGGGTCGATCGCAGGCGGCGGCGTCGGGCGCTCAGCGGCGCCGCTCCGGCGCCACGCCGCGAACGTCTCGCGGTTGGCCGGGTCGAACGACCACTGCCCGCCGATGGGCTCGCCGTCCGCGTCGACGAGGACGTCGTGGCCGCGCCGCATCCACGCGTAGAACTCCTGCATCCGCAGCCGCTTGCGGGTGCCCGCCCAGTCCGCGAACTCCCCGCGCCCGCACAGGAACATCGCGTCGGGCGTGAGCTCCACGGGCACGCCGAGGTCGAGGGCGAGCAGGCGCGCCCGGCTCGTCCAGCCGGACGGCTCCATCGCGAGGAGGCCCGTCGCGCCGTGGCGGCGGACGGCGTCGCGCAGCGCGTCGTCGAACGACACCCGCGCCGCGAGCGGGACCTCGTCGACCTCCCAGCCATCGGCGCGCAGCTCGTCGGCGAAGCGCCGCATCGCGGCGAGCACGAAGGCGGCCTTGTGGCGGTGCAGGCGGCCGCGCGCGACGTGGGGGAGCGACTCGACGAGCAGGACCCGGTCCGTCGCGCGGTCGGCGGCGGCGAGCGCGGAGGAGGCGGGGGTGAGCTGCGTGCCCTGGACCCAGACGAGCCGGCTCACGGCCGGCCGCCGGCCTGCTCGTTCACGCACCAGTAGGTCGTGCGGCCGCCGACGGTCGCGCGGCCGAGCTCGCCCTTGCAGCGCGGGCACTCGCCGCCCCGGCGGGCCTTCGCGAAGCGGCCGCGCCCCGAGCCGCCGCTGGGCTTGAGCGCGGCGCGGATGGCGCTGCGCAGACACTCGCGCAGCGCGTTCAGCTCGTCGTCCGAGAGGTCCTTCGCGGGGCGGCGCGGGTCGATGCCCGCCTCCCACATCGCCTCGTCGGCGAGCAGGTTGCCGACGCCGGCGATGGCGGACTGGTCGAGCAGCCGCGCCTTGATCGGCGCCGAGCCGCGTCCGATCGCGCGGCGGAAGGCGGCGGGCGTGACCGTCAGGGCGTCGGGGCCGAGGTGGTCGATGCCCGCCCCGAGCCGGGCCCGGGACAGGCGCCGCTTGTCGTGGAGGGCGACGCGGCTCTCGTCCTCGAAGACGATCGCGATGCGGTCCCAGCCGCGCGGTGAGGGCTCGGGGGTGGGACGGATCGAGCCGCCCATCCCGAGGTGCAGGCCGAGCTCGTGGCCCGAGTCCGTCTCCAGCCACAGGAACTTCCCGTGGCGGCCGGTCGCGGTCACGATCGAGCCGCGCAGCGCGCCGTCGATCTCGCCGGGCCGGTGCGGACGGCAGACCCAGGTGTCCGCATCCTCGACCTCGGCGATGCGCAGGCCGACGCAGAGCTCCTCCAGGCGCCGGCGCGCCTTCTCGGCCTCAGGCAGCTCGGGCATGAACTGCCTTTCGCGCGCAAGGCCCCCGCCGCCGACCCGCCGCCCGCCGGGACGTGGCAGCATTCCCACCATGGCGGACGTGATCATCGTCGGGGCGGGCCTCAGCGGCCTCAACTGCGCGGCCCTGCTCGTCGAGCAGGGGCTCGACGTCGAGGTGCTCGAGGCCTCCGATGGCGTCGGCGGCCGCGTGCGCACCGACGTGGTCGACGGCTTCCTGCTCGACCGCGGCTTCCAGGTGCTGTTCGACGGCTACCCGGAGGCGCAGCGCGCCCTCGATCTCGAGGCGCTCGACCTGCGCGCCTTCCTGCCCGGCGCCGACATCTTCTGGGACGGGCGCATGCGCACGATCGCCCACCCCCTGCGCGACCCGCTGGCCGTGCCCGACGCCCTGCGCGCCGGGATCGGCGGCCCCGCCGACGTCAAGGCGGCCGCGCAGTGGCTGCTCGGCGCGCGCCCGCTCTCGTCCGCGACGCGGCCCGACACGACGGCCGACGAGCGGCTGCGCGACCTCGGCTTCTCCGAGGCGGTCCGCGAGCGGCTCCTGCGGCCGCTCTTCGCCGGGGTCTTCCTGGACCGCGACCTCGGCGTCTCGAGCCGCCTGCTCGACCAGTGCTTCTCGCAGATGGCGTCGGGCCGCACCGTCGTGCCCGCGCGCGGCATGGGGGCGATCGCCGAGCAGCTCGCGGCGCGCCTTCCCGCGGGCGCCGTCCGCCTCGGCGAGCGCGTCGAGAAGGCCGGCACCCGCAACGTCACGCTCGCCTCCGGCACCAAGGCGAAGGCGCGCCTGGCGGTGGTCATCGCGGGCGGCGCCCACGACGCCGCGCTCCTCGCCGACACCCCCGAGCCCGCACCGCGCTCCTCGACGTGCCTGTGGTTCGACGCGCCGGAGGCGCCCGCCGGGCGCCGCATCGTCCTCGACGGCGACGGCACGGGCCCGGTCAACAACGTCGCCGTGATGTCGGCCGTCGCACCGTCCTACGCCCCGCCCGGACGGGCTGCGATCGCGGCGTCCTGCGTCGGGCTGCCGTTCGGGGGTGACGACGCCGCGCTCGAGTCGGCCGCGCGCGCCCAGCTCGCCCGCTGGTTCGGGGGGCGCGTGGACGCCTGGCGCCTGCTCCGCGTCGACCGCATCGAGTGGGCGCAGCACGCGCAGCCCCCGGGCGGGCTCGGCAGCGGCCCCCGCTGGCTCAAGGACGGCCTGCTGCTCGCGGGCGACGGCACCGAGAACGCCTCGATCGACGGCGCCCTGCGCGCCGGTCGGCGCGCCGCCGACCTGATCGCGGCCGCCGCGCTGACGGCCCGGACCGCGGTCTGATGCGCGTCGTCGTCGCCGGCCTCGGCGCGATGGGGCTGCCCACGGCGTGGGCGCTCGCGGCGCGCGGCCACGAGGTCATCGGCATCGACCGCCACGGCATCGCCTCGCGGGTCGGGTCGTCGGCGGGCGAGACGCGGATCTTCCGGCTCGCGCACGAGCGGCCCGATGACGTCCGCCTGGCCCGGCTCGCCCTCGACGCCTGGCGTGCGCTCGAGCAGGGCGCGGGCGAGCCCCTGATCGACACCGTCGGCCTGCTCCTGCGCGGCGAGCGGGCCCGGCTGTGGGTCGAGGCCCTGGCCGCCGAGGGCGTCGCGGCCGAGGAGCTCGACGCCGCCGGCGTCGAGCGGGCCTTCCCCGAGGCCGCGCGGCGCCCCGGCGAGTACGCCGCGCTCGTGCCGACCGACGGCGTCGTCTTCGCGCGCCGCGGCCTGCTCGCGATCGCGAAGGCGGCGGCCGAGGCGGGGGTCGAGCTCGGCGAGCCCGAGCGGCTGACGGCGCTCGAGGAGACGCCGACGGGCGTGCGCCTCGAGACGGACCGCCGCCGGCTCGAGGCCGACGTGGCCGTGGTCAGCGCCGGGCCGTGGGCCGAGGACCTGCTCGCGCCGCTCGGCGTGCGGCTCCCGCTCGCCCCGGCGATCGGGCAGGTCACGTACTGGCGCGGCGGCGGGGCGTGGGAGCGGCGCCCGTCGTTGATCGACTTCGCCCAGCCCGACCGGCTCGGCGTCTATGGGCTGCCGACGCCCGGCAGGGGCTACAAGGTCGGCCTCGACTACGGCGACGAGGCGGCCTTCGTCCGCGAGGCAACCGGCTGGGCGGTGCGCCCCGACGAGGTGGCGCTCAACGGCGACTGGGTCGCCGAGCACCTGCCGGGCCTGCGCGCCGACGGGCCCCACGGCGCCGAGGGGTGCCCGTGGACGATGACCCCCGACAACGAGTTCGCGTTCGGGCGCCACGGGCCCGTGGTGGTGGCCGCGGGCTGCTGCGGGCACGGCTTCAAGCACGCTCCGGTGCTCGGCGAGATCCTCGCCGACCTCGCCGAGGGCAAGGGCCTCTGGCCGGAGGCACGGATCTTCGACATGGATCGGTTCGGGCCCGATGCGGACTTCGCGCGGGTCGACACGCCGCTCGGCGCGCGGATCTCGATCTAGCGCGACGGGCAACCGTGCGGGGCGTCCCCGGCGAAAGAACCACCGTGCAGTCCTTTGCCGACATCGCGCGCCTCGACAGCCCGCACCTCGAGCAGCTCGCGCTCGCGATCAGCGTCGAGCTGCGGCCGACCGACTGCGACCTCGCTCTCGCCGAACTCGACCGGCTCGCGGAGCTCGTCATGCGGGAGGGCATCGGGGGCGACCCCATCGAGCAGCTCGCGGTGCTCGGGGAGGTGCTCGGCCGGCGCGAGGGCCTCGTCGGCGACGTCGAGGACTACGACAACCCGGACAACTCGATGCTCGATCTGGTTCTGACGCGGCGACGCGGCCTGCCGATCCTGCTCAGCGTCGTCTGGGTCGAGGTCGGCCGCCGGCTCGGCCTGCCGCTGCGCGGCGTCGGCCTGCCGGGCCATTACGTGGCGGGCTGGTTCGGGGAGGGCGATCCGATCCTGGTCGACCCGTTCCGAGGTGGCGCCCTGATCGCCGAGGCGGTGCCCCCGGCCGCGGCCGTGCCGACGTCGCCGCACCTGACGGCGCTGAGGATGTGCTCCAACCTCGTCGCCTCCTACGAGCGCCGCGGTGACATCGGCCGCATGCTGATCGCGGCCCGCCTGCGGCTCACGCTGCCGCTCGACGAGCGCGACCGACGGGTCATGGAGTTCGAGTTCAAGCGCCTCTCGGCGACCACGAACTAGCGGGCGGCAGGGCGCCTGGGGAGCGTCTAGGATCCTCGCCATGCACTCGTCCTACGCCATCAACTCCCCCGACTTCGCCGTCGAGCGCGAGGGCGTCGCCGCGCCCCTCTCCGAGCTCTGGCCGGGCGGCTACCGCAACGGCGACCGCTTTGCGGTCCTGATGGGCACTCCGATGGACGCGGTCGGGTGCTCGAACCTGATCGGCGGGACGAACACCCTCTTCTACGACCACCTGCGCGAGACGCGCGGCACGACGAACTTCTTCCGCTACGCGGACACGTACATGATCGGCGTCGACTGCGAGCCCGGCGACTGGAACCAGCTCGACGTCTGGCCGATGCACAAGTTCGTCAGCATCATGCAGCCGACCGCCGAGGCCGTGGTGCACACGATCAACGACCGCCGGATCACGCACCTGGCGATCCCGGAGACCGGGATCCGCGTGCGCGGCCCGGTCGTCTTGTCGACCTGGAACACCTTCCTGGACCAGGTCAAGGTCGTGATGCTCTACAACCCGCTGACGGGCAAGGCCCGCGAGGCGGACGTCGCGCTCCTCGGCAACAAGGTGATCGAGTCCTACGTCGAGCAGGCGATCTTCTCGACGCCGGGCATCGGGGCGGGCCAGCAGGCGCGGCTGCGCCGCATCCGCCGCAACCTCGACCGCGAGCCGATGCGCTGCCTCGAGGAGTACCGCACCCTCGCGAACCCGGCCGCCGCGCGCGGGCTGCTCGGCGTCTCCGAGGTGCTGCCGCCGGGCCACCAGCCGCCGGACCTGCGCCAGGCGCCGCTCGTGATCATCCCGGTCGACACGCCCGTCGCGGCCGCCGACCAGGAGGGCTCACCGGCCGCGAGCGCGGCGGGGATCGAGCTCGTCGAGCCGCCGGCGCCCCTGCCGTCGAGCGAGGGGCTGCGCAAGACCGCGTTCGACGCGGTGCAGCGCCGGATGGGCGGCACGTTCGCGGAGTGGGAGGGCTGGGACTGGATCTCCGACTTCGGCGACCCGGTCAACGAGCACCACGCGGTCCGCGAGACCGTCGGCATCTGGGACGAGTCGCCGCTGCAGAAGTGGGTCTTCCGGGGCCCCGACGCGCTCCAGGCGGTCGACTGGTGCTTCGCCAACGACATGGCGTCGATGCAGGTCGGCCAGGCGCGCTACTCGTGCTTCACCGACGAGCACGGTCGCATGCTCGGCGACGGCGTCGTCTTCAATACGGGTGACCAGACGGGGGCGGGGCTGCTCGTGGTGACGGCGCTGCCGTCCGACGTCGACCACTTCCGCCGCGTCTGCGCGCACCTCGACGTCGAGATCCTCGACCGCACGGAGCGCTGGCCGCACGTGCAGGTGCAGGGTCCGCGCTCGCGTGACCTGCTCGAGGCCCTGACCGCCTTCGACGTGGCGTCGCTGAAGTACTTCCGCTTCACGACGGAGCCGATCGAGATCGGCGGCGTGCCGGGCTGCTACCTGGCCCGCACGGGGTACTCGGGCGAGCTCGGCTACGAGGTCTACTGCGCGCCCGAGCACGCGGCGCAGCTCTGGCAGGCGCTGCTCGACGAGGGCGCCGCGCGCGGCATCCGCCCGTACGGCCTCGCCGCCGTCGAGTCGCTGCGTATCGAGTCGGGCCTGATCTTCATCGGCTACGACTACTTCCAGGGCCTGACCTCCCCGTTCCACATGAACCTGGACCGCACGATCAACCTCGAGACCGGCGACTTCGTCGGCAAGGCGGCGCTCGCGGCGGAGTTCGCAGCGGGGATCACGCACCGACTGACCACGCTCGTGATCGGCGGCAACGAGTCGCCCGACTACGGCGCGGACGTCTTCGTCAACGGTCGCGGCATCGGCAAACTGCTGTCGCCGTCGGCGGGCCGCTCGCCGAGCGTCGACCGCCTGATCGGGATGGCCTGCATCGAGGCCGAGCTCGCCGACCCGGGCAGCCGCGTCGAGGTGGCGCTGCCCGACGGGCGGCTCATCCCGGCCTACACCGACACCTTCCCGATCTACGACCCGGAGAAGAAGCGGCCCCGGTCGTGACGCCCGGCCCCGACCCGGAGGGATCGATCGGGGTCGTCGCCGAGGGCTGGGAGGGGGTGCGCGGCGCCGAGCTCCTGCAGGCCGAGCTGCCGCGCGAGGACGTGCTCGTCGTCGCCGACCAGGCCTTCGCGCCGTACGCGCGGCGCCGGCCCGACCAGGTCGCGGCGCGCGTCCGCGATCTCGCCGACGGCCTCCTCGACAAGGGGGCCAAGGCGCTGCTCCTGGCCGGCGGGTTCGCCTCGTTCGAGGCGCGCCCCGACCTCGGCGAGACGCCGGTGCGCGGGCTCGAGGCGGGCCTGCGCGAGGCGCTCGCGGAGGCGAGGGGCCGGCCGGTGGCGTGCGTCTTCGCGGCCGCCGAGGTCAAGACGATGGTCCTCGCCCACGCGATCCGGGCGCTGCGCGGCGGCGGCAGCGTGACCCTGATCGAGCGCGCGGCGGACGATCCGGGGGCGCTGGTCGCGCGGGTGCGCGCGCAGACGCCGGACGTCGCCGTGCTCGTGCTCCTGACGCCCGCCGCGTACGCCGACGTCGAGGCGGTGCGGTCCGCCGCCCCCGACCTCGTCGTCGTCGACGCCCTCGCCGCCGCCGTGCGCTTCCTCGTCCACGACATCCGCCGCCGGCGGCTGCTCGCCCACCACGGGCTGCGGGCCGGTCGGGTGATCGCCTACGCCACGCGGGGCGGCACCACCGGGTTCGCGCGGGAGCCGCTGTCGACGGCGTCGGCGGCGGCGCTGCAGCGGCGCCGCTAGCCGACCAGCCCGAGCCCCGTCACCGCCGCGAGCGTCACCACGATTCCGACGTACTGGTTGGGGTGGAGGCGCTCGCGCAGGGCGACGATCCCGATCAGGGCGGCGACGGTGCCCCACTGCGTCGCGGTCACCGAGGCGACGCTGAGGGGGCCGGCCGCGGCGGCGAACGCGAAGGCGACGAAGCCGACGCCGTCGAGGAGCCCGCAGCCGGCGATCGACCCGGTGGCGGCGCGGTCGGGCAGCCGCCGCACGGCGATCAGGAACACCGGCAGCACGAGCAGCACGCTGGTCAGCCGGGTCACGGCCACGGTGGTCAGCTCCGGCAGCTCCGACATCCCGAGGCCGATCAGGGCGACCGCGTAGACCACGGAGGCCGCGATCGCGGGCAGGGCCCCGGCGGCGGTGCGCCGGCCCGGCTCGAGCGAGACGAGGACGGTGCCGACCACGGCGACGAGGAGCAGGGCGCCGGTCAGGGGCGTGGGCCGCTCGCCGAGCCCGATCGAGATGAGGGTGGCGACGCCGCCCTCCAGCGCGATGATGGGGGCGACGACGCTGAGGTTGCCGGAGCGCAGGGCGCGCAGGAGCAGGAAGAAGCCGACGTTGGCGCAGACGCCGGCGGCCACGGGCCAAGCCAGGGCGCGCGGCGTCCACGGGCCCGCGCCGCCGTCGACCACGAGCGCCACCGGCAGCACCGCGACCGTGCAGATCGCCAGCACCCAGAACATGATCAGGATCGGCGAGCGTTCGATCCGCGAGGCGCGCTGGGTGAAGACGTTGGCGAACGCCCAGGCGACCGCGGTCACCAGGCCGAGCAGGACCGCCACGGCTAGGCGAAGGCCCCGAGCCCGGTGATCGCCAGCGCGGTGACGGCGATCCCGACGTACTGCGAGGGGGCGAGGCGCTCGCGCAGGACGATGATCCCGATCAGCGCCGCCACCGTCCCGAACTGCGAGGCGGCCACCGTGGCCACGCTCGACGGGCCGATCCCCGCCGCGAACGCGAAGGTGGCGATGCCGGCGGCGTCGAGCGCGCCCGCGAGCAGCAGGAGCCGCAGCGAGCCGCGCGGGTCGCGCGTCGTGGCGAGCAGGAGCAGCGGCACCGCCCCCAGCAGGCTGATCGAGCGCACGAGCCCCGCGGAGGTGAGGGCGGGCTGGTCGGTGTAGCCGAGCGCGGTCAGGACGGCGGCGTAGCAGAGCGCCGCGGCGAGGGCCCACAGCGCGCCCTTCGCGGCCCGCGCGCCGGGCTCGTACGAGACCATCACGGTGCCGGCGACCGCGATGGCGAGGAGGGCGAGCGCGAGCGGGCTCGGCCGCTCGCCGAGGCCGATCGACAGCAGCGTGCCGAGGCCGCCCTCGAGGGCGATGATCGGGGCGACGACGCTGATCGACCCGGCGCGCAGGGCCTGGGCGAGGAACAGGAAGCCGACGTTGGCGATCAGGCCGGCGAGCACCGGCACCGCCAGCGAGCGCGGCGTGAACGGCCCCTCGAAGCCGTCGACGATCAGCGCGACCGGGATCACGATCGACGTGCCGGCGAGGAGGATCCAGAACAGCATCGCCCGCCCGTCGAGCACCCGTGCCCCGCGCTGGAGCGGGATGTTCATCGTGGCCCACGCGACCGCCGCGGCGAGCCCGAGGACGACGGTCACGGCTAGTCGCCGAGCTCGGTGCGGCGCCGGTCCACGTAGGCCCGGAGCTCGGCCTGCAGGTCGGGGTCGAGCGCGGGCGGCTGCTCCTCCCAGGCCGCCTGCATGGCGTCAAACTGCCCGAGCGCGCGCTCGGTGGCGTTCAGGCCGCCCTTCTTCTGCCAGGCGGAGTAGTTGTCGGTCGTCCAGACCTCGGGGCGGTAGAAGCAGTCGCGGAAGTGCTCGAGGGTGTGGGCGGCCCCGAAGAAGTGGCCGCCGTGGCCGACCTCCTCGTGCGCGCCGAAGGCGAGCGCGTCGTCCGTGAACTCGACCGGCGTGAACTCCTGCATCATGTTGCGGAGCATCTCGGTGTCCATCGCGACCTTCGCGAAGGAGTGGACGAGGCCGCCCTCGAGCCAGCCCGTCACGTGCAGCTGCAGGTTCGCGCCGGCGAGGAACGACGGCAGCATCGTGTTGAGCGCCTCGAACGACGACTGCCCGTCGACCGCCGGGCTCGCGTTGAGCCCGCCGCCGCCGGCGCGCCAGAGCACGTTGTGGCGGCGCGCGATCTGGCCGGTGGCGATGATGCCAAGCGCGGCCTCGGGCCCGCCGAAGCCGGGCGAGCCGGACTTCATGTCGGTGTTGGAGACGAACGAGCCCATGATCGCGGGGCAGCCCGGGCGGATCGCCTGCACGAGCGCGATGCCGGCCAGGGACTCGGCGGTCTGCTGGGCGAGGGCGGCGGGCACCGAGACGGGGCCCATCGCGCCCATCATGATGAACGGCGTCACGTTCACGATCTGGTTGCGCTCGGCGAGCATCCAGAGCGACTCGAGCATGCGCGTGTCGAACGTGAGCGGCGAGTTGGCGTTGATCGTGCCGAAGACGCCCGCGTCCCGCTCGAGGACGTCGGCGCCGCCGAGGGCCATCTCCGCCATCGCGATCGAGTCGATCACCCCGTTGAGGTGGATCTGCGCCGCGCCGACGGGGAGGTCGGTGTTCTCGTACATCGCGAGCTGCAGGTCGAGGTGGCGCGAGTCGAGCGGGCGGTCGTTGCACTCGAGGATCGGGTAGCCCGGCGTGTCGATCTCGGGCGTGACCTGGGCGGCGCGCAGCAGCTTGACGGCGTCGTCGAGGGTGCCGTCGCGCCGGCCCGTGCGGCCGTCGTCGACGAAGGGCATCGACTGGCCCGTGCAGAAGACCATGTGGTCGGGCCCGAACTGGACGTGCTTGTCGGGGTTGCGGGACAGGAGCCGGAACGACGTCGGCGTGGTGGAGATCCGCTCGAGCAGCCAGTCGGGGTCGAGGAAGACGACCTCGTCCTCGACACGCTGGCCCTCCCGCGCGAGCAGCTCGAGCGACGGCTCGTGCATGAACTTGATGCCGAGCTCGGACACCAGCCGGCGCCAGCCGCGGTCGATCACGTCGAGCGCGTCGGGGGTCAGCGGCTCGAAGCGGGGCATGCGGTTCACGAACATTGGGGGCACTATGCCACAAATCGGCCGGTTCGCCGCTGCCGATTCGGCGTGTTCCCGTCCCGCGCGGGCGGCTCAGCCGGGTCCGCGCGCGACGTCCACGAGCGCGCGCGTGATGGTGGGGAGGGGGTCGCGGTCGGGCACGACCACGCCGATCTCCTTCTCCACCTCGGGCTCGGTCAGGGGCACGGCCACGATCTCGTCGGGGAGCGCGCCGCCCTCGATCCACGAGGTCGGCCCGATCGTGCACCAGCGCCCGTGGGCGACGTGCTCCCAGAGGGGCACGATGTCGTCCGACTCGACGCGCGGCGCGGGGCTGGCGCCGGCGGTGGTGAAGGCGGCGTCGATGATGCGGCGGTTCTGCATGTTGGGGGTGAGCAGGCAGAGCGGCAGCGCGGCGGCTTCCGCCCAGGTCACGGAGCGGCGCTTCGCGAGCGGGTCGTCCGCGTTGACGTAGAGGACGTAGCGCTCGCGGGCCACGGGGATGGCGCGCACGCCGCCGATCGGCTCGTTGTCGAGGTACGTGATGCCGGCGTCGATCTCGTACTCGCCGAGGCGGCGCTCGATCTCGCGGCTGGTCAGCGACAGCACGGTCACGGCGAGGCCGGGGTGGACGGCGGCGACGGCGGCCGACAGCTGGCTGGCGATCGGCAGGGCGGTGGGGATCGCGCCGAGCCGCAGGCGGCCGGTCACCTCGCCGCGCATCGCGGCGAGGTCTTCGCGCAGGCCCTCGGCGTCGGCGAGCAGCCGGTGCGCCCAGGCGACGACGCGCTCGCCCTCCGGGGTCAGGCCCGCGTAGCGGCGGCCGCGCACGACGATCGGCACGCCGAGCTCCTCCTCGAGCGCGCGGATGCCGCCGCTGAGCGACGGCTGCGACACGTGGCAGGCGGCGGCGGCCCGGCCGAAGTGGCGCTCGCGGGCGAGGGCGGTCACGTACTCGAGCTGGCGCAGCTGCACGCCTGCATGATAGCCCCTGCCTATCACCCGAGCGGGACTTCCGCGTTGCGCGCCCCCGCGCGCCCGCCGATGCTGGGGCGGCGCACGGCGCCCGCCGCGCCGCGCGGGACAATGAGCCCCACGATGACCGACGCCGCGGAGCCCGACGATGCCCGGCCGGCCCTGGCCGGGCCGAGCGCCCGGGTGCGCGTGCTGCGCCTGCAGCGCGGGGAGCGCCCCGTCGAGCGGACGGACCGCGTGGCCGGCGAGGAGCCCCTCGAGATCCGGGTCGGCGGCCCCGACGGGCCGCTGACGCAGGTCGCGGTGACGATGCGCACCCCGGGCGCCGACTTCGAGCTCGTCGCCGGGTTCCTCCTGACCGAGGGGCTGATCGGGGAGCGCCACGACATCGCCGACATCCGCTACTGCGCCGACGTCGAGCAGCCCGAGCAGCAGTACAACGTCCTCAGCGTGCGCCTCAGCCGGCCGTTCGACGCCTCGGCCCTGCAGCGCAACATGTTCGCGTCGTCGAGCTGCGGCGTCTGCGGCAAGGCCTCGATCGACATGGTCGAGGTGCACTGCCGGCCGATCCCGGCGGGTCCGGAGGTCGCGCTCGAGACGCTGCTCGGCCTGCCGGACGCGCTGCGCGCCCGCCAGCGCACCTTCGAGCGCACGGGCGGCCTGCACGCCACGGGCCTCTTCACGCCCGCCGGCGGGCTGGTCGAGCTGCGCGAGGACATCGGCCGCCACAACGCGATGGACAAGGCCGTCGGGGCGCGGCTGATGCAGGGCGATGCGCCCCTGCACGGGCGCGTGGCGCTGGTCTCGGGCCGGGCCGGCTTCGAGCTCGTGCAGAAGGCCGCCGTCGCCGGCCTGCCCGTGCTCGCCGCCGTCGGCGCGCCGTCGTCGATCGCCGTCGACGCCGCCCGACGCCTCGGCGTCACGCTCGTCGGCTTCCTGCGCGACGACCGCTGCAACGTCTACGCCCACCCCGAGCGGATCGCGCCGTGAGGGGCGGCCCGCCCGACCCCGCGACCGCACTCGCCCGCTGGCGGCGCGCGCTGGCCGACGCCGGTAACGCGGCGCCCCTGCCCGCGGAGCGGGTCCCCGTCGCCGAGGCCGCCGGGCGCGTCCTCGCGGAGGACGTCGCCGCGTGGCGCGCGTCGCCGCCCGTGGCCGTCGCCGCGATGGACGGCATCGCCGTGCGCGCCGCCGACACCGCGGGCGCCCCGGTCCTGATCGCCGGCGGCGACGTCGCGTTCGTGGACACGGGCGCGCCGCTCCCCGACGGCTTCGACGCGGTGGTGCGGCGCGAACGGGTCGAGGTCGACGGCGCCGGCGCCCACGTGGCCGAGGCGGTCGAGGCGGGTGCGGACGTGCGCCCCGCCGGCGAGGACATCCCCGCGGACGCGGCGCTCTACGGGGCGGGCCGCGTCCTGTCGGCCTTCGACGTCGCGGTGCTCGCGGCGGCCGGGCATGGCGAGGCGCCGGTGCGCGTGCGCCCGCGGGTGGCGGTGATCCCGACCGGCGACGAGCTGCGCTCCGCGGGCGAGCCGCTCGAGCCGCACTACGTCGTCGACTCGAACGGTCCGATGCTGGCCGCGCAGGCCGCCGCCGACGGCGCGCTGTCCGCGCTGCACGGCCGCGTCCCCGACGACCCCGCCCGCCTCGCGGAGGAGGTCATGCGCGCCGTGCTCGTCAGCGACCTCGTCCTGCTCGTGGCCGGGTCGTCACGCGGCCGCCGCGACCACTCCCGCGACGTCCTCTCCGACCTCGGCGAGGTCGCGGTCGACGGCGTCGCGGTACGGCCGGGCCACCCGGTCCTCCTCGCCGTCGTCGGCACGACGCCGGTGATCGGCGTCCCGGGCTACCCCGTCTCGGCCGCCTTCACGTACGAGCTGTTCGGGCACGCGATCGTCGCCGGGCTGCTGGGGCGGCCCGCCGAGCGCACGGCCGTGCCCGCGGTGCTCGCCGCGGACGCGGGCGGGCGCGAGGACGCCGCGTGCATGGTCGCGGTCCGGCTCGAGGCGGCCGCGGGCGGGCTGCGCGCCGTGCCGCTCGCGCGCCGCGCAGGGGCGCTGCGGGCGCTCGCCGGGGCCGACGCCTACATCGTCGTGCCGCCCGGCCCGGGCCTCGCCGCGGGCGCGCCGGTGGCGGTACTGCCCCTGCGCGACCGGTAATCTCACGGCATGGCCAGGAAGCGCACCACCGTCAAGCGGCTGCCCAAGCGCGGGCACTACGACCGGGCGACGATCGACGCGATCCTCGACGAGGCGCTCGTCTGCCACATCGGCTTCGAGGCCGACGGGCAGCCGTACGTGATCCCGTCCCTGCACGCGCGGGTGGGGGACGTCCTCTACCTGCACGGCTCGAGCGCGAGCCGCATGCTGCGCCGGCTCGGCGAGGGCATGCCCTGCTGCGTCACCGTCACCCTGATCGACGGCGTCGTCCTGGCCCGCGCCGTCTTCGACCAGTCGGTCAACTACCGCTCCGTCGTCGTGCTCGGCACGGCGCGGCCCGTCGAGGACCCCGCCGAGAAGCTGGCCGCGCTCGAGGCCCTCACCGAGCAGCTCGTGCCCGGTCGCTGGGCCGACACGCGTCCGCCGACGCGCCAGGAGCTCAAGGCGACCGCGATCCTCGCCCTGCCCCTCGACGAGGCCTCCGCGAAGGTGCGCTCCGGGCCGCCGGGCAACGCGCCGGAGGACGCCGAGGCCTACGCGGGGACCTGGACGGGCGTCCTGCCGATCACGCAGGTGGTCGGCGAGCCGGTCCCCGCGCCGGACATCGTGCCGGGCGCCGCGCTGCCGGCGGCCCTCGCCGCGTACGGCCGGCGCTTCGCCCGCTGAGGCCTCAGGCCCCGCGCAGTTCGTCGAGGGAGGCCCACTCGAGCATCCGCGCGTGGGTCGCTTCGAGCACCACGCGGGGCGCGCAGCCCGCGTCGTAGGCCTCGCGCCAGCGGCCCGCGCACAGGCACCAGCGGTCGCCCGCCTTGAGCCCGGGGAACTCGTACATCGGGACGGGCGTCGAGAGGTCGTTGCCCTGCGCGCGCGAGAAGGCGAGGAAGGCGTCGGTCATCACGGCGCAGACGATGTGCACGCCCTGGTCCTCGGAGCCCGTGTCGCAGCAGCCGTTGCGGTAGAAGCCCGTCATCGGGTCGAGCGAGCAGGGCTCGAGCGGGGTGCCGAGGACGTTGAGCGCCATCGGGCGGGATCGTAGCCGCGTACGCTGCCCCCGTGTCCGCCGCCGACCTCCTGCGCCGCGGCCCCGTCCCCGCGGAGGGGTCCGCGTTCGAGCGGCTGCGGTGCGCCGAGGGCATCGCCTTCGACCCCGCGCTCGGGATCGGCGCGCTCGTCGCGGACCCGGTCGGCCGCGCGGCCCTCGCCGCCGCGCTGGCCGGCGAGCCCGGGCCCTGCGCCTGCCAGCTCGACGCGCTCGGCCTGCCCGCGTCGGGCGGCCGCTGCGGCACCGACGAGCGCCACCTCGCGGCGCTCGCCGACCGGCTCACGGCACGTCGAGGGTGAGCACGCCCTGCTCGACGTCGAGCAGGTAGCGCTTCGTCGCGACCCCGCCGCCGCCCGAGTAGCCGACCAGCGCGCCGTTCGAGCCGATCACCCGGTGGCACGGGATGATCAGGGGGATCGGGTTACGGCCGTTGGCCGCGCCGACGGCGCGCGTCGCCGCGGGCTGGCCGATCGCCGCGGCGATGTCGCCGTAGGTCGTCGTGCGCCCGTGGGGAACGGCGACGAGCGCCGCCCACACGCGCCGCTGGAAGGCCGTGCCGACCGGGGCGAGCGGCAGGTCGAAGTGCTTGCGCTCGCCTGCGAACCACTCCGCGAGCTGCGCCGCGGCCCGGTCGACCGTGGGCCCGCCCTCGACGGCGCCCACGGGCACGACCCCGTCGTCGCCGGGCAGGTGGAGCTCCGTCAGCCAGTCGTCTTCGGCGACGACGACGAGCTCGCCGAGGGGGGTCGGGACACGGCGCCAGGTGACCACGACGCCAGCCTACCGCCGTGCCCGCGGATGTCTAGCGGCCCGGTATGAAGCGCCGCACGAGCGCGACGCGGCGGGCGGGGCGGCCCGTGCGCTCCTCGGCGCGGTCGGCCGAGAGCAGGATCGAGGAGATCGCGTTCGCGGCGACCATCCGCAGGGGCTCGGGCTCCCAGCGGCGACCCTCGTGCCCGACCCAGGGCAGGGCCAGGAGGTCGGAGTCACGGCCGAGGACCAGGTCCGCGAGGGTGCGGCCCGCTATCGACGTGCCGGTCAGGCCGTGGCCGGCGAAGCCGCCGGCGTGGCCCATGCCCGTCCGCGGGTCGTAGACGACGCTCATCGACCAGTCGCGCGGCGCGGCGAACGCGCCGCCCCAGCGGTGCTCGATCGCGGCGTCCCGTGCGGCCGGGAAGTGGAACCGGAGCGCCTGCTCGACGCGGGCCATGATCGCCTCGTCGGCGTCGTTCCCGTCGCGGATGCGGTCGCCCGCGTGGTACGAGGTACCGCGCCCGCCGATCGCGATGCGGTCGTCCATGGTGCGCTGCGCGTAGAAGAAGTGGTAGCGCTGGTCGGCGATCGGCTCGCAGCCCGCCCAGCCGAGCTCGTCCCAGACCGCGGGCGGCAGCACCTCCGTCTGCAGCATGTGCGAGTAGAGGCGCAGGTAGCGCCGCCGGCCGCCCGGCAGGTCGCGCGTGAAGGACTCCGTCGCCCGGATCACGACGTCGGCCTGCAGCGCGCCCTGCGCGCAGACGAGCCGGCCCCGCTCGACCGCGGTGACCGGGGTCTGCTCGTGGATGACGACGCCGAGCCGCTCGCAGGCGCGGGCGAGACCGCGCACGAGCCGGGCCGGGTCGATGCGCGCGCAGTGCGGGGTGTAGGTGGCGGAGACGGCGCCGTGGAAGCGCACCCGCCGCTCCAGCTCCTCGAGCGAGATCTCCCAGACGTCGGCCTCGGTGAAGCCGCGCGCGCGCCGGCCGGCGATGCCCGCCTCGACACGGGCGGCCTGGGTGGGGGAGGTCGCGATGCGGAGCGCCCCGCCCTTGTGCCAGCCGCACTCGATGCCCTCCTCGGCGACCACGGCCCCGACCCAGTCGATGCCGTCCATGAAGGCGCGCTCGGCGCGGCGCACCGCCTCCATCCCGCCCGCGCGCGAGAAGACGCGCGCCTCGCCCGCCATCCCGGCGGATTGGAAGCCGCCGTTGCGGCCCGAGGCCCCGTACCCGACGATGTCGCGCTCGCAGACCACGATGGTCAGGCGTGGGTCGGCCCTCGCCAGGCAGTAGGCGGTCCAGAGGCCGGTCAGACCGCCGCCGGCGATCGCCACGTCGACCCGTCGTTCGCCGGGCAGGGGGTCGCGCGGGTCGAGCGGCTCCGGCACGCCGGCGAGCCAGCCCGAGACGGCGCGGTAGCGGGCGTCGACGGCGGAGCGCGAAGCGGCGGGCGCGTCCACGGCGGTGGCCATGGGCGCAGTATCGCAAGCGCCTGTCGCCGAGCGGGCGATAATCCCGACATCGACGCGTCCGCCCTCCTCCGTGCGCACGGGATCCTGCCCGCCGATGCGTCGGTGACCACAACGCCGCTGGCCGGCGGCTACTGGAACGAGGTCCTGCGCCTGACGGGCGACGGCGTCGACTGGGTGGTCAAGGTCTTCGCCGACCAGGACGGCTGGCGGCTGTTCCCGATCCTCCCCGACGACGAGGCCCGCGCGCTCGCGGTGCTGCGCGGGGCCCGGGTCGCCCCCGACCCCGTCGCCTACCTGCCGCGGACGCCCGAGCGGCCCGCGGTGCTCGTCTACGCATGGGTGACGGGCGGGCCGTGGCAGACGGGGACGGCGGCCGTCGCCGAGCTCCTGCGCCGCCAGCACGCCGTCGCCGCGGACGGCTTCCGGCCCGTGCCGACGGCGTCGGACGGGATCCTCGCGGAGGGCGAGCGGCTGCTCGCCGGCGCCGACCCCGCCGACGCCGCCGCGCTGCGGGCGCTGGCTCCGACGCGGCCCGTGCAGGCCGCGGCGCGGCGCGCTCTGATCCACACCGACGCGGGCACGGGCAACGTCATCGTCGGCCCGGACGGGCCGCGGCTGATCGACTGGCAGTGCCCGGCCCTCGGCGACCCCGCCGAGGACCTGTTCGCGTTCCTGTCGCCCGCCTTCCAGGTCCTCTACGGCCACGAGCCCCTGACCGCGGCGGAGCGGGCGGAGTGCCTTGAGGCGTACGGCGACCGCGAGGTGCTCGCGCGCCTCACGGCCCTCGAGCCGGCGCTCGCCTGGCGCTTCGCCGCCTACTGCGCCATGCGCTGCGTCGACCTCGCCCGCGCCGACCCGGACGGCTCGGCCCGCTACGCTCGGGCCCTGGCCCTGTCCCTCGACCAGCTCGAGGCCCTGCGATGACGCCGCTCCGGCTGTTCCTGCACACCTACTCGTTCCGCTTCCGGCTGATGCACGATCCGGGCTACTCGATCGTGGACCTGCTCGACCGCTGCGTGGCCGACGGCAACCCCGGCATCGGCCTCAACGTCAACGGGCCGGGCTACCGCTTCCTCGGCGGCGACGACCCCGCGCACATCGCGATGGTCGCGGACGCCATCCGCAGCCGCGGGCTCGAGGTCGACATCGAGACCAGCGGCACCGACCCGGTGCACCTGACGCATCTGCTCGACCTCGCCGAGCGGCTCGGCGCCGGGCACCTGCGCACCTACACGCGCCACGCGGGCCCGCGCCCGCAGGTCCTCGACGCCACGATCGCGGACCTCGTGGAGATCGGACCCGTCGCCGCGGACCGCGGCATCCCCGTCCTGCTCGAGAACCACGAGGAGTTCACGGGCGTCGAGGTGGCGCGCATCCTCGAGCGCGTCGACCACCCGTCCGTCGGCGCCCTCTACGACTACGGCAACTCGATGATGCTGCGCGAGGACCCGCTCGAGGCGCTCGAGGCGATGCTGCCGTGGACCCGCAAGGCGCACCTCAAGGACCACGTCGTGATGCACGGCATGGTCTGCGGCGCCCCCTCCGGGGAGGGCGTGCTGCCGATCGCGGAGATCACGCGGCGCCTCGTTGCGGCCGGGATGACGCGGATCGCCTTCGAGAACGTCTGGTCGTACACCTGCCCCTTCCACCCGCGCGAGGACGGGCGGCCCGAGGAGCCGGACGCATCGCCGATCTTCGCCCCGTGGGAGGATCCGGGCGACCCGGCCTTCTTCCTGCCCGACGTCGAGGCCGAGGTCGAGCGCGACCCGGCCCGCGTGATCGCGCTCGAGGAGGAGTCGTACCGGCGGGCGCAGGGCCGGGTCGACGAGCTGCTCGCCGAGCTAGGAGACGGGGCGCCCTGAGACACGACGAAGGGGCCCTTGCGGGCCCCTTCGCATGAGCGGGAGCGACGGGACTCGAACCCGCGGCCTCCGGCGTGACAGGCCGGCGTTCTAACCGACTGAACTACGCCCCCGGTCAGGTCGGCACGATAGCCGATGACGGGACACCGTCGTGGCACGTCGGAGGGCGGTGAAGCGGCTGGCGCGCGGGCGGAGTGTCGCGGTAGGGTTCCGGCGGGACGTTCGGGGACATTCCTAGGGATGCGCAGGGCGATCGAGCCCTGCCGCGCGAAAGGTCCGACAGATGAGCGACAAGACCCAGTCCGCCACGGCCCGCCCGACGCTCGCCGAGCTCGAGCACGCGGTGCCGTTCAGTCGGCGCCACATCGGCCCGGGCGTGGCCGAGCAGCGCGCGCTGCTCGACGAGCTCGGCTACGCGAGCCTCGACGAGCTCGAGGCCGCCGCGGTGCCGGAGGCGATCCGGATGCGCGCCGCGATCGACGTGCCGCCGGCCCAGACCGAGATCGACGTGCTGCAGGAGCTGCGCGAGATCGGCGAGCGCAACCGCGTGATGACGCAGATGATCGGGCTGGGCTACCACGACACGCACACCCCGCAGGTCGTGCTGCGCAAGGTCTTCGAGAACCCGGCCTGGTACACCGCCTACACGCCGTACCAGCCGGAGATCTCCCAGGGCCGGCTCGAGGCGCTGCTCAATTACCAGACCGTCGTGGCCGACCTGACCGGCCTGCCGCGGGCCAACGCGTCGCTCCTCGACGAGGCGACCGCGGCCGCGGAGGCGATGACTCTGTGCCTGCGCCACGCGAAGGCCGACCACGGGGTGTTCGTGGTCGACGAGAACGCCCTGCCGCAGACGATCGCGGTGATCCAGACGCGCGCGGAGCCGATCGGCGTCGAGGTCGTGGTCTGCGACCTCGCGGCGGGCCTGCCCGAGGGCGAGGTCGTCGGCGCCCTGCTGCAGCTGCCCGGCGCGGACGGCCGGATCGTCGACTGGCGCCCGACCATCGCCGCCCTGCACGAGCGCGGCGCGCTGGCCGTGATGGCGGCCGACCCGCTGGCCCTGGTCCTGCTCGACTCGCCCGCCGAGATGGGCGCGGACGTCGCCGTCGGCTCGATGCAGCGCTACGGCGTGCCGATGGGCTTCGGCGGCCCGCACGCCGCCTACATGGCGGTGCGCGAGGGCCTCGAGCGGCTGATGCCGGGCCGCATCGTCGGCGTCTCGATCGACGCGGACGGCGCGCCCGCGCTGCGCCTCGCTCTCCAGACCCGCGAGCAGCACATCCGCCGCGACAGGGCCACCTCGAACATCTGCACCGCGCAGGTGCTGCTCGCGGTGATCGCGTCGATGTACGCCGTCTACCACGGGCCGGAGGGCCTGCGCGCGATCGCGCAGCGCACGCACCGGCTCGCCGCGATCTTCGCGGAGGGCCTGCGCCGCGGCGGCCTCAACGTCCTTCACGACACGTTCTTCGACACGGTGCAGGTGCGCGTCCCGCACCACGCCGACATCGTGATCGCGCAGGCCCGCCAGTTCGGGATCAACCTGCGCCGCGTCGACCGCGACGTCGTGGGCATCAGCTTCGACGAGGTCACCGAGCGCCACCACGTCGAGGACCTGTTCCGCACCTTCCGGGTCGAGGGCGACGTCGACCTGCTCGACGCCGAGACCCCCGACGCCCTGCCGGCCGGGCTCCTGCGCACGGGCGCGATCCTGCAGCACCCGGTCTTCCACGAGTACCGCTCCGAGACGCAGATGCTGCGCTACCTGCGCCGCCTGTCGGGCAAGGACATCGCGCTCAACCGCTCGATGATCCCACTCGGCTCCTGCACGATGAAGCTCAACGCGACGACGGAGATGCAGGCCGTGACCTGGCCCGAGTTCGCGAACATCCACCCGTTCGCACCGCTCGACCAGACCGACGGCTACCTGCTCCTGATCAATGAGCTCGAGCGCTGGCTCGTGGCGATCACCGGCTACGACGCGGTGTCGCTCCAGCCGAACGCGGGCTCGCAGGGCGAGTTCGCGGGGCTCCTCGCCATCCGCGGCTACCACCGCAGCCGCGGCGACGTCGAGCGCGACGTCTGCCTGATCCCGGTCTCCGCGCACGGCACCAATGCGGCGAGCGCGGTCATGTGCGGCATGCGCGTCGTCGTGATCGAGTGCGACGACAAGGGAGACGTCGACGTCGACGACCTCAAGGCGAAGATCGCGGAGCACGGCGACCGCCTCGCGGCCCTGATGATCACCTACCCCTCGACGCACGGCGTCTACGAGGAGACGGTGGGGGAGATCTGCGCCCTGGTTCACGACGCCGGCGGCCAGGTCTACGTCGACGGCGCGAACATGAACGCCCTCGTCGGCGTGGCCCAGCCGGGCACGTTCGGGGCCGACGTCTCGCACCTCAACCTGCACAAGACGTTCTGCATCCCGCACGGCGGCGGGGGCCCCGGCGTCGGGCCGGTCGCGGTGCGCGCGCACCTGCGCCCGTTCCTCCCCAACCACCCGCTGCAGCCCGCCGCGGGCCCCTCGACGGGCCCCGGCCCCGTCTCCGCGGCCCCGTGGGGATCGGCGGGGATCCTGCCGATCGCGTGGGCGTACATCCGCCTGATGGGCCCCGACGGGCTCAAGCAGGCGACGCAGGTCGCCGTCCTCAACGCGAACTACATCGCGCGGCGCATCACCGACCACTTCCCGGTGCTGTATACCGGCAGGGACGGGCTGGTCGCCCACGAGTGCATCATCGACCTGCGCGACATCACCAAGGAGACGGGCATCACCGTCGAGGACGTCGCCAAGCGCCTGATCGACTACGGCTTCCACGCCCCGACGATGTCGTTCCCCGTGGCGGGCACGCTGATGATCGAGCCGACGGAGTCCGAGGACAAGGGCGAGCTCGACCGCTTCTGCAGCGCCATGATCGCGATCCGCGCGGAGATCGACCGGGTCGCTGCGGGCGAGTGGCCGGCCGACGACAACCCGCTCGTCAACGCGCCCCACACGGCCCACATGCTGACCGGCGAGTGGGACCACGCGTACACGCGCGAGCAGGCGGTCTACCCCGTCGTCACCATGGGACCGGAGAAGTACTGGCCGCCCGTGCGGCGCATCGACCAGCCCTACGGCGACCGCCATCTGGTCTGCACGTGCCCGCCGCTCACGGAGCTCGCGGCGGGCGACTGACGGGTCGCCGACCGGCCTGAGGTCCTGCTACCGTCCCGGGCATGGCGCAGAGCAATCCCGACTCCAGGGTCTCGCACATCGCGATGTGGATCATCGCGATCACGCTGATCCTCTGCCTGGCCCTCGTCGTCCTCGTGGAGGGCGTCGACACGGTGCCGCACGGCTGGATCGGCGTCGGCGTGACCCTCGCCCTCGCGGTCGGTGCCGTCCTGATGACGCGCATCCACTTCGAGGTCGCACCGCCCAAGCGCTAGCCCGGCCCCGGCGGCCGACGGCGGGGCGGGAGAGCGGCGGCGTCAGGTTCACGGACGCGCGAACGCGGCGTCCATCAGGCGCGGCGTGTCGCCCCAGATGTCGTTCGTGCCGAGCACGACGCCGACCATGGTGCGCCCGCCGCGCTTGACGATCACGGCGAGGCAGCCGCCGGCCGCGGTGGTGAAGCCGGTCTTGCCGCCGAAGGTGCCGGGGTAGGTCGCGAGCATGTCGTTGTGGTTGTCGTAGACGCGGCGCTTCGCGTCGTCGGGCCAGCGCACGGCGTGCTCGCGGGTGCCCACGACCTTCGCGAAGGTCGGGTTCTCCATCGCGCGGGCCAGCATGATCGCCTGGTCGCGGGCCGTGGACCAGTTCTCGGCGTCGTTCAGGCCCGACGAGCTCGCGTAGTTGGTGCGCGTCAGGCCGAGCTCCTTCGCGCGCTTGTTCATCATCGCGTAGTACGACCCGTAGGAGCCGCCGAGGTCCTCGCCGAGGGCGGCCGCCGCGTCGTTGTTCGAGCCGAGCATCGCGGAGTAGAGGAGGATGCCGCGCGGGTAGCGGTTGCCGATGATCAGGCCGTCCTTTTGGGGCTCGACGCCGGCCGCGACCTCGGACACCACCACGGGGTGGGAGAAGTCGCCGGCCTCGGCGATCAGGAGGCCGGTCATCATCTTCGTGAGGGACGCGATCGGCCGCGTGTCGGTGTCGTTCGACGCGAGCACGATCTCGTTCCGGTCGACGTCAAGCACCGCGTAGGCCGCCGCGCCGATGCCCGGCTGGTTGGCCGGCGCCTTGGCACCGCTCGCGTAGGCGGGCGGCGGCTTCTTCGTGATGGAGACGGTCGTGTTGGCCGGCTGCTCGTCCTGGTCCTCGCGCTCGCGCTGGGTCGTCGCCGGGCCCGCATCGCCCTGGGGCTGCATCTCCGCCGCGGTCGTGGCCTCGGCCGCGGTGGCCGGCTGCTCCTCGCCGCCACCGGCCAGCACGCGCGTCGTGAACCCGATCAGGCCGAGGACCAGCACGACCAGGAGGAGGACGTGCACGGGGCGGACCGCCGACGGCTCGCCCTCGCGGCGGCGGGTGGGGCTCCGCTCGCGCCCCCGCTCGCGCGGGCGCTCGCGTGCGGGGGCGTTCTGGACGCGGGGCGCGGGCGGGCGCCTCCGCGCAGGGCGCGGCCCGGGTGGCAGCTCCTCGTCCACGGCCACATCGTACCGGCGCGGGGGGCGCCGAAGGGGCCGGCGGCGTGAGCCGGCCGACGGTTTCGGACGGCGGGCCAGCGGCTAGGCTGACCGCGACGACGAGGCCGGGAGGCGACGATGGCGCGGGATCTGGACGGGGCGATCGGCGAGGGCTGGGGCGGCGACGAGCAGCCTAACGGCAGCCACGTGAACGTCGTGCTCGCGCGCCGCGGCAGCCCGACGGCGGCGGCGCTGATGACGGCCTTCACGACGCCGCGCCCGGGCCACACGCCGGTCCTCGCCTGCGTCGGTGACCATCCGACCCGCTACGAGCCGATCTGGCCGCCGCTGGTGATGATGAACAAGGCGACCGCCGAGACGGACCGCCACCAGACCCTGACCTGGGGCGCGGCCCAGCTCGGCCTCGGCCAGGGCGCACTCGACGCCGTCGCCGACGGGCTGCTCGAGGCGACGGACGAGCTCATCGTCTTCGTCGCCGTCTGGGTCGACCCGGGGGCGAGCGACGAGACCCTCGTGCGGAAGGCCAACCGCGTCGCGATCCGCAGGGCGATCGAGGTCGCGGTGCGCGGGCGCGACCCAGAGGCGGCGCAGGCCCTCGTCGACCGCCGTGACGAGCTCACGAGCCCCTTCTACGGCGGCGAGTAGCCACCGGCCGGGCGGTACGCTGCGGCCGTGAGCCGCCGCCGCACCCCGACCACCGCCGACTGCCGGCGCGCGCTGTGGCTGCTCGGCGCCCAGCCGCCGCTTGACCACGCGGATGTGCTGAAGGCGTGGCGCGGCCGCGTCGCCCGGGCGCACCCCGATCGGCACGTCGGCGACGAGCGCCGCGAGCAGGCCGCCGCGACCCTGACCCGGGCCCTCAACGAGGCCCGCGAGACGCTGGACTGGTGGATCGACCAGGACCTCGACTGGCCGCCCCCCGGGCGCGGCGGCGTGCGGGAGGTGCGCTTCGACGAGCCGGAGCCGTGGCCCGAGCGCGAGCCGGAGGAGACCGTGGCGCCCGTCTGCCCCGTGACGGGCCTGCGCCGCGGGGACCGCGTGCGCCTCAGGCCCTACGACGGCGACGTGCTGGTCGTCGAGGAGACCGAGGTCGACCAGCGTGACCGCTCCGTCTGGGTGCGCCTGGTCGGCGAGCCGCAGGCGGCGCGCTCGGACCGCGTCCGCCTCGCCGCCTTCTCGTGCCCCGCGTGCGGGGCCTGCGCGGGGCCGGCCGTCGACGAGCCGACGATCCGGCCGTGCCCCGACTGCCTCGTGGACCTGCGGCGGCTCGAGCAGCGGCCCGCCGAGGCCGACCGCATCCGCCGCGCCATCGAGGCCCGCGCGCGCGCCGGCGAGTCGACGGCCGAGTCGATCGGCGACGGACGGCTCGTTGATCGCGCGCGCGAGCGGCGGCGCTGGGCCCGGCGGCTCGGCCCGGCCGGCCCTGAGGACCTGCAGGCGGCGCTCCTGAGCGCGTTCTCGTCGGCGTGGGAGCGCTGGGGGGAGCGGCCCGCGCCCGCGGGCTAGGCGGCCGCGCGCAGCTCGCGCCGGGCGTCGAGCGCCATCGCGAGGCGGTGCTCCTCGCCCGGCGTGGCCTCGAGCTCGCCGCGGCGGATGCGGTCGAGGATGGGCTGGAGCTCGACGAAGGCCCGCGCGATCTCGCGTCCGCCCTCGGTGCCCCCGACCTCGATCGCGCGGCCACTGCACGGCCGTCGCCGGACGCTAGACGAGGACGAGCTCGCGGACCCGCTCGACCTTGGCCGCGTCGGGCCCCTCGTCGAAGCCCTCGAGCACCGTGCCGCTCGCGCGCTCCACGACCAGCACGACCGGCGTCGTGGTGACGCCGTGGGCGCGGGCGAGGCCGGCCTCCTTGAGGACGTCCACCTTGCGGTAGGGGATCCCGGCGCCCTCGAGCTCCGAGCCCCACTCCTGGCACGCGTGGCAGCGCGGACCGGAGAAGGCCACGACGGCGGTGTCGCCGTGGGCGGCGTCGAGGCCGAGCCCGACCGCGTCGACCCGGGTCGGCAGCGCGCTCGTAGGGCGGCCGCGCAGGCGCGCGACGACGAGGACGGCGCCGACGAGGGCGACCAGGCCGAGGACGATCAGGACGCGGTCCACGGTCGCGGCCCCTAGACGGCCGGGTGGCGGTCGACGGTGATGCCGCGCACGCGGGCGAGCAGCATGTACATCTCGCAGCCGACGCAGACGCCGGTGGTGGCGGCGAGCAGCGCGAGGGCCGCGACGATCAACGACAGCGCCCAGCCGACCGTGGAGAAGCCCGCGTAGAGCAGCACCGAGGCGGCGGTCAGGAAGACCGCGCCGATGACGTTGGCGAAGCGGGGGACGCGGGCGTCCTCGATCCGCCCCTCGCCGAGGCGCGGCTGGAGCACGTCGAACCAGAGCCGGCACGGCAGGCAGAAGCGGCGGCCGAGGGTGAGGCCTACGATCAGCTGCAGCGCGAGCAGCACGATGAGCCACTCCTGTTGCAGGAGGAACGCGATCAGCGCGCCGATCCCGACGATCGCCTGGTTCGTGCGGGGGCCGCGCGAGTCGATCACGTGGGTGTCGCGGTAGGGATCGACGGTGCGGTAAGGGGTGCTCATAGCCGTTATAACGTTAGTCGATACTCGGGGATTCCTTGGGCGGCCCGGCGATCCTGCGTCCGCCTGCCTAGCTGCGCAGCCAGACGCCGTCGAGCAGCGTCTCGTCGCCGAGGATGCCGCCGCCGGCCTCGGCGCCGGCGGGGATGTCCGCCTCGGGCAGGACGAGCGACTGCACGATCCGGGCGCCGGAGCGGATGCGGGCCCGCGGGCCGATCACGCACGGGCCGTCGATCACCGCGCCGTCCTCGATCACGGCGCCGGGCCCGACCAGCACGGGGCCGGCGACGACCGCCCCGGGGTGCACGCCGTCGACGCCCGCGTCCGCACCCATCACGAGCTCGCCGGCTCCTGCGACGGCGACGCGGCCCGCGGCGATCGCGAGGTTGGCGTTGACGAGCTCCTCGAGCGAGCCGATGTCGCTCCAGTAGGCGTCCGTGTCCCAGGCGCGCACGTCGGCACCCGCCGCGACCAGCCGCGGCAGGATCTCGGAGCCGAAGTCGCTCACGCCGTTCGCGGGGATCTCGTCCATGATCGCGCCGCTGAAGCAGTAGACGCCGACGTTGACCCGGTCGGAGAGGGCGTCGCGGGGGTCGGGCTTCTCCTGGAAGGCGGTGATCCGCCCGCCGTCGTCGGCCACGACGACCCCGAATCCCGTCACGTCGGGCACCCGCTTGACCGTGATCGTGGCCAGCGCCCCGGAGGCGCGGTGCGCGGCGGCCAGCGCCGCGAGGTCGATCGCGTGCAGGCCGTCGCCGCTCGTGACCAGGAACTGGTCGTCCTCCTCGAGGAGGAACGGCAGGCAGCGGCGCGTGCCGCCGGCGGTGCCGAGCAGCTCCGGCTCGTGCGAGTACTCGAGCGGCAGGCCGAAGCGCGAGCCGTCCCCGAGCACGTCGGTGATCGCCTCGGGCCGGTGATGGAGGTTCATGACGGCGCCCGAGCACCCGCTCGCGGCCAGCCGCTCGAGCAGGTGCTCGACGCAGGGGCGGTTGCCGACCGGCGCGATCGGCTTCGGCAGGTGGTCGGTCAGCGGCCTCAGGCGCCTGCCGAGGCCGGCCGCCATGATCATCGCGCGCATGGGGTCAGGGTACCCGTCCTGCAGGGGCCGGGCGCGACCTTTGCGGGCCGACCGAGGGCGGTCGGCGGCTCACCCGCCCGGAAGGGGACAGCGGCGGCCGCGCACGGGGCGCGGCCGCCGCCGGGGTGATCGGCCTAGTGGAACTGCTCCTCCTCCGTCGACCCGATCAGGGCCAACGTGGAGCTCGCCCCGGCCGAGGCGATGGTGGAGATCAGATCGAAGTAGCCGGCGCCGACCTCGCGCTGGTGGCGGGTGGCGGTGTAGCCCTCGCCCTCCAATGCGAACTCCCGCTCTTGGAGCTCGACGTACGCGGTCATGCCCGACGCGGCGTAGCCCTTGGCCAGCTCGAACATCGACGCGTTGAGCGCGTGGAAGCCGGCGAGGGTGATGAACTGGAACTTGTAGCCCAGCTCGCCGAGCTCGTGCTGGAAGGCCGCGATCTCCGCGTCGGAGAGGGCGCGCTTCCAGTTGAAGGACGGCGAGCAGTTGTAGGCGAGCAGCTTGCCCGGGAACTGGGCGTGGATGGCCTCGGCGAAGCGGCGCGCCTCGTCGATGTTCGGGGTGCCCGTCTCGCACCAGATCAGGTCGGCGTACGGGGCGTAGGCGAGGCCGCGGGCGATCGCGGACTCGATGCCGCCGGTGACGCGGAAGTAGCCCTCCGGGGTGCGCTCGCCCGTGGTGAACTCCCGGTCGCGATCGTCGACGTCGGAGGTCAGGAGCGTCGCGGAGAGGGCGTCGGTTCGGGCCACGAGGAGCGTCGGCACGCCGGCGACGTCGGCCGCGAGCCGCGCGGCCTGCAGCGTGCGCACGAACTGGCTGGTCGGCACGAGCACCTTGCCGCCGAGGTGGCCGCACTTCTTCTCGGACGCGAGCTGGTCCTCGAAGTGGACGCCGGCGGCGCCCGCCTCGATCATCCCGCGCATCAACTCGTAGGCGTTGAGTGGGCCGCCGAAGCCGGCCTCGGCGTCGGCCACGATCGGTGCGAACCAGTCGACCGAGTCGTCGCCCTCCGACCAGGCGATCTGGTCGGCGCGGCTGAGCGCGTTGTTGAGGCGGCGCACCATGGCGGGCACCGAGTTGGCGGGATAGAGCGACTGGTCGGGGTAGACCGAGCCGGACAGGTTGCCATCGGCCGCGACCTGCCAGCCGGACAGGTAGATCGCCTTGAGGCCGGCTTTGACCATCTGCACCGCCTGGCCGCCCGAGAGGGCGCCAAGGGCGTGCACGTGGTGCTCAGTGGTGGTCAGATCCCAGAGGCGGGCGGCGCCGCGCTCGGCGAGCGTGTGCCGCGGCACGACCGAGCCGCGTAGCTTCACGACCTCCTCGGCGGAGTAGACCCGCTCGATGCCCGACCAACGCGGGTCGGACCGCCAGGTGGCCTCCAGGTCGGCGATCTGCTGATCGCGCGTCGCGTGCTCGCTCATCGTGGGGGAACCTCCGCGTTCCCGGACTCGTGCCCGGTTGGTGAAGGGTAAAGCCTACGCGCGGTTATCGATAACGTCGCATCGGAATCGATCGCTGTTTCGATCGATATGATCTATCGAACTGTGGATTCCGGACAGCTGGAGGCGTTCGTGCGGGTGGCCCGGGCCGGCCGGCTGGGCCCGGTCGCGGCCGAGCTGTTCCTGACGCAGCCGGCGCTGACCGCCCGGCTCCAGCGCCTCGAGCGCGAGGTGGGCGGGCCGCTCTTCACGCGCTCGCGCCGCGGCATGCGGCTGACCCCCGCCGGCCGCGCGTTTCTGCCGTACGCGGAGCGCACCCTGGAGACGATCGGCGAGGGCGCCCGGCTCGTCGGCGACCTGACCGCGGCGGGCGGGGGCGCGCTCGTGATCGGGGCGCCGCCCGCCATCAGTACGTACCTGCTCCCGGGCCTTCTGCGCGACCTGACCGCGCGTGCGCCGGAGATGGAGCTGTCGGTGCGCGGCGGCCACTCGGACGAGGTGCTCGAGATGGTCGTCCGCGACGAGGTCCAGGTCGGCCTGATCCGCGAGCTCTCCCACCCCGAGCTCGTGACGGAGCGCGTCTACGAGGACGAGCTGGTCCTCGTCTGCGCGCGCGGGCACCGGCTGGCGCTGCGCGGCACCGTCACCGTCGAGCAGCTGGCCGACGAGCGGCTCATCCTGTTCGACCGCCGCTCCTCGTTCGCCGACACCGCCCTGACCCTGTTCCAGCGCGCGCGCCTACGGCCCCGGGCGTACCTCGAGATGGACAACTCGGAGGCCGCGGCGAGCATGGTGGAGGAGGGGCTCGGCATCGCGCTCCTGCCCCGCACCGCCATCGGCAGGGCGCTGGCGGACGGCTCGCTGGTCGAGCTGCACCTGCTCGACACGCCGCCGATCACGCGCCCCGTCGCCCTCGTCTACCGCCGTGACACGCCCCTCAGCGCCCCCGCCGAGGCCTTCCTCGAGCTCGCCCGGGGCCTCTCCGCCCGCTAGGGCCCGGGGTTGACGACGGGCCCGATCGCCTCCGCGAGCCAGGCCGTGTAAGCGGCCCGGCCGCGCTTGTTGAGGTGCGTGGAGTCGGAGTAGCCGTCCGCGTAGGCGGCCTCCCGCACGGCGAGCGGCGCGACGAAGAGGGGCGCGCCCACCGGCTCCTCGAAGCGCCGCGGCACGGACGGGTCGACGAGGGGGTCGACGCGGCGCAGCACGAGCGCGAACACCACCGGCACGTCGTGCTCCTCGCCCCAGGCCCGGAACTGCCGCAGGGAGTGGAGTTCGCGTTCCCAGAGCGGGTTGTCGAAGTCGGTGGTGATCGGGTCCCGGGCGCTCCACGCGGTCCCGGGCGGCACGCGCTCGGCCTCGTCGGCGCGGATCGCGCGCGGGCGGTGGCGGCGGTCGCCGCCCGAGCAGTCGCCGTGGCGCGTGCCCGCGCGCCGGGCCTCGGGCGGGAGGGGCACGTTCCGGTCGGGCCGGCCCGTGACCGCGTCCTCCACGTTGAGGTCGACCCGGCGGCGCAGCTGCTCGCCGAGGTCGCGCAGCCGCCGGTGGAGCGGCTCCGACGGCCGGGTCGAGAGGTCGGCGAGGAGCCGGTCCATGGTCACGGCACCCGAGAAGTTGCGGTAGTAGTCGTACGCGAAGGGGCTGTCCGCCATCCGGAACGGCGGCTCGGGCGGCAGCGCCACCTCGACGATCACGGCCTGCGTGACGCCGCGCTCCGCGGCCACGTCGGGGAGCTGTTGGTACATCAAGTCGGTGCCGCGGAACGAGCGGCCCTCGTTGAGGATCGGGTGCTCGAGCCTCGGCGGGTTGAGGCCGCGGGCGAGGCCGGTTGGGGAAAAGCCCCACTTCGTGCGCGACGTGCCGAAGCTGCCGATGCTGACCGGCCCCCGCGTACCGTAGACCTTGTCGTAGAGGCAGCGGAGGTTGGCCGCGTAGCGGACCTCCGCCGCGTCCGAGCGCTCGACGAGGCGCACGAGGCCGACCCCGATCACCACGAGGAGGGCCGCGCAGGCGGCCTGGACCAGGTGCCGACGGCGCCGGCTCATCCGGCCGGGGGTCATGCGGATCCGCCCGAGCGCGTCGTCCGCGCGGCCGACCGCCTCGTCGACCGTGTCGCCGACGGCGATGGCGAAGCCCTTGCGGTCGCCGTCGACCTGCACGGGCCGGTCGTGGAGATCGCGGCCCGGATCGGCACGCTCGACCTCGTCCCGCGGCTCGTCGAGGCCGCCGCCGGCCGGGTCGTCCTGCAGGTCGCCTGAGTCCGGCCGCCGCCCTACCCTGTGGGCATGGCGAGCCACACCCTTGAGGTCGGCCTGCGCGGCACCCGCGACTACGTCCAGGGGTCGCAGATCCTCGCCCGGACGGCCGAGATCGTCGCGCGCGACCATCCCGACGCGGCCCTCGTCACGGCCAAGTTCACGCGCATCACGCTGCGCGGCGTCGAGCTCGTCGTCGGCGACGGCGAGGCTCCATCGGGTGGTGACGAGATCGGGCGCGGCCAGGTCCAGGCGGACGGTGAGCGCCTCGCGGTCCGCTGGTTCGAGGTGCCCGGCCCCGAGGCTCCGCGGATCGAGGACGTGCCGGGCGTGACGTCCGGGCTCGCGCCGGACGGGTCCGGCGGCGGTCGCGCCGACTTCGCCATCGCCGGGACCTTTGAGTCGTACCTGGCGGCCGTGATCGAGTGCGTCAAGGCGCTCCACGCCGGCCGCGGCGAGCGCGTCTCCGACATCTGGTTCACGGCGCTCGTCGGGGCGCGCCTGCCGGCTACGCCGACCTACCCGACGGCGGGGTCCCTGGCCGTCGAGCTGAAGATCGAGCGGATGGTGGACGGGCGGCTGCAGACGCTCAGCGTCGTCGAGACGGCCGGGGATGGCGCACCGCCGGCGTACCAGATCTGCTTCTCTTGCGTCATCGGGGACTAGACGAACGCCACCACGGGAAACGGGGGAATCCATGACACGGGAAGAGGCGCTCGCCGCCATCACCAAGGCCCTGACCGAGACGGTCGGCTCGGTCGACGGGGACGTCACCGAGGGCACCGACCTCGTGGCCGACGGCATGCTCGACTCGCTCGACTCGATGACCTTCCTATTCGAGCTCGAGAACGGCCTCGGCACGAAGCTCGCGGCGATCGACGAGGCCTACGAGGACTTCCGCGTCGGGGCCCTCGTGGACATCGTGGTCCAGGCGACCGCGTGACCCCGGTGCGCCGGGCGGTCGGGTAGCGACCACGGGGCGGGGCGGGGGCGTGCTCGCCAGCATCCAGATCCTCGTGCTCGTCACCGTGACGGCGAGCCTCCTGTACTGGCTCCTGCCCGCCGGCTGGATCGAGGGGCGGCGCGCCGTCCTGCTCGTCGTGTCCGGGGTCCTGATCTACATCTGGAATCCCGAGACGCTCCTGATCGCCGTCCTGACGGCGCTCCTCGCCTGGCTCCTGTACGCCCTCAGCTGGCGGCACCCGCGCTACGGCTGGCTGCCGTGGCTGATCGTGCTGCCGCTCGTCGTCAACGCGATCGTGCCGCTCGGGGAGCTGATCCCCATGCCGGTCGCCAGCCCGCGCAGCCCGCTGCTCACGAACCTCGCCACCCTCGGGCTGTCGTTCTACACGTTCAAGCTCTACATCTCGATCAAGCAGGGCCTCAAGCTCGGGCGGCTGCCGTTCCGCGAGGTCATCACCACGACGCTCTTCTACCCGGCCTTCCCGATCGGGCCGATCGACGGCTCCCAGACGTTCGACCGCGAGGCGCTCTCGCGCGACCCCGACGTGCGCCGCTGGGTGATGGGCGTGGGCCGGATCGGCATCGGCGTCGTCAAGGTCTTCGTGCTCGGTGCGTGGGTGAAGGGCACGCTCTGCGTCGAGCTGTTCGGCGTGCCGATGCAGGGCGTCTACGCGCAGGGCTGGGACACCCCGCTCCACGCGCTCCTGTTCGCCTTCGTCTCGTTCCTCTACCTGTACGTCAACTTCTCGGGCTTCACCGACGTCGCGATCGGCGCGGGCTGGATGTTCAACCTGGACCTGACCGAGAACTTCCGCTTCCCGCTGATCGCCCACTCGATCCAGAACTTCTGGCAGCGCTGGCACCTGTCCCTGTCGAAGTTCATCACGACGTACATGTTCAAGCCGATGCTGCGGCGCACGGGCCGCATGACGCTGTCCCTCGTCGTCACCTTCACGCTGATCGGCCTCTGGCACGAGGTCTCCGTCGGCTACCTCCTGTGGGGCCTCGGCCACGGCACGGCGCTCGCCCTGACCACCTGGTACCGGGGCCTCGTCCGGCCGCGCCTGCCGCTGCCCGGGCCCGTCCGCACCGTCGGCGGCATCGTCGTCACCATCACCCTCGTCAGCGTCCTCAGCACCATCGCCAACCAGCCGTCGAACCGCGATCTCGCGCGGTACGTCGCATCATTCGTGGGAGTGCACCTGTGAACCGGAACCCCGATACCCCGCCCGCCCTCGGGCAGACCGCGCACGAGCTCGGCCAGGCGGTGGCAGCATGGGTCGTGGCGCACCAGCTGATCGTGTACGTGGTCCTCGGCATCCTCGCCTGGATCCTGGTCGCCCTCAACTACCCGCTCGAGTCGCTGACCCCGGTCTACGCCAACTACTAGCGCGCCGATGAGTCCCCGCCACCGCCGTCTGATCCAGCTGGTCTGCGCGCTCGCGCTCCTCGCCGGCCTTGGCGGGATCTTCGCGCTCGTGGCGTGGTCCGACCAGCCGCAGGTGCGCTACGCGTCCCTGCGCTGCATCTACCGCGAGATCTACTGGGAGCGCGGCCCCGTCGACATCGTCGTGGTCGGCACGTCGCGCACGAAGTGGGGCGTCTCGCCGGAGACGGTGTCCGCGTTCGCCGCGCCCGACGCGGACCCGCCGGCCGTCGTCCTCAACGTCTCGCGCAGCTGGCGCGGCACCAACCAGATGCTCCAGCAGCTCGTCGACGTGCAGGCGGAGCGCGGGATCACGAAGGCGATCGTCGTCGAGTACTCGCGCGAGGGCGACGTGGTCGCCACCTCCAGGCGCTACTACGACTACTACCCCGATCACGCCGCCGTGGTGCCGGTCTCGACCTTCCGCGAGGACCACGCGTTCAAGCCCCGCGAGCCGGCGTACCTCCTGGCCCGCGACCTGCTCGACCTCGGCCAGGAGCGCGTCGACTACGCGCTCGACCGGCTGCTGACGGGCAAGTACGAGAAGAACACCGTGGTCCCCGTCGACGAGCGGCCCGCGGGGGACTCGGGCGGCTGCACCGGCAAGGACCGCCCGTTGCGCCAGAAGCACCTCGACGACTGGGCGGCGCGCACCACGAAGCGGCTCGGGCCGTGGGAGGGGCGCGACCCCGTGGGCTACCCGTTCGGGGCGGTCAACAACGACGCCCAGCGCGAGTCGATCCGCCGTATCGTGGCGTTCGGGGCGGAGCACGGCGTCGCCGTCTTCTTCGTGCTGATGCCCCGCTACTACGACTCGCCGACGAAGCAGGCGTACCTCGACCGCTTCGAGCGGGAGTTCGGGGCGCCCCTGCTCGCGCCGCCCGAGGAGGTGCTGCGCGAGCTCAACGACGGGGGCTACTCGGACCCCAACCACCTCTGGGAGAAGGGCCGGCTGGCCTACTCGGAGTGGCTCGGCGGGGAGATCGCCCGCCGCCCGGGCGGCTAGCGGCGCCCGCGCCGCCCGCGCTCGAGCGGGGCGTAGGGGTCGACGGTGGCGTGGCTGCAGAACGTCCGCCGCTCGGCGGGCGCGCGCAGCCCGACGAAGAAGCGCCGGTACGCGGCCTCGACGCAGTCGTTGCCGCGGCCCCACATCACGTGCGCGCCGCCGCGGGTGGTCAGGAGGTAGCCGTCGGCGAGCCGCGCGGCGACGTCGCGGGCCTGGTCCATCGGGGTGATCGGGTCGGCCGTCGCGTTGGCGACGAGGACGGGCACGCCGGGCAGGACGAGCGGCGCCGGGCGCTCGGGCCCGGGCTCCGGGGCGGGCCACCAGACGCAGGCGTAGTCGCTCTGCGCGGTCGACCAGCCGATCAGCGGGTAGCGCGCGCCGACGGCGTCGGCCTCGGCGAGGAAGGCCGCGCTGCGCTCGGGCGGGGTGCCGTCGTAGTAGCGGTAGTCGCGGCAGTCGACGCCGAAGTAGACGGCGTCGGACCACGCGGGGTCGGGGGCCGGCTCGAGGGTCGAGGGGTCGAGGCCCGCGTTGATGTAGGCGGTCTCGAGCAGCGGCCAGCGGTCGCCGCGGCGCGCGTCGGCGAGGGACCCGAGCAGGGCCGCCCGGCTCGCGGGGCTGTACAGCGACGCGCTGACGGCGACCGCGAGGAGGTCGCGGGTCAGCTGGCGGGTGACGGCGGGCCGCGTGCCCGGCACCCGCACGGGCAGGGGCCCGCGCTCGAGCCGCGCGAGCAGGCGCTCGTAGAACCCGAGCGGGTCGCCGCCGAGGTCGCGGCGGCAGCCCGTGCGCGTGCCGCAGATGCGCAGCGTGTCGCCGAGGACGCGCTCGAAGGCGGCCGACGCGCTGGCCCAGAACTGCGGCCCCGTGAGGGTGAGGTCGACGACCCCGTCGATCGCCATCCGCCGCACGGGCCCGGGGTGGGCCGCCGCGTAGGTCTGCACGTACTGCGTGCCGTACGACTCGCCGTAGAGGTAGACCTCCGGCTCGTCGAGGGCGACGCGCAGGGCCTCGAGGTCCTCGACCGCCTGCGCGGTGCCCATGTAGGGCAGGAGACGCCGGGAGCGCAGCTCGGCAGTGCAGTTGGCCGCGAACGCCTGGCCGGCGCGGGCGGTGTCGGCCTCGCTGAGAACGGCGCGCGCCGTCGCCTGCGGGCAGGCCAGGCCGCCGCTGCGGCCCATGCCGCGCTGGTCGAAGTAGACGAGGTCGTACACGCGCAGCATCCGTGGGGGCAGCGACTCCGTGTAGGACTCGGCCACCGCGATGCCGCTCGAGCCCGGGCCGCCCGTCGCCGTCACGAACAGCCCGCGGCTCGCCCCGTCGGCGGGCCGCACCGCGAAGACGACCCGGGTCGTGCGGGTGTCCGCGGGGTCGAAGTGGTCGAGGGGGACGGTCAGCGTGACGCAGACGAACTCGCTGCCCGCGCTGCAGGGCCTGCCGCCGAGCCGCTCGAGGCGGTCGGCCGTCGCCGCGGCCGCGGGCGCGGCGACGAGCAGGAGCGCGGCGGTTAGCGCGAGGGCGAGGCGGTGGAGCACCGCCCCACTTTAGGCGAGCGCGCGCCCCGGGCGCCGCGGGGTATCGTCACGGCGTGGAGGGGTCGACCGCGCACGGCAGCCGCTGGCTCTCGCTCGTCGGCATCTGCGCCGTCACGGCGCTCGTCTGGACGACCGCGTCCGACATCTCGCTGGCCCTGCCGACGATCGCGCGCGAGCTCGGCGGCACGATGGACGACCTCCAGTGGGCGGTCAACGGCTACTTCCTCGCCGGCTCCCTGATCATCGTCGGCGGCAAGCTGGGCGACGTCTTCGGGCGGCGGCTGATCTTCGCGCTCGGGACGCTCCTGATCATCGCGGGGTCGGTCGTCGCCGGCCTCGCGCAGGGCGTGCCGATGCTGATCGCCGGGCGCGTGATCGAGGGCGTCGGGGCGGCGCTGATCCTGCCGACGGCACTGGCGATCGTGGCGGTCACCTTCACGGGGCGCGAGCGCGACACCGCGATCGGCGCGTGGATCGCGACCTGCTGGGGCGCGCAGGCCCTCGGGCCGCTCGTCGGCGGGCTCCTGATCGCCGTCCTGTCGTGGCAGTGGATCTTCTGGATCAACCTGCCGATCGCGGCCGTCGCGCTCCTGATCGTGTGGCGCGCCACGCCGGAGACGCGCGAGGGGGGCGCCGAGCGCTGGGTCGACATCCCGGGTGCCGTCACCCTCGTGGGCGCGATCGGGCTCGTCTCGTACGGCCTCGTCAAGGTCGACACGTACACGCCCCGCGAGCTCGGCGGCATCTTCGCCGTCGCGGTCGCCCTGCTCGTGGCGTTCGTGATCTGGGAGCGTCGCGCCGCGAACCCCGTCGTCCAGCTCGCGATCTTCCGGCGGGCGCGCTTCGACGGGGCCGTCCTCGCCAACCTGATCGCCAACATCGTGTTCGGAGCCGTGATCTTCTTCATGGCGCTCTACCTGCAGGTCGTGGAGGGCCGGTCGCCGCTCGTCGCGGGGGCGCTGCTCCTGCCCGCCACGATCCCGATCCTCCTGCTCAACCCGATCGGCACGCGGATCGGGCGCCGCCACGGGCCGTGGCTGCCGACCGCGGTCGGGATGGGGCTCCTCGCCCTCGGCTGCGCGCTCCTCCTCGACCTCGCCGGCGGCTACGGGCAGCTGCTCGCGCCGTTCGTCCTGATCGGCGCCGGCATCGGCCTCCAGATCACGCCCTGCGCGGCCGTCGCCGTCGAGGACCCCGACGGCGCGGGCGAGGGTGTGGCCTCCGGCGTCTACAAGGCCTCGAGCATGATCGGGGGCTCGCTCGGGGTCGCCCTCGGGACGGCGATCTTCCAGACGCGGGCGCGCTACGAGCTCGAGCGGCTGCTCGCGATCGACGATCCGTTCGACGAGCGGATCGGCCGCTTCCTCGACGTCCTCACGGGCAGCGTCAGCATCGGCGACCTCGCAGTGCCCGCCGGCGTGGACGCCCAGGCGGTCGTCGCGAAGGCGTTTGACGTCGCCGTGGCCTTCGCGATGCTGCCGATGGTCCTGTTCGCGGTGATCGGGGTCGGCGTGGCCTTCCTGCTGCGGGGCCGCTCCCCCGACGCGTCGTCCTGAGCCGCGCTACTTGACGGTGAAGGAGCCCTTCATCGTCGGGTGCGGCGTGCAGACGTACGTGTAGGTGCCCTTCTTCAGGGTCACCGTCGCCGTCTTCGTGCCGGCGAAGTTGAGGCCGGTGATCTCCTTGTTGACGCCCGGGCCCTGCAGCACGAAGTTGTGCATCGTGGCCTTGTCGACGACGGTGATCGCGTAGCGGCCCGGCTTGAGGCTCGTGACCTTCTTGCCCTTCTGGGTCAGCGTGATCGTGAAGCCCGGGCCGACCGTGCCCTGGAGCTTGGTCTGGGCGGCCGCGGGGGCGGTGGCCACGAGCAGGACGAGGAGGGCGGCGGGGAGGATGAGAAGCTTCATGGCTGTTCCTTCGCGGACGGCGGCGCTTCGGTCTACGTCCCGGCCCCGGACCAGCGCCGCGCCAGCCGGTCGATCCCGATCAGCGCGAAGCAGATCGCGATCCCGAAGACCAGGATCACGAGCGTGTTGACGAGCGCCATCGGGTAGCCGAGGTCGACGACGTTGATGAAGCCGTACGGGTACGCCTCGATGATCGCGCCGCGCGCGTAGGTGTAGGCCAGCCACACGACCGGGATGATCAGGGCGGCCGGGATCAGCCCGCGCTCGAGCCAGCCGCGCGGGCCGAACACCGCGAACGCGAGCACGGCGAGGGGGGGCGTCAGGTAGTGCTGGAGCGCGTTCGCGAGCGACTCCGCCGCGTCCATCGGCGGGGCGACGGGGGCGAGGACCGCGGCGTAGACGATGCCGGTCACGGAGATCATCAGGAGCGCGTCGAGCAGGAGCACACGGAACGTCCGGCTCGGCGGGCCGGGGCGCAGCGCGAGCAGCCCGACCACGACCACGACGAGCACGATGCTCCAGTGCGTGAAGTAGGAGAGCCAGTCGGCCACGCGGCCGAGCGTGTCGCTCTCGCCGAACAGCCCCGGGTCGGCCGGCGGGAAGCTGCCCGGGTCGGTGATCGTCAGGGCCATCGACAGCACGAGGCCCGCCAGGCCGACGAGGGCGACGAGCCCGAAGGCCGCACGGGCGAGGGGCGACGGGGCCATGGCGGCGATTCTACGCCGCCATGGCCCCGGCTCCCGGCTCAGCGGTGGCGGCGGCTCGGGCGCGCGATGCGGCCGCGCTGCTCGAGCGCGGTCGGCCCGTCTCCGTGCCGCGTGTACGCGGACAGCTGGATCAGCTCGCCGTCGAGGACGAGCGCGGAGCCGCTGACCGCCGGGCCGTGCAGGCGCTGGTCCTCGCCGCGGCCGGGGCTCGGCCGGCTCGTGCGGCCCGCCGCGATGACGCGCTCGACGAAGCGGTCGACGAGGTCCTGCGGGGTCGGGTCGTCGGCGAGGTGGCGGACCCCGTCGAGCAGATAGCCGCGTCGCAGCTTCGGCCACAGTGCGGCCCAGGCGTCGGGCCGCGACACGAGGTCGAGGCAGAGCCCGTCGCCGAGCGCGAGGATCGCGCCGCACTGGCCCTCGACGAGGGCGAACGCGTCGGCGACCGCGTCGATGCGGTCGCGCTGGGCCTCGTGCACGTCGGCGATCGCCCGGGTCGCGGCGTGCGCCCCGGTCTCGTGGATGCGCTCGTCGATCTCCCGCCAGACGGCGCTCTGGGCGACGCCCTGGGCGAGCGGGGCGTGCTCGAGGGCCGCGGCCTTGCGGCGGCGGCTCTCGGGGTGGCTGACCCGGTCGGCGGCCGTGAAGCCGCCCGCCGGGCCGTGCCAGCGACCGGCCTCGACGCAGGCGACGGGGATCGGGTGGGCGGCGCCGGCGGCGACGAGGATGGAGGCCTCGAGCACGCGGTTCTGCTTGGCCCCCACGACCTCCTCGCCGTCGTAGAGGAGCACGTCGCGGTCAAGCGGGTTGCCGACGAGGAGCTCGGGCACGTGCCCGGCGTCGCCGACCTCGGTGATCGTGAAGCCCCGCGGCAGTGCCGCGTCGAGCGTCAGGTAGTCGGCCCGGGGCGGGGCCGTCGCGAGGAGCGGCACGACGGTGATGCCGCCGTGGGTCTGCGGGCGACCGGGCGCGAGGGTGATCGCGGTCGGGTCGGGGGCCAGGGCGGCGTCCATGTCGTCTGCTCCGTGTCGGGTGCACGGGGGAGTCGGCTCGGCGCGGGCGCCCCTTATGCGGCGGCGGGGGCGGGCGCGGGCGGGCGCACGAGACGCAGGAGGTCGCAGGCCCCGGCCACCCACCAGGCGGCCATGAAGGAGACGCACCAGATGCAGACGTTGCCGTCGAAGTGCGCCTGCTCGACGTAGCGCAGGTAGATCGTGAAGATCGCCCCGACGAGGAACAGGACGAGGCTGATCGCCCGCACCGGCTGCACCCGCCACGGGGTCAGGGCGAGGAGCACGGTGGCGGCGGTCAGCCCGATGTAGGCGAGCGGGATGCCGGCGATGAAGCCCCACTGCGAGTAGAGGGCCGCCGCGCAGCCGCCGCCCGCCGTGCACGGCGGGATCTGGTTCTGCGCCTTCATCCAGGTCAGGTACCCGGCGATCGCCACGGCGACGAGGAGCGCAAGGGCCTGGAGGAGGGTGAGGAGGCGGCGGTCGATCTGCATCGCCCCAAGGGTAGCGCTGCGCCGGTGCCGGGAATGCGCGCCCCGCTACAGTCCCCGCATGCGTATCCGCGCCGCCGTCCTCGAGGAGTTCGGCCAGCCGCTCGTCGTCCAGGAGGTCGACCTCGCCGAGCCGGGTCCCGGCGAGGTGCTGGTGCGGCTCGCCGCGTGCGGGGTCTGCCACACCGACCTCTACACGGCCTCCGGTGCCGACCCCACGGGCTACGCGCCGTGCGTTCTCGGCCATGAGGGCGCAGGCGTGGTCGAACGGGTCGGCGCCGACGTCACGCTGGTGCGGCCCGGCGACCACGTGATCACGCTCTTCGCGCCCGAGTGCGGCGCGTGCGTGCACTGCCGGAGCCCCCGCACGAACCGCTGCATCGCGATCCGCGACGCGCAGGGGCGCGGCTACCTGCCGGACGGCACGGCGCGCCTCTCCCGCAGCGGCGACGAGCTGCGCCACTTCATGGGCACGTCGACCTTCGCCGAGTACACCGTGATGCCGGAGATCGCGCTCGCGAAGGTGTCGCCCGAGGCGCCCCTCGACGGCTGCGCGCCGTTCGCGTGCGGGCTCTCGACGGGCATCGGCGCGGCCCTCTACACGGCCGGGGTCGAGCCGGGCTCGACCGTCGCGGTGTTCGGCTGCGGCCTGGTCGGCCTCGGCGCCGTCATCGGCGCGCGCCTCGCGGGCGCCGAGCGGATCATCGCCGTCGACCTCGCCGACGGGCGCCTCGCCGACGCCCGCCACCACGGCGCGACCGACGCCATCACCGGCGGCCCCGACGCCGTCGACTGGATCCGGGAGCAGACCGGCGGCTACGGCGCCGACTACACCTTCGAGGCGACCGGCAACGTCGCGGTCATGCGCCAGGCGGTCGAAAGCGCGCGCGAGGCGTGGGGCATCGCCACGATGTGCGGCGTCGCCGGCAAGGGCGAGCTGCTCGAGGTGATCCCGCGCTTCTTGATCACCGGCCGGCGCGTCACGGGGTCCTCGTTCGGCGGGGTCAAGGGCCGCACGCAGGTGCCGCTCCTCGTCGACCGCTGGCTGGCCGGCGAGATCGACGTCGACGCGCTCCTGTCGCACCGGATCACCCTCGACGAGGTCAACCGCGGCTTCGAGCTGATGGAGGCCCAGGACGGCATCCGCAGCGTGATCGCCTTCGCCTGACGCCGCCCCGACGACCATGCCGACGCCGCCGCTCGCCGTGACCGGGACGCTCGACGGGTTCGCACGCTGGATCGGGGAGGGGGCGCCGCTGCGCATCGTCCTGATCCTGCTCGCGGCGATCGTCCTGACCGTCGTCGCCCGGCGCCTGATCCGCCGCGGCGTCCGGCGCCTGATCGCGCGTGCAGCCGTCCGCCACCCAAAGCGCGCGGGCACGCAGGAGCCGGCGCTGCGCACGACGCGCATGGCCCAGCGGGCGCAGGCGATCGGCGCGCTCCTGACCGGCGTGGTCCTGCTGCTGATCTGGATCAACGCGCTGCTCGTGGTGCTGCAGCTGATGGGCATCAACATCACGCCCCTGCTCGCCAGCGCGGGCGTGGTGGGCGTGGCGCTCGCGTTCGGGGCCCAGACCCTCGTCAAGGACTACCTGGCCGGGATCTTCATCATCATCGAGGACCAGTACGGCATCGGCGACGAGGTCCGCTTCGACGCCGTCACCGGCGTCATCGAGGAGGTCGCGCTGCGCACGACGACGGTGCGGGACCCGGACGGCGTCGTCTGGTACCTGCGCAACGGCGAGATCCTGAGCGTCGCCAACCGCTCGCAGGGCGGCGCGGACGGGGCCTAGGCGCCGGCGCCGAGGACCTCGGCGATGATCGGCGCGGCGATCGCCATGTCGGCGTCGGAGCCGATCGTGATGCGGATCTGCGTCGGCGAGCCGAACGCGTTGAGCGGCCGCACGATCACGCCGCGCCGCATCAGCGCCGCCGTGGCGGCCTGGGCGTCGGGCACCCGCACGGTCAGGAAGTTGGCCACGCCCGTGGACTCGACGCCCGCCGCGGCGAGGCGCGCCCGCAGGGACTCCCGCCGGCGCGCGTTGGCCTCCGCGCGCTCGCGCAGCGCGTCCTCCTCGGCGATGGAGGCCATCGCCGCGGCGAGGCCGGCGCTCGTGACGTCGAAGGGGCCGCGGACCCGCACGGAGGCGTCGACGAGCCAGGCCGGGGCGGCCATCCAGCCGACGCGCAGCCCGGCGAGGCCGTGGATCTTCGAGAAGGTGTGCAGCACGGCGACGCGCGGGTGGCCCGCCTTGACGTACTCCTCGAGCACGTCGGGGTAGTCGTCCTCGAGGACGTACTCCGCGTAGGCCTCGTCGACGACGCAGACGACGTGCTCGGGCAGGTCGTCGACGAAGGCGCGCAGGGCGTCGCGCGAGACGTAGGTGCCGGTCGGGTTGTTGGGGTTGCAGACGTAGACGAGCGCCGTGCGCTCGGTGATCGCCGCGCGCATCGCGTCCAGGTCGTGGACGTCGTCGCCGCGCAGCGGCACCGTCGTCGCATGCGCGGACTGCTTCTGGGCGGTGAGGGCGTACGAGACGAAGGACGGCCAGGCGTAGACGACCTCGCGGCCCGGCTCGAGGAAGGCGGAGGCGATGTACTGGATCAGCATGTCCGCCCCGGGGCCGACCGTGACCATCTCCTCCGGCAGGCCGCGGCGCTCGGCGATCGCGCGCACGAGGGGCTGCGAGTCGGGGTAGCGGTACAGCTCGCCGGCCTCGGCTTCGAGTGCCGCGCGGGCCGCGGGCAGCGGGCCCTCGGCGCCCTCGTTCGACGAGAGCTTCACGATCGGCACGCCCTCCGGCACGCCCGTCGACGCCCCCGGCACGTAGACCGCGAGGTCCGCGACGCCCGGGCGCAGGAGCACGCCGCTCGGCGCGCCCGGGATGCGGTCGGACTCGGTCATCGCGGGGGAGCGTAACGCCGCTCGACTGACGAACGAGGCGCTCCGGTCATCCGCCGCGCCTCGCGATCCAGTCCTGCACGGCGGTCTCGATATCGGCGAGGTCGGCACTACCGGCCGCAACCCGGATCGTCAGATCGAACGCGTCGTCATCAGGGACGTCGAGGCGCACCCCGTTCAGGTCCAGGGTGACCACCGGCGCAACCCACCCGAGGCGCTCGTTGCCGTCGACGAGTGGGTGATGGGTGACGATCGAGTGCATGATCGCGGCGGCCTTCGCGACCAGGCCCGGGTACATGTCCTCCCCGTACAGGCGCGTCGCGGGCCGAAGGGTCGCCGAGGTCAGGAGCCCGCCGTCTCGCACGACCAGACCCATGCGGGACGCGATGCGTTCGAGGTCCTCGCCGCTCAGCAGCCGGACCGCATCCTCGCCTATGCGCTGCCGAGTCGCCGCAGCAGGTCGTCGTAGCGGTGGAGCGCCCAGTCGAGGGACTCCTCCACCTGCACGCGCTGCCCATCCCGGACAGCCTTCTCGACGAGGGCGCGTCGCATCACCTCGGCCTTGGACAGGCCGGACTCGGCCGCGAGAGCGTCGAGCAGCCGCTGCTCCTCGTGCGTCAGTCGGAGGTTCATAGCCATACGCAGATGGAACCGGAGCGGTACCGATTGCGCATGACGCTGGATCACCGGTAGCATCGTCCCATGTCCGACGACCTCGTCCTCTACGAGCGCCGCGGCCCGTCCGCGTGGATCACGCTCAACCGCCCCGCCAAGCTCAACGCGATGACGTACGAGCTCGTCGACCAGTTGGAGGCGGCGATCGACCGCGCCGAGGCCGACGACGAGGTGCGCGTGGTCGTAGTGCGCGGCGCGGGCCGCGCCTTCTGCGCCGGCTACGACCTCGAGCAGGAGGCCGCCAAGCTCGCGCCCACGATCACCGAGTGGCACGAGGCGCTGGCCCGCGACGTCGCGGTCACGATGCGCCTGTGGGGCCTCTCGAAGCCCACCATCGCCGCCGTCCACGGCTGGTGCCTGGCGGGCGGCATGGAGGTCGCGATGGCCTGCGACCTGATGATCTGCACGGACGACGCGCGCTTCGGCGAGCCGGAGGTGCGCTACGGCTCGGGCCCGGTCACGCTCCTGATGCCGTTCCTGCTCGGCGAGCGCCGCACCCGCGAGCTGCTCCTGACCGGCGACACGATCGACGCCGCCACGGCCCTCGACTGGGGCCTCGCCAACCGCGTCGTCCCCGCCGACCGGCTCGAGGACGAGGTGGCGGAGTGGGTGGCGCGGATCGCCCCGACGCCCCTGCGCGTCCTGCAGCTGACGAAGCAGGCCCTCAACCGGGCCCAGAAGGCCGCCGGCCTGCTCGAGGCGGTCGAGGCCAACCTCGACCTCTCGGCCATGCTCAACGGCGCCCAGACGCCCGAGCAGGAGGCCTTCGACGAGCTCGTCCGGTCCGAGGGCCTGAAGGCCGCGCTCGCCTGGCGCGACACGCGCTACGGCGAGATCCTCGGCGAGCTCGGCCGGGGCTGAGCCCCCGTCGGGGCGAAGCCGACGCGGCGCTCCGACCGCGGTGCGGGACGGGTCAGCGCGGCACGCGCCTCCGCGCTCGCGACCGGTGCCGCATCGTGCTCGGCCTGACGCGGCGAATCGTCGTGATGTCCACAACAACGAGTGGGCGGTGAGGGACTCGAACCCGCGACCCCCTGCGTGTAAAGCAGGTGCTCTAACCAGCTGAGCTAACCGCCCGCGAGGGCCATGCTACCGCCGCCGCGGCAGGGGGAAGCGCGGTGCGCGGCGAAGACAGCGCATGGAGAGCCCATCGCTCGGTCAGCGCCTCTACGCCTACCTGCCGCTGAAGGGCGCGAACATCTCGCCGATCGATATCGTCGGGTCCGCGATCGCGATCGGCGTGCTGCTCTACCCGAACCGCCTGACGATGGATCGGATGTCCGAGCCGCTCTACGTGGCGCCGCTGGCGGCCTCGATCGCGATCTCTTCATCCAGCCCGGGATGTCCGTCGCGCGGTCCTGGAACGTGATCGCCGGGCAGTTCCGCTCGGCGACCGTCGGTCTGGCCTGCGTCTTCGTGCTCGGCGACCATCTTGAGATCGCCGCGATGGCGGCGCTCGCGCTGGCGCTCGTGGTGATGCGGGCCTTCCACTGCCTGCATCCGCCGGCCTGCGCGACCGCGCTGATCCTCGTCGTCACCCCGGTGGTGCACGACGTGAAGTTCCTGTTTTCCCCGTGCTGTTCGGGGCGATCGTCGTCGTGCTGATCGCGTGGGCCGTGCACCTCGTCGAGGAGCGCCTGCCGCACAGCTGGTGGGGCAGGCGGCAGCCGCCGGCTCCGTCCGCCTAGCGCTTCGCCAGCAGATCCTCCCACGAGCAGAGCTTGACTCGGGGACGCCCGTGGGGCTCCCCGAGCGCGCGCTCGTGGGCGTCGACCGCCCGCCAGTGGCCGTACCCGATCGCGTCGGGGCGGCGGTCGGCGATCAGGGCCTCGACGGCGTCGGCCGCGGACTCGGCCGGGGCGGGCAGCAGTCCGGCGGCGAGGTCCGCGAGGACGGCGTCGGCGGTCTCGACGGCGTCCTTCTTGTTGGTGCCGATGACGCCGCTCGGGCCGCGCTTGATCCAGCCCGTGCAGTAGACGCCCGGGACGGGCCTGCCGTCCGCGTCGAGGGCGCGGCCGTCGGCGTGGGGGATCGTGCAGCGGCGCTCGTCGAAGGGCACGCCCTCGACGGGCAGGCCGCGGTAGCCGACGCTGCGCAGGACGAGCCCGCACGGGATCGTCTCGGTCTCGTCGGTGGCCTCGGCCCGCAGCGTGCCGTCGTCCGTGCGCTCGAGGCGGTTGCGCACCAGCACGATCTCCTCGACCCGGCCGTCGCCGCGGATCTCGACGGGCGAGACGAGGTAGCGCAGCGTGACCGAGCGCGGCCTTGCGGTGCGGGTGCGCTGCGCGTACTCGAGCACGGTCTCGACGTTGCGCCGGTCGGGCTGGGCGGCGGCGGGGAGGTCCGCGGCGCTGAGCGGGTCGAGCGCGGCCTCGGCCGGGTCGACGACGACGTCGGCGATCTGGAGCTCGCCGAGCTCGAGCAGCTCGGGGTTCGTGTAGGCGGCCTGCAGGGGCCCGCGCCGTCCCGCGATCACGACGTCGCGGACCCCGGAGCCGGCGAAGGCGGCGATCGCGTGGTCGGCCGTGTCCGTGGGGGCGAGCTCCTCGGGGGCCAGGACCAGCATGCGCGCGACATCGACGGCGACGTTGCCGTTGCCGATCACGACGGCGCGCTCGACGGACAGGTCCGGGGCGAGGTCGCGGAAGTCGGGGTGGCCGTTGTACCAGGCCACGAAGGCGGTGGCGGGGATCGAGCCGGGCAGGTCCTCGCCCGGGATGCCCATCCGCCGATCGGCCTGCGCGCCGTACGCGTAGACGACGGCGTCGTAGTGGCGCATCAGATCCTCGTGCGTCACGTCGCGGCCGACCTCGACGTTGCCGAACATCCGGAAGCCGGGCTTCTCGGCGATCCTCTCGAACACCTTCGAGACGGCCTTGATCTTCGGGTGGTCGGGGGCGACGCCGCCGCGCACGAGCCCCCACGGGGTCGGCAGGCGGTCGTACAGGTCGACCTCCACGGGGACGTCCGCGTCGAGCAGGTGGCCCGTCGCGTAGAAGCCGGCCGGGCCGGCGCCGACCACGGCGATGCGGTGGGGTCGGTCGCTCACGCGGGCACCGTAGCGCGGCGCTAGGCGGCGATGCGCAGGGGCGCGACGGCCCCCGCGGGGTCGTACGCGTGCAGCTCCGTGCCGTGCGCGCGGAGCCAGTCGTGGGCGTCGCGCCAGTCGGGCCGGAGCCCCTCGAGGGACGCCCAGAAGCCGGCGCCGTGGTCGAGGTGCGTGAGGTGGCAGAGCTCGTGCACGACGACGTAGTCGAGGACCGCGAACGGGGCGAGCAGGAGCCGCCACGACAGCGAGACGGTGCCCGTGCGCGAGCAGGAGCCCCAGCGCGAGCGGCCGTCGGCGATGCGCAGCGCGGCGGGGTGCGGCTCGGGCAGGTCGACGACGAGGGCCTGGGCCACGGTGCGCGCGTGCTCGCGGTACCAGCGCTCCACGAGCCGGCCTGCGTCCCCCGCGGACGGGGCGGCGATCACGACGCGGTCGTCGGTCGCGAGGATCCGGCCGCGCTCGGCGTGGCGGACCGACAGGGGCACCGCGACCCCGTGGCGCCAGACCACGCCCGGTCGGTCGAGGCCGAGCACGCGCCGCTCGAGCCGGGCGTGCTGCTCGGCGATCCAGGCCCGGTGCGTGCGCACCAGCGCGCGCGCCGCGTCGTCGCCGCCGCGGGCGGGCAGCACGAGCTCGACGCCGGCGCCCGGGTTGGCGACGAGGCGCGCCCGTCGCGCGCGCGGGCTGCGGCGCACCGCGACCTCGATCCCGTCGACCACCAGCGCGTCCACCGGCCGAAGGATTCCGCGCGGGTCGGACGCCCCCGTGCGGGGAACCCCGCACCAGCGGACCCGGACCGTGAGATGATGAGGCCATGGCGGTGGCCCCGGACACCCGGCTCGCGACCCGTGGGGCGCGTCAGATCGCCCAGGCTAGCGCGTCTGCACAGATGAAAGCCCTGCCTTCCGGGCCCGATTCGATGCGCCGTCGCCGCCTCTCCATCTCCCTGCTTTTGCCGGTCTTGCTCGCGACCGCCGGGTGGGCCGACGCCCGGCCGGAGGGCCGCGCGACGGAGATCCGCTTGGCCGCGACCCGCGCGATGTGCGCCGACGGACGGCCCGTGCTGGAGCTGCGCCTGGCCGGCCTTCGCGGAGCGACCCGCGTACGCGTCGTCGCCCGCGACGCCAACGACGGCGCGCGCCTCGGCGGAGTCGCCTCGCGCCCGCGCGGCGACCGGGCGAGGCTGGTAGTGCCGCTCTCGCTCGGGCCGGACGGCTGCGCCCTGGTCGATGACGTGCGGATCGCCCTGGCCGCACGCGTCACCGGGCGCGGCGGCCCGACTGCGCTCCGCGCCGTGCTCGGCCCGCCGCCCTCACCGGCGGCCGGTCCGGTTGGCGAGGCGCCTGCGGCGAAGGCACCGGTCGCCGCGCCGGCTGGCTCGCCGCTCCCGCCAGCGGTCGAACCGGTCGCCGGGACGCCTGCCGCGGAGCCACCGGCCGCTGCGCCGGCCGGTCCGCGTCGCGCCGTAGCGACCCGCTGGCAGGCGCTCGGCGCGGTCGGCGCGCCGGTGCGTGAGGCCTCCGGCCTCGTCCAGAGCGTCCGCAACCCGGGCGTCTGGTGGACCCACGACGACTCGGGCGGCGCCGCCGCGCTCTACGCGATCGACAGCGCGGGAGCGGTCGTCGCGACGCTGCCCCTGGCCGGCGCGACGAACCGCGACTGGGAGGACCTCGCGCTCGGGCCCGGGCCGATCGCCGGGACGCCCTACCTGTATGTCGGCGACATCGGCGACAACGCGGCGGTGCGCCCGTCGGTCCGCGTCTACCGCGTCGAGGAGCCGCGGCTGGACGGGGTGGCCGCCGGCACGACGCTGCCGGCCGCCCCGACCGGCGTCGCCGTGCTTGCCTACGAGGACGGTGCCCGCGACGCAGAGTCGCTGGTCGTCGACCCCGGCTCCGGCGAGCTCTGGGTGATCACCAAGCGCGAGGCGCAGTCGCGGGCCTACCGCGCCGGGGTGCCGCCCTTCCTCGGCGAGGCGACGACCCTGCGCCTGCATGCGACGCTGCCGTTCGGCGGCGCGGTCGCGGCGGACGTCTGTGCCGACGGCCAGACGGTGCTGGTCAAGACGTACGGCGCGATCCGTGCCTTCGTCGCCGACGCGGGCATCGCCGCCGCGCTGCGCGCCGCCCCCGCGGAGCGCCTCCACGTCGTGGAGCCGCAGGGCGAGTCGATCGCCGCCGCGCCTGACTGCTCCGGCTACGCGACCCTCTCGGAGGGCGTCGGCCAGCCGCTCCTCGTCTACGCCGAGTAGCCGGCCCGCCGGCCCGACTGCGCGGAGGGCGTGGTGGCCGCGGTGCGCCCCGCCCGCCGCGCCCACGGGTCGGCGTTGGCCACGTCGGTCTCGCGGACGGCAGTTCGCCTACCGACGCCCGAAGTACCCCCAGCGGGATTCGAACCCGCGTAGCCGCCGTGAAAGGGCGGAGGCCTAGGCCGCTAGCCGATGGGGGCGATCCCCCGGAGGATAGCCCGCGGGTGCGGGCCGCCCCGCCGGCCCCATCCGACGCGCCTCGTAGCCTTCGCCGCAGATGGACCGCCCCGACCGGCTCACCGGCAATGCGGACACCGCCCTCGAGGTGTGCCGCTCCTGCCCCTCCCGGCTCGTGCAGCCCGTGCAGTGGCGGCGGCTCGGCGACGACCTCTGGGAGATCGACCTGCGCTGCCCCGACTGCGGCGCCACGGCGCGCGAGTTCGTGCCCAAGGATGCCGTCGCGCGCTACGACCAGGTCATGCGCCGGGCCCGACAGGTGCTGGAGCGCCACCTCGAGGCGATCGAGCGCGTCGACATGGGCGCGGACCGCGCCCCGTACGGCGACCCGCCCCCGGACCTCCGGATCCTGCCCGAGGAGCCCGGACCGGCGGCCGACGCCGCCTAGGCTTCCGGCATGACCGATCTCGGCGGACGCTACCGCCTCGAGGCGTCGCTCGGCCGGGGCGGCACGGGCGAGGTGTTCCGGGCGCGGGACCTGCGGCTCGACCGCGTCGTGGCCGTGAAGATGCTGCACCCCGACGTCGCGGCCGACCCCGACGCGCGGCGGCGCTTCGAGCGCGAGGCGACGACCCTCGCGCAGCTGCGCCACCCGAACGTGGTGGGGGTCCTCGACTTCGACGATGCGGCGCCCGCCCCGTTCCTGGTGCAGGAGCACTGCGGCGGCGGCACGCTGGTCCGCACCGCGGCCGAGGCGCCCCTGCCCTGGCCGCAGGTGGCGCGGATCGGCCTCGCCGTCAGCCGCGGCCTCGCGCACGCCCACGAGCACGGCGTCACCCATCGCGACCTCAAGCCCGGCAACGTTCTCTACGGCGACGACGGCGAGCTGCGGGTCGCCGACTTCGGCCTCGCCGACGTCCTGCGCCGGACCGTGGGCGAGGCCGACATCACGGAGGGCGGCGCCCGCGTCGGCAGCCCCGAGTACTGGGCGCCCGAGCAGGCCGCCGGGCTCGACGTCACCGAGCGCGCCGACATGTACGCGCTCGGCTGCATGCTCTACGAGCTGGCCACGGGCGCGCTGCCGTTCGAGGGCCCCGACCGGATCGAGGTCGGGATGCGCCGCATGCACGAGGACCCGCCGCCGCCGAGCGCCCTCGTCCCGGACCTGCCGCCCGCCGCCGAGCAGCTGATCCTCGACCTGCTCGAGCGTGCGCCCGAGCGGCGGCCGCGCGCGGCCGACGTGGCGCGGATCCTCGCCGGCGACGCGCCCACGATCGCCGACGCGGACGCGGCGCAGACGACGCGGATCACCGCCGAGGAGATCCCGGAGACGATGGTGGCGCCCGCACCGGAGCCGCCGCGGCCCGGGGTGCGCACGGGCGCCCTGCGCTTCGGGGTGATCGCGCTGGCCGTCGCCGTCCTCCTGGTCGGCGTCGGGATCGCGGCGGGTGCGGTCGTCGAGCGCTTCGGCATCACGGCCGACCGCCCGATCGGCACCGTCGCCGCCGCCGCCGCCCTCGGCGTCGCCGTGGGGGCGGCGATCGGGTGCTTCGCCCTCGCCGTGCTCGCGCTCTGGTGCACGCGCAACCGGGGGCGCTCGGGCAGCGCCCTCCTGCGCCTCCTCCTGGCCGTGACGGGCGTGTTCGTGGCGGCACTCGCCGCCGCCGCCATCGTCTGGACCGCGAACGCCTGGCTCACCCTCGGGGTGCGCGGGCTCTGGGGCGAGCTGTGACGATCGCCTGCGACCACGACCTCTTCCGGCGGCTCTTCGCCGCGGTCAACGCGCACGGGCGGGGGGAGGCGGGCTGGACCCGCCCGCCCTGGACGGACGCGCTGCGCGCCGCGGAGGCCGAGGTGATCGGCGTGGCCGAGGCGGCCGGGCTCGTCTGCGCGCACGACCCCGCCGGCAACCTCTGGATGACGGACCCCGCGGCGCCCGCCGACGGGCTCGTTGCGGCCGGCTCGCACCTCGACACCGTCCCCGCGGGCGGGGCCTTCGACGGGGCCCAGGGCGTCGTCTCGGCGCTGGTCGCGGTCCTCGCGCTGCGCGCCGCCGGCGTGCCCGGCGCCGAGCGCCTCGCCGTGATCTCCTTCGCTGACGAGGAGGGCTCGCGCTTCGACACCCCCTGCTTCGGGTCGCGCACGCTGGTCGGCACGTTCGGCGACGAGGTCGCCGACAGCCGCGACGCGGACGGCATCTCGATCCGCGAGGCGGGGCCGCCGCGCCCGGTCGACGCCGCCGGCCTGCACCAACGCCTCGCCGCCTACTACGAGATCCACGTCGAGCAGGGCCTCGCGCTCGAGCCGGCCGACGTGTCGCTCGGGATCGCGACGCGCCTCTCGGCGCGCGGGCGCTGGGAGTGGTCGGTGTCGGGCGAGGCCAACCACGCCGGCACCACGCCGATGGCGGGCCGCCGCGACGCCCTCGTGTGCGCCGCCGCCTTCGTGCTCGCCGTCCAGGCCGAGGCCGAGGCCCACCCCGGCGCGGTCGGCACCGTCGGGCGAATCGGCGTCGAGCCCGGCGGCACCAATGTCGTGCCGAGCCGCGCCTTCGGCACGCTCGACTGCCGGGCGCTCGACAACGCGACGCGCGACGCCGTGGTCGAGGCGCTGCGGGCGGGCTTCCCCGACGTGGCGGTGGAGCACCGCTCGACGGACGACGCGGCGGTCTTCGACGAGGGGCTCAGGGCCGGGCTCTTCGCCGCGGCCACGGCACGCGGCGTCAGCGCCATGGACCTCGCCTCCTACGCGGGCCACGACGCCGGCACGCTCGCGCTCGCGGGCGTGCCGAGCGTGATGGTCTTCACGCGCAGCCCGAACGGCATCAGCCACAACCCCGCCGAGCACTCCGACGAGGCGGTCTGCCTCGACGCCGTCGACGTCCTCGCGGACGCGATGGCCGAGCGCCTGGCCCGTCCGTAGGGCCCGACCCGCCGGGGCATCCCGGCCGCTCAGGCGGAGGTGGCGAATACTGAGGGCATGCGAGCCCGCCTGCTCCTCGTCCCGGCCCTCCTCGCCGTCCTCATCCTGGCCGCTTGCGGCGGGACCGACCACGGCGGTGCGCACGACGAGGCGATGGGCGCGGGCTCGATGATGGACGGCGGATCGATGGTGGACGGCGGCGCGATGATGGACGCCGACGTGATGTTCGCCCAGCTGATGATCCCGCACCACGAGCAGGCCGTCGTGATGAGCGACCTCGCCCTCGACCCGGCCCGTGGGGCGAGCCCCGCGGTCGTCGCGCTCGCGGAGCGGATCCGCGGGGCGCAGGCGCCCGAGATCGAGCAGATGCGGGCCTGGCTCGACGGCGAGGGCGCCGGGATGGGCGGCGACCACTCCGGCCACGGCGGCATGGAGGGGATGCTCTCCGACGAGCAGCTCGACGCGCTCGCCGCCGCCGAGGGCGCCGACTTCGACCGGCTCTTCCTGGAGGGCATGATCGCCCACCACGCGGGCGCGGTCGCAATGGCGGAGGACGTCAAGGCGGACGGCGACGATCCCGAGCTCGCGGCTCTCGCCGACGAGATCATCGCGACCCAGGAGCAGGAGATCGCGGAGATGCGCGCCCTGCTCGACGGCTAGCCCGGGACGGCTACCCTGCCCACGTGGCGCGCACCGCCGACACCCCCGCGATCCCGTCCGAGGGCTGGGCGGTCCTGCACCTCGTCTTCGCGATCGCCGGCGACCGCACGGACGAGGTCGGCCTGGCCGAGGCCCAGGCCCTCGTCGACGCCTTCCTCGCCGAGCCGGACGCCCAGCTGATCGCCTTCAGCGTGGTCGGCGCGGGCGCCGACCTCGGCCTGATCCTCCTGCACCCCGACCTCGCCCGGCTCCACGCCCTGCACCGCGACCTGATGCGCACGGAGCTCGGCGCGGTGCTCGTCGAGGTGCCCGAGAAGTGCATGGTCTCGATCACGGAGGCCTCCGAGTACATCAACCCGGACAACCCGAACGTCGCCGAGCTGCGCGAGGGGCGCCTGCATCCCCGCGCGTTGCCCGACACGCGCGTCGTCTGCATCTACCCGATGAGCAAGAGCCGCGAGGCGGGCGCCAACTGGTACGCCCTCGACTTCGAGGAGCGCCGCCGGCTGATGGGCGGCCACGGCCGCCTCGGCGCGACGTTCCGGGGGCGGGTGTCGCAGATGATCACCGCCGCCACGGGGCTGTCCGACTGGGAGTGGCAGGTCACGCTCTTCAGCGACGACCCGAAGGCGATCAAGGACATCGTCTACGAGATGCGCTACGACGAGGCCTCCGCGGTGTACGGCATCTTCGGGCCGTTCACGGTCGGCCTCGCCGCCCCCTTTGCGGACGCCGTCCGCGAGTGCGGCCTGACGGTCGCCTGAGCGCCGCCCTCCGCGGCCGGCCGTGTGGTAGTGTCGTCGGCGTGGATCCGAATGAGCCGCTGGTCGAGGTCGAGCGGCCGGCGTGGACGCCCCTGCCGACCCTGCCCGGAGCGGACTACGTCGACGCCGGCGTCTTCGCCCGCGAGCGCGAGCGGCTGTTCCACCGCAGCTGGTACTGCGTCGGCCGCGCGGAGCAGGTCGCGGAACCCGGGGACCTGACCGCCGTCGACGTCGTCGGCGAGAGTCTGATCGTCACCCGTGACGAGGCCGGCGACCTGCACGCCCTCTACAACGCGTGCCGCCACCGCGGCGCCAGGCTGTGCGACGGCCCGGCCCGCGTGCGCAGAGCCTTCACGTGCCCGTACCACGCCTGGTCGTACGGCCTCGACGGGCGCCTGCTCGGCACGCCGAACGTGCAGCCGCACGAGCTGCCCTATCGCGGCGACCTCGGCCTGCGGCGGGCCCGCGTCGACACGTGGGATGGCTTCCTCTGGGTCTCCGTCGACGACGACGCGCCGGGGCTCCGCGAGCATCTGGCCGCGCACGCCTCCGACGACCCCTTCCAGTGGGGGCGCTACGGCGTCGGGGAGCTGGTGGTCGGCTCGCAGCGGACGTACGATGTCGCCGCCAACTGGAAGTTGATCGTCGAGAACTACAACGAGTGCCTGCACTGCCCGACGGTCCACCCCGAGTTGGTCGAGGTGGTGCCGCTGTACCGCCGCGGCGACGTCGTCGAGCCGGACGCGCCCGACTGGAACGGGAACCGCCTCGCGCCCGGCCACTCGTCGTGGACGGCGACGGGCGCGTCCGGCCTGCCGGCGCTGCCGGGGCTGGACGAGCGGGACCGCAGCGCCTTCTACGGCGTCACGCTGCTGCCGAACCTGATCGTCAACTACCACACCGACGTCGTCTCGACGTTCCTGCTCGACCCGGTCGCCCCCGACCGGACGCGGGTGACGTGCCACTACCTGTTCCGCCCCGAGACGGTCGCCGGTCCGGGCTTCGACCCGGGGCCCGTCGTCGACTTCCGGCACCGCCTGGCCGAGCAGGACTGGGCCGTCTGCGCGCGCGCACAGTTGGG